>CAWARC010000032.1:0-125801 GCA_963784325.1 uncultured Alphaproteobacteria bacterium | reverse complement strand
TGGATGGCTACGTCGACCACATGAAGCTTGGGCCGCCCGTGCCCGCGGCCTTCCGTCACTTCATCGAGCTGGTGCGTGGCCTGACGGGCATCATCTACGGTCGCCGCATGTACGAGATCATGCGTTATTGGGACGAAGACCTTCCTGATTGGGACGCGGACGACCGCGACTTCGCGGCGGCGTGGCGGAGCCAGCCGAAGTGGGTCGTGTCGCGTTCGCTCAAGTCAGTTGGCCCCAACGCCACGCTTGTCGCGGATGACTTCGAGACGGTGATCCGCAAGCTGAAGGCTGAGCTGGCTGGCGAGATTCAAGTTGGCGGACCAGTCCTGGCGCAAAGCCTGACCGAGGCCGGTCTTATCGATGAGTATCGACTCTACCTCCGCCCCGTCGTGCTTGGTGGTGGCACGCCATTCTTCGCCGGCCCCCGGCCGCCGCTCCACCTGGTGGCCAGCGATCTAATCGCCGATGACATGATTCGGTTGACGTACGTTCCTGCTTAATCGCGCGACTTGCGAATGCGAAAAGGGTTCACGAGAAAACCACGACCGGACGAGCCCGCGACACCACTCAAGAACTACATAACGCCGAGCGGGCTACAACGCCTCAAAGATGAGCACCGGTTTCTGCTCACCAGGGAACGCCGCGCCGTGACGGAGGTGGTGACGTGGGCTGCCAGTAACGGCGATCGCAGTGAAAACGCCGACTATCAGTACGGCAAGCGGCGGCTGCGGCAGATCGATGGGCGGATTCGCTTTCTCACCAAGCGAATCGAAGCGGCGGAAGTGGTGGACCCGGAAACTCCGAGATCGGGGAAAGCGGCGGCGAGGGCGTTCTTCGGAGCGACCGTGCGCTATGCCAATGGCGAGGGAGCGGAGCGAGTGGTGAGCATCGTGGGCACCGACGAGGTCGATCTCAACCGCAACCACATCAGTTGGGTGTCGCCTCTGGGGCGCGCATTGATGAAGTCGGCAGCGGGCGACAGCGTAGTTCTCCAAGCGCCGCGCGGTACAGAATATCTGACCGTGCTGGACGTGCGTTACGAGCGCATTTCTGTGGAACCGTTCCGTGAACCCCTGGCTCCGAGGCCTCGGCAAAGGGACTCCCTCGCCGACGCCAATCCACCTGACGAAGGTAAGCGAGACAGTGCGCTTCGCAAGAGTGCCCGCCCCCGACCAATAGAATCGAACACACAGGCGATTACCAGTCGACTCACCGGCGATCCGAAAATTCTTAAGGAACCTTGCCCAACCTGTCGAGGAGCTTCAGCGCTTCCTCGCGCGCGGACGCATCCGTACTCCGCGCTGCTTTTCGCAAAAACTCCAGCGCGGCTGCGACGTCGCCTGAATCGGCCAGCGCCGCGCCCAAGTCCAGATTCGCGCGGGCGAAATCGGGCTCGATGCGGACGGCTTCGCGAAACTGTTCGATCGCCTGATCCCGTCGTCCTTGGGCGCCCAGTAAATTACCGAGGAACTCGTGCGCACCAGCGCTGTTTGGATCAGTGCGAAGAATCGCCTCCACTTGCGTTTGCGCCTCGTCCAGACGATGCACCTTTGCCAACGCGAGCGCATAGTTGTAACGGGCTCCGTTGTAGTTTTCCTTGAACCGGAGTGCTGCCTCGAAATGAAAGCGCGCCTCTTCAAAGCGGTCCGAGGCCGAGAGCAAATTGCCTAGATTGTCGTGCGCCGGAGCACTATTCGGTTGGAGGCGAATGGCATGCCGTAGCGCGGTTTCGGCCCGCGCCGTATCTCCGATCTCGAACCAGATTGCACCGGCTGTGTTGTAGGCGTCGGGCATTTCGGGATCCAGTTCGATCGCCTTCTCGAATGCCGCACTCGCGTCCGGCGCTTTTCCTTCCTGTAGACGAACCACGCCGAGTTGGATCCATGTCGCCGCGTTGGGAGCGAGGTCCAGGGCCTGATTCAACGTCGACTCCGCGCGCGAATACTGTTTCAAAGACGAGAGGCAGAGCGCGAGCCGCTCCAGCGCCGCGGCGGATTTCGGTTCGCGCCGCAACGCCTCTTCGTACGCAGGAACCGCCTCGGCGAACCTGCCCGCGTTACGACAACGCGTCGCCCAGTTGCAGGTAATATTCAGCGCGCTGGGGACTGATATTTTTCGATGGCCGCCTGCAATCGCGCGATGCCCGCGGTCAAATTGCTTTGCTGGGTGACCTGCGCGATCGCGAGATAGATCTCGTCCTGTGGCCGCATCGCCGGAGGCAACGGATAATATGCAATCACTTCGCCGCGATACGGATTCGCTTCGACGCGGCGCTCCGCAAGCGGTGCCAAGCAGATCGCGCCGGCGGTTTCCTTCGTCGGATCAGGTGATCCGTCATCACGGCGTGAACTACGTCGTCCGTTCGGCGTTTGGGCATGTGGCAGCCGGTACAGTCCGTGGACGCGGTATGCGCGCCCGGCGCTTACCAGACGATCCAACGCCGCGCCGTGGCATTGGCGGCAGACGGAGGTGTAGTGCCGCGCGGCTTCTTCGCCCCGAAGAGCATCGTGCGGGTTATGACACGTTGTGCACGTGAGCGCGCCGTTGCTTTTTCGAAAACATTCCGATTGCCGGAGCCGGTAAACCGACCCGGTGATCTCGAATTTATCGTCCATGCCCGGTAGCCGGGCGCGTGATCGAAATGTAATATGAAATCCGCCAGCGGTTCTCCGGGGCGATACGAAAATGGCCCGCGCTCATATCGGACGATGGAAGCCGGCAGCGGCGAACTGGTGGTTTCCAGGTGGCATTGCATGCACACCTCCATCTGGCGTTGCGGCGTCAGCCGCGATGGGTTGACGATGGCTCCGCGAATCCTCGATCCACGCCCGCACCTTGGTCGGCGGGCAAGGCCAACATGTTTTTCGCCATCGCCGTGGCATCGCTGGCAATCGATCCCCTCAGGCACGGATGAAAAAATCGGAGCAGAACGCGGCCCGGCGTCTCCTGGCGGAATTTCGGGATAGCCGTTGTGACAAAACATGCAATCGTAGGTGATTTTGCGTTGGAACCCCTGATGATCGGGACGATCGTAGCCCGGGTTCATCGCCCAGGTGCCTCCGTTTTCCGCGTACCATCCCAGCGGCAGTTCCGTCGAGCGTACCCTTCGGCGTTCGGTGCAAATACGTTCGCGCATGATTGCCCGAGCCCAGCACGAAGTCGATTTCGTGCTCGACGACGTTGGTCTGCTTGCCGTCGAAGTCGATAGTCGATTGCCGCTGAAAGTACCGGTCGCCCCGCCCCCGGGCCCATGATCCGGCACATGAATCATTTCAAAATGGGTATCCGAGGCCTGGTGATAAAAGGTGTTTTTGTGGGTGTAATCTTCGACCGTATTATCAGGCGCGGGGCGATAAAACGACCGCGCCATGCCGGTGCGGCGATACGTCTCCCAAACGCTCGGATGACAACTCGCGCAGACTCTTGAATCTCGCCGTGGAGCATTTCGTGAAGCGGGGTCTCGTAAAGTTTGGGTCGATGAAGTTTGCCCGCGGCGAGCCCGGCGGGGCGAAGAGGAAAGCGAACGCCGACGCCACCACAGCAACTCCGGCGACCCAGGTGCGCGATCTCATGGCCAATTTTACCGCCAGATCAAACCACCCCCCAGCGAACCGAGCCGGCAAACGCCGAATCGCTCGCCCGCAAGACGCTGTCAGGGAGCGGTCGCTAGATTTGGAAGTGTTCGCGGCGGCATCTGTTCGCGTGAAGCGATGCCGCCCCCTCCCGTCTTGCGGGCTGTAATTTTAGAAATGCAACTTCATCGCCAACTGGAACTGCCGCGACGAACCGGCATCGCCCGCCGGAGCGCGCGTTCCGCCCGTAATCACAGTGAACGTCTGATTCGTCGCCGGCACGAATGCGCCTGCCACCGGATCAGTCAAGCTCGGGTTGGTGAAGTTCGCGTGATTGAACAGATCGAACACATCGACGCGAACCTCCAGGCGGAAGCGCTCGTTGATGCGCGTGTTCTTCGCCAGCGTGAAATCCACATCCTGGAATCCAGGACCTTCGACCACGTTGCGGCCCAGCGAACCGAAGCCCGTGGCGCCCTGATCGAAGAACACTTGCGGATTCTGGATGTAGCCGACTGCTGCCGCCGACAGTGTGTAGGACGGCGTGAAACCAGCCATGATCGGGCCTGTCACATTAGGACGAACCGTGGTGAGGCCGTTGGTCAGCGTGGTCGTGCTGATATGGAAGTTCAGCGGATTGCCGGTCTGCGCCGTTTCGATCAGAGACATCTGCCAGCCATCCTTCAAGCGGTTGCCGTGGAACGGAAGCGCATAGATGCCACTCATTACGAAGTGATGCCGGGCATCGAAATCCGACAGCCCGCGATCGTTGCGGATGTTGCGGCTATCCTGCACCACCACGCCCTGCAGGAACTGCGAGTTGTAATCGATCGATTTTGAGAACGCGTAGGACGTATTGAACTGCAGGCCCTTGGCAAGCCGGCGCTTCGCCGTCAGCCACAGACCGTTGTAATTCGAATTGCCCACGCTCTCATACTGCGTGATGTGGCTCAGCCCCACGCCCGGATCGTTGCCGGCCGTCTTCCCTGCAGCGACATCGTGCATGAAAGTGTCAACGTCATCGGTCGTGACAGCGCCGACCTTAAGTTGGCCCAGCAGAGGCTTGATGTGGCGTTCGATACGGCCCTTATCGATTTCTAGCGTGCTCAGTTTTTTTGGCTTCTTGCTGCGCGTCAGCACTCGCCCGGCCTTGGCATCAGCGAAATAAAGATCACACAGCTCGGCGACGTCTTTGGCCTGCCGCCTCGCCTGTTTTACGGCTGCGGGATCCGAGCCTTTCTTGACGTCACCGAGCAGGCGTTGCGCCTCGGCTCGAGCCGTCTGAGGGGTCCAAGGCGAACCGTGGCGGCCGATGGTGTGCCAGCGTTGTCGGCCTTCGAGAGTCCGATAGATCAGAACGTAGGAAGCGACCGCACTCTGCTGACGCCGCGCGCCGAAGCCGGCGACTGCTCCGTCCCAGACGACCTGGCCTGGTTTTAGAGCGCGCACCTCGCGCAACCCGATCCGCTTTTCGGCCATCTCCAAACTCGTTTTGCTGACTTCAGACGGTCGGCCGCTAGCTAGCGCCTAGCTAGCAAAAGCTAGCAGATAGCTAGCAGTTTGGCGCTCGTCGTCGCAAAACAAAGTAAACGCCCGCAAATAGGAAGCCATTGATTTAACAGGAGGTTCTCAAACATTTGCAACCTGCCGCAAAATGCCGCAAAGTCTAAGAGCGACCTTGCCAAGGTTGGGGTCGAGGGTTCGAATCCCTTCGCCCGCTCCAATTTCCCAAATCTGCCACGCGCTCGTAGCATCCGTTCAGGCCGCTCGGCTGCACGGTTGCTCGCGGCTGGCGACGTGAGGTTTGCGCGACATGGACGAGGAGGACAGTTCCTGGCGGCGGAACCTCGCCGTATGCCTCCTCGGCTCGTTCACGACCATCGTGGCGATGACGCTGCTGCTGCCGTTTTTGCCAATTTATGTCGAGCAGCTTGGCGTCTCGGATCGCGCCGCGATCGCGCAATGGTCGGGCGTCGCCTATGGCGCGACCTTCTTTGCCGCCGCGCTGGTCGCGCCGCTGTGGGGTCGCTTGGCCGACCGTTACGGCCGCAAGCTGATGTTGATCCGGGCGAGCCTCGGCATGGCGGTCGCCATGTCGCTGATCGGGATGGCCCACAATGTATGGGAGCTGGTGGCCTTGCGCCTGTTCGCCGGCTTTGCCGGCGGTTATGCGTCCGGCTCGACGATCCTGGTGGCGACGCAAACGCCGAAGGCACGCTCCGGATGGGCGCTCGGTATGCTGACGTCGGGCATCATGGCCGGCAATCTGGTCGGTCCGCTGATCGGCGGCGCGTTGCCGCCCTTGATCGGCATCAGGGGAACGTTCTGGCTCGCCGGCGGCGTCATCTTCCTCACCTTCATCGCCACCACCGTCTTCATCAAGGAAGACAAGCGGCCGGCGTCGACCAAGAAGGCAACCGCACAGGCGGGGTGGTCGCAGATTTCCGACAAGCGGCCGGTCGTCGCCATGCTGGTCATGGGATTGCTGTTGATGCTCGCCAATATGTCGATCGAGCCGATCATCACGATCTATGTCGGGCAGCTCGTCGGCGCTTCGCGCGTCACCATCGTGTCGGGCATCGCCATGTCGGCGGCGGCGCTCGGCAGCATCCTGTCGGCATCGCGGCTCGGCCGGATCGCCGACCGCAGCGGGCATTGGCGCGTGATGATCGGAGCGCTGGTCGTCTCCGCGCTGCTGTTGATCCCGCAGGCTTTCGTCACGACGGGCTGGCAGCTCGTCACCCTGCGCTTTCTCATGGGATTGGCACTCGGCGGCTTGCTGCCTTGCGTCACCAGCATCATCCGCCACAATGTACCGGACGGCCTCGTCGGCCGCGTGCTCGGCTATTCGACGTCCTCGCAATATGCCGGCCAGGTCGTCGGCCCGCTGCTCGGCGGCTTTGTCGGCGGCCATATCGGCATGCGTGCGGTGTTTCTTGGCACCTCCCTGCTGATGGGACTCGGCGCGGTCTACGCATCTCTGGTAAGAACCGACCGCCATTGAGACTGCCGCCGGGACCATCGTGGAAAATCACATCGCGCCATCCGCCCGTTCGGGCATCGTCGCCCTGTCGCTGCTGTGGCTCTCCGGCGCATGTCTGCGGCTGACTGTCTTGGCGGTGCCGCCTGTCGTGCCGCTGCTCCACGCCGACCTGCATCTGTCGGAGACGGGCATCGGCTGGCTGTCGAGCCTGCCGCCGATGCTGTTTGCGATCGCCGCGGTGCCGGGCGCGCTGTTGATCGCCCGCTTCGGTATCGTGCCGGCACTGGTCGTGGGCTTGCTGCTCAATGCCGCCGGCTCGGCGGCGCGCGCGGCGTTTTCCGATCCCGCCTTCCTCTATGCATCGACCATCGTCATGGCGGCGGGCGTCTCGATCATGCAGCCGTCGCTGCCGCCCTTGGTGCGGACCTGGTTTCCGCAGCGCATCGGCTTTGCCACCGCGGTCTATACGACCGGCCTCCTGATCGGTGAAGTCCTCGCCGCCGGGCTCACCATCCCGCTGATCCTGCCGCTTGTGCATAACAGCTGGCGGCTGAACTTCGTTGTCTGGTCGATTCCGGTTCTGGTCACCGCATTGCTTGTTGCGCTTTACGCGCCAAAACTCGGCGGCGCCAAAAGCGCTGTACCCGCGGCGGGCCGCCGCTGGTGGCCGGACTGGCGGCGGCCGCTGATCTGGAAGCTTGGCCTCATCCTCGGCAGCGTCAACGCCACCTATTTCGTGACGAATGCCTTTCTGCCCGACTACATGACCGCCGATGGGCGGCCGGATCTCATCAGCAGCGCACTTACCGCCATCAATCTCGGCCAGTTGCCCGCGGCGTTTTTGATGCTCGGCGTTGCCGGGCGGCTGGTGACAAAACCGTGGGCTTATGCCGCGACCGGAACGCTGGCGCTGATCTGCCTCGTCGGCATGCTGACCATGCATGGGCCGTGGATCGTGTTCTGGGTGGCGATTCTTGGCTTTACCGGCGCGGTGACGCTGATCCTGGCCTTGGCGCTGCCGTCGGTGCTCAGCGCGCCGGACGACGTGCACCGCACCTCGGCGGGGATGTTCACGATCAGCTACAGCCTGGCGATGGCGCTGTCGGTCGTCGGCGGCTGGCTGTGGGACTTCACCCATTCGCCGATCGCCGGCTTCGCGCCGGTCGCCGTGTGCGCGCTGTTGATTATCGTCCTGGCGTCGACGGTGAAGCAGGCGGATTACGTCCCCGGCTAATACCCAACCGCCAGCGCGCCGGGCGAGCGCGGATCGGCGGCGCCGACAAAACCCTCGGGCGTGATCAAGATCGACTCGGCCGAGGTGAACGGCCGCTGCGGCACCACCTTGTCACCGCGTGCTTGCAGCGCGGCGACGACATCGGCCGGCACCGCGGGCTCGGCGAAGACCTGATCCGGCTGCCATTGATTATGCACGCGCGGCGCCGCGACGGCGTCGGCGATACTCATGCCCCGGTCGATCACATTGACGATCACCTGCAGCACGGCGGTGGTGATGCGGCTGCCTCCCGGCGAGCCAGTGATAAGGAACGGCTTGCCGCCCTTCAACACGATGGTCGGCGTCATCGACGACACCGGCCGCTTGCCCGGCCCCGGCTCGTTGGCCTCGAAGCCGATCAGGCCGTAGGCGTTTGGTGAGTCCGGTTTGGCGGAAAAATCGTCGAGCTCGTTGTTGAGGAGAATGCCGGTGCCGTCGGCGACCAGGCCGACCCCGTAGCTGAAATTGAGCGTGTAGGTGTTGGATACGGCATTGCCGAAACGGTCGGCGACCGAAAAATGCGTCGTGTTATGACCTTCGGGATCGCTGCTGCCGCCGGCGCGGATCGCGCTCGCCGGCGTTGCGTGCTCGGGATCGATGCCGGCGCGGAGCGTGGCGGCATAATTCTTGGAGATGAGTTTCCCCACCGGAACCTTCACGGTTTCAGGATCGCCGAGGAACAGCGCACGGTCGGCATAGGCGCGCTTCATTGCCTCGATCATCAGAAAGGACGTTCGCGTCTCATCATCGTGCGCGAGATCGTAGCCTTCGAGGATATTGAGCATCTCAAGAAGCTCGACGCCGCCCGAGGAGGGCGGCGGCATCGAGACAATGTCGTAGCCGCGATAGCTGCCGCGCACCGGCGCCCGCTCGATGGCGCGGTAATCCTTCAGGTCGTCGACGGTCATCACGCCGCCCGCGGCCTGCACGGCCGCGGCGATTTTCCACGCGATCGGTCCCTGGTAGAACGCGTCCGGGCCGTCGCGTGCGATGGATTCCAGCGTGTTTGCCAGATCGCTTTGCACCAATCGATCGCCGGCGGACAGCCCGCTGCCGTCCGCTTTCAGAAAGATCTTGGCGGAAGCCGGCCAATGCGCGAGCCGCGCCAGAATATTGGTCTGCTCATTGGTAATATCGTCGTCGAGCGTGATGCCGTCGCGCGCCATGGCGATCGCGGGCGCCAGAAGATCGGCGAGCGTGAAATGGCCGGAGCCATATTCCTTCTCGGCCAGCGCCAGGCCCGCCACCGTACCTGGCACGCCGATGGCGAGCGCCGAGGTGCGCGACTTCTGCGGGTCGGCGTTGCCCTGATCGTCGAGAAAGCTCTTGGCATTGATCGCCGCCGGCGCGGTCTCGCGATAGTCGATGGCGGTGTCTCGACCGTCGGCTAAGTGAATCACCATAAAACCGCCGCCGCCGATATTACCGGCGCGCGGATAGCTGACGGCGAGCGCAAAACCGACCGCGACGGCAGCATCCACCGCATTGCCGCCGTGCTGCAGGATGTCGACGCCGATATGCGCCGCGCGGGCTTCCTGCGTCACCACCATGCCGTTGCTGGCGGCGACCGGGACCGCTTGCGGAATTGCAGTTTGCGGTTGACCGAGAACCTGCCCGGCATGATCCACCGGCGTGATGACTATCGCGATGGCAACCGCGAAGCCGAGACCCACGCCCGTTCGTGTCGCGCGGCCCCAGGATGAAATCCCGCTCATTTCAAGTTCGCTTCTCGCCCGTTGGGGTTGCGGTTACTGTGGCGAAGATCGAGGGAGCGGTGGATGAATGCCGACGCGGTTCTGTTAGCCAACGGCGGTGTGCGGATCAAGCGCACCCGCCACGGGCTGATGGCTTACAACATAAACGACCTTTTTGTAGGCCGGTCACTCGATTGTTACGGCGAGTATTCGCAGGGCGAAACCCTGCTCTTTGCGCAACTCGCCGCGCCCGGCGCTTGCGTCCTCGACGTCGGCGCCAATATCGGCGCACTGACGCTTTCGCTCGCCCAGATCGTAGGGCCGGGCGGCGCGATCGTTGCCATCGAGCCGCAACGGGCCGCATATCAGCTGCTATGCGCCAATCTCGCCCTCAACGAGATCGGCAATGTTCGCGCGATTCAGGCGGCGGCCGGCGCAGAGGCCGGCCACGCTTTTGTGCCGGTTACGGATCACAGTAAGCCCGGAAATTTCGGCGGTATCGAGTTAAGCAGCGAAAGCGGCGAACGAGTTGAGGTGTTGACCATCGACAGCCTGCAGCTTCCGGCGTGCCAGTTCATCAAGATTGACGTCGAAGGCCGCGAACAATCCGTTATCGCCGGCGCTGCGCAAACGATCGCGCGCTTCCGGCCCGTGCTCTATGTCGAGAACGATCGCCGGTATCAATCCGCCGATTTGATCCGGCAAATTCGCGAACTCGGTTACACCTGCTATTGGCATCTGCCGCCGCTTTATCACCCCGACAATTTCTATCGCAATCCGGCCAACGTCTTTCCGGGCATTGTCTCGATCGACATGCTGTGCCTCGCAAGCAGCGATACGCGCAAGGTCGAAGGCATGCGGGCGGTGACCGGGCCGGACGATTGGCCCTTGGCGAACTAAAGATCGCGAAGGGCCTACTAAAGCATCGACGGCAGAACGCGATCCGGCGGGCGGTGGCCATCGAGGAATGTCTTGATATTGACGATGACCTTCTCGCCCATGTCGACGCGGCCTTCGACCGTCGCCGAGGCGAGATGCGGCAGCAGCACGACTTTGCCGGCGCGCGCCAATTTGACGAGCTTGGGGCTCACCGCAGGCTCGTGCTCGAACACATCCAGCCCCGCGCCGGCGATTTCCTCCGCCTCGATCAGGCGTGTGAGCGCGTTCTCGTCGATCACCTCGCCGCGGGCGGTGTTGACGACGTAGGCTTCGGGCCGGATCAGCTTGAGGCGGCGCGCCGAAAGCAAATGATAGGTCGCGGGCGTGTGCGGGCAATGGATCGAGATGATGTCCATGCGGGCCAGCATCTGATCGAGGCTCTCCCAATAGGTCGCGTGCAGCTCTTCCTCAAGCTCCGCCGGAACCCGGCGGCGGTCGTGATAGTGAATCTTCAAGCCGAAAGCCTGCGCCCGGCGTGCCACAGCCTGGCCGATACGGCCCATGCCGACAATGCCGAGGCGCTTGCCCCAGATGCGGTGGCCGAGCATCCAAGTCGGGCTCCAACCGCTCCATTCGCGGTCGCCGATCAGGACTTGCGCACCCTCGGCGAGGCGGCGCGGCACCGCGAGGATCAGCGCCATGGTCATGTCGGCGGTATCTTCGGTAAGTACGCCAGGCGTGTTGGTCACGGTGATGCCGCGCTGCACGGCAGTCGCCACGTCGATGTTGTCGACGCCGTTGCCGAAATTGGCGATCAGCTTCAATCGCTCGCCGGACTGGCTGAGCACGGCTCGGTCGATGTGATCGGTGACCGTCGGGACGATAACGTCGGCGGTCTTCGCCGCCTCGACGAGCTGCGCCTGACTCATCGGCTTGTCGTCGCCATTGAGGCGGGCGTCGAACAATTCGCGCATGCGCATTTCGACGCCGTCCGGCAGCCGGCGGGTGACTACGACCAGCGGCTTCTTGCCCGTCGCCATTCGCTGCCTCTTCGCGCAGATCGTCCGGAACGAAACCACAATTCAGCGTGCAACTTCAGAATGTTGCAATGACTGTTTGCCGCATCCGCCCGTTCAGTTCTCCTTAACCCCGCTCGCCGACATTACGGCGGGAGGCGGTTCATTAAAGTCTCTCTACCAGATGGCCGCGCTGCCACAAAGCGCGCCGGGCCGCGCCGGCGTGGCGGGGCATCGACTGTGGAATTCGGGCAAGTTGCGATGACATTTCGTCCCGGCAAGCCGTTTGTTTTGCTGCACGCTGCGATCGTGGGCGCCGTTGTCCTGATTTGCGCAGCGGGTCTGGCGCGCGCCGCCGATTCACCGCCGAGCGGGCTGCCGGTTCCACGCTTCGTCAGCGTGAAGGCGGACCGCGTCGCGGTGCGCGACGGCCCCGACAAAGACCATGACGTCTCCTGGATCTATACCCGCGTCGGCTGGCCGGTCGAAATCACTGCCGAATTCGAAGACTGGCGGCGCATCCGCGATTCCGACGGTTCGGAAGGCTGGGTCTATCACTCGCTATTATCGGGTAAGCGCATGGCCGCCGTGCAGCTCAAGGCCAAGACCGACTTGGCGGCCCTCTATGACAAACCCAACGCAACAAGCGCGGTGACCGCGCGATTGCAGGTCGGCGTGCTGGGCGCCGTCAAAAGCTGCAGCGGAACCTGGTGCCAGATCAGCGGCAAAGGCTTTGACGGCTGGATCCAGCAGAACGAGCTGTGGGGCGTTTATCCGGGCGAAAAGATCGACGACTAATCGGCTGCGTCAGCGCTGCTTGCGCCGCAGCCGCACTACGACATCGATGCGGGCGATTTCGTAACCTTCGGGCGCCACCGGAGCCTTGCCGACCACCACGTCGCTCGATGGGATATCCAGAAGATCGTTCTGGTCTTCGATGAAGAAGTGGTGGTGCTCGGAATTATTGGTGTCGAAATAAGCCTTCGAGCCGTCCACCGCGACCTGCCGCAGCAGGCCGACCTCGGTGAACTGGTGCAGGGTATTGTAGACGGTGGCGAGCGACACCGGCACCTTGGCGCGGGTCGCTTCCTCGTAGAGCATTTCCGCCGTCACATGACGGTCGCCCTTGCCGAACAAAATCCAGCCGAGCGCCATGCGCTGCCGCGTCGGCCGCAAGCCGACGTCGCGTAGCTTGGCCTTGACGTCGTGCCAGGGGCACCCCGTAAGGTCGCCATGGACCGGCTCAAACTGCTGGTTCGTCGGCGTGGCGGGCCTGATAGAAAATGAACTCGACTGTGACATAGCGGCATCCGGCGGCTGTCAGGCCGCAAAGATCGTTGCAAGTGAAATTACTATACGCCACCCCGCGCCCGCTGCAACACCCTCGCCGCTAAGCCGCAGAACCGGCTGCTCACTGCATTGCATCATTGACGGGGGGATGCGCTTTGCCGCATTGCCCCAATATGTTAGGGATTAAACAATGGGCCGGAAACGGCGGAAGCTGGATTTAGCATGCAGGAACGCCGTTCAAACTTCGAATATGAGGACCTACTGGCCTGCGGGCGGGGCGAATTGTTCGGCGAAGGCCCGCAACTGCCGCTGCCGCCGATGCTGATGTTCGACCGAATCTCCGAAATCGCGGAAGTGGGCGGCGAGTACGGCAAGGGCTTGGTGCGCGCGGTCCTCGAGCTTAAGCCGGACCTCTGGTTCTTCCCCTGTCACTTCAAGGGCGATCCGGTCATGCCCGGCTGTCTCGGCCTCGACGCGCTGTGGCAGTTACTCGGCTTCTTTCTCGGCTGGCTCGGCTCGCCGGGCAAAGGCCGCGCGCTCGGCATGGGCGAAATCAAGTTTTCGGGGCAGGTGCTGCCGACGATGAAGAACATCGTCTACGGCATCGACATCAAGCGCGTCATGCGCTCGAAGCTCGTTCTCGGCATCGCCGACGGCTGGCTCTCGGCGGACGGCTCCGTGATCTATCGCGCGCTCGACCTCAAGGTCGGCCTGTTCAACAACACAGCGCCGCAGGCCAACGAAGCCTGATACATCGGCGGGCTGGGGGCGGACGAGGCAAACATGAAACGCGTGGTCGTCACCGGGATGGGCATCGTCTCGTCCATCGGCAACAACACGCAGGAAGTGCTGGCTTCGCTGCGCGAGGCGAAGTCGGGCATCGTCCGCGCCGACAAATATGCCGAGCTCGGTTTCCGCTGCCAGGTCCATGGCGCGCCGACGCTGGATCCGAGCGAGTCCGTCGACCGCCGCGCCATGCGTTTTCTCGGCGGCGGCGCTGCGTGGAATCACGTCGCCATGGAGCAGGCGATCCGCGACGCCGGGCTCGACGAGACCGAGGTGTCGAACGAACGCACCGGCATCATCATGGGTTCGGGCGGCCCATCGACACGGACCATCGTCGAGAGCGCCGACATAACCCGCAGCAAGGGCCCCAAGCGCGTCGGTCCGTTCGCGGTGCCGAAAGCCATGTCGTCGACCGCGTCGGCGACGCTGGCGACCTGGTTCAAGATCAAGGGCGTCAATTATTCGATTTCGTCGGCCTGCGCGACCTCCAACCATTGCATCGGCAACGCCTACGAGACCATCCAGGTCGGCAAGCAGGACATGATTTTCGCCGGCGGCTGCGAGGAGCTGGATTGGACGCTGTCGGTGCTGTTCGACGCCATGGGCGCGATGTCGTCGAGCTTCAATCAGACGCCCGATAAGGCTTCGCGCGCCTACGATGCGGATCGCGATGGGTTCGTCATCGCCGGCGGCGCAGGCGTTTTAGTCTTGGAGGAGCTCGATCACGCCAAGGCGCGCGGCGCCAAAATTTATGCCGAAGTCGCCGGCTATGGCGCGACGTCCGACGGCGCCGACATGGTTGCGCCTTCCGGCGAAGGCGCGATGCGCTGCATGAAGATGGCGCTGGCGACCGTGGCGCCGCCGGTCGATTACATCAACCCCCACGCCACGTCGACGCCGATCGGCGATCTGAAGGAAATCGAAGCGATCCGCGAAGTGTTCGGCGCCAAATGTCCGCCGATCTCGGCGACCAAATCCTTGACCGGCCATTCGCTCGGCGCCGCCGGCGCGCAGGAGGCGATCTACTCGCTCTTGATGATGAATTCGGGCTTCATCTGCGAGAGCGCCAATATCGAGAAGCTCGATCCGGCTTTTGCCGATATGCCGATCGTGCGCGAACGCCGGGACAACGTGCGCCTCGGCTGTGTGCTGTCGAACTCCTTCGGCTTTGGCGGCACCAATGCTTCCATCGTGCTCAAGCATCCGGATGCCTGACACATGGCGGGGCTGATGCACGGTAAACGCGGCCTGATCATGGGGGTCGCCAACGATCACTCGATTGCCTGGGGCATCGCGCGCACGCTCGCCGCGCACGACGCCAAGCTTGCTTTCACCTATCAGGGCGACGCGCTCGGCAAACGTGTCAAACCGCTGGCGGCGTCAGTCGCTGCCGATCTGGTGCTGCCGTGCGATGTCGAGGATATCGCCTCGCTCGATGCGGTATTTGCCGAACTCGGCCGCGTGTGGGGCACGATCGACTTCCTGGTCCACGCCATCGCCTTTTCCGACAAGGCGCAGCTGACCGGCCGCTACGCCGACACCACGCGCGAAAATTTTGTACGCACCATGCTGATCTCGTGCTTTTCCTTCACCGAGGCGGCGAAGTGCGCCGCGGCGCTGATGCCGAACGGCGGCGCCATGCTGACGCTCACCTATAACGGCGGGTTGCGGGCGATGCCGAATTATAACGCGATGGGCGTCGCCAAAGCGGCGCTGGAAGCCTCGGTGCGCTATCTCGCGGTCGATTTCGGCGCAAACCGCATCCGCGTCAACGCCATCTCGGCCGGCCCGATCCGCACGCTGGCCGGCGCCGGCATCGGCGACGCGCGGGCGATGTTCGCGTTTCAGCAGCGGCACTCGCCGCTGCATCGCGGGGTGACGCTCGACGATCTCGGCGGCGCGGGGCTTTATCTGGTTTCGGATCTTTCGACCGGCGTCACCGGCGAAATCCACTTCGTCGATTCCGGCTACAACGTCATCGCCATGCCGCATCCCGACGCGCTGCGCGCGGATAACAAGGCGGCAGTGGACGACACGGAGAGATGATCATTGCGGTCATTCCGGATTGCCGCAACGCGGCAAGTCCGGAAATCCATAACCACGAATCACGAAGTACCGTTTTCAAGAATTGTGATTATGGATTCCGGGCTCCTCGCTCCGCTCGGCCCCGGAATGACGAGGCATTATAATTTCGCCACATGCGGCATGACTTCGTCGCGAAACAGTTCCAGCGACCGCATTGCGTCCTTGAACGACATCGCGCCGAGGAAGAGGTAGGTCAGGAGATAATTGAAGCCCAAATCGTTGACTTGCTTTTCGATCTCGGCGCGCACGGTTTGCGGTGAGCCGGCAATCGCCGTCCCGTCGGCAAGACAGGCCTCGAAATTAGCGCCGCGCTCCACGTTCAGGCGGCTGGTCAATCCAGTCTGGCCGTGTTTGGCGCGCAGCCAATTGATGTGTTCGAGGTGCCGGTCCATCGCGGGCTTGCCGAAACGGTGCGCTTCCGCATCAGTGTCGGCGACAAAAATGTGCCGCTGCACGCCGATCGCGGCGCCGCCGGGAAATTCGGGCTTCGGCTGCACCGGCGCGCCACGCTTGGCCAGCGCTGTCTTGTAGGCAGCGATGTTGGCCTTGGCGAGCGCCATCGGACCGAGCGTCACGTAGTGCAGTCCCTGCTCACCGCCCCAGGTCGAGCCGATTTCATTCGACGAGGCATACCAGAACGGCGGATGCGGCTGCTGCAATGGGCGCAGCGCGATCGGGACGTTTTCGTAGACATAATGCTCACCCTTGTAGGTGAGCGAGTCTGTTCTCAGCCCGGCGCTGACGCAGTCGAACGCGTCGTAAAAGATCTCGCGCGACTGGTCGTGCTCGACCTTGTGATATTTCAATTCATAGGGTGACACACCGCGGCCGACGCCGACATCGAGCCGGCCGTGGCTCAGATGATCGAGCATGCAGATTTCCTCGATCAGACGCAGCGGCGAATAGAGCGGCAACAGATAGACCAGCGGCCCCAGCCGCATGCGCTTGGTGGTGCGCGCCAGCGCGCCGAGATAGACGCCCGGCACCGGCACCATATTGAGCGGCGTGGCGTGATGCTCGGCGATCTGCAGGCAATAGATGCCGGCCTGGTCGGCCGCTTCGGCATATTGCAGCCGTTCGTCCAACAGCTGCGCCATCGGCCGGTCACCGAATTCGACGTGATCGAAAAGTCCGATTTTCATGTTGCCCCGTCTTCAACTGGTTTTCGGCAGGCCGACTTCCCGGCCCATACCGGCGCAATCCGCGTCGGTCTTCAGCCCCGCGGCATGGATACCGTGAATCGCCAGCTCCTCGTCGCGATCTTCGGTATCGCCGGTCACGCCGACGGCGCCGATAACCTCGCCGTTATTGCCGCGGATCAGCATGCCGCCGCCCTCCGGAAAGATCTGCTCGCCGCTTGATGCGATCAGATAGCGCATGAAGATCGGCTTCTCCTGCGCGCGCTCGCGCACCAGTTTCGAGCTGCGGCCAAGCGACAAGGCCGCATAGGCTTTGCCGTAGGCCATTTCGAAACGGATCATCGAGGAGCCGTCTTCCTTCTTGAACGCCTTCACCTTGCAACCCGGCTCGACCACGATCACGCTCAACGGCCGGCAATTGAGCCCGGCGCCGCGTTCGATCGCGGCATCGATGATGCGCTCGGCCTGCGCCAGCGAAATAGTCGTCACTCCGCCCTCCCCGCTTTTCGATTGCGTTTCTTCTGCCACCTTCCCCGCTTTGGGACCACCCGCATCGCTGCATGGTTGGCCTCTTGCCAAACGCCTGTTGGCCTCTTGCCTCCCGCGGCAGAGCGCGCCACATGTGGCCGCGATGCCGGGCCCCCCTCCCATAGCCGTCGAACGCCTCGTCAAAATCTACAAGACCATCCCTGCGGTCGACGGCATTTCCTTCACGCTGACACCGGGCTCCATCACGGGGCTCCTGGGCGGCAATGGCGCCGGCAAGACCACGACCATCGCCACCATCATGGGCCTGACGACGCCGACCTCCGGGCGCGTCACGGTGCTGGGCGCGGAGATGCCGAGGCAACGCTATCGCGTCCTCCACCGCATGAATTTCGAAAGCCCCTATGTGGAAGTGCCGATGCGGCTGACGGTGCGGCAGAATCTCACCGTGTTCGGCATGCTCTACGGCGTCGAGAACCTGCGCGGGCGCATCGCCGAATTGGGACGGCAGCTCGATCTCACCGATCTGCTTGACCGTCCGACCGGACGGCTTTCGGCCGGACAGAAGACCCGCGTCTCGCTGGCCAAGGCGCTGATCAACAACCCGGATGTGCTGTTGCTCGACGAGCCGACCGCCTCGCTCGATCCCGATACGGCCGATTGGGTACGCGGGCATCTCGAAGGCTATTGCCGCGAGCGGCAAGCCACGGTGCTGCTCGCTTCGCACAACATGGCCGAGGTCGAGCGGTTGTGCCAGCGTGTCATCATCATGAAGCGCGGCCATATCGAGGATGACGACACGCCGGTCAAGCTGTTGGCACGCTATGGGCGGCGAACCCTGGAAGAAGTTTTCCTCGACGTGGCGCGCGGCGTGGCCAGCGAGGCCGCGCAATGACCTCGCGGATCGAGAGCGCCTACGCCATCTCGCCGCAACGGATCGGCGCGATGATGCTGCGGTATTGGTACCTGCTGCGCTCGTCGTGGCCGCGGCTCCTGGATCTCGTCTATTGGCCCACGGTGCAAATGGTCACCTGGGGCTTCCTGCAATATTACATCACGAGCAATGCGGGCTTTTTCGCCCGCGCCGGCGGCACCTTCATCGGCGCGGTGCTGTTATGGGACATCCTGTTTCGCGGCCAGCTCGGCTTCTCGATTTCGTTCCTGGAGGAAATGTGGTCGCGCAATATCGGCAACCTGATGATGAGCCCGCTGCGGCCGATCGAGTTCATCGCCGCGTTGATGGTCATGAGCGTGGTGCGGCTGTCGATCGGCGCCGTCCCGGTGACGTTTCTCGCCATCGGCTTCTTCGGCTTCAACCTCTACGGGCTGGGGTTCGCGCTGGTGGCTTTCTTTTTCAATCTGATGCTGACCAGCTGGGCGATCGGGATCTTCGTGTCCGGGCTGATCCTGCGCAACGGCATGGGCGCCGAGAATCTCGCCTGGTCGATCATGTTTCTGTTCATGCCGCTCACTTGCGTTTACTACCCGGTCACCACGCTGCCGGTCTGGCTGCAGCCGGTCGCGTGGGTATTGCCCCCGACTTACGTGTTCGAGGGCATGCGCGCACTTCTGATCCAGAAGGTGTTTCGCGGCGACTTGATGCTCGACGCGCTGGCGCTCAATGTGGTGCTATTCGCCGCCGGCGTATTCGGCTTTCTCAAATTGTTGCAAAGCGCGCGCCGCCACGGCTCGCTCATGCAGACCGGCGAATAGGTTCCGCCTCCCGGAGCGAATGGACGTTATGTGCGCTGCGAATAGATGCAAATCGTTGACCTTGATCGAAGGCGCGATAGCGGCTCTGACAATTGCAGGAAAACCGAAACAAATTGCATATATGTTGGTAGTATGACATATTCCAAAGCCTATGCTGCAGTGCAGCAAGAAGCCGGGCAAGGTTCGTCCATGGCCATCGGAGAGTTCGGCGGCGCGCCTGCCGTGCCACTCGACAACGGCGTTCTGCTGGCAACGCCGTTGTACTGGTTCTACGAAATGAGCCATGCGGCGCTCAATCCGTCGCGCGCGTGGGCCGACGCCACAAAATTGTTTTTCAAAAATCCGATCAATCCGCTGTCCTTCACAACCTACGGTAAGTCTGTCGCCGCGGCTTGCGAATTGTTCGAGCGCTCGACGCGCCGTTACGGCCGCCCGGAATGGCGGATCGATTCGACGCTGGTCGGCGGCGAGCGGGTGCCGATCCACGTTTCCACCGTCTGGGAACGGCCGTTCTGCAAGCTCATCCATTTCGAGCGCGTCTTCGAACGCCAGCCGAAGCGGCCGCAGCCGCGGCTTCTGATCGTCGCGCCGATGTCGGGGCACTATGCATCGCTGTTGCGCGGCACCGTCGAGGCGTTTCTGCCCAATCACGACGTTTACGTCACCGACTGGGTCGATGCACGGATGGTGCCGCTGTCGGAAGGACGCTTCGATCTCGATGACTACATCGATTACTTGATTTCGATCCTACATGCGCTCGGAGGCGACATCAGCATCGTCGCGGTGTGCCAGCCGTCGGTCCCAGTCATGGCCGCGGTGTCGGTCATGGAGGCCGACGACGATCCTTATGTTCCGCACGCGATGGTGCTGATGGGCGGGCCCATCGATACGCGGGTCAATCCGACCGCCGTGAACAATCTCGCCGCCAAGCGCGGCATCGATTGGTTCCGCAACCACGTCATCACCAAAGTGCCGTTTCCGAATCCCGGCTTCATGCGCGACGTCTATCCCGGTTTTCTCCAGCTCAACGGCTTCATGAGCATGAACCTCGACCGTCACATCGAGGCGCACAAGCAATTGTTCATGCATCTGGTGCGCGGCGACGGCGATTCGGCGCAGAAGCACAGAGAGTTCTACGACGAATATCTCGCGGTGATGGACCTGTCGGCCGAGTTCTATTTGCAGACCGTCGACACCGTTTTCGTGCGCCACGACTTGCCGAAGGGCGAGATGACCCATCGCGGGCGGCGGGTCGATCCCAGCCGCATCAAACGCGTCGCCTTGCTGACCGTGGAGGGCGAGCACGACGATATTTCCGGTGTCGGCCAGACCGAGGCGGCACATCGCCTGTGCGCCAACATCCCGCCGGACCGGCAAGCGCATTGGCTGCAGCCAGGCGTCGGACACTACGGCGTGTTCAACGGCTCGCGCTTCCGCTCGGAGATCGCGCCGCGCATTTCCGACTTCGTGCTGTCGATGAGCCAGCCGACCGGCGTCGCGCGCGCCCGCGCGCGTTCCAGCAACGACGCCACAGTCCATACCGCATAATCAATCGAATCGTCGCGTCACGTAAATCTCGCCATCGGTAGTGGCGATGTGGCATTATCCTGCCCGCGATTGGATTCGGGGTGTTCGCCATGCCGTTGCATGCGCTGCTCTATCGTCGCACCAGTGAGCCGCAGACGATCGAAGTCGCTTTCGACGCGATGGTCTATCCGGTGCGGCTGCGGCGGCACCGTCAGGCGCGGCGCTATACGTTGCGCATCCAAGCGGCGACCCGCGAAGTCGTATTGACGATGCCGCCGCGGGGCTCGCTGCGGGAGGCGCGCGCCTTCGCGCAGAAGCACGGCGGCTGGATCGCGGCGCGGCTCGGCCGGTTGCCACAGCCGGTCCCGTTTGCGCCGGACGTGGTGGTGCCGGTGCGCGGCATACCGCACCGGATCGTACACCGCCACGGCGCGCGCGGGACGGTGTGGACCGAAATCGATGGCCATGGCGAGCGGCTGCTATGCGTTGCCGGCCATGCCCCGCACATCGATCGCCGCATCGGCGATTTCCTGCGCCGCGAAGCCAAGCGCGACCTGGAAGCCGCCAGCCTCCGCCATGCGCACGCTCTCGGTCTTGCGATCCGGCGTGTCACCGTCCGCGATCAGTCGAGTCGCTGGGGCTCGTGCTCGACAACCGGCATGCTGTCGTTTTCCTGGCGGCTCATTTTGGCGCCAAGCCAAGTGCTCGATTATCTGGCCGCCCACGAAGTGGCGCATCTCGTTGAAATGAATCACTCGGCAAAATTCTGGCGCGTAGTGCAGCGCATCTGTCCGGATCATCAAAGCGCCAAGGCTTGGCTCGACGCCCATGGCGCTGACTTGCATCGCTACGGGCTGCCCGATGCGGGCGGCGACCCGTGGTGATCAGCCTCTCCATGCGGAAATCAATGAGCTGATCTGTTGCTGCGCATGCCTTGTCATCACCAAGGGATGCCTGCGCGGATTGCCGCAGCAAATCACACTAATCCGTGATCCACATTGCATCCCCGGCTCGCGCCCCTATTTGTGAGCTTACGAAGGCCGGCCGAGCGGGTCCCCATCCCCCGACACCCCACCGCTCGGTCAGATAAGCCTGAGTTGAGGCAACAACTTAAGGACCCCAAGCGGCGTATCTGCTTGGGGTTCTTTTTTGTGCAGGAACCCTCGGGCGCTTTTGCCGCGCTCAATTTTTTACCAGATCGCCAAGCAGGCTTGCGGCGACCGAAAGCTTTGACAGCGTCAAACCGGAACTGGCGATCTCCTGGATCGCGCCGCGGATACGCTCAACCTCGTTCTTGCGGGGGGCAACCCAAGCTTCAACGGCGCCGGCGCCGGCTGCGCCATTACCAACCATGGCGGCGGTAAGCCGCCGCTCCGCATCGCCGATGCTATCCCGCGCGCGATCGAGCGCCAGCCGATCGAAATAATCGGCGATGGGGATGGTTCCGGCAGCGCTGGCGATGCGATCGAGGCGGAAGAACGTGCCGGCGGCAAAATAAGTCGCCGCGACCTCGCCGATCGGCTTGCCGGTGCGATCGGCAACCAAAACGATATCGGGCGCTGCGGTCAACGCACGAAGATTGGCGATGCTGGCGGCAAGCTCGTCGGGTACGCCGGCCGCGCCGAGCTCGCGCCGCCGGGCCAAGCGCACCTCGCTGAGGTCCTGCGACAGCACGCCGTCGAGCGCGGCACCGACCGCAGCAATGCCGTCGCGGTAATGCGTCACCAAATCGGCAAGGCCCTTGGAAAGATCAACGTTACGCAAAAACCAGACGATGCGGTCGAGCAGCAGGTCCTGGACCGCCGCATAGAGACCGAGCTGCAGCTTGCCGGGAATTTTATTGTCGAGGCGATCGATCGCGCCGTTCAGGGCGGTCATGCCGTAACTGTCGCGCACGGCGGCGAAGGCCGAGGCAATCGATGACGGCGCGGCCCCGGTCTGGTCGGCGATGCGCACAATCAAGGACGGACCGCCGCGGTTGATCATCGAGTTGGCGAGATGGGTGGCGATGATTTCGCGACGCAGCCGATGGTGCTCGAGCGCATCGGGGAACCGCACGTCGATAGCCTTGGGAAAATAACGCCCGAGCTCGCGCGCGAGGTACGGATCGTCCGGGACCGCAGATTCAAGCAAGTCCTCGTAAAGCGTCAGCTTGGCGTAGGCGAGCAACACCGAAAGCTCCGGCCGCGTGAACGGCTCCGACCGCCGGCGCCGCTCGGCGAGCTGCATATCGTCGGGCAGAAATTCCACAGCGCGATCGAGCTGGCCGCGCGCCTCCAACGTCTGAATGAGACGCTGCAGGAAGCCAAAATCCTCGAGGCCGCGGCGCTGGGCGAGCGACAGCGCCAATGTCTGCAAATAATTATTGCGCAGCACCAGATGCGCGACCTCATCAGTCATCTCGGCCAGGAGCGCGTTGCGCGCCGCCATGGTGAGGCGGCCATCGCGCAACGGAATGCTCAGCGCGATCTTGATATTGACCTCCATGTCGGAGGTATTCACGCCGGCGGAATTGTCGATGGCATCGGTATTGAGCCGCACGCCATGGAACGCCGCCTCGATGCGGCCGCGCTGGGTCATGCCGAGATTGGCGCCCTCGCCGATCACCTTGCAGCGCAGATCGCTGCCGGCGATCCGAACGGCGTCATTGGCGCGATCGCCCACCGCCTCATCGCTTTCGTCCGAAGTGCGCACATAAGTACCGATGCCGCCGAAGAAAATCAGATCGACCGGGGATTTAAGCACGGCACGGATCAATTCCGCGGGCGTGAGGCGTTCGCCGACGCCGAACAGCTTTCGCGCTTCGGGAGAAAGCCTGATTTCCTTTGCCGTGCGCGGATAAACGCCACCGCCCTTGGAGATCAACCTCTTGTCGTAGTCCTGCCAGCTTGAGCGCGGCAGATCGAACAGACGCCGGCGTTCGGCAAAGCTGCGTTCCGGATCGGGATCGGGATCGATGAAAATGTCGCGATGGTCAAACGCGGCGAGAAGCTTGGTCGTTTTCTCGCGCAACAGCCCGTTGCCGAACACATCGCCGGACATATCGCCGATGCCGACGACGGTGAACGGCGCGGCCGCGATATCGACGTCCATTTCCTGAAAATGGCGCTTGACCGATTCCCAGGCGCCGCGGGCGGTGATGCCCATTTTCTTGTGATCGTACCCGGCCGAGCCGCCGGAGGCGAAGGCGTCGCCGAGCCAGAAATCGTGCGCGATCGCCAGCTCGTTGGCGATGTCGGAGAACGTCGCCGTGCCCTTATCGGCCGCGACCACAAGATAGGGATCGTCGCCGTCATGGCGCACCACATCGGACGGCGGGATTACGCCGGTCGTTCCGGCTCCGATATTGTCGGTGATGTCGAGCAGCGTCGAGATGAACATTTTGTAGGTGGCGATGCCTTCCGCCTGGATGGCTTCGCGCGGTCCCCCGGCCGGCAGAAATTTCGGCACGAAGCCGCCCTTGGCCCCGACCGGCACGATCACCGCGTTCTTGACGTTTTGCGCCTTGACCAGTCCCAGGATCTCGGTGCGGAAATCCTGCGGCCGGTCGGACCAGCGAATGCCGCCGCGCGCCACTTTGCCGAAGCGCAGGTGCACCGCTTCGACCCGCGGCGAATAGAGGAAGATCTCATAGAGCGGCCGCGGCAGCGGCATGGTGTCGACCTTGCGGCTGGCAAATTTGATCGCGATAAGCTCCTTGGTGTGACCGTCGCGGCCGAGCTGGTAAAAATTGGTGCGAATGGCGGCGAAGACCGCGTTGACGAAATGACGGAGGATGCGGTCCTCGTCGAGGCCCTCAACCGCCTGCAGCGCCGCTTCTATGTCCGCGGCTATCGCAGCCTCGCGCGCCGCGCGTTCGAGCGGCGCTACGGCCAGATGCGGATCGAAGCGCGTCTGGAATAGACTTACGATCTGCGCGGCGATGCCGGGATATTTGCGTAGCGTCGCCCACATATAATCTTGCGAATAAGGCACGCGGATCTGGCGCATGAAACGCGAAATGGTCCGGATCAAAGCGACGTCGCGCCAGCCCAATCCGGCCGCCAGCACCAGTGCGTTGTAGCCGTCGCTCTCCGCCTTTTTTCCCATCACGACGAGGAAGCAAGCCTCCAGCCGTGTTTCGAGCGCAGCGAGATCGATCGGCTGACCGGACGCGCTTTCGATCTCCATGTCGTGGAACCAGACCTCCGCCGCGCCGGCCGGCCGGATGTGGTAGGTGCGTTCGTCGAGGACGCGGAAGCCCATATTCTCCAGCACCGGCACGCGCTCAGAGAGCGAAATCGCCCGGCTATGGCTGAACACTTTGACGCCGGCGCGTGACGGCGCCGCGCCGCCCTGTCGGTAAAAATCGACGCCGAGCGGATGCTCCGGCGTGAGTCCCTCGATGACGCGAATATCGGCGACTGCGATCGACGAGGAATAAACCTCGCGGTAATCGATCGGGAACGCGTCGCGATACCGCGCAAACAGCGCGCGCCCAAGAACCGGGTCGTGACCCAGCGCGAGCGCCTCACGCAGCCCATCGGTCCAGTTGCGCACTATGGCTTCGACGCCACGATCGAGTGTGTCGCGGTCCGGATTGGGCGTCGCGCCGCCGGAACGCACGATGATGTAGAGCACGCGCACCAGCGGCCCTTCGGGAAAGAACGGGTAATAGGCGCTCAGCTGGCCGTTAAACGCCGCAGCTAGGTAATTGCCGATCGCCGCCCTGATCTGACCGCCATAGCGGTCGCGCGGAATATAGACCAGCACCGATACGAAGCGGTCGAAGCGATCGTAGCGCGGCAGCACGCGTACGCGCGGCCGCTCGTCAAGCTGCAGCACGTCCAGCGCGAACCGATAGAGCGAGTCTTCGTCGATCTGGAACAGCTCGTCGCGCGGATAGGTTTCGAGCACGTTGACCAGCGCCTTGCCGGAATGGCTCGACGGATCGAAGCCGGCGCGGCGGATGATGCCGTCGGTCTTGCGGCGGAGATAAGGAATGGTGCGTGCCGATTGCGTATAGGCGGTCGAGGTAAAAAGGCCACAGAAGCGATGTTCGCCGACGAGCTTGCCGGAGCGATCGAAACGCTTGATGCCGATGTAATCGAGCGGGACGCGGCGATGCACCGGAGAGCGCACCGTCGACTTGGTGACGATGAGCAACTTGGGCTCCTCCAAGAACGCGCGGATCTCCGGCGTCATGGCGAGCGGTTCATTCCAGCGCTGCAGTGCGCCTACATCGCGCGATCGCAATAGACCGAGGCCGGTCTTAAAATCGGGTTCGAGGACCTCGCCGGTAGAAGTAAATGCAAAATCCCGCGCGCCGAGGAACGTGAAGTTGTCCTCCGCAATCCATTCCAAGAATTGAATGGCTTCGGCGATTTCGTCGACCGCAAGCGGCGGCGGCGTCTCTCGCAGCTCGGCGATGACGCCGCGTATCCGCGCCAGCATCGGCTGCCAATCGTGCACGCAGACGCGCACGTCGGCGAGGACGCCCTTAAGCGCCCGGACGATTTCAGTGCGCTGCGCCACATCGCCCGCGCTTTCGATATGCAGATGGATGAAGCTTTCGCGCGAACCCCCGGCAGGGCGCGCCGGCATAAATCCGGTCAACCGGCCCGCGGAATCGCGCTCGACCACGAACACCGGATGGACCAATAAACGGATATCGAGGCCGCGCTGATTGAGTTCGCCGACGACCGAATCGACCAGAAACGGCATGTCGTCGTTGACGATCTCGAGTACGGCTGCGCCTGGCGACGAAACGGCCGGCTCGAAGCGGATTTTGGGCACGCCGGCGGTGCGTTCGGCCAGGAATGCCCAGGATTGCTCGGCGATGCCGGCAAGCGCCTCCGCGCTGTAGCGATCGAGGTCGTCAGGCACGGCCAAGCCGAACAGCCTGGCGACAAAGTCGGCGGGGATCTTGGGCTTGCGCTTCGCCAGCAAAGCCGCGGCCGCGTCGAGTAACGCCGCGCCGGCATGGCCGTCATTGCTGCGGGGAATAACCTGGGCGTTCATGTTTCCCCTATCTCGCTCAATTCTGTGGGATATTACCCGTGCGTGGGAGGTGCCGGCTACGGCTCCGCGGCGTCATTTCACGCACCTGATATAATTACGATTGCCGCGGCGGGAGCGGCGCTACGGAAACATCCTCATGGCCAAGCGCAGCAGCAAGACGGCGGGTTCTTCGACCAAAGCGCAACCAAGCGCCGCGGCAAGCGATGATACGGTGATTACCGCGCTAAAGCTTCCGCCGGCACCGCTTTCGCCCGACATGGCGGCCTATTTCGCCAAATGCGAGGAAAAGCTCGGTTTCGTGCCGAACGTACTCAAGGCCTACGCCTTCGACGTGGCCAAGCTTTCCGCCTTTGTCGCTATGTACAACGATTTGATGCTGGCGCCGTCGGGCTTGAGCAAGCTCGAACGCGAGATGATCGCGGTCGCGGTGTCGGCACATAACCGCTGCTATTATTGCCTGGTCGCCCATGGCGCTGCCGTGCGCCAGCTTTCGGGAGACCCGCCGCTCGGCGAGTTGATGGCTATGAATTATCGCGCGGCGCGGCTGTCGAAGCGGCATCGCGCCATGCTCGATTTTGCCGTCAAGCTGACCGCAGAGCCATGGCTGGTCGAGGAGGAGGATCGCGAGCACGTGCGCCGCACCGGCTTTTCCGATCGCGACATTTGGGACATCGCTGCGGTCGCCGGCTTCTTCAACATGACCAACCGCGTCGCCTCGGCCACCGACATGCGGCCGAATACCGTGTATCACAAGCAGAGCCGGTAACAGGAAATCAGGCGTGAACTGAAAGATCGCGAATTGTCGGTTCTTCGCCGGACAGCGGATTGTCCGGATCCCAGCCATAGCGCAGGGTTTCAAAGCGCATCGCACGGGCATCGAGCATGACGAGACGGCCGACCAGATTTTCGCCGAAGCCGACAATCTCGCGGATCATTTCGAGCGCCATCATCGAGCCGATCACGCCGGCCAGCGCACCGAGCACGCCAGCCTCGGCGCACGCCGGCACGGTGCCCGGCGGCGGCGGCTCGGGGAACAGACAGCGATAGGTCGGGTTCGGTTTGCCGTCGGCGCCGCGCTCATGGGCGCGGATCGTGGTCAGCGTGCCGTCGAACGTACCGAGGGCCGCCGTGACCAGTGGCTTCTTGGCGAAATAGCAGGCGTCCGAGACCAGATAGCGCGTGACGAAATTGTCGGAGCCATCGGCGATAATGTCATAGCCGCCGATCAATTCGAGCGCGTTCTTCGCGGTCAGCCGCGTATTGTATTGTTTCACCGCGACATGCGGATTGAGGCGCTGGATCATCGCCGCGGCGCTGTCGACTTTGGGAGCGCCGATATCCGGCGTCGCGTGGATGACCTGCCGCTGCAAATTCGACAGCGCCACCACGTCATCGTCGATCACGCCAAGTGTGCCGATCCCCGCGGCGGTCAGATAAAGCAGCACCGGCGCCCCGAGCCCGCCGGCGCCAATGACCAGCACGCGGGCGCGGCCGAGCGCGGCCTGCCCGGGGCCGCCCACCTCGCGCAGCACGATATGGCGCGCGTACCGCTCAAGCTCGTCGTCGGTCAACATGCCGGCAATATAGTAGGTCCGGACGGCGCGCGCCGGGGTTATCTGTGCTCGAACTTCGGCGGACGCTTTTCGACGAATGCCGCCATGCCTTCCTTCTGGTCATGCGTCGCGAACAGCGAGTGAAAGACGCGGCGCTCGAAGCGCACGCCCTCGGCGAGCGAGGTTTCGAAGGCGCGGTTGACCGCTTCCTTCGCCGCCAGCACCGATGGCAGCGACATCGAGGCGATGGTCTCGGCGACCTTAAGCGCCTCCTCGATCAGGCTTTGCAGCGGCACGATGCGCGCGACCAGGCCCGAGCGTTCGGCCTCCTGCGCGTCCATCATGCGTCCGGTAAGGATCAGGTCCATCGCCTTGGCCTTGCCGACCGCATGCGTCAGCCGCTGCGTGCCGCCGATGCCGGGAATGATGCCGAGCTTGATTTCCGGTTGGCCGAACTTGGCATTGTCGGCGGCGATGATGATATCGCATTGCAAAGCAAGCTCGCAGCCGCCGCCGAGTGCGAAGCCGGCGACCGCGGCGATCACCGGCTTGCGCACTTCGGCAACGCGGTGCCAGTCCGCCGCGAAATCACCGAGGAAGACTTCGGTGAAGGCCTTATCTGTCATTTCCTTGATGTCGGCGCCGGCCGCGAACGCCTTGTCCGAGCCGGTGATGACCATGCAACCGATGTTGGGATCGGCATCGAAGCCGGCCACGGCGTCGGCGAGTTCGCGCATCAGCGCGGCGTTAAGCGCGTTGAGCGCCTGCGGGCGATTGAGCCGGACCAGGCCGGCCCGGCCGCGGGTCTCAACGATGATGGAGTTGTAGCTCATGGACGATTTTCTCCCGGGCTATTTCTGGCACAGCGGACAATAAAACGTCGAGCGGCCGTTCTGCACGATGCGCTTGACGGTGCCGCCGCAGCCGGACGTTTGGCACGGTTCGCCCTCGCGATCGTAGACGCGGAAATTGTGCTGGAACATGCCGAGATCGCCATCGGTACGCCGGTGGTCGCGCAGCGACGAGCCCCCGCTCTTGATCGCCTCGTTGAGCACCGCCTTTACAGCCTCGACCAACCGCTCAGCGCGATCGTTCGGTTCGCCTTTCCTGCCGGCGATCGTCGACGCCATTCGTTTGGGAGAAAGTCGGGCCCGATAAAGCGCCTCGCAGACATAAATGTTGCCGAGCCCGGCGACGATGCGCTGGTCCAGCAGCGCCGCTTTCAGACTCGTCTTCTTGCCTCGGCAGGCGCGCGCCAGCATGGCCGCATCGAATGCGTTGCCGAGCGGCTCGGGGCCGAGGTCTTTTAGCAGCGGCTCGTCATCGAGCTTGGCGCGCGGCACGAGCTTCATCGAGCCGAACCGGCGTGGATCGTTGAATGTCACCGTCGCGCCCGATGACATGTGAAAGACGACGTGGTCGTGGGCGACGTGTTTTTCGCGCTGGTGATGATAGCGGCCGAGCGGCCGGTCTTTTTCGCGAAAAACATGAAACGATCCGGACATGCCAAGATGCATCAACAGCACGTCGCCGGAGGACAAATCCGCGAGCAGATATTTGGCGCGCCGGCCGATACCCGTGACGGTCTTGCCGTTGAGCCGTTGCGCGAAATCCTTCGGCAGCGGCCAGCGCAGATCGCCGCGGCGCACTTCGACCTTGGTAAAGCGTTGGCCTTCCATGGCCGGTTCGAGGCCGCGGCGCACGGTTTCGACTTCAGGCAGCTCGGGCATTGCTTCTTTCCGGTATTATCGGGGCACGATCTTTTGCGACGACCGCTATCCACTTTTCGGGATCATGCCTCATCCCGGCAATGTGGTTAATTTCAAACACATAGCGTCACTGAGCGCGCCGCGCTATGCTTATGCGCTAAAGGATCAGCGATGACAGATACCGCTCATTTCGGCGCCCGGGAGGTACCGATCGAGGACAAGCAGGGCCTCGTCGACGACGTATTCCACAGCGTCGCGCACCGCTACGACCTGATGAACGATCTGATGTCGTTCGGCCTGCATCGCGCCTGGAAGGATGCGCTGGTCACGGCAGTCGATCCGCCGAAAAATGGCCGGTTTGCGCTCCTCGATATTGCCGGCGGCACCGGGGACGTCGCCTTTCGCGTGGTTCAGCGTGGTGGCCCGCAAACGCGGGCGACGGTCTGCGACATCAACGCTGCTATGCTTGAAATCGGCCGCGAGCGTGCAGTTGCGCGTTCGCTCGATCATGCGATCACATTCACCGAAGCCAACGCCGAGGCGTTGCCGTTCGCCGACAAGAGCTTCGATGCCGTGACAATCGCGTTCGGCATCCGCAACGTGCCCCGCATCGAGCAGGCGTTGGCCGAGGCCTATCGTGTGCTCCGGATCGGCGGAAAATTCGCGTGCCTGGAATTTTCCGCTGTCGACGTGCCGGGCCTCGACCGGCTTTACGACTTCTATTCGTTCAATGTCATCCCGGCGCTCGGCCGCGCCGTGACCGGCGATGCCGAATCCTATCGCTATCTGGTGGAATCGATCCGCCGCTTTCCGAGCCCTCAAGCTTTTGCCGCCATGATGCGGGCGGCCGGCTTTTGCCGCACCGCTTTCCGATCGATGAGCGGCGGCATCGTGACCCTGCATTCCGGCTGGCGTTTGTGATCTCCGGCTCCGCGCACATTATTCGTCTTGGCCGCGCCGGCTTCGTATTTGCCCGCGAGGGCGTGTTCGGCGCGATCGATCCGGCGATGGTGCCGGTACCGGCGCGTCCATTGCTGCGCGTGGCTCGCCTGTTTGAACGGCGCTCGACCGGCGCGGTTGAAACACGCTTGTCGACCGCGCTCGGCCGGCTCGGCCCCAGCTATGTGAAGCTCGGCCAGTTCTTGGCGACACGGCCGGACGTTGTCGGCGCCGGCATGGCTCGCGATCTCGAGCGATTGCAGGATCGGATGCCGCCGTTTCCGCAAGCCGAAGCGGAAGCGGCCATTGCCGCGTCGTTTGGTCGGCCGGTCGCAGCGGTGTTCGCGAGTTTCGGCCCCCCGGTCGCGGCCGCCTCGATTGCCCAAGTGCACAAGGCAACGGTGGCGACGAGCGCCGAGCCGCGCGCCGTCGCGGTCAAGCTGTTGCGGCCGGGTGTCGAACGGCGCTTTCACGCCGACCTCGCTGCCTTCGCCTTCGCCGCGCGACACGCCGAGAATCTCTCCGCCGAGGCGCGCCGACTGCGTCTCATCGAGGTGGTCGATACTTTGCGCCGCTCAGTCATGGTCGAAATGGACTTCCGCCTGGAAGCGGCGGCGCTTTCGGAAATGGCCGAAAACACCAAGGACGATCCGGATTTTCGCGTGCCGGCGGTCGACTGGGACCGCACCACCAAGGAAGTCCTGACACTGGAATGGATCGACGCCACGCCGCTGTCCGACCGCGCGCAACTGGTGGCCAAAGGCTTCGATCTACGGCAGCTCGCCCGCGCCTTGATCCAGACCTTTCTCCGCCATGCGTTGCGCGACGGCTTCTTTCACGCCGATATGCATCCCGGCAATCTGTTCGTCGACGATGTCGGCCGGCTGATTGCCGTCGACTTCGGCATCATGGGCCGGCTCGGCGCCAAGGAGCGGCTGTTCCTTGCGGAAATCCTGCACGGCTTCATTACCCGCGATTATTACCGCACCGCGCAGGTTCACTTCGAGGCCGGCTACGTGCCGCCAAGCCATTCGATCGAGGAGTTTGCCCAGGCCATCCGCGCCATCGGCGAGCCGATTCACAATCGCGCCGCCGAAGATATTTCAATGGCGAAGCTGTTGACTCTGCTGTTCGAGGTAACCGGGCTGTTCGACATGCGCACCCGCCCGGAATTGCTGCTGCTGCAGAAGACCATGGTCGTGGTCGAAGGCGTGGCGCGCTCGATGGATCCCAAGCTTGATATGTGGAGCACCGCCGAACCGGTGGTGCGCGAATGGATGGAGCGCAATCTCGGCCCTGCCGGCAAGCTCGAAGGCGCCGCCCAGGGGATCGGCGAAATCGGACGCTTCCTCGGCAACGTTCCCGAGTTGTTGACGCGGGGCGCCCAGGTGCTTGAACGGTTGGACGAACTTACCCGCGAAGGCCTCCTGCTGCTGTCGCCGCAAACCGTCGCCGAGATCAAGCGGGACGAAACGCGTCTCGCGCGCTGGACTGTCGGCGCGCTGTGGGTCATCGCCGCCCTCCTCTTGTGGCTCGCAATTAAACATTGACTGCAGTGATTGCATTGCAATCATTCTGACAGTAATATCCTGATCTTACATTAGGAAATACCAGTGGCCAGCCTCACCGTCCGCCAGCTCGACGACAAACTGAAGACGCTGTTGCGGCTGCGCGCGGCGCGCCACGGCCGCTCGATGGAAGACGAGGTGCGGACCATCCTGCGAGCAGCCGCCGACGACACCGGCAGCGATATCCTCGAACGTTTCGAGCCTCGCACGCAACCGGCACAGCAAAACTCACCGGCGGCCGTAGCCGGCAGCCGGCGCATCTTGCTCATTATCGGTGGCGGCATCGCCGCCTATAAATCGCTCGATCTGATCCGCCGTCTGCAAGACCGCGGCGCGAACGTCCGTTGCGTGCTGACCCGAGCCGCGCAGCATTTCGTTACGCCACTGGCCGTCGGCGCACTGGCCGGCGAACGCGCCTATACCGATCTGTTCGACCCAGAGAGCGAATTCGACGTCGGCCACATACGGCTCGCCCGAGATGCCGACTTTATTGTCGTGGCGCCGGCGACCGCCGACCTGATCGCGAAAATGGCAGGTGGCCATGCCGATGATCTCGCGACCGCGGTGCTCCTGGCAACGGACAAGCCGATCCTCATCGCGCCGGCGATGAATCCGCAGATGTGGGCAGCCAAGGCAACGAAGCGCAATCTGGCGCAGCTCGCGGCGGACGGCATTCACGTGGTCGGGCCGAATGCCGGCGCGATGGCCGAGCGCGGCGAAACCGGCTTCGGCCGCATGGCCGAGCCGCTGGAGATCGCCGCCGGCGCCGAAGCGCTCTTGCATCGCGCCGGAGCCCTGTCCGGCCGGCGTGTTCTGGTCACCTCCGGACCGACCAGCGAGCCGATCGATCCAGTTCGCTTCATCGCCAATCGTTCCTCCGGCAAGCAGGGCCATGCCATCGCCGCAGCAGCAGCCGCGGCCGGCGCCCACGTGGTGCTGGTGAGCGGCCCGGTCGCAGTGCCCGATCCCGCCGGCGTCGCCGTCGTCAAGGTCGAGACGGCGCGGCAAATGCTCGAAGCGGTAGAAAAAGCGTTGCCGGCCGACGTCGCGATTTTCGCGGCGGCCGTGGCGGACTGGCGCACCGCCGAGCCGAGCACAACCAAGATCAAGAAGCAGGAAGGCCGGATGCCGACGCTCAAGCTGATCGAGAACCCCGATATCCTGTCGACGATCGCGCATCGCAAATCCGGGCGGCCGCGGCTCGTGGTCGGATTTGCCGCCGAAACCGATCACGTCATCGCCAATGCCAAGACCAAGCTCGCCAAGAAGGGCTGCGACTGGATCCTCGCCAATGACGTCTCGCCGGCGACCGGCATCATGGGGGGCGACAACAACACCATCCACTTGATCACATCGGCGGCTGTAGAATCGTGGCCGCCGCAATCTAAAGACGATGTCGCCCGCATGCTGATCGAGCGGATCGCAGCCGAGCTCGAAGGAGACAAACGGTGAGTATGGAGCTGCGCATCATGCGTTTGCCCCACGGCGGCGACCTGCCGTTGCCGGCCTACCAAAGCGCGCACGCCGCCGGGCTCGATCTTCTCGCTGCGGTAGCGGCCGACGCGCCTGTCGAGATCGCCCCCGGCGGCCGGGCGATGATTCCTACCGGCATCGCGATCGCCTTGCCGCCCGGCACCGAAGGCCAGATACGGCCGCGCTCCGGGCTGGCCATGCGCCACGGTGTGACTGTGCTGAATGCTCCGGGAACCATCGACGCCGACTACCGCGGAGAATTACAGATCATTCTTGTTAATCACGGTGCGGAAGTTGTCGTCATTAGGCGCGCAATGCGCATTGCACAGCTAGTAGTCGCTCCCATACAACATGTAATTCTTGTTGAATGTACGGAATTAAGCGCGACTGAGCGGCAAACCGGAGGTTTCGGTTCTACTGGAATGGCGACGAATACCGTGAGTAAGCATACCTAAACTTAACTTAAACTAGACCTTGCATAGGCGTGTAATACCAATCCTCAAATTGACTGACCGACGACAGCCCAATCGCGGCGTGCGATGGACATGATTTTCCAGGGCTGATCGAAAGGCGCGGTAGATGGTGTCGTCCGAAACCGAGAGCCTAAACTCCTCGTACAATCGCATGATCAGATCGCATGCCCGCCAGCGCACCACGCCGTGGACCGCCGGGATCGGACCCTCCTCCACGAGCCGGGCCAAAAACGCTCGGTGCTTCTTGCCCAGCTTGGGTGGCACGCCCGGTGAAGGGATGTTGATCAGACCGTTCGGTCCTTGATCGTTGAACCGGATCACCCAGTCCCGCAATGTCTGCCGGTCCATCCCGCCAATCTTGGCCGCATCTTCCCGCGAAGCGCCATCGAGCACCGCCGCGATCGCCAGCAGCCGGCGCGCCTGTGCCGCATCCTTCGCCCGCTTGGCAAACCGGCGGACCTCGACCGCCGTAAAATCCGCCCGCACCGCAATCGCCTGACCCATGGCAAACGACCCTCCGTTTGCCACCTTGAATCATTCCCCCCGTGATTCGGGAATCCCCGCGAGAGTCAGGCACTCGGCGGCTTGGTATAAGATATTAGCGGTGGGAGATGAACTTATCTCGATTCAAAGGCGTTTGTTCTCCTCGATGCCTCTGCTGCCCCGTAAAGGAGTTCTTGCCGTCGCGGCAGTTATCGATGTCGCGATGCAAGAGCATGGACAGCCGATCTCCGCGAAAGCGCTAGCCGCGCGTCACGGATTGCCGCCACGGCATCTCGAACCCGTTCTGCAGGCGCTTGTCCGTTGCGGTATCTTGCGCGGCGTGCGCGGGCCGCGCGGCGGCTACGAACTCGCCCGCGACCGCAGACGTGTCACGGCCAATGACATTTTGCGCGCCGCCCGAACCGTCGAAGATAGCGAATTGCCCGATGCCGGTTCCGACCTTTTGCTCAAGATCGTCCTGCCGGCCATGGCCAACGCCGAAACTGAATTCGGTGTCGCGCTCTCCCGCATCAACTTGGAAGACATGGCGCGTGACGCGCAGGCGCTGAGCAAGCCCGGCCGAGGCACCCCGCGAGCCTGAGGGCGGCGTCGTTTGACGTTCACGATCTGGACTCTTTCGGCGCGATTCCGCTTGAGAGTAAAGTCGTCCGATTCGCGGGCTCTCCCCTTCTTCTTCCTCCAGCTTAAGCGGCGGAAAGGAGGGGGCTGGCGAGATTGCGGCAGCCAGTAGAGGCGAAGGGGCATGCCGGACATAATCCGGACGAGCCGGAGCTATGCGCATCGGCGGCGCGCGCGAGGAATTGGCGGATTCCTCGCGGCGATAGGCGCCATTGCGTCGTTTCCCGCCGCTGCATCGGAACAGCCGGCGCTGTCGCTGCAAGAGCTTGTCTTGACCGCGCATCGCAGCATCGACCAGCACGAGATCGCGTTTTTCGCGCTCATCGTCGGCGTGATTTTATTTGCCGTCGTTACCGCGGTCATGCTGCTGCGGACGCGCGCACGCGCTGCACGCTTGGAAACGTGGTCGCGCGATGAATTCACCCGGCTTCGCGATGAGCTCGATCGCGCCAACGCGGTCATTCTTTCCGAACCGCAGATCGTCGTGGATTGGCAGGCGGGCTCCGACGAGCCTGGCATCGAAGGCGATCTATCGGCCTTGGGCGTATCCGCATCGCATCGCGTGCTGGCGTTCGGAAGCTGGCTCGATGCCGGCAAAGCAAGCGCGATCGAGCGTGCGGCGGATGCGTTGCGGGCACGCGGCGAAGCATTTTCGATGACGCTCACGACGCTAACGGGTCACCCAATCGAGGCCCATGGCCGTGCCATCGGCGGCCGTGCCGTGCTGCGGTTGAAGGACGCCAGCGGCATCAAGCGCGAGCTTGTCAATCTGGTCGGCCGTTACGAGCGGCAATCGAGCGAGCTCGCGGCGCTGCGCGCACTCGCCGAAAAACTGCCGTCGCCGGTATGGACGCGCGACGCGGCAGGACATCTGACGTTCGTCAATGCCGCTTACACCCGCGCCGTCGAGGCGAAAAATGCGGCGGACGCCGTCGAACGACGGCTGGAATTGCTTGACAGCGCCGCCCGCGAATCCATCGCGCAGACCCGGGCAAGCGGCGGCGGCTCTTACTCCGGCCGTCTCCACGCCGTCGCCGCCGGTGCCCGGCGGACCTTCGACGTGCTCGATTTTCGCACCGAGACCGGCAGCGCCGGCATCGGCATGGACGTTACCGAAGTGGAATCGCTGCACGGCGCGCTCACGCGCCTTGCCGATGCGCATCGCCGAACGCTGGACCAGCTTTCCACCGGAGTTGCCATGTTCGGCGCCGATCACCGGCTGAGCTTCTATAATGCCGCCTATCGCGCGCTGTGGGACCTCGAGGCCGCCTTCCTCGATCAGGGCCCGACCGATTCGGCGGTGATCGAGACCTTGCGCGCGGCGCGCAAACTGCCGGAGGAACAGGATTTCCGGCAATGGAAGTTGCAGTTGCACGAGGCCTATCGCGCCGTCGAAGACAAAGAACATACTTGGCATTTGCCCGGCGGACGGACGCTACGCGTCGTCACCACGCCAAATCCGGACGGCGGCGTCACCTATCTGTTCCACGACGTCACCGAGCGGCTCGATCTTGAGCGGCGGTTCGAGGAACTGATCCGCGTTCAAGGCGAGACGCTCGACAATCTCGCCGAAGGCGTCGCGGTGTTCGGCAGCGACGGCCGGCTGCGGCTGCACAATGCCGCCTTTGCCCGGATGTGGCGGCTGCCGCCACGCCTGCTCGCCGACCGGCCGCATATCGAAAAAATCACGGCCTTATGTCAGCCGCTGCACGGCGGTGCGCCGGCCTGGCGGGCACTACGCGACGTCATCACCGCGATCGACAGCCGCGAAGCAATTCCTGGCCGTCTCGAACGCCGCGATGGCAGCGTGGTCGACTGCACGACCGTGCCGCTGCCAGACGGCGCGACGCTGGTTACGTTCCATGATGTCACAGACTCCGTCAACGTTGAGCGCGCGTTGCGCGAACGCAACGAAGCGCTCGAAGACGCCGACAAGATCAAGATCGATTTCGTACATCACGTTTCCTACGAACTGCGCTCGCCGCTGACCAACATCATCGGTTTCGTCCACCTGCTCGGAGATCCGTCGACCGGGCCGCTGACGGCAAGGCAGCGCGAATATCTCGATTACATCACGGTCTCGACGAATACTTTGCTGGCGCTGATCAACAACATTCTCGATCTGGCGACGATCGATGCCGGCCGCATGCTGCTGAGCCTGGGGCCGGTCGACATCCTCGAAACCGTGGCGGCGGCCGCCGAAGGCGTGCAAGATCGGCTGGTGAGCGCCGGCCTTGCATTGGACATCAGGGCGCCCTCCGATATCGGCAGCTTTATCGCGGACAAGCTGCGCCTGCGCCAGATTCTCTTTAACCTCTTGGCCAATGCGGTGAGCTTTTCTCCCGGCGGCGCGACGGTAACTTTGTCGGCCGCACGCACCGCCGGCGCGGTGGTCTTTTCGGTAAACGACCAGGGGCCCGGCATCCCGCCGCATGTCCTGGACAAGGTATTCGATTGGTTCGAGACGCACTCGCTGGGATCCCAGCATCGCGGGCCGGGGATCGGGCTCTCCCTGGTCCGCTCCTTCGTGGAGCTGCATGGCGGCACGGTGACGATCGCTTCGGTGGTGGGACAAGGCACCACCGTAACATGTACATTCCCGCTCACTGAAACCGCCACACTGACGGCCGCGGAGTAGCAATGCTTCTGACCACCCCCGGTGGCGCAAGCTTTACTGTGACATTGTCGAACGAGGAGACGACGCGGCGATTTGCGATCGACATCGCCGCGGCGCTCGAGCCCGGCGATCTTGTGACGCTGTCAGGCGATCTCGGCGCCGGCAAAACGGCATTTGCGCGCGCGGCGATCCGTCACCTCGCGGGCGACGATACCATCGAGGTGCCGAGCCCGACCTTCACTTTCCTGCAGACCTATGAGCTGCCGCGCTTCACTCTCGTTCACGCCGATCTTTACCGTGTTGCCGCAACGGCCGAGCTTGCCGAGCTCGGGTTCGATGACTTGCCGGACGGCGCCGTGGTGCTGATGGAATGGCCCGATCGCGCCGCGGGATTTCTGCCGCCCGATCGCCTCGACATCGCGTTCACGCTCGCGCCTGCCGGCGGCCCCGACATGCGAAACGTCCGCTGCGTCGGTTACGGCAGCTTCGTACCGCGGGTGGAACGAATTGCGCGCATCCGCGCCTTTCTTGACGAATCCGGTTTCGGCGAAGCCGAGCGCGCACGGATGCAGGGCGACGCCTCAACGCGTATCTTCGAGCGGCTCACGTCAAACGGCCAGACCTTCGTCCTGATGAACGCACCGCGCCGGCCGGACGGACCGCCGGTCCGCGACGGCAAGCCCTACAGCGCCATCGCGCATCTGGCCGAGGACATCGTGCCGTACATCGCCGTGGCAGGCGGCTTGCGCGACCTCGGCCTGTCAGCACCGGAAATTCTCCATGCCGATCTCGATCACGGCCTGATCATCATGGAGGATTTCGGCAACGAGCGTGTCATTGCCGGCGATCCTCCGGCGCCGATCGAAGAGCGCTACGCCACGGCCGTCGATCTCCTGGCCGCGCTGCATGGCCAGGAACTGCCGGATACGCTTCCGGTCACTTCGGAGCTCATCTACCGGCTGCCCGCTTACGACATCGAGGCCTTCCTCATCGAAGCCGAGCTGCTGCTCGACTGGTACCTGATTGGCGCCGGCGCGCCGGCCACGACTGCGGCACGTGCGGCCTTCGTCGGGCTCTGGCACGAAGCACTCGTGCCGGCGATCGCGGCCCCGCCGACCTGGGTGTTGCGCGACTACCATTCGCCCAACCTGCTGTGGCTAAAGCAGCGTGACGACATCGCCCGCATCGGTGTTCTCGATTTCCAGGACGCTCTGGTCGGACCCGCCGCCTACGACGTGGCGTCGCTGCTGCAGGACGCACGCGTCGATGTCCCGGAAGCGATGGAAATGGCGTTGCTCGGCCGCTATGTGCGTTCTCGGCTCGACGCGGATCCGAAATTCGACACTGCGGGCTTCACGCGCGTCTATGCGACGCTGGCGGCGCAACGGGCGACAAAAATTCTCGGCATATTCGCCCGGCTCAACCGCCGCGATGGAAAATCGCAATACCTGCGGCACATGCCCCGGCTCTGGAACTATTTGCGGCGCTCGCTGGCACACCCGGCCTTGGCTGCGCTCAAGACCTGGTACGCCACAAATGTGCCCGCTCCGGATGGGCTATGATATTGCGATTCGTGTGATCGCGATCGCTGGGCGGGCAATCCGATGGTGCCAAAAAGCGCGATAGTCCTGGCTGCGGGGCTCGGCACCCGTATGCGGCCGTATAACGGCCACATCCCAAAGCCGCTGGTCGCGGTCGGCGGCAAGTCCCTGATCGATTATGGGCTTGACCGCCTTGCCGATGCGGGCGTCGACCGCGCGGTCGTCAACGTGCATCACCTTGCCGACGCTATCGAGCGGCATCTCGCGGGGCGCCAAAAACCGCACATCGTCATTTCCGATGAGCGCGGCGAACTACTGGGCACCGGCGGGGGCATCGCCAAGGCGCTGCCGCAACTCGGCGACGCACCGTTTTTTCTAGTCAATTCGGACACGCTTTGGCTGGACGGCGTCAAACCCAATTTCATACGGCTCGCCGAAAATTTTGACCCGCGGGCGATGGATGTGCTCCTGCTCTTGGCGTCGACGACAGGCAGCCTGGGCTATGAGGGCCGCGGCGACTACGCCATACTTTCCGACGGACGCTTGCGCCGTCGCCGCGAGCAGGAGGTGGTGCCGTTCATCTATGCCGGCGCCGCGATCTTGACGCCCGCGCTGTTCGCTGCCGCGCCCAGCGGAGCTTTTCCGCTGACGCGCCTGTTCGATCGCGCCAGCGAACAGGGCCGGCTGTTCGGGTTGCGGCTTGAGGGCACCTGGATGCATGTCGGCACGCCCCAAGCCGTCGCTGAGGCCGAGGCGGCGCTCGCCGCGATAGCCTAGAATAGGCTATGGGAATCGGATCGTTGTCCCTGCGACAGCGGCGATTAGATCAGCGCCATGAACCCGCATGTCTTCAACATACCGGCGTCGGCGCCGTTTTTGCCGACGCTGATCGAGGCGCTGAACGCCGGCGCGTTCGGCTTTGCCGCCGACGGCGACCCGCTGGCGCTCGCCTCGGCAACGATTTACCTGCCGACGCGACGCGCTTGCCGTTTGCTGCGCGATGCTTTTCTCGACGGCCTCAAAGGCGATGCCGCCATCTTACCGCGCATCGTCGCTCTCGGTGATATCGACGAGGACGAGATCGCGTTCGCTGAAGCCGCGGCGGGCCACATCGCCACTGAGGCGCTCGCCTTGCCACCCGCGCTTGGCCCACTCGAACGGCGGCTCCTGCTTACGCAGCTCATCACCAAGTGGGCCCAATCCGCCGAGCTTCACGGCGCGAGCGGAACTCCGCTGATCGCCCAGACGCCGGCAGCCGCCTGTGCGCTCGCTGACGATCTCGCGCGGCTGATCGACGACATGACGACGCGCGGGGTGTCCTGGGACCGGCTCGACGATCTCGTGCCCGACCAGTTCGACGCCTATTGGCAGCTGACGCTGAGATTTTTGCAGATCGCTCGCGAGCAATGGCCGGAGATTTTGAAGGAACGCAATCATATCGAGGCCGTCGAACGGCGTGACAGACTGATCAAAGCTGAAACAGCGCGGCTGGCCCGCAAGACCGACGGGCCGGTCATCGCCGCCGGTTCGACCGGATCGATTCCGTCGACGGCGGAGCTTATTGCCACGATTGCGCGGCTGCCACACGGCGCCGTGGTCCTGCCGGGGCTCGACACCGATCTCGACGAAGACTCCTGGCGATTGATTGCCGGTGACGAGAAAAAGCGCATCGACCCGGCGCCGGGGCATCCGCAATTCGCCATGCACGCTTTGCTCGGGCGCATTGACGTCGCCCGCGACGCCGTCGTCACTCTGGGGCAACCGCGCGGCCGCGAACGGCTTGTGTCGGAAGCGCTTCGTCCCGCAGCTGCGACGGATCTGTGGCGGCAGACGGCCGGCGATCCGGCCTTCGAAGCGCATGCCGAGCAAGCGCTGCGATCACTGGCCGTCATCGAAGCGGCCACTCCGGAGGACGAAGCGCTCGCCATCGCGGTCGCGCTGCGCGAAGCGGTGCATGGCGGCAAGACCGCGTCCCTGGTCACCCCTGATCGCGCGCTCGGGCGACGCGTGCTCGCCGCTTTAGCGCGCTGGAACATTACCGCGGAAGATTCCGGCGGCGACGCGCTCGCCGACACGCCTGCGGGAATTTTTGCCCGCCTCGCCGCCGCGGCCGCGCTCGACGGTGCTCCACCGGTAACGCTCCTGGCCCTGCTCAAGCACCCCATGCTGCAGCTCGGCGAGCAAGGCGCCGTCACCGCACTCGAGCGTGCAATCTTGCGCGGCCCGCGGCCGCGTCCGGGTACAAGCGGCTTGGCGCACGCACTGACAACCTTCCGGGCAACCAAAAACGAGTTGCATCCTTCCGACCCACGTAAGGATTTGACGGAGCGCGAACTTGCCACCGCCGCGGACTTGGTCACGCGCCTTGCCAACGCCTTCAGGCCGCTGGAAGAACTCGGCGAGGAACGACATTCGCTCGGCAGAATTGCCGCGCGCCATCGCGAAGTTCTCGCCGCATTGTCTCGCCACGGTAGTGCCGAGACAGCCTTGGCCGGCGCCGACGGCGAGAAGCTGGCCGCCGCACTCGACGAACTCGCAACCAGCGAGGCTGCGGCGCGACTTCTCGTCGACAAATCCGATTATGCCGAACTGTTCGCGGCGGCGCTTGCCGGCCGTGTCGTGCGCCGGCCGGCGCGCCCAGACCTGCAGGTCCGCATCCTCGGCCCGCTCGAAGCACGCCTTACGGAAAGCGACCGCGTCTTGCTTGGCGGGTTGGTCGAGGGGACGTGGCCCCCGGAAGGCAACAATGACGCTTGGCTCAGCCGCCCGATGCGGCGAGAGCTCGGCCTCGATTTGCCCGAGCGCCGCATCGGCCTCTCGGCCCACGATTTCGCGCAACTTCTCGGCGCTCGCGAGGTCATCTTGAGCCACGCCGCCAAGATCGGCGGCACGCCAACAGTGCCGTCGCGCTTTATCCAGCGCCTTGCCGCCGTGGCTGGCACGCGATGGCGAATGGCCGTATCGCGTGGCGATAATTATCTCCACTGGGCGCACGACCTCGATCGGCCCGAGCTGGTCGTGCCGGCGCCGCAGCCGGCGCCAAAGCCGCCGCGCGCGGCGCGGCCGAAGGGCCTGTCGGTCACCGAGATCGAGGATTGGCTGCGCGATCCCTATACGATCTATGCCAGGCACATTTTGCGCCTCAACCCGCTCGATGCGGTCGACACCGAACCTGGCGCCGCCGAACGCGGCACCATTATCCACGCCGCGATCGGTGAATTCACCAAGCGCTTTGCCAAGGAGCTGCCGCCGGATCCGGCGCGTGAGCTGATCGCTATGGGCGAGCCGCATTTCGCCGCGCTTGAGGATTTCCCAGAGGCGCGGGCTTTCTGGTGGCCGAGATTCTCGCGCATTGCGCATTGGTTCGCGCGCTGGGAAGCCAACCGGCGCGCCGCCATCGCCGCGATCTTCGCCGAAATCCGCGGCGAGATCGATATTCCGCTGAACGAAACGTCGTTCAAGCTGCGCGGCATTGCCGACCGCATCGAGCGCGGGCCGGACGGCCGCTATGTCATTCTCGACTATAAGACCGGCGCCGCGCGCAGCGAAAAACAGGTGCGGACAGGACTCGCGCCGCAGCTGACGCTGGAAGCCGCGATGCTGCGCAAGGGTGGCTTCCCGGACATTGCGGCAGGTGCGACGGTTGCTGAGCTGATCTACGTGCTTCTCAAAGGCGGTGAGCCGGCCGGCGAGGCTAAGGCGCTCGCTTTCAAGGACGGCACGCCGGACAGCCAAGCCGATCGCGCGCTGGAAAAACTGACGGTGCTGGCGCGACGTTTCGATGACGAGAACGAACCGTACCGCTCGCTCGTGCATCCGATGTGGACGACACAATACGGCGTCTACGATCATCTCGCGCGCGTCAAAGAGTGGACCAGCGCCGGCGGCGAGGACGACACCTGGGGTGGCGAATGAGAACGCCGGAGCTCATTCCCTCGCAGGTCCGGCAGTTGCAGCGCGCGGTCGCCGATCCGAACGTATCGGCCTGGGTCGCTGCCAACGCCGGTTCGGGCAAGACCCATGTACTGGCACAACGGGTGATCAATCTCCTGCTCAAGGGCGTCGAGCCGGAAAAAATCCTCTGCATCACCTTCACCAAGGCCGCCGCCGCCAACATGGCCAAGCGCGTGTTCGACACGCTCGCCGAATGGACCACGCTCGACGATGCGGCGCTCGACGACGCGATCCGCGCCCGCTCGAACATCTTGCCGGATGCCGGGCGGCGGGCGCTGGCGCGGCGATTGTTCGCCCGCGCGCTGGAGACACCCGGCGGCCTGAAAGTGCAAACCATCCACGCCTTCTGCACGCAACTCCTGCACCAATTTCCGTTCGAAGCGAGTGTCGCCGCCCGTTTCACCGTGCTCGACGAGACCGAGCATACGCAGCTTCTGGAGCAGTTGACGCTTGCGGTGTTGCTCGATGGCGCGCGGGCCCCCGACGGCCCGCTCGGCCGCGCGCTTGCTATCGCTATGACGGCGGCGGCCGACCAGACCTTTCGTGACGTCGTGCGCGGCGCGATCAACCGCCGCGACACCATCAGCCGCTGGGTGATCGAGGCGGGCGACGTTGATGCCGCGATTGCTGCATTGTCGCGCGCGCTCGGGCTCAATCCGGCCGACACCCGCGAAAGTGTCGAAGAGGAGTTTTTTGCCGGCTCGTCCATCGCATCCTCGGAATGGACCATCCTCGCCGCCGTCTTGGCGCGGGGCGGCAAAGGCGATGCGGATCAGGCGCGGCGGTTCGGGCTGTTGGCATCCCTGTCGCGCTCCGACCGCGTCGAAACCTATCTCGATATCTTTTGCACCAGCGATGCGCGTTCGCCGCGAAAAACAATCGTTACCAGGGCGATCCAGGACGCCGGCCTGGTCGAGCGTCTTGCCATGGAGCAGGGACGCGTTTGCGCACTGCTGGATCGTCTGCGCGCCGTGATCTGTCGCGATCGTTCCGCCGCGCTCCTCACCGTCGCCTACGAGGTTTTGAAGCGTTATCAAGACGAGAAGGCGCGCCGGGGCCTGCTGGACTATGACGATCTCATCGACAAGAGTTTAGCACTGCTCGGCAGTGTCGATGCGGCCTGGGTCCATTACAAGCTCGATCTCGGCATCGATCATCTCTTGATCGACGAAGCGCAAGATACCAGCAGCAAGCAATGGGAAATCGTCAGAAGACTGGTCGCCGAATTCACCGCCGGCGCGGGGGCGCGCTCCGCGCCACGCACCATCTTCGCGGTCGGCGACGAGAAACAATCGATCTATTCGTTTCAGAACGCCGCGCCGAAGGAATTCGCCGAGATGCGGCGCTATTTCGAGCGGGCTCATAAGAATGCCGAGCTCGAATTCGTGTTCCGCGAGTTCAAGCATTCGTTTCGTTCCGGCGACAGCGTGCTTGGCGCTGTCGATGAAGTCTTCAAGGGCGCGGCGATCGCGGCCAGCGTCGCATCGGATAGCGACGGCTTTCCGCCCCACATCGCCTTGCCCGATGCGCCACCCAGCGAGGTCGAGATCTGGGAACCGACGGAACCGGACGAGCGTCGCGAAATCGAAGGTTGGGATGCGCCATTCGATCAAGTCAGCGAGACGAGCCCCCGGGTCAAGCTGGCCCGGCGCATCGCCAGTGCAGTTCGGCAGCTGGTCGAACGGCGCGAACCGGTAGGCATCGAGCAGCGCGCCGTGCGTTACGGCGACGTTCTGGTTCTGGTGCGGCAGCGCGGCGAGTTGTTCGAAGCGGTCATTCGCGCGCTCAAAGACGAAGGCGTCGCGGTGGCCGGCGCCGACCGTCTGATGCTGTCGGACCATATCGCGGTGATGGATCTCATTGCGCTCGCCGACGCGTTGCTGTTGCCGGAAGACGACCTGGCGCTGGCGACCGTGCTGCGCAGCCCTTTGTTCGGTTTTGAGGACGACGACCTTTTCGCGATCGCGTGGGATCGCGGTTCGTCCTCGCTGCGCGCCGCGCTGACACGGAAAAAGAGCGAGCGCGAGAAATTTTTCGAGGCGGCCGCGCTTCTCGATAAGCTCGCAGAAGTGGCGCGGCGCCAGACGCCTTTTGCGTTTTACGCGCAAATTCTGGGCTCGGAGGGTGGCCGGCGGCGCTTCCTGGCACGGCTTGGCCACGAAGCGAATGACGCGCTCGACGAATTCCTCAATATCGCGCTCGATTATGAGCGGCGCGAAACGCCGTCGCTGCAGGGCTTTCTTGCTTGGCTCCGCCAGGCGCGCGCCGAGGTAAAGCGCGACATGGAAATCGCCCGCGACGAGGTTCGGGTGATGACCGTCCACGGCGCCAAGGGGCTGGAAGCGCCGATCGTGATCCTTGCCGACACGATGACGCCCCCGGGAGGTCCGAAACCGCCGCGGCTCCTCGCGCTCGCGGACGGCGCAATGATCTGGGCGGGACGTAAGGCCGATGATGCTCCCGCCGTCGCATCGGCGAGGCAGAGCGCGCTGGCCGATGCCGGCGACGAATATCGTCGGCTGCTGTACGTCGCCATGACGCGGGCTGCCGACCGGCTGATCATCTGCGGTGCCGAAAGCAAAAACAGGCGCCCAGCCGGTTGCTGGTACGATCTCATTCGCGACGCGCTCGACCCGCTGCTGGTCGAGGACAGCGACGGTGAAAACAAAATCTGGTGCTACCGCAAGACGCCGCTAGAGCTGGCCGCGCCATGTGCCGCGGCAACGGTCAGCCCCGCCAAAACCGAAACGCGAGAATTTCCGTCCTGGCTGCGGCAGCCGGTCGCCGGCGAAGCGGAGCGCGCCGGGCCACTCGTGCCGTCGTCCGCCTTTGCCGAAGAGATCGGCCGCACAGCCACCTTCGGCACTTCGGCCGCCGAGCGCCAGAAGGCGCTTGAACGCGGCCGGATCGTGCATCGATTGATGCAATCATTGCCGGACATTCCGTCGTCGCGGCGCACGGATGCCGCCGCGCACTATCTTGCCGGCGCCGCCAAGGATTTCTCGTCGGCCGAGCAGGCCGAAATCGTGCGACAGATATCGGCGATTCTCGATGCGCCGGAGTTTGCGGAACTCTTTGCGCCGGGCAGCCGCGCCGAGGTGCCGATAGTCGGACGCCTCGCGCGCATGGACGGACGTACGGAACGCGTGCCCGGTCAGGTGGACCGCATGGTCGTCACCGACAATGCCATCCTGATCGGCGACTACAAGACCGACGGTCTCGTGCCGCGCAGTCTTGGTGAGGTGCCTCCGGCGTATGTCGCGCAGCTCGCGCTTTATCGCGCGGTGCTGGCGCGGCTCTATCCCGGCAAAGCCGTGCGGGCGGCGTTGATCTTTACCGCCGTGCCGGTGCTGATCGAGATTCCAGCCGAGAGTTCTGGATGCGAAACTTCGCGAAATCCTAACGAACCGGCAGCTATCGTGAGCGTCACGCCCCGGTGAGGGTGCCTTGACGCCTTTATGACCCGTCCATACGTTCATCGCCCCGGGCTGCCGATTTCCCGAAAAAGACGAGGTATTTCATGGTCGAGAAAACAACCGATGCGACGTTCGATACGGACGTCCTCAAGGCGAGCGAGCCCGTGGTCGTCGATTTCTGGGCCGAATGGTGCGGCCCATGCCGGATGATTGCGCCGGCGCTCGAAGAGATTTCCAATTCGCTCAACGGCAAGGTGAAGATCGTCAAGCTCAATGTCGACGAGAACCCCGGCACCGCGGCGAAATACGGCATCATGTCGATCCCGACGCTGATGCTGTTCAAGAACGGTCAGCTCGCTTCGCGTCAGGTCGGCGCGCAGCCGAAGCAAAAACTCGAGCAGTGGATCACTGCTTCGGTATGACCCGTGCCGCCATTCCGATGCCGGAATGACGCTTGGCAATTTTACAAAACGCGCGAGCTAGCTCGCGCGTTGTGCTGATCCGCCCGCCACCCACATCTTTTCGATATTGTAGAACTCTCGCACTTCGGGACGAAAGACGTGGACGATGACGTCGCCGGCGTCGATCAGCACCCAGTCGCAGTGCGGCGTGCCTTCGACACGCGCGCGAACGCCGACCTTATGCAAATCCTCAACGATCCTGTCGGCCACCGATCCGACATGGCGCTGCGACCGGCCGGAAGACACGACCATATAGTCGCCGATTGAAGATTTATCTCGAAGATCGATGGTGAGGGTGTCCTCTGCCTTCATATCGTCGAGGCGGACGAGGACCATGCGGAGGATCTCCTCGGCGTCAAGACGCATTCTGGAGACCGCTTCGGGCGCGCGACGTTCGGCCCGAGAGATTACGACTGTGGACAGGGTTGCTTATCCTTTCACTCCAAGTTTGCCCGCTCGCTGTTACCCGATCGCTCCTTAGCGGCCTCAGCCACGAATCCGAGACCAGCGCCCTTAAGATAGTCACGGCCAGTTAACAGTTTCAACCGCTTTGCCTTCAACGAACCGTCATTTAGCCGGTTTCTTTTTCGGCTTACGCGCACCGCGCACCGCGCGCAGCGCCGTCGAGGAGAGCGGCGATTTGAGGCCGTGCAGGTAAATCCAGCTTGGCGGCTTTCGTTCCGGTAGCGTCCTTGCCGCCGACTTCAGGGATTCGCGCCCTGCCCAACGCCTGACTGGCGACACCCGCCGTCGAGTAGAGGCTTGGACCGAGCCGGTCGATCACGGCAATGGGAACCAGCGCGGCGATGTCGCGCCAGCGCTGCCAGCGATGGAAGTGACGCAAATTATCGGCGCCCATGATCCAGACGAAATGCACGCCGGGACAGCTGCGCACGAGATAACTGATCGTCCCGTAGGTGTAATTGGTGCCGAGATCGGCTTCGAAATCGCTGACATCGATCCGCGGGTGATTGGCAAGAGCGCGCGCCGCGGCAACGCGCTTGGCAAGCGGCGCCAGTCCGCGAACGTCCTTGAGCGGATTGCCAGGCGTGACCAGCCACCACAGCCGATCGAGGCCGAGGCGCCGCAACGCCAGTAACGACGCCGCTCGGTGCGCCGCGTGCGGCGGATCGAAGGTACCGCCGAACAGGCCGATGCGCATGCCTCGCGCGTGCGGCGGCAGAACAATGGCACCTCGGCGGCTGGGCCTTCCGGCAACCTGGCGCGCAGGAACGAGCTCCCACTTCATGGCTTCCAGAAAGAGCCCCCCTCCCCACGCATCGCCCGCTGCCAGCGCCGCAACGATGCGCGGCATCGGCCGCGAATGATCATGGCCGCGTTTGCCCGCTGCCGCGTATGCGGTATTTGAAAGTCGTCAGTTGTTCGACACCGACCGGACCGCGCGCGTGCAGTCTGCCGGTGGCGATGCCGATCTCGGCGCCAAAGCCAAATTCGCCGCCATCGGCGAATTGGGTCGAGGCATTGTGCAGCACGATCGCCGAATCCACTTCGCGCAAGAATTTCTCCGCCGCTTTTTTGTCCTCGGTAACGATCGCGTCGGTGTGATGCGAGCCGTAGCGCTCGATATGCGCGATCGCACCATCGACGCCGTCGACCACGCCGGCGGTCAGAATGGCATCGAGGTATTCCGTGCCCCAATCGTCCTCGCTTGCAGGCTTCACCCGGCTATCGACGGCCTGAACCGCGGCATCGCCGCGAATCTCGCAGCCGGCGTCGAGCAGCATCGTCACAAGGGGCTTGAGGAACTTTGCGGCGCCGGCGCGATCGACCAGCAAAGTCTCAGCCGCGCCGCAGACGCCGGTCCGGCGCATCTTGGCATTGAGTACGATCGCCTTGGCCATGCCGAGCTTGGCCTTGCCGTCGACATAGACATGGCAGACGCCTTCGAGGTGAGCGAACACGGGCACCCGCGCCTCGGACTGCACCCGACCGACAAGATTCTTGCCGCCGCGCGGCACGATCACGTCAATGGCGCCATCGAGGCCAGCCAGCATCATGCCGACCGCCTCGCGGTCGCGGGTAGGGATGAGCATGATCGCCGAGGCGGGTAATCCGGCTTCAATCAGACCCTCGACCATCGCGGCATGGATCGCATGGCATGACCGGAAGCTCTCGGAGCCGCCGCGCAGGATCGCCGCATTACCTGCCTTGAGGCAGAGCGCACCGGCATCCGCCGTGACATTGGGCCGGCTCTCGTAGATGACGCCGACGACGCCGAGCGGCACCCGCACGCGCTCGATCCGCATGCCGTTAGGGCGGCGCCACGACGCCATGACAGTGTCGACCGGATCCTTGAGCTTGCGGATCACATCGAGCCCAGCCGCCATGGCATCGACGCGCTCCGCGTCCAGTGAAAGCCGATCGAGGAAAGCCTGAGTTGCGCCGCTCGATTTCGCCTCGGCACGATCTTCCGCATTGGCGGTGAGGATGGCGGCGTGTGAGCCGCGGATGGCCTTGGCCATTGCCGCCAGCGCCCTGTTCTTTTGCGCAGCCGGCGCGAGCGCCAGCGCGCGCGCCGCCAAACGTGCTTCGCGGCCGATCTCACGCATCGTGACCGCGAGCGTGGTTCCGGGCTTTTCGGAACCGGCGACCGCCTTGAGCGGGGCGTTCATGGCGCCCTCATGGTGTTGATCCGTAACGCATTCGGGAACTTCCTATCATGTCCGGCGATCCCCGGCGAGGCGGCTGGCAAAACGACCACCGGGGAGATGCCCACAGCAATCCACAGCGTTCGTCGGGCGGCACTGTTACAGTTAGGTTCCGAGGCCGGATTGACATTCAACATATAGGGGCCATCCTTCGCGACATGCCGAGAGACCCAGAAGGGCGCAAAAGACCTGCTGACGTGATCGGCAATGCCGTTCATATAATGCGCATTGCCACTGGCGAAATCCGGGAATCGGCCTCCGATAAACCTGCCAAAAATGATGCCGCCATTGAGCTTGGGAGGCGTGGGGGCAGAATCGGTGGTAAAGCGCGCGCATCCAAAATGACCGCAGAACAGCGGAGTGATTCTGCTAGTAACGCCGCAAAAGCCCGCTGGAAAAGTGCGAGAAAGCCCGTAAAATAAGGGCCTTTTATAAACTTCATAAAAAACTTGCTTTATCAGCCACGATCGGCCCATAATGCTCGCTGCGCTGGCCAAACGGATTGCACTCCGCCAGCGAGTGAGGATGCTATGGCCGATGTCAGACACGTTCGCATGAAATTTGGGGACGCTGAGTTCGAGACCGATGTCCCCGAAAGTCAGGTCGAGTCTATGTATGCCCGATTTCTAGAAAAAATCGGCTCAATTCCCCCGCCGAAAACTGGCGGCAAGTTCATCGACCCCGCCGACAAGCCGACCATTGACGAAACCCAGTTAGGCCGAATTTTCGAGGTTAAGCAGGACGGGATCGTAACGCTGCGGCGATTGCCCAAGAGTGAAAATCAAGAGGCAGATGCATTCCTTTTGATGCTCTATGGCTGCCGCAAATTGAAGCAGCAGGAAGAGGTCTTAGCGACGAATTTACTCGCTGCCGCGGCATATCTTGGCCTCAAGACCTACCGCCCGGCCCATGCGCTCGCAGAATATGAATCCTACGTCATACGAGGCGGCCTGAAAAAAGGCAGCTGGTACGGTTTGACCACCCAAGGCGTTTTGAAAGCCGAAGAGGTACTAGCCAAAATGTTCGAATAAATAAGCGAAGCCGGGCGGTTGCACCCGCCCGGCTTCATGACCCTATCGAACCTGTGAGGATGCGATGTTCGCCACCCTGCGGCGGCGCGGGTACATCCATATATTGCCCCGTCCGCCACCAAAATTCAAGGCCCCTCTGGGCCTAGAAACCCATTATTTTCAGGGGTTTCTAGGCTCATTGTTGCATTAAAATCATAACCGTAATTTTTATGTTGACATTGCGTGAGCGCTTACGCATAATGTCCAGTATGAACAAGCTGCCGTTTGAGAAGCGTCGCCAGATCATCCACCAAATGGTGGAGGGCAATTCCGTGCGCGGTATTGCGCGCCTGGTCGACGTATCGCCGGTCACGGTGCTGCGCTATCTCGCGTTGGCCGGGACCGCTTGCGCCAAGTTCCACGACAACGCCGTTCGCAATTTGAAAATTAGGCACGCCTCTGCCGATGAAATCTGGTCGTTCGTTTTTGCAAAGGACAAAAACGCCAACCCCGAAATGAAGAAGGCTGGAGCCGCTGGCTCGGTGTGGACGTGGACCTGCCTCGATAGCGATAGCCGACTTTTGATTTCGTACTATGTCGGCTCCCGCGACGCCGACAGCGCTCATGTTTTTATGCACGACGTTGCCCGCCGTGTTGTCGGGCGCTTCGAGCTAACCACTGATGCGTTTGTTTCATATTACAGCGCCGTCGATGAGGCCTTTGAAAGCGTCGACTACGCGCAGCTGGTCAAACTCTACGGCGAAAGCCCGGACAGGAGCCCGGAACGCAAATACAGCCCCGCAGAGTGCATCGGGATCAAGAAAAAGAAGGTCTTCGGAAACCCCGATATGGCGAAGGCATCGACGTCGCTGGTAGAAAAGCACAATCAAACGATGCGCCAGCACATGAAGCGCTTTGCGCGACTGACAGCAGCACATTCCAAGAAGGTTGAAAACCACGTCCACATGGTTTCGCTTTATGCGACTTGGTACAATTTTGCCCGGATCAATTCTTCCGTAAAAATGTCCCCGGCGATGGCCGCTGGTATCTCCGATCATCTTTGGGATATCGAAGATATCGTCAATCTGATCGAATCCGTTGAAAGCGGCGAGCTTGCATGACCCTAACAAGGGTCGGCGCATTGCGTCACCCACTTATAGTTATTCGGATCAAAGCCTGGCCGCATCGAAAGGGCGTCAACACGCGGCATAAGTTCATTCAAACGCTGTAGACGATTAGTAATCGCGTTACGGACCTTCATCGACGGGTATCGAGGATCGATATAATTAGTTATTCCGGCACCACTCTTCCATAAATCTAGCTCGCCCGGTCCATAAGCATCCTCTATTAAATGTCCGGTCTTATTCGCCCAAATGTTAGCCTCGTGTAGATAAGCGTCCGCGTCGGTTCTATCTTCGTTGCTTAGCGCGTTGCCTTCATCAATGACGGTTGCAAGAAGGTTTTTCATTGCAAGGCGCTTTTGGATTTCAGCCGCTGAATTTTGAGTTACAGATCGGACAGTTGCATCGCGCAACCGGGCTTCGTGTTCATCGTTAAACGCTAAAAAGCCAGCCAAAAAAACGCCAAACAACATCAATGCGATTTCGACACGCCGGCGACGTGCTGGCCGCTGTAATTTCCGTGAAAGCCAACCTCTTAAAGACGGGCACAACCACTTGGCGGCCTCATCAATTATGAAGGGACCGCCCATCATAAATGCCCACCAATGGGGCAAGAGCGCCTCCAGATACAAATAGAAGCTGGCGACCATCGAATCCCCCTATGGGGCGATTGTATCCCCAAAGAGGCTCGCGGAACGCTGGCAATAATTTTTCCTAGGAGCGCCCTGAATTCCCGCGGCTGTAAATCATGGGGACAGTCACAGAACCGTAGGGAACTGTCGTAATCGCAAAATCTTGAACGGTCAGGGTCCGACAACGTCAGAACTCTCGAAACTGTAACAGTGCCCGTCGGGCCGTCACAGAATTCGAGGAACCTCCCCGAAATTGTCGGCGTTCCGTATTTCAAATCCGCAAATGAGAGGGTGTCATGCAATTGTCAGCTGGTCATAAGCCGAACCGTCTCCCCAAGCGTTTTCCCGTCGGAACCACGTATGTGGTCGAGGGAAGCGGCGGGGAACACGGCGAATTGCGCGTATTCTCACGCTATGTGGTCCTGCCGGGCGGGCAACGCATCAATCTGGCGGACGATTTCGGCGGTAATTTCGCCGGTCCGGCCTCGCCCCGGGGGCGCTCCCACCGCCGCGCCACGAGCCGCAACGGAACCCCAACCAGGGGGAAGGGCGCCGCCAGCCGGGCAAAGAAAATTATGGTTCGGGCCGGAACGACTCGCCAGCGCTCCCGTTAACGGTCAGATGCCGGGCGAAGCCCCCCAGCCCCTCACCCTCAATCACCCGGCGTCGAACCCCGGTCGCATTAGCGGCCGGGGTTCATCTTTTCGGGGTTCCCCTCACCAACATCGGGCGGCACTATTCCCGGCCCACGACCAAATTGTCGCGGTGGACCATCTCGGCCCGGCCGGAAAAGCCCAGGATCGCATCAATGGCGGCGGACGAACGGCCCCTGATCTTTTGCGCATCTTCGGCATCATAGGCCGATAAACCCCGCCCGATTTCCGCGCCGTCGGGTCCGCGGATGATGACCGCGTCGCCGCGCGCAAAATCGCCTTCGATCCGCGCCACCCCCACCGGCAACAGACTGTTGCCGCGCCGCAGCGCGGTGACGGCACCGGCATCGATAAAGAGGGTACCCCTGGGCTCGAGTGAGCCGGCGATCCATTTCTTGCGTGCGGTCACCGGATTTCCCGCGGCGAGGAACCAGGTGGAGCGCGCGCCTTTGGCGATGGCATCAAGCGGATGCTCGATGTGTCCCGAGGCGATCACCATATGCGCGCCGCCGCTGGTGGTGATCTTGGCGGCTTCGATCTTGGTCTGCATGCCGCCCCGCGACAGACCCGAACCGGCGGCGCCCGCCATCGCTTCGATCTCGGGCGTAATGCGCTCGACCCGCGGGATATGCTGCCCCGATGCCGTCGTGCCCGGCGGAGCATCGTAGAGGCCGTCGACGTCCGATAGGAGCACGACCAGATCCGCGCTCACCATGGTGGCGACCCGTGCGGCCAGCCGATCATTATCACCATAGCGGATCTCGCTTGTGGCGACCGTGTCGTTCTCGTTGATGACCGGTACCGCGCGCCATTCCAAAAGCTTGTCGATGGTCGAACGGGCGTTGAGATAGCGCCGCCGCTCTTCGGTGTCGCCCAGCGTCACCAGGATCTGGCCGGCGGTGATGCCGTGGCGCGACAGCGCCTCGGTCCACGTGCGTGCCAGTGCAATCTGTCCGACTGCAGCAGCGGCTTGGCTGTCCTCGAGCTCGAGCGATCCTGCCGGCAATTTGAGGACCGTACGCCCGAGCGCGATAGCGCCCGAAGAAACCACCAGCAGGTCGCGCTTGCCGCCATGCAGCGCCGCCAGATCCGCGGCGAGCGAAGCAAGCCATGTTTCATTGAGCCGGCCGGCTTTGGCGTCGACCAGGAGCGAAGAGCCCACCTTCACGACGATGCGGCGACAGTCGGCAAGTCGAGGCGTGTTCATGGCCATATTCATGACAGGGCTTTTAGCGGGGCTTGAGCCGAGGCGGTAGCCGCCGCGGAGATTACAATTCAGCTTCGTGCTGCAGCAGGGCTTTGTTTTCAAGGCAATAATAGCCGGACAGGCGGCTGACCAATTTGCGCCGTTTCCAGTCGTTGAGAATGCGGCTTACATTTTCGCGGGCAATGCCGGCCATGGCGGCAAGATCGCTCTGGCCGATTTTCTGGCGGATGACGATGCGCCCGGCGCCGACATCTTGGCCGAATTCCTGCGCCAATTCGAGCATCGTGCAGGCAACCCGGCCACGCAGCGGCAGGAAGCTGCCGGCCGCCAGCGCGGCGTCGGTCTCACGCAAGCGGTTCGCGATCAGCGTGACCAGCGATTTGTAGATTTCCGGATGCTTTTGGGCGAAGTCCTCGAACGCGGCGCGGCTGAGAAAGCTCAGCGCGGCGGCGCGCACCGCCACCACCGAAGCCGAGCGCGGCAGTCCGTCGATGATCGAAAGCTCGCCGACGATCGCGCCTGGACCGAGGAAAGCGAGGATGCGCTCGGTGCCGCCGCGCGACACCATGGTGACCTTGAGCAGTCCGTCGTCGACACGATAGCAGCCGTCACCGGCGTCGCCGGCCAGGAACAGCACCTGGTCGGCAGTGAGCTTCACCGACGTCGCGCTGGTGAAGAGGCTTCCCGAGAGATGCTCGGGCAACCCTGTCAGCAGGCTCGAACTGGGACGAGGAGGCGGCATGGTGCCTGACGTCGCGCAATGATCGGGGTGAATTCTCGACCGGCCGCCGAAGCATGGGACATAATTGAGTCAAGGAAAAGCCCGCCCGGGCGTTTCGTCCGGGCGGGCGAGAATGACCCACTTCAGGGCCATCGGGGTGTATGGGGTCCGCACCCCTTGGACGCCGTGGGCCATTGGGGGTGGTTGGGGACCGAGAGATGACCAACGACGTCCGAGTAACTTCCACGTTAACGGCTTAAGCAGACTGCGAAGTGACCGCTATCACACAATGGCGCATTCTCATAAATTATTGAAATCACACAAGTTACGGTGAGATCTGACGGAAAATCGCATCGCATTACGGGACGGTCGCGATCCCTAAGCTTTCGGCGCCCGCACCTCGACACCGGCGCGATGCTCGATCGGCTGCACGATGGTGGTGATATCCTTCTCCGGGCCGATCTCGTCGCAAGTCAGCTTGAGCAATGCGGCGACCGCCTCGCACACTTCAATCGGCACGCCGAGCGCTTTGGCTTCCGACACGAACAGGTTGACGTCCTTCATCATCAGCCCTGCCGTGAATCCCTGATTGAATTTGCGGGGGATGACGACGTCGGGAAACTTCTGCTCGCTCGCCGTGCTGCGGCCGGAGCTGGCATTGATGACGTCGACCATGGTGCGCGGGTCGAGACCGGCCTTCACGCCGACCACCATCGACTCCGACGTCGCGGCCATCGCGGCGGCCGACAGCACGTTGTTGCAAAGCTTCATCGTCTGCCCGGCACCGGGCCGATCGCCGATGTAGAAGAACTTGCCGATCACTTTGAGCGCCGGCTCGACCGCTTCAACGTCGGCGCGCGGGCCCGACGCCATCACCGCGACGGTACCCTTTTCGGCGCCTTTGACGCCGCCGCTTACGGGAGCGTCGATCTGCACGATATTTTTCGCGGCGAGCAATTTGAAAATCCGCTGTGCCATCACCGAGCCGGTGGTCGAGAGATCGACAAAACGGCGCACACGCTTGCCCTCGATGACGCCGTCGGGGCCGGTCGCGACCTTGAGCACGATGTCGGGCGTCGGCAGGCTGACCATCACGGTCTCGGCGGCGTCGGCGACCTCCTTGGGAGAACGCGCGGCCACACCGCCGAGGGCGGCGAGATCGCCGATCGCTTCCTGGCGCGTGTCATAGACGATGACCTTGTGGCCGGCCTCGATCAAGCGACGCGCCATATGCGCACCCATGTTGCCGAGACCGATGAAGCCGATGTCCATGGACGTTCTCCCTGTCAGTTTGCGCTCATTGTAACCGCGGCGAATTCCTCGCGCACCGTCTTGGTATGCTCACCCAGCGCCGGCACCGGCCCGTAACGCCGCGCCGCCGCGCTAGGTTCGGCCGGCGCCGGATAGGACACCGGACCGCTCGGCGTGCCCACAGTGATGCGACGCAAATGCGGATGGCGAGCGAGATCCGCCGGGCCGTTGACGCGGGCGAAAGCGATATCGGCCGCCGCGAGTTTTTGCTCGAGAGCTTCCGCGTCGAGGGCGCTGAAGGTTTTGGCGACCCTGCCGTCGGTTTCGGCGCGGCGTTTGACGCGTTCGACATTGGTGGCAAAGGCCGGATTGGCCGCCAGCGCGGGATCGTCCAAGACCTTTTCTGCCAAGACGCGCCATTCGCGGTCGCTTTGGATGGAAATCAGAATGTCGACGTCGTCGCGGCTCTTGAATGCGCCATAGGGCGAGATCGAAGTGTGGGCGAGACCGATGCGTTGCGGCGGCACGCCGGCCTCCTGCTGCAAGAGCGGCACCGTCATCCAGTCCGCCATGGCGTCGAACATCGAAATCGAAAGCTCGGCGCCGTCGCCGGTGCGTTCGCGCGCGATCAAGGCTGTAAGAATCGCCTCATACGCATTCATGCCGGAAGCGATATCGACCACCGAAACGCCGACCCGCGACGGCTCGGACGTGCCGGTGATCGAAGCGAGGCCGGATTCGGCCTGGATCAGCATGTCGTAGGCTTTGCGTTTGGCGAGCGGCCCGGTCTCGCCGAAGCCGGAAATCGAGCAACAAATCAGCCGCGGATGCTGGCGCCGCAATTTCGCGATTTCAAAACCAAGCTTGGCAACCGATCCGGGCTTTAAGTTCTGCACGAAGACGTCGGCGCGCGCGAGCAGCGCGGCGAGCAGCGCTTTGTCCGAAGCCGCGTCGAGATCGAGCACGACCGACTCCTTGCCGCGATTGAGCCAGACGAAATAACTGCACTCGCCGTGCACGAGATCGTCATAGCCGCGCGCGAAGTCGCCTTCCGGCCGCTCGATCTTGATGACGCGGGCGCCGGCATCGGCCAGCCGGCACGTGCACATCGGCGCTGCGACCGCCTGCTCGAGCGCGACGACAAGCAGACCGGAGAGCGGCAGCGGCTGGCTCAATATGACCTCGGCAGTCCCAAGACGTGCTCGGCAATGTAGGACAGCACCAGATTCGTCGAGATCGGCGCCACAGTATAGAGCCTGGTTTCGCGGAATTTGCGCTCGATATCGAATTCTTCGGCGAAGCCGAAGCCGCCGTGGGTCTGCAGGCACATATCGGCCGCGGCCCACGACGCTTCGGCGGCGAGATGCTTGGCCATGTTCGCCTCGGCGCCGCAGTCTTTGCCGGCTTCGTAGAGCGCCGCTGCTTCGCGTACCATCAGTTCGGCGGCGCGCATGTTGATGTAAGAACGCGCGATGGGAAACTGGACGCCCTGGTTCTGGCCGATCGGACGTCCGAAGACGACCCGCTCGCCGGCATAGGCCGTGGCTTTCCGTATGAACCATTTGGCGTCGCCGATGCATTCGGCGGCGATCAAAATGCGCTCGGCGTTCATGCCGGAGAGGATGTAGCGGAAACCTTCGCCCTCAACGCCGATGAGGTTTTCCGCCGGCACCCGCATGTTTTCAAAGAATACTTCGGTCGTGGCGTGATTCATCATGGTGCGGATCGGACGGATTGTCAGGCTCTTGCCTTTGACCTCGCCCATGTCGACGAGAAAAACCGAAAGCCCGTCGGTCCGCTTTTTCACCTGATCGCGCGGCGTGGTGCGGGCGAGCAGCAGCATCAGGTCGGAGTGTTCGGCGCGAGACGTCCAAATCTTCTGGCCGTTGACGACGTAGCTGTCGTTGCCGTCGCGCACGGCGGTGGTGCGCAGGCCCAATGTGTCGGTGCCGGAGGTCGGCTCGGTCACCCCGAACGCCTGCAGGCGCAGGTCGCCGCGCGCGATACCCGGCAGGTAGCGCTCTTTCTGCTCGGCGCTGCCGTGCCGGAGCACCGTGCCCATCGTGTACATCTGGGCGTGGCAGGCGGCGCCGTTACAGCCGGAAGCCTGAATTTCTTCCATGATCGCGGCTGCGGCCGTCATCGTGAGCCCGCTGCCCCCGAATTCTTCGGGAATAAGCGCGGCAAGAAAGCCGGCCTTGGTCAAAGCGGCGACAAACTTGTCGGGGTAGGCGCGCTCGCGATCGAGCGCACGCCAATATTCGCCGGGAAAATCCGCGCAAAGCGCGCGGACCGCCTCGCGGATCGGCGCAAGATCTGTGTTTTCCGTCACGGCCGCACCGCGGCACGGCCGTTATTGACGGCGATGACGTCGCGTTCCACCACACGGGAGCGAAAGCTCACGACTTCGCCGTCGCGCCACATCTCGGTGCGCAAGGTCTCACCGGGAAAGACCGGCGCCGAAAACCGCGCGGCGAACGCCGTGAGCTTCTTCGGATCATAAGCGCAGAAGCTTTTCAGAACCGCGTGTGCGGCGGTGCCGAAACTGCCGAGACCGTGCATGATGGGCCGCGGGTATCCGGCTTGTTTCGCAACGGCTGGTTCGGAGTGGATCGGATTGAGATCGCCGCTTAGCCGGTAGATCAGCGCCGCTTCCGGCCGCGTGGCGAGATCACAGACTGCATCCGGCGCGCGCGCGGGCGGCTCATGCGGCGCCGGCGCTTCGCGCGGCGGACCGCCGAAACCGCCGTCGCCGCGGCAAAACATCGTATGCGTCACGGTGGCGACCGGTTCGCTCGTCGCCTTGTCGGTGATCTTGCGCTCGGAAAGGACCAGCGCCCCCTTGCCGGCGCCCTTATCAATCACCTCGACGATGCGCTGCCGGCCGATCACAATACCCGCTCCGGCAATCGGCCGGTGCACGATGATGCCCTGCTCGCCGTTGACGACCCTGACCCAGTCGATGCCGGTATCTCGGTTGCGCGCCCAGAAGCCGGGATGGCCGAGAACGGTGCCCATGGTCGGCAGCACTTTGAGATTTTTTTCGTAGACGAAGGGCAATTCGTCCTCGTTCATCGGATCGTGGCCGAATCCGATACCGAGCGCATAGAGGATGCAGTCCTTCGCATCGTAACTCTGCTCCCGCGGCGGAATATCGAGCGCCATCAACTTGTCGTAGACGATCGCCATCACACCGGGTCCCAGGAAAACACGTCGCTGGAGCGGTCGAGCGGCGTGAACGAGGCGGCAAACGCCCCCTTGAGCTGCGCATCGAGCTTCTCCGGCGTCCAGCCGTCGGAGCGATGCAGCGTGCGGATGGGGCGGGTCTGATTGAACAGGTAAATCTCGTTGTTGCGCACCGAGAAAATCTGGCCGCTGATGCCGTCAGCCCGGTCGGAGCCAAGATAGACGACGAGCGGCGCGATCTTCTCCGGCGTCATCTGCCGGAACGCCGCGACCCGCGCCTTCTCCTCCTCGGTCTCGGCCGGGATCGAATCGATCATCCGTGTCCAGGCAAAGGGCGCGACGCAGTTCGAGCGCACGTTGAAGCGCGCCATATCGAGCGCAATGCCGCGCGACAGGCCGACGATGCCCATCTTGGCCGCCATGTAATTGGCCTGACCGAAATTGCCGACTAGGCCGGAGGTCGAGGTCATATGCACGAAACTGCCCGAATTCTGTTCGCGGAAATGGCCGGCGCAGGCGCGGCTCATGGCGAAGCTGCCGTGCAGATGCACGTCGATCACATCCGACCAGTCCGACCAGCTCATGCGGTGAAAGATGCGGTCGCGCAAAATGCCGGCATTATTGACAAGAATATCGACGCGGCCGAAAGCATCGAGCGCGGCCTTAACGATTTTGTCGGCGTTGCCGGGCTCGTTGATCGACAGCGTCGAGGCGATAGCTTTGCCGCCGGCAGTCTTGATTTCGTCGACCACCTCCTGCGCCGGGCCGGCATCAGTGCCGGAGCCATCGAGGCTCGCGCCGATATCACAGACGATGACGCTCGCGCCCTCTTGCGCCATCAACAACGCGATGCCGCGGCCGACGCCGCGCGCCGCGCCGGTGACGATCGCGACCTTGCCGGCAACGATGTTCGGCATGCGGCCTAAGCCCCCCACACCTCTTGCGCGACCTCTCCGATCATCTTGAGCTTCGCCCATTGTTCGTCTTCGGCGAGGATATTGCCTTCCTCGGTCGAGGCGAAGCCGCATTGCGGCGACAGGCAAAGCCGGTCGAGGTCGGCGAATTTGGCGGCTTCCTCGATGCGGCGCTTGAGGGTGTCTTTGCTTTCGAGCGTGCCGGTTTTTGTGGTGACGAGACCGAGCACTGCGACACGGTCCCTGTGCAGCCGTTTGAGCGGCTCGAAACCGCCGGCGCGCGCGGTGTCGTATTCCATGAAATAGCCGTGCACCTTGATGCGGTCGAACAGCACCTCCTGCATGGCGTCGTAGCCGCCCGATCCCATGAAGGTGGATTTGTAATTACCGCGGCACAAATGCATCGTCACCGCCATGTCGGCAGGAATGTCGGAGATCGCCATGTTGATAAGATCGCCATAGATCGTTCCGAGAGCTTCTGGATCGTCGCCGCGATCTTTCATCTGCTGGCGATAATGTGGGTCGCACAGCATCGCGATGAACACTTCGTCGAGTTGCAGATAGCGGCACCCGGCATCGGCGAAGGCGCGCACGGCCTTCCTATAAGCCGCGCCGAGGTCGGCAAAGAGCTTGTCGAGCGTCGGATAGATCGACTTGTCGATCGGCGTCGGGCTTGGGCGGCCATAGAGCGCCGACGGCGCCGGAATGGTCATTTTCGGCGTCCGCGTCGTATGCGCTTTGAGAAACTTGAAATGCTCCAGCATTGGATGGCCGGAGAAGCCGATCTTGCCGGTGACCTTGACGCCCTCGTTGCGCGTGGTGACTGCGGCAAAGGCGATGCCGGTGTCCATCACATGCTTCTCGACGCCGTCGAGGCCCCACAAGAAGTCGAGATGCCACCAGGAGCGACGAAACTCGCCGTCGGTGATGGATTGCAGCCCGACCGCTTCCTGCTTTTTGATGACGTCCGTGACGGCGCGGTCCTCGACCGCTTTGAGCCCGGCGACGTCAATTTCGCCTTTGGCGAATTTCTCGCGTGCGCCTTTGAGCTCGGCCGGCCGCAACAGGCTGCCGACATGATCGGCGCGGAACGGCGGTTTGGTTCGTTGAACTCATCGGCCTATCCCCACACTTCGCTGGCGAGCTCGACGATCATGCGGAGCTTCGCCCATTCTTCCTCTTCGGCAAGAACATTGCCTTCCTCGGTCGAAGCAAACCCGCATTGCGGCGACAGGCACAGCTGATCGAGCGGGACGAACTTTGCCGCCTCGTCGATTCGCCGCTTGATGTCGTCCTTCTTTTCCAGCGTGCCGCTCTTGCTCGTGACGAGGCCGAGCACGATCGATTTTCCCTTCGGCACGAAGCGAAGCGGCTCGAAGCCGCCGGCGCGCGCGGAGTCATACTCCATGAAATAGCCGTGAACATTGATCGCGTTGAATAGAACCTCCGCCACCGGCTCATAGCCCCCCGACGCCACGAAATTTGACCGGAAATTGCCGCGGCACAGATGCATGGTAATTGTCATGTCGGACGGAATGTCGGCAATCGCGGCGTTGATCATGCGGGCATAGCTGGCAGGCAGCGTGTCCGGGTCGTCGCCGCGGTCGATGATCATTTTTCGCAGCGACGGATCGCACAAATAGGTGAGGTTGACCTCGTCAAGCTGCAGGTACCGGCAGCCGGCATCGGCGAAAGCGCGCACGACCTTGCTATAGGAGAGCCCGAGGTCGCGGTAAAAATCGTCTATGGATGGATAGATCGATTCCGGTACGGCGTCGCGGCCATAGCGGAAATGCAATGACGAAGGCGACGGGATCGTCATTTTCGGCGTTTGTTTGGTGTGCGCCTGCAAGAACTTGAAATGCTCGATCATCGGGTGCGGCTTGTAGCCGCCGAGCTTGCCGGTCAGGCGCAGCAGCAGCGGCCGCGGTTGCGGCCCGCTCGTCGAAAAACTGATTTTGCGCTGACCCACATACGACTCGACGTTATCGAGCTGTTCGAGAAAATCGGTGTTCCAAGAGATGCGCCGGTACTCGCCGTCGGTGATCGATTTAAGCCCGACCGCCTCCTGTTTTTTGATCACGCCCTCGATTTCACGATCTTCGATCGCCTTGAAGGCTTCGGCGCCGATCTCGCCCCGGGCGCGCTTTTCCCGCGCCGCCTTGAGCGATGCGGTGCGCAACAGGCTGCCGACGTGATCGGCGCGGAACGGCGGCTTGGTTCGCTGCATCGTCAACCCCACACTTCATTGGCGATTTCCACGATCATCCGGAGCTTGGCCCATTGCTCGTCCTCGGAGAGAACGTTGCCCTCTTCGGTCGAGGCAAAGCCGCATTGCGGCGACAGGCAGAGTTGCTCGAGATCGACGTATTTGGTCGCCTCGTCGATGCGACGCTTGATGTCGTCTTTCTTCTCCAGTGCGCCGCTCTTCGACGTGACGAGACCGAGCACAATTTGTTTTTTGCCCTTGGGGAAGAAACGCAGGGGCTCGAATCCGCCGGCCCGTGCGGAGTTGTACTCGAGAAAATAGCCGTCGAGGCCGGTATGGCCGAGAAGCTGTTCCGCGACAAACTCGTAGCCGCCGGACGCAATGAAGGTCGAGCGAAAATTGCCGCGGCACGAATGCATGGTGATGGCCATGTCGGCGGGCTTGCCTTCGAGCGCGGCAGTGGTGAGGCGCGCATAGCGTTTCGGCAGCGCCTCGGGATCGTCGCCGCGCGTTTTCGACTGGGCGCGCTCGTTCGGATCGCACACCATGGACCAAGCCGTGTCGTCGAGCTGCAAATAGCGGCAGCCGGCATCGTAAAACGCGCGGATCGCGCCGCGATAGGCCTTGGCGAGGTCATCGAAAAACGGATCGAGGTCGGGATAGACTTCGCTGCTGATCGCGGCACGGCCCTGCCGGAAATGAAAAGTCGACGGCGCGGGGATCGTCATCTTCGGCACGACGCGGGTGTGCGCCTTTAGAAATTTGAAGTGCTCCAGCATCGGATGCCCGGAAAAGCCGATCTTGCCGTCGATTTTGATGGCTTCAGCTTTGGTCTGCACGCCGCTGAATTGAATGCCGCGATCCGTCGTGTAAAAGGTCACCCCGTCGAGCCCGCGAAAGAAATCGAAGTGCCACCACGAGCGGCGGAACTCGCCGTCAGTGGCAAGCTTCAATCCGACCTCTTCCTGTTTCCTGATCGCCTTCTCAATCTCCCGATCCTCGATCGCGCGCAAGGCCTCCGCGGAAATCTCGTTGCGTTCGCGTTTGGCGCGCGCTTCCTTCAGCGCGGCCGGTCGCAACAGACTGCCGACATGGTCGGCGCGAAATGGTGGCGTGGTTCGTTGCATCGACGTCCTCCCCGGCTTCTTTATAGCGGAAACGCTCGATGTCGATTCCGTCTATGGCTGCCTCCCAACGCGCAATACAGTGGGCAAACGCCAGGGTGGGCAACGCCAAATCGATTTAGCAATGCCGGCGCGCGAGTGTAAATGCCGTTGCGCGCGGACCGCTTCGCACAGACACTCGCCCGGCGCATGACGCATCGAGGAGACCAAAAAGATGTACCCGACGTTGCGGCTCTACGAGGACGTGTTGGCGAACGGCGCCGAGGCATCCTGGCCGGCGCTGCCGCGCATGATTTTCGTGGTTCATGGCGCCGTCACGATCGCGGATCGCACACTGCACGACGACGACACCTTCGGCAGCGAAGCCCCCGTCGCGCTCAAGGCCGGCATCGGCGGCGCGACGCTGTGGCGCTGGGAGCTTACACCTGACGCCGCCACTGGCGCGGCTAATGCGGGGCGCGGCATCGTTTCTCGCGAAAAGCTCGCGGCGTGGCTTGAGACGGCGCCGAAGGGCGCGCTCCTCTTGCGCGGCGACGGCGTCGCATTTCCGCCGGGCGGCTGCGCCTACCTGCACCGGCACCAAGGACCCGGTATCCGCTGCGTCATCGAAGGTGGCATCCGCATCGACACCCACGGCCGCTCGACGTCATACGGCCCAGGCGGGGCATGGTACGAGACCGGCCCCGACGGCGTTTTCGCGCAAGGCGCGGACCGCCCGACGCGGTTCATTCGCGTCATGATCCTGCCGCGCGCCTATTTGGGAAAAAGCTCGATCGAATATCTCAATGAAGCGGACAAGGCCAAACCCAAATCGCAAAGCTACAAGATCTATTTAGACATGCCGCTAACCATCCAGGCGGCGCGTTGATATCTCAGCGGTCATAAAAGGCCATGCGTATCCTCGTTGCCGCCGTCGGCCGATTGAAACAGGGCTCGGAGCGCGACCTTGCCGCAGCCTATCGCAAGCGCGCCGAAACGATCGGCCGCGCTTTCGGTCTTCGCGAGATCGAAATCGTCGAAATTCGCGAGAGCCGCGCGCACGATGCCGGACGCCGCCGCGTCGAGGAGTCTATCGCAATCGCCAATGTCATTCCCGAACAGGCGATCGTGGCCATCCTCGACGAGCGGGGCGACAACCTCGACAGCGCGACGCTGGCGACGATGCTGCGCAGGTGGCGCGAGGAGGACCGTTCCGCCGTCTGCTTCATCATCGGCGGCGCCGACGGGCTGGCGCCAAGCCTGCGCGACCGCGCCAAGCTCAAGCTCGCTTTCGGCAGCGCGACCTGGCCGCACCAACTGGTCCGCATCATGCTGCTCGAGCAGCTTTATCGCGCCGGCACGATCCTGGCCGGACACCCCTATCACCGGGCCTGAACAGACCGGCAGCGCTGCACAATGTCCGGTTCGGGAGACCTCGGCCGCGTCGCATCACCGAATTGTGACGGCTAAGGCCTTCGCTGTCTTATTCCGGTCTCACGCCGGCCCGTTTTATGCGGTTTCTCTTGCCTTTCCGAGGTTCGCGCCTACCCTTGAAACCGATGATTCTCCGACGGTCGAGCCGCACCGATCCGCGCCTTGTGCTCGGCTCGGCGTTGGCGTTGGTGCTGCCGATTGGCGCAGGTCTCGGTGCCAGTCTCGGCGCAAGCTCCGTCGCGTGCGCCCAAACAGCGCAAAAACTTCCTCCCCCGGACGCGACGACGCCGAGCCCGGCTGCCCCATCGCCGACCTCGCCCGAGAGCGCTCCACCCGCCGGGGACAACACGGATGCGCTCAAGCAACACGACCAGGAGCTCGATTCGGCACTCGCCCGGCAGCGCGCGTCGGTCGATAGTCAGGCCAAGCTACGCCTCGAGATAGAGGCTCTGGGCGAGGACCGCCATAAATTCAATCAAGACCTTATCGGCACCGCCGCGCGAGTCCGCGATGTCGAAGCGAATATCGACGCGACGCGGGCGCGCCTGGTGCCGCTCGACGAGCAGGAAAAGCTGCTGCGTAAGTCGCTCAATGAGCGCCGTGACGTGATCGTCGAGATCCTCGCCGCTTTGCAGCGTATGGGCCGCCAGCCGCCGCCGGCGCTCATCGTGCGGCCGGAAGATGCGCTGCAGGCGGTGCGCACGGCCATCACGCTCGGCACAGTGCTGCCGGAAATGCGCGCGCAAGCCGATTCATTGGCCGGCGATCTGGCCGATTTGGTGCGCGTGCGCAAACAAATCGTCGATGAAAGCAACCGTCTTTCCGGGGATCTCAATCTGCTCGGACACGAGCAGCTTCGACTGACGCTCCTTATTGACCAACGTCAGAAGAACGAGGCGGCAGCGGAACAGGCGCTCAATACCGAGCGGCAGCACGCCGCGGTCCTGGCGCGCCAGGTCGATACGATCAAGGATTTGATCGCCAAGCTCGAAGCAGGCCTCGATCCCGCGACCCGCGCAGCGCACGATGCCGCCCACGCGATTGCCAACGACGCGACACAGCCGCAACTCGCGGCTCTCAGCGACCCCGGCCGCCTGACCCCCGCGGTCGCCTTCCCCGACATGCGCGGACACATGCATTTGCCGGTCAATGGCGTGCCGATCCGTGCGTTCGGTGGGGCCGACGGCGTCGGCGGGACCCAGAAGGGCGTCTCGATCGCCTCGCGGCCCGGAGCCGAGATTACCGCTCCATGCGACGGTTGGGTTGTTTACGCCGGACCGTTTCGCAGCTATGGGCAACTCTTGATCCTGAATGCCGGCGGCGGGTATCATGTTCTCCTGGCGGGCATGGATCGGATTTCCGTCGATCTCGGACAGTTCGTGTTAACCGGGGAGCCGGTAGCGATGATGGGCGACGCATCGCAAACAGCGGCAGCCGTCACGACCGGGCCTAAACAGCCCGTACTCTATGTGGAGTTCCGCAAGGACGGCACTCCCATCGACCCTAGCCCTTGGTGGGCGACAAACGAAGGCGAAAAGGTTCGCGGATGATGCGCAAAACTTATCTGGTTTTCCTTGGTGCAGTGGCCGGCGCCGCGGCAGCGCTGCTGGTCACTCAGCCACACGCCATGCTGCTTGGCTCGGCGGCGAGGGCCGCCGCCTCGGACACCTACCAGCAGCTCAACCTGTTCGGTGACGTCTTCGAGCGCGTCCGCGCCGATTACGTCGAAAAGCCCGACGACAAGAAGCTCGTCGAATCGGCCATCAACGGCATGCTGTCCGGGCTCGATCCGCATTCGAGCTACATGGATCCGAAGAGCTTCCGCGATATGCAGGTGCAGACCCGCGGCGAGTTCGGTGGCCTCGGCATCGAGGTCACCATGGAGGACGGCCTGGTGAAGGTGGTTGCGCCGATCGACGATACGCCGGCGGCCAAGGCGGGCGTCATGGCCAACGACATCATCACCAAGCTCGATGATGAGGCGGTGCAGGGCCTGACCCTCAATCAAGCCGTCGACAAGATGCGCGGCCCGGTGAACTCCAAGATCAAGCTCACCATCGTCCGCAAAGGCGCCGATAAGCCGATCGAGCTGACGATCATGCGCGACATCATTCGCGTGAAATCGGTGCGCTCGCACGCCGAAGGCGATGATGTCGGTTATATCCGCATCACGCAGTTCAACGAGCAGACCACCGACGGCCTGAAGCAGGCGATCAATGATCTCGGCAGCCAGCTCGGCGCCGACAAGATCAAGGGCTACATCGTCGATCTGCGCAACAACCCGGGCGGCCTGCTCGATCAGGCGATTTCGGTCGCCGATACCTTCCTCGACAAGGGCGAGATCGTGTCGACGCGCGGGCGCAACCCGGAGGAGACGCAGCGCTTCAATGCGCGGCCGGGCGACATGACCCACGGCAAGCCGGTGATCGTTCTCATCAACGGCGGCTCGGCTTCGGCGTCGGAGATCGTTGCCGGCGCGCTGCAGGACCATAAGCGTGCCACGCTCATTGGCACGCGTTCCTTCGGCAAAGGATCGGTGCAGACCATCATCCCGCTTGGCGCCGACAATGGCGCGCTGCGGCTGACGACGGCCCGCTACTACACGCCGTCAGGGCGCTCGATCCAGGCGCAGGGCATCAAGCCCGACATCGAGGTGACGCAGGACGTGCCGGCCAGCCTGAAGGGCGAGACCGATACCGAGGGTGAAGCCTCGCTGCGGGGTCACCTCGCGGCCACCGGCACCGAGAAATCGGGCTCGCAGTCCTACGTGCCGCCGGACGAGAAGGACGACAAGGCGCTGCATATGGCGCTTGATCTGCTGCGCGGAACCGCCAGCAACGCCGCTTTCCCGCCGAATCCAAAGGCCCCCGTGCCCAACTAAGGGAAAGCACTTTGGCCTAAATCGAGTTCGGGGCGGCCTCAAAGCCGCCCCGAACTTTTTGTCCGGCTCGTGGACCCGCGGCAGCCTTGGCCATCCGGCCCCTTACCAGGCCGTGATAGACTTTCCGCCATGATTCGCGAGGGCATGATTCGCGCAGATATGGCCCCAAAGCATGGCCTACGTCACGGCCCAAGGATCCACCGATGGCTGTGGATGATCTGACCGCCCCGCTCGGCCGCGAACCGAGAAAACGCCGGCGCGTGATTAAGCTTCCGGTTCCCCAAATCATGGCCGGAGTGCTGGCCGCGTTCCTCGGTTTGTTCGTGCTCTGGGCGATCGTGGCGGACGACCCGTATGGCGGCGAGCCGATGGCCCTGGTGCCGGCAAATCTGCGCCTCGCGACCAAGACATCGGACGTTCCGGCGCCGCCGCAGCCAGGCGCGCCATCCTCCGCGGCAACCCAGCAGCACGAAAGTCGGGCGATGGCCCCGGCGCCAGCCGCGCCCGGCGCGCTGCCCAACACCACCACGGTCACAATCATCGACGGCAAAACCGGCGAAAAGCAGGAGGTCGTGGTTCCGGCGCCCGCCACCGGGGCCGCGCTGGCCCAGGCGGCCCCGGTAGACGTGAAATTCGTCGAGATGACGCCACATGGCGCCATTCCGAAAATCGCCGCCGACGGAACGCGTCCTGCGGACGCCTTCGCACGGCCGGTGAAGCCTTTGCCCGGTAAGCCGGACGCTCCGCGTATCGCCTTGATCGTCGAAGGCTTAGGCGTCAGCGCAAACGCGACGTCCGATGCGATCGCAAAACTGCCGGGCCAGGTGACCCTCGGCTTTGTGCCCTATGGGGCTCAGGTCGCTGCCTTGGCCGCCCAGGCGCGCGCCGCGGGTCACGAGCTCTTGCTGCAAGTGCCGATGGAACCGTTCGACTATCCGGATAATGATCCCGGTCCGCAAACACTGCTCACCTCGCTCACTCCGGAGCAGAATATCGACCGCCTGCACTGGGTGATGAGCCAGTTCCAAGGCTATGTAGGCCTTGCCAATTCGATGGGGGCGCGTTTCACCGCTTCCGAAACCAGCTTCACCCCGATCCTGCACGAGACAGCAAAACGCGGACTGATCTTTGTCGACGATGGCTCGAACCCCAGAAGCGTCGCCGGCCAGATCGCAGGCGCCAACAATTTGCCGTTCGCGCGGGCCGACGTGATCATCGATGCGGTGCCGACGCCAAGCGAAATCGACCGCGCGCTTGCCCGTTTGGAAATGGCCGCGCGGGAGCGCGGCGTCGCCGTCGGCATCGCGTCCGCGCTCCCAGTATCGATCGAGCAAATCGCCAAGTGGGCAAAATCGGCGGCGAGTCGGGGCCTGTTGCTCGTCCCGGTCACCGCGGTGGTGATGAAAGGCAAGCTGTCGACGGCAAGCGAGTAGCGAAGCTGGGCAATAACGAATAGAACTAAATCACCCGGACGCCTCCTGATCCGCTATTCCGGTTTTCCGATTAAATTTGCCAATGCGCTTCGAAGATCTCCCCTATCGTCCCTGCGTTGGCGTCGTTCTGCTCAATCGCCATGGCTTGGTGTTCATCGGCCGGCGCATCGAGGGGCCTGAGCATATCGACCTCACGCATACCTGGCAGATGCCTCAGGGCGGCATCGATGAAAGCGAAGAGCCGTGGCCGGCGGCGGTACGGGAACTGCGCGAAGAGACCAATATCCGCTCGGTGGAACGCCTCGGCGAAATCGCGGATTGGCTGAAATACGACATTCCGCGTGAAATCGTCGGCCAAGCGTGGCAAGGCAAATACCGCGGCCAGGCACAAAAATGGTTCGCCACGCGCTTTACCGGAAGCGACGATGAGATCGACGTGGAACATCCTGCCGGGCATCAGCCGGAGTTCAGCGACTGGCGCTGGGAGCGGCTGCAAAATATCCCGGACCTCGTGGTGCCATTCAAACGCGCGGTCTATGACCGCGTCGCCGACGAATTCCGGCAATTCGCGAAATAGCCGAGCGCCTACTTTGACCGTCCCTTAAGCGCTACGACGATAAGGCTGCCTGCAACGCTTTCAACTGCTCGAGATGCCGCGCTAGCCTGTCGCGCCGCGCAGCGTCCTGGCTGTCGGCGATGTCTTCCTCGGCGTCTGTGATCTCGGTGGCCAGCGTTGCCACGTCAAAATCACTGCGCGCCACGGCTTTGTCGGCAAGTACAGTCAGCCCTGTCGGGCTCACTTCGGCAAAACCGCCGATGACGACGACCGGCTCGCGCTGGCCGCCGCGGAAAATGGTCACGATGCCGGGCCGCAACGTGGTCACCAGCGGCGCGTGGCCGGGGAAGATGCCGATGTCGCCTTCGCTGCCAGGCAAATCCACCTGGTCGACGTCGCCGGAGAACAAGACGCTCTCGGGCGAAACAAACTCGAAATGAAGCCCGGTCATGGGTGTTACGCCTCGGCGGCGAGTTTCTTGCCCTTCTCGACCGCCTCCTCGATGGTGCCGACCATATAGAACGCCGCCTCAGGCAGGTGGTCGTATTTGCCGTCGACCAGATCGCGGAAGCCCTTGATCGTGTCTTGCAGGTCGACGAGCTTGCCCGGCGAGCCGGTGAACACTTCCGCGACGAAGAACGGCTGCGACAGGAAGCGCTCGATCTTGCGGGCGCGCGCCACCGTGAGCTTGTCCTCCTCCGACAGTTCGTCCATGCCGAGAATGGCGATGATGTCCTGCAGTGCCTTGTAGCGCTGCAAAACCTGCTGCACCCGACGGGCAACCGTATAGTGCTCCTCGCCGACGATCAGCGGCGACAGCATGCGGGACGTTGAATCCAGGGGATCGACCGCCGGATAGATGCCTTTGGCGGCGATGTCGCGCGACAGCACGGTGGTCGCGTCGAGATGCGCGAAGGAGGTGGCCGGCGCCGGATCGGTGAGGTCGTCGGCCGGGACATAAATGGCCTGCACTGACGTCACCGAGCCTTTGTTGGTCGTGGTGATGCGCTCCTGCAACGCGCCCATGTCGGTCGCAAGCGTGGGCTGATAGCCCACCGCCGAAGGAATGCGGCCGAGCAGCGCCGATACTTCCGAGCCCGCCTGGGTGAAGCGGAAGATGTTGTCGACGAAGAAGAGCACGTCCTGGCCCTGGTCGCGGAAATGCTCGGCGACCGTCAGGCCGGTCAGCCCGACGCGGGCGCGGGCGCCCGGCGGCTCATTCATCTGGCCGTAGACCAGCGCGCATTTGGAGCCTTCGACCGAGCCCTTGTGCGGGTCCTTGTTGACGCCGGACTCGATCATCTCGTGGTAGAGGTCGTTGCCTTCGCGGGTGCGCTCGCCGACGCCGGCAAACACCGAATAACCGCCATGCGCCTTGGCGACGTTGTTGATCAATTCCATGATCAGCACGGTTTTGCCGACACCGGCGCCGCCGAACAATCCGATCTTGCCGCCCTTGGCATAGGGCGCCAGCAGATCGACGACCTTGATGCCGGTGACGAGAATGGCCGAACTCGGTCGACTGATCGGTATAGGCCGGCGCTTCCTGGTGGATGGAGCGGAGCGCCTCGCCCGTGACCGGACCGGCTTCGTCGACCGGCTCGCCGATCACGTTGATGATGCGTCCGAGCAATCCTTGGCCGACCGGAACCGAGATCGGCGCTCCGGTGTCGGTAACCTCTTGCCCGCGCACCAGGCCCTCGCTGGTGTCCATGGCGACCGTGCGCACGGTATTTTCGCCAAGCTGCTGCGCGACTTCGAGGACCAGCCGGCGGCCCTGATTTTCGGTCTCCAGGGCGTTGAGGATCGGCGGCAAGTTGTCGTCGAAATGCACGTCGATCACGGGGCCGATGACTTGAGTGATACGTCCGACGGATTGAGCCATGAGGTCGTCCTTACTGATGTTGCCGCGCGCCCATCGTCACAGCGCTTCGGCTCCGGAGATAATCTCGATCAGTTCCTTGGTGATCATCGCCTGCCGCGTACGATTGTATCTGAGCGTTTGCCGGCGGATCATGTCGCCGGCATTGCGCGTCGCGTTGTCCATCGCCGACATTTGCGCGCCATAGAACGAGGCGGAATTTTCCAACAAGGCGCGGAAAATCTGCACGGCGAGATTGCGCAGCAGAAGCTCATGCAGGATGTCCTCGGCGTCCGGCTCGAATTCATACACGGCGCCGCCCAAGGCATCGGCCGCCTTCGCATCGAACACCGGCGGGATGATTTGTTGCGCGGTCGGTATCTGCGCGATCACCGAACGGAAGCGCGAATAGAACAGCGTGCAGACGTCGAATTCGAATTTGTCGAACAGCGCGATGATCTTTTCGGCGATCATCTTCGCGTTTTCGAAACGGAGCACGCGCACCGAGCGGAGATCGACCAGCTCGACGATCTGGCTGGCATAAAGCCTGCGCAACTGATCGTAGCCTTTGCGGCCGACGCAGAAGAACTTGACTTCCTTGCCCTCCGCCATCAGCGCGGCCGCGCGTTCGCGCGCCAGCCGCACGATCGCGGTATTGAACGGGCCGCACAAGCCGCGTTCTGCGGTGCAAACAAGAAGGAGATGCCGCTGGTCGCTGCCGGTGCCGCGCAGCAGCCGGGGCGCGGTGTCGAGGCCCGCGACCGAGGCCGCGATATTTCCGAGTACGGTATCCATGCGGGTCGCGTAGGGACGCGCCGCTTCGGCCGCTGCCTGGGCGCGACGCAGCTTCGACGCCGCGACCATCTGCATGGCCTTGGTGATCTTCTGCGTCGCCTTGGTGGCGGCGATGCGGTTACGAAGGTCTTTAAGCGAAGGCATCCGAAGCTCGATCTATCCCCGCGCGTTCACGCAAACGTCTTCGCGTAATCGCTGACGACACCTTTGAGTTTTTCCGCAGTCGCGTCGTCGAGATCGCGTGATTCGCGGATCGCCTTGAGAAGGTCGCCCCGCTGGGTGTGCAGCAGGCTGAGGAGGCCGTCCTCGAAGGCGCCGATGCGATCGACCGGCAGCGGATCGAGATAGCCGTTGACGCCGGCATAGATGACGCAGACCTGCTCCTCCATGGAGAGCGGCGAGAACTGCGGCTGCTTAAGGAGCTCGGTGAGTCGCGAGCCGCGATTGAGGAGCCGCTGCGTGGTGGCGTCGAGGTCGGAGCCAAACTGCGCGAAAGCGGCCATTTCGCGGTATTGCGCGAGCTCCCCCTTGATGCGGCCGGCGACTTTCTTCATCGCCTTGGTCTGCGCCGCCGAGCCGACGCGCGACACCGAAAGCCCGACATTCACCGCCGGCCGGATGCCTTGATAGAACAAATCCGTCTCCAGGAAGATCTGGCCGTCGGTGATGGAGATGACATTGGTCGGAATATAGGCCGACACGTCGTTGGCCTGGGTCTCGATGACCGGCAACGCGGTGAGCGATCCGCCTTTGTTGTCGTCGTTCATCTTCGCCGCGCGTTCGAGCAAGCGCGAATGCAGGTAGAACACGTCGCCCGGATAGGCCTCGCGTCCCGGCGGCCGCCGCAGCAGCAGCGACATCTGCCGATAGGCCACGGCCTGCTTGGACAGATCGTCATAGATAATCACCGCGTGCATGCCGTTGTCGCGGAAATATTCACCCATGGCGCAGCCGGCAAACGGCGCCAAAAACTGCATCGGCGCCGGATCGGACGCGGTCGCGGCAACCACGATCGCGTAATCGAGCGCGCCGTTTTCTTCCAAGACCTTGACGAATTGCGCGACGGTGGATCGCTTCTGCCCGATCGCGACGTAGACGCAATAGAGCTTGATCTTTTCATCGCCGGATTGGTTGAGCTGCTTCTGATTGAGGATGGTATCGAGCGCGATCGCGGTCTTGCCGGTCTGGCGGTCGCCGATGATCAGCTCGCGCTGGCCGCGGCCGATCGGGATCAGTGCGTCGATTGCTTTCAGGCCGGTCGCCATCGGCTCGTGAACCGATTTCCGCGGGATGATGCCCGGCGCCTTGACGTCGACGCGCGCCTTATGGTCCGCCTTGATCGGCCCTTTGCCGTCGATCGGCTCGCCGAGCGCATCGACGACGCGGCCAAGCAAGCCCTTGCCAACCGGCACCTCGACGATGGCGCGGGTGCGCTTAACGGTCTGGCCTTCCGCGATCTCGCGGTCGCTGCCGAAAATCACGATGCCGACATTGTCGCTTTCGAGATTGAGCGCCATACCTTTGACGCCGCTCTCGAATTCGACCATCTCGCCGGCTTGCACGTTATCGAGGCCGTAGACGCGGGCAATGCCGTCGCCGACTGACAGCACTTGGCCGACTTCGGAGACTTCGGCCTCTTGGCCGAAATTCTTGATCTGCTCTTTGAGGATTGCGGAGATTTCCGCGGCGCGGATGTCCATTAGCGAGCCTCTTTCATGGCGTGCTTGATCGCGTTGAGCTTGGTGCGCAGTGAGGTATCGACCATGCGGCTACCGAGCTTGACCACGAGCCCGCCGATGATGGCGGAATCGATCTTGATGGCGAGGTCGACGTTCTTGCCGCTCACCGATTTAAGCGTGGCGCGGAGCGCCTCGAGATATTCGGCCTTGAGCGGTTCGGCGACGGTCACTTCGGCGGTGGCCTCGCCCTTGTGCTGGGCGACGAGTTCCCGGAAGCCCCTGATCATGTCGCGCACCGCGAACAGCCGCCGGTTCGACGTCACGAGCTTGAGAAAGCGCAGCGCAAGTCCGCCGATCGCAGCCCGGTCGAGCACGGCACTCAGCGCCCGCAACTGCGCGTCGGCGGAAAACACCGGGCTGCGCACAAGGCGCAGGAGATCGGGGCTTTCGCCGATCAGCGCGTCGAAACGATCAAGGTCGGCTTTGACGGCGTCGATCGTGTTCGCCTCACGAGCGAGATCAAACAGGGCGGTCGCATAGCGGCCGGCCATTCCGGATACGAGGGGTTCTTCGCCTGCCACTTCGGGTGCTCGTCAAAGCGTTCTTTGAAGCTTTTTCCGCAGAAACTCGCACCCGGCGCCAACGGTCGGTGCAAGCCCTTCGGATTCAAGCGGGACTTGGACAGCGCGGGGGCAGCGGAAATGCCCGCGATCCCGCGTAAATCGCGGGTTTGCTAACATAGAGCGTAATGCAGCGCAACAACGCGGAACCCCCGCCAAAAGGGACCTTTAAAAGCGCGTTTGCCGTCAATTCCCGTTACGCCGCTCGCGCGGTATAATCGCGAACCGCTTCCATGAAAATTGCGCCATATTGGCGAAGCTTGCTCTCCCCAACTCCGTGCACGGCCGCCATTTCGGCTGTGGTCGTCGGCTTACGCCGGGCCATGTCGATCAGCGTCTTGTCGGCGAAAACCACGTAGGCCGCGACCCCCTGCTGTTTGGCAAGTTCCGAGCGGCGTTTGCGCAGCGCCTCGAACAGTGCCGTGTCGTCAGCTCCGCCTTCAGTAAGCGCCGCGGCGTTGGCGGCCGCACGGGCCACCTTGCGGGTCGCGGGCTTAAGCGTGTCTTTGCGCAACGTGACCTTGTCGATGCCCTTGAGTACCCTGCGCCCGGCCTCGGTCACCGACCAGGTGCCGTGACCGGTGATGTCGAGCGCGACGATCCCCGCGCCATGCAACTGCCGGAAGATCGAGCGCCATTCCTGCTTGCCATATTCCTTGCCCACGCCGAAAGTCGGCAGCCGATCATGCCCGAATTTTTCGACAGCTTCGCTCTTTTCGCCGATCAGCACGTTGACGAGATGCTCGGTGCCAAAACGCTGCCCGGTCCGCACCATGGCGGAGAGCGCTTTCTGCGCCGCGATGGTGCCGTCGATCACTTCGGCGCCGTCGCAGCAGAAATCGCAATGTCCGCACGGCTCCGTGGTTTCGCCGAAATAGGACAGCAGTGTTTGCCGCCGGCAGCGCGGCGACTCGCATAGCGACACGAGCGCGTTGAGCCGTTGCCGATCCACCCGCTTCTGCTCTTCGGCCGCGTCGGTCTCGTCGATCTGCATGCGGCGCAAGCGGACATCGCCCATGCCATAGAGAGTGAGCGTATCGGCGGGCAGCCCATCGCGGCCGGCGCGGCCGATCTCCTGATAATAGCTTTCGATATTGGCGGGCATGTCGGCGTGCAGAACAAAGCGGACGTCGGGCTTGTCGATGCCCATGCCGAACGCCACGGTCGCCACCACGACAACGCCGTCGTCCTGGAGAAAAATATCTTGATGCCGCGAGCGCTCCGGCAATTCCATGCCGGCGTGATAGGCCAGCGCTTTCACACCGCTGTCGCGGAGAAACTCAGCGAGCGCTTCGGTCTTGCGCCGCGAACTGCAATAGACGATGCCGCTTTGCCCGCGATGCGCCAGGACGAAATCCGCGACTTGCTTGCGGCCGCCGGCTTTCGCCTGCATCGCCAGCCGCAAATTGGGCCGATCGAAGCCGTGAACGAAGAGAGCCGGCGGACGGCTGAAAAGCTTGCCCACGATATCGGTTCGCGTCGCCGCATCTGCGGTCGCGGTGAAGGCGACGGTCTGCACGCCGCCCAGTGCCGCCTGCACCGTGCCCAGCGCCGCATATTCCGGCCGGAAGTCATGGCCCCATTGCGAGATGCAATGCGCCTCGTCGACCGCCAGCAGCGTAACCTTGGCGCGCTTGAGGAGATCGAGCGTGTCCGGTCTAACCAGCCGCTCCGGCGCGACATAAACAAGCCGCAGCTCGCCGCGCGCGATGCCATCGAGCACGGCGCGGTTTTCCGCCGGATCGTTGGCGGAGTTGAGCGCCGCGGCCGCAATGCCGTAGCCGCGCAATTGCGCGACCTGATTGCGCATCAGCGCGATCAAGGGCGATACCACGATGGTGAGACTGCCGCGCAGCAGCGCCGGAAGCTGATAGCACAGCGACTTGCCGCTGCCGGTCGGCATCACCGCCAGAACATCGCGGCCTTCAAGGATGGCGACGATGATATCGGATTGCCCCGGACGAAATTCCTCGAAGCCGAAAGTGGTGCGGAGTATGCGCTGCGCCGCGGCGATATCCGACATGACCGGCCTCCAATTCCATGTTCTATATTTGTTCCAATGGTGCGGCAAGCGTCACCTGGGGACGGGAATGGCTTTTCTTGCGCCGCGGCGGCCGGTCATGCACGGTAGCAGAATACGCCGGGTACTCCTTCCATGACGTCCTCCGCAAGCCGGAACGGCCGCTCCACAGGCCGTTTGATCGAGCTCATGTCGCTGCTCTGGCTTGCCGGAGTGGCGATGCGCATGACGATCCTCGCCATGCCACCGGTGATACCGCTGGTGCACAGCGAACTGCGCATGACGGAGACGCAGGTCGGGCTCTTGATCGGATTACCGCTGGCGCTCTTCGCCGTTGCGGCCGTTCCCGGGTCGTTGCTCATCGCGCGGCTCGGCGCGCGTACCGCCGCTGTGCTGGGCATGATTATCGTGGCGCTTGCCGGCGCCTCACGAAGCGCGGCCATCGACGTGCCGACGCTTTACGCCGCCGCCATCGCGACCGGCTTCGGCGTCGCCATCATGCAGCCAGGAATGCCGACGCTGGTCGGCGAATGGCTGCCCGATCGCATTGCGCTCGGCACCATCGCCTATACCAGCGGGATGCTGACGGGCGCGCTGTTGGCGACCGGCCTGACCATTCCCTTCGTCTTGCCGCTGGTCGGCGGCTCCTGGCGGCTCGATCTCCTGGTGTGGGCGGTGCCCGCGCTCCTGATCGCGCCGGTATTTTTCATCTTCAGCCCAAAAGAGCACGACCACGCAACGATCGACACCAAGATGGGCGCGTTGTGGTGGCCAAATTTCAAGGATCCGCTGGTCTGGCTCCTGGGCCTCACCTTCGGCAGCAACAACAGCCCGTTCTTCGGCACCAACGCGTTTCTCGGCGACTACCTTGCCAGCCAGGGCAAAGCTGGTCTTCTTGGCGCTGCGCTCGGATGGCTTAACGGCGCGCAACTTGTTGCGCCAATCATTCTGCTTTTGCTGGCCAATCGCCTGCAGGGCCGCTCTTGGCCGTTTTTGCTGTTCGGCCCCGTTCTCCTGGCGGCATTCCTCGGCCTGATCTTCGGACATTCCGCTCCGGTGCTTCTCTCCTGCTGCGCATTGGTCGGCTTCACCACGGCTATTACGCTGACGGCAACGCTCGCTTTGCCGCCGCTTCTGAGTTCGCCCGCCGATCTGGCGCGCACGTCCGCCGGCATGCTCACCGTCAGCTACACGACGGCAATTATCATCCCGACCATCAGCGGCGCGCTTTGGGACGCAACAGGACGGCCCTGGACAGCGTTCGTACCGCTGTGCCTTTGTGCGGTCGCGCTGACGATACTTGGCACGGTAGCAACGCGTTATCCGCCGGCCACCGCCGGTTGAGTGGACAGAGGATCGCAGCATGCTATCGCTGCCGCGGAAAGGTATGATTCCGCCAATGACGACACGACCAAAAAAATCTTCACGAAAGAAGACCACCGAGAAGCGACCGATGCTGCCGTCAGACCGGATTCCGTATTCAGCCATCACGGAGCGCGCGCCGCTTAAATTGCCCAATGGCGCGCGCATGGCGGTGTGGGCCGTCATCAACGTCGAAGAGTGGGACCCGATGCAGCCGATGCCGCGCACCGTGCTGACGCCGCCGGCCGGAGGCTCGCCGCTGCCAGACGTACCGAATTGGGCTTGGCATGAATACGGCAACCGGGTCGGCTTTTGGCGATTTTTGAAAATATTCGATGAGTTCGCCATACCGGGCGTGATCGCCATCAACGGCTCGGCGCTCGCCGCCTATCCCGCCATCGTGCAGGCTGCGGTCGAGCGCAAATGGGAGTTCATCGGCCACGGCTTTACGCAGCGCAATTTGCAGAAGGTCGAGAATGAGCGCGCCGACATTCGAAAAGTGCGGGACGCCATCGCCAAGGCCACCGGAAAACCGCCGCGCGGCTGGCTTGGTCCCGGCCTCACCGAAACCTGGCAAACACCCGACGTCCTCGTCGAGGAAGGCTACGACTATGTCGCTGATTGGGTGCTCGACGACCAGCCGGTGTGGCTGAAAACCCGCGGCAAGCCGATTCTCAATCTGCCTTACACGCAAGAATGCAATGACGTCGCCATGATGCTGATCCAGCATCACAAGGCTTCGGAATATTACGATCGCGCGATTGACCAGTTCGAGCAGATTTACGCGGATGCGGAGAATTCGGCGCGCATCATGGCGCTATCGATACACCCGTACATCATGGGTGCGCCGCATCGCGTGAAATACCTGCGCCGCGTCTTCGAGGTCATTCGCAAGAAGCCCGATGTGCTATTCTGGACCGGCGCACAGATCGCCGACTGGTATCTCGGCACCGGACCAAAAGCGCAGTGACGACCTCGTCGTGAACCGTCAGTGAGAGATCCCGGCTTCGCACACGATGCTTCGAGTGACGCCGATGTCGGCGCGCGGCTGATGCTGGTCCTGCTGTGCGTCATCTGGGGCGCGACTTGGCCGATCATGCGGATCGCGCTCTACGAGATTCCGCCGCTGAGCATGCGAACGGTCACTGCGGCGCTTGGTTCATTGACGCTCTATTTGGCGTGCCGCCTCCACGGCCGCAGCTTGCGGGTTGCGAGCACGAGGGATTGGCTGCATCTCACCGTCGCGTCGCTACTCAATATCGTCGCGTTCACCGTCTTCGGCTCCTTCGCCCAACTCTCCGCGGCGACGTCCCGGGTCACCATCCTGGCTTACACAATGCCGATCTGGTCGGTCTTGTTTGCATGGTTGTTGCTGCGCGAATTGCCAAATCGCATGCAGGCGACGGCACTGCTTCTATGTGCGGCGGGTCTCGCCATCCTGATCTATCCGTTGGCCGCAACAAAGATTCCGCTGGGAATCTGGCTGGCGCTCCTGACCGGCGTGTGCTGGGCCGCCGGCACCGTTTATCTGAAGTGGGCGCGGATCAAGGCTGATCCCATGGCTATCGCCAGCTGGCAGGTGACGATCGCATTCGTCGTCACCACGGCCTTCATGCTGATATTCGAAGGTCATCTGCATTTCGCGCATGCAAGTCCGGTCGCGTTGCTTTGTACGGCGTCGACCGGCTTCCTCGCCAACGGGGTCGCCTACGGCTTGTGGTTCGCGATCGTGCGCCGCCTGCCGGCTATGACGGCCTCGCTCGGTGTCCTTGGCAGTCCCGCGATCGGCGTCGTCGCCTCGATCCTGTTGCTCGGCGAGCGCCCCACCGCAGCTGATCTGGTCGGCTTCGCGCTGATCTTTGCTGCGTCTGCCTGCGTGCTCTTCGCGCGGCCCCGGGCGGAAAGAGCTAGCGCTTGATTTGCTGCGCCAATTGCGCGACGCGCGCCGTCATCGCGCTTTGCGGATCGGCCAGCGCTTCAATGACCGTGAAGTGATTGGTTCCGGTAATCTCCTCGTAGCGCGTCTGCGCTCCGGCCTGCTGCCAGGTCTGCGCGATAAGCCGGCTCTGGCGCTTGAACTCGCTCAATTCGAGGCCGCCGACGACGGCATCAAAGATCCGGCCGGGCTGAACCGGCCAGAACACAGGCGAGAGAGCGCGCGCCTTGGCGGCGTCGAGCCGCAAGTCCTGGTTCACGCTGATGCCGACGAGCGGCGCCAGATCGAAAACGCCGGAAATCGAATAGCCGGCCGGGATGAGATCGGCCGGCGCCTTGGGATAGAGCGAAACCCAGTCTGTTCCGACCATCGCCGCCGAGAGATGGCCGCCGGCGGAATGACCGTAGACCAGCATGCGCCGGCCGAATCGCTGCCACAAAAACGCGCAGGCGCGCCGCATTTGCTCGATGATATCCGCGATCGAAACTGTCGGGCAAAGATCGTAGCCCACGACCGCGACACCTACTCCACGCGCATTCGGGCCGCGCGCCACATGGCTGTAAAATGAAGGATCGAGCGACCGCCACCAGCCGCCATGGATGAACATCGCCAGCGGCGCCGACTCGCCGGCCGCCGGCAGAAACAGATCGAGGTATTGGCGCGGCGTATCGCCATAGGACATGCCAAGCTCGGCGCGCCCGCTCTTGAGCGCTTCCGCGCGAAACAGTTCGGCATCGCGGGTCCAGCGGGCGAAGATTTCCGGATGCTCCGGCACGCGGGCGCGGTTGTCGTATTCGGTTTCGTAGTCGATGTCGGGCACCGGCGCCTCCTGAGCGATAAACCGAATTTGCTGCATGCCGCACGGGCTGGCAAGTTGCCGCGGCATTACGGCATCGACAGCCCGCTGAAATCTGCTAGTTGAACCGCATGAAAGTCGACGGCAAGGCAATGCGCAGCATTTGGCTCGAGCCGGATGGCTGGTCGGTCGGCGCGATCGATCAGACGGCGCTGCCGCACCGGCTCGCCACCGCCCGTCTCACCACGCTCGACGAGGCGGCGCACGCCATCCGCGCCATGCTGATCCGCGGTGCGCCACTGATCGGCGCAACCGCGGCCTACGGAATGTGCCTCGCGCTGCGCGCCGATGCCTCCGACGAGGCGATCGAGCGTGCTTATGCAACGCTGATCGCGACGCGCCCGACCGCAATCAATCTACGGTGGGCGCTCGATGAGATGGTGGCGGCGGTGCGCAATCGTCCGCGCAGCGAACGAGTAGCCGCCGCCTATCGCCGCGCCGGCGGAATTTGCGAGGAAGACATTGCCATCAACACCGCGATCGGCCGCAACGGGTTGCCGCTGATCGAGGCCATTGCGCAACGCAAGAAACCAGGCGAACGGGTGAACGTGCTGACGCATTGCAATGCCGGCTGGCTCGCGGCGGTGGACGTCGGCACCGCGACGGCGCCGATCTATTTGGCCCACGACAGCGGCATTGCCGTGCACGTCTTCGCCGATGAAACGCGCCCGCGCAATCAAGGCGCCTCGCTGACGGCATGGGAACTCGGCCAGCACGGCGTGCCGCACACGGTCATCGCCGATAATACCGGCGGTCACCTGATGCAGCACGGACTCGTCGACCTCGTGATCGTCGGCACCGACCGCGTCGCCGCCAACGGCGACGTCTGCAACAAGATCGGAACCTATTTGAAGGCGCTCGCCGCTCGCGACAACAATGTTCCCTTCTATGTGGCGCTGCCGTCGCCGACGATCGACTTTACCGTCGCTGACGGCGTCGCGGATATTCCGATCGAGCAACGCGAGGCCGATGAGCTTGCGACCATGACCGGCCGGACCGGCGATGGGCGCATCGAAACCGTGCGCGTCGTTCCCGAGCGTTCGCCGGTGGCAAATTACGCCTTCGACGTGACGCCGGCCCGACTGGTGACGGGTCTGATCACCGAGCGCGGGGTCATCGCCGCATCGCGCTCTGGCCTAGTGGGGGCTTTCCCGGATCGCGCCGGCGCGGCAAGATGAGGGCGTTTCAGCCGGAGTGCATGGCGTGCGTAAGCTTGCGTGCCGTCCGTTATCGAATGTGCCGCTGCCTGGAATTCTGGCCATGAGCCTCGCCTCGTTTGCGTCCTCGTTGCCGTCCGACGGGCGGCAATCGCAGACCGCGCTCGCCGTCGCCCGCGGCACCGCGCGCTATCTGCACGCGCTCGGCTATTGCGTTGTTCCGGAGTTGCCGCTGCCGTCAGGCCGGCGCGCCGATCTGGTTGCGCTCGGTGGCGACGGTGAAATCATCATCGTCGAAATCAAATCCTCGGTGGCCGATTTTCGTACCGACCAAAAATGGATGGAATATCGGCTGCATTGTGACCGGCTGTTCTTCGCCACGATCGCGGCCGTGCCCGGCGAGATTTTTCCACCGGATGCCGGGCTGATCGTGGCGGACGCTTTCGGCGCGGCGATCCTGTGCGAGGCCCCCGAGCATCGGCTGTCCGCGGCGACCCGCAAGGCGGTGATGCTGCGCTTTGCCCATGCTGCGGCGCATCGCCTGCAGGCGCTGGTCGATCCGCAGAGTTTGTTTGCTCAAGAGATTTGACGCCGAATCGGTTAGGCAGCGAGCCGCGTGCCCCTGAGGCGCTCGAGGAAGCTACGCAGCATAGCCAGATCGACGGGTTTTGGGATGCATTCCCAGAGATTCAGCTTGAGCAGACCGGCGACTCTCACGGCTTCCTTGCACGTCGCAGCGTCGCATCCGCTGATGACGATGATCGGTGCTGCGCAGCCGAGACTCGACAGATGATGCAATATTTCGCTGCCGGCGCGATCGCCAAGCCCCAGATCCAACGTGATGCAATCAAACGCGGTCTCTTGGATCATCTTTGCGGCTTCATCGTAGGTCGCCGCCCCGGCCGGCAGATACCCGGCTTTGGCGGCGGCGCGGCAGATGACCATGCGATGGAGGCTGTCGTCATCAATGACCAAAAGCCGCAGCGCCGTCTTGCCGGTATCCGCGGCCGACGAGCCGTCTCGGACTAAATCGAACGGATTATTCGACTCTGCAAGCATCCAAGCCTCGCGGCTTTCATGATCTAGGATACTTCCGAGTGGTAGTTCGGCGGCACGAAATTTGACCTAATAAATTGCGTAAAATTGTCTGCGAACCGGTTGCGGCAGCGCAAGCCAGCCAAGGCGGTTATCCGCGGGTAAACGGAATTGACGAATCGAGGGCGCCTTTTACTTGGGCGCGCGCTTGGCCAGGATGCGCTGCAGGGTACGGCGATGCATGTTGAGGCGGCGCGCGGTTTCCGAGACGTTACGGCCGCACAATTCGTAAATGCGCTGAATATGCTCCCAACGAACGCGATCGGCCGACATCGGATTTTCGGGCGGGTCGATTTTCCTGTTGTCGAGCGCAAGCAGCGCCGCGGCGACATCGTCGGCATCGACCGGCTTGGCGAGATAATCGACGGCGCCGAGTTTGACCGCGTTGACCGCGGTGGCGATGTTGCCATAGCCAGTCAGAATGATGGCGCGCGCTTCGGGCCGGCGTTTCTTCATCGCCGAAATGACGTCGAGCCCGTTGCCGTCGCCCAGCCGCATATCGACGACGGCAAACGCGGGAGCCGCCTTCTCAACTTGTAACAAGCCGTCGGCGACCGATTCAGCGGTCGTCACCGCGAAGCCACGCCCTTCCATGGCGCGGGCCAGGCGTTGCAGGAAGGACTTGTCGTCCTCGACGATCAAAAGCGTGCGTTCTGTCGAAACCGGGCTGGCCGCGGCGTTAATCATCGCAATTCACTCCATCAATCGCTCGAACCGCTTCTCCACGGCATCGCTATAATCGCCGCCCGCTGCAATCTGGAGGTCCTATTCCCGTAAGTCACGCCAAATTAACAAGCACCGTCAATTGGGCGAATTGTCCCTAAGAGCTAAGAGGCCCGGGCCGCAGCCTCAAGGGGAGGCGTCACGAGCGGGCGCTCAAAATCGGCACGGCTCCAGGTTACCGTCACTGTGGCGCCGTGCAGCGGCGGCGCTTGGTTAATCAGGGCGAGCCTGGCGCCGGAGCGCTCCAACAACGTCTTGGCGATGAAAAAACCCAAGCCGAGACCGAACACGACGTCCTCTTCGCCATCCGGGCCGCGGCCGCCGGGCCGTCGGTGCGTCACGTAGGGCGCGCCGATGCGGTCGACGACCTCGGGAGCGAAACCGGGCCCATCATCACTGATGGAAATTCCGACCTCATCACTTGTCCATTTTACAAACATCTCGACCCGGCTGTGGGCGAAATCGACTGCATTCTCGATCAAATTACCCAGGCCGTAACGGATCGCCGGATTGCGCGCGCCAGCAGGTTCCGTGGCACGATTGGGAGGGTAGGTCACGCCGATCGAGATGCCGAAGTTGCGGTGCGGCGCCACCGCCTCTTCGATGAGCGCGGACAGCGGAATGCGATCGAACGGCTCGCCGGTGGGAAGTTCGGTGATCTTCGCCAAAATCTCGCGACAACGCTGCGCCTGCTCACGCAGCAGTTTTACGTCATCGGCGTAGGGAGAATTGGCCTCGAGCGCACGCTCGATTTCGCGCACGACTACGGTGATGGTGGAGAGCGGCGTGCCGAGTTCGTGCGCCGCCGCAGCGGCGAGGCCGTCGAGTTGCGACAAATGCTGCTCACGCGCGAGGACGAGTTCCGTGGCTGCCAGCGCATCGGAAAGCTGGCGAGCCTCTTCCGCGACCTGCCACGTATAAACGCCGATATAGCCGATCGCGAGCAGGATCGAGAGCCACACGCCGACCATATAGATTTCCGGCAGCTCCAGCGGGTTCTCCGCATCCCATGGCAAATCGTAATGCAGGAACACCAGCACGGTGGCGCAGAACATGGCGAACGTGCCGATCAGCAAAGTCATTCGCGGCGGCAGCGCCGTTGCCGATATCAAGACCGGCCCCAGAAGCAGGAAAGCGAACGGATTTTCCAGGCCGCCGGTGAGATAAAGCAATGCCGCGAGTTCGGCGATGTCGAAGGTCAGAAGCCATGCCGCCCGGTCGGGCTCGAGCCACTGCGTCTGGTGAAAGCCGACGCGCAACGCCACATTGAGCAACACCGCGAGCGCAATGACGGCGAGGCAGGGCCAGATGGGAACCTCGAATTCGAGGCCAAAATGCACGACCAGGACCGCCGCGAGCTGGCCGAAAACCGCAAGCCATCGCAGACGGATCAGCGTATCGAGCCGCACGTTGCGCGGACGCTCGTATGTTCGTGGCAGACCAAACATGTCGACTAATGTAACGGCTGGGAAAGACATATCCAAACCCGGGCCGCAAGCTGCTGGCGCCGGTAGCGCGAATAAGCGAAATTAGGCACAATCGATCCTGCTTTTGGGAGTGAAACCGATGGCTTACCAGCTCGATCAATTCATAACGGATTGTCGCACCATCTTGTCGCGCGACCCCGGCCCGAAAGGCCGCGAGGAGGTGCGCACCCGCCTTGAGCGGCTCCTGCAAAACCCCGCCTTTGTCCACGAGCATTGCGAGGAAGCGCCACAGGGCTTGCATGTACTTTACGAAGACCCCGAGCTTGGCTTTCAGGTTCTGGCCCATATCAACGACAAAGCGCGCGTGTCGCCGCCGCACGATCACGGCGAGTCATGGGCAATCTACGGCCAAGCCACCCATTACACCGACATGACCGAATGGGAGCGCGAAGACGACGGCGGCGATCCGGACCATGCCAAGCTCAAGCCGGCGAAGAAATATCGCCTGACACCGGGCCACGCCGGCATCTATCAAGACGGCAAAATCCATTCGATCGATTATCCGGACAATTCCCGCTTTGTGCGCGTCACCGGAACCAATCTCGATCAAATTCATCGTGTGCGATTCGATTTGAAAACCGGCGAAGTCAAACGCATGTCGCCGCAGCGGGCGACGTGACCGCGCGCGTCAATCCCGCTGCTCTGCGGGGAATGCACGGCGGCGACGGCGAACTCGCGCTCGTCGACGTGCGCGAGGAGTTGATCTTTTCGCAACGCCATCTGCTGCTGGCGCGTTCGGTGCCATTGAGCCGCTTCGAGCAGAAGTTCGCGCAATTGGTGCCGCGCCGCACGACGCCCGTCGTGTTGTGCGACGACGGCGATGGCCGCGCCGAACGCGCCGCAGCGATCCTGTCGCGTAACGGCTACGCCGATGTGAGCATTCTCGCCGGCGGCGTCGACGCCTGGGCGGCGGCAGGCTTTGAGCTGTTCTCCGGCGTCAATGTCCCCAGTAAGGCGTTCGGCGAATATGTCGAGCACGCGAAGCGCACGCCGAGCATCGCCGCCGAGGAGCTCGAGAAACTGCTGCGCGATGGCGCCGACTTGGTCGTGCTCGATAGCCGGCCGTTTGACGAATATGTACGCGTCTCGATTCCGACCGCGACGAATGTGCCCGGCGCGGAGCTGGTGCTGCGCGCGCGCGAAATTGCACCTTCGCCGCGGACGACTGTGGTGGTCAATTGCGCCGGCCGCACCCGGAGCATCATCGGCGCGCAGTCGCTGATCAATGCCGGACTGCCGAACAAGGTCGTGGCGCTGCGCAACGGCACGATGGGCTGGAGCCTGGCGGGCTTCCGCTGCGATAATGGCAAAAACCGGCGCGCGCCGCCTGTGTCGCCGATGACGTTGGAGTGGGCGCAAGGCGCGGCACGGCGTGTGGCGCAAAGTTGCGGCGTCGAACGCATCGATCGTAAGACGCTCGACACATGGCGCGCCGACGCCGGACGCACGCTTTACGTCTTCGACGTGCGCGACCCCGCCGAATACGAGGCGGGCCATTTGCCTGGCTCGATCTCGGCGCCCGGCGGTCAGCTCGTGCAGGCGACCGACCACTATGTCGGCACGCTGGGCGCACGCATTGTGCTGATCGACGACGCGGAAGTGCGCGCCGCGATGACGGCATCATGGCTTCGGCAAATGGGATGGCGGGACGTCTTCATCCTGACGGAAAAAGGGACCGAGCCCGGTTGGCCCGCAACGCCTGCTCTCGACGCCGACACGGGATCCGGCGACGCCATTAATTGCAAGGAGCTCAGTGAGCTTCTATCCCGGAACGCGGCGACCCTCATCGACCTTTCGCTCAGCCGGAATTATCTGACGCGGCACATCCCTGGCGCCTGGTTCGCGATCAGGACCCGGCTTGCCAATGCGCTCGAAAAGATACCGCTGCATGGCACGCTGGTGCTCACCTCGGAAGATGGCGCGCTGGCCGAGCTGGCGGTCGTGGAAGCGGCGGGCTTGGTCAATCGCCCAGTGCGTTTCCTCGAAGGCGGCAACGTAGCCTGGCAGTCGGCCGGGAATGCGTTCTCCGCGGAAGTCCGGATGGCCGACGACATTGTCGATCAATGGCGCAAGCCCTATGAGCGCGGCGGCGATACCACGGCAGCGATGACCGAATATCTGGCGTGGGAAACGGATTTGCTGCCACGCATCGAGCGCGACGGCTTGTTGAAGTTTCTCTGAGCCGGGCCGTGAGTTCGGTCCTATAAGGGATGCCAAGACGTGTCTTGGATGCTTGGCTCCGCGGCGTCATGACGCGCGCGGTCGATCACCTTAAGCAGCGCTCGCAAGACCTCTGCTACGCCGTCGCCGCTGACGGCGGACATCACCAGCGGATTTTTTTTGATCACACGCCGCAAGGCCGTCACTTGCCGCTTGATCTCGTCCGGAGTGAGCGCGTCGGCCTTGTTGAGAGCAACAATCTCAGGCTTGTCGGCAAGGCCGTGGGCGTAGGCCAAAAGTTCAGCGCGCACGGTGCCGTAAGCCGCGCCGGCATCCTCGGCCGTTCCGTCGACCAGATGCAACAGCACGCGGCAACGTTCGACGTGACCGAGGAACCGGTCGCCGAGGCCAACGCCTTCATGAGCGCCTTCGATTAGGCCGGGGATATCGGCCAGCACAAATTCCCGGCCGTCGACATTCACCACGCCGAGCTGGGGATGCAGCGTGGTGAAGGGATAATCGGCGATTTTCGGCTTGGCGGCGCTCACCGCCGCAAGCAGCGTCGATTTGCCAGCGTTGGGCAACCCGACGATACCGGCATCGGCGATCAGCTTGAGGCGCAGCCGGATCGTGAGCTCGCTGCCCAACTGGCCGGGATTGGCGTGGCGCGGCGCACGGTTGGTCGACGACTTGAAATGCGCATTGCCGAAGCCGCCATTGCCGCCGCGCAGCAACACTGTGTGCTCACCGGCCGTCGTGAGATCGGCAAGCAACGTCTCGCCGTCCTCTTCGTATATTTGCGTGCCGACCGGCACTCTGAGGATGGCGTCAGGACCGTTGGCACCGTGGCGGTCCTTGCCCATGCCGGCCCTGCCGTTCTTGGCCATGAAATGCTGCTGATAGCGGTAGTCGATCAGGGTGTTGAGACCGTCTACGGCCTCCGCGACGACGTCGCCGCCTTTACCGCCGTCGCCGCCGTTCGGTCCGCCGAATTCGATAAATTTTTCGCGGCGAAACGACACGCAGCCGTTGCCGCCGTCGCCCGAGCGAACATAGACCTTGGCTTCGTCGAGAAATTTCATCGTTCTACTTCGTAGAGGGCCAACAGCTGAGCACGGCCGCCCCGTTGGCCGGCATCGTGGACCTGATATAGGGTGAAACGTGGTAGAGGGCACTCGATTTGCCGGTATTTTTCGGAGAGCGTTAAGCGTGTGGGGTGTTCTGAACTTGGCGGCGCGGGCGGCAGTATGGCGGACCACGCCCCAGCCGCCGCTTGTCGGGCTGCCGGTCCTCCTTGGTTTCGCGGTCGTAACCGCGCTCGTCCGGATCGCCTTGCAGCTGGCCGCTGCCGGCTCCTGGCACGCTTTCAATCCTTATGGCCTCAACGCAGTGGTCGCCGGACTGGCGCTTGAGCTTGCCGTCGCTGCGCTGTTCGTGCGCCCGGCCGGTCGCGCAACCGCGCTTTCGGCCATGGTCGTACTGTCGATGGTGGCTGAAGTCGTCACCACGGGCCTTACGCTTTCAGTGCCGTTTTGGGCGCCTGCCGCCGCGCAGGGCACGCCGTGGATAGGTCCGGTCGCAAGCTACGCGATCTATGCTGCCGCCGTCGCCTGGTGGGTCGGCGCCATGGCGAGCGTTGTCGGCAGCGTCGAACCGCAATCGCGCCTGCGGCTGATAGCACGAACCGTGGCCTTATGGGCGGTACTGTTCGTCGCCAATGCAATGGTGCCCCAGGCGCCGGTGTTCCTGCCGCGCGACTTCGATGCCCGCAACGCCAATTGGTGGGAATTCCTCTACGCGCTCGAAGAAGAGAAGACCGGCAAGGGGCGGCCCGCGCCAGCGGAAATTGCGCGGCTCGAAAAAGCGCAGCCCACGCTGCTTCAGGCGGAAGTCGCGCGCCTTGCGCCGCCCCGGAGGGGCGCCACCGACGTCTATGCGCTCGGCATTGCCGGATGGGGCGAACAGGATGTTTTCGTCAAGGAGCTCGACGGCGGATTGCAGGCGATCGCCAGCGTGCTGCCGATCCAGGATCGCACGGTCCGCCTTATCAATCGACGCGACACGCTCCAAACCTTTCCGCTTGCAGATCTGCAGAACTTTCAAGCCGCGGTGCACGCCATCGGTGACGTCATGGACAAGGACAAGGACATCCTCGTCCTGTTCATGACCTCGCACGGCGAAAAAACCGGCTTTGCGCTGGAATTACCCGGCGCCGTGGCCGAGTTGACGCCGCAACAGGTCGCGTTGACGCTTGACGGCGCCGGCATCAAAAATCGGATCGTGATTATTTCGGCCTGCTATTCGGGAATTTTCGTGCCGCCGCTCAAGAACGACAACACCATCGTGCTGACGGCCTCCGACGCGCAGAACACGTCATTCGGCTGCGCCCCCGAACGCGATTGGACCTATTTCGGCGATGCCTTCTTTCGCCAAAGCCTGCATCCCGGTACGGACTTCGAAAACGCGTTCGATCATGCCCGGATCCTGATCCAAGGCTGGGAGCTGATGGATCATGCGACGCCATCGAACCCCCAAGGCGCGTTCGGGCGGGCATTGGTCGACAAGCTCGCGCCGCTTTTCGCCGCCGCTCAAAGCGCCGCGCAGTAGATTCGTTCTTTTTAGCACTGCGCCAATCACGCCACTTCTCGCGCCCGACCCCAAGCCTTGAGCGACGCCCATAAGCCGCGATCAAGACGGAAGCGGTCGAGCGGGGCGGACGAGTTGATGGCGCGGATGCGGTAGAGACCGACGCTGGTCCACTGGAATCCGCATTTCTCAAGCACCCGCCGCGACGCCGCGTTGCTGACCCGAGCACCGGCTTGCAGCACGTCATGGCCGAGCACCCCAAAGGCATGATCGATGACGGCACGGACGGCCTCGGTAGCGTAACCGCGGCCCCAATAAAGCGCGCCGAGCCAATAGCCGATCTCGGGAGCGTTCTCGCGCGGTTCGACGCCGCAGATGCCGATCACGTCCCCGCCACGGCTGATAGCGAAGGTCGCCTCGCCGTCCTGGCGGTTGATCTCCGCAAGAAAGCGCTCGGCGTCGTCGACGCCATAGGGATGCGGGATGCGCGCGGTATTCTCCGCGACGCGGCGGTCGTTGATGAGACGCACGATGGCTTTGACGTCGCCACGGTGCGGCGCGCGCAGGACGAGACGCTCGGTTTCGAGCACGGGGACGCTGCGCTGTTCTGGCTGCTGCGTGAGGACGGGCGTTGTTGATTGGCTTGCTAGAGTCATCGCCTGGGCTCCTGCCGAAAAACCGAAAGGGGAGCCGGCATCCCGGTCTCCCCTTTTTCGAAGCCCATTCAGGCTCGCCGGTTCGACTGGATGCCGGCGGACCTCGTATGATCCACCGTATTACTGAGCCGCTGCCTCCGACGGACGTACCGAGACGAACACGCGGCCTTTGGTTTTGGTCCGGAACTCGACTTTGCCATTGGTCAACGCAAACAGCGTATGGTCCTTGCCGATGCCGACATTGCGGCCCGGATGCCATTTGGTGCCGCGCTGGCGCGCGATGATGTTGCCGGCGAGCACGTCCGCACCGCCGAAAATCTTCAGCCCCAATCGCTGACCGGCCGAATCGCGGCCGTTGCGTGAGGATCCGCCTGCTTTCTTGTGTGCCACTACGTGTCTCCAAACCTACCGGTCAGAAATTCCTATACCGGATTCGTGACAAAAGCATCACTTCCCGGCGTCACTTCTTTTTGCCCTTCGTTGCGGGCTTTTTTGCTCGGGCCGGTGCCTTGGCTTTCGGCTTACTGGGCTTCTTTGCCGCAGTCTTGCCCGATTTCGCAGCCCTCCGTTCGGCAGCTTGCGGCTCGCCTTCAGAAGCCGTCCCCGCGGTATCGGCGTCCGGCGCCGCCGCAGGTTTCGGGGCCGATTTCTTTCTCGGCTGGACCTCTTTGCTCGGCTTCTTGCCGTCAGTCAGGATTTCGGTGATGCGAAGCAGCGTGAATTCCTGACGATGGCCGATCTTGCGCCGCGAATTTTTCCGCCGGCGCTTCTTAAATGCGATGATTTTCGCGCCGCGGCCCTGCTCGATCACCTCGGCCGCGACCGTTGCGCCGGCAATGGTTGGAGCGCCCAGGGTTACGCTGTCGCCACCCACGACCAGAACCTCACCGAACTCGACAATCTCGCCCGGCTCGCCCTTGACCTTGTCGACCTTGAGCATGTCCTCAGCGGCCACCCGGTACTGCTTGCCGCCCGTTTTAAAGACCGCGAACATATCACTTCCTCGTAATGCCGTTGCTCGGATTCACGTCCGGACCGGCTCTTTCAGTCGATTCTGCTGATGGTTAGCGGACAATGGGCTTAATGCCGCATCGGACCCGCGCCGACCGGCGTCCTTATGACGGTACGATAAGTGCCTGTCAAGAAATGCAAAGCTCCCTCACGTGACCCGGTCCCGAAGCCTCCTGGCATTAGCGTCGAATTGGTGACGTTTGCGCTGCGGGCGTGTTAAAGCGCCAAGCTAGATAAAAGCGATAAAGGGACCCATGGGAGGGAAGCGGCCGATGAGTACAAAGACGGCCATAGTCTCTCGCCGCGCGTTGCTCGCGGCCAGCCTTCCCGCGATGGCGGTCACGGTCGCTCGCGCGCAAAGCGGTCCACCGGCCGCGCCCGACTATCCGAACCACCAGGTCACATTCATCGTGCCTTTTGCGCCGGCCGGGGGGACCGACGTCCTGGCGCGTCTCCTTGCCGAGAAGCTCGAGCAAGAGCTTGGCGAGTCTTTTGTCGTCGAAAATCGGCCGGGTGCCGGAACGGTGATTGCCACCAACTTCGTCGCCAAGTCGCCGCCGGACGGCTATACCATCATGATGGATGTCTCCTCGCTGGCGATCGACGTCACGCTCTACAAATCGCTGCCATACGATCCGGCCCAAGACCTGGCGCTCGTTGCGCTCATCGCCAGGGTGCCGTTCGTACTCGTCGTCAGCCCGTCGCTCCCGGTCAACAGCGTCGAGGACCTCGTCAAGCTCGCCAAAGAGCGGTCGCTCAGCTACGGCTCCGGCGGCATTGGCGCGTTTCATCATTTGGCCGCCGCGTTGTTTTGCAGCATGACTGGCATCAAGATGACTCACGTGCCGTACCGCGGTACGGCCCCTGCTCTCAACGATCTGATGGGCGGCTATATCCAACTCATGTTCAGCGATCTCGGCCCGGCGCTGCCGCTGATCGATGCAGGTAAAATACGTCCGCTGGCGGTGACGACCAAAGAGCGGTTTGCCGCGTTGCCGGACGTTCCGCCGCTCGCCGATGCCGGCGTACCCGGCTTCGACGCCGCTGCATGGCAAGGCGTTGTCGCGCCGGCAAAAACGCCCGAACCGATCCTGACCAAGCTCAATTCGACGCTCAACGCGATCATGGCCATGGGCGACGTACGCACGCGCATGACCGATTTCGGCATGATCCCGGTCGGCACCGGCTCGCTCGACGATCTCCATCAATTTCTTCAGTCCGAGATCGGGCGCTGGGCCAAAGTGGTCGAGGAAGCCGGCATCGCCCACTCCGAGTGATCGACGTGTCAGCCCAAGCCGCGCCTGAGAACATTGCCCGCCGCCTTCCCGCAGGCGATGAAATTTTTCTCGATCACGTCGCTCATTTCGTTCGCGATGGCGAAGCCGCCAGCCGCGCGCTGGCGCGCTGCGGATTTGCACCGACGCCGATTTCGATCCAAGTCCATCCCGATGCAGCGGGCGGCGCACGCCCGACCGGTACGGGCAACGTCACCGCGATGCTTGAGCGCGGGTATCTCGAAATCTTGTTCAAGACCTCGGATACCCCGCTTAGCCGCGAGTTCGAGGCGGCACTGAATCGTCACGCCGGGGTGCATCTGGCAGCCTTTGCCGTCGCCGATGCAGATAAGTCCCGCCGGAGGCTGGCGGCGGATGGTTTCGCGGTTCGTGATCTCGTGCATATGCAGCGACCGGTCGGGACCGTGTCCGGCGCGGCGACGGCGGCCTTCACTATTGCGCGCGTCGAGCCGGAAGCCATGCCTGAGGGGCGGATTCAATTATTGGCCCATCACACCGAGCAGGCGGTGTGGCAGGAACGCTGGTTGAAGCATCCGAACAGCGCTGTCGGGCTCATCGACGTGGTCATCGCGGTTGCCGATGTCGAGGAGGCCGCGCAACGCTTTGCCCGCTTCACCGGCCATGCGGCGACGCCGACACCCGGCGGGGCCCTCATCCGTCTCGACCGTGGCGGTGTCTATCTCGTCACCCATGATCGCGTGACCGAGCGATTGCCGGAAGTCGCGATCGCCGAGCTGCCTTTCATGGCGGGCTATGCACTCTGCGTGCAATCCCGTGCCGCTGCCGAGATTGCCGTCGATCGCGCCGATCTCGAATGGCGTGCGATCGACGGCGGAATAGTCGCCGCCTTTCCGACTGAGCTCGGCGAGGGCGCCTGGTTTTTCGTCGAGCGCGCCTCCGATTTGCCGTGGCGGCGGTAGAAATTATTCCGCCGGCATCTTTTCGTTCTCGACCGGGACCACTTCCTTGACCGCTCCCCGCCAGCCGGTGTGGGTGAGATCGAACACCACACCGTCAGGGTCGCGATATTTCGCCTCGTAAAAGGACAAAGCTGAGGTCGGGCGGCCGGCCAGATAGGCGCCGCCGGCTTCCTTGACCTTCTTCTCGGCCTCGTCGAGATCGTCGACCCACATGCCGAAGTGGTAAAGGCCGGGCTTTTCGTCACCCTCGGTCTTTAACAGCGCGACATTCATCACGCCGTCCGACATGTACACGCCGCGGCGCGCCGTGCCGGCACGCGTCATGCCGAAGGCCCGTTCGAAGAATGTCGCAGCTTTCTCGGGATCTGGAACAATGATTGCAATGTGGCGAAGTCTGGTTGCCATCAGCATCTCCAATCTCTTGCATCTGGGGGGATGGCGCAGCTTAATCGGCAGTGCGATATTTGCAAACTTGATTTGGCATCGCCTTCCTCACTGATACGGACCGAGAGTTCCTTGCACACGCCGGTGAACATCGAAGCGTCCTGGCCGGACGCGATCTACGCGCAGTTTCGTCGCGTCGGCATCCGTCAAGTCGGCTATGTACCCGATGCCGGCCACAGCCGGCTCATCGCGCTTTGCCGCAGCGATCCGGACATCGCCGACGTCGTGCTGACGACAGAGGAGGAAGGGGTCGGGCTGGTCGCCGGGGCCACACTCGGCGGTCAGCGCGCGGCGCTGCTCATGCAGTCGAGCGGCGTCGGCAACTGCGTCAATATGTTTTCACTGTTACGCAATTGCGGCTTTGGCTGCGTCGTCCTGGTGACGATGCGCGGCGAGTTCGGCGAATTCAATCCGTGGCAAGTGCCGATGGGAACCATCACCGAGGACGTGTTGCGGCTCTGCGACTTTCTCACCTACCGGGCCGACAGTCCCGATGCCGTCGGCGAGATCGTGGGCGCCGGCTGTGACATGGCATTCAACGGCAATCTACAGGTCGCGATTCTCCTGTCGCAGCGGTTGATCGGCCCCAAAATATGGACGCGGTGATGCAAAAGGTTGCGAGATGATTGATCGGCGCCATCTTGTGCGGCAACTCCTGATCGATCGCGGCGATCTTCTGGTCGTTCCCGGGCTCGGTTCGGCGACCTACGATGTCGCCGCGGCCGGCGATCATCCGCTGAACTTTTATCTCTGGGGCGCCATGGGCGGCACCGCCATGATCGGCCTTGGCCTCGCTTTGGCGCGGCCGGATCGGCGCGTCGCCGTACTGACCGGCGACGGCGACATGCTCATGGGCCTTGGCAGCCTTGCCACTATCGGCGTCAAGCAGCCGAACAATCTCGTCATTGTCGTACTCGACAATGCCCATTATGGCGAGACCGGCATGCAGCCGAGCGCAACCATGGCCGGTGTCGATCTCGTCGCCATGGCGCTGGCCTGCCGTTTCAAGCATGCCCACGCGATCTCGCGCATCGAGGAAGCGGCCAACGTGCGCGCGTTATTGCATTCCGGCGAAGGTCCTATCCTGATCAGCGCGCGGATCGAAGAAGAAGACGTGCCACGTGTATTACCGCTGCGTGACGGCCACACGATCAAGCAGCGATTTATCGAAGCGTTGAACACCGCCTGATGCCTCCGCCGGCAATACGCGACCCCATGCCGACGGATGAGGCGGCGTGGCGCGGGCAATGGTCGCAGTACAACGCATTCTATGAGACACATGTCGCCGACGCGGTCACGGCGCATACGTGGCGACGCATTCTCGATCCGGCTTCGTCAATATTCGGTCGGCTCGCCGTCGTCGACGGTGAGGTCGTGGGCTTCAGCGTCAGCCTACTGCACGACAGCACCTGGACAATCGGGCCGGCCTGTTATCTGGAAGACCTGTTCGTCGCGCCGGAATTCCGCGGCCGCGGCTTCGGGCGTTTGCTTGTTCAGGACATAGCCGACCGCGCCAAGGCAAAGGGCTGCGCGCGGCTCTATTGGCACACCCGCGCCAACAATCCGGCGCGGCGTCTTTACGATGAGTTTAGCAAGGCCGACGATTTCGTCCGGTACCGACAGACGTTTCCGGAAATCCCATAGTCCCGCTCGCGGCGAACCTTACGTCGTCGCCTTCGCGGCACTCCGCACCGCGTCGATGATTTCCGGATAGGCGGCGCAGCGACAGAGATTTCCGGAGAAATAGTGACGAATATCCTCTTCGCTCGGGTCAGGATTCTCCTTGAGCAATTGATGCGCCATCATCACAAAGCCCGGCGTGCAGAAGCCGCATTGGAACGCGCCGCATTCGATAAAGGCTTGTTGGACATTCGAGAGGGCGCCGTCAGCGTCGAGACGCTCGACGGTGGAGACCGATTTGCCGTCGACCCAGATCGCGAAATAAAGGCAGCCGGACACCGCGTTGCCGTCGACAAGCACGGTGCAGCAGCCGCACAGGCCCTGGCCGCAGCTTTCGCGGGCGCCGAACAGATCGAAGCGCTGCAGCAGCTCGACCAGGTTGCGGTGCGGCTCGATAGCGGTCGAAACGGCCTCGCCGTTCAGCGTGAAATTGATGGTGCGCGCGCTCATCATTCGTCCAATCACTCGTCGTCCAGCGGGCGGCCGTCCTTGACGCGCAACGCGCGCAGCACCGCCTCGGCGGTGATCGGCAATTCCGTGATTCGCACGCCGACAGCGTCGTGGATGGCGTTTGCGATCGCCGGCGACACGCCAAAGGTGCCCGATTCGCCGAGTCCCTTGGCGCCGAACGGCCCGGAGTGCTGCTCGGCCGCAACGAGTTCGTTCTCCATCGGCGGAATATCGCCGATGCCGGGAATCTTGTAATCGGCCAACGACGCGTTCGTGATCTGACCGCCGTCGAGGTGCATCGCCTCGGACATCGTGAACCCGAGCTGCATGATCGCCGCCCCGGAAAGCTGCGTGCGCGCAACGCCGGGATTGATCGGCTTGCCGCAATCGGCGGCGTTGATCAGTCGCAAAATGCGCACGTGCCCCGTCTCGGTATCGACTTCGACCTCGGCGGCGGCGCCGCCGACCATCCAGAACGGCGTGACATTGTCCGACAGCCCGGTCTGCGGATCGGGCGACTTGTAGCTCGGCACGTAACTCGCGGTGCCGATGACGTTGCCGGCCTGCATGCCGTAGCGTTTTTTGAATATTTCGGCCGGCGGATAATTGGTGCCTTCGGGCAGCCCGGCCTCGGTGGCGAGCGCGCGCAATTTGGCGCGGGCATCCTCGGCGGCAAGCCGCACCGCGGTGCCCATGTGAAACAGCGAGCGCGAGCCGAGCGTGCCCATGTCGTAAGGCGTGATGTCGGTATCCGGAGCGACAACGCGCACGTCCTCCGCCATGACGTCGAGCACTTCGCCGACGATTTGCGCAAACGCGGTGTCGGAGCCCTGCCCCATATCGACCGTGCTCTTGTAGAGATAAACGCTGCCGTCGGCAGAGACGTTGACGATGGCGACGGATGTGGTCGGCGAGATCGAAGCTTTGAAGCCGATGGCGATGCCGCGGCCGCGGCGCAGCGTTCCGGAGCCACGATCGAATGGCTTGTTCCAGCCAACGCGAGCGGCCAATGCGTCGAGCACTTCGTCGATGGCGGCGTCTTGCAGCACGGTGCCGCTCGCCTGCGGCCGGCCATTGCGCAGAAGATTTTTCCTCCGAAACTCGACCGGATCGATGCCCAGCTCGCGCGCAATCAGGTCAGTGTGGCTCTCGTAGGCCCAGACCAATTGTGGAACGCCGAAGCCGCGCAAAGCGCCGGCCGGCGTGCGGTTGGTGTAGAGCGCGTAGGAATCGATGCTGATGTTGTCGATGTCGTATGGCCCCGCCGCGGTGAAGCCGGATTTCTGCGTCACCCGCGGGCCGATATCGGCGTAAGCGCCGCCATTCCAATACACCTGGCAGGATCGCGCCACCACGCGCCCTTCTTTGTCGACGCCGCTTTTGATGCGGAACGTCGTCGGGTGCTTGGTGATCATGTAGAACTGCTCTTCCATCGTCAGCGCGATCTTCACCGGACGGCGAACGAGCATCGCCAGCGCTGCGACGAGAGCTTCGAGCTTGACGTAGACTTTGGAGCCATATCCGCCGCCGAGATACGGCACTTTGACCCGCACGTGATTCTCCGGCCAGCCGAACAGCCGCGCAATTTCGATGCGCACAAAGGACGGCGTCTGGTTCGAGGTATAGATCGTCAATCGATCGTCACCCGGTTCGGCGATCGCCACATGCGACTCGAATGGCAGATGCAGGCACTGCTGGGTCTTGAACGTGTGCTCGATCACGCGATCGGCGGTCGCAAAAGCTTTGTCGGCATCGCCGCGCCGCAAGTGATAGTCGAGCGCGACATTGGTGCCCTTGCGGCCTTGCAGGTGTTTGAGATCGGCAAAAGTGCCGGCAGGCCGCAGCACATCGTGAACCAGCGTGTCGGGCTGCATCGCCGCGACTTCGTCATACACCGCCGGCAATTCATCATATTCGGCGGCGATCAGCTGCACGGCCTGCTCGGCCACATGCGGATCGCTCGCCAACACGGCTGCAACCGGCTCGCCGACATAACGCACTTTGTCGAGCGCCAGGATCGGCTGGTCGTGAAAGGCCGGCCCGTAATAGGGTTCCGGGATCAGCTTGCGGATATCTTCGCCGGTGATGACGCGGTAAACGCCGGGCAATTCCCGCGCCGCTTGCGTATCGATGCTGCGGATGCGCCCGTGCGGCACCGTCGCGCGAAACACTTTGCCGTACAGCATGCCGGGCAACCGCAGATTATGCGTATAGTCGGCGCGTCCGGTCACCTTGGCGCGCACTTCAAGCCGCGGAATATCCCGTCCGACCTGGTTCATGAGTGCACCTGCTGCGCGTCATCGGCCAGAGCCTGGCGCACCGCGCGTCTTACATAGACGCGCAGCAGTTCGCGCTTATAGGACGCCGACCCGTGAGCGTCGGCGAGGATCGAAGCTTCCGCGACCGCGGCATCGCCGGCACGCTTGAGCACTGCGTCCTCCGGTGCCGCGCCTTGGAGCACCTTTTCAGTATCCGTCATGCGCGTGACTTTTTCCGTCGCGGCGCTGACCACGATGACCGGATCGCGGAGCGCGCCGTCTTGCAGCTTAAACGACACCGCAACGCCGAGCGCTGGCCAGTCGTCGGCGGACCGCGACGTGACTTTCATGTAAGCCGACTTTCGTCCGTTCAACGACGGCACCATCACCGCGGTGATGAGCTCGTTTTTCTCCAACACCGTCTCGTAGTAGCCGGAATAGAGCTGTTCGAGCGGCAGTTCGCGCTCGCCGTTCGGACCGACGATGGTCACGCGGGCGCCGAGCACGGTGAGCACCGGCGGTAGATCCATGTGCGGATCGCCATGCGCCAGCGCGCCGCCAACGCGGGCGACGTTGCGCACCCGCGGATTCGACAAGCGGCGCAGCGCCCGTTTCAGGACGGGTAGTCGCGAAGCGACGTTTCCGTCTTTTTCGACCTCGCTTAACGTCGCCATAGCACCGATCTGCAATTCGCCGCTGTCGCTGAGGGCGATGCGGGAATAGCGCGGCTCGATGCGATGCAGGCAGACCAGGCGGCTTGGCGTGAACACACCGGCCTTCATCATCAGCATCAGCGCGGTGCCGCCGGCCACGGGACGAATCGTCGGCTCTTGCGGATCGAGCAGACCGACCGCCTCTTGCAACGACGTTGGCTCGACCATTTCAAACGGAATCACGGAAACGCTGCTCCCGACAGTTTCCAGATGCTTCAGGCGGCGGCTACGCTCAGCACATGATCGGCGATTTGGGCGCGGGTGCCGACCCAGATGTCGGGCGATGACGCCGCCTGCTCGATGATCTTCTCATAAAAATAAGCGCCGCGATGGTGGCCGAAGATATGGGCGTGGCTGGTGATATCGATAATGCGAAGCTCGCCATTGCCGGCGCGGGCGATTTCGATCACTTCGTTGTAGGAATCGAGCATCATCCGCGGCGGGTGGCCGTACTTCATCGAGGGCATGTCGTTGACGTCATAGGACAGCGGAATGGCGACGATCCTTTTGTTGCCGTGGCTGACGACATAGGGCAGGTCGGTGTTGAAGACATCGCCATACCAGCGGTAGCCGGCCTCGGCGAGCAGCTTCGGGGTGGACAGTTTTGAAGTGCCGCGCGGCGACAGCCAGCCGATGATTTTCTGACCCGAGGCCTGCTCGAGGAGCTTGGTGCAGCGCGCGATATTGGCACGCTCCTCGTCGTCGGACAGCAGCGCCGGGATGACGTCCATGGCATAGGAATGCGACAGCACTTCGTGGCCGTTATCCGCGATCGCCTTGATGGTCGACGGCGACCGCTCGGCGATGACGGCGTTGGTCATCACGCTCGCCTTGGCGCCGTGGCGGGTGAAAGCCTCCATCAGCCGGTGAATGCCGACCTCGACGCCATAGGCGGCCCAGGAAATCGCCATGGTGTCGAGCACACCGGCCGGCAGCGGATTGCCCATCGGGCTGATTCCGGGCGCCTTCCCGTCCGACCACGCTTCGAGACAGACATTGAACACAACGGCAATGCGCTTGCCGTTCGGCCACTCCCAATTCGGCTTATTCTTCATTCACGGCCCCGGACGCGGAACTCTGTTGGGAGCCCGTTAAATCACAGGAGGGTTCGCCGCGTCGAGAGCATGATCAGGCGCGTTGCAGCCGCGGGCTCATGAACCAGGTGCCCGCGACCACCAGGAACGCCAGCAAGGCCGGCGCGATGGCGAGCGACAAACTGGCGGCGGCGACCGCCGCCGTGGCCGCCCAGCCGATCGATGAAAAGGCCTCGGCGAAAGTGGCCAACCGCGAGGAGACCTGACGGCGGCGAAATTGGTTACGTTTGGCCTGGCTGCGGAACCAAAGCTGGATCGAGGTCGCAGCCACCGCGGCTATAACGATGCCGACGGCCGTTACCAGCGCGTGCCACGGCGAGGCGATGGCCAGCACCGCGACGAGCGGAGCAAAAATTACCGCGATAACAACGAGCACGGCCTCGACTTTGGCGCGCACGACAAATCCGCTCGATATCGGCGCGGAGGCGACGAGGTCGGGCGAATCTTCGCCGGAGATTGCGAGCCAGGCCAACCCCCCGGCAAGTTGACCCGCCGCCATGACCAGAACCGGCACCAGGAGCTGGTAGGCGCCGTTGCCGTCATCGAAGCTGCGCCATAACAGCACGGCCGGCGGAATAAGATAAAGCATCTGCATCAGCGTCTGCGACACCAGCCAAGGATCACGCCGCAACAACGTCCATTCCTTGGTCCGCAGCGCGTGGCTCGGCGAGGTCGCCCGGAATGCGGTCGCCCGCCTGACCTCGATAATCGACGAAGCGTCGACGCCCGCCGCAGTGATGGCGTATTCGCCGAAGCGCGGCGCTACGACGGCGATCACTGCGGTCAGCATCGCCAAGCTTACGGCAAGCACACCGAGGAGAGCGACGCCATCGCCCATGGCGGCGCGCGCCGGCCACCAAATCGCGCTCTGCAGATCGGGCATATGCGCGAGCAGGGCTTGCGACTGCAGCAGCGAAACCCGCGAGATGGTGCCGTAGGACAGGATCGCAGCGATTTGCAGGCCGATGACAAAAGCGGCGCCGATCACGGCTGCGACCACCTGCGCGACAAATCGCGTGCGTCGTGCGCCGATCGTGCGGAACAGTGCAACGGAAAAGCCGACCGCCAGCGCCGTGGCGGCGGCGCCCATCGCTGCGACGAGCCCATACGCCCCGAACCAGCGCCAGCCGCCGCGCGCGATCAATATGTCGATGAAGGGCGCCGCGAGCGGCAACGCCATCATAGCCATCGACAGCGCCACGGTGGCGATACGCACCGCGAAGATTTTTTCCGCGGCAACCGGCGAAGCCAGGATGAGGTCGAGATCGGAGCGGGCGTAGAGGGCGCGCGTCGTCGATTCCATGGCCTGCGAGATCATCAACAGCCACGACAGCAACACGCTGCCGGTGACCGCGACCAAGGTCGATTTGTCGGGGACGGCATCGGCGTAGCGGCCGACCATCCAATAGGCAACGAAATGCATGAACAGGACAAAAATCCCGATCGCGATGACGGCGCGGCGCAGGCGCTTGCGCCGGCCACCGCTCATCATGGCGAGCCAGTCGCGCCAGGCGAGACGCCATTCGTGTTCAGCGAACCACAGCGTCGTGCCGGCCGGCGCGATCATGCCGCTTCCGCCGGCTGGGCCAGGAGCGCCAGAAAGGTGTCTTCCAGGCTCGCCCGACCGCCCGCAACCGCATCGGCGCCCGGCGCTTCGTTGTTGCCGGCTTGGAGCCGCAATTCGTCGAGGGTGCCTTCGGCGATGAGCCTGCCGTGAGCGATGACGCCGATGCGGTCGGCCATGCGCTCGGCGACTTCAAGAATATGCGTGGTCATGATGACGGTGCCGCCGGCGTGCACCCGTTCGCGCAGGACGCCTTTGACTTGACGCGCCGAGCCGGCGTCGAGCCCGGTCAGCGGTTCGTCGAGAATGATCAGCTGCGGTTCGTGAATGAGGGCACCGGCCAGCGCAACTTTTTGCCGCATCCCCTTGGAAAATCCCTCGCAGCGTTGCTGCGCATGCGGCGCCAAATCGAGCCAGTCCAGAAGCTCTTGTGCGCGCGGCTCGGCAAGCGCCGGCGCGAGGCCCCACAATCCGGCGACAAATTCGAGATACTCTCGCGGTGTCAGCTTGTCGTAGATCATCGGCTCATCGGAAATCCACGCCATCAGCCGCTTTGCCGCTATTGGATCGGCGAGCGCGTCAATCCCGGCGACGCGGATGCTGCCGGCGTCGGGCCGTAGCAGGCCGACGATCATGCGCAAGGTCGTCGTCTTGCCGGCGCCGTTCGGGCCAAGCAGCGCATAGAATTCGCCGGTGCGAACATTCAAGTTCAGCCCGTCGACCGCGGGACGGTCGAAACGCTTGATGAGTCCATGGATTTCGAGGGCGAACGGCGGCGCGGCGTGCTGCATGAGCTGGCAAAGTAAGCAATAGAGGTTTCGGCCTCGTGAATCCGACACCTCGATTTTCGTAAGTTAATTCAAATGGTAAGTCGGTCGATCTCGGCCAGTTCTGCTGGCGACAGCGCCCAGCCGACGGCGGCGACGTTTTGCTCCACCTGTTCCGGTTTGGTGGCCCCGGCAATGATGCTGGAAATAAATGGCCGGCTGGCGAGCCAGCTCATTGCCAGTTCAAGAAGCGAGTGGCCTCGCTGCGCGGCGAATGCGCGGAGTTTCTCCACGGTATTCCAATTATGTGCATTGAGGAGGCCGTCCGCGTGGTGCGCGCTGTAGGAAAGGCGGGAGCCCGCCGGCATCGGCGCACCGCTTTTGTATTTTCCGGTCAACAAGCCGCTGGCCAACGGAAAGTACGGAAGCAAACCGAGGCCGCCCTTCCGCATCACGGCGACGCGATCTTTCTCAATGCCGCGGTCGAGCAGATTGTACTCGTCCTGACACGTCACGAAGGACGACAGCCCATGTCGCGCCGCGACTGACCGCGCTTCTTCGATCTGCACCGCCGATAGATTGGAACAACCGATGAACCGAACCTTGCCGGCTTTCACCAGATCGTCGAGCGCGCGCAGCGTTTCCTCGATCGGCGTTTTGGGATCGGCCTGGTGCAGCTGATAGAGATCGATCCAGTCGGTGTTGAGCCGACGCAAGCTCGCATCGACCGCCTGCATGATGTAGCGCCGTGAGGCGCCGCGCAGCGTTCCGGCGGCGTCCATCGGCAGTCCGAATTTCGTGGCCAGCACGACGTCTTTGCGCCGGGGACCGAGAAAGTGACCCAAGATTTCTTCGGAGCCGCCCTTGTTGCCGTACGCGTCAGCGGTGTCGATCAGCGTGACGCCGGTATCGAGCGCTTTATGCAAAACCAGCCGCGCGGCCTCGCGATCGATGCGGCCGCCGAAATTGTTGGTGCCGAGGCCGACGAGGGAAACCTCCGGACCCGATGCTCCGAGCCTGCGCTTTTGCATGCGTTGGGCCGCGTCGCGCGCTCAACCGCCGACATTGTAAGCCGCGAGCGCCGCCATATTGACGAGCTGGGCGTCGTTCGCCGACAGCGGCACGATCTGCACCGAACGATCGAGGCCGACCAGCATCGGGCCGATGACATTGGCGCCGCCGAGCTCCATCAGCATCTTGGTCGAGATCGAGGCGGAATGAAACGCCGGCATGACCAGCACATTGGCGGGGCCGGACAGTCTGCAGAACGGATAGGCTTCGCGCAGCTCCATGTTCAGCGCCACATCGGCGGCCATGTCGCCGTCATATTCGAAGTCGACGTGGCGCTGGTCGAGAATTCGCACCGCTTCCTGCACGCGCTCCGAACGCTCGCCCGCGGGATGGCCGAACGTCGAGAAGGCCAGCAAAGCGAGCTTCGGGTCGTAGCCGAGCGAGCGGGCGACGCGTGCCGCTTCGATCGAGATCTCGGCCAGATCCTGCGCCGTCGGCATCTCGGTCACCGCGGTATCGGCGACCAGGACGGTACGGCCCCGCGCCAGCACCAGCGAGACGCCCATGACGCGATGGCCGGGTTTTGGATCGATGCAGCGGCGCACGTCTTCCAGCGCGACGGAGAAATTACGGGTGACGCCGGTGACCATTGCGTCGGCGTCGCCGAGCGCCACCATGCAAGACGCAAAGTGATTGCGATCCTGGTTCACCAGGCGCTGGCAGTCGCGCTGCAAGAAGCCGTGGCGTTGTAGCCGCTCGTAGAGATAGGCGGCGTAGGCCGAATTGCGCGACGACATCGCGGCATTGATGATCTCGATATTGCCGCCAAGCTCGACGCCGAGCGCTTGCGCGGTCTCGCGCACACGCCGCTCGCGGCCGACGAGAAGCGCGGAGCCCAGCCCCTGATGCACGAAGGTGGCCGCCGCGCGGATCACCTGCTCCTCTTCGCCTTCGGCGAACACGACGCGCCGCGGCCGCCGGCGAAGCCGCTCATAAACGCCGGTCAGGACGCCGGCGACCGGGTCGAGCCGGGTGCGCAATTGCTGCCGATAGGCTTCCATATCGGCGATGGGTTTGCGCGCGACGTTGGTCTCCATCGCGGCCTTGGCGACCGCAGGCGGAATATCGGAGATCAGTCGTGGGTCGAAGGGCACCGGAATAATGTAGTCCGGTCCGTATTTCGGCCGCGCGCCATAGGCGACGGCAACTTCGTCGGGAACGTCCTCGCGCGCCAGCGCGGCAAGCGCGTGGGCCGCCGCGATCTTCATTTCCATATTGATGGCCCGTGCGCGCACGTCCAGCGCACCGCGGAAGATATAGGGAAAGCCGAGCACGTTGTTGATCTGGTTCGGATAGTCGGAGCGGCCGGTGGCCATGATGGCGTCCGAGCGCACTTCGGCAACCTCTTCCACCGTGATTTCCGGATCGGGATTGGCCATGGCGAAAATGATCGGACGCTCCGCCATTTCCTTCACCATCGCCTGAGTCACCGCGCCTTTCACCGAAAGTCCGAAGAACACATCGGCGCCCTTAAGCGCCTCGGCGAGCGTGCGCGCCTTGGTTTTCACCGCGAAGGCCGACTTCCACTGGTTCATGCCGTCGGTGCGACCTTCGTAGATGACGCCCTTGGTATCGCAGAGCACCAGGTTCTCCGGCCGAAACCCGATAGCGCGCAGCAGTTCGAGGCACGCGATACCGGCGGCGCCGGCGCCGTTACAGACGATCTTGGTCGTGGCGATCTCGCGGCCGGTGAGCTCGAGGGCATTGATCAGACCGGCCGCGGCGATAATGGCGGTGCCGTGCTGGTCGTCATGGAAAACCGGAATGTCGAGCAGCTCGCGCAGCTTTTGCTCGATGATGAAACATTCCGGCGCCTTGATATCCTCGAGATTGATGCCGCCCCAGCCTTTGCCGAGGAATTTCACGCAATTGATGAACTCGTCGGGATCTTCAGTCGACACTTCGAGATCGATGGAATCGATATCGGCAAAGCGCTTGAACAGCACCGCTTTGCCTTCCATCACCGGCTTCGCCGCCAGCGCACCGCGATTGCCGAGCCCGAGGATGGCGGTGCCGTTGGTGATCACGGCGACGAAATTGCCTTTAGTGGTGTAGTCGAACGCTTTGGACTCGTCCTCGGCGATGGCGAGTACTGGAACGGCAACCCCGGGCGAGTAGGCCAACGAGAGATCGCGCTGCGTTGCCATCGGCTTGGTAGCGACGACTTCGAGCTTTCCAGGCCGGCCCTGGCTATGGAACAGCAGGGCTTCCTGGTCGGTAAAGGTCGGCCGGTTCGAATGGCCGCCGTTTTTGCCGTTTTTCAAAGCCATTTCAATTCCCTGCTGATGCGCCGAAGCCGTCTCGGGCGGGGGGATGGAACTTTAGCGAACCGGACAGCCTGTACTCAAGACAGCCAAATGGCCTGCCGGTGGGTCGCATTGAACAAGCCGGCCGGTAGGGGTAATGCCTGCCCAGAGCCTCGACCAATACCCGTCCGCCTCCAGCCGCAGCACGTCAGCTCATGATCAGATTCCTACTTCGCCTTATCGGCCTCTGCCTGCTTGCTACCGGCTTTGTGTTCTTGGTCTATGACGGCACAAAATCGATCGCCAACCATGACGTCATCTACACCAAGGTCGTCGATGTGTGGGCGATAATCGACCAGAACAGCCTCAATTCGGTCCAAGGCTGGCTGAAGCAGAAAGCCGACTGGGCTTGGGATCCCTACCTGCAACGGGCCTTCGATCTCCCGGCTTGGGTCGTCATCGGAATTGTCGCTATCATCCTGACGCTGCTCGGTCGCAAAAAGAAACCGCTTATTGGTTACGCGCGCGACTGAAATCGACATGCGTTGGCAGGATGCGGGGGTGAGATGCCAGGCTCGAGCTACGACTACATCATCGTGGGTGCCGGTTCGGCCGGCTGTGTCCTGGCCAACCGACTGAGTGAGGATGCCGCGGCGCGCGTGCTGCTCATCGAAGCCGGCGGCCGCGATTGGCACCCCTACATTCACATCCCGCTTGGCCTCGGCCGGATGCACGACCGCCATATGTTCGACTGGGGCTACCGGACCGATCCCGAGCCGAACCTCAACAACCGGCGCATCGAGGCAATGCGCGGCAAGGTTTTGGGCGGCTCGTCGTCCGTCAACGTCATGGCCTATACCCGCGGCAATCCCGGTGACTACGATCGCTGGGCGCAGAAGGGCGCCCGAGGCTGGTCCTATGCCGACGTGCTGCCCTATTTTCGACGCTGCGAGACCTTCGCGCGCGGCGAAGACACGTGGCGCGGCGGGACCGGCCCGCTCGGCACCGAATTCGCTCGAACCCAAGACCCACTTTACGAAGCCTGGCTGGAAGCCGCCAAAAGCTGCGGTTATCCGCTGACCTCGGACTATAACGGCGAACAGCAGGAGGGTTTCGGCCGCGGCCAATTCACCATCCGTGATGGCCGTCGCTCCTCGTCCGCCAATGCATTCCTCAAGCCGGCGCGCGGGCGAAAGAATCTCACGGTCGCGACCAACGCCCACACCACGCGCGTCACGCTCGACGGCACCCGGGCGAGGGGAATCGAATACGTCCAGGCGGGCTCAGTGCAGCGCGCAAGCGCGACGCGAGAAGTGATCCTTGCCGCCGGCACATTCAACACGCCGCAAATCCTGATGCTCTCGGGGATCGGACCGGCGCAGCATTTGCGCGATTTTGGTATCGGCGTCGTCGCCGACCTGCCGGTCGGCAAAAATCTGCAGGACCATCTCGGCGCTTACATGACCTATACCCGGAAGCAGCCGGGCAGCTTTCATCGCGAAATGCGCTTCGACCGCATGGCGGTAAGCATGATCCGGGCCTATTTGTTCGGCCAGGGCCCGGGCACCGTCGTGCCGGGCGGGCTGCATGCGTTCATCAAGACGCGGCCCGAACTTGCGGTGCCCGATATCGAGTTCATGTTTCGCGGCACTTCACACGCGCCGCATCTTTGGTTTCCGCTCGTCCGTCCGGCCTTTTTGGACGGCTACGGCATTCGGCCAACGCTGTTGCATCCCGACAGCCGTGGCGAACTGATGCTCGGCTCGGCCGACCCGCTCGCGCCCCCGCGTATCGTCTATCGCTTCTTCACCGCACCGAACGATCTGCCGACGCTACGCGAAGGCTTCAAGCGCGCCCGCGAGCTCGCATTCAACAAAGCGCTCGATCCCTATCGCGGCGACGAAATCGGCCCGGGACTGCGCGTTAAGACCGACGACGAGATCGACGGCTGGCTGAAGAAAGTGGTCATAACCGCACACCATCCTGCCGGTACCTGCGCGATAGGTCAGGACGCCGTCCTCAATTCCGATCTGAAAGTCCACGGCATCGAAAATTTGCGCGTCTGCGACGCCTCGGCAATGCCCGACCTCGTTTCCGCCCACATCAATGCCTGCGTGCTGATGATGGGCGAAAAGGGCGCCGACCTTATTCGCGGCCGGAAGCCGCTGCCGCAAGCGGAGGCGGCCTGACCGTCAGCCGTACAACGACAATGTCCTTGCGACGCCTCGCTGCGCTCTTGGCAATCGTCGCCGTCGTCCTGGTGCTTATCCCCTACGCAGTCGTGCCATTTTACCGATTCCTCGACCCGGTCTCGATGCCGATGCTGTGGCGCTACGCCACCGGCGCACGCGTCGATCGAATCAATGTCCCGCTCGCCCGTATCTCGCCCGCGCTGCGTCTGGCCGTGATCGCCGCTGAGGACGGCAGCTTCTGCCGCAATCCCGGCATCGACCTCGGCGAGATCCGCGCGGCCTTGCGACAATCCAATGATAATCTCGACGAGTCTCGCGGCGCCTCCACCATTACCCAGCAGACCGCAAAGAACCTGTTCCTTTGGCAAGGGCGCAGCTTCGTCCGCAAGGCTCTGGAAATCCCTCTCGCGGTCTGGATGACCCAGGTTTTGCCGAAGCGGCGCATTCTGGAAATCTACCTCAACATCGCGGAATGGGGCCCCAATGGCGAATTCGGCGCCGAAGCCGGCGCACGCTGGGCGTTCGGCAAAACGGCGCAGAATCTGAGCCCCTATCAAGCGGCGGAACTGGCGGCAATCCTGCCAAATCCCGTCCTCCGCAGCGCCAAAACGCCAAGTGTCATGGTGCGCCGGCTAGCGGCTCTTTATGAGCGCCGCGCCGCCGAATTTAGCGGGCTCGACGCTTGCGTCAGGGGTCCCTAGCTTGCCCCTAGCCTAGCAACGATCATTCTTCTATAAGCCCGCCATCCCGAGCAGACGAGCCAATCAGAGGAGAGCGATCCTATGGCCGTGCCGAAACGAAAAACCTCGCCGTCCAGGCGGGGCATGCGCCGGTCAGCCGATGCGCTGAAGGCGCCGACTTACGTCGAAGACAAGGATTCCGGTGAATTGCGCCGCCCGCACCACATCGATCTCAAGACCGGGATGTATCGCGGCCGGCAAATCCTGAGCAAGAAATCGGACGCCTGAGCTCCCGGCCTCTGACCGCGGTTTTTTGAGGTTTCGTACGAGCGAGCTATGTGACGAAAGATTTGCGTCATGTTCGTGCTTGGCTTTCCGCTGCTGCTGATTCCCTTCGCCATCTACAACATGATCGCATTTCTCACCCCGGGGGTCGGCTGGACCTCGCCGGTGACCACCGTGCACATGATGTCCGGGCAGGATTGGGTGCTGACCTGGGGAGACATTCTGATCGCTTTCGCGATCTTTTTGCTCTGGGTCGAGATCATCAAATCGACGCGAATTGGCATAAGAAGCGTTATGGATCATATCCTGGCCATGGCGTTGTTCATCGCCATGCTGGTCGAATTCCTGCTGGTGGCGCGCGCCGCGACGTCGACTTTTTTCTTGCTGATGGCCATCGCTTTGGTTGATGTCCTTGCCGGCTTCATCGTCGGCATGCGCAGCGCGCAGCGCCAAATCGAGGTTGAAGGTCCGGGACGCATCTGAGCCGTCAGAGTCCAGGGCCGCAGGACTTTCGGCCCGTTGAGATTCCAGACTTCGCTACAATGAGCGGGAGAGCGCACCACCCGGCGCAATCGGCCATTGGCCGAGTGCGCGATAAGCTGCCGTTGCGGTTTTGGGTTCGGCCCGACGGCGGGCGCGCGTCTGCGGCGCCTGTGCCACGGTGGCGATGAGGTGAGCGATAAAATCGGCATTCGGCCGTTGGCCGAGACGCAAAGGTCTGCTGTCCTGATCCGTCGAGCCGAGTGGGACGAGAGCTGTGCTCAACCGCGATCTCCTGTCCCGAAATGGGACGTTGGTGGCCTTTAGCCAAGAGATCGCAAGCGCCGTGCCGAGGCGAGGCGCAGTTCTTCGCCCGCTTACCGAATCGGTTAAAGTCTTGCCGATATGGTGGCAACAAACCCGCCGTCTGCTCTTGCCATCCGCGGACTGCAGCCATCCTCATGAGGCGACCGTGACCGAGAGCGGTCCCCGCGATTTATTTCTTTCCCGCAGCGCCGGCGAGGCCGTTGCCCCCGCCGCCCCGCGACCCGCCGCCGCGCATCTTGATGCGGCCGAAATCCTCGCTTCCGTCGGCGAAGTCGCCTACGACTGGCGCATTGGCAGCGACGAACTGCTCTGGAGTGGCAATGCCGCCGAAGTTCTGCTGATCCCGGACATTGCGGCGGTTTCGAGCGGACGGGCCTATGCGCAGCTCCTCGAAGCGGAGAACGCGCAGGCGCGCTTCGACATCGTAGCCAAATCCGACAAGCGCGACGATGGCCACGGCGTCGCCTATCAAATCCAATACCGTATCCGTCCCAATGCCGCGTCCGAGACCAGACTATGGGTCGAGGATACCGGCCGCTGGTTTGCCAGTCCCGATGGTCGACCGGTGCGTGCGCAGGGCGTGTTACGGGTCATCAACGAGCGCTATGAGCATGAGCGTCAGCTCACGTTTCTCGCCCGTCACGACGGCCTTACCGGCGAATTGAACCGCCATCATTTGAGCGAAGTCCTCGAAGATGCGATCGAGGAAGCCTTGCGCTTCCGCTCGTCCTGCGGATTCCTGCTGGTCGGCATCGACAATCTGGCGCGCATCAACGAATCTTACGGCTTCGACATCGCGGATCAACTGATTACCGCGGTCGCCAAACGGCTGCGCAGCCAGATGCGCGGCAAGGATACGCTTGGCCGGTTTTCCGGCAACAAATTCGGTCTCGTGTTGCGCGATTGCACGCCCGATGACATGGCCATTGCCGCGGACCGCATGCTCACCACGGTTCGCGATGAGATGGTGCCGACCAGCGCCGGATCGATTTCGATCACCGTCACGATCGGCGGGGTCACGGCGCCACGTCACGCTCGCAGCGTTGCTGAAGTGCTCGCCCGCGCGCAGGAGAGCCTCGACACCGCCAAGGTCCGGCGCCGCGGCTCGTTCCAGGCGTACCGGCCCAATGTCGAGCGTGAGGCCATGCGCCGAGACAATGTGCGCGCCACCGACGAGATCGTCGCCGCGCTCAATGAGCGTCGCATTTTTCTCGCTTACGAGACAGTAACCGCATCGGCTGATCGGCAGCCTGCGTTCTACGAGTGCCTGATGCGGATTCGACGCGCCGACGGCGGCCTGATTGCCGCGAACGATATTGTCCCGGTCGCCGAACGGCTCGGTCTGGTGCGCCTGCTCGATTTCCGCGTCCTCGAACTGGTCATCGACGAGATGGCGGGGGCGCCCACGCTGCAAACAAGCTTCAATGTCTCGCCTGCCTCGACCACAGATCCCGATTGGTGGGCGGGGCTGGGTTCGTTGCTTCGCAAGCATGTCGGCGTCGCCGAACGTCTCATCGTCGAAATCACCGAAAGCGCGGCAATTCACGATATCGACGAGACACGCGGCTTCGTCAGTCGCGTCAAAGATCTCGGCTGCCGAATCGCCATCGACGACTTCGGCGCCGGTTACACGTCGTTTCGCAATTTGCGCAAACTCGGCGTTGACCTCGTCAAGATCGACGGCGCCTTCGTGCAGCACATCATGCGCTCGGAAGATGATCGCGCTTTCGTGCACACGCTTATCGACCTCGCCAAGCGTCTCAAGCTTCAGACCGTGGCCGAATGGGTGCAGGACGAAGCCGCGGCAAAAACCTTGGCGGCATGGGGCTGCGATTATCTGCAGGGCGCGCTTATCGGCCTGGCGGCAACCGAGAGGCCCTGGCTGAAAAATCTCGCTTCAGCGGTCTAAACGACTCAAAAGAGTTTATTCGACGCCCGGCTCTTTCTCGGTCAGCCGATCGACTTTGCGTTTCATCTCATCGAGCTGACGCTTAAGGTCGTCGATATCGCCACCTGTCGGCGGCGATTTTTCCAGCTCCACGCCGGCCTCGCCGCCTGCAGTCTCGCGTCGCGCAAAGGGCGCAAACATGGTGAAAGCCCGCTCGAACATCTCCATGTTGCGCCGCACCTGCTCTTCGAGTGAGGTGAAGGCGCCAACCCCGAAAGCCTGGGCCATCTGATTGCGGAACTTCTCCTGCTCGCGGGTCAACGACTCGATGGAGACTTCGAGATAACGCGGCACCAGCATCTGCATGCTGTCGCCATAGAAGCGGATCAGTTGGCGCAGGAAAGCAATCGGCAACAGATTCTGGCCTTCCTTGTTCTCCTGCTCGAAAATGATTTGCGTAAGAACCGACCGGGTAATCTCCTCGCCGGTCTTGGCATCATAGACGACGAAATCTTCGCCTTTCTTGACCATGCCGGCGAGGTCTTCGAGCGTGACATAGGTGCTCGTGCCGGTGTTATAGAGCCGCCGGTTGGCGTATTTCTTGATCGTGACCGGCTCTGCGGCCTTGGTTATCGTGTCAGTCATGAGGCGGGACCTGCAATATTGCCGTCAAAATAGGCGGTTTCGTGGGGCGCGGCTACCCTTTTGTGACGACCGGCGTGCCGACGGCAGAAGACCTGCCCGGCATGCCAGCAATGCGGCCGCCATCTGCCCCTTTGCGCCTTGTCGGCGGCCTGTCGCGTCCCTATGACATAGGCCAAGGATGCCGCGGCTAGTTCCGCATTTGAAATAGCCCATCAGCCCGGAAGGAAATCCCCATGAAAGACGATGTCGTCATTGTCAGCGCGACGCGCACGCCGGTCGGAGCGTTCAACGGCGCGTTTGCGACGGTGCCCGCCCACGAGCTCGGCAAGACCGCAATCAAGGGTGCACTCGAGCGCGCCGGCGTTGAAGCGCCTCGGGTTTCCGAGGTCATCATGGGCCAAATCCTGACCGCCGGAGAGGGTCAGAACCCGGCTCGCCAAGCCTCGATTGCCGCCGGCATCCCAGTCGAGACTCCCGGCTGGGCCGTCAATATGTTGTGCGGATCCGGACTGCGTTCAGTGGCGCTTGGCTATCAGGCCATCGTCAACGGCGACAGCGAGATCGTGGTGGCCGGCGGGCAGGAGTCCATGAGCATGGCACCGCACTGCGCGTACCTGCGCAGCGGCGTGAAGATGGGCAATTTCGAGATGATCGACACCATGATCAAGGACGGTCTATGGGACGCCTTCAACGGCTATCACATGGGCAACACGGCTGAGAACGTGGCGCGGCAGTGGCAGATCACGCGGGCGCAGCAGGACGAGTTCGCGGTGAAGTCCCAGAACAAGGCCGAAGCGGCGCAGAAGGCCGGTAAGTTCAAGGATGAGATCACGCCGGTTACGGTCAAGAGCCGCAAGGGCGATATCATCGTTGATGCCGACGAATATCCCAAGCATGGCACCACGCTTGATGCGATCGGAAAATTGCGGCCGGCCTTCGATAAGGAGGGCACTGTCACCGCAGGCAACGCCTCCGGCATCAATGACGGCGCCGCGGCGGTCGTTTTGATGAAAGCCAGCGACGCGGCCAAGCTCGGCAAGACACCGCTCGCCCGCATTGTCTCTTGGGCGCAGGCCGGCGTCGATCCGAAGATCATGGGCAGTGGGCCAATCCCGGCGTCCCGCGCGGCGCTAAAAAAGGCCGGCTGGAACGTCGGCGATCTCGACCTGATTGAGGCCAACGAGGCATTCGCCGCTCAGGCCTGCGCGGTGAACAAGGATCTCGGCTGGGATACCGGTAAGGTCAACGTCAACGGCGGCGCCATCGCCATCGGCCATCCGATCGGCGCTTCTGGCACCCGTGTGCTGGTCACGCTGCTTTACGAGATGCAAAAGCGCAATGCCAAGAAGGGGCTCGCCACGCTGTGCATCGGTGGCGGCATGGGCATCGCGATGTGCGTGGAACGCTGATCCGCGGCGGCAATTTGATTCACGTCATGGCCGGGCTTGTCCCGGCCATTTACGTCCTTAAGCTGTTACCGCAATGAGACGTGGACGCCGGACCCATAACTCGGCGGAATGACACCGGATCAGGGAGGACATCATGCCCCGCGTTGCGTTGGTCACTGGGGGTACGCGCGGCATTGGCGCCGCCATTTGTAAGGCGCTCAAATCGGCCGGATATACGGTCGCCGCCAATTACGCCGGCAATGACGAGGCGGCGCAAAGCTTCAAGGCCGAAACCGGCATCAACGTCTACAAGTGGGACGTCTCGTCCTTCGATGCCTGCGCCGCCGGCGTCAAGCAAGTCGAGGCCGAGCTCGGACCGGTCGACGTGCTGGTCAACAATGCCGGCATCACGCGCGACGCCCAGTTGCACCGCATGAAGCTCGAGCAGTGGACGGCGGTTATCAATACCAATCTCGGCTCGCTGTTCAACATGTGCCGCAACGTGATCGAGGGCATGCGCGAACGAAAGTTCGGCCGCATCGTCAATATTTCTTCGATCAACGGGCAAAAGGGACAATTCGGCCAAGTGAACTATTCGGCCTCCAAGGCGGGCGAAATCGGCTTCACCAAGGCCCTTGCGCAGGAAGGCGCCCGCGCCGGTGTCACCGTCAACGCCATTTGCCCCGGTTACATCGCAACCGACATGGTCAAGGCTATGTCGCAGGAAGTCCTGCAAAAAAGCGTGCTACCGCAGATCCCGATCGGCCGGCTCGGCGAGCCGGAAGAAGTCGCGCGCTGCGTGGTTTTCCTCGCCTCTGACGATGCCGGCTTGATCACCGGCTCGACACTGACGGCCAATGGCGGGCAATATTTCGCCTAGCCAAAATTCACCTATATAACACGGAGTGTTGCAAAGCTTCGGAATAGCATGGCGCTAGCACCCCAGCCGCTCATCGAACGCCGGCGCGAGCAGATGTTTCCCGATCTCGATCCATTGGAGATCGAGCGCATGCGCCGGTTCGGCGAATGCCGCAGCTTCGCGTCGGGCGAAAAGCTCTTTACCGCCGGAGAGATTGCGCCTGGCCTCATCCTCATCATCGACGGCCACGTCGACATAACCCAGAGCAATCAGGCAGGCCACCGCACGCTGATCGTTTCGCAGGGCCCCGGCCAATTCATGGGCGAACTTGCCCAATTGGCGGGACGGCCTTCGCTAGCGGACGCCACCGCAAACGAGCCGGTGGACGCGTTGATCATTCCGTCCGACCGGCTACGCGCACTGCTGGTCGCCGAAGCCGAGCTCGGCGAGCGGATCATGCGCGCACTGATCCTTCGCCGTGTGGGTCTCTTGGAGGGAGGCCGAGGCGGCCCGGTCATTGTCGGCCGCACGGAAAACAGCGACGTGCTTCGCCTGCAAGGGTTTCTGCGTCGCAACGGTCACCCGTTCCAATTGCTCAATCCGGAAACCGACAGCGAGGCGAAGGCCCTTATCGAGCGTTTTCATGTCGATCCGGGACAGCTGCCCATCGTGCTCTGTCCGGGTGGGCAGTTGCTGCGCAATCCCGGCGAGGATGAGCTGGCGCGCTGCCTCGGGCTGGTGCGGGCAATCGATCCGGATCGCCTCTACGATGTTGCCGTCATCGGCGCCGGGCCGGCCGGACTTGCGACCGCGGTTTACGCAGCATCGGAGGGCCTCTCCGTTCTTGTCCTGGACTGCCGTGCGTTCGGCGGCCAAGCCGGCGCTTCGGCGCGGATCGAAAATTACCTCGGCTTTCCGACCGGAATCACCGGCATCGCGTTGATGGCGCGCGCCTACAACCAGGCGCAGAAATTCGGAGCCGAAATGGCGATTCCGGATGAAGTCAGCGCCCTCTCGGCGCCGGACGGCGCGGCCAGCGGCTTCCTTCTGCATTTGCACAATGGCGAGAAGGTCCGAACCCGCTCGGTGGTCATTGCCAGCGGCGCGCGTTATCGCCGGCTCTCGGTCGAGAATCTTCACGAGTTCGAGGGATCGAGCGTGCATTACTGGGCGACACCGCTCGAAGCGCGGCTATGCGCCAATCAGGAAGTCGCGCTGGTTGGCGCCGGTAACTCAGCGGGCCAAGCGGCGGTTTTTCTCGCCGGCCAGGGCGTCAAGGTGCGGATGTTGGTGCGCCGGCCGGATCTCACCGAGACCATGTCGCGCTATCTCGTCGACCGCATCGAGAGCCTCGCCAATGTCCAAATCGAGGGCGGCTGCGCGGTGAGCGGACTTGAGGGCAGCAACGGCATGCTGCAAGCGGTGCGCTGGCGCCACGGGGCCAGCGGCGAAGAAATACGGCGGCCGATCAGCCACTTGTTTTTGTTCATCGGCGCAGAGCCGAACACCGATTGGCTCGCAAGCGCGGACATCAAGCTCGACGGCAAAGGCTTCATACTGACCGGCGAAGATGCCGGCGGCGATCGTCATGCGCTGGAGACGAGCCGGCGCGGCGTATTTTCGATCGGCGACGTGCGCGCAAAATCGATCAAGCGCGTCGCCGCCGCGGTCGGCGAAGGAGCGCAAGTCGTGGCGGCGCTGCATTCCTATTTGGCGGCGACCACCGGCCATGCCGCTATGGCGACCATCCCGGTGGCGCCAACTCAAAGGCCTTGAAATCAAAACCCGGCGCGACGGTACAGCCGCAAAGCGTCCAGTCGCCAAGCGATTGGGCCGCCTGCCAGGCTTGAGCCGGTACGATGGCTTGCGGCTGTTCGCCCGCCACGAGAGCGGAGCCGAGCGTCAAGCGCTCGATACGTCCCGATTCGGCGGCGATTTCGAGCGCAAGCGGTGCGCCGGCGTACCAATGCCAGATCTCGACCGCATCGATGCGGTGCCAGTGCGAGCGTTCACCGCGAGCGAGCAGAAAATAGATTGCGGTTGAAACAGCGCGGCCATCGCACTGCCGGGCGTCGCGAAAGGTTTCGCGAAAGTGCCCACCCTCCGGATGCGGCTCAAGGCCAAGGAGCCGGATGACATCGAGCGCGGTGGGACGATCGGTCAAAATCGGTTCTTACGCTCGCGGATTTCGGCAAACACCTTCCAGGCCGGGCTGCCGGCAAGCCCAACTGACTTCGCCACCTCGGGCACGTCCGCGCGCAGAAACGGATTGTCCTCTTTTTCCGCGCCGATCGTCGCCGGGATCGTCGGCTTGCCAGCCGCCAACAGCTTCGCCACTTCCTCGGCGCGCGCGGCAAGCGCCTTGTTGTTCGGCTCGATGGTCTTGGCGAAGCGAATATTGGCTTCGGTATATTCGTGGCCGCAATAAAACTGCGTGTCGTCGGGGAGCGCGCGCAATTTCAGGAGCGACTGCCACATCATCTCCGGATTGCCTTCGATGACGCGGCCGCAGCCGATCGAAAACAGCGTATCGCCGACAAAAGCGAGTTTGTCCGCCGGGAAGAAATAGGAAATGTGCCCTGCCGTATGGCCCGGCGTTTCGATGACGCGTCCTTCGAGCGCGCCGACACGCACTGTATCGCCCTCGCCCACGGTTTCATCGACATGAGCAATGCGCTGCACCTCGGCGCGCGGCGCGACCACGCGGCATTTGTGTCTCGCTTTGAGCTCGCCGATGCCGGCGGTGTGGTCGGCATGATGATGGGTCACCAGAATCTCGGAAAGCCGCCAGCCGGTCTTTTTCAGCGCGGCCTCGACCGGAGCAGCCTCCGGCGCATCGATCGACGCGGTGGCGCCGCTCGCCGGATCGTGGATGAGAACGCCGAAATTATCCTTCAGACAGGGGAACAGGTAGGTCTCGACAGTCATGTCATTTTTTCCAATCGCAGATCCGACTAGATCATCCGCCTTCGCGGATGACGACGCAACAAGGCATGGTTAACGCGGGTGTTTGGCACGGAACGACAACCCGATCCGTGCTATTTTGACCTCATGGATGTCGTCGATCTACGAAATTTCTATGGCCAGCAACTGGGCGTCGTGGCGCGCCGCTACGTGAGCCGGGGCATTCGCGCGCGTTGGAGCGATACCCGAGCGTTGCGCGTGCTGGGGGTTGGCTATGCCACGCCCTATCTCGGGCTGTTCCGCGAGGAGGCCGAGCGCTGCCTGGCCTTGATGCCGGCAGCCCAAGGGGTGGTGCGCTGGCCGTCGACGCGGCCGGCACTGGCCGCTCTCGTCGAGGAAGACGAGTTGCCGCTGACCAACTCGGCGGTCGACCGCGTGCTGCTGGTTCACGCGCTGGAAATGTCATCCGATCCTGCCGAGCTGTTGCGCGAAGCGTGGCGCGTGCTGGCCGCCGGTGGCCGGCTTCTGGCCGTGGTGCCCAACCGGCGCGGACTGTGGGCACGCATGGACACGACGCCCTTTGGGCAAGGCCGGCCCTATTCGCGTAGCCAGATTACGCAGCTGTTGCGCGATACCTGGTTCACTCCGACCGGCTGGGACGAGGCGCTTTATGTGCCGCCGATACCGCGCGGTTGGTTCTTGCGCTCGGCGGTGGCCTGGGAACGCACCGGCGCCACGCTGTCGGCGCCGTTCGCCGGCGTACATATCGTCGAAGCGACCAAGCAGGTCTATCGCGCCATCCCGGCGCGGCGCGAAAAGCGCCGACTCGTCCCAGCGCTGCAGCCGGTGCTGGCGCCTTCGCCCGGGGCCGCCGCGATGCGGTGATGGCCGGACCCTCCCGCTAAGCTGGAAATGGACCCCAGGCCCGCTGCACGGCCGGACGCGCTGCAATGGCATCGTGCCAGCGTTTCACATTGGGATAATTTTTCAGGCCGATGTCGTTGACGCCATGCAGATGCACGTCGGAATACATCGTCATGTCGGCGATCGAATACTCTCCGCCGAAATATTCGTTCGCGGCAAGATGGCGATCGAGGATGCCGAGCATATCGCGCAAGTTTGCGTCATAATGCTCCTGAGCGGGTGGTGCCTTGACCGGCGAGCGTAGCGTCCAATGCCCGAACTGTTGCGCCAACGTGGTGAACGTCGCCGAGCCGTAGAACAACCATTGGTCCACTTTGGTTCGCGCGACCGCATCGTTCGGATAGAATTTGCCTGATTTTTCCGCCAGATATTTGAGGATCGCTCCCGACTCGGAGATCGTCACCTGCGCGCCGCCGGGACCATCATGATCGACAATCGCCGGGATTTTGTGTCCGGGGCTGATTTTCATAAATTCCGGCGACATCTGCGCTTTCTCGCGCAAATTGACCGGAACAATCCGATGCGGAAGACCGGTTTCCTCCAGCATCACGCGCGGCTTGTAACCGTTATCGGTCGTCCACGTGTAACAATCGATCATCCTACCCTCCTGAACGCGGTCGTTTTTCGACCCTTAGGTGCTTTTGTAAGATGGCAGAGTTGGTTTTGAGAAGCAGGCAGGAATTGCAATCGTCTTGTCCGGTTGCGCTGTTTCACTCCGGCCACGGCTCCGCAGTCACCGATGCCGCATCGGCGCCGACATAGTCGACGAGACTTAGATGGCGGTCGCTTTCGAGCGCGGCGAGCAGCGTCTGTTTGATCTCGGCGACAAGGCTGAGGCCACGGAATACCAAGCCCGAATAGACCTGAACGAGGCTGGCGCCGGCGCGGATTTTTCCGAGCGCACTCGGCCCGGAGTTGATGCCGCCGGCGCCGACCAACGGGAAAACGCCTTCGACCCGTACATAGGTCTCGGCCAGCATGCGGTTGGCCAGCGGCAGCAAGGGCCGTCCCGATAAGCCTCCCGCCTCTTTCGCTGTATTGACGTCGTGGAGGTCTTTCGGGCGCGTCACGGTGGTGTTGCCGACGATCATGCCGTCGACCCGGCGCGAGCGCGCTATGCCGACGACGTCATCGAGGTCGGGCAAAGAAAGATCGGGGGCGATCTTAAGCAGCACCGGCGTCGGCCCGGCGGTCGGCGCGACGCGTTCGCGCGCGTCGATCACGCGCGCCAACAACTCGTCGAGCACCGAGGCCTGCTGCATGTTGCGCAGGCCGGGCGTATTGGGCGACGAGATATTGACCGTGACATAGCTCGCCACCGCAGCGAAGCGATCGATAAGCTCCACATAATCGGCAATGCGATCGACCGTATCCTTGTTGGCGCCGACGTTGATGCCGACGACGACGCCCGCTCGCGCCCGCGCAGCGAGCCGGCGCAGCACCGCGTCGGCGCCCTGCGAATTAAAGCCGAGGCGATTGATGACGCCGGCATCACTATTGAGCCGAAACAACCGCGGCCGCGGATTGCCACCTTGCGGCTTTGGCGTGATGGTGCCGACTTCGACGAAACCGAAGCCGACCCGCAGCAGCGCGTCCGGCACTTCGGCGTTTTTGTCGAAGCCAGCGGCGATCCCAACCGGATTGGGAAAGTTAAGGCCGAACACCCGCATCGCCAACCGCGCGTCGTCAGCAGCGGCAGACGGCAGCGGCGCCAGTTTCAGCAGCCTGATCGCCAGACCATGCGCATCTTCCGGGTCGAGCGCGTACAAAAACGGTCGTGCCAAGCGGTCGAACAAGCCGATCACGGTTTTAGCCTCGGCAGTGCGCGCCGTCCGTCGATCTCATCCGGCAAAGGCTGCGCCCAAAGCACGGCCTTGACCGGCAACGCGGCGTAAAGGTGCGGAAACAGATCGCCACCGCGCGAGGGCTCCCATTTCAAGCTCGACCCCAGAACATCGCCATCGACCGCAACCAGCATCAAATCCGTTAGTCCCGCGAAATGCTTTGCCGCCGTCTCGGCCACCTGGGCAGCTGACGAGAAGTGGATGAAGCTGTCGCGCCGATCGACGTCCGAGCCATGATAGACGCCGGCGCGCTCCGCCTCCTGCCATGCCGCGCGTTCGCAGATCTTGTAAATGGTCGTCACCCACGGCCCCCTCGCGACCCTTTTTCGGCGCGGACCCTATCGGCACTTGAGCATTCAGGCAATAATTCCTATCATCCCAATCGTCCGTAGAGGTCTGTATGCTCACCCACGCGCAGGTCTGGTCGGCCATCGATCGCCTCGCTGCGCGCGCCGGTCTGTCAGCGTCCGGATTAGCCCGCCGGGCCGGGCTCGATCCGACGACCTTCAACAAATCAAAACGCATCACGCCGCAGGGCCGCGCGCGCTGGCCCTCGACAGAATCGATTGCCAAGGCGCTTTCCGCCACGGGCACTTCGTTCGACACATTGGTCACGCTGATCGACCCCGGCACCGGCGGAGGCGCGCGTCCGGTGCCGCTTCTCGGCTTTGCCGAGGCCGGCGCCGGCGGTTACTTCGACGATGGTGGCTTTCCGGCGGGGGAAGGGTGGGACCAGATCGCCTTCCCGGCCGTCACCGACGAACATGCCTATGCGCTTGAAGTCTCCGGCCAGTCGATGGAGCCGGCCTACCGCGACGGCGACGTCATCCTGGTGTCGCCGTCGGCGCCGATCCGCCGCGGCGACCGGGTCGTGGTGCGGACCAAAGACGGCGAGGTGCTCGCCAAGGAGCTCAAGCGCAGGACGGCCAAAACGATCGAGCTGAAATCGCTCAACACCCAGCACCCCGATCGCATGCTCGCGACGTCCGATGTGCTGTGGATCGCCCGGATTTTGTGGGCGAGCCAGTAATCAGGCTGAGCGTGCCAATGCGCCGTCGATCATATCTACGGTATTTTTGATGCCGTAGGCCGCGACGAAGGAGCCGAAGCGCGGACCGCGCTCTTGGCCAAGCAGCACTTGATAGAGCATGTTGAACCAGTCGAGCGAAACGCCGGGCTTGCCGTCCTTGGCCTTTTTCTTTTGGTCGAGAAATGGCTCACGCCGGCCGACTTCATAGACCACGTCCTGGATCGTTTGCGCGTCGGCATCGGCCGGCAATTGCGACAAGGCATCGCGCAGATCGATCAGCGCGGCACGTTCAGGCGTGCTCGGCTCGCGATATTTTTTCGCCGGCGCGACAAAATCGCGATAGTAATTGATCGCGTAGTCGACAAGCGCCGCCAGCCGCGGATGACTTTGTTGCGTCACACCGGGCCGGTAGCGGCCGATGAAGCCCCACAGCGTCTCGGCATTGGCAGCGTTCGACGCCGTGACCAGCGACAGCAGCATGGCGAAGGGCACCGGATTGTCCGGCTGCGGCGGCGCACCGCCATGGATGTGCCAGACCGGATTGCCGAGCTGCTCCTTGAGCCCCTGCCGCGGATAAGCGTCGAGGAATTGCATGTAATCGTCGACATGGCGCGGGATGACGTCGAAGTAGAGCCGCTTCGCCGCCTTCGGCTCGCGATACATGAACAGCGACAAACTCTCCGGGCTGGCGTAGCGCAGCCATTCGTCGATGGTCAGCCCATTGCCCTTCGATTTTGAGATCTTCTGTCCATTCTCGTCGAGGAAAAGCTCGTAGTTGAACCCTTCCGGCGGCGCGCCGCCGAGCGCTCGGCAGATTTCGCTCGACAGCTTGACCGAGTTGATCAAATCCTTGCCAGCCATTTCGTAGTCGACGCCGAGCGCCACCCAGCGCATGGCCCAGTCCGGCTTCCACTGCAACTTGCAGCGCCCGCCGGTGACCGTCGTCGTGACGCGCTCGCCGGCGTTTTCGTAAGTGATGGTTCCCGCGGCGGCATCGTGCGCGACGACCGGTACCTGCAGGACGACTCCGGTCTTTTCGTCGATCGGCAAAAACGGCGAATAGGTTTGCGCGCGCTCCTCGCGCAACGACGGCAGCATGACCTCCATCACTTCTTCGAAATGCCGCAAGACGTTCAGAAGCGCCTCGTCAAAGCGCCCCGAAGTGTAGCAGGCGGTCGAGGACATGAACTCGTAATCGAATCCGAACTGGTCGAGGAAGGCGCGCAGCCGCGCATTGTTGTGCGCGGCGAAGCTCGAATGCGTACCGAATGGATCGGGCACTTGGGTGAGCGGCTTGCCGAGATGCTGCGCCACCATTTCTTTGTTGGGCACGTTGTCGGGAACCTTGCGCAACCCATCCATGTCGTCGGAGAACGCGATCAGCCGGGTTTTGATCTTGTCGTCGGTGAGCACGCGGAAGGCATGGCGTACCATCGTCGTGCGCGCGACTTCGCCGAACGTGCCGATATGCGGCAGCCCGGACGGCCCGTAGCCGGTCTCGAATATCACCTCGTCCTTGGGCTTGCGCTTGAGCCGCGCGACGATCTTGCGCGCTTCCTCGAACGGCCAGGCGTGCGAAAGTTCGGCGACTTCGCGGAGCGCGGCGGCGGGGGCTTCTCCAGTCGTCATCGGATTCTGCTTTCGTCGCAAGTCACGCGCGGCAAAGCGGCAAATGCCGCCGGGTCAAACGCCGTCTCAAAACGGACTGATCGGAAAATAGCGCAGCCACAGATCGGTGTAGCCGCCGTTTTCCCACTGCCGGAATAACGCCCAGTTAAGGGCCTGCCGCAACAGATCGTTGCCACGCTTAACGGCAATGCCAACTCCTTCGCCGAAAAAGCGGTCTTCCAGATAAGGGCCGCCGCGGAAGGCGCAACAGCCGGCCGAATCGGTGCCATTGAGCCAGAGCGCCAATGAAATGCCATCGCCGAACAACAGGTCGACCTCCTTATTGCGCAACGCTGTGCGCGCCGCTTCGTCGTTGGCGTAGGGTTTCACCTCGGCTTCGGTGAACATTTCTTTCAGAAAGGCCTCGTGCGCCGTGCCGGCGACAACCGCGATCTTCTTGCCCTCGACCAGCTCCGGCTGCACATCGCGGATCGGGCTATCGATGCGGGCCACGAAGCGCGCTGGCGTGCGATAGTACGGATCGGTGAAATCGGCGTGCTGACGCGCCTCCGGGGTGGGCGCAATCGAGGCGATCACGGCGTCGCCCTGATTGGCGTTGAGCGCATCCAGCAGCAGATCGAAACGGCGCGCCTGAATGGTGCAGGTGGTTTCGATTTCCGCGCACAGAAGCCGTGCCAGATCGACGTTGAACCCGGCCGGGTTACCGTCCGCGCCGGCATAGTCGAACGGCGGATAATCGAGGTCGGTGAGGAAGCGGATCGATTGGATGCGCGACAGGTCGGGGCGCTCCGGCCGCCGGCGCGGGTCCCAGAATCCGGGCACCGCAGCGCCCCGGGGCAACGCCACGCCGTCCTGCGCCCAGGCCGGTCGTGCGCCGGGACCGCCACCGAGCGCCGCGCAAAGCAGCGCCAACAGGGCCAGCGGCGCGGTAACTCGCGCGAAGTTCCTTAATATTGCTATTCCAGGTGGCATAGGCCACGATTGTATCGGCTGCATGTATCGGCCCGCTTAGCGGTCGCTCGGGGAAAAGTCGAGGCAGGCAGCGCCGGACGTTGCGTTGGGGGCCAACCGTGGTGGTCGGTGGGGGTGGGAAAGCGGCCGTTCGCCGAGCCAAAACAAGAATTTGGTTCAGGGACGTAGCGTTGCGGACCACCCTGCCGCACCGCGACCGCCAGGAAAATGTTGCGAGCCGACCGAGCGGTTGCCCGGAGCTCGGATGCGTCCGTCATCTGCTGCCGCGTCGGATTTTGGCCGCCGCTGAGCGTCGCGCCAAGTCGATCGGCGTCGGCGCAGAGCGGGTGCTGATCTGCGCCGACGCTATTACCGAGGAAGCCTACCTGATAGCGCTGGCGAGTTCTCTCGGTACCTCCTTTGAGCGTTTCGACGAAATTTCGCGCAATGACTGCCTGGTTGATGACAATCAACTCGTGCAGGCCGCAGCCGCCGGACTGCTGCCGGTCCGTGAGGGGCGCCGATTGGTGTGGATCGTCGCGCCGAGGGGCGGCACTGCTCGCCGGCTTGCCGATCCTCACCAGCAACGTCCGGCGTGGCTGCAATCATTCCGTCTGACCTCAGCCGATCGGCTCCGCCAGTTCGTTCTGCAGCATAGTCAGCACGCGCTTGGCCGACGGGCGGCCGAAGGTTTGCGCTCGAGCCAGCCACTGTTCTCGAATGCGCCGCCGGCCAATGGCAGGCCGACTTTACAGACCGTCGCCCTGGTGGCGCTCGCATTCATCTTCTTTGCTATCGCGCCCCTCCCCGTGATCGAGGGACTAAGCGGTGTATGCTGCGTCCTGTTTTTGGCGGCGGCGATCCTGCGGCTGTTGAGTGCTTGCTTCACCGAAACGGCGGAGGAAACGTCCGCTTATCGCGACGACCGCGAATTGCCGATCTACACCGTCATCTGCGCGCTTTACCAGGAGGTGGCGATCGTCGAGCAACTTGTCGGCGCCATTCGTGCCCTTGATTACC
>CAWARC010000031.1:0-120050 GCA_963784325.1 uncultured Alphaproteobacteria bacterium | reverse complement strand
TAATGGCTCGTTAGCCGCCAGCGCCCCGGCCGCCTTCGTAAACCACCAGATGACGCCGGCGCGGCGCCATGAAACGCGGCAAAAGCCGAGTTTCTACCGATGCGCCGATGTGCCGGCGGCTACCCAGGGTCAGCGCGCCGAGCGGGCTCGAACCGAGCCATTGCGGCGCTTTCAGCGGTGCCAGAATGCCGATGGTGCGCGCCAGACTCGGCCGGCTGGCGCTAAGCGGCAAGAGCATTAATTCAAGGTCGATCGGTTCGCGGTCGGCGCTTTGCGCCGTCACGCCAGCCACGGTGCCGACGCGCTCGTCATTGAGAATGGCGAGCAGATCGCAGACGACCGGTTGGCTTGCGCCAGCCCACAGGCCGATGAAAGGCTCGCCTTTGAGCTCACGGCCGAACAGTGCGCACACCCGCGTGCCGGCTAGGCGAAACGGATGCCCGGCGCCGCCGTCGAGTGCAAGGATAAAGGCGTCGCTGAGCACTTGGCGAATGGCGCCGGGCTCGATGTCGGCGCGCTCGGGCGCCGAATGCTTGCCGCGCCGCTCGTCCCAATACGCAAAGAGCTCCCGGCTCGCTGGGTGTTTCATAAACGCTCCCTGCCAACGTGCCGGCGCCGCACAGCTGTCCCTGATCGGGACAGGATTTGCGGCGAACGGCTGTTTGGTGGGATGCGGAGCAGTTTACGTGCCTGGCCGGCGCGACGATCCCAAAAGGGCGGCAGCGCGCCCGCAATTAAACTTAACTTAACGTTGGCGTTGCACCGCGCCCCTGGCTGCCTACGGTGAGCTCAGCAAATGGTCTTCAACGTGCCGTGGCACTTGCGGGCGGCGTTTTTGAGCTCAGGGAGGCGAGGGGATGTGACCGACGTCGGCTGATAAGAGGCCGCAAAGCCAAAGATCGCCGGCGTCGACCGCGGAAACCCCGCGCAAGATGCAAAAGGGAGGACCGCAACGTCCTCCCTTTTGTTTTTGGCTTGCGCGCTGTTGTGCGCCGTTGGGATTCGCCGCGATTTCGCGGGCTCTTCGCACAGCTTGTTCTTGCTGTCGCTCAAGCCTATTTCGGCTCTACACAAGGCATGAGCGGTGACCCAGCAACCCGAATCCGACCCCCCAATTCGCGAGCCCATTTTCAATGTGCCGATGGTCGTCTTGGCGACCGTCGGCGTTCTTATTCTCGTTCATGCCTTCCGCATGCTCGTGCTGACGGACGACCAAGACGTCAATTTTCTTCTGACCTTTGCGTTCATTCCGGCACGTTATAGCGCCGATGCCGGCATCGCGGGCGCATTTCCCGGCGGCTTCGCCGCCGATCTTTGGACCTTTTTCACCTACGCGTTTATTCACGCCGATCTTATGCATCTCGGCCTCAACCTGGCCTGGCTGATTCCGTTCGGCACCGCGCTGGCGCGCCGCTTCGGGCCGTGGCGCTTCATCCTCTTCATGCTGGTCATGGCGGCGATCGGCGCGTTGACACATCTGGTCACCCATCTCGGCGAGATGGAGCCGATGATCGGAGCGTCGGCGGCTATCTCCGGCGCCATGGCGGCGGCGATGCGCTTTGTGTTTCAACCCGACGGTCCGGTCGCGCATTGGCGCGAGCGCTCCGACGCGACCTATCGCGTCCCGGCCGCGACGCTCACCGCAACGCTTCGCGATCCGCGTTTTCTCTTGTTCCTCGGTGCCTGGCTCGGGCTAAACGCCCTGTTCGGCTTAGGTACGATCTCATTCGGCACCGAAGCAGGGCAGGAGATCGCCTGGCAGGCCCATGTCGGTGGCTTTTTCGCCGGTCTTTTCCTGTTCGGCGCGTTCGATCCTTTCGTGCCGCGGGCCGAACTCGACACCGAAGTAAGCGGTTGACCCGACGCCGCGTCACGCCATCGCCGCATTGAACTGCGATGACTTCCCTTAAGAGCCGGCGCTGGTTTTCCAGCGATGCCACGCGAACTCGATGCTGCATTGCAGCAGTTGCGCTGACGCCGTTGGAACTCTGCGCCGATCCGAACATTGAAGATATTGTCTTCGCCGTCGCGGCTCCGCCGCCTTGCGGAGCCCCTGGCCGCGAAGGTTAGGGAGGCTACGATGACTATCAGCATTATTCTCGCGGCCAAGGGCCGCGAGGTCGTCAGTGTCGAACCCAACGCCACGCTTACCTTCGTTGTCGCGCTGCTCGCCGAACGGCGTATCGGCGCGGCGCTCGTTCTGGGTGTGGACCGCCGAATTGTCGGCATCGCCTCGGAGCGCGACATCGTGCGTGCGCTGGGCGAACGCGGTACCGCCGCGCTCGACGATCCGGTAAGCCGGATCATGACGCGGAGAGTATCGACCTGCACCGAAGGCGAGACCATTTCCAGCATCATGGAACGAATGACCGAGGGCAAATTCCGCCACGTTCCGGTCGTCGATCAGGGACAGGTCGTCGGCATCATCTCAATCGGCGACGTGGTCAAGTACCGGCTGCACGAGATGGAGCGCGATTCGGCGGCGATGCGCGATTACATCCTGACCGCGTAATCGAGCCCGGACGGGTCGAAACAGCGGACACAGGGAGCGCAAAGCGCATTCCCCAGCCTTGCGCCCGGCGCTATGATGCCTCTCGACAGTGGCTCGGGGAGGCGTTCATGCGACGGTTGATGACGCTGCTCTGCATTGTAGCGGTTGGCGCTGCGACAGTAGAAACGACCGGGGTCGCCGTTGCGGCCGGAAAAATCCGACTGGCGCAGACTTCGACCGTCACCAATTGCATGATGACGTGCAATTCGCAGGCCGCAGCGTGCGAGACCACGTGCCTCGTGCCGGGCACGGTGCCGATCGGGGCCGCGACGACGACTAGCAATGCCAATGTGAACACGAGCTGCCAGTTGAATTGCACCACGCAGCAGATCGCGTGCCACACGACCTGCGCGCAGAATTCACCGTCGCCGTGAGGCCGCGTCAGCTCAACTCGGTGATCGATTCCTGAATCAACTCGATAGCCTTCTCGGTGGCGGAGCGGCCGATCGCGATGGATTCGGCGGCGCGATGGAAATCGAGAAACCCGATATTGGCGATCCGCGGCGTGATGTGGATGTCCGGGGGATCGCCGGCAAGCCGCATGCGGGTGAGCCGATCCTGCATGATATTGAACAATTCGATCATCACCGTTGAGAAGCTCGGGCGCGCGTCGCCGGCAAGCATGTGACGCTTGAGCGCCCGTTCGGCGCCGAACATGCCGCGCAAGCGGGCAAATCCGTTCGCGTGATTGGTCGGTGCGATGGCCTGGCTGTCGCCCGGATCGGCGCCGTGACTGGCAATGGTGGCGCCGCGGCCGAATCTATCGGCATCCATATTGACCGCAATCACGACGCGGGCACCGAGCGCGCGCGCCGCCGATACCGGCACCGGATTGACCAGCGCGCCGTCGACCAGCCAGCGGCCGCCGAGATGAACCGGTGCAAAAATTCCCGGCAGTGCATAGGAGGCGCGCAGCGCCAGCACCAGCGAACCGCGGGTCAGCCAGACTTCGTGGCCGGTCCCGATCTCGGTTGCGATTGCGGTGAAGCGGATCGGCAGATCCTCGATCGCGGTGTCGCCCATCGCTTGCTCCAGCCGGTGCGCCAGCCGTGTGCCGCCGATGATGCCGGAGCCGCCGATGCGGACGTCGAGATAACTGATGATCCGCCGCCGCGTCAGCGAACGGGCCCAGTCTTCCAGCGAGTCGAGTTGATTAGTGGCGTAGCAACCGCCGACCAGAGCGCCCATCGATGTGCCGACGATAATGTCCGGCGCAATGCCGTGCGCCTGGAGCGCCCGCATCACGCCGATATGGGCAAAACCGCGCGCAGCGCCGCTGCCGAGAACGAGCCCGATGGCGGGACCACCGCGCTTGACGGCGAGATGGCCGGCGTCGACCGTTTTGCCCTGAACGTCGATATTACTCACCAAGTCCTCTTATTAGGCCCTCACGGGGCCAATCCGCCGGGCGCCTGCCGGCCACAACGCTTCGCATTTGTAGCCGATCGTCCGGCCGATCCAAGCAGACAACAAGCCGTAGCCGAGGATATGGTGAAAGTCGCAGCGAGTCAGCTAGATACGGCGCCAATCGCGGCGGAAGGCGGCCGGCTCGGCGCGCGCGTGCGGCATGAAATTGCCGCGTTTATGATCGAGAAAAAACGCGATGTTAGGGTGGGGCTTGCGCGGTTCTCGGAATGCCAGCGTTGCGGCGGTATGCGCCGCTGCGGCATTCTTTCTGCTCAACCCCGCCCCGGCCTCGGCGCAAATGCGCGCGCTCGCGCCGCCGCAATCCACGGCGCCGGCGCCGCTAGTTCCGGGCGCCGGATCGCCCGGCGCGACAATGCTCGCGCCGAATCCCCTGGCGCCTGCGCCGCTCGCGCAGACCGAGCCATTCGTTCCCGCCGGCCGGGTGGCGCTGGCAGTGGCCGCCCGCTATGGCCGCGATGCGCCACTTATCAGCGGTGGTCTCATCTGGCGGGTCTATGCGGCAAAACCCGATGCAACCGGTATGTTTCCTTTGCTCAAGGAAGAACACACGTCGGCGCCAACCTTTGTGCTGCCGCCCGGCAATTATGTCGTGCACGCGAGCGTCGGGCTGGCGAGCGCCGCCAAGGCGGTCCAGCTGCGCGCCGAGCCGGTACACGAGATGTTCGAAATTCCCGCCGGCGGCATGCGGCTCGAGGGTCGCGTCGGCAACGTGCGCATTCCCACCGGACAGATATCGTTCGAGATCTATACCGGCAGCGAGTTCGCAACCGCCGAGCGCCGGCGCATCGCGCAGAACGTGATGTCAGGCGACGTCGTGCTGTTGCCCGCGGGCACCTACAATATCGTGTCGAATTACGGTGACGGCAATTCGGTGGTGCGCTCCGACGTGAATATCGAAGCCGGCAAGCTCACCGATATCGTGGTGACGCATCGCGCCGCTGTCATCACGCTCAAGCTCGTCAACAATCCCGGCGGCGAGGCGCTCGCCAACACGCAATGGACGGTGCTCACCCCCGGCGGTGACGTCATCAAGGAATCGATCGGCGCCTTTCCGCGCATCGTGCTGGCGGAAGGCGATTACCACGTCATCGCCCGCAATGAGGGCAAGACCTATCAGCGCGACTTCAAGGTTATCACCGGCGTCGACGGCGAAGTCGAAGTGCTGGCGCATTCCGGCGGCTGAACGGCGATTGCGCGTGGGGCCGGTCGTTTCGGTCGGCCGCCTTGTGTGCGGAATATATACCTAGCCAACGCACGCAATTACCAGTATTACGAGAATCGAATTAAACCGCATCCTCTGAGTTGATCATGGATCACTGGGGCGAGCGCCTTCAGCAAGCGCTGCGATGGCGCAGGATTTGCAAGCTCCATGCCTTGGCGGTTGAGATTGGCGTCGATCAGAGCGCGATCAGTCGCTGGCGCAAAGGCCAGCCGATCTCCCTGCCGAACGCGATATCGCTCTGTCGCGTGCTCGACATTTCTCTCGATTGGCTGGTGACCGGCCGCGGTGCGATGGAAGCCCACCGCCTCGCCGCGCCGGGGAATTTTGAGGTCGTCGCCGATGCCTTGTTCGGCCAGCTCACCGCCAGCGAAGCAGCTGCGGTGCGGCACACGTTGGCCGCTCTGTCCGAGGCGGCCGGCCGTCGTGCCAGTCTCACCGACAGCTGACCGCGCTTCCGCCGGAAGTTTGCGCGGCGCGCAAACTTCCGTACCGCGCCGTGCATGCGGCACAACTGGTTTCGCAACCTTTAGGAGCATTTAAGTAATTTACTATCACTGCGACAGGTGTGCGGCGAGAGAGCCGGACGCCGTTGCGCTCCTCGGCGATCGCGTCAAGGCGCCGCCTGGGGCCAGCTCATCGATCACAGTGGAGAGTAAACATGGCGACTCAAGATTCAGGCAACGGCCCGACCGAATATGTCATCAACATCATGATGTCGGGGTCCACGGTAGGGAAAATGAAGGAGGCCGGTTTCGCGCTTTACGGCTTCAAAGCGGTCAAAACCGCGAACGGCGGCGCTGCGCCCGTGGTCTGGTTCCAGACCCTGGCCCAGGTTCTCATGCAAACCACGACCGTGAGCTGGACGGAGCAATACCAAGCCTACGTCTCGACCAGCCAGATCATTCCCAACGGCTCCATCACCGCCAGCAGCGCTATCGATATCGGCCTCGGCGAAACCGCCGGTGTCGACCAGTACGGCAATCTCACCATCGACGAGCAGGGCACCGCTTCGGCGATCTCGTTGAACAACGAGGCGTCGGCGCCGTGGACCAGCGGCATCTCACAACTCACCGGAAACGGCACACCAAGCCCGATGGTCGCGCTGCCACTCTACGGCAACATGCTCGAAGTGATCGCGCCGATCGAAAAGGTGTTGCTGATGTTCGCCTCGCCAACCGTGAATACCGGGACCGTCATCTACAAAACCTATTCGTCGGGTGTTGTGGTCGATCTCACCGGCGCACCCGGGAATCCTCCGACGCGCACTGTCATGTTCGACCTCAACGATGGCTGGAGCTGGGGCGAACAGTCATGGGGAACGCCGGTGCAAGCGCAGGCCGACCTCATTCCGATCCTGATTTCGAGTTCGTGAGCGGGAGCGCGGATATGATCCAGATCTACGATGCCGTCGAACGTCAGCTTGTCGCAACGGGAGCGGCAATCATCGCTTTGCAAGGTGCCGGAAATTGCGGCGTGACGCACTGCGTGCTGCAAGTGGGCCGGCGGCTTCAGGTCCGTTATTCGTACAATCTGATCGATACCGGCACGGGACGATCCGTGTCGGCGGAGTGCACGGCGCCACCGGGTTTGGGCATGGGGATCGCGAGCTTTCATCTCAATTGAACGCCGATCGGGGGAGGGGCGTGCGCAACCCCGCGCCTCCTCCGGTGCGCTTCGGCACGCGCGCGCCGGCGCTTGAACCATGAGCGATCGAACACTGACGATCAGTCTCTCGAACGGGACGGTGCAAGCCTTGCAGCAAAGCGGCTTTCGCCTCTACGTTTTCCGCGTCGTGGCGAGCTCGAACAAAAGCGGCGTTCCCTTGGTTTGGGCGCGTGTCGACTCATACATTGAGTCCATTGTTCTCGGCTTTAGCAGCACCGCGTTCGCCGCCTATGTTTCCACGGACGCCATCGCGGTCGATGCGCCGATCGTCATGGGTGCGACCGCGCCGGTGGGCGCCGGCCAAGTCGTCAGTGTCGCGGACGGCGGCGGCCTCACAGTGGCAAGCGGGGCGCCGACCGAGGACGTCTACATCGCGAGCGCGGCGAGCGCGCGTTACACCTGCGGGCTTGCGGCCGAAGCCGCCGGAATGTCCATGCAGCCGTCTTGCGCCTTCACCCTCTATCCGCAAGTCGCCGTGACCATGCAGCCGGCCGATGCAATCTTCGTCATGTGGGCGACGTCGGAGTACGATCCGTCCGTCTACATGCAGCAGAGCCTGGGGCCGGGTCTCTTCGTTGCGTTTGGCGGCGTGGCCGAACGCGCGGTGTCTTACGACATTGTCGAGGGCTGGGGCCCGGCCGACGCCGAATGGGCCGAGCCCGTTGAAACCGTTACGGATTTGGCCTCCATCCTGGTCCTCGACCCCGGGCCGAACCATCCGACGAAATTGTGACCGGCGATTGCGATCATGGCCTGCGTTCGATCCGCGCCACGTCCGGCGGCACCGCCTCCTGCGCGAGGGCAGAAAGCGCGTCATCGAGCGGCATAGTGTGTTGCTTCTCGCTGCCGAGCCGGCGAATCGAGACCGTGCGTTCGGCGGCCTCTTTCTTGCCGACGACTAAAAGCGCCGGGACCTTCACCAGCGAGTGCTCGCGGACCTTGTAGTTGATCTTCTCGTTGCGCAGGTCGCCTTCGACGCGCAGTCCAACTCGCCGCGCCGCCGCGATCGCCTCGCGCGCGTAATCGTCGGCGTCCGAGGTGATGGTCGCGATCACCGCCTGTAAGGGCGACAGCCACAGCGGCAGGTGCCCCGCGTAATGCTCGATCATGATGCCGGTGAAGCGTTCCAGCGAGCCGAACATGGCGCGGTGCAGCATCACCGGCGTAACCTTGTTCGAATGCTCGTCGATATAGAACGCGCCGAGCCGCCCAGGCATGTTGAGATCGACCTGCACAGTGCCGCATTGCCAGTCGCGGCCGATGGCATCGCGCAACACATATTCGAGTTTGGGCCCGTAGAAGGCGCCTTCGCCCTTGTTGAGCGACCACGGCCGGCCGGAGGCTTCCAGCGCCTGCATCAAAGCTGCCTCGGCCTTGTCCCACACCGCATCCTCGCCGATGCGCTTTTCCGGCCGATCGGAGAATTTGATGCGGACGTCATCGAAGCCGAAATCCTGATAGATCGACAGAATAAGATCGTTGACCTTGATGACCTCCGTGGCGATCTGCTCCTCGGTGATGAAAACGTGCGCGTCATCCTGGGTGAACGCGCGCACGCGCATCAGTCCATGCAGCGCGCCGGACGGCTCGAAGCGGTGCACCTTGCCGAATTCGGCGATCTTGTACGGCAGATCGCGATAGGATTTCAGGCCATTCTTGAAAATCTGGATGTGGCCGGGGCAGTTCATTGGCTTGAGCACGAAGGTGCGGTCGTCCTCGTCGCGCGGCTGCACCAGAAACATGGCGTCGCGGAATGTCGCCATATGGCCGGACGCTACCCACAGCGATGAATCGATCAGCTGAGGCGCGTTGACCTCGGCATAGCCGGCATCCATCTGGCGGCGGCGAATATAGTTCTCCAGCGTCTGGAACAGCGTCCAGCCCTTGGGATGCCAGAACACCGACCCGGGCGCTTCCTCCTGGAAATGAAACAAATCCATTTCGCGGCCGAGTTTTCTGTGGTCGCGTTTTTCCGCCTCCTCGATCTGCTTGAGATAAGCGTCAAGCTCCTCCTGCTTGGCAAACGCGGTGCCGTAGATGCGGGAGAGCATCTCGCGGTTCGAATCGCCGCGCCAATAGGCGCCGGCTACTTTCATCAGCTTGAATGCATTGCCGATTTTTCCGGTCGAAGTCATGTGCGGTCCGCGGCACAGATCGAACCAGTCGCCCTGCTTGTAGATTTTGATCTGCTGGTCTTCCGGAATGGCGTCGACCAGCTCGACCTTGAACTGCTCGCCCATGTCGGCGAACACGCGCTTGGCCTCGTCGCGCGACCACACCTCCTTGGTGAACGGTTTGTCGCGCGCGATGATCTCGCGCATCTTCTTTTCAATCGCGGCGAAATCCTCCGTCGTGAACGGCTCGTTGCGGAAGAAATCGTAATAGAAGCCGTTGTCGATCACCGGACCGATCGTGACTTGTGTGCCTGGCCACAGCGTCTGCACCGCTTCGGCGAGCACATGGGCGGCGTCATGCCGGATGAGCTCCAGCGCGCGCGGATCGTCGCGGGTCAAGAACTCGATCGTAGCGTCGTGCTCGATCGGATCGGCGAGATCGGCAACTTCGCCATTGAGCGCCATCGCTACCGTGCGCTTGGCGAGCGATGGCGAGATGCCCTTGGCAATGTCGAGGCCGGTGGTTTTAGCGGGATACTCCCGACGCGCGCCGTCGGGAAAGGTCAAGGCGACCATGCTTCACTCCTGTTGCTCACTCCTGCGAACGAGCGCAGGTAAGCGTGGCCGGACGAGTTATTCGATCAACGGCTTGCGGCGTCCGGCCCGGCAAGCGTGGCGGGCGGGGAATCATTGGTCCCGCGCCAGCGAGCGTAGCGCCACGGCATATACCAGCGCGATTTTTCCGGCAACGCCTGCGGCACGAAATCGAGCCCGGAGGTGCCCCAGGGCTGGCAGCGCAGGAGCCGCGCCAGCGTCATCCAGCCGCCCGCCCACAGCCCGAAGCGATCCAGCGCCTGGTCGGCAAAATCGGAGCAGGTCGGCAGATGCCGGCAGCGAAAGCCGACGAGTGGAGACAGGGTATAGCGGTACGCCTGTATTAGGCCGCGGCCGGCGAGCCGTGGCGCACGAGAGACATGGCGCGAAGCATCGAAGAGATCGTCAAGTTTCATCAGCCACGCGACTTGTGCCGTTTTCTGCGGAATTCGCTGCGATGATAGCGCCGATCCTCCTGCAAGAAGTGCTTTTTCTTTTTCGCCGATCCCCATTTGGTTTTGACCTCGCCATTCTCGTGGACGTCAGAATAGCCGCCATCGAGGATCTGGAACGGCCGCTTGACCTTCTTGAGATGATCGTATTGCGCCGGCTTTGCTCCCTTATTCAGGCGAAACATGTCGAAATAGGCTGGATAGACAAAATCGCTCATCTGGACGCCGTTAAAATCGATCTTGTCGTCCTCCACCACGTCGCAAACCTCATAGGCCCACACCGTGCGGCGCGGGCCGTCTGTCCACAGCGCGGCTGAAGGATCGACCAGCATTTCCAGAAGCTCGTGACAGGCGGTGACGCTGATCACTTCGCCGGATTTCTTGGCCGGCCTGACGAACACTTTGGCGATCGGCATTCCCTCATACGTAATGTCATGGAAGCTGCTGGTGCCCTTTTGGCCGGCGTCATTGAGAAAGACCAAGTGCCAGCAACCGGGCTTGGGGTCTTTGGATTTGACCAGCTTTGCCGGCGTGCCCCAGACCGGCACGAAAACCTCATCGAGAAACTGTTGTAATGCCCGGACCAATTTGTCGAAATCGACCCCGAGATCGAGCGTCGACTTGTTGACGCAGACGACAGTTGGAACGGCGTCTCTGTTGAAATTTGCTGCGTGTTTAATCGGCATGATGCTCCCCATCCAGGCCACCGGCCGATCGGGATTTCCGATCGCTGTGCCCGCTATGGGGAATTTTGCAGGAAGTCCTTGCGTCTTGCAACCTAGAGTAAACGTAATTTACATAAACAACCTTCAGGGGAGGGCGGCTTATTTCGCCGCCGTTTCGGCGCCGCGCTTCGCCTCGATCTGACCGATGGCGTCGACCACGGCGTCGAAGGTCAGCAGGGTAGAAGCATGGCGCGCTTTGTAATCACGCACCGGCTCGAGCACGGCGATATCCGCCCACTTGCCTTGCGCCGGCGGCGCGCCGTTCTCCTTGAGCATTTTGCGCACCGTCTCCCGCAGTTCGCGCAGCTCTTCCGCCTTGGAGCCGACGATGTTGCGCGCCATGATCGAAGACGACGCTTGGCCGAGCGCGCAGGCTTTCACCTCGTGGGCGAAGTCGGTCACCGTGTCGCCGTCCATCTTCAGGTCGATGGTGACGGTCGATCCGCACAACCGCGATAATGCGCTTGCCGTGGCATCGGGAGCGGACAGCCGTCCAATCCGCGGAATGGTGCCCGCGAGCTCGATAATCCGGCGATTGTAGACGTCGTTTAGCATCGCAACATCGGGCGTTTGGATGGGTTTGTTGAGTTTGTCCGGCAATCCACTATATAGGCGCTGCCGTCATGGATTTGAAGTTCCGGCATGTTTGAGCCGGCGATGGAGTGAGTATGGACGCCGTTATCAAGAAATGGCCGCGCAAGCCGCACCCGGACCATGTCCGGGCGACGCCGGCGCCCGTCGAAAATCGGCCGTCGCGGGAAGAAGCTGAGGCGGCTGTGCGCGCCCTGATCGCTTATCTCGGTGACGATCCATCGCGCGAGGGCCTTGCCGCGACCCCAAAACGCGTCGTCGCCGCCATGGACGAACTCTATCGCGGCTACCACGAAATTCCCGCCGACGCGCTTGCCCGCACTTTCGGCGAGACCGAAGCCTACGATGATTTTGTGCTCATCCGCGATATCGGTTTTACCTCGCATTGCGAGCACCACATGATGGCGTTCCACGGCAAGGCGCATGTCGCCTACCGGCCCGTCGAGCGCGTGGTCGGTCTGTCGAAATTGGCCCGGCTCGTCGACGTCTATGCGCGGCGCCTGCAAACCCAGGAGCACCTGACCTCGCAGATCGCGATGGCCATCGATGAGGTGTTAAAGCCTCACGGCGTCGCGGTGCTGCTCGAGGCCGAACATACCTGCATGTCGATCCGCGGTGTCACCAAGCCGGGGGTCTCGACCGTGACGACGCGGTTTCTGGGAAGTTTCCACGACAGCGCCGAAGATCAGATGCGATTCGTGACGCTGGTGCGCGGTGTCGCCGAACCGCGCTGACGCTTGCGGATACCGTCCGTTTCAGACAATCAAGCTGGCGAGGTGACGCCAAGCGTGCGCACCAGCATGTAGCTCGCCACCGCGATGATGAGAATGGCGAAAACGATATGAAGCCATCCCGTGCGCGACGCCAGCGTCCGCGCCGCCGTGGCGCCGATTAGGCCGCCGAGGGCGCCGCCGGCTACGAACCATAGTGCCAGCATCCAGTCGACAAGCCCGGAAGCAGCATAATTCGCCGCAGTGGTCAGACCGAAGGCTGTCACGCCAACAAGTGAGGAGCCGACCGCGTTGAGGATCGTCATGCCGGTTGCCAGCATCAGGCCCGGCACGATCAAGAAACCGCCGCCGATGCCGAAGAAACCGGACAAGGCGCCGGCGCCGAGACCGATGCTCAGAAGCCACGGCAGATTTTCCTTATTGAGTTCGACGTCGTAGCTGCCCTTGATCGAGCGCTTGCACAGCATCATGGCGGCGACGACGAGCATCAGTACGGCAAACGCAATCAAAAGCTTTTGGCCGTCGATCCATTTGCCGACAGTAGAGCCGAGGAACGCGCCGGCGACGCCGGCCGCGGCAAAAACGGAGGCGCATTTCCATCTCACGTGGCCGGCCCGGCCGTGGTGCCAGAGATTGGCGAACGCGCTGGCGGCGACCGCGATGGCGCTGGTGCCGATCGCGACGTGCGGATCCGTTACACCGACGACGTAGATGAGAAGCGGTACGGCCAGGATTGAGCCACCACCGCCGACCAGGCCGAGCGAGAATCCGACGAGCGAGCCGGAGGCGACGCCGAGCGCGGCCTGAGTCAGCGACGGGGTCATGGCGCCATCTGCTTTCGGCGAAAAAGAAGCGTTTAGATGCGCGGGACCTGCGGCTGATAATTCGCGCGGTTCCACGGCATGTGCACCAAAAGCCGCGCCATGCCGCAAAATCCGGTGATGCCGGCGGTCATCAGGCCGGCGCCGACAAAAATCGGTACGGCTAAGAACCACGGCGATAGCAACAGGCCGAGTAGCGTGCCGAAGAATGCCAAGCTGCCCGCGCCGATCTGCACCTGGCGCTGCAGCTCCAACGGTTGCCGGCGATCGGTGACGACGGGCAGTCCGGCCTTGCGCCAGGCGTCGAGGCCGCCATCGACGATATAGGCTTGGCAGTCGCCGCCGAGCTTGGCGGCAAGCCGCGGGGCGTTGCCAAGTGTTCGCGCGCCGCTGCGGCAATGGAAAACCACCGGCCGGCCTTGGTGCACGCTCAAATCGGCGTCGTCGAGGCGCGATAGCGGCATGTGATTGGCGGCGGCGATATGCTCGCGGGCATGTTCGTCGGGCTCGCGGATGTCGATCAGGATGGCGCCGTCGTCGAGCATCTGCTTGGCCCGCTGCGGAGAAATTGTCGGAAGCGACATGGCGTGGTTCCTTTCCGTGAATCGGTTAGTGGCGGACTTTTCCGGCAGCGACTCTCGTTGCCGAGCGCACGCATGATGGCCGCGACTTCGGCAGCGTTGCCTTCGACGGTGCCGCGTCTGGCACTCTAAACGTCATAACCGCTCCATAAGCTTGAGGCCTTGTACAACACTGGTATTTTAGTTATTGCTTATTTAGCTGTGACTCATATATTGGTCAAGACCTGATAGCAAATGGGATTAGGTGCCATGGCTGGAAAACCGATCATTCGCGCGTTTTTTGACGAACCGACAAACACGGTGAGCTATTTGGTTGTCGATCCGGCAACCAAGCAGGCTGCGGCGATCGATCCTGTCCTCGATTACGACCATAACAGCGGTGCGGTCGACACCCGATCGGTCGAGACGATTCTGCGCACCGCCAAGGAGCAGGGCTGGCGCATCGTGTGGACGCTTGAGACGCACGCCCACGCCGACCACCTGTCCGGCTCGCCCTACATCAAGGCCAAGACCGGCGCCAAGATCGGCATCGGCGAGCATATCAGGGATGTGCAGCAGATTTTTCGGCCGGTGTTCGCGGCCAACGACCTGAAGACCGACGGCAGCGACTTCGATCATCTGTTCGCCGAGGGCGAACGCTTCAAGATTGGCGAACTGACGGGCGAGATCCTGTACACGCCAGGCCATACTCCGGCCGACGTCACCTACAAGATCGATGATGCCGCCTTTGTCGGCGACACCTTGTTCATGCCCGACTTCGGCACCGCCCGCGCCGATTTCCCCGGCGGCGATGCGCACCGGCTCTATCGCTCGATCCGGCGGCTCTTGGCGCTGCCGCCGGAGATGCGGCTATTCATGTGTCATGACTACAAGGCGCCCGGCCGCGACAACTACGCCTGGGAAACGACGGTGCGCGAGGAGCGCGAGAAAAATATCCACGTCAAAGAGGGTGTCGGCGAGGATGCCTTCGTCGCAGCGCGCACAGCGCGCGACGCCACGCTCGCCGCGCCGCGGCTGTTGTTGCCGTCGATCCAGGTCAATATTCGCGCCGGCCATTTTCCGCCGGCAGCCGCTAACGGCGTGCACTATCTGATGATTCCGGTGAAGTTCAAGAATCCGGAAGCCGTGGTCTGAAGGCTGCCGTCACCTCGACAGCGCCTCCCCGATGTGCCAGACGACGGCCGTTGCAGCCGCGCTTTCGAGGTTTATCGTGTCCGACAGTTCACAATTCCAACCTGCGCGCTCGGCTTCCGAGCTTGAGGAAGGTTTGGCGCTGACGCCGAAATTCGATGCCGACGGCCTCGTCACGGCCGTCGCCACCGACGTCGTCACCGGCGATGTGCTGATGGTCGCGCATATGAGTGCCGAAGCATTGGCCAAGACCATCGAGAGCGGCCAAGCCTGGTATTACAGCCGCTCGCGCCGCGCGCTGTGGAAGAAGGGCGAGACCTCCGGCCATACCCAGCGTGTCGTCGAAATGCGCATCGACTGTGACCAGGATGCGGTGTGGATCAAGGTGGAGCAGGTTGCAGGCGCCTGTCATACCGGCCGCCGCTCGTGCTTTTATCGTGCGGTGCCGCTCGGCAAGCCGGGTGCGATGACGCTTGAATTCGTTGGCGAGCGCGTGTTCGACCCGAAAGCGGCGTATCGCGAATAGCGGAGCCAAGCGCCCGAACCGGCTATTGCCGTTTTTGCTGACCTGGATCGTCGCCATTTCTGTACGCAGGAGTGGCGACCGAGAAATGGACACTTCAGACCAGTTTGGCGTCCAAAGTGATCGCGGCGTTGAGCACCTTTGAGACCGGACAGTTTTTCTCGGCATCGCCGGCGATGCGCGCGAACGCCGCCTGGTCGAGGTTCGGCACCTGAGCGCGCAGCGTCAACGCCGATCGGCTGATGCGGAATCCCTGACCTTCGGGTTCAAGCGTGACCGCCGCCTCGGTGCTGAGTTCGGTCGGGGTGAAGCCCGCCGCCTGCAGTCCGAAGGTGAGCGCCATAGTGAAGCAGCCGGCATGGGCCGCGGCGATCAGCTCTTCGGGATTGGTGCCCTTTTCGTTTTCGAAGCGGGTTTTAAAAGAGTAGGGAGTGTCGGCGAGCACGCCGGAATTGGTGGAGAGAGCGCCGCTGCCGGCGCGGCCGGTCCCGCGCCAAACTGCCTTCGCCTTGCGGATCATTCGAGCCTCCGTTGTGGAAGTCACGCAATTTTGCTCTGGCCGCCGTGGAAATCAGCGAGACGTTTCGTTGCGCAGCCCGGCAACGTCCTTCTCCGTCAGATGGGACGGTGCGCTGCCAAAGCGCCCGGTGACATAATTGGCAACGGCCGCGATCTCGGCGTCGGAATAAGCGCTGCCGAAAGCCGGCATCGAGATAACACCGCTCGGCGTGTGCCGCATCGTGCCGGTGATCACGATCTGGGCGACATTGGTCGCGGTCGGATCGTTGACCGCGCGGGTGCCGGCGATGGTGGCGAAGGGCGAGATCGCGCTTACGCCGGTCCAGTTGTGGCAGCTGGCGCAGGCCTCTTCGAACACTTCCTTGCCGGCAAGGTCGGCGACGGCGCCGCCTTTGGTGGGCGATGCCGGCGCCGGCGGTGCGATCGTTGCCGGCTCCGATGATGTCACCGGCGGAATGCTGCGCACATAGCTGACCACTGCGCGGATGTCGTCCGGCGCCATCTGACTGAAGCTTTGGTCGACGGCTTCGCCCATCGGCCCGGCCGCCGTGCCGCGGCCCTTCGCGTGACCTTGTGCGAGATAGGCGACGATTTCGTCATCGGTCCAGCCACCGATGCCGGTCGCTTTGTCGGATGTGATGTTAAAGGCCTTCCACCCGGCGGTCAGCGCGCCGGCGAATTTTTTGCGATTGTCGAGCGCGAAGGCAAAATTGCGTGGCGTATGGCACTCGCCGCAATGCGCCAGCGCTTCGGCGATATAGGCGCCGCGGTTCCATGCGGCGCTTTGCGCGGTGTTGGGCGCGAAGCGCGTATCGGCGTTGAACAGCAACGACCAGAACATCACCGCCCAGCGCTGGTTGAACGGGAACGTCAGCGTGTCTGCGCGGTTGTCGGCCTGAACCGCCGGCAGACTGAATAAATAGGCTTTGATCGCCAACGCATCCGCGTCAGTCATGTAGGTGTAAGACGTGAACGGCATGGCTGGATAAAGCCGCGCGCCGTCCCGGCGAACGCCGCGCTGCACCGCGTTGAGAAAATCTTGATCGCTGTAATCGCCAATTCCGGTCGCCTTGTCGGCAGTAATATTGGTCGAATAGAGAGTGCCAAAGGGCAACGGAAACGCCAAACCGCCCGCAAAGGCTTCGCCATCCGGTGCGGTGTGGCAAACCATGCAGTCGGCCGCGCGCGCCAGATATTCGCCGCGTTTGACTTGGTCTGCATTGCCAAGCGCTGTGGGAACGCCGGTCGGATCGGTGCCGTGATAGTCCGCCAGCGCGACCGTCGACCCGCCGGCGAATGCCATCGGCCCGGGAAAAAACATCCGTCGGCCGATGACGGCAGCAACAATCAGGACGACAACGACGATGAGGGCAATGCGTGCGCGCATGACACTTACGCCTTGTTGGCCGCGATCGCGGCGCGGTCGATCGGCAAGCGACGCAGCGCCACGCCGGTCGCGGCGTAGATTGCATTCCGCAGTGCCGGTGGACCGGCCGTGCAACCGGTCTCGCCGATGCCGCCCGGGTCTGCGCTGCTCTTGATGACATGGACGTCGATGTTCGGCACCTGGTCGATGCGCAGCATGCGGTAGTCGTTGAAGTTGGACTGCCGCACGCGGCCCTTGTCGATGGTGATCTCGCCGTACAACGCGGCGGTCAGCCCGAAGACCAGGCCGCCCTGTAATTGCGCCGCGATGGTGTCGGGGTTGACGGCGATGCCGGTATCCACCGCCGAGGTCACGCGCCGCAAGCGCACCTCGCCATCGTCGGCGACTTCGGCCTCGACCACGGTGGCGATAAAGCTGGCAAACGAGGGCTGTACGGACACGCCGCGGCCGGCGCGCGGCGGCAGCGGCTTTCCCCAGTCGGATTTTTCCGCCACCAGATCGAGTGCGGCCTTCAGCCGCGGATTATTGTCGAGCATGCCGCGGCGGAAATCGATCGGATCCATGCCCGCTTTGCGCGCCAGTTCGTCCATGAAGCATTCGATGGCGAAGACGTTGTTGTTCGGTCCGACGCCGCGCCAGAATCCGGTCGTCACCGCCGGTGGCTCGGCGCGTACATATTCGACCGTGCGGTTCGGGATGTCGTAGGGCATGTCGACGGCACTATCGACCGCGTCGACGTCGACGCCGTTCTGGAATCCGCCCGGCAGCCAGCGCGCCATCACCGACGAGCCGGACACGCGATATTTCCAGGCGACGATCTTGCCGCCCGACAAACTCGCCGAAATGACGTCGCGATAGATCGGACGGTAGATATCGTGACGGATATCCTCTTCGCGCGTCCATACGACCTTTACAGGCGCATCGACGTGCCTGGCGATACGTACCGCAGAGGTCACCATATCCGTCTCGAGCCGGCGGCCGAAGCCGCCGCCGAGGTAGTGGTTATGCACGGTCACCTTGTCGACCGGCAGGTCGGCCGCTTGCGCCGCGGCCGATTGCACGCGCGCCATGACTTGCGTGCCGATCCATATTTCGCAGGCGCCTGGCGTCAGCGAAACGGTGCAGTTCATCGGCTCCATGGGGGCATGCGCCAGGAACGGCAGCTCGTAGTCGGCGTCGAATCTTTCGCCTTGGGCCAAACCTTTGTCGATGTCGCCAATGGATTTTGCGAGTGCGCCGGTCTTTTTGCTCGCGGCGCGCAAGTCCTCCCAGATGTCGTTCGAATTGGTTTTGGCGCTCGGCCCTTCGTTCCATGTGATGACAAGGGCATCGAGCCCCTTCTTGGCGGCCCCCATATGATCGCCGACGACGGCGACCAGATCGTCCAGCACGACAATCTGCCGCACGCCCGTAACGGCTTTGGCGGCGCTGTCGTCCACGTGAGCTACTTTGCCGCCAAAGACGGGACAATGCGCGAGCGTCGCGAATTTCATTCCGGGCAGCATCGTATCGATGCCGTAAATGACCTTGCCGTCGGTCTTGTTCGGCGTATCGTAACGCTTGAGCGGCTTTCCGATCAGGGTGAAGTTTTTTGGGTCCTTCAGGGGCGGATCTGCCGGGACCGGCAGCGCGCCAGCCGCATCGACCAGATCGCCGTAGCCGAGCGTGCGCCCGCTCGCGGCGTGCATGACCTTGCCGTTCGATGCGGTGCAGGTTGCCGGGTCGACCTGCCATTGCGTTGCCGCAGCCTCGATCAGCATCGCGCGGGTCGCTGCGCCGGCCGTGCGCAGCGGCTTCCAGAACGCGCGAATGGAGTTGGAATTGCCGGTGGCCTGCAAGCCGAGCATCGGATTGGCATAAAGCTTTTCGTTGGGCGGCGCATGCTCGAGCGTGATCCCTGCGTAATCGCCATCAAGTTCGTCGCAGAGGATCATCGCCAGCGCGGTGTACACGCCTTGGCCCATCTCCACCTGCGGCATGACCAGCGTCGTCTTGCCGGCATGGTCGATGCGAATGAAGGCATTGGGCGCGAACTTTCCGCCGGTGTTGTCGGGCAACTGCTCCGGCTCGTTGACGGGATCGGCTCTGAGCGGAAGATGAAAGGCGAGGACAAATCCGCCAGCCAAGCCGCCTTTGATCAGCGCGCGGCGTGACGGAGCGAGTGAAAGATTTTCAAAAACGCGCATGATCGCCTCCTATGCCGCCGCCGCGGCGCGCTTGATCGCCGCGCGGATGCGCACATAGGTACCGCAGCGGCAGATGTTTCCTGCCATGGCGGCGTCGATGTCGGCGTCGTCGGGCGCCGAATTGTCGGCGAGCAGCGCCGCCGCCGACATGATCTGGCCGGATTGGCAATAGCCGCACTGGATGACTTCCAGATCGAGCCACGCTTTCTGAACTTTCGCTCCGGCTGGCGTTGCGCCAATGCCCTCGATCGTGGTGATGGCGCGATCGCCGATCGAGCCGACCGCCAGCAAACAGGAGCGTACGGGGCTACCGTCGAGGTGCACGGTGCAAGCACCGCATTGCGCGATGCCGCAGCCAAACTTTGTGCCGGTCATTCCCAGCACATCGCGCAACACCCAAAGAAGCGGTGTGTCGTCATCGAGGTCGACGCTGTGGGGGTTGCCGTTGATATTCAGGGTGAAGGTCATGACATAAGCTCCTTCTCCTACAATGGTCGCCGCTGCGCATCCGCCGATGCCGAGCAACCTTCCATTTTATCGCTCTCGCGGCAGTCCAAGTCTGCCCGACAGCCGTCGCGCCAAAAAAGCAGCCAAATATGAAGCCTGCTTTTATGAGTTTTTTGACCGCGCTAATAAAAGTGCGCCAGGGGATCTCCGGTGGCCATGCCCGAAACCACGCGGCAAGTCGCGGGCCATGGGATTATCGCTTCTGTAGCGCCGATAAGAATGCCACCTACTGCGCGGCGCGTCAGCACACTTTCCCGGGAGGCATGACCGCGCCGGAAATGTCGCCCCGGCCAGCCACTAATGCCTCAAGGCTTCAGCGTTGCCCGTTCAAGGCTACTGAAACTATCCGTCAAATTCTCCACCGATTATTTGGCGTTTTTGCGTGCATGCGCGCGCGAACCAGAAGCACAGCTTTTGCCAATAAGATCCTGTTTAAACAATAAAAAAATTGTCCATTTAATGAGGGTTCGCGGCGATGCCGGACGACGCAATGTTCAGTTTTTCGTCGCCGCGCGCGCCAGCACTTGCTCGGCGCGGGCGAGGTGAGGGCGGTCGTACATCACACCGCCGATACCGACCACGCCGGCGCCTGGGGTCGCGTTAAAGGCATCGACGATCGCTTGCGCCCGTTCGATCGCCGTCACCGACGGCGTGAAGACGTCGTTGATGATCGGCACCTGCGCCGGATGGATCGCCATCTTGCCGACGAACCCGTCGCGGCAGGCCTCCTCGCATTCGCGGCGAAAGCCACTGGCGTTGCGGAAATCGACATAGACGGTGTCGATCGCCGGTACTGTGGCGGCCGCGGCGCCGGCAAGGCACAGCACGCGGGCCAGGCGATAGGGATCGAGAAAATTGCCCTGCGTGTCGCGGTTGGCGTTCGCGCCGATGTCGGCGGACAAATCCTCGGCGCCCCAGGTCAGTCCGATCATGCGTGTGCTGGCGCCGGCAAATGTGCCGGCGACAAACAAGGAGGCGGCAGTTTCTGTGGCGATGGGAAGAATTTTGATAGCGCCGTCCGGCAAGCCGTATTGCGCCTCGCGCACCGCGAGCTTGGCATCGGCATGAATGACCGAGGCGCCGCCTTCGGCCTTCGGCAGCATGATGGCGTCCGGCTTCGCTGCCGCGACCGCATCGAGATCGGCGTCGGCCAGGCCGGTCTGCAGACCGTTGATGCGCACCATCATGTACGGCCGCGCCGCACTCGTCATTGCAGCCTTAAGAAACGCCGCCGCGCTTTCGCGGGCGCGCGCTTTGCCGTCGGGAGCGATCGAATCTTCAAGGTCGACGATGATCGCATCGGCGCCGCTCGTCATCGCCTTGTCGAGCTTCTTGACGCTGTCGGCCGGAACGAAGAGGAGCGAGCGCATGGCAAGGGCAGGGCGCGGGCTCACTTCGGACGCATGCTGATAAAAACCTGTCGGCGGCATTCGGCGACCAGCTTGTTGTCTTGGTTATAGGCGCAGTGATGAAACTCGACGATGCCGGCGCCGGGACGCGACTTTGATTCGCGCTTGCCGATCACTTCGGTGGTGCAATGCACGGTGTCGCCCTCGAACAGCGGATGCGGGAATTTGACATCGGTCATGCCGAGATTGGCGATGGTGGTGCCGACCGTCATGTCGGAGACCTGGATGCCGATCATCAGCCCGAGCGTAAACAGCGAGTTCATCAAGGGCTGGCCCCATTCGGTCTCCTGCTCGCAGAAATGCCGGTCGATATGGAGCGGCTGCGGGTTGAGCGTCATGTTGGAGAACAGCATGTTGTCCATCTGGGTGACGGTGCGCGTGTAGCGGTGCTCGACCAGCTCGCCGGGGAGGAGATCCTCGAAATAAAGTCCACCGCGCTTGTGCCTGGTGGCCGTCTCCATCGCCATTTTCGCCTCCTCTGCAGCCGTTAAGCCGATGTTTACCATAATCGTTAATGGTCGCTAACGCTCGTAAAGCCGGTGGGAGCCGGCAGGGGAGCAAAGCCATGCTGGTCGATCCCAGCAATCAGACCGCCGGCGCGACGGTGACCGGTGCTATTCGCCAGGCGGCGCAAGCCACCGGGACGAGTTTCCAATACCTGTTGGCGACGGCCCAGGTCGAGTCGGGTCTCAATCCGCAGGCCGGCGCTGCGACGTCGTCGGCGCGTGGGCTGTTCCAGTTTATCGACCAGACCTGGCTTGCCACCATGAAGCAATCTGGAGCGGCGCTGGGCTATGGCCAGTACGCCGCAGCTATCACTAAGACCGGGTCCGGCCATTACGAGGTGACCGATCCGGTCATGCGCAGCGCGATTCTCAAGCTGCGCAACGACCCGACCGTGAATGCGACCATGGCGGGCGCATTCACTCAATCGAACGCCGCGGTGCTTGCAGCAAAACTCGGCCGCGCGCCGAGCGAAGGCGAGCTTTACATTGCGCACTTCATGGGCGCCGGCGGCGCTGCGCGGCTGATCTCGTCGGCCGCCGCCAATCCCAACGCGAGTGCCGCGAGCTATTTTCCGGTCGCCGCGCACGCCAATACCTCGATCTTCTACGATCGCGCGACCGGCGCGCCGCGAACTCTCGCAGACGTGCGCAACGTCCTCACCGCGCGCTACGACGTGGCGGCGCGGTCGCGGCCGAGTATGCCGGCCAGTGCAGTCGCCCAAGCCAATATTCCACCAGCCGATATTCCACCAGCCGCGCGCCCTTCGGCATCTGCCAAATCGGCAGCATCTGAAAGTCTCCCAACTCATTTTGTGCGCACCATTCCCATCTATCCGGGTGTGGCTGCCTCAGCTTCACCGTCGTCCACGAGTTCCGTGCCGACGCCGGTCGCCGCCGCGGTTCCTGACACCGCCGGCATAACCAACGCGTATGCCGACGCCAACCGTGCACCCGTGCGGCAGGACAGCGAAATCTTCCATGGCCTATTTCAGGATTCCGGCCGCACCGGTCCGGTTGCCGCCGTGGTGAGCCAGCTCTGGGGCGTGTCGAACACGCCTGCAGGCCCCGATGGGACGCCGGCGCCATCTGCCGCGACGCTGCTCGATCTGTTCAAGGACAATCAGCGTGGCTAACGCCGCTATGTCGCGAAAATCGCGGCGATTTATGGTGAAGGATTTATTAAGTGCGGCACCCTAAGATCGACCCGGTCGTCAATCTGAGTGGCGTGAGCGAGCCATGATCGTCCGCGATTTTCTGCAATGGGTACGCACCGCGCCGGCCAGCGAACGGGCCGAGGCCACCAGCGCGCTGGCTCGGGCATATCTTTATTCCGATCTCTCCGCCGACGACCTTGCCGCCGCAGAAGGCGCAATGCTGATGCTGCTCGACGATCCGTCGCCGCTGGTGCGCCGCGCGCTCGCCGACGCGCTGGCGGCGAGCCAGAGCGCGCCGCCGGCCATCGTCATCGCGCTCGCCGCCGATCAGCCGCAGATTGCCGCACCGGTCTATGCGCTGTCGCCGCTATTCGTCGACGCCGATCTGGTCGATGCGGTCGCCACCGGCGGCGCCGCAGTGCAGGAGGCGATCGCCAACCGCGCCGCGCTGCCGTGCTCCGTTGCTGCGGCGATCGCCGAAGTGGGCACGGCCGAATCCTGTCTCGTGCTCGTGGAAAATCCCACCGCCGACATTGCGCCGCTTTCGATCGACCGCATCGTCGAGCGGTTCGGCTATCTTGCCGCCATCCGCGAGGCGCTCTTGCTGCGCGACGACCTGCCGGCCGCGACGCGGCAGACGCTCGTTATCAAACTATCGGAAACGCTGGCCGGGTTTGTCGCAGGGCGCGCTTGGCTCGACGTTGGCGATGCCAAGCGTATTGCCCGCGACGCTTGCGAGAAGGCGACGGTGACGATTGCTGCGGACGCGCCGGAGAGCGAATTACGCGCCCTCATTCGCCATCTGTGCGCCAGCGGTCAGCTCACCGCCGGCCTCATTCTGCGCGCACTGCTGTCCGGCAATGTCGCCTTGTTCGAGGAGGCGCTGGCGGAACTGACCGATATGCCGGTCGCCCGCGTTTCCGGGCTCATTCACGACCGCGGCAGCGTCGGCTTTCGGGCCTTGTTCGAGAAAGCGCAATTGCCGCTCTCGACCTACCCGGCGTTCAAGGAAGCGATCGAGGCATTACGCGAGGGCATCCTGCATGAGCCGGGCGGCGCCACCCGCCTCAAGCGGCGCATGATCGAACGTGTTTTGACCCGCTGCGAGGATGCCGACGTCGGCGATCTGGCGCCGCTCCTGACATTGTTGCGCCGCTTTGCGACCGAAGCCGCGCGCGAAGAGGCCCGGCTGTTCTGCGATGAGCTCGTCGCCGACGATTTCGCGGCCGAAGACCATTCGGTCGCGGCGTAAGCCGCGCTAGGTTCCCGGGCTGCCCGGCGCGAGCGGCGGCGAAAAAATGCTCTCAAGGTAATCCGGCCGGAAGTCGTTTTCACGCTTGAGGAAGTCGTCGGTGACGTCGCGCAGACGCAGTGTCAGCGTGCCGGCAACATCGGCGACGTCGGGACGGGTATATTCGCGCGTGATCGCGCGCACCGCATCGACGTGCTGATTGACGAGCGAGATCGGTATCCGACCAATCTCGGGAGTGTGTTCGAGAAGCCGGCACAGACTCTCGGCGACGCCCGCAGCCGCTGGATAGCCGAAGGTCGCGGCCTCGCCCTTGATGTCATGCGCGGCGCGAAACAGCGCCGCGTGCGTGCGCTCGGTAAATCCCTCCCGCGCGGCGTCCTGGCGTGTCGCTTCGAGGCGCTCGCATTCGGATTGCATCCATGCGGCGAATTCGCAGGAAAGCAGGACCAACGCGGCTTCGGCGCGGGCCACCGGATCGTCGCCGTCCGCTCCGGCAGGCGCCACGGCCTTGCGCAGCTCATGGGGCGGTGTGATGACTTCGTGATCGGCGTAGGTCGCGACCGATGGAGTATCGTCCTTGCGAGAGGCCATTACGGTGATACTCCAGGTCAGACGAGGACTTTGGCTTTATCGAGCAGTGGCTGTTGGCGGGTGACCTCGGCCTTGGCGCCCTTGCGCCGTTCCGGCCCGACATAGTTTGGATTGACGTTGCGCCGCCGGTCCGGGCCGAAATAGTTCTTGCTCTTGATGAACGGCCGCGGATTGGCGACCACATTGAGAATGCGCTCATAGAGCGACTTGGCCGAAATTGGCTTGGCCAGGAATTCGGTGATGCCGGCATCGCGCGCATTCACGATTCGCTTCTTTTCGGAATGTCCGGTGAGCATGATGATCGGCACATAGGGGTTGGCGTTGGCGCCGGGCTGGCGGATCATCTGCGCCAATTCCAGACCGTCGAAGATCGGCATCACCCAGTCGGCGATGATAATGTCCGGCATGTAATGGGTGAAGGCTTCGAGGCCGGCGGCGCCGTCCTCGGCCTCGTAGACTTCGCGGGCGCCATAGCCATGCAGCAGCGTCCGCAGGATACGCCGCATATGCGCGTTGTCGTCGATGACCAGAAAACGCAGGCGATTGAAATCGATGCGAACCATACGATCCTCGGCGCGGCGAACGCGCTCGCGTCGGCCGTGCAGGATCAAGCGTAAAGAATCGTCGTTAACGCTCGGTTAAGCATTCGGCGACGGTCAGTAGCCGAATTGCTCGCTCAAAATGCGCTCGTCGAGGCTATGACCGGGATCGAACAGCATATGCATGGCGGTGGCGTGATCCATGCTGATCTCGACGGAACGGACCGAACGCACCTCGTCATGATCGGCCACCGCGGCAACCGGGCGCTTGCCGGCTTCGAGCACCTCGATGGTGACCTTGGCACGGTCCGGCAATAGCGCGCCGCGCCAGCGCCGCGGCCGGAACGGACTGATAGGGGTGAGCGCCAATAGCGGCGCCCCGATCGGGAGGATCGGCCCTTGCGCCGAGAGATTGTACGCGGTGGATCCCGCCGGCGTCGCCAGCAGGATGCCGTCGGCGACCAGCTCGGCAAGCCGTTCCTTGCCGTCGATCAGCACACGCAGCTTTGCGGCCTGATAAGTCTGGCGGAACAGCGAGACTTCATTGATGGCGCGATGCCGGTGCATGCGCCCGGCGGCGTCGCGCGCGCGCATCAACAGCGGATGGATGACGCTGACGTGAGCGGCGGTCAGACGCTCGACGAGCCCGTTTTCGGAGTATTCGTTCATCAGGAAGCCGACGGTGCCACGGTGCATGCCATAGATCGGCTTGCCGGAATTCATGAACCGTTGCAGGGTCGCCAGCATGAGGCCGTCGCCGCCCAGCGCGACGATGACGTCGGCGATCTCCGGCCGGGCATCGCCATAGCGCTTGACCAGCAGTCGGCGCGCCCGTTGCGCCTCGGCCACGTCGCTGGCGACGAAAGCAATATGCTTGAATTTGGCTGCGGGACGGCGTTTCGGCATAGCGGTCGGGCTTCAGGGTAGGGCGGCGCGGCGCCGGAGGCACCGATAGGGGACAAACAGGATGACTGCAAATCAGCGCGCGGTGTTCGTCTATACGACCTATCCATCGGTTGTCGAGGCGGAGCGCGCCGGGCGAACGCTGGTCGAGCGCCGACTCTGCGCTTGCGTCAATATTCTGCCTGGCATGGTCTCGCTCTATTGGTGGCAGGGCGCAATCGAGCGCGGCGAGGAGGTGGTGATGATCATCAAGACCCGCGCCGCGCTGGCCGAAGCGGTGCGCGCAGCGGTCAAGGAGATGCACTCCTATACGACTCCCGCCATTCTGGTGCTCCCGATCGAGGCCGTCGATCCGGACTACCACGCCTGGATCGTGGCGGAGACGGAACAGGGGAAATGAGGGGGCTGTGCAATGTCTCCGCACATTCCCGCGACAGCGGGAATCCAGACCGTTGAACTGGGTCCCCGCTTGCGCGGGGACGAGCGGCGATGATTTTCGTGCGGCTTAATATGTCACCGTGCCGTCAATTGCGGCCTTGAGTGCGGTATAAGAGCGGCATTCGGTGCCGCAGATGCTCTTGACCTTTTCCAGGTCGTCCTTGGCCTTGAGAATGTTGCCCTGTTCGGCCTGCCACATGCCGTAATAGGACCAGGTCAGGGCGTGGTTGGGGTCGGCGGCGAGCGCGCGGTCGTACCAGACTTTGGCGTCATCATAGCGGCCGAGCTTGCGGCTGGCATAACCGATCAGTGTCGCCACGTCGGCATTGTCGTCGTAACCCATGGAGCGCAGCACGGCGATACCGTCGACATAGTCGGCCTTGTCGTAAATCAGCGCATAGGCCTGGTGCCAGCCTTTGTAGAAATCCTCGGTGGCGCTCGACTTCTTCGATTTCTTGCTGTGCGCTTTCTTGGTGCCGGTATCGCTTGGTGGCTGCTGGGTGGTCGTTTGCGGCGCGGCGGGGCTACCGCCCTCAATTGCCTTGGCGACATTCGGCGCGCCGGCGGCGGCGCTCAAGAGGATGGCGACTGCAAACAGTGAAATCTTGCGCATGATCTCCCCTCCGATTTACGACGCTCCAAGAAGCTGGTGAGCGGTAAACACCGGTAGCCTAGTGGTTCATCCCGAAACCCGCTCCCGGTTCCCTATCGTTTAGCGCCTGATCTTATTCCCACGAGATTACAGGAATTTCACGTAGGTGAACGGTTTCTGCCGATGCACTTCAGCACCCATTCACCCCGCGAAGTTTAAACATGTGTTTGAAAACGGCGCGATGTCGTTATCGCCGCCGCGAAACAATAAGGAGAACAAGATGTTGAGGAAATTCGCCGCCGCACTGGTCGCAACCGCTCTGATCGGCGGGCCGGCTTTCGCGCAATCGAATGGAACTTCCGGCGCGATGCCGGCCGCTCCCGCTACCCAAACCGCTCCGGCCGCGCCGATGGCTTCCACTCCGGCGGCCAAGCCGAGCGTCAAGACAACGACGGCGGCCAAGCACACGGCAAAGCATGTCCGCCATCACGCCTCGCGCAGCAAAAAGAGCAGCGCGTCGCATCAGGCGCGTCATGCCAAGCCCTCCAAGACGCATCAGGCCGGCACGACGAAATCCGGCAAGGCGTCGTAATCGAGCGAGATTGCCTGCGATCCGGAATATGCATCCCACAATGGTGCGAACCGAGGCCCGGATCGTAAGCACCGGCTTGCGGATGCGGGATGGCGAAATGCCGTCCGGTCCGCAAGCCGGATTTTAGTCGTCCTGCAGCGCATTAAAATGAAAAAGCTCAGGATCAGGGAGGCCGGCCAACGCGCCGGCCTCCGATCTTTTCCGGATCACAAATTCGGCTGCCACTCGATCGGCACGTGCTCGTAGCCGGTCGCGGTCTTGATCAGATGGCCGCAGGCCGGGAACGGGAAGTGGTAGCCGGTGATCAGCATGCGGTCGGCCGCGGCGCGATCGAAGATTTTCTTGCGGGTGGCCACCGCCTCCGGCCCGTCGACGTCGAAGGCGGCTTCCCAATTGGGATGGCGCGCGAACACGGCGGGATGCTGTGCGGTGTCGCTGAGCACCAACAGCGACTGATTGCCGGAATGGATGGCAAACACCGTATGACCGGGCGTGTGGCCCGGAGCGGGCAGGGTGACGATGCCCGGCGCGACTTCCTTGCCGGGCTCATAATGCGTCACCTGCCTGGCGATGTCGGCGAAGATGCGCCGTTGATTGAGGAAGGTCGGCTTCAGATCCGCCGGCGCGGCATTCAGGTTGGCATCGTCCATCCAGAATGCCCATTCCGGCGCCGGCACCATGATCTCGGCATTGGGGAAGATCAGCTTGTTGTCCTTATCCTTGATGCCGTTGATGTGGTCGGGATGAAAATGCGAGATGACGATGGCGTCGACCGCGTTCGGATCGATCCCGGCGGCAATGAGGTTATCGCGCAGCTCGCCGGCCGTGGCGGAGATCTGGCCCCCGGTGCCGGTGTCGATCAGAATGAGCTTGCTGCCGGTGTTGACGACCAGCGCCGTAAACGGCGTCGCCAATTTGTCGTGCGGCATGAAGGCCGCATCGAGCGCATGCTCCACGTCGGCGAACGGCGCATTGCGGATAAACTTGTCGGTGATCGGCCGGTACCAGATGCCGTCATAAAGCGCGGTCAGCTCGTACGAGCCGATCTTGTAGCGATAGATCGAGGGCGCCTGTTTGTCGGCTGGGGCAGCAGCCGCGCCGGGATCGGCGCCGGCGGCGATTGCCGCGACGGCCGTGCCGGCGAGGAGCGTGCGTCGCGTCACTGCGGGCATGGCCTTTCTCCTTCGATCGGTCGCTGTCAGTTGCCGGTGCCGGTAACGTCCGTCGTTACGCTGCCGCCGATCTTGACGCAGGCATCGGTGCCCGGAAGCTGAACAAAGCCGGCGCCGAAGGCGGGGCATGATTTCGCGCGTTCCTGCGTTTGCGATTTGGCCAAGGGCGCCGATGGCTGCACTGACTTGGGATCGGGGTTGGTCAAGGTTTGAGCGGACGCGCCCGCGCAACCGAAGACAGTTGCCGTCCCGAGAGCGACAAGAAGGGCGCCGGTGCGCAGCATCACAGCGTCTCGGCGAAAAAGTCGCGCATCAGCATGTAGGATTTGCGGCACAGTTTTTCGTCGTACTGCGTCGCCGGCCCCTTGGCGGTCGGATCGCAGAACGAATGAACGGCCGGCGGCCCGAACATCATCACCTGCCAATCCACCTTGGCCTTGGTCAGTTCGTCTTCGAATGCGTCCATCATCGGTTTCGGCGTCACCGGATCGGCCGAGCCGTGGATCGCGAGCACGCGCCCTTTGATGTTGCACGGCGTGCCGGCGACGACCGGATTGGGATTGGTGACATGGAACACGACCAGCGCCTTGAAATCCGCGCCGGCGCGCGCCTGTTCGAGGACATAGCCGCCGCCGGCGCAATAGCCGGCCGCCACGACCTTTGCGGCATCGGCAACGCCGAGCTTTTGCGCTTCGGCCGACAGGGCGTCATAGGCCTTGCTGCCGCAGGCGAGCGTGAAGGGCAGATTTTTGTGTACGGCGAGCATGCCGGCGCGCAGCTCATCGACCGTTTTTGGCTTGGCGCCATAGCCGACGCCGAACATGTCGGCCATCAGCACGACATAATCCTTGCCGGCCACGCTGCGCGCTTGGCCGATGGTGTCCGCGCACACGCCTTTCCAGTCGGGCTGCAGGAAGACGACGGGACGTTTTGCCGCCACGGCCTCGTCATAGACGACCATGCCTTCGAACGGCCGGCCGTCGACTTGATACGGCACCTTCTTCTCCACCATCGCGCGTTCCCTTCTTGTGTAGGCGCGCGATACTAACCGAAATTTGGGGGCGATATTCCATTGCGATTTCGGGCCTGGGAACCGGGGCCGGCTGTGCCGCTCCGCGAGGTCGTTGCCGAACTCCGCAATCGCATGTAGGAGCTTAGGCCGGACCGAAAGAAAGCAGAGACCTTCGATGTCGAAACAGGACATGCGCGCCGAGACCGAACGCCTCATCAAGGAGGCCATGGAGCGCAAATCCGTCACCATCAAGCGGGGCGACACCCGCATCGAGGCGGTCTGCGGCAAATGCGGCGCACCGAACCGTGTGTCCGCCCCGCCGGGACAAAGCCGGGTCGCCTACAAGTGCAAGGAATGCGGCACCGAGCAGCGGACGCTGTAGCGCGCGGTGAGGACGGCGAAGCGTTGGTGCCGGGTGAGGGAATTGAACCCCCGACCAACGGTTTACAAAACCGCTGCTCTACCGCTGAGCTAACCCGGCCGTAGCGCGCGTTCTAAGGCTTTACGGTAAAAATTGCCACTGCTTGCTGGGCCGGTGTCGCAGACTTACAATTCCCGCCATGATGAAGCGATCCGGCGCGGTTGCGGCCGCGGGTAGTCTTTTTATCGGTCTGTTGGTGCAGGTTTTTGCGGGGGCTCTCAGCCCGGCGCAGGCGCAGTCGGCGGCGCTGGCGCTGTGCGACCGCGTCGCTGCCGATCCCACCGATCCGGACAAGCCTGCCGACGTCAAAGGCACCGACACGATAGCGCCGGGCGATGTCGCAACTGCGATCAAATTCTGCAAAGCCGCAGCGGGCACATCGCGCCGCGCGATGTATCAGCTCGGCCGCGCCTATGCCGCCAATCGGCAATTGCCGGACGCGGCGGCCGCTTATCGCAAGGCGGCCGACAAAGGCAGCACCTCGGCGATGGTCGAGCTCGGTGTGTTGCTCGCCAACGGCACCGGCGTCGCCGAGGATGGAGCGCAGGCCCGCGCGCTGTTCCAGCGCGCCGCCGAAGCCGGCAATCCGCGCGGCGCCACCAATCTCGCGGCGTTGTCGGGCAGTGGCGGCACGCCGTCGGATCCGGCCGAGGCGAGGGCCTTGCTGGAGAAAGCGGCGGCGAGCAATTCGGCGGAAGGCGAATTCGAGCTCGGCCTGATGCTGGCGAACGGCACCGGCGGCCCGAAGGACGACGTCGGCGCGCGCGCTTTGTTTGCCAAGGCCGCCGCGCAAAACCACGCCGCGGCGCTGGAATGGCTCGGCGCGTTCGAAGAGGCCGGGCGAGGCGGTCCTAAAGATAAAGATGCCGCCAAGGCTGATTACGAGCGTGCGGTGGCGCTCGGCGACGACAACGCCAAGGCCGGGCTCGAGCGCCTGAAATGTCCGCTGGTGCTCAGCACCAAAAGCGGCCAGGTGTGGACCCACCTTTGTTTCTAGAGGATGTTTGGAAACGGCGCGTCGCGCTCTTCGTCTCAGTCCTCGATAACGTCGTGCACGGCCACCGCGCCGCGCCGCCAATAGCCGGCGGCGCGCAGCCATTTCGGATTGGCGCCGTGATCGGCGATCAGTTGCCGGCGCAGCGCCTTGGCGATGAGCGACTCGCAGGCGACCCAGCCGTAGTAATCGCCGGCGGGTAGTTTCAGATTCGCCAGCGTTTTTGCCAGCACATCGCTGTCGCCGGCGGCGACGCCGTTGCGATGGACCCACGTCACAGTCGCGTCTGCGGCGGTCGGCAATGCGGTCTCGTCGTCCGGGCCGTCGACTTCGACGACGACAACGGTGCGGGTTCGGGCCGGAAGTTCGGCAAGCCGGCGGCTGATGGCGGGCAGGGCGGTCTCGTCGCCGATGAGCAAATGCCAGTCGTAGGTCGTCGGGATGATGAAGGAGCCGCGCGGTCCGCCGAGCGCCAGCGTGTCGCCGGGCTTCGCTTGCGCGGCCCACCGCGTCGCCGGCCCGGCATCGTGGATGGCGAAATCGATCTCCAATGTATCTTTGGCCGGGTCGTAGCGGCGCGGCGTGAAATCGCGGCCGAGCATGTTGGGCGCACCCTCGGCGTTCATGGTGCCGTCCGGGAAAAACAGCTTGACGTGATCGTCGAAGCCGAGACTGGTGAAGCCCTCAAGATCGCCGGACAGCGTGACGCGAACCATGTGCGCGGCGATGGTCTCGACTTGCCGGACGGTGAGCATACGGCGGCGCGGCTCATGACGCACGCGGCGCGGCGCGCGCGGATCGGTTGCTTGCGTAGCGGCGGCGGGCGCGGTTGAAATCGACATTAGAAACACTCCAACATTTCAAGTGAATCATCATCTACGCTGGCGTGCGAACCCGGCGATTGCAAGTGCGACGAAGTCCGGGACGCGATGCAAATTTGCCGGGCTTTCGCCGCCCGGAACGAGCGCCTACATTCAACCCGAACAGCGATGGGATTGTTAGATATGTCGCCTGCACGTCAATTGCACCTCGGCGCCTTCATGCGGCCGGCGTCGATTCATACCGGCGCCTGGCGTTATCCCGGCGCCTGGCCGGACATGAATTTCAACTACGCGCATATCAAGGAATGCATCCAGAAGCTGGAGCGGGCGAAGTTCGACGCGTTTTTCATGGCCGACCACATGGCCGTGCTCAATATGCCGATGGATGCGCTCAAGCGGAGCCACACCGCGACCTCGTTTGAGCCGTTTACGCTGTTGTCGGCGCTGTCGCAGGTGACCGAGCGCATCGGTCTCGTCGCCACCGGCTCGACCACGTTCGACGCGCCTTATCACATCGCGCGGCGCTTCGCCTCGCTCGACTGGATCAGCGGCGGCCGCGCCGGCTGGAATATCGTCACCACCTCCAATCCGGATGCCGCGCTCAATTTCGGGCTTGACGAGCATATGGAGCATGGCGAGCGCTATCGCCGCGCCCGCGAATTCTACGACGTGGTGACCGGGCTGTGGGACAGCTGGGCCGACGATGCCTTCGTGCGCGACGTCGAGGACGGCATTTTCTTCGATCCAGCAAAAATGCACGTGCTCGATCACAAGGGCAAATATCTTTCGGTGCGCGGCCCGCTCAATATCGCGCGGCCGATCCAGGGCTGGCCGGTGATCGTGCAGGCCGGCGCCTCGGAATCCGGCCGCCAGCTCGCCGCGGAAACCGCCGAAGCGGTGTTCACCGCGCAGAGCGATTTGGCGGTCGGGCAAAAATTCTATGCCGACGTCAAAGGCCGCATGGAGAAGCTCGGCCGCGCGCGCGAGGATATGAAAATCCTTCCCGCCTGCTTTGTCGTCGTCGGCGATACGGTGGAGGAGGCGAAGGCGAAACGCGCCAAGCTCGACAGCCTCGTCGATTACGCCAATGCCATTGCCTCGCTCTCGATCGCGCTCGGCCACGACGCATCCAAGTTCGACCAGGATAAGCCGCTGCCGGACAACATTCCGGAGAGCAACGCCTCGAAGAGCGGGCGCGAGCGCGCCATCGCGCTGGGCAAGCGCGATAACCTGACCGTGCGGCAGCTGGCGCAGCGGCTCGGCGGCTATTCCGGCCTTGCCATGGTCGGCACGCCGGTCAGCGTCGCCGACGAGATGGAGGAATGGCTCGAAACCGAAGGCTCCGACGGCTTTACCGTGATGTTTCCCTATCTGCCGGGCGGGCTCGACGATTTTGTCGAGCGTGTCGTGCCTGAATTGCAGCGGCGCGGTCTGTTCCGCCGCGACTATGAAGGAACGACGCTGCGTGAAAATCTCGGCCTGCCGCGGCCGAAGAACCGATATTTCGAGAACTGAGATTTCTTACTTCGGCTCGCCGTCCGGTCCGCGCCCACTCGTGTTCTCCGCGTGTTCGGCAAGCCGGCGCCAAGCCTCAGCCATGTTCAGCAACATCTGCTTTTCCTGCGGACGTTGCGATTGCTGGGCGAGACGAATGCACTCTCCAGCATAGCGCCGATACTGCTCTGCCTTCCCCATGCACCGCTTCCCGCTTATCGGGGGCGAACAACGCAACCTGCCGATTTGTTCCCTTAAGCGCATGAATTTGAACGGGAACTTTGCCTAAGTTCCGTCGGTTGCCGTTATGGAACCAGTGGGAACAATGCAGTGCGGAACATGAGATGGATGCCCGAAAGGACGATACTAAAAACGACGCCCAGAAATTTCGCGATTACGCCGCCGAATGCCGGCGACTGGCGCAGCGCGCTTCCGACAAAGATCGCAAAGTGCTGATGGAAATCGCCGCAGCGTGGCTTGCCTGCGCCGAGGACGCCGAACGTAAGGAGAAATCGGGAGCCGGAGCGAATGACGGGGCGGTTCGACCGGCGGAATAATCGCAAGTCCGACCTGTTTGCGGGCGATTCCAACACGCTCTAGACTGGGGTTCGGCCACAACGGCGGCCGGAGGGAACGCAATGGCGGAGCTGGATGTTCGCCCGCATCCGCACGATTGGTCCGACCCGATCGAGACGGCGAGCACCGATGAGTTGCGCGCGCTGCAGCTGACGCGGCTCAAGACTGCCGTCGCGCGCGCAGCGCAAGTGCCGCATTACAAAAAGCAATTTGCCGCGGCCGGTATTGCGCCCGGCGACGTGAACAGCCTCGGCGATCTCGCCAAGTTACCTTTCACCACCAAAGAAGATCTACGACAGAACTATCCGTTCGGCATGTTCGCGGTGCCGATGAACGAGATCGTTCGCATCCACGCTTCCAGCGGCACCACCGGGAAGCCGACGGTGGTCGGCTATACCCGCGGCGATATCGACATGTGGGCGAAGCTGATCGCGCGCGGCATCCGCGCTGCCGGCGGCAAGACCGGCGATAAGATGCACATCGCCTACGGCTACGGCCTGTTCACCGGCGGCTTGGGCTTTCATTACGGCGCCGAATATCTCGGCTGCGCGGTCATCCCGGTCTCCGGCGGCTTTACCGAGCGCCAGGTTCAGTTGATTTGCGATTTCGAGCCCGACATCATCGCGGTGACGCCGTCTTATCTGCTCGCGATTGCCGACGAGTTCGATCGCCAAGGCGTCGATGCGCGGAAATCCTCGCTGCGCATTGCGCTGCTCGGCGCGGAGCCGTGGAGCGAAGGCATGCGCACCGAAATCGAGCGCCGTATGGGCCTCGATGCGGTCAATGTTTACGGCCTCTCGGAAGTGATCGGCCCCGGCGTCGCCCAGGAATATGCCGATACCAAAGATGGGCTGACTATCTGGGAGGATCATTTTTTCCCCGAGATCATCGAGCCCGAGACGGGCGAGGTGCTGCCCGACGGTGAAGAGGGCGAACTGGTCCTGACCTCGCTGACCAAGGAAGCGATGCCGGTTATCCGCTATCGCACGCGCGACCTGACGCGGCTTCTTCCCGGCAATGCGCGCGCCATGCGCCGCATCGAGCGCATCAAGGGCCGCAGCGACGATATGCTGATCATCCGCGGTGTAAACGTATTTCCAAGCCAGATCGAGGCCGCACTAGCCGACGAGCAGATGTTCGCGCCGCATTATATTCTCGAAGTGACGCGGCCTGACCGGCTCGACGAGCTTGCGGTGATCGTCGAGACACGCGACGCGCTGCCGCCGGACGCGATGACGGTGCTGGCGGACCGCGGCATCCATCTCATCAAGGCACGCGTCGGCGTGACCACGACGGTGCGCACGGTCGCCCCGGGCAGCATCGAGCGGTCGCAAGGCAAAGCCAAGCGCGTCATCGACAAGCGGCCGCGGAATTAGGGATTTGACTATGTCGGCCGTGGACGAGGGCTCCGATATTTTTGACCGCGCCGGCTTGCCGCGCGACGGAATTGCGGCGTGGCAGGTCAACGACGATGCGATGAGCGGCGACTATCTGCGCGATGCAGAGGATTTCTCTCGGCAATGGCGGATTGGCGCCGAGTTATTGGCAAAACTTCCGGCAAAGCTCGCGCGCTCTGCAGCGCAGGTTTCGGCGGCTGCGGCGATCCTGCAACGCGACCGCGCGGCGCGGGAAGACTTTCTCCGTGCCCACGCCGAAACAGTCTATCGGCGGCTCACGCACGATTTCACCAAATTCGTGCGCGTCGAACAACTGGTGCGCGATGCGGCGGTGCTGCTACCGGGCCTCGTGCCGGACCACAAACTATTGGCGCACGAAAATGACTTGCCGCAGGGGGACAAAAACGGCGCCGAAATAGATCAGGGGCTTTTGCTTTCCCATGTTCTGGCCCACCCCGCGGCCGGGATGCATCTTTGCCACGCCATGCTGCTGCCACATCCGCAAACGGCCGAGCACGGCAGGCATTTCGCCGAAAAAGGCACGCTTGCGCTCGAGGGCGCGACGCTTGAGCGACGCGGCAAGGCGGCAGTCGTGACCATGCGCAATCCCCGCTTTCTCAATGCCGAGGACGAGGCCACGCTCGACGGGCTCGAAATCGCGGTCGACATTGCCACGCTCGATCGCGAGACCGATATCGCGGTGCTGCGCGGCGATACTGTCGAGCACCCGAAGTATCGCGGCCGCCGGTTGTTCTCCGCCGGCATCAACCTGACGCATCTTTATCGCGGCAGGATCGCCTATGTCTGGTACATCAAGCGCGACATGGGACTGGTGAACAAGCTGTTCCGCGGCGTCGCGCGGCCGGACCTGAGCCCCGACGAATTGACCGGCGGCACCACCGAGAAACCTTGGGTGGGCGTGGTCGAAGGCTTTGCCATCGGCGGCGGTTGCCAGCTGTTGCTCGCGCTCGATTATGTGCTGGCGGCGAGCGACGCCTATATGACGCTGCCGGCGCGCAAGGAGGGCATCATTCCAGGCGCGGCGAATTTGCGGCTGTGGCGCTTTACCGGCGATCGCATCGCCCGCCAGGCGATCCTTTACGGCCGCCGTCTCGATTGCGACACGCCGGAAGGCCGGCTCATCTGCGACGAGATCGCGCCACCGTCATCGATCGATGCCGCTTTGGCTCGGGTCATCGACGGCTTCACCAGTTCCGGCGTCGTCAGCGCCGCCGGCAATCGCCGCGCCATTCGCGTCGGCCAGGAACCGCTCGATCTGTTCCGCCGCTACATGGCGGTCTATGCCCGCGAGCAGGCTTCATGCCATTTCAGCCCGGCGCTGATCGCCAATCTCGAGCGAAATTGGAACGCGCAGAATAGGGCGATCTAACGCTCGGCAACGAAATTCGTCTGGTCGAGGCGGTCGCGCTGCGCGTCGTCCAACTTGCTTTCGAAGTTCGCGAGCGCGACCTGGATCGACAGCACCGAGCGCCATGTCGCGTCGAGACGCGCCTCGACCGCGTCCAGGCGCGCGACCGTATCCGGCGGCACCGTCGTCGGACAATGCGCTTGGAGATCGTCCACAGCCTTGGCGAAGGCCGCTTTGACATCGGCCAATGCCGGCCGTTGCGCCTCGGTCGGCTGAACAGATCTGTCGATCTGATCGATCGTGGCATTGATTGCCGTAGGCGATCCGCCGCAGGATGGCGCGATAGCGGCGGTCTGATCCCGGCGATCGGCGGCGGGCGCGCTCGCAGGAACGGCCGCGAATTTCGTTCTCTGATCGTCGTTTAACTTCTGTTCGAAGTCTTGCAGCGGCTGGCGAACGATCGAGACCGCCATGGTCAGTTCCTCGATCTGCGATTCCATGAGCTTAAGCCGGGCGACGGGCTGGGCCGGAATATCGCTCGGGCAGGACTTTGCCAGAAAGCCTGACGCCGCGCCGAGCGCGCCGCCGAGTTTTTGCAACGATTGCTCCTGATCCGCGTTCGGCGCCACTTCGGCACCAATGCGCGACATGATCGCGTTGGTATCGACCGAGGGCTGGCACAGCCGTCCATCTTCGCTTGCCGGCAGCCGTGCAAATGCGGTCGAGAATATCCGCTCATAATTGAATGGCCACGGCGATGTATGGTCGGGGAAAAAGACACTCTGGAATATCGCCGGCAAAGCCAGATTCGGATAGAGCAGCGCCGAGGTCGCGCCTTTGCCGGATTCGGTACGCGCGGTGTCGTGCCGGTCGGCCCGCATATAGAGCGGGTGATGGTGAGATCGGAAGTGCGGGAAATAGAGCGGCACGCCGATGTGAAACGGTCCAATTCGCAGACCGAATGCCGCTGCCGGCGGTGAAGAACAGACAACTGCGGCGCAAGCCGCAGCCGCAATGAAAGCGCCGACCTTTCGCATGATCAGCCACCCCAGCTGTTGAAACATGACCGAAAATGGACTGTCTATGTCGGATTAGATCACGCCCGACTAAAGCATTCAACGCGCAACGGGGCCGAGCGGTTCCATGCGTTCGTGCAACTCCACCGGCTCGCCTTGCCGCTTATTGCCGAGGCGAAGCAGTGGCACCAGCACGAAGGCAAAGGCGGTAAACGCCGACGAAATCACGATCAGCGGCGGCAACGACTTATTGAAGGCGTGCGTGTATAGAAATGATCCGACATTGTCGGCGAGCGTGGTCGCCAGATTGATGATCGACATCAGCACGGCGAAGGAAAATCCCTCCGCTCGCCGCGGGCAATAGTCGGCGGCGAGCGTCACTGTCGCCACCGTCGCCAGCATGGCGGCGAAACCGGCGCAGAAGCTGATGACAGCTGCGGCCGGCTCGTTCCAAAACAGCAGGAAGGCCAGCGTCGCCACCGTACCGATGGCAATGCTCAGATTGAGAAGATTCTTTAGGGTCAGGCTGCCGAAGAATTTTCGATACACCAGTGCGCCAAAGACCCAGCCCGCTGATCCGATCGATCCCAAAATGCCGATATAGGCTTGCGAGAAATGCAGGTCGTCGGTCATGTGATAGTAGAGCGGGGTGCTCATGCCCGGGCTGAAATAATAGAGAAAGATAAATCCGGCGACGATCCACAGGTGCCGCCGGTTGAACGCGGTCATCAGGCCGTGAAACGTGTCTTTCATGCCCTGCAGATTGACCCGTGTTTTCTTCTCGGGGATCAGAAAAATTGTTCCGCCGATGACGGCAAACGGCGCGCAGGCGACGATCGCGGCGGCGACGTGCAGCGCGGTGGCGGGCTCGAGCCGCTGCACCAACTGGCCACCGACAATCGCGGCGGTCATGGCGGCAATATTGTACCAGAGCCATTGCTGGTTGACGAAAGTCCCGCTTTCGCTCATCCGCTGGCCATTTTCGACCAGGATCGCACCGCATAGCGTGCTCGATATCGCCATCGCATACGCCGTGAGCATCAAGGCAAAGGCGATATCGGTCGGCGCAAGAAGCTCAGTCACCCAAGAATATCCAGCGATCGCCGCTATGTTCGCGAGGATCAGATAGCTTTTGCGGCGATAGCCGAACAGCGGAATGAAGTCCGAAACCATGCCGTACAGCGGCTTGATGATCCACGGCAGGTTGAAAACGGTGAAAAAGGCGGTGACCTGGACCGGCGTCCAGTTGTGCACTTCCTTCAAATAATAGGTCAGAGGCTGCGAGATCAGCCCGACGACCTGGCCAAGTCCCTCGACGACATAAACGAGACCAAAGAACAAGAGCAGCTGACTGATATTGGCCTTGCTTTCCGGCACCTCGGCGACCGGTAAGGCAAGTGGCTGCTCATTCATCTGATCGAGGCCCGGCGGGATTCTTACGGTCCCAAACTCTTACCGCGAAGAGGGATTCGCGTCGATGGCGGCAGGGTCGTCGATACCCAGCTTTTCAACGATGGTCTCGACAATCTCGCGAGGATGCGGAGCGACGGAAACCACGATGGGACGTTCGTCCGCTTGGGGTGGCTCTAGCGCGCTGAACTGGCTATCGAGCAAGTCAGGCGGCATGAAATGGTCGGCGCGCGCCGCAATCCGCTGCGCGATCAAGCCGTGGTCGCCTTGCAGGAAGACGAGTCTGACGTCTTTACGCTCACCGATCAGGATGTCGCGATAGGCGCGCTTAAGCGCCGAACAGGCGACGACACCGTGACCGCCGGCAGCTCGTGTGGTGTCGATCCAGTCGGCGATGGCGTGCAGCCACGGCACACGGTCGGCGTCGGTGAGCGGTTCGCCGTGGTGCATCTTTTCGATATTGGATTTGGGATGGAGCCAGTCGCCGTCCTCATAGATCCAATGCAGGCGATGCGCCAGCATGGCGGCGATCGTGCTTTTGCCGGAGCCGGATACGCCCATCACGACCACGACGGCGACGTTTTCGGAGGGCATTGTCGCATCCATGCTTAGCGCCGCGGCGCGGCCGCGCGGACAACGAGCCACACCAGCTCGCCGTCTGCGTAGGCACGATGTGCGGGGAGGTCTTCGCCAGACAAGACGCGGCTCAAGATTTCGCGCTTGTCGGCGCCGTCGACCAGAAACAGCATCTCCCGCGCCGAAGCGAGCGCCGGAAACGTCAAAGTCACGCGCGGCACGAATGGCTCCATGCCGGCCTTGTCGACACCAAGCACCCAGCGTTGGGTCTCGTTAAGCGCCGGCGAGTTCGGAAACAGGGACGCGGTATGGCCGTCGCCGCCGAGTCCCATCAGCACCAGATCGAACATCGGCCGTGCCGGATCGAGCCGATCGGCGCCATAAAATGCTTTCAGATCGTCCTCGTAGCGGCGCGCTGCGCTTTCGGGATCGTCGGCGTCGGTCGGTATGGGATGGATATTCTGCCGCGGCGCGCCAACACGGTCGAGAAACACGCGTCGCGCCGTCCCCATATTGCTGAGCGGATCGCTTTCCGGGACGAAACGGTCGTCGCCAATGAACCAGTGCACACAGTCCCACGGCACTCTGCTGCGCCACGGCTCTTCGGCCAGCAAACGGTAGAGGCCTTGCGGGCTCGACCCGCCAGTCAGCGCGACGGCGGCACGATCCTTCCCAGACACTCGACCGATGAGGCGACGCGCCGCCGTTTCCGCGAGGGCCGGAGCATCGTCGGCCACGATCATTTCCGGAGTCGATTTGGCGTCCATGGCGGCACTCACACGATCGGCCGCCAGCGGCGGCCGTCCCGGGCGAGCAGTTCGTCGGCCTCCTTGGGGCCTTCGCTGCCGGCGCGATAAGTCGCGAGACCTGTCGTTGGCGCGTCGTGCCAGGCGTCGAGAAACGGCTGCACGACCCGCCAGCCCGCCTCGATGCCGTCAGCGCGCGGATAGAGAATTGCGTCGCCGATCATGCAGTCGTAGATCAGCGTTTCGTAGCCGGTGGACGGCGCGACATCGAAATAATCCTCGTATTTGAAAGTCATGCCGACGCCGCCGATCGCGATCGAAGGGCCCGGAATCTTGGCGTTGAATTCGAGCCCGATGCACTCGTTCGGCTGAATTCCGATCACCAGAAAGTTCTCCGCCAGCCGATCGACCGGCGTGTCGCGGAACATGGCGACCGGCGCCTGCTTGAACTTGATCGCCACCTCACTCTGTTTGGCGCGCAATGCCTTGCCGGTGCGCAAATAGAACGGCACCCCGGCCCAGCGCCAATTGTCGATCGTGAGCTTGAGTGCGACATAGGTTTCCGTGGTGCTATCGGGCGCGACGTCCGACGACTTGCGATAGGCTTCGACCGGACGGTTGTCGATGAAGCCGTCGCCATACTGCGCACGCACGGCATCGCGCAGCGCTTCATCGCGGTCCGGCAACTGAATGGCGTCGAGCACCTGCGCTTTTTGGGCGCGCACGGCGTCCGCGGCAAAGCGCGACGGCGGCTCCATGGCGATCATCGAGAGAAGCTGAAACAGATGGTTCGGTACCATGTCGCGGAGCGCGCCGGTAGCGTCGTAATAGCTGCCGCGGCGGCCGACGGTCAGCGATTCCGCGACCGTGATCTGCACATGATCGATATGATCGCGATTCCAGATCGGCTCGAACAATCCGTTGGCGAAACGCAGCACCATGATGTTCTGCACCGTTTCCTTTCCGAGATAATGGTCGATGCGGAAGATCTGGTCCTCTTTGAGAATGCCGAGCAGCTTTTGATTGAGCGCGCGCGCTGAGGCGAGGTCGGTGCCGAACGGTTTCTCGATGACGACGCGCCGCCAAGCGCCGTTGTCTTCGCGCGCCAAGCCGGATTCGCCGAGATGGCCGCCGATCGGGCCAAAGCCGGCGGGGGGCGTCGCCAGATAGAACAGCCGGTTGCCCTTCGTGCCCCGCTCGCGCTCGATGCGTTCAAGCTCGCGGCCGAGTTTTTTGTAGGTCTCGTCGTCATCGGGATCGCCCTGGACATAAGCGACGCAGCCGAGCACGCGCTTGACCGCGCGCTCGTCGACGTCGCGGGTGGCGAATTTCGGCAGGCTGTTGGCGAGATCGGCGGCGAACGCTTCGTTCGAGAACGGACTGCGGGCAACGCCGACCAAGGCAAATGCTTCCGGCAGCAGCCCTTCCACCGCGAGATTATAGAGCGCGGGCACCAGGAGCCTGTGCGTAAGGTCGCCCGACGCGCCGAAAATGACGAGACAGCACGGATCGGCCGGCCGTGCCTTTGTGGCGGCGGTCCGCGCGGCGTTCTTGGCACCGTTTCCAGCCGTCACGACGCTTTGGCCTTGCGGTCGGCCAGGACCGATTTCGGCTCGGCATGCGCGCCAAACCCTTTGCGCATCGCCGAAAGAATCTTTTCCGCAAATGTGTGCTCGCGCCGCGACCGGAATCGCGTGTACAGCGCGGCCGTAAGCACGTCGGCAGGAACCGCCTCGTCGATCGCCGCCATCACGGTCCAGCGGCCTTCGCCGGAATCCTCAACCACGCCTTCGAAACCGGCAAGTTTTGGGTCGTCCGCCAGCGCCGTTGCAGTGAGATCGAGAAGCCACGAACTGATGACACTGCCGCGGCGCCAGACTTCGGCGATATCCGGCAGATCGAGATCGAAGCGCGTATCTTTCGGCAGGCTGTCGCTGTTGGCATTCTTCAATATATCGAAGCCCTCGGCGAAGGCCTGCATGAGGCCGTATTCGATGCCGTTATGAACCATCTTGACGAAATGGCCGGCGCCGTTCGGTCCGGCATAAATGTAGCCCTCTTCGGCGCGGGGATCGCGGCCCTCGCGGCCTGGCGTGCGTGGCACATCGCCGGCTCCCGGAGCGAGCGCCTTGAAGATCGGGTCGAGCCGGTCGACGATGTCCTTGGCGCCGCCGATCATCATGCAATAGCCACGCTCCAGTCCCCAGATGCCGCCGCTGGTGCCGACGTCGACGTGATGGATGCCACGCTCGTTGAGCATTTTGGCGCGGCGGATGTCGTCTTTCCAAAAGGTGTTGCCGCCGTCGAGCACGACGTCGTCCGCTTGTAGCAATTTTGCCAGTTCGGCGATGACGTCTTCGGTGATCTTGCCGGCGGGCAGCATCACCCAGACCGCGCGCGGCGCCCGCAACTGCTGCACGAGCTTGTCCAGTCCGGTCGCGCCGGCCGCGCCGTCGCCGCTAAGTGCGGCGACCGCCTTGGCGTCGCGATCGTAGACGACTGCCTCATGGCCATGCTGCATCAAGCGGCGGGTGATGTTGCCGCCCATCCGGCCGAGACCGACGATCCCGATCTGCATGGCGTGGACTCCCTTTACCCTAGAGTGCGCTGGACGGCCGCCTCAAGCGCGACGAGGCCGGACTTCAGATCGCCATTGAGATGGACACGGAGCGCGCGGCGGCCGCGATCGAGCAGAACGTCGAAATCGCCGCGCGCTTGCGCGGTTTTGATCACGCCAAAACTCGCGCGGTGGCCTGGAATGGCGAGGTCCCTGGCGTCGTCCGAAGTTATTTGGAGGAACATGCCGCTGTCGGGTCCGCCTTTATAAGCCTGTCCGGTCGAATGCAAAAAGCGCGGACCGAATTCGAGGCAGGTCGCGACGTGGCGGCGATCGCGCAATGCCAGCCGCCATGGCTGCAAGTGCGCGACGTTTTCTTCGTCGCGAGCGAGGTAGGCGAGAATTGCGACGTAATCTCCGGCGCCAAGACGGGAGAAATGCGCCTTGAGCCAGCTGTCGACGCTGCCATTGGCGCCGGCCTTACGCAGCGCCTCGGCGTTGTTCTGGTCGGTGAAGATCGCAAGGGCTGCATCGGAACAGATCGGCCGCTCGCGCGGCAGCTCTCCGGATTTCTCAAAGGCTTCGGTCAGCTCGCGGGTCTTGATCTTGCTCGCTTCGACGTCGGGCTGATCGAACGGATTGATGCCGATCACCGCCCCAGCAATCGCAGTGGCGATCTCGAAACGAAAGAATTCCTGACCGATATGATCGAGCGAATTCTGCATGATGCGGATCACCGGATGGCCGGCTTTCTCCAGCGCCTTGAGCTTCGCCTCATGCGTTTCGTCGGCCTCGCCTTCGAGTGCTAGATCGATAAAGCAGCGGTCGTCGCCGTAGACTTCCGGCCTGCCGAGCGGCTCGCCGTTGATCGGGATAAGGCCTTTGCCGTGCTTGCCGGTCAATTCGGCGAATAATTGCTCGGCCCAAGCACCGAAACTGGACAGGGATGGAGAGGTGAAAATCGTGACCTTATCGCGGCCCCGCAGGGCTGCGGCGCCGAGCGCGATGCCGAGCGCAACGCCGGGATTTTCCGACGGCGGCACGTCCGGGCCGCAAGAGCGCATCATCATCCGCGCCGAGCGTATCAGCGCGGCGACATCGACACCGGCGATAGCCGCGGGTACCAGGCCGAACGGGGAGAGCACGGAATAGCGGCCGCCGATACTCGGCACGCCATAGAAGATGCGTCGAAACTTCTGCGTTTCCGCCCGCCGCTGCAGCGACGAGCCGGGATCCGTGATCGCAATGAAATGCAGCCCGGCCTTATCGGCGCCAACCTCGTCCGCCACGCGCTTGAAAAAATAGTCGGTAAGAACGTTGGGTTCGGTGGTGCCGCCCGATTTGCTGGAAACGATAAACAAGGTCTTGCCGACGTCGAGCACGGCGTCCAGCGCTTCGATCTGGGCCGGCACTGTCGAGTCGAGAATGCGCAGCCGTGGCCAGCCGGGCTTTTGTCCGTACGTCGCCCCCAGCACTTCAGGGCCGAGGCTGGAGCCGCCCATGCCGAGGAGAACCGCGTTCTTAAATCCGTCGCGTTTGATCTCTTGCGCGAAGGCGCTATAGCTCGCGATCTCCTTGTCGCCGGCACTGTCCAGCCAGCCGAGCCAGCGATCTTCGTCGGCATTCGTCCACAGCGCTTTATCACGCTGCCAAAGCTTCCGGATATTGCCCTGCTTGCGCCATTCTTCGGCGGTTTCGCTGACTTTCCTTTCGAGCTGCGGGCCAAGCGCGAGCGCTTGCTCGTCGACCTGTTGCTTGAGGATTTCGGTTCGTTTCTTGGCGACCGCCGCGAGCAGCTTGTCGGCGGCATCGGCGAACAGTTTTACGCCGTCTTCGACCAGTTTTCCGGTGACGGCCTCGAGCGAAATTCCGGTACGGGCGAGATCGTCCAGCGTCCGTTTCGCGTCGGAGGGGTTTTCTTCAAGGCTGTTGCGCAGCTTGCCGTGATCGCGGAAAGCGTCCATCGTCGCCACTGGCATCGTGTTGACGGTGTCGGGACCGATCAGCTCTTCGACATAGAGGACATCGCTGTAGGCCTTGTTCTTGGTGCCGGTCGATGCCCACAACAGCCGTTGCGGCTTGGCGCCTTTCTGCTTCAGCGCCTCCCAGCGCTCGCCGGCGAAGCGCTGCAAATAAATCTGATAAGCCAATTTGGCATTGGCGACGGCGATTTTTCCCTTCAACGCGGCGAGACGACGCTTTTCATCGGGATCGTTGGCCTTGGCAATTTTCTCGTCCAGCAGGTTGTCGACTGCCGTATCGATGCGGCTGACAAAAAAGCTCGCCACGCTCGCGATCCGCGAAACGTCGCCGCCCTTGGCGGCAAGCGCTTCAAGCCCTGCGAGGTAAGCCTCGACCACCTGCGTATAGACGGATTGCGCGAACAACAGCGTGATGTTGACGTTGATGCCTTCGGCAATGAGGTCGCGGATTGCCGGCAAGCCTTCCGGCGTTCCCGGCACCTTGATCATTAGATTTTTGCGGTCGACCTCGTGCCACAGTCGTTTCGCCTCGGCGATGGTGCCTTTGGTGTCCTTCGCGAGATACGGGGACACTTCGATGCTGACAAATCCGTCGGCACCGTGCGTCGCGTCATAGACCGGACGCAGCACGTCGGTTGCTTTTTGAATGTCCTCCACGGCGAGCCGCTCGAACAGGTCGCCGGCCGAGCGGTCGTGCTCCTTCAGCATGCCGGCGATGGCGTCATCGTATTCGTCTGAATTGCCGATGGCCTGCTCGAAGATCGATGGATTCGACGTCACCCCGCGCAAGCCGTCTTCGTCGACGAGCTTCTTCAAGCCGCCTTTGGCGATAAAACCGCGCGCCAGAAAATCGAGCCATACCGCCTGGCCGTGGTCCTGCAAGGCTTTGAGAGCATTCATGAGCGGCTATTCCTCGTGATCCTTGGTGCTGGCAATCTTGCGCTCGGCAATCTGAGTCTTGGCCGCCTGCAATATCTTATCTGGAATGAACCCGAATTTCGCCAGTACGTCGGCGATCGGGCCGGAGGCGCCGAAACTGTGCATTCCGATGATGGCGCCGGTCGGCCCGGCATAGCGGTCCCAGCCGATTGTGGCGCCCATTTCGACTGCCACCCGCGCGGTGATCCGCGGCGGCAGCACTGCCTCGCGATAAGCGCGATCCTGCCGCTCGAACAGCTCCCAACTCGGCATGCTGACCACACGGGCAGCAATGCCCTCGCGTTTGAGGGATTCGAAGACGGTTACGCACAGCTGCACTTCGCTGCCGCTGGCGATGAGGATGACCTCCGGCTTGCCAGTTTCCGCATCGGCCAGCACATAAGCGCCGCGTGCAAGACCTGACGCCGGCGCATAGCGCTCGCGATCGAAGATCGGGAGCTTCTGGCGGCTGAGCACGAGGCACGCCGGCTCCCCTGTCTGTTCGAGTATGACCTTATAGGCCTCGCACACTTCGTTGGCGTCGGCCGGCCGCAGCACGATCATGTTCGGGATGGCGCGCAGCGCAACCAGTTGCTCGATCGGCTGATGCGTCGGGCCGTCTTCGCCGAGCCCGATGGAATCGTGGGTGAAGATGTGAAAAACCGGAAGCTCCATCAGCGCCGCCAGCCGCAGGGCAGGGCGCATATAATCGCTGAAGGTCAGAAACGTGGCGCCGAAGGCGCGCAGCTTCGACAGGACGAGACCATTGACGATTGCGCCCATCGCGTGTTCGCGTATGCCGAAATGCATGATGCGCCCGCCGGGATCGTCCGCTTCGAGCGACTCGGCATTATCAAGCGTCGTCTTGGTCGAGGGCGAAAGGTCGGCAGAGCCGCCGATCAGCCAGGGAATGTTTTTTGCGATCGAGTTGAGAACCTTGCCCGACGCTTCCCGCGTGGCGATGCCTTTTTGATCGGCCGGGAAGATCGGCAGGCCGGTATCCCAGCCCGCGGGCAATTTGCCGGCTAGCATCAACTCGATCTCGCGCGCGGCTTGCGGATATTCTTTCTCATAGGCGGCGAATGCTTTCACCCATTCGTCACGCAACGCGCCGCCGCGCCGACCGATGCCGTTGCGAAAGCGCTCATATACGCCGTCCGGCACCAAGAATTGCGCGTCTTCCGGCCAGCCGTAGAAGCGCTTGGCGAGGCGCGCTTCCTCTTCGCCCAGTGGATCGGAATGCGCCGCTGCAGTATTTTGTTTATGCGGTGCGCCGTAGCCGATGATGCTGTCGACAATGATCAGCGTCGGTCGATCGCCGGTGCGGCGGAACAGTTCTAAAGCTTGCTTCACCGCCGCTGTGTCATTGGCGTCGCGCACGCGCACGACGTTCCAGCGATAGCCCTTGAAGCGATTCTCAACGTCTTCCGTGAAGGCGAGAACGGTGTGACCCTCGATAGTCACAGTGTTGTTGTCGTAGAGCCAGCACAGATTTGAAAGCTGCAGATGTCCGGCCAGCGAAGCCGCTTCGCTCGCTACGCCTTCCATGAGATCGCCATCGCTGCAGATCGTGTAAACATCGAAGTCGAACAGCGTGAAATTCTGCTGATTGTAATGGGCGCCGAGCCAGCGCGAGGCGATCGCCATGCCGACGCTGTTGCCGCAGCCTTGGCCGAGCGGGCCGGTCGTGGCCTCAACGCCGGTGGTGCGGCCGTATTCCGGATGGCCCGGCGTAACGCTGTCGATCTGGCGGAAGCTCTTGATGTCGTCGAGGCTGATCGCGGGCGCGTCGGTGATTTTTTTGCCATCCGCCCGCTTTACGCCGGCAAGGTGGATCAGCGCGTACAGCAGCAGGCAGGCGTGCCCGTTGGACAGCACGAAACGATCGCGGTTCGCCCATAACGGGTCGGCGGGGTCGTAGCGCAGAAAATCCTGCCACACTGTGTAAGCAACGGGCGCAAAGCCCATCGGCGCGCCGGCATGGCCGGATTGTGCCTTCTGCACCGCATCGATCGCCAGCGTACGGATGGTGTCGATCGCAAGCCGGTCGGTATCCGCCCCCAGCTTGGTCGCGGGGGTGGGGCGTGGATGCGTCGGCGCGGCTCGCGGTGTCATAATCTGACCGATCAAAGCAAATGAATGCGAAAAGGCCCCAGTAAAGCGAAACGATTGAAGCCCAGGCCTGTTCCAAGGATGACCTGAGACAAATCCGCCGATTTGCCGGCAGGGCTTAGCGGCGGCAATCGCTCCGCCTTATTGGCGCGGTTTTACGCCGTAAGCGCGCAGGAAATTGCGGACGGCGGTGTTGACGACATAGGCGATTGCCTCGCGAGTGGGCGCCTCACGGAAGTTAAACAGCACCGGCTTGAACAGCATCGACTGGCAGGCGTCCAGGAACTGGGCGGCAGCGAGTTCGCAGTCGTCGACGGCGATGACGCCGGCCTGGTTTTGCGCCTGCAAATGAGCGGCAAGCTTGGCGATACCGATGGCGGGGCCGGTTTCGTAAAAAACCTTGCCGATTTCCGGCATGCGGTCAGCGATCGCCACGACCGCGCGCAGCGCCGAGGCTTTCTCCGGCCGGCACAGGAATTCGACGAAGGCGATCCCCAGCCGGGTGAGGGTGGCGTCAACGTCATGGTTATTGGGGTCCAAGTCGAAGGTGTTCTCGGCGTGGACTTGGCACTCCTCGTGCACAATCGCCTCGAATAGCTGCTCTTTATTCTCGAAATAGACGTAGAGCGTGCCCTTCGAGACGCCCGCGGCGCGTGCGATGTCGTTCATGCTGGCGGCATCAAAACCGTGCTGCAGGAAGATGGTACGCGCACCCTCGACGATCTGTCGCCGCTTGGCGTTGTCGTCGGCCGTTTGGGGAGCCAATTTGGCCTGAACCTGGGCGCTCATATTCTTCACTTCCTCCATCCCAACAAAGCTTATTTCGTTGTCACATCAAAAGCTTGCTGGATCGCTTCAATTATTTTTTGACCGAACGGTTCGGTCATATTGACTTGCCATCCAGCGCCTTATATAGGCTGACCGAACCGTTCGGTCAATAACTTTTGGTCCTGCGGGTTTCGCTTAAAGGTGGAGCGCGCCAATGTACCGCGAACAAGACCAAGACTTGAAAACCCAGCTCCCGGTAGTCCTGGAGAGTTTGCACGACAATCATCCATTACGGACCGACGTGGAGCGCAGCGAGAAGGGGACGCAGCAGAAAGCAAAGCGTCCCGGGCGCCGAGCCCGGTTGGATGGCGCGTCCAGCAAACGGACGCTCGTCGCGGCCGCGGTTGTAATAGCGATGATCGGGGGCGGCGTTGCCGGCGTTCGCTGGTGGCTGGATAGCCGCTATATCGTTTCTACGGACGACGCTTACGTGCTGGCCCACAACACAACGCTGGCGTCAAAGATTTCGGGCTATGTCGACAGCGTTCCGGTGGCGGACAATGCCCGGGTAAAGGCCGGCGATGTCATCGCCACCATCGACGATGGCGATTATCGGCTTGCCGTCGAGGCAGCGCGCGACAAGGCCGCGACCCAGCAGGCAACCGTCGACCGCATCGGCCGGCAAATCGTCGCCCAGGGCGCCACTATCGATCAGGCCAAAGCGCAGTTCATCGCCGCGCAGGCTGACGCCAAGAAGACGGAGCTTGAATTCGCGCGGCAGCAGGCTTTGGCCAAGCAGCAATTCGCCAGTCAGCAGATTTTGGAGCAGGCCGAAGCCAATCGCGATCAGGCCGCGGCCGCGGTGCAGAGCGCACAATCCGTCATCGATGCCGCGCAAGACAACCTCGAGGTTCTCAAGGCGCAACAGCGCGAGGCGGCGCGCACGCTCGACGAGCTCAAGACCGCCCAAGCGCAAGCCGAGCGCGATCTGTCGTTCGCCGTGATCCGCGCGCCGGTCGACGGCGTCTTCAGCAACCGCGCGGTGCAGACCGGAGACTACGTGCAGGTCGGCCAGCGCATCGCCAGCCTGGTGCCGCTGAGCGACGTCTATATCGACGCCAATTTCAAGGAAACGCAGCTTGCCCTGATCGAGCCTGGCCAACCGGTCTCGATCAGCGTCGATGCCTTGCCCGATGACGCCATCAAGGGCCGCGTCGAGAGCCTCTCGCCGGCATCCGGCGCGGTCTTCTCGCTCTTGCCGCCCGACAACGCCACCGGGAATTTCACCAAGATCGTGCAACGGCTGCCGGTGCGGATCGCGGTGCCGGCCGCGGTCGCGGCACAGCGCATGCTGCGCCCGGGAATGTCGGTGGTGGTGAGCGTCGACACCAAGCCCGGTCACGCGACCGAGGCCGGGCTGACATCCGCAGCCGCCGCCGAGGCGGATTCCATCTCCCATTAAGCGGATCGAGCGGATGTCATGACCGATATCACCGTCTCGGCAGCGCCGCCGGCTGCAAGCACGCCAGACGCCATCCCGGCGCGACAGCTGATCGCCTTCCTTGCGATGTGCTTCGGCATGTTCATGGCGTTCCTCGACATCCAGATTGTGTCGTCGTCGCTCAACGATATTCAGGCCGGCCTGTCGGCTTCGGCCGACGAGATCCCCTGGGTGCAGACGGCCTATCTGATCGCCGAGGTGATCGCGATTCCGCTGTCGGGCTTCCTGTCACGCGCACTCGGCACGCGCATTCTTTTCGCAGGCTCCGCCGCCGGCTTCACGCTGGCAAGCGTGATGTGCGGCACCAGCTCCTCGATCGACAGCATGATCGTGTGGCGCGCACTGCAAGGATTTATCGGCGGCGGCATGGTGCCGACCGTGTTTGCCTCGGCCTATGTCATTTTTCAGGGACCGCGGCAGAAATTCGTCGCGCCGGTCGTGGGCCTGATCGCGACGCTGGCGCCGACCATCGGACCCACGGTCGGCGGCTATCTGACCGATACTTACTCCTGGCATTGGCTGTTTTTCGTCAACGTCGTGCCTGGCATCGTCGTCACCGTGATGACCTATCTGCTGGTCGACTTCGACAAGCCGGATTTCGCACTCCTGAAGAATTTCGACTGGTACGGCCTGATCAGCATGGCCGGATTCCTCGGTGCGCTCGAATACGTGCTCGAGGAGGGCCCGCGTTACGAATGGTTCGACGACGATACGATATTTATTGTCGCCATCGTCTCCGCGGTTTCGGCGGTAATCTTCTTCGTCCGCGTGCTGACCGCGCGAGCGCCGATCGTCGACTTGCGCGCCTTTGCCAACCGCAATTTTGCGGTCGGGAGCCTGTTCTCATTCGTGCTCGGCATTGGACTTTACGGCCTGACCTATCTGTTCCCGGTCTACCTCGCCCAGGTGCGTGGCTACGATGCGCTGATGATCGGCGAGACCATGTTCGTGTCCGGCCTGGTGATGTTTTTGACCGCTCCCATCGGTGGCCAGCTCGTCGAACGGTTCGACCCGCGCTTCGTTCTGATCGCCGGGTTTGTCTTCTTCGCCATCGGCACCTGGCAGATGACCTATCTCACGTCGGACTGGGATTTTTGGGAGCTGTTGTGGCCGCAGGTCTTCCGCGGCGTCGGCCTGATGTTCGCGATCATCCCGGTCACCAACACCGCTTTGGGAACATTGCCCATCGAGCGCGTCAAGAATGCCTCGGGCCTGTTCAATCTGATGCGCAACCTCGGCGGCGCCATCGGCTTGGCTGCGATCAATACCTGGTTCAACGACCGCATGGATCTGCACCTGCAACGCCTACATGAGGCGGTGAACCCGTCGAACCACGCCGCGACCGAGTTGCTAGCGCAGCTCGCTGCGCGCTTTCATGGCTCCGACGCGCCGCAGCAGGCGCTGGCGACGCTCAACGCCATGGTGCGGCTGCAGGCCGCGGTCATGAGCTATGCCGACGTGTTCCTGATGCTGACCGTGCTGTTCGTGGCCCTCGCCGCGTTCGGCCTTCTGATGAAGCGGCCGCCGGCCGCGGCCGGTGCCGGTACCGGTACCGGGCATTGACATGGCCGCGGTGTCGCGGCCCGATTAAGCTGCCGTGATGCGAAGACAAAGCGATGCCTCGCCTTGGAACACCGGGCGCGCAGCTTCATATGGCGCGGTCGTCGGTGCTGTCGCCGCGGTATTCAAGCTGCTGGCACCTTGGAGCGGGCTGCTTTCTCTGGCGGCCGACGCGAGAGAGATCGTGGGTGCGGCGTTGGTTTTTGCTTTGTTGTGTGGGCTAGCCGCGGCGCTGCGCAATTTTATCGTGCGGCGGTTTATCTCACCGCAAACCAAATGACAAAATAAAGAGCGGGGCGGCTCGTCGAGCTGCCCCGCCGCCTATCCGCGACCGCTCACCCGAGATGGGTGATATCGCGATCTTTGGTCTCGGGAAGGAAAATCAGTGCCACGACGAAGCTCATCGCCGCGATACCGATCGGATACCACAGGCCCGAATAGATGTTGCCGGTGGCGGCTACGATGGCGAATACGGTCGCCGGCAGGAAGCCGCCGAACCAGCCATTGCCGATGTGGTAGGGCAGCGACAAGCCGCTATAGCGAATGCGGGTCGGGAACATCTCGACCAGCCAGGCGGCGATCGGTCCGTAGACCATGGTCACGTAGACGACCAGGATCACCAGCAGCAGCACCGTCATCGGGTAGTTGATGTCGTTCGGATCGGCGCCGGCCGGGTAGCCGTGGCCTTTCACGGCCGCGGCGATCGCAGCGGCGAGGTTCGGCGTGTCCGACGCGATGGTCTGATCGCCGATCTGCACGCTTGCCTTAGTGCCGGCGGCCGCGCTGACGTTATTGTAATTCACCGAGAGATTGACCAGCGCGGTTTTGATCTGGTCGCATCCGGTGGTGAACTTCTCGACGCCGGTCGCCTTGAACTGGAACGAGCACTCGGCGGGATCGGCAGTCACGGTGACCGGCGACGCCGCAAGCGCAGCTTCCAGTTTCGGGTTGGCGAAGTGCGTGATGCCCTGGAAGATCGGGAAGTAGGTCACCGCCGCGAGCGCGAAGCCCGCGAGCATGATCGGCTTGCGCCCGATCCGGTCCGACAGCGCGCCGAACAGGATGAAGCAAGGCGTGCCGATCAGAAGCCCAATCGCGATCATGATTTGCGCCGTGGTGCCCGGCACTTTCAGCGTCTGGGTCAGGAAGAACAGCGCGTAGAACTGTCCGCCATACCAGACCACGGCTTCGCCGGCCGTGGCGCCAAGAAGCGCCAAAATCGCGATCTTTAAATTCGACCACTGGCCGAATGCTTCCGTCAACGGACGCTTGGACTGTTTGCCCTCGTCGACCATGCGCTGGAACAGCGGCGATTTATTCAGCTTCAGCCGGATCCACAGCGAAACGGCGAGAAGGACGGCGGAGAGCAAGAACGGGATGCGCCAGCCCCAATCCGCGAATGCTGCTTCGCCCATCGAGGTGCGGATGCCGAGGATCAGGAGGAGCGCCACGAACAGGCCGAGCGTCGCGGTCGTTTGAATCCACGACGTGTAGTAGCCGCGCTTGTTTGCCGGCGCATGCTCGGCGACATAGATCGCGGCGCCGCCATATTCGCCGCCAAGCGCCAGCCCCTGCACCAGCCGCAGAGCGATCAGGACGACCGGCGCGAGGATGCCCCAGGTCGCAAAGCCGGGCAGAACGCCGATGAAGAACGTGCCGATGCCCATCAAGCTCATGGTGATCAGGAAGGTATATTTGCGGCCGATCATGTCGCCGAGGCGGCCGAAGATCAGCGCGCCGAACGGTCGCACCGCAAAGCCGGCGGCGAAGGCGAGGAGCGTAAAGATGAATGCGACGTTCGCCGGCACGTTGGAGAAAAAGTATTTTGCCAGGAACACGGCGAGCGTGCCGTAGATGTAGAAGTCGTACCACTCGAAAACGGTACCGAGCGAGGAAGCAAAAATGACGAGACGTTCTTCGCTGGTCATTCCTCCCGTGCGCGATGCATTCACAGCCATCGTGGACATCGGCGTAACCCCCCTTGATCCTGCTTTTGTGCTCATGGAGGACGGCGCCAAGCCGCATCGCGGCGCCCCGTCACCGTCCCGCTCGCAACGCTATGCCCAAGCCGAGGCGCTGTCTGCCCGCCAGAGGTCGTAAGCCGAAAGTCGCGGGTCGGGGGACGATGCGGAAGCACTCATTGGCCGCATCAGCGCAATGCCGCGGTGCGGCGAAGTAGTGTGCAGTTAATGTTACTAAATAATTCAGCGGCGAAAAGGCCGCGTTTTAAACGAATTTCTCCCGCGCCTTCCATAGAGTGCCGGGCGATGCGCGTTTGCCACGGATCGCTCATGCGTCTTGTCCCAGGGATTTTGCTTTTTGCCGTCGCGGCTTCGCCCGCCTCGGCGCAACGCGCGCCGGAAATCGTCATTCCCGGCAAAGCAGGCGTGCCTGTTTACATCAACGGCATCGACGCTTCGTGGGGCGTGGTCGAAGGCGACTTCGGGCTCGATCGCCCCGGCATGGTCGTGCCAACCGTGATCTATCGGCCGGTGACGACCGTCGAGCTGCCGATGCAAGCTCCAAATTACCACCCCGAGACCGGCAAGCGCCCCGGTTATGGCCGCTTTGAGATCGTGCCGCCGGCCAATCGTCCACTGCCGCCGCCGGCGCCGACTTACTATCGCAGTTGGTCGAGCGGATCGTCCTCGGGGCCGGTGACCGAATACGCCCCTTACTATGGGCCCGCCGCCATCAGCTTCGGAAATTCCTACGGTCAACGCCGGCCTTCGCCGAAGTTTCCGGGTCCGAAAGGGCCCGGTGGTCCAGCACCAAAGGGTCCCTGAATTGTCATGAGTCATCACGCGGGCCGCGTATCGGTCTGCTGCAACGGCCCCGCATGGGGTCAACCTCTGGAAGCAAGCTAGTAAGGAGTGTCATGTCTTTCCATCGCGTTGTCTTCGTGGCGGTCGCCACGTTGTTGAGTATCGGTATGACGTCGATCGCGTCGGCCGGCTGCTGCGACGGGGGTTATTCCGCGCCGGTCTATGCCACGGTTGCCCCAGTCGGCTATGGCGGCTACGGCGGCTGCGGCGCCTGCGGGACGCCGACAGCGGCTGCGGTCTTTGCGGTGCCGGTCGCGCCCGCAGTGCCGGCCCCCATTGTGGTCTCGGCCGTCGTGCCCAGCGGGTTCGGCGGTCCGTGCTGCAGCTGGAACGGCTGCGGTAATTGCGGCTGGTCGGGCTGGAGCAGTGGCTGCGGCAACTGCGGCGGAGGCGGTTGGAGCGGTTGCGGCAACTGCGGCGGCTGCGGCGCATGCGGTGGCTGCGGCGGTTGCGGAGCGGCGGTCGTCTACGCGCAGCCCTCACTTTATGTGGTCAATCAGGGTCCGACCTATTCCGGCCCGGGCATCATGACGCCCTATCAGACCTACTCGCCGGAGACGGCCTACGCGGCCGCGACGGACTATCCCTACGTGCCGGGCTCCGGTTATGGCTACGGCTACGGCGCCGTGCCGCCCAACGCCCCGTATTATCGGCATCCCTACTTTCATCCGCGCTTTGCCTATCGCACGCCGATGGTGATGCATCCCTATATGCATCCGCGCTATTACGGCGCCCCGCGCTGGCGCCGCTATCCGTGATGCGGGTCGGCGTCAGATAAAAGCAAGAGACTGCGAAGGCCTGCAATCTTGCAGGCCTTCGTGCTTTAGGCCGTCGCGCGATCGGCGATGTAGAGCGCAAGCGCCGCGGCGTTCGATACATTGAGGCTTTTGATCGCGCCGGGCAGATTAAGTCGCGCCAAGAGATCGCAGGTCGCTCCCGTCAATTGCCGCAAGCCCTTGCCCTCGGCGCCGAGCACCAAGGCAAGCGGCCTGCGCAATTCCACCGCGGCAAGATCATCGGGTGCGCCGCCGTCCAAACCGACAACGAGAAAGCCGCGCTCCTTCAGTGCAGCGAGCGCGCGCGCCAGATTTTGCACGATCGCGATCGGCACCAGCTCCAGCGCGCCGGACGCCGATTTGGCGAGGACGCCGGTTGCCTCCGGGCTGTGGCGCGCGGTGGTGACGACGGCCGCCACCGCAAACGCCGCGGCCGTGCGTAAAATCGCGCCGACATTATGCGGGTCGGTGATCTGGTCGAACACCAGCACGATGCCGTCCGCCGGCAAATCTTCGATATCGGGCGAGGGCAGGGGATCGGCCTCGGCGAGCAGGCCGTTATGCACGGCGTCGGGCGTCAGCAGTGCCGCAATCGCGTCCGGCCGCACCACCTCCGGCGGCAACGGCGGCGTGATGCCCTCGTCGGCCAAACGCCGTACCGCGTTCTCGGTGGCGAGCAGCCGCCGAAAGTGCCGCGCCGGATTGGCGAGCGCCGCGGTGACGGTGTGCCAGCCGTAGAGAATGACGGCGTCGTCCGGCCCGCCGTGATGGCGCTCCCGCCGACCTTGCGGCGCACCCCCTCGACGATGCCCCCCAGCTTGGCGGGACTTCGATTGCCAAGATTTCGATCGCCATGGCCCTTCGCGCATGGCGGGGTTCTGTCACGCGGTCAGGACCTTGGCAATTCAAGCCTTTTCGGTTGACTAGCCGGTGCGGTCCAACCATATAGCGCCGACGCTTGCTGCGCCCGCAACCTCGCTGCGGGGGCAATCTTTTTGGGAGAGTGTCCCGAGTGGCAAAGGGGGCGGACTGTAAATCCGCTGGCTTACGCCTTCGTAGGTTCGAGTCCTACCTCTCCCACCACGCTTCGCCCTGACGGGCTACGCGTGGCGCAGCCGCGCGGAGATCGTCAGGGCGAAGCGTGTCCGGCGTAGCTTGAGCGAAGCGAAAGCGAAGACGGACTGGAGCCATACCTTGTGGTATGTCTATATCATCCGCAGCGAAGCATTTCCCGGGCAGGACTATACCGGCGCAACCGCTGACCTGAAGCGACGAATGGCGGATCACAACGCGGGCAAATCGAAGCACACGGCAAAATATATTCCATGGAAGTTGGTTTAGTATTCTGCTTTTTCGGATAAGTACAAAGCGCTGGATTTCGAGAGATATTTAAAATCGCATTCCGGCAGGGCCTTTGCCAAGAAGAGGCTATAGTTTCGCGCGTTAGCGCGCGCTACGACTTGGCAAGCCGCCAAAGTCCCGCTTGAAAATATTGCCGATGCGCGGCGATTTGTTGAACCGGGTAGCGCCAATGCGCGTTAGGTAAACGCCAATGCGCGTAGGTAATTGCGATGGGCAAACGGTTCGAAGTTGGCGATCACGTCACCTGGAATTCCGAAGCCGGACACGTCAGCGGCAGGATTATCAAGGTCCATACCAAGGACGTGGATTACAAGGGGTACACCCATCACGCCAGCGAGGACGAGCCTCAATACGAGATCAAGAGCGATAAAACTGACCATATCGCCATGCATAAAGGATCGGCCTTGAAGAAGCTCGGCGCCGAGTGAACCCTCGTTGGTACGGCGCCTGAATTGTTCACCAGCTAAACGGTATGCCTTACAACAACAACGTCGCTTGCTCTGGCGGGTAGGTAATTTGCGCTCCTTCTACACGCGCGAAAGGCGTCAGCTTGTGCAAGCGGTAGCTGCTCTCCGATAAAATCTCGATCGCCGGAATATTGCGTATACTGAGCGCGTCGGCGACCAGCGAGCGGTGGCAGCGCCACGGCACCGCTTCGGCGCACATGATGGCCGTGCGTTGCTGGCGGCTCGTCTGAATGAGCGTTGCGAGCCCCTCCGCGAACGGCTCGGTTTGCATGTAATCGGCGTAACCGCGAAAGCTTGTGTTGCGCCAACCGGTGTTGGCGGAGTCCTTGCGCGCATGCCGCAAACCGCCGAGCGCGGGCATGGCAACGTATTCAATGTTCTTCGCTTTGAGCGCACCGCCGAGCGTATCGCCGTTGAATTGCGGGTTGTGCCGTGAACGCGGGACCGTGCGGATGTCGGCGACGCATGCAACGCCATAGGTTTGCAGAAGTGCGATAAAATCTCCGATCGGCAAGGTCGAATGCCCAACCGTGAAAATGGCACCTTGGGGCCAAACCGCTTGCTGCGGCGGGGGCTGTTTGCTCACGGCGCTTCGTCCGTGCGGTTGGGCCGCCGCTTTGCATATCTAAAGGCGCTTATCTCCTCGTCCTTTTCGAGTATCGGCAGCGGGAGACACGCCGCAAATAACCGAATGACCCTTTCCAAGGGGCCGATTTTCTCTTCAAGCGTCCGCACTGCGGCTTCAATAGTCATGTCGCGCTCCGACAGTATCTCATCGACACCCGTTCCTTGACGACTTGTCGGCTAGGATGGCCGCCGCCGGACAGGGTGAATAAATCGTCGCAAAATCCCCCGCAATTTTAGCCGCAATACGCGGCCACAGAGCGGCGAATAAACCTTATTTTTAGCGTGTTATTTAAACTGATCTTAGACCCTGCCCGCTAGGTTGGCGCGATACGGCGGGAGACAGGGCCCGTCGGCGAAAACAAAATTGAGTTTGGGAAAGGCGTCACAATGAAAGCCGTCGCAAAGACGGTCGAGCCCGCCGATCGTGAGGCGCGTTTCGACCATATCCGGCCGCACTACCTCGAGGCGCTGACCTTGGTCGAGCGCTTGCATCGGCGTCTGCTCGACGTCATCAAGGACGAGTTCGACCGCCGCGGCCGCGCCGACATCAATTCGGTGCAGGCGCTGCTCCTTTATAATATCGGCGACAAGGAACTGACCGCGGGCGAATTGCGCACCCGCGGCTATTACCTTGGCTCCAACGTGTCCTACAACCTCAAGAAGCTCGTCGAGATGGGCTTCCTCGATCACCAGCGTTCGCGGGTCGACCGCCGCTCGGTGCGCATCAAGCTCACCGACAAGGGCCGCGAAGTGCGCGACACCGTCGATGCGCTCTACCAGAAGCATGTGCGCACCGTGGAGCAGGTCGGCGGCATCAATGCCGACGAGTTCTCAGTGCTCAACAAGGCGCTGCACCGGCTCGAGCGGTTCTGGACCGATCAGATTCTCTATCGGCTGTAAGAGTCCTCGCGACCTGGAGCACGGCCCTTCGGGATCGTGTTCCGACGTCTTTCGCCAGCTTCTTTTCGTTGTACTGGCGTGACTGAGCACCCCGGCGTGAATGCCGGGGCTTTTTTTCGCGGCGGTCACATCAAGCCGCGAAGCCAAGTCAGCACGGGAAACGGCGTGAAATACTGCAGCAGCGCGGCTGCGCCGCCAAACACCGCAATGTAAGTGACGGCACCGCGCAGAATTCGCTGCGCCAAGGGCGGGTAGGGCGGCTCGTTGTTGGCCGGCCAGGCGAACTCTTCCTCCCATAGCGCTTGCGGGCAATCGGCCGGCCTTATGCGCTCGAGCGGCAGCCAGGCGCGGTAGGCCGCAATGCCGCGCTCGCGCGCAATCGAATTTCGCAGCCAGAGGAAATTGCTCCATCCGGCGAGGTCCAACAGCGATCTCACAATGACACGCAGCAAAGAAAAAATCAGCAGGCAGACCATATAGACGTAGGCAATCATCACGCCGACCTGCAGCACCGGATCGGTCAGGATTCCGATCCGAAAATATTCCGAGCAAAGTTGAACTGTGGCGTTGACCAAGGCTTTCAGGCCATCGGCGATCGGCTGCAGCACCGGATAGTCGTACGAGTAGTGATCCAGCAGCAGAATGATGAGGACAACGACTGCGAGCTGGAACAGGCGGGAATTCGCGATACGGCCGATCGGCGCCGCGAGCAATCTGATCGCACCCATGGTCGCTCCTTGGACGCGCGTCCCGGCCTAAGGCCGCAGCCTAGGTAACGCCGCGATCCCGATTACGTGCCGGCGCGGCCGCAATTCTGCTTACCTAACCCTTCAATCGCCGAACTAGCCACCCAAGCCTTTTCGTACGCGGAGGCTTCGTGCTATCAAGCGGCGGGGCGGCTTTGTGCACTGGGATTTTCGGGTTCCTGGCCGAATTCAGCCGCAATGCTCTCGCAAAAACGCCAGCCATGACTAAGCCGCACGATCGCGCGTCCGCGCGCTATAACCGCCGCGCTTTTCTGCACCGCTTTGCCGGCGCGGCGACGCTCGCGGCCGGCGGCCTCATAGCCTCGCGCGGGGACGCCGAGCCGCTGGATGATCTGCTCGGCGACACTGATCGGGGCGATTTCGGGCAGGCTTTCGACCAGGCCTCGCGTACCATTCACATGCCCAAGGCGACCGCGCCGACGCTGTCGCCGTCGACCGCGCAATTCACCGAGACCGCGATCAAGGCCTATGACGACATTGTCGCGCGCGGCGGCTGGCCGGTCGTGCCCAAGGTCGACGAATTGCGGCTCGGCAACCGGCATCCCAGCGTCGACGATCTGCGCGCGCGGCTTAAGGTGTCCGGCGACCTCGACCCGAACGCGGTCGGCAACGACGTCTACGATTCCTATGTCGAGGAGGCGGTGCGGCGGTTCCAGGCCCGTCACGGGCTGACCGTTGACGGCGTTTTGCGTGAAGTGACGCTCGATGAAATGAACGTGCCGGCGGCGACGCGGCGCGATCAGCTCAAGGTCAACGTCGATCGCTTGAAGACGCTGGCGACCAATCTCGGACCGCGCTACGTCGTCGTGAACATTCCGGCGGCGCGCGTCGAAGCCATCGAAAATGACGTTGCCGTCCAGCGGCACATTGCCGTGGTTGGCCGGCCGGACCGGCCTTCGCCCGACATCAACTCAAAGATCGTCCAGATCAACTTCAATCCGTTCTGGACCGTGCCGGTGTCGATCGTGCGCAAGGACTTGATCCCGCTGATGCAGGACAAGCCGGATTATCTGACGCAAAACCACATTCGCGTTTACGATCCGAACCACAAGGAAGTGCCGCCGTCGCTGATCAACTGGTATTCCGACGACGCCGTGCACTACACGTTCCGCGAGGATCCCGGCGATGCAAATTCGCTCGGCCGCATCCGCATCAATTTCCCGAGCCAGTACGGCGTCTATATGCATGACACGCCGCTGAAGAATTTGTTCGGCGGGGATTTTCGCTACAACTCGTCCGGCTGCTGCCGGGTCCAGAACGTAGAGGACCTGGTCGTGTGGCTGCTCAAGGACACCAAAGGGTGGGGCCCCGACCACATCGAACAAGCGGTCAAATCCGGCGATCAGGTCAATGCCAATCTGACCAAGCCGGTGCCGCTGCACTGGGTCTATGTCACCGCGTGGTCGGCGTCCGACGGCATCGTGCAATTCCGCGAGGATATTTACGGCCGCGACGGCCTGGGCGCTCCGGCCATTCCGCCGACGGTGAAGCTCTGAGGTTTGAGCTTTCGGCATCTCATTGCCACTGTTTTGATTGCGACGAAGCCGATTGCAACCGGCATCGTTTTGTGGCCGGATGCGTGACAGGTCGCTGCACAGCAGAGACTAGCGATGTTTCTGATCGTCGACGAGATCGCCAATCTGTCGTCCGACCACACGCTCCTTGTTTACGGCTCGCTTTTCAATTGGTTCGACTTTCCCCGCATGCTCAGGCAATTCGGGCCCCAGGCATTTCAGCTGCCGTTTCAGCCGCAATGGGATATTGTTTTGCCTGCCACGGCCGATCCCAAGACGATCCTGCCCTCGACGGCGGTGGCGCGGCAGCTTGTCTCGGTGCGAAACTCGGCTGTCGGAATCTGGCCGCCCCCGATGGGGCAAATCCCGGCATTTGAGTGGGGCAGCGCGCAGTGGCCGTTGTCCAAGGCGACCGGGGAGGACACGCGCCAAGCCATCGCGATCGTCCGCAGCGATGGCTCCGTCGTATTCACGGTGATCCAGCTCCTGACCTATCTGGTAATCGAGCCATATGGCCCGCTTCCGATCGGCACCAAGGGCTCACTGGCGACCGTCGGCGTGCCGCTGTATCCGCCGGTCAACTGGAGCGCACCGCTCAAGCATGCGCTCCGCCTGAGCACCTGGCTGCTAGACGAGAAGGACGCTTTCGAAACGCTGCGGATCGCAACCCAGCGGTTCTACGGGATCGATGAACCGGGATCTTTGCCGACGCCAAAGACCCGGACAATCCTGTTCTCGCAGCAATCGACGCTGCGGGATATGCTCGACGGTCATTACGTACCGAGCGCTCCGATGCAGCATCTGCGCATTGGCGTGGGCGACACACTGTTGCTGCGCGCCGGTCCGGCGCGCGACTTCACCGGCGACGAGATCGCCTACGAGAATGAAGAGGCGGCGCGGCGGCCGATGACGCTGTGGCAGGCCCTCGCCGACGATCTTATGATCTTTTACCAGGTCGCACTCGCGCTCGCGCAGAAGATCAATTGGCAGAACCTTCTGACGGACGACGCGATCGGGGAGTAATCGGAGGTTGTCCCAGACCTCGGGCGGCACTGACGAGGCTGCGGGGCTCTAAGACGCGACGGAAAAACCGCGCAGACCCGCCTCGGCGATGAGACGCCCAATCATGCCGGATGCTTTCGCCTCGTCGACGTAGTCCGACAAATAAGACCGCAGGCCTTGGCGATGCTTCGCCACCGCCATGCCGACGCGATTGACGCCGTAGCCCTCGTCGAGGACGCGCGAGCCCGGCAGCTTGGCGGAATATTCGACCAGGATTTGGCGCGGCGCCGCGAAGGCTTCGGCCTTGCCGTCGCGCAGCGCAGCAAATGTATCGTCCGGCAGATCGAAGCCGACGAGCTCGGCATGCTTGACCATGCGGGTGAGCGCCATGGTGGAGGCGTGATTGCGCACCACGGCGATGCGAATGCCGGCGCGGTCGACGTTGGCGAAATGGCGCAAGGCTGAGCCGGCCGGCACCAGGAAACTGTAATCGAACTGGAACACCGCCGGCGTGAAGTCGATCTCGGCGGCGCGGGACGGCTCGATGCCCAAGAAAGCAAATTCGCAGCCGCCGGCCTTGATGCAGTCCAGCGCCGCGCGCGGCGTCGGCTGCTCGACGATCAAGAGCTTGGCGCCGAGCCGAGCCGCAAGTTCGCGCGCGATGTCCAGCATGACGACACCCGGGCCGAGCCCGCGCACCGCGCCGGTTGCCGCGTCCTTGGTGTATTGCGGCAGGAACAGCGCCAGCCGGATGGCGCCGGCTCTGGCAAGGTCGGCGATGCGAGGATCGGCGGTCATGGCTCTCTGCAGGGGTCAGTGGGGCGGGGTCTCGCTTTTCACACGAATGGCATTGGCGCTCAATCGCCTAGCCGATTCACATGAGCGCGTTGGGCCTCGCCGCCGAGGCACACAATCCCAATCCGCTTTCGCTTGGAACTGACCACACCTTACCTTTCCGCAGGATGACTTCTAAGAGAAAAATATCGTATATGATAGATATTGTTCATGCGGGAGAAAATTATGGCGGCAAAAGCCTCCTCTTGGGAGGAACGGGCCAGACGGTATTTGAAGGCCGAATTGGCGCGGGCCGATGTAGGATACCGGGAGTTGGCCGAGCGCTTGAAAAAGCACGGCTTGAAAGAAACCGAGGCCAGCATTGCAAATAAGGTCAGTCGGGGGACATTCTCAGCAACGTTTCTGTTGGCGTCGCTAATCGCGATTGAGGCTGACAAGGTACGGCTAGAAGATATTTGACAACCGCAGCGGCGATCATCGGATGCCGAAAAATCCAAAGCTTGAGCCAGCGCAAAGGGCTGTAATAGCTTTGTTGCTGCTATTCGTTCTTTGGTGCGGATGGCAAAGCATACTGTCATCGCAGAACTCCGGTACATCTGCACAGGAGCCAAGCACCACTGCCGCCAGCAAGGGCAGCAAACAAAACAAACAAGAAATATACTGGTGGCAAGACGCTACGGCGGATTTCACGCTCGGACTTATTTTCGTTGGGGCCGCGCAGGTCGTTTTGTTCTATGTGCAGCTTAAACTCATCCGCGAAGGCTTGGTTGGGGCTAAAGAGGCTGCCGATGCCGCCAAGGAAGCTGCGAATGCCGCTAAAGTTTCGGCCGATCATGTTCCGCGCGTCGAGCGGGCCTGTCTCTTTCTGGGACTGGATGTGACTTCGCGCATCGCGATTTTTCAGAAAGACGTTCCAGACACAGAGTCCTTCATCAAATTCGAATTCAAAAATCACGGAAGGACACCGGCGGTTATCGAGGAGTTGCACGTTAATGCGCAAGCTGGCCAGCAATGGCAACCGCATGGCCAATGATTATTCAAAAGGGCTGGGTCATTAGTGCTGGCGAAACGCAGGATGGCTATTCGACCGAATTCCCGTTGCGAGAGGACGAAGTTGATCGCGCTAGAAATGGCAGCGGATACATCCTTTTTTGGGGAAAAATTGTTTATCGAGATGTCTTTAAAGAAGTTCACAAATCCGGCTGGTGCCGGGCTTACCATTTCGAAAGTGAAGGCTGGCGTTTCGCTGGCGACAACTCCCTGAATTATTACACCTAGCCCGAAAGCGACTTGCCCCCAGCATCGGACTTTTTGGGCAACTCCCAGCCTTTTTGGGCAGGTCGGGGTTCTTGGGCAAAGCCGGCCCAATCGCCCAATCCCTAAATATAGCGGCGTTATCCGCACAAATATCCCAAGCCCTTGCGGGCTCGGCTGGTATGATGCGCTGGCTGGGTGTATTCAGCGGGGCAAAGCCGGGCGGGACGAGGCGTAAAGGACTTAAGCGAAATGTCGGTCAGTCAGAAAGCAAAAACCACGGACGAGGGCTTCTTCTCCGCCACGCTTGCCGAAGCCGACCCCGAAATCGCCGAGGCGATCAAGCTCGAGCTCGGCCGCCAGCGCGATGAGATCGAGCTGATCGCATCGGAAAACATCGTCAGCCGCGCCGTGCTCGAAGCGCAGGGCTCGGTGCTCACCAACAAATATGCCGAAGGGTTGCCGGGCAAACGCTATTACGGCGGCTGCCAATTCGTCGACATCGCCGAGCGGCTCGCTATCGAGCGCGTCACCCGGCTGTTCGGCTGTGCGTTCGCCAATGTGCAGCCGCATTCCGGCGCCTCGGCCAATGCCGAAGTGTTCATGGCGCTGATGCAGCCGGGCGACACTTTTATGGGCCTCAACCTCGCCGCCGGCGGCCACCTAACTCACGGCTCGCCGGTCAATCTCTCCGGCAAGTGGTTCAAGGTCGTGCCCTATGGGGTGCGCCGCGACGACCATTTGATCGACATGGCCGAGGTCGAGCGCTTGGCCAAAGAGCATCGTCCGAAGGTGATCATTGCCGGCGGCTCGGCCTATCCGCGCATCATCGACTTCCGCCGTTTCCGCGAGATCGCCGACGAGGTCGGCGCCTATCTCATGGTCGACATGGCGCACTTTGCCGGTTTGGTCGCCGGCGGCGTGCACCCGAGCCCGCTGCCGCATGCCCATGTGGTGACCACCACGACGCATAAGACGCTGCGCGGGCCGCGCGGCGGCGCCATCCTGACCAATGACGAGGAATTGGCGAAGAAGCTCAATTCGGCGGTGTTCCCCGGCATGCAGGGCGGACCGCTGATGCACGTGATCGCGGCGAAGGCCGTCGCCTTCGGCGAGGCGTTGCACCCGTCGTTTAAGCTTTACGCGAGGAACGTCGTCGAAAACGCCAAGGCGCTTGCCGAAACGCTCAAAGCGCGCGGCCTCGATATCGTCTCCGGCGGCACTGACACCCACCTCATGCTGGTCGACCTGCGCAAGAAGCGCCTCACCGGCAAAGTGGCGGAGTTGGCGCTCGGCCGCGCCCATATCACCTGCAACAAGAACGGCATTCCGTTCGATCCGGAAAAGCCCACAGTCACGTCGGGGGTGCGGCTCGGCACCCCGGCAGGGACCACGCGCGGCTTCGGCATTGCCGAGTTCCGGCAAGTTGGCGACATGATCGCCGAAGTGCTTGATGCGCTGGCGCAAAAAGGCGTCGACGAGGATACGGTGGCGGAAGCGGGCGTGCGCGAGAAGGTGAAGCGATTGGTCGGCCGGTTCCCGATTTACGAGGGGTAAGGGATGCGGTGTCCGAGTTGTGGAAGCCTCGATACCCAGGTGAAGGATTCGCGGCCGACGGAGGATTCCTCCGTCATCCGCCGCCGCCGCGTCTGCCTGACCTGTAATTTCCGCTTCACGACCTTCGAGCGGGTGCAATTGCGCGAATTGGTCGTGATCAAGCGCAACGGCCGGCGCGTGCCTTTCGACCGCGACAAGCTTTTGCGCTCGGTCGAGATCGCTTGCCGCAAGCGCCCGGTCGAGCCGGAGCGGATCGATCAGATGGTCTCGAAAATCGTGCGCGAGCTTGAAAGCCTCGGCGAGAGCGAAGTGTCCTCCGAGACCATCGGCGAGACGGTGATGGCGCATTTGCGCGACCTCGACGACGTCGCCTATGTGCGCTTCGCCTCGGTCTATCGCAATTTCCGTGAAGCCAAGGATTTTGAGGCGGCGCTCGCCGAATTGTCGGGGGACGAGGCGGCGGAGTGAGCGATAATCTCCTGCGTGGCTCATACTGCGATCAGGGAAATGTCCTCTCGGTCAATTTGATCCCGGAATATTTCAAATAGGCGGCGATCGCCTGGGCCGGTGAGGCGGCTTGGTCGATGTCGGCGTCGAACGCAGCTTTCTCCGCGGTTGAGAGGGCGGGTGGAGCATTTGCCTTTGCGCTCGCTTGCGCGGCGGCCAAGGTCGCGCACTTAGCTGCTCTCGGGGAAATGAAATCGCTTTGCGCTGAATAGTGGTCGAGTTCGATTGTGCGAAGCATCCATGGTTCGAATAGCTGCACGAAGGATTCAAGTCCAAATGGAAATGACTCTCCTGGGCCTGTGCTAACGGAGAAAATGCGGATGTGGAGAAAGGCCTTGATGCTAAGGCCGACGAAAGCTGCTTTGACCCACGGATTGGTGAGGCCGACCCCTTCGATGGTGACCTGCGAACCCACCAGGGGCAAAAGTGCCAGGGCGCCAGCTCCTAGCACGCCATAAATAGCGAAATAGACATAAAACCAGGGTGACTTTATGCAGAACCGGGCGGTCCGCGGATATTTCGACGTTACGAGCTCAAGAGCAGTTACCAATGATGCGATGGCAAAAGTAACCGCCAGCGGACCCAGCGGGACGCCAAACAAAGTCATGATCCCCCCACGAGATTAGACCTTATTTTCCGATCGGTATGATGACGTCGCCATCCACTTTAATGGCGCCCTTGTTTTCGAGTTCGGTAACTTGCTTATCGATTTCAGTGTTAGAGGCCGGCACTTTCTCATAGAGAAGACCCCGCGGGATTTTTCCAAAATCCTGCACGAGTCTAAGGATCGTCAGATTTAGCGGGAGATCGCCCATACCCAATTCCTCGAATGAGAGCTACGCGTCTGTGCCCAGGATATATAGCGGCTCAGCCGTTTTGTCACAATCGTTGGTTGTCGGAAGAAGCAATGATCATGACTTCGCGGATTAGCCAAGACCGGCGCTGCATGGTGCTTGCTCTGAGCCTTGGCCGCCGCGGCCTTGGCCGCACCTGGCCCAATCCGGCGGTCGGCGCGGTCATCGTCAAGGATGGCGTGATCGTCGGCCGCGGCTGGACGCAGCCGGGCGGCCGGCCGCATGCGGAGATCGAGGCTTTGCGTCGCGCCGGTGCGGCGGCGCGCGGGGCGACGCTATACGTGACGCTCGAGCCGTGCTCGCATCACGGCAAATCGCCGCCCTGCGCCGACGCGGTCATCGCCGCCGGCCTATCGCGGGTGGTGTCGGCGCTGGAAGATCCCAATCCCGAAGTGGCGGGTAAGGGGCACGCCCGGCTGCGTGCCGCCGGCATTGCCGTCGATGTTGGGACCGGCGCGGATGAGGCGCGGCGCGACCACGCCGGTCACATTCTTCGCTTCACCAAAGGCCGTCCCCATGTGCTGCTCAAGCTGGCGATCTCTGCCGACGGCAAAGCCGGCGCGGCGGGGCGCAAGCCTATTGCCATCACCGGCGAGGCGGTCCGCGAGCGTGTTCATCTGCTCCGTGCGCAGAGCGACGCCATCATGGTCGGCATCGGCACCGCGCTGGCCGACGATCCGCTGCTGACCTGCCGCTTGCCCGGCATGGCCAAAGATTCACCCGTGCGCGTCATCGCCGACAGCAGGCTGCGCCTGCCGCTTCATTCGCAGCTGGTGCGGAGCGCGCGTGATGTGCCGGTCTGGGCGCTTACCGGCACAAGCGCGCCGCAGGACGCCGAGTTCAAACTCTTGGCAAGCGGGGTCGAGGTGCTGCGATCACCGGGAAGCACCGATCCGCTCGATCTGAAGGACGCTTTGGAGTTCCTTGCCGCCAAGGGCATCACCCGGCTCATGGTGGAAGGCGGCCCCACCCTTGCAGCCGCCTTTCTCGCCGCCGATCTCGTCGACGAGGCCATATTGTTTCATTCTGTTAAGGTCGTTGGCCCTGATGGGATCGATGCGCTCGATGGATCGGCTATGACGGCGCTGCGGCAGCGGCTACAGCACATCAATAGCGAACAGATTGGGCCCGACCGGCAGGAGACTTTCGAACGAAAGTGAGCGATGTTTACCGGAATTATCAGCGACTTAGGCGAAGTTATTGACGTTCACGAAAAGGCCGAGGGGTTGCGCCGGATCACCATCGCCTGCGGCTACGATCCGGATTCGATCGCCATCGGCGCCTCGATCGCCTGTTCGGGGGTTTGCCTCACGGTTGTCGAGCGCGGCCGCACCGGCAACCGCTCTTTCTTCTCGGTCGATACGGCGGCCGAGACGCTACGCATGACCAGCGCTGCACACTGGCGGCGCGGCACCAAACTCAATCTCGAGCGCGCGCTGCGGCTCGGCGACGAGCTCGGCGGCCATATGGTCAGCGGGCACGTCGACGGGCTCGCCGAAGTCGTGAGCCGGGACGATTTCGTCGATAGCGTCGCGCTGTCGTTTCGCGTGCCGGGCGAGCTTGCCCGCTTCATCGCGCCCAAAGGCTCGGTCTCGCTCGACGGCATTTCGCTCACCGTCAATGAGGTCGGCCGCGACACTTTCTCGGTTCTCATCATTCCGCACACCCTGCAAGTCACGACGATCGGCGCGCTGCAGCCCGGCGACCGGGTTAACCTCGAAGTCGACCAGATGGCGCGCTATGCCGCGCGTCTGTTAGACCATCCGCAAAGAGATGGAGTGTCGTGATGGCCGGGCCGCGGCGAAGCGGACGAAACGAAAGCGAGGGCAACGGTGCGCGCATCCTCATCGTCGAGGCGCGCTTCTACGACGACATTGCCGACGCGCTCCTTGCCGGCGCCACCAAAGCGCTCAAGGAGGCCGGCGCTACGTTCGATTGCTTAAGCGTGCCAGGCTGCCTGGAAATCCCGACGACACTTGCGATCGCGCTCGATGCCGCGCCGCGCCGCCGCGCCTATGACGGCGCCGTCGCGCTCGGCTGCGTCATCCGCGGCGACACCATTCATTTCGAGATCGTCTCGCACCAATCCGCGCGCGGCCTGATGGAGCTTTCGATGGCGCGCAAGATCCCGATCGGCAACGGCATCATCACCGTCGACAGCGAAGCGCAGGCCTGGGCGCGCGCCCGCGCCGAGGAGCAGGATAAAGGCGGCGATGCCGCGCGCGCCGCGCTTGCCTTGATCGGCATCAGGCGGCGGCTCGGGAACCGATGATGGCCGACCACGCCCAGGAAGCGCGCAAGGCCAACAAGCGCGGCGCTGCCCGGCTCGCGGCGGTGCAGGCGCTCTATCAGATGGATCTTGCCGGCACCGGGGTGAACGAGATCATGGTGCAGTTCGAAAAGCATTGGCTCGGCAGCGAAATCGAAGGCGTGCAGTATCGGCCGGCCGAGCCGGCCTATTTTCGCGATATCGTCGAGGGCGTTCTGCGCGAACAGAAGCGTCTCGATCCACAGATCGACGCGGCGCTGGCCCGCGGCTGGCCGCTCAAACGCATCGAGACGGTGCTGCGCGCGGTGCTGCGCGCCGGGGCCTATGAGCTTGCCTGCCGCGCCGACGTGCCGGCGCGCGTCGTGACGGCCGAATATGTCGACGTCGCCGGCGCCTTTGTCGACAAGGAGGAAACTGGCATGGTCAATGCCGTGCTCGACCAGCTTGCGCGTGAGCTGCGCGCAGCCGAATTCTCCGGCGGTTAGGCAATGCCGGCGCGCGACGACACGTCGGCCGAAGAGCGCCTGATCGCGCGCTATTTTCGCCCGCTGGCCACGGCGCCGGGTGCGTTCGGCCTCGAAGACGACGCGGCCATCGTCACGCCGCCGCCGGGCTGCGATCTGGTGCTCACAACCGACGGCGGCATCGCCGGCGTCCATTTTTTTCCCGACGACGCGGCAGAAGCGATCGGCCGCAAAGTCCTGCGCATGAATTTGTCCGACCTTGCCGCCAAGGGTGCGCAGCCCATGGGCTTTCTGATGTCGGTCGCACTGCCGGCGAGCATCGACGAACCGTGGCTCGCCGCCTTCGTCAATGGGCTCGGCGATGACGCGAGGCATTACGCCTGTCCGCTGCTTGGCGGCGATACCGATCACTCGCCAGGACCGCTGTCGGTTTCGATTACGGCCTTCGGCGCAGTCCCGCACGGCGCCATGGTGCGGCGCGCAACCGCAAAACCGGGCGACAGCATTGTCGTCACCGGTACGATCGGCGATGCCGCGCTCGGAGTCATGCTGCGGCGCGATCCGGCCCTCGTGCAGCAATGGCGACTTTCGCACGGGCAGTCGGCGGCGCTCACGGACCGCTATTTGCTGCCGCAACCGCGCACCGCTCTCGCCGGCGCGGTCCGCCACGACGCTTCGGCGGCGATGGACGTTTCCGACGGCTTAGCCGGCGACCTGGCGAAACTGTGCCGAGCCTCCGGCGTCGCGGCGGAAGTCGACGTTGCGCGTGTGCCGCTTTCGGAGGCCGCGCAGACCGCGGTCGCGGCCCAGCCGGTTTTGCTGGAGGCCGTGCTCACCGGCGGCGACGACTACGAAATTCTGCTGACGCTTTCGCCGGACAAGCTTCCGGCTTTTCGCGCCGCGGCGGCAGCGACCGGCATTGCGGTTGCCGAGATCGGCCGCGTGAGTGCAGGGCAGGGCGCCCGCTTCATCCGCGACGGCAAGGCGCTGACCTTCGCACGGCCGTCGTACTCGCACTTTTGAACCGCCGGCGCATGGCATCTTCTTACTTGCTATCTCAGCGCTTGCTATCCGCTATAATCCTGGCCGGGAGAAACGCTCATGCACGACACAACGGCCATCAAACCTGCAGAAGCCGCACCGCAAACCAGTCACTACGTGGGAAAGAGCGCCAATCCGCGCTACGCCGCGCTTTATCGGCATTATCCGACCATCGACTATCTGCGCCGTGCCGCGCGACGCCGCTTGCCGCATTTCGCTTTCGAATATTCCGACGGCGGCTCGGGCAAGGACGACGCCGGCATCAAGCGCAATTGGACGGCGCTCGATGCGGTGGAAATGGTGCCGCGCTATGGCGTGATGCCGTCGCTGCCGCCCTGCGATGTGGAATTGTTCGGCCGCCGCTACGCCGCGCCGATCGGCATTGCGCCGATGGGCGGACCGGCGATCGTGTGGCCGGGCGCCGACAAGCATCTCGCCCGCGCCGCGCAGAAGGCGCGCGTTCCCTATACGCTCGGGCTCGCCGGCGGGGCCACCATTGAAGAGATCGCGGAGATCGCGCCCGATGTCTGCTGGTTTCAGCTCTACCGCGCCGCGAAGAACGATCATGCCATCGGCTTCGATCTGGTGCGCCGCGCCGCGGCGACCGACTGCAACGCGCTGATCCTCACGCTGGACGTGCCGGTGCGCACCACGCGCGCCCGCGAAGTGGTGGTCGGGCTCGGCGGCAGCGGCTTTCATCCGGATGCAGCGATGCTGACGCAGATGCTTTGCTCGCCGCGCTGGACTTACGCGTTGATGAAAAACGGCATTCCGCGTTTTGAAACTTTGCGCGCTTATGCCGGCGACAACGCTTCGATCAACGATGTGATCGCGTTCGCGCGGCGCGAGATGGGCGGCGCCTTCACCTGGGAGGAAGTCGCACGCTATCGCGACCGCTGGAAGAAGACGCTGATCGTCAAAGGCATCCTGCATCCGGAAGACGCCGAGAAGGCGGTCTCGCTCGGCGTCGACGGCATGTTCGTGTCGAACCATGGCGGCCGGCAGATCGACGCGCTGCCGGGGCCGATTGACGCGCTGCCCGCCATCGTCAAACAAGTCGGCAACCGCGCCACGGTGATGTACGATTCCGGCATCCGCAGCGGCACCGACGTGGTGCGCGCTTATGCGCTCGGCGCCGCCGCCGCCTTTGCCGGCAAGGCGTTCCTGTGGGGCCTTGGCGCGCTCGGCGAAGAGGGACCGGGTCACGTCATCGACATTCTGATCGAGGAGACCCGCGCCGCGTTCGGTCAGTTGGGTGCGCATCGGCCGGAGGAGGCGCGCGCGGTCGTCATCCGCCACAACGGCGCGCTGAAGTTTTGATCGGGCAGGGGAGGAAAGTCATGGCGAGAGCGAGACAAGCAGGGAAAAGCAAAAGGTCCGCGAGCCGACCGCCGAAAGCCGCACGCCGGCGGCCTACGTCCACATCGGCGCGAAGCCGCGTTGCAACCGCCAAGCGCAAAACCAAACCGGCGGCCCGCAAGCAAACATTCGTCGCCAGCCACCACCAGCCCGGCGCCTTCGAGCAGGGACTGCGCCGCTACGCGCAATACCGCGACCTCGGCATTGCCGCGGCGACCGGCGGCCTCGCCCGCGCCCACGTCATCAAGATGGTTCCGCCGTGCGATCCCGCCGAAGTCTCCAAGCGGCATTATCACGACGTCGAATTTCAGATGATCTACGTGCTCAAAGGCTGGATCAAAGGCGAATACGAGGGCGAAGGCGTTGTGACCATGGTCGAGGGGTCATGCTGGCTGCAGCCGCCCAAGATCAAGCACACCGTGCTCGATTATTCCGACGACTGCGAGCTTCTGGAAATCATCCTGCCGGCGGATTTTGATACGGTCGAGCTCGAGTGATAAGCGGGTCGATGGCTGCAATGGCGCGTACGAACGATCTGCCCATCCTCACCGAGCTCGAGCGCAAGACGCTGTGGCTCGCGTCCTGGATGATCCATCACGCCAATCATGGCCGCGAGACTGACGACGGGCTGAAAGTCGGCGGGCATCAGGCATCCTCCGCCTCGCTCGCCACCATCATGACGGCGCTCTATTTCCACACGCTGCGCCCGGCCGACCGCGTCGCGGTCAAGCCGCATGCGGCGCCGAATTTTCACGCCATTCAGTATCTGCTCGGCCGGCAGACGCGCGAAAAGCTCGAACGCTTCCGCGGCTACAAGGGCGCGCAGTCCTATCCGTCGCGCACCAAGGACACCGACGACGTCGATTTCTCCACCGGTTCGGTCGGCCTCGGCGTGGCGCAGACGCTGTTCTCCTCGCTCGCCCAGGATTATGTGCGCGCCCATGGCTGGGGACTGGAGCGGCCGGAAGGCCGCATGATCGCGCTTCTGGGCGACGCCGAGCTCGACGAGGGCAATATTTTCGAGGCGATCCTCGAGGGCTGGAAGCAGGGCCTGCGCAATTGCTGGTGGATCGTCGATTATAACCGGCAGAGCCTCGACGCCGTGGTGCGCGAGGGTTTGTGGCAGCGCTACGAAAATCTGTTCCGCAATTTCGGCTGGGACGTCGTGGTGCTCAAATACGGCGCGCTGCAGCAAGCCGCCTTCGCCGAGCCGGGCGGCGAGGTGTTGCGGCAATGGATCGATAACTGCCCGAACCAGCTTTATTCGGCGCTGGTGTTCCAGGGCGGCGCGGCTTGGCGCAAGCGGCTCCGCGACGAGATCGGCGACCAGGGCCCGGTGACGCAGCTCATCGAATCCCGCAGCGACGACGAATTGGCGCGGCTGATGAACAATCTCGGCGGCCACGACCTTGCGGCGATCATCGAAGCCTTCGACGCCATCGATCACGACCGCCCGGTGTGCTTCATCGCCTACACCATCAAAGGCTACGGACTGCCGTTCGCCGGGCACAAGGACAATCACGCCGGACTGATGACGCCGGCGCAAATGGAAACCTTTCGCGCCGCCATGAACATACGGCCGGGACACGAATGGGATCGCTTCGAGGGCCTGCGCCAATCCGAAGCCGACATCCAGGAATTCCTCGATCACGTGCCGTTTGCGCAGACCGAGACCCGCAATCTCTCCGCGGCGCGCGTCGCGGTTCCCGATGCGCTTGCCGTGACCATCCAGCCCGAAATGTCGACGCAAGCTGGTTTCGGCGCGCTGCTCAATGAGATCGCGCGTGAGAAGACTCCACTCGCCGCGCGCATCGTCACCACCTCGCCCGATGTCACGGTGTCGACCAATCTCGGCCCCTGGGTCAATCGCCGCGGCCTGTTCGCGCGCGAAGCGCTCGCCGACACGTTCAAGAGCGAACGCATCCCCTCGACCTTCAATTGGGAGTTCTCGCCCAAGGGCCAGCATATCGAGCTCGGCATCGCCGAGATGAATCTGTTCATCGCGCTCTCGGCGCTTGGCCTGTCGCACGCCATCAACGGCGAGCGGCTGTTGCCGATCGGCACGCTCTACGATCCGTTCATCGCGCGCGGCCTCGATGCGCTCAATTACGCCTGCTATCAGGACGCCCGCTTCATTTTGGTGGCGACGCCGTCCGGCATCACGCTTTCGCCGGAGGGCGGCGCGCATCAGTCGATCGCCGAGCCCTTGATCGGCATGGCGCAGGATGGTCTCGCCGCCTTCGAGCCGGCTTTCGTCGACGAGCTTGCGGTGATCCTTGCCTTCGCGCTCGACTACATTCAGCGCAGCGGTGACGGCGAAATCTCCGAGCGCAATTGGCTGCGCGACGAGACCGGCGGCGCGGTCTATTTGCGGCTGTCGACGCGGCCGGTCGAGCAGATCGCGCGCGAGATGACGCCGGCCTTGCGGCAGGCGATCGTCGACGGCGCTTATTGGCTGCGCGAGCCCGGGCCGAACTGTCAGGTGGTGGTCGCCTATAGCGGCGCCGTAGCGCCCGAAGCGATCCAGGCGACGGGCCTCATGGCGGAGGACCGCCGCGACGTCGGCCTCCTCGCGGTCACTTCCGCGGACCGGCTTAATGCCGGCTGGACCGCGGCCTGGCGTGCCCGCGAGCGCGGCCTCGTCCACGCGCGCTCGCATATCGAGCGGCTGTTCGCCGGCCTGCCGCGCCATTGCGGCATCGTCAGCGTCGTCGATGCCCATCCGGCGACGCTCGGCTGGCTCGGCGCGGTCAACGGCCATCGCGTGCGCCCCCTCGGCGTCGAACATTTCGGGCAGACCGGCTCGATCGCCGAGCTCTACCGCCACTACGGCATCGACGCCAACGCCATTATCGCCGCCGCGCAGGCGATCGCGCCGGGGCGTCCGATCCGCTATCTCGGCGCGGCGTGATCCTTATTCACCGCCGGGAGTCCAAACATGCCGATCATCGACGCGCAGCTTCACGCTTACGAGCGCGATCATCCCGGCCGGCCCTGGCACGCCGTCCTGACGGGGCCGCCGGAGGCCACGGGCGAGCAGACCGTCGCGGTGCTGGACGAGGCAGGCGTTGACGGCGCCATCCTGGTGTCGGCGTTCACGATGTACCGCTACGACCCAAGCTATGCGGTCGCGGTGCGCAACCGCTATCCCGACCGGTTCGCGCTGGTGCGGCCGGTCGATCCAGCCGACCCGGCGGTCGCCGAAGTGATCGCCGAGTGGAAGCGCACGCCGGGCGCGGTCGGCGTGCGGATGCTGCTGGTGCGCAGCGGCCTTGCCACGGACGCCGCCGATCCGGGTCTCAACCGCGTGCTCAAGGAGGCCGCGCGTTTGTCGCTGCCGGTCAATCTGCACATCGCCGGGCGGCTCGACCAGGGCATCGAACTGATCCGCCGCAATCCGGATACACAGATTATCGTCGATCATCTCGGCTTGGTGCAGCCGCACGAGCCGCCGAAGCCGGCCGAGCCCTGGGCCGAGCTGCCGAAGGTGCTGACGCTCGCCAAACTTCCGCACATTGCGATGAAGATCACCGGCGCCTGCACGCTGTCGCTTGAGGAGTTTCCTTATAACGACATCTGGGATCCGGTCTGCCGCATGATCGACGCTTTCGGCATCGACCGCTGCCTATGGGGCACCGACTGGACGCGCGCGGTGAAATTCCTCACTTACGCGCAAGGCGTCGACGCCTTCCGCGTTACCAACCGCATTTCCGACAGCGATAAAGCAAAGCTCATGGGCGGCACGGCGGCGCGTCTTTACGGCTGGGCGCCTGGAAAAGCGTGAATTTTGCGTCCCGTCGTCACCACGAATATTTCAGCGTGCCGGTGCCGGCGTAAGTCTGCGCGGTCGGCGCAAATTCGCCGTCGAATTTGGCGATCGCGGTCCAGTTGGCGGTGATGTGGAATTCGGCCGCCGCGGTGGTGAGCGCCGAGTTTTGCGGCGCCGCCGCGCCGTTGACGGTGAAGTTCGATCCGGGCAGCGCCTCAAACACCGCGCCCAGCGCGGGATTGCTGACCCAGTCGTGCGCCCAGGCGAGACGGCCGCGCAATATGAGCGGCATGCCGTTCCACACGGTGAGATTATCGAACCGCGCGCCGAGTTCGCTCCTGGTATCGGTGGCGCTCATGGCGTTGTAGCTCAGCCCAAACCCGCCGCCGGTGAGATCGGTCTCGCTGTAACCCGGCGTGTGGAAGTCCTGCACCTGCAATGCGGCATACGGCGTGACGCCGATAATGTAGCCGGTGACCGGCACGCCGTAGCGGTAGCCGACCTCGCCGCGTGCCGCATAGCTTTGACCTTGGAAGCTTGCCGTCAGATCGTCGCCGAGCGCGATGCGATTTGTCGTGAACCAGTGATTGGCAAAGCCGAGCGCGCCCGACATGTAGGCCTGGCCCCAATGCGTCTTGGCGTAAACGCCGGCCCCAAAACTGTCGCTTCTCCCGTTGCCCAAACTCGTCGCCAGATTCCAATTGGTGCCGCCGCCGCCGAGCGCAAAGCCATAAACGGTGTCCGGCGTGACGTGATAATCCATGCCGGCGGCATAGCCGTAGTCGCTCGCCGTGACGTTCGTCGAGCCGACAGTGGCGTTGCCGTCGTAGGTGCCGGAGCCGCCGAACGCCGAGCCCCACGCGTTCCAGCGCTGGTCGAAGTTTCGCTGCTGCGGCGGCGGCTTGTGCAGCGCGCGGGCATAAGCCAGCGCAACGTCGGGCGGCAGGTTTGCCTGCGCTTCATCGGCAAACCCGCTCGCCCCGCCGCCGCTACCCGCGCCCCCGCCGGCGGTCGGATCGAGCATCAGATCGAGGAACTGCGTCATCAACTGGAACGCACCCTTTTGCGCGCCGGTCGCGTCTTCGCCGTCCAACTGCGTCAATGCATTGAGAAGCGCCGGATTGGACAGGTTGCCGAGATTGGCGAAACCCGCCGGCAACGTATCGCCGCTCACGATCGCGTTGTTGAGCCCGTTGATGACATTTTGCTGGTTTTGATTGGCGCCGGGCACGCCGAACAATCCGTAGCCGCTGGTGATGTCGAGATCGACATCGCCGGGATTGGTCGCATAGTCGAGCGTCATGGTGCCGGAGAAGCCGCCATGAATGGCGAGGCCGGCGAATTGACCGGTCAGGCCGGTCGTCGTGGTCAGGATCTGATAGACCATGCCGCTGGTGTAGTGCCCGCCAGGCTGCGGCGTCACCACCACCGTACCGTTGCCGCCGAGCACCGCATTGCCAGTGACCGCGGTCTTGGAATTGTTGCCGGCGCCGGGAGCGATGGTGATGGCGTAATAACTGCCGGAGTTGAACACCAGCGTCCCGGTGATGCCGAACGTGCCAAGCGGCGTCGCCGCGTTGCCCGGCGACAGCGTACCGCCACTCTCGATCGTCACCGTGGTCGGATCGATGCTGCCGGTGCCGGCGAGCGTGCCGCCGTTGCTTACCGAGACGGTCGCGGCGCTGTTGGCGCCGTTGAGTACGACAGTGCCGGAATTGATATTCACGTCATTGAGAAGCGTGAATTCATTGCTATCGGTGTAAACGCTGCCGGAGCCGAGATTGAAATTGAGCGTGCCGCTGCCGGTGCCGACGATATCGCCCGCAATGGTGCCGCCGGTGATGTTGACCGTGTCGGAATGCGCCGAGAGCTTGATTGTGCCGGAAATTGTGCCGGCGGTTTGATCGATGGTGATGGCGTTGATGGCGCTGGTGACCTCGATCGCGGGTCCGGCGATGCCGACGATAGCGCCCGAATTGACAATGGCGCCGAGGAAGGTCGGCATGGTCGGACCGAACAAGATGCCGCCGGCCGTGCCTCGGATCGTGCCTGAGTTGGTGATGCCGCCGGAGAACAGCAACATGCTAGAGAGCGAGATGCCGGTCCCGCCGCCGTAATGGTGCCGGTGTTGACGATGCCGCCGGAGAATGTCGATATCCGAAAAGCGTCGATGCCGATGTTGGCTGCGGAGATATCACCGCTGTTCGTTATGCCGCCCGCAAACGTCGTAATCGTCTGCTGAACGGCAATGCCCCGCTGACCGAACAGCGTTCCCGAATTGACGATGCCGCCCGCGAAATTCCTGACGTCGATGACGATTATCGCAGCGTTGCTTGCCGAGATCGTGCCGGAATTGCTGATGTTACCTAAAAAAGTCCCGATTGATTCGAGATTAATTCCATTGTTGCCGGCTGCGATATAGCCGCTGTTGGTAATGCCGCCGCCGGCGCTGCTGCTGCCAAACTGACCGATACCAGTAAGACGAATTGCGTTACCTGCCGCCAAAATCGTTCCGGAATTGCTGATGGCGCCCGTAAAAGTCGATACCGACTCGAGAAAGATGCCGGCGAAAGCGGCTGCCGACACCAGGCCGCTGTTGGTGATGCCGCCCGAGAATGCCGACACGCGGTCAATAACAATCCCGGTGCTGCCTGTTGAAATCGTGCCGGAATTGCTGATGCCTCCCGAGAAGGTCGAGACGGCATCCGTCGAGAAACTGCCGAGGCCGCCGGCCTCAATGCCGACTCCGTTCGCCGAGATCGTGCCGGAATTGCTGATGCCGCCGGAGAACGTGGAAATCGTCAGCGTGGCGCCGGTGCCGGTGGCGTTGCCGCCGACCCAAATGCCGTTGCCGCCGGCCGAAATCGTACCGGAATTGTTGATGCCGCCGGAGAATGCCGAGACGATGACCGTCCCCACTTTTGTGCCGGAAATGGTCGCGTCGCCGCCGACCCAGATGCCCTGGCCGCCCGCCGAGATTGTGCCGCTGTTGGCAATGCCGCCGGCAAAGCTCGAAACCGCAACACTGCCCTGCGAAGTATTGCCGCCGAGGAAAATGCCGTTGCCGCCGGCCGTGATCATGCCGGCGTTGCTGAGCGCGCCGGCGAAGCTCGAAATGGCTCTGACATGGATGCCGGACGTCGTCGCGTGAATGAGGCCACCCGCGCTGTTGACGATGTTGCCGGAGAATAGCGACAGTTGACCGACCGTAATGCCGGTTACGCCGGCGGTGATCGATCCCGCATTGGTAACGCCGCCGGCGAATGTCGAAAGCCCTGAGATGTAGATTCCGTCCGCAACAGCCGAAATGGCGCCATCATTGATCACGCCGCCCGAGAACGTCGTGATCAGCGATTGGACGGCAACGCCCCGCTGACCGAATAGCGTTCCCGAATTGACGATGCCGCCGAAAAAACTTCTGACGTCGTCGACAAGGATTGCGACGTTGTTTGCCGAGATCGTGCCGGAATTGCTGACGTTGCCCCAAAAGGTTGCGATGGATTCGAGATTAATGCCAATGCCGCCGGCAGTGATGACGCCGTTGTTGGTGATGCCGCCGGCGCCGCTGCTGCCGAACTGAGAGACACCGGTGACATGAATCCCCTGGCTGCCCGCCGAGATCGTTCCGGAATTGCTGATGCCGCCCGCAAAGGTCGAGATCACGTCAAGAAGAATTCCGGCGTGGCTCGACGACAACAGGCCACTATTGGTGATGCCGCCGCTGAAGGTTGACACGGAGGAGAGGACAATGGCGTCACCTCCCGAAATTGTACCGCTGTTGGCGATGCCGCCGGACACAACTGCGTCGTTATCGATCAGAATTCCGTCACCGGACTGCGCTGTGATGGTGCCTAGGTTGGAGACGGCGCCGCCGACACTGGCATTGTTGATGGTAATACCCGTCGCCGTCGGCGGCGTTGTTCCGCTCGTAGTGATCGTGCCGGTGCCGGTATTGGTGACGTTGCCCGTCACCGTGGCATTGTTGAAAATGTTGATGCAGGTGATGGCGGCTGAATTGGTGACCGCCGGAACGGTCCCGCCGCTTTGCGTGAGGCACGACGCCGCGAACGCCGATGGCGCGCCGCCCCCGATCAGGAGCGCGGCGACCGACGATGACGCTAACAGAGCGCCAAATCGAACCCTGGCAACCGTCGCTTGCCGAGGCATTCCCCATTCCCGCTCTGCAATGCGTTCGCCGCACTGCGAGTCGCGCGGAATTTACCAGCCATGCGCGGAAATGCGAGAAGGGATGTCAAATCTCTCCGCAAGGCTCCTTCCAAATGGCAGCCGGTGTGGCTTTGCGGTCACAGATTGCACGTGGATGGTCCGTTATTTTCGCAACAGTGCCCGATCCGCTTATCCCGGCGCAGCGTGATCGCTTGCGTGAGACGACGCTGCGGTCAGGCAAACATATTTTAATTTTGCGTTCGCGCATGCGCGGCGAAGCCTGCGAAGATCTGATAAAGCCAGATCACGAAGGCCGGCAATCGCCATTGCGCTGCCATGCACCGGCGAGCCGGCGACGAGCAGGACCGTGAACAGGCCGATGGACCGCGCTGCAAAGACGCTCAGTCGGCATATGCGAACTTCCAAACTTGCGCTTCGCGAACCTTTGCGACAAGACGGGCCAGCCGTTTTAGCCTGGACTGGCGGTGCGCTTTTACGTCCTCTTCCGCAGGGATCGGCAACCAGTGTAGTTTATGCGAAAGCGGTCGGCGGGACATGTCGATATTCTGCGACATTAAAGGCGGCGATAGTTGGGGGGACACATGATATTTCCGCGTCGCAAATTTTTGCGCTTGGCGGCGGGCACCGCCGCGCTGCCGTACTTGTCTCGCATCGCAGTCGCGGATGATGCCTATCCGTCGCGGCCGATTCACGTCGTCATCGGCTTCACCCCGGGATCGGCCGCCGACGTCGTCGCCCGCGTGCTGGCCCAAGCTGCGGGCCCGATCCTCGGTCAGCAGATCGTGGTCGACAACAAGCCGGGCGCCGGCTCGAGCATCGCCGCCGAATATGTCGCCCACTCCGCGAAGGACGGCTACACGCTGTTCCTGGCGACGCTGTCCATCATCACCAATCAGATCATCAATCCCAATCCGGCGCTCGATCTCGTCCGGGATTTCGAGCCGGTCGCGCTCCTCGAGGACGCGGCGATCATCCTGGTCGTCAATCCGGTGAGCAATATCCATAGCGTCAAGGAACTCATCGCGTTTTGCAAGGCCAAGCCGGACAAGGCGCTCGATTCCAACGTCATCGGCAGCATGCCGCATTTTGCCAGCGAATTGTTCGCGCAAAAGGCCGGCATCAAGCTGACGCAAATTCCCTATCAAGGCAGCCCGCAGGCGGTCGAGGACGTGGTCGCCGGGCGCACGCTGATGACCTTCTCGCCGGCCTCGACAGTCGTCGGCCAGATCGCCGCCGGCAAGCTTCTGGCGCTGGCGACGACGACAGGCAAGCGTGCCGGGGCGCTGCCGGAGGTGCCCACCATGGCGGAAGCCGGACTGCCCGACGTCGACACCAGCCTCTGGTTCGGCCTCTTGGCGCCCATCGGCACGCCGCGCGCAATTGTCGACAAGCTCGCCGCCGCCAGCCGCGCGGCGATGCAGACACCGGCCGCAATAAAGGCGCTCCGCCCGCAGGGCGACGATCCGCTCGAGGCCGGCCCCGATAAGTTCGCCGCCTTCATGAAGAGTGAAATCGCCCGCTGGACGGAAGTCGCGCACGCGGCGGGTATGATAAAGAGCTAATGATAAAAAGCTTGAGTGCGGCGTCCCGTAGAGTTGCGTTCGGCCTATGTCGTCCGGCTGGGCGTAAGCGCGGCCAATGCCCGTCTTGATCCAGGCGCGCTTTCGGGGTGGTTTATGCCGGTTGGGAGGGCAGGGCTGTCGCTCCCTCGCTGATTCCCTGTCTTCGCCGCCGGATCGCTCGCTCGGCGACCATGGTTCGAGCCTCAAGCTCGGAATTGGCGACTGAAACCTTCGGGCCGTCTGGCTCGAATGCCAGAACCAGATAGGGCAAGCCATCCTTGGGCGGCTCATAGATCACGGTCTTGACTGGCATGACAGTTCCTCGAAAAGCCCGACATTACACATAACAATGCGAGGCTGGCTGCACAATGGCGGAGTTGGGAGCACAACTGCGGCAAGCGTGCGATGAGAGAACTCGTCATGAAGGGATTTTCTTTTGCGGCTCGCTTTGCGAGCCATTGCCGATGATACAAGCGACGGCGCACGCCGGACGATCATCTATCCACAGACCGAAAAATCGTTCCCGCGGCCGCTGTGCATCGTGGCATACTGATCTCATCGAGCGTTCGATCTTGAAGGGATCAACGCCATGACCGAGACAATGACCGAGAACGCAGACGAGTTGCCGGCAGCTGAAAACGCCTGCCGCGATATCGACCGCTACATCGCCGAAACCTCACAGCCGCCGTCCCACGACGGGCCGATCAGCCCGAGCCAGCGCTTGCGCGCCTTGGGCCGGCACCAGGTCGGCTCGTTGCAGCCGCCGCAGACCGTGGGACTGATGGAAACGCCGCTGTTTCCCGACAAGGCATGATCCGTCGGAATCGCCGGGAAGACGGCGGTCAGCCGCCCGACAGCGCGCGCAGGAACGGTTGCAGCTCTTTTTCATAAGGCTGCCAGCGGCCGATCGAACTGTTGTAAATAGGCTGGCGCACCTGGATGACGCTAGCGGTGCGCACCGGCCGCTTGGTCTTGTGGAACGACAGGCACGCCTCGTCCCATTCGAGGCCGCAATAGTCGACGATCCGTTTGGCCTCCGTTTCGAGATTTCCAACCAGCGTCTCGTATTGCACCTCGATCATCGCGCTTTGCGGCAGCACGCGGCGCCAATGCGCCATCAGAGTTTCATAAGCGCGGATATAGCGGCCGAGCTCGGCAAGATCGTAGGTATGCGGATGACCCATGGCGAACAAAGTCGAGAAACACGACATCGCCGTATCGCGCGGATCGCGGCAGGTATGAATGATGCGCGCGTTGGGCAGCGCGAGATGAATGAGGCCGGCATGAAAGAAGTTGCCCGGCATTTTGTCGGTGATCCGCTTGGCCGCCGGCGCCAGCGGCTGGATCGCATCGAGGTAGCTTGTGCCCAAGGCATGAAGCGCTTCGCCCCGACATGGCCGGCGACCGCCTCCGGAAATTCGGCGCCTTCCGGTCCCGCGATGGCTTGCGCCAGATCGCCAAGCTCATAGCGCTCGCCGGCGCCGAACACGTCGGGATGACTCGCCAGAATTTGCTCGACGAGCGAAGTGCCCGATCGCGGCATGCCGATGATAAAGACCGGCACCGATGACGGATTGCCAAGCGTTTTCTTGCCTTCGAACAATTTCGCGGAGAACACCGCCTCGATCCGCGCGAACCGGGCCAAAAGCCGGGCCTCGTCATGCTCGACGAATTCCTGCCGCTTGAGGGCATTGCCCTTCAGCAGATGCTGGAACGATTGCTGGTGATCGCCGACATCGGCAAAGGCTTTGCCCAAGGCGAAGTGCAGCCCGATCTGGTTATCGGCGCTCGACGACGCCATCTTGCCGGCCAATTGCTGCATGGCCGCAAAATGCGGTCGGACGCGGACATCCGCTTGGAGCTTGCCAGAACGTAATAAAGACCGGCGGCTTCGCGGGGCGCGGCGGCAATCGCTTTTTCGAACCAGCCAATCGCCTCGTCGACGCGGCCCAAAGCGCGCAGCGCGACGCCCAAATTCCGCAGGGCGTCGACATGATCGGGATCGATCGCCAGCGCCTTTTCGCATTGGGCGATCGCTTCGCCGATGCGCCCGAGATGAAAAAGCATGAAGGCGGTGCGCGCGTAAGCCTCGGCGTTGGCCGGATCGATTGCCGCGGCCTTCTGATAGTGCGCCAGCGCCTCTTGCGGCCGCTCCATGGCGCCGAGCGAATTGGCGAGGTTCATATGCGCTTCGGCATTTGCCGGCGCGAGCGCGAGCGCCTTTTCGCAATTCGCAATCGCCTCCTCGTGACGGTTCTGCACGGCGAGCGCGCTCGCCAGATTGCTGAACGCTTCGGCATAGTTCGCCCGCAACGCCAAGGCGTGCCGGTAGTGCCGGATGGCTTCGTCGGTGCGCTCCAGTGCCTGCAAGGCGTTGCCGAGATTGTTATGCGCTTCGGGATAATTCGGATTGATCGAGACGGCCTTTTGGAAATGTCGGGCCGCTTCGTCATGGCGGCCGAGCTTCTGCAGCGCGTAGCCGATATTGTTATGGGCGCCGGCGTCGCGCGGTCTCAGCTCCAATGCCTTGCGATAATGCGCAATCGAGTCGTCGACGCGCCCGAGACCGGTCAGCGCGATGGCCAGATGATGCTGAGCGTCCGCCGACCTCTTGTCGGCCTTGACGGCGCGGCGAAACAGCACTTCCGCCTCGGCGAAGCGATTTTGCTGCAGCCGAAGGATCCCCAGACGATAAATGGCATCGAAGTGACGGTCGTCGCGCCTGAGAACCTCGGCATAAAGCGTCTCGGCCTCGCCTAGGCGGCCCCGCCCATGCAGGGCGACCGCTTGCTCAAACAGCTGCAGCAGATCCGTCCTGGTGTCTTGCCTTTTGTCTTGCATGAGCTGTTCGGCGGGATTCACACACTGCAATCGCCGGCGGATGATAACAAAAAACCCCGGCGTTAAGCCGGGGTTTTATGCTGGAGCGAATTGAGGGTCGTTATTGTCCGCCCGAATAGAAGCGGTAATTCAGGCCGGCCAGGATGGTCTGAAGGTTTTGGTGGGTAAATTAGACGGTGCCCCGCCGTCGTAAGTCGGATAATTGATGGTCTGGTTGCCGAAGCCCATGTAATCGTATTCGACTTTCCCGGACCAATTGCGGTGCGAAGGCATACTCCACACCGCCGCCCACGACCCACCCGCTGTTGTTTATCGAGTGCAATTCGGTGGCCAACCCCAAGGCACCTCCGTTGATCGTGCCGCTGGATCTGATCCCAGGCCCCACCGGCCTTTGCATACAGCAACGTGCGATCGCTCGCCCAGCCAATTCGGCGCGGTCACCGTTTCGAACGACGTGACCTTGTCGTTAAAGGTGGCGCCGGGGGCCAGATTTATTCCGGTGTCTTGTTGATCGTGCTTCCGTCCACCATGCCTTCGATGCCGATCACCCAGTTCCCTGACTGGTAATCGCAGCCGAGTTGGCCGCCGCCAACAAATCCGCCGCCGCTGGTATGCTGGCTTATGGCGGCGCCGCTGATGCTGGTGGCGTCGTAGCATCTCCATTCCAGGTGTGGCTGGCGCGCGCATAGCCGGCGTTGCCGCCGACATAGCAGCCGGTCCAGCTGAATTGCGGCACCGCCACCATCTGCGGGGCCTTGTACATTGGTCGCGGCGAAAGGTCCGCTGCCGAGGCCGATGCGGCCATGGATGCGACGATGGCCGCGACGCAAGCGCCCGAAAGCAAAGTCTGCTTGATCTTCATTTCAAACACTCCAACGCGACATTTTCGCGGTCTGATTTCATCGACGTGCGGGAAGCTAACGTTCAGAGTGTTTACTTCCTACATACGGCCGCCGTGATTGCGTTGCTTTTTGGCCGAGCGTGATAAAAAGGTCACGCTCTCTAGACACATACGTATAAAGACCTATTCCAGCGGTCGTCATCGCACCCGGGTCGGGAACTGCTTCGCCGGCGCTGAAGGTAAGCCAAAGACCGAGCCCGTCGCCATCGTGCTTCAAGATTTGCGATCGGCAATTGTGGCGGTTCCCAACATGCAGGTCACGGCCGCCCTCGATCGATGCCCTCGTCAGCCGGGCCGCGAAGAGCGGTATAATCGCGCCATGGACGAGCCCACCTTCACCGCATTGTCGGCATGGCTGACCCAGGCGGGGCTCGCCGGCATGTCCGAATCCGAAATCGTCACGGGATTGTGCGAGCGCTGTGTCGCGGCCGGTCTGCCGCTGGGCCGCGCCCAGGTCTTCATCGACACGCTGCATCCGGTCCACGAAGGCCGGCTGTTCCGCTGGGGCCATGGGCCCGCCGAAGCCGCCATGCTCGAATATGGCCGCACCAGCCCCGACGCGCTCGCCGCGTCCGGCGCGGATCCCAGGCGACATCGAGACCGCCGCGCGTTGGCGCAACAGCCCGTTCTTCCGCATGCTGCAGACCGGCGACACGCTGTTGCGCCGCCGCCTGAACGTCGTGACCGAGGCCGAGTTCTCGTTCCTGCCGGACTGGTTCGCCGCGGGGATGACCGACTATGTCGCCATCATCACCCGCTTCGCCGCCGAAGGCACCATCGGCGAGATGGATGCCGTGTACTCGTCATGGGCGACGCAGGGCGCCCGACGGCTTTACCGACGGCCAGATCGCGGCGCTCGATCGCATCGCGCCCTATCTCGCGCTCGCCATCAAATCGGTATCGCTCGCGCGCATGACCGCAACGCTGATGGAAACCTATCTCGGCCGCGACGCCGGCCAGCGCGTGCTCGGCGGACGGATCATGCGCGGCATGGCGGAAAAAATCGACGCCGTGGTCTGGTTCAGCGATTTGCGCGGCTTTACGCGGATCACCGACACGGCGCCGGAACAGGTCATTCCATTGCTCAATGAATACTCAGACGTCATCGTCTCGGCGATCCACGAGCATGGCGGTGACGTGCTCAAGCTGATCGGCGACGGCACGCTGGCGATCTTCACCGCCGCCGACCGCATGGCGGCCTGCAGCGCGGCGCTGTCCGGCGCGATCGCCGCGCGCCAAGGCGTCGCCGCATTGAAAGAGAGGCGTGCGGCGGAGGGCAAGCCGGTCACCGACATGTATCTCGGTTTGCATCTCGGCAAAGTGTTCTATGGCAATGTCGGCAGCCGCGAACGGCTGGATTTTACCGTCATCGGTCCGGCCGTTAACGAGGCAAGCCGGATCGCTGCGATGTGCCGCTCGGTCGATCAGCCGGTTCTGATATCGGCGGCGTTTGCGGATGTGGGCGATATCAGGCGGCGCCTGGTCTCGGTCGGCCGCTATGCGCTGCGCGGCGTATCGCACCCCCAGGAGCTGTTTACGCTCGATCCGGATGGCATGGGGATTGCGGGCTAGTCGTGGTCACGGCGATAATCCCTGTTGACGAAGGATGCCGTGCGGTTGTCGCCGCCAACGCGCATGCTTTGCGGATGCGTGAAGCGTCTCCTCGCTATTTGCTCTGCGCCATGATGTGACGGACCTCGGCGAGTGCCTTCTCGCAGGCCCTGTAGTCGGCGGCAATATTGGCGGCGCGCGCCCGCGCCATGGCCGCGCGGATCGCGTCCACCTTGTTCTGCGGAACCTCACCCATCCTTTCTTCGACCGTTGCTATGCCGAAAGGCGTCGGTTGAACGCCCATTCCTGCGCTGAGGCCTGCCGGCACGAATGGTCCGGCTGCCGCGATGGCTTCGACCCTGGCGTCGATGCGCGCTTGCATGCGGTCGATGTCGTTCGAACAGGACGCGGCATCGGCCACAGGCAACGACACGCAAAGTGCTACGGCGCTCCATGTCAATAGTCGCATGACTCGCATAATGCCCCCAGGCTTTCTTGTGTTCGAATCTTGCGGGCGCGCTCGATCGGCGCGCCCGCTCCGCTATCGGTTTATTGTCCTTCGTGTGCCTTCATCATTTCCTCAACTTTCTTTTTCACTTCTTCGAGGTTAAAGGACGCGGCTTGCTGCATCGGCGGGAATTCGACGAACGATTGCGCCGCCGCCGCCACGGTCTGCTGCACCTGGACGAAGCGCCAGAATTCTCGCGCCATGAAGTCGTTCATGTAGCCGCCGCCGAGATCGTTGAGTGTTTCGCTGCGGATCGACGGTGTCCGCTCGAACGGATCCTGACGCAGGTTAATGATCGTGGGCATATCGGTCGTTACCTTCTCGCCCGGCCAGCCGAAGGGCTGCTGGTAGAATTGGAACTTGAAGTCATCGATGCGGATGGCGCCAAGCTGCGACTCGCCGAAATAAAAGATCTCGTGGCGTGCCGAAGGTCCCTTGCCGGTCAGCAGATCCATCTGGTTGTAACCGTCGAGATGGTTCTTGTAGGTCTTGTCGCCGATCTTCACGCCTTGCAAGAGCTGCTCGACGATATTGGGATTTCCCGCCGCCGCGACCAGCGTCGGCAGCCAGTCCTGGCCCGAAAAAATTCCGTTCTCCACCGAGCCGGGCTTGATCTTGCCCGGCCAGCGAATGAGGCAGGGCACGCGGAAGCCGCCCTCGTAGACGGTGCCCTTGGTGGCGCGGAACGGCGTCATGCCGCCGTCCGGCCAAGTGAATACCTCGGCGCCGTTATCGGTCGTGAAGATCACGATGGTATTGTCGGTGACGCCAAGATCGTCGAGGTGCTTAAGCAGGTCGCCGACATCGTCGTCCAGTTGCGCCATGCCGGATTCTTCGAGGCCGTAATTGTTCTGGGGATTCATCATCGCCTGATATTTTTTCGCCAGGTAGGTGAAGACGTGCATGCGCGTGGTGTTGTGCCAGATGAAGAATGGCTTGCCGGCTTGCTTGGCGCGATCCATGAAGCCTTTGCTCTGCTCGACGAGGACCTCGTCGAAAGTTTCCATGTTGTATTTAGCGGCACGGCCCTGTTGCCACATCTGATGATCCCCGCTCATATCGTGAAACGGCGCCAGCGGGCCTTCGTCGACGATGCGCTGCTTGCCGACCTTGCCCCAGCGCGGTTGCACCGTCGGATCGTCGACGTCGGTCGCGTAAGAGTGCACCAGGTTGCGCGGTCCGTATTTGTCGATCCAGTCCTGCGGATAGTCGAACCAGTACGGATCGGACATCGCATCGAGGTGATAGAGGTAACCGAAGAATTCGTCGAAGCCGTGCACCGTCGGTAGATATTTGTTCTGGTCGCCGAGATGATTCTTGCCGAACTGGCCGGTGGCATACCCCATCGACTTCAACAGAAGCGCGATCGTCACCGATGCGTCCGGCATGCCGACGTCGGCGCCGGCCTGTCCGACAGTGGTAAGACCGGTGCGCAGCGGAATTTGCCCGGTGATGAAATTGGCGCGGCCGGCGGTGCAGCTTGCTTCGGCGTAATAATCGGTGAAATCGCATGCCGCCGGCGGCGAGCTTGTCGAGGTTCGGCGTCTTGCCGGACATGATGCCCTGATGGTAGGCGCCGATGTTGAACCAGCCGATATCGTCGCCCATGATGACGACGATGTTGGGTTTTCCCCCCGAGGCCGCCGATTGTGCGATGGCTTCCTGAACGGACGCCGTCGAGCCTAATGCCGAAGCTGCGGCGATGGTCGTGCTGGCAAGCAGAATATTGCGGCGGTTGAGTGCGCCCTGTTTCAGGCTTGAACGGTCTGCCTCGTCTTGACTTGGCATGGGTCGCTCCCGGTTCTGACAACGCAACGAAATCCGACGTGGCTGGTCGACGTATCGACCGGCTGCGCATGACGCGCCGCCGGCCGATAACGGCGGCAGTAATTCGGCGCGCACAGATGCGAGCCGCCCTTGATGACCTTGCGGGGGATTTTGATCTTCGGCTGACGCGGATCGCAGCTGGCGGCTTCGGCGCCGCCGCGCGGATTGGCCGGTATGCAGCACGCCTTCGCCGCGTCGGCTTCATGTTTGGCCGACCACCAATCCAGCGTCCATTCCCAGACATTGCCGATCATGTCGTAGACGCCATAACCGTTCGGCGGAAACGACATCACCGGCGAGGTACGGTCGAAGCCATCCTCGCATGCGTTCTCGTGCGGAAAATTGCCCTGCCAAGTATTGGCGCGATGCTGGCCACCTGGCGTGAAGTCATCACCCCAAGCGAACTCGGCGCCGTCGAGACCGCCGCGTGCGGCGAATTCCCATTCTGCTTCGGTCGGCAGATCCTTGCCGGCCCATCGCGCGAAGGCGAGCGCGTCCGCATAAGCCACGTGCGCGACGGGATGATTGTCGAGCCCGCCGATATTGCTCTTCGGCCCGTAAGGATGGCGCCAGTCCGCGCCCTTCATGAAGCTCCACCACTGGCTCCAGTCGCGCAGGTCGATGGGATGATTGGGCGGAGTAAACACCAGCGAGCCGGCGAAGATCATGTGCGGCAGCGCGCCGGGATAGTTCTTGGGATCTGGCACAATCTCGGCGCAGGTGACGTAACCGGTGTCGCGCACGAATTGCCTGAACTGGCGGTTCGTCACCGGCGTGCGGTCGATCCAGAATCCGTCGACGCTGACGTGATGGCTCGGCGCTTCCTCCGGATAGTGCCTGTCCGATCCCATGCGAAACGTACCGCCTGGAATCCAGATCATGTTTGCCGGCACCGATTGCTCCGGCCGCTCGACTGACGCTACAACACCGGCGTCGCCCACGGGCACACCTCGCGCTACATGAACTCTCTCTTATGCTGTGGCGCCGGGTGTATCTAACAAATCAGGTCGTTTATTTGCAGCGATGCTATTTTTTTGCAATTTCAAATCCCAGCATCACGTGCATATTATCGGCGTTCGTGTCGATATTCGATGACAAACGCATGATGCGGCTGTTGTGCGGCGCGTCATTGGTTTCGATAGCAACCGTTCATCTTCCATTTTCTGAAAAACACCTGAATTCGAACAAACAAAACAGTGGCTTGCGGCATCGCTGTGGTCGGCAAGTCACGCCATCATGAAATCGATGTACGGCAAGAAAGATATTGCGCATTGGCCGATGCCACGTCCGGCTCAGTCGGCTAGGCTTCTGCTCGCGACAGGTGCTGCCTTTGAATAAAGGTGGTAACACAAGCGGGGGACGCTCGTGAGACAAAGTCGCCGCAGCGAACACGTCGTTGTTTATCGTCGTCGGTGGCGCTGCAATCCGCCGGGTACACGATTGATTCGTTTGGCGGCGATGATCGCCATCGCGGCGTCCGCGTGGCAGGCGAACATTGCCATGGCCGACGAAGGCGGTGTGAGCTTCTGGCTGCCGGGCTTGTACGGCAGCTTGGCAGCTGCCCCGCAGCAGCCAGGATGGTCATTTGCAGCCGTCAATTATTTTGATTCTATTTCAGCATCGGGCTCGATTGCAGCTGCGCGCGAAGTGACCGTTGGCAGATTCAACCCGACCGTCAACGTCAACCTCAATGTCAATGTGAACGCCAATCTAGACCTGGAGCTACTCGTTCCGAGCTATGTGTTCGCGACGCCGATTTTTGGCGGCCAGCTGGCGGTCGGCCTGATGGCGATCGCAGGCCGCAACACGACGGGCTTGGACGGTACGATAACCGCGGGAGTTGGCCCCTTTACGGTGACGAGATCCGGCAGCATCAGCGATACCACGATTGCCTTCGGGGATTTGTACCCGCTGGCGTCGTTGCGCTGGAACAGCGGGGTCAATAACTTCATGATCTACGGCACCGGCGATATTCCGGTCGGCGCTTACAGCTCAACGCAACTGGCCAATCTCGGGATTGGTCATGGCGCTGCTGATGGCGGCATAGGCTATACGTATTTCGATCCGACGAAAGGTCATGAATTCTCGTTCGTCACTGGCCTGACTTACAATCTCACCAACCCCAGCACCGGTTATCAAAACGGCATCGACTGGCACCTCGATTGGGGTGCCTCGCAATTTCTGTCGAAACAGTTCTTCGTGGGCGCCGTCGGCTATTTCTATGACCAACTCACCGCCGATAGTGGATCGGCTCCAATTCTTGGTCCCGTCGAATCCCGGGTCGGCGGCGTCGGACCACAAGTCGGGTTTATTTTTCCGATGGGGCCCACGCAGATGTTCCTCGGCCTGAAGGTCTACAGCGAGTTTGATGGGCATGACCGTCCGTCGGGTTACAACGCCTGGGTCACGCTGGCGTTCTCACCAAGTGGTACGCCTCCGCCGCAGGCCCAATCACCGCCGATCATCACCAAAGCCGGAGTTCAGTAGTCAAGCAGCCCTTGGCAGCGCCGATGCAGAGTTTCGCTCGGCGGCACGCGCATGATTGGCGGGTTCGTCGAGGAATGCTTATGATCGATGCAACCGATTGAGGAAGAAGTCATGACAGCATCGCGACGGGTCGTCCTCACAGGATTGGCGTTTGCTGGATTTGAGTTTTTCGGCGGAAACGCCGCTTTCGCTGCGTCGCCAGCACCCACTGCGCGCCAAGTACAAGTCGATTTGTTTCGCGGTCTGGCTGACGTTTTTTCCCGCGGGATGGACACGCTTGCCGCGAGGCTCAATCGCGAAGGTTACGTCGCCCGTGCCTTCAGCACCGGCGGCTGGGAGGCCCCGCGGCGCGCCGGATTGTTGACCAATACGCGCAGCAGCAACGCGTCATAGTCGTTCTTATCGGCCACTCTCTGGGTGCCAACGTCACCTTCGACATTGCCAACGCGCTCGACAAGCATGGTATTCCGGTCGAATTGATCGTGACATTCGACGCCACAAGCCCCAAACCGGTGCCGAAAAATGTTCTTCACCTCGTGAATTTCTATCAGAATAACGGTTTTGGGAAGCAGGTTTCCGCCGGTCCGGGATTTCAGGGCGAACTGACCAATATCGATCTGACGGCGGACACCGGCTTATCACATACGACTATAGAAAAGTCGCCGCGGCTGCATGCCATGGTCATGAACAAGATCGCCGAAGTCGTCGAAAAAGACCTTCGGAGCAGGACGAGGCCGGCCAAGCGCAAAGCTACGAAGTCGAAATCGTGATCTCACAACGAAAGCCGGCGGATATTCGGGGACCTTCTTTGATCGCGGAAGGGTCGTCAGTTAAGCTTAGGTTTATTGCCGCGTTGGCCGGCGCAATGTTGTTTTTCGCCGGACCGTGCTGCGCACAGGCGCCGGCCAATCCCGATGTTTTTTCGCAACGGGAATTGGTGATCGGCACCAAGGAAGCTCCGCCATTTGCAATGAAAGCCTCCGACGGCACTTGGCAAGGCATCAGTGTCGATCTCTGGCGTCACGTCGCAGACCAATTGCACTTGCGGTACCGATTTGTTGAGGCGCCGGACGTGCAAAGCCTGATTGACGGAGTTGCGGCGGAAAAGTTCGACGTCGCCGTGGCGGCTTTGACCGTGACGGCCGGACGCGAACGAATTCTTGATTTCACGCAGCCCTTCTATGCAACGGGACTCGGCATCGCAGTCCCGGCGGGAGGGGAGGCAAGCTGGTTGCCGCTTATCCGCACCATGACATCATTTGGATTCGCCCAAGCGATCTTGGCCCTGATTGGATTTGCTTTGGCCGCCGGGTTTCTCGTCTGGCTTTTCGAGCGCCGGCACAATGAAGACTTCGGCGGCGGTGTCGCCAGAGGACTGAGCTCAGGCGTCTGGTGGTCAACGGTGGCTATGACGCAACGTGGCAGCGGTCATTTCGGTCCGCGAACGCACCTCGGACGTATCGTGGCTATCGTATGGATGATTGCTTCGGTTGTCATAATTGCTGTGTTTACCGCCAGCATCACTTCGGTGCTGACGATCAAGCACCTCCAAGGGGCGGTCCACGGTGTCAGCGATCTGTCGGCTGTTCGGGTGGGCGTGTTGAGCGGAACCTCTACCGAGGACACGCTTTCCGCCATGCGGGTGACCTACCGAAAATTCGCCACGTTGCCGGAGGGCCTCCAGGCACTGCGTGCGCATAAGCTCGATGCATTTGTATATGACAAGCCGCTGCTGGCCTGGGGAGTACAGCAAGGTTTTTCATCGTCGATTGTGCTGGTCGATGCGACATTTGAACCGCAAGAATATGCGTTCGCGATCCCCGGCAATAGCCCGCTTAGAAAGACACTCGACGTGGCAATTCTCGACGCGATACACAGCACATGGTGGGAGCAAACGACCTTTCGATATCTCGGTTCGCGGTGAAGGCGATCCGTTCCACGAATCTCGCGGCGGTGAGCCGTCGAGTGAAGTGTCGCGCTGTCTGCTCCGGGCCCTCTTAACCGATCTGACGAGCCTCTTCGCACCTGCTCAAATTGATAATTTGCGATGACGTCCCTGAAGCGCAGTGCCTGCGGCTTCTGCGCTTTTCAATCATAAGAAGGCGTATTGCTGGACCTACGGCGGTTGGAAGTGCAAGTACGACACCTTCACGCGTGTATATGAGCGGATGACGAAGTTGTGTGCCCAGGCGCTTGACGATTTCCCGCGCCTTCGTGCCCGGCGTGTCAGTGAATTCGATAGAGAGACTATTCGGCTCCGGATAGTCATGCAGCTTCATCGCTGACTTAATGACGTCATCCACTATAATTCTGCCGACCTTAAGTTGCTATTATATCTGTTTTGATATAGGCTGCCGCTCGTCGAAGCCGATCGAATTCGCAGGCGACTCGCTGGCACGGTTGCGAGACTTTCCTCCGACCGCGCGTCGCGCCGCCGGCTATCAGCTCGATCGGATTCAGCGTGGCCTGGAGCCGGACGATTGGAAGACGATACAGACAATCGGCGCCGGCGTCCGTGAGCTTCGCATTCGTGATCGCGCACGCGCCTTCCGCGTGATCTATCTGGCGACGCTGCCGGACCGGATCGTCGTCCTGCACGCGTTTCAGAAGAAGACGCAAAGGACGACACGGCAGGATGTAGCCCTTGCGACAAAGCGGTTTCGTGAATTGCGTAAGGATTGACGATGAAACGGCAAAAATTCTCTAGCGTTTGGGATGCGCTCGAAGATACCGCAGCGGACGCGGCCAATATGCGGGCGCGTTCAGCGCTGATGATTGCGCTGCGCGGCAAGATCGAGGGCTGGAAGATCAATCAAACCGAGGCGGCCCGGCGCCTGGGGCTGACACAGCCGCGTTTGAACGACCTGATGCGCGGCCGGATCGACAAGTTCAGCCTCGACGCGCTGATGAATTTGGCACGGCCGGCCGGACTTGCCGTGCGGCTCGAAATCGGCGAAGCGGTTAAGAACGGCGTCGCGAGTGTCATCGGGCCGCGCATCCCGCGGCCGTTAGCTCACCGATGTCGCGGATCCGCTAAGGACTGAACGAGCCAAAGACGTGGATGGCCGGAACAAGTCCGGCCATGACGGCTTGAGGAGAGGGCGTTTCCGATGCTGCGACGACTCCTTGACATCCGTCACCATATCGATTACATCGTCCTCCGTCTCGTTCACGGAGGGGCCTTTCGCGAGGGTACTTTCGAAAGTGGAACGAGAGCGGTTCCCGGAAGTGCGGCCATACACCGTGCCTCCGGGCGGCTTTGGGCATCGACCGTCCGGCGCGTGACCGGACTGCCAGGTGCTGGCTGCACTGGTGCCGGAGAGGGTCCTCCCGTTTGGATCCGGTGATTCCAGGAAGCGCGGCCCGGAGCCGAGTTGGGGGTAAGGCCCCTCGGCGTAGTGCCGCGGTAGGGCGCCGAAAGGCGAGGGCGCCGCCGCTTTGATCCCGCATCGTTCGCGGGAGGAAGCGATGGTGCTCGCCGCATACGCTGGCAGGCTTTTCTTGCTGCGGCGGGGCGGAATCCAGTGGATGCGCTTATCGGCGCTCCGCCTCCCTTCTTTTAAGGGAGGCACGAAGGGCTTTCTTACAGTGGCGTGGCGAAGCTCGGATGCGAAGGCGCATCGCGAGAACGGGGAAGATTTATCCGCCCCCGCGCAAATGGGGGAGGGGGACCGCCCGAAGGGCGGTGGAGGGGGCGTCTGACTCGACGTGCCACCGTCGTCGCCGAAAAATCGACACGGCCCGCGCCCCTCCCACCGCGCAAGAGCGCGGTCCGCCCCTCCCCGCTATCGCGGGGCGGGATGAAGAAGGAAGGAGCACCCATGTATAAAGGCAAACGTAGCTTTCCCGGCCGGCGGACGCTGGAAGAGTGGCTTGAGATTCCGTGGCGCGCGCGCACCAAGTTGATCTGGCGCGCGCAGGCCGATCTGTTGGGCTCGTTCCGCTATTGCGCCGACAAGCGCTGCCGCCGCCACCGCCTATGCGTGAGCGACCATCCGGAGGCGTGCTGGAAAAAGATTCAGCGTCTCAGAAGGGGTTCGCGCCCCAGGATGGTGATGCCGAAGACGATGCACCGGGAATGGGACCGGCTCAACCGTCTCGATCAGCTCTGATGCCCGGGAGCGACGCGATGGCGGCAACGGCCTTGAGGGGGATGGGTAAAACGCCGGAAAAGCCGGCCCCCCGACGTTGCGTGTGGGGGTATTTTGTGCAAACTCCGCGGCGAATTGCACCTCCCATTTGTCCGTTGTATGCGAGGCGCCCATTCTTCCGGGCCGGCGGCGTTCGGCCCTCTCAATAGACCGGGGACTTTCTATGGAAACGTTGTGGCTCATTGTTCTGTGCGGCGTATTGGCGATCGTCTATGCCATCTGGGCCACGCGCTCGGTTCTGGCCGCCGACGCCGGCAGCCAAAAGATGCAGGAAATCGCCGCGGCGATCCGCGAGGGCGCGCAGGCCTATCTCAAGCGGCAATATTCGACCATCGCCGCCGTCGGCGTCGTGGTCTTCCTCATCCTCGGCTATTTCCTCGGCTGGCTGGTGGCGCTTGGCTTTGCGATCGGCGCCATCCTGTCCGGCTCGGCCGGTTTTATCGGCATGAACGTCTCGGTGCGCGCCAATGTGCGCACCGCGCAGGCCGCGACGTCCTCGCTTGCCGCCGGGCTTGAAATCGCGTTCCGCGCCGGCGCCATCACCGGCCTTCTGGTGGCCGGTCTCGCGCTCCTCGGCGTCACGCTTTATTTCGGCTTCCTGATCGGCACGCTGCATCTGGCGCCAAACGATCGCGAGGTGATCGATGCGCTGGTCGCGCTCGGCTTCGGCGCCTCGCTGATTTCGATCTTCGCACGCCTCGGCGGCGGCATCTTCACCAAGGGCGCCGACGTCGGCGGCGATCTTGTCGGCAAGGTCGAAGCCGGAATCCCCGAGGACGATCCACGCAATCCGGCGACCATTGCCGACAATGTCGGCGACAATGTCGGCGACTGCGCCGGCATGGCCGCGGACCTGTTCGAGACTTACGCGGTGACCACGGTCGCCACCATGGTGCTCGCGGCGATCTTTTACCGGACCGCCGGCGCCGATGCGCTGTTGAAAATGATGATGCTGCCGCTGTCGATCGGCGGCATCTGCATCATTGCGTCCATCCTCGGCACCTTCTTCGTCAAGCTCGGCGCGAGCCAGTCGATCATGGGCGCGCTCTATAAAGGCATGCTGGCGACGGCGGTGTTTTCGCTGATCGGTATCGCCGGCGTGATCTATGAGCTGATCGGTTTCGGCCCGCTGCCCGGCGTCGCCTACTCCGGTGAGACACTCTATATCTGCGGCATCGTCGGTCTCGTGGTCACCGGTCTCATCATCTGGATCACCGAATATTTTACCGGCACCGATTACCGCCCGGTGCGTTCGATCGCGCAGGCTTCGGTCACCGGCCACGGCACCAACGTCATTCAGGGTTTGGCGGTGTCGATGGAAGCGACCGCGTTGCCGGCGCTCGTCATCATCGCCGGCATTCTGGTCAGCTATAATCTGGCCGGCCTGTTCGGCATCGCCATCGCGGTGACCACCATGCTGGCGCTCGCCGGCATCGTCGTCGCGCTCGATGCCTTCGGTCCGGTCACCGACAATGCCGGCGGCATTGCCGAGATGGCCGGCCTGCCGAAAGAGGTGCGCAAGTCGACCGACGCGCTCGACGCGGTCGGCAACACCACCAAAGCGGTGACCAAAGGCTACGCCATCGGCTCGGCCGGGCTCGGCGCGCTGGTGCTGTTTGCGGCCTATAACGAAGATCTGAAATTCTTCATCGCCAGCGGCAATGCGCATCCGTATTTCGAGGGCGTGGCGCCGGATTTCTCTTTGAACAATCCGTATGTGGTCGCGGGCCTCTTGTTCGGCGGCATGCTGCCTTATCTGTTCGGCGCCATGGGCATGACCGCGGTCGGCCGTGCCGCCGCCTCGATCGTCGAGGAGGTGCGGCGGCAATTCCGCGAGCGGCCGGGCATCATGGCGGGCACGGACAAGCCCGATTACGGCCGCGCCGTCGACATGCTGACCAAGGCGGCGATCAAGGAAATGATTATTCCGTCGCTGTTGCCGGTGCTGTCGCCGATCGTCGTCTATTTCGTCATCTACTTCGTCGCCGGCGGCGGCGCGACCGGCAAATCGGCGGCGTTCTCGGCGCTCGGCGCCATGCTGCTCGGCGTCATCGTCACCGGACTGTTCGTCGCCATCTCGATGACCTCGGGCGGCGGCGCCTGGGACAACGCCAAGAAGTACATCGAGGACGGCCACTACGGCGGCAAGGGCTCCGACGCCCACAAGGCGGCGGTGACCGGCGACACCGTCGGCGATCCGTACAAGGACACCGCGGGCCCCGCCGTCAATCCGATGATCAAGATCACCAATATCGTGGCGCTGTTGCTGCTCGCGGTGCTGGCGCACTAGATCGGGAAAACAAAATCGCGCCGACAGACCGCATCGCGCTTGGCAGGGGCTTAAGTGCCCTTGCCTTGGATATTGTGAATCATCGTCGTGACGACGCTCAGATCGTTGCCGCCGGTGGGAGTGGTCTGGCTGACAAAGTCGAAGACATGGCCGTCTTTGAGGCCGTATTCCGCGACGCGGCGGACTTTGCGGCCCTGGTCGAAATAAACGGCGATGACGCGCTGATCGGTCACCTTGGCCTGCATGAACGAAATCGGACGGTCGGCTTTCTGCGAGATGTAGTAGAACGCTTCGCCGCTGACGGTGGCGACGGTCGACGGCGTGCCGAGCACCAGCAGCACCTGCTCCTGCGATGCGCCGAGCGGAATCTGCTCGAGTGCCCCCTCGGGCAGCACGTAACCGCGCTGGAATGTTTCGCCGGTGCAGCCGGCAAGCGCGAGCGCCAGAACAAGGGCGCAAGCCGTCACCGGCCGGCTTTGGCGACGCGCGACGTTACCCCACATCCTCGTCCCCAACTTGCGAAAAGCCGCCGCGTGCCGTACCCCCAAAGCGCAAGATTGGCAATCGGCCGCGTTGCAGCCGGTTGTCGCGGCCTCGGTTAACCTTATGATCTGGCGGCTTTTTCGCACCCATTCCCAGGATCGCAGCATCGACGAGCTCTATGGCGCGATCGTGGCGCAGGCGCGCTCGCCGGCCTTTTACCGTGACTACGGGGTGCCCGATACGGTTCAAGGCCGCTTCGATCTGATCGTGCTGCATCTGGTGCTGCTGATCGACCGGCTCGGCGGCGGCGCCGACGCGGGGCGTGGCATCGGCCAACGGCTGTTCGACGTGTTTTGCCGCGACCTCGACGGCAATTTGCGGGAAATGGGGGTGGGAGATCTCGCGGTTCCGAAGCGGATGCGCGGCTTCGGCGAGGCCTTTTACGGCCGGCAGGCGGCCTATCTCGCCGCTTTTGCCGCCGCCGACGAGCGGGAGCTTGAGAAGGCGCTCCGACGCAATATCTTTGCCGATGCCGCCGACGACAGCGGCGCGGTGCGGCTTGCCCATTACGTCCGCGCCGCGCGGCGCCGGTTTGAAGGCCAGGAGGACACGGCGCTGTTGCGGGGCGAGGTCGCTTTTCCACAGCCGAGTGCGGAAGTTATCGATCATGCCTAAAGCCAATTCCGAGAAACTGCCTGCCCCGCCGTGGCAGGTTCCCGTTGTGGTGGAGGATGTTCCCGAAACGGGCCAGCATTTCGATCTCACCGCCGACGCCGGCGTGCGCGCGGCGGCGGCGCAGCTTGCAGGTTTGCGCGATCTGCCGCGGCTGCAGGCAAGCTTCGATGTGAAGCGGCACGGTGCCGGCGGTCTCCACGTCACAGGGGTCGTGTCGGCGACGGTCGGGCAAAATTGCGTCGTCACGCTCGAGCCGCTGACGAAGGAGATCGAGGAGGCGGTCGATCTCGTGTTCGAGCCGAAGGAGCCTCCCGCGCAAGAGGAGGCGGAGACGGAGCCGCGCGACGTCAAATGGGGCGATCCGGAGCCCTTGATCGGCGGTCTCGTGGATTTGGGTGCGCTTGCCACCGAGTTTCTCATCCTCGGGCTCGATCCCTATCCGCGCAAGCCGGACGCGGTTTTCGAGCCGCCGCAAAGTCTCTCGCCGGAAGAGGGCCCGTTTGCCGCTCTTGCCAAGCTGGCGAAGAATTAGGCGCGGCGCTTCAAATCGGGGCGCGAAACCGCTATTCTAATTCCGGTGTCGCATTCCCACCTTTCGGACCTAGGTCATTGAATGTCGGACAAGGTCCGCATTGCTCTCGATGCGATGGGGGGAGACCACGGCCCCGCCGTGGTCGTCGCCGGCGCCGAACTGGCGTTGGCGCGCCACCCCGCAGCCGAGTTCCTGTTCTTCGGCAACGCCGCGCAGCTGACGCCGCTTGTCGATGCCAGGGCAAAGCTCAAGGCGGTATCGCGGATTGTCCATACCGACATTGCGGTGCGGATGGAGGACAAGCCGAGCCAGGCGCTGCGCTACGGCCGCTGGAAATCGTCGATGTGGCTCACCATCGATGCGGTCAAGAAGGGCGAGGCCGACATGGCGGTATCCGCCGGCAATACCGGCGCGCTGATGGCGATGTCGAAGTTCAATCTCAAGACGCTGCCCGGTATCGAGCGGCCGGCGATCGCGGCGCTGTGGCCGACCTTGCGCGGCGAGTTGATCGTGCTTGATGTCGGCGCCACCATCGGCGCCGATGCCGAACACCTTGTCGATCTCGCCGTCATGGGCGCCGCCACCGCGCGGATCCTGTTCGGGCTGCCGCGGCCGAGCGTCGGCCTTCTCAATATCGGCGCCGAAGAGGCCAAGGGTCTCGAACAGGTGCGCGAGGCCGGCCGCATCCTGCGTGAAGAAGGCCTGCCCGGCCTCGACTATCAGGGTTTTGTCGAAGGCGACGATATCGGCCGCGGCAAGGTCGACGTGGTGGTCACCGAAGGGTTCGCCGGCAATATCGCGCTCAAGACCGCGGAAGGCACCGCCCGCCAGCTCGGCGAATATCTCAAGAGAGCGATGAACAGTTCGTGGAGCGCCCGCATCGGCTATCTGTTCGCGCGCTCGGCGTTCCAGAGCTTGCGCGAGCGCATGGATCCGCGCCGCGCCAATGGCGGCGTCTTCCTTGGGCTCAACGGCATCGTCATCAAGAGCCACGGCGGCGCCGACGCGGAAGGTTTTGCCGCGGCCATCGATCTCGGCCACGGCGTCGTGCAAGACGAACTGTTGGCGAAAATCCGCACCGCGCTTGAACGCTTCCACAATCCTCCGCAACAGGCCCTCGGCGGAGCGGCCTCGTGACAGTCAAGCGCTCGGTTATGCTCGGCTGCGGCAGCTATCTGCCCAGCAAGGTTCTCACCAACGAAGAAATCGCCCGCAAGATCGACACCTCGGACGAATGGATCGTCCAGCGCACCGGCATTCATGAACGCCGCATTGCCGCGCCCGGCGAAGTGACCTCGCAAATGGCGGTGCGGGCCGCGCAGGCCGCGCTGGCCCATGCGCATGTCGATGCGCAGTCGATCGACCTCATCGTGCTGGCGACCTCGACGCCGGACAATACTTTCCCGGCCAGCGCGGTCGCGGTGCAGGCCGATCTCGGCATCACCCATGGCGCCGCCTTCGATCTGCAGGCGGTGTGCTCCGGCTTCGTCTACGGCCTGGCGACGGTGGACGCGCTGCTGCGCACCGGCGCCTTCTCGCGCGCGCTCTTGATCGGCGCGGAGACGTTCTCGCGCATCCTCGACTGGACCGATCGCGGCACCTGCGTGCTGTTCGGCGACGGCGCCGGCGCGGTGGTGCTCGACGCGCAGGAGCAGCCCGGTACCCGGGAGGATCGCGGCGTGCTGACCGTGCGGCTGCGCTCCGACGGCCGCCATAAATCGAAGCTCTATGTGGACGGCGGACCGTCATCGACCGGCACTGTCGGCCATTTGCGCATGGAAGGCCGCGAAGTGTTCCGGCATGCCGTGGCGATGATCACCGACGTGGTCGAGGACGCCTTCAAGGTCACCGGCTACACCGCCGCCGACGTCGACTGGTTCATCCCGCATCAGGCCAATAAGCGGATTATCGACGGTTCGGCCCATAAACTGGGTATCCCGCCGGGCAAGATCGTCACCACCGTTGACCGCCACGGCAATACCTCGGCTGCCTCAATTCCGCTGGCGCTTGCGGACGCGGTGGCCGACCGCCGCATCAAACGCGGCGATCTCCTCTTGTTCGAGGCCATGGGCGGCGGCTTTACCTGGGGCGCCGCGCTGGTGCGCTGGTAACTGCCGCAATCGTCGCTTTGCCCCGGTTGACTCGTCCGGCAAGAAGCTAATATCCTTGATAATTCAGCACGATATCTTGATCGACGTAAGATCGATCGCCGTGCTCGGGGCTGGCGATGGCGGGAAAGACGGTCACACGTGCAGATTTGTGCGAGGCGGTCTATCAAAAGGTTGGACTGTCGCGCACGGAATCCGCGACTCTGGTAGAGTTGGTGCTCAAGGAGATCACCGACTGCCTTGAACGCGGCGAAACTGTGAAATTGTCGTCGTTCGGTTCGTTCGTCGTGCGCAAGAAAGGCCAGCGCATCGGCCGCAATCCGAAGACCGGCAAGGAAGTGCCGATCTCGCCGCGCCGGGTCATGGTGTTCAAGCCATCGGCCATTCTCAAGCAGCGTATCAATGCTGAGAGTGACGGCAGCGGTGAACCCTCCTCAAGCTGAGCAGCGATTACCGGCTGCTTACGGCTTGCCAATTAAGTCTGCTTCCAGGGGTCATCGGTGGAAAAAGCGCCGGACGCGTTCCGCACCATCAGTGAAGTCGCTGACGAGATCGACGTGCCGCAGCATGTGCTGCGCTTCTGGGAAAGCCGGTTTCCGCAAATCCGCCCGATGAAGCGCGGCGGCGGCCGGCGCTATTACCGGCCCGACGACGTCGATCTGTTGCGCGGCATCCGCCATTTGCTCTACGGCGAGGGCTACACCATCCGCGGCGTGCAGCGCATTTTGCGCGAGCAGGGCGTGACGCTGGTGCAGACGGTCTGGCGCGTCGACGCCGAACCGTCGGAGGCGATGGCCGAAGACGAAGCCGACGAGGCGGCCGCCGCAGACCCGGCCGAACAACGGTTGGAGCCGAATCTGTTTGCGGTTGGCGATGAGCGGCGCGAACCGAGACTGGAAGGCGCGCCAGTCGCGGAGGCGCCAGCGCCGCGAGGCCTCGCCGATGAAGCGCGGCACAAGCTGCAATCCGCGCTCGACGAATTGATCCTCTGCCGCGGCATCATCGAAGGCGCGCTCGCGCGCAATTGAGCATCGCATTTGCTCGCGCTGGCGCCGCAGTCGGTTGCGAGAACAGTAAGTTGTTGCACCACTGCCCGTCGGCATTAACGAAGTGTTTACCATTAGGGCACAGCCTCACGGCGTGGGACGTAGGGAAGGGGCGGCACGCGACGCCATCCCGACCGGCACGAATCAGATCTGGGGTCGGACCATGCCAGGGTTAGACAGCGAAAATGATGTGATCGGGCGGATCACCCGAATTGAAAAGGGGGACGGTTCCGCGACGTCCAACATCTCGGCCTCTCTTGTGATCCGCGGGCTGACCACGCGGGGGGAATGCGAGGTTCTCATCGCCGAGAGTGCGGCGCGGGACTTGCGGGACAAGCTGAATGCTTTCTATCCGAAGCGCGATGCCTACGCGCACGATGCGGACATCGGGCCCGGCTTTGAATAGAGGACCCCCGGCAGGGACGTTGCCGGGGGCCAAAGTCGTCAGGCTTTTGAACTTGGCGGCTTGGGACCGGAAAGCCCCCAAGCTTGGCCTAACCCTCGCCATATAGGCTCAGGCCTTCGCCCGCACTGTGCCTTAGGTCACAGCCGGCACGACCGTGGACCCATGCCCGGTTTTCCGCGCCGGCAGACGCACTTTGTTCGAAACGGGAAGACTGTTGAGGCGAACTAAGGGTAGAGCGCCCGCATGCCGCTCGCCAGCACGTTGGACACCAGCCACACCACGGGCGCCGAACAGCAGAACACCAAGGTGACGCCAGCCGCCACACGCAGGGTCCGCCATCGATCGGCAACGTTTGCTATCTGCGTCATTCTTTTCTCTCCGCCATACGACGCATTTGCTGCCGCGATTGTGGGGAAGATTCGATCAGGCAAGAAGCTCCGCGCGATTTGCCGGGGCTGCGTCTTCTAAGTCACAGGAGGCGCGAGGACGGCGGAACTTGTGTCTGGATACCGTGGCCGCGCGGCCACGGCCTGCAATAATTTCCGTGTGACGGATCCAACGCGTGTCGTCGCCACAAAAAGAGCCATAAGCGCCGGTGACGGGGATTGCGTCGCCTTGACCGCAACTACAGGATGTGGTGCGCTCCGTTGGGGGGACGCCATGAAGAGTTCGGCCAGCATTCTCGACGTAGAAGATGACGACATCTTCGCCGAAGAGATTTCCGACGCAGCCTTGGAGCTTGCCGCCGCGATGGTGAAAGACCGGACCGCTAGCCTGACGATCGCGTTCTGCAGCGGCCTCGACGAGTGCCCGCGTCATCTGCCGCGGTCCCGCGCGCGGCCGCAATCGATCTGATATCTCAGATTTATTGTTTCGCCGGCGGCTGGCCAACAATACGACGCCCGTGGTGGTGGCGGCCGATCGCCGGCCCGGCTCATCCTCATCAGTTTTTCTTAACCCTAATTCCTAAGGCCAAGTTATATGCCGTCGGTATAAAGCGGTCGTGTATCCAAGCGATGCAGAACATCGGAGTCCAAGTGCAGTCTTCAAAATTGACCGATGACGAGTTATGGCGGGCGGCTACTGGAGATACCGGAGCGATTATCGGCGATAGTCAATCAGCAGATCGCCTTTGACGCTGTTATCTGTAGTTCAGAATCGTTGCGGCAGGCATGGCGTACGCTCAAGCCGCAGGACAACTCTCAGCGAGACTGCAACATCATTGACATCGCCACTGCCCGCGGCGGCATTGGCACTTCCTGCGAGAGATCGCCGAGAACATTGCCCACGATTGCCGCGCTTTAGGGACACTGTAATTGCATTCGAAGTCGCCTTGTGGCTCTTCGATAGCGGGCGGTGTTGGCATCGATTGGTCGGATGAGTTCGTTCGCCATCGGGGTTTCCCAATCGCCAATTCTGGGAAACATTCGCCGGCGGATAATGCAAGAAACAACTGATTTTATTGGTCGGAGCGCCGAGATTTGAACTCGGGACCCCCAGTCCCCCAGACAGAATTATTGTCCGAACCTTTTAACTGCACGAACGATCATGATCGATCACGAACGTTACTAAGTCTCGATGGCACGCTATTTTTCAGCTTACCGCCTCAGTCCTTTAGGCGCACGAGCGTTCATGGGCTGTCACGAATATTCTGCTTCCATGCTCGCTTTTGCTTCCATATTGCTTCCAGACGCACACGGCCCGGTCGTCTGTGATTTGGTCGCGATCGGGTGGGTAGCGGACATTAAGCGGACATCCTCCGAAGACCGGGTCTGACCCGATTCGGACATGGCGGGTGCATGGCAGCATTCGGCAATAGCGCTTATGAGGATGGCGGAGAACCCTTAAGCGTTGTCGCCCCGGAACCATTCGATGTAGCGTGCAGCCAAGAAGGCGAGGTGCGCTTTGCGCGTAATCGTATTCGTTGCCCGAAGCGTGCTTTCTAACGCAACTATCTCAACGGACTAAATGCTCGTTACACGATCCATCATGGAGATGAAGATGTCGACCGTGCACGTCGTAGCGAAAGAAGATGGCGAGGCTTTCCAGGTCGGGCCGATTCATATTCGGGTTCTGGAGGACGGTTCAAGGACGAACAATCGAACTCGGCGCTGTTGAGATCACCGTGCCTCCACATATCGATCAAACTCCTCATCACCTGCACCGAATGCACGACGAGACTTTCCTTGTGACCAAAGGACGCCTCCGCTTCTGGTCGGGTAAGGATCACTATGATATAGATGCGGGTGGATATGTTGTCGTTCCGGTGGGGGCCCGTCACACCTTCTCCAATCCTTTTGAGGAGACAGCGGTATTTTTTAACTCATTCACCCCTAGCTACTTCGTGGATTACCTGAGAGAGCTCTCCAAACTCACCGAGATAACTCCGCAGAACATTCTGAAGGTGATGGCCGGTTACGCCACGTTGCCTGCTTAGGTGTCGCATTCGCTCCGGCTGCTGCGCGAGCGCGTCCGCTTCCGAGAGAAGCGGACATTGAGCGGACATCCGATTTCGGCAGAAATTGACCCGAAACGGAAGTCGAGAAGGGCTACCGAATGGCGGACGAGAATTAAAATGTGAACAGCATCGCGGCGTACCAATTGTACCGATCCGTCTCATCGGCATTTTGAATGCCTCGCCCAAGATAGCCTAACAAATGAAATTTATCATTCAGATCGTATTTTAGTCCCGCGCCGATGGACGTTGTCGCCTGCCCGCCTTGGACGTCCGCTGTCTGATGAAACAATTCCAATCCCACTTGTAAATTAGCGGAGATCTGGCGGGTAACAACCGCTCCCATCAGGCAGAAATTCTGTGAATTGCCGCCCTGATTGATTTCACAACCGCCACCTCCGAACGCGGACCACTGCTGCCAGTCTTTTTGCATCCAGATCGGAAACAGATAGGACGCGTGCTGGTCGCCGACATTCGGCGAGGCGCTCGGCAGGAAAACCCTCGGAAATACGGCGACGTCGAGCCCGAAATTGTCCTGGGTCAGGAAGCGGTATTTTGCCGCAAGTTCGACGTTGCCGGGCCCCACCGCGGAAGAACCTGACGCCGGAAAGTTGTAAGTCGCCGGCAACGTTGCCGTGAGCTGTAGGTTTGGCGCGCCGCCGTAATTGAAGTCAATCCCGCCTTCGCCCCCGATGCCGTCCTCCGTCGCCGTGCCCTGCGAGAACGTGTAAATCTCGAAGTGCCGGTAATCCGTTGGTTCGGGATCGTCGGTCAGATAGGGTGGCCCGGCGATGGCTGGAATGGCAAATCCCAGCAACAGGACAGCGCAGCAAAGCGGGAATTGAACCGCAACACGCATCATGGTTATCACTGGGGCCGACGTTACCAACTTCATCACCGCCCCACTACATGCCGAACCGAAAGCCACTGTGAACGTTTCCCGCGATGGGGCCGCTCCCGTGCTTCCCGCGAACAAGTGAGGCTGGATGGTGAAGTCCGTCGAGCGATCCGCGAGCAAAGTTCCCGAAGTTACGCTCGTGTTCTGGATCATCAAGATTGCGGCGACGACGCTGGGTGAGACCGGCGGCCACACCGTTACCATGACATCGAACTGGGGCTACCTCCTCGGTACGGCGCTTTTTCTGTCGCTTCTTCTGGTGCTGGTCGTCCTGCAGATCGCGGCCAAGAAGTTTCATCCGTGGCTATACTGGGCGACGATCGTCGCGTCGACCACCGCCGGCACCACAATGGCCGACTTTGCCGACCGCTCGCTCGGTATCGGCTATGCCGGTGGATCGTCTCTTCTGCTTGCCTGTCTCATCGCCACGCTCGGTGCGTGGTATTGGTCACAGGGCTCGATCTCGGTCGCGACGGTCAACACGCCGAAAGTCGAAGTGTTGTACTGGGTTGCCATCACCTTTTCGCAGACCTTAGGGACAGCATTGGGCGATTGGACGGCCGACGATACTAGACTTGGCTATGACGGCGGGGCGCTCCTTTTCGCGGCCGGATTGGCATTGCTGGCCGCAGCCTACTACTTCACCAACACGTCGCGGGTTCTGTTGTTCTGGGCCGCTTTCATCTTGACGCGACCGCTCGGTGCGACGGTCGGAGATTTCCTCGACAAACCGGTCAACGATGGCGGATTGGCATTGAGCCGGCCGATTGCGTCCGCCGTCATCGGCGCTTTTATCATCGGCTGCATTCTCATTCTGCCTCAGCGTGCGGGCAGGCATCCAGGGCAATCCGAAACGGTGACCACCGGAATGTGATTTTGTGCAGGTGCCAAAATCCGTCAGGCCACTTGGGGGAAATGTCTGGATATGGCCCGTCGCTGACGTAATCCGATGTCCGCCATCAGTCAGCTGTTGGCGCCTTAACGGACCTGTATTTTGCGTAATCAGCCCGGCGCGAAGCCCTTAGCCTTCAGGATTGGCGCCGCGTCCAGTCCGGTAATGAACTTGATGAACGCCTTGGCGGCATCGGGCGCTTTGCTCACCGCGGCGATGCCCGCGGTAAACAGTGTCACGCTGCCGAGCTTGCCCGGCAACGGTCCGAGTATCTCCGCGCCCGCGACCGGAACGATTTCCGAACCTTGCGCCACGCCCAATTCGGCTTCGCCCTTGGCGACAAGCTCGGGAGCCTGGGCGCCGGGCACCAGAATCGTCTTCGCCTTGAGTTCATCGGTCAGGCCGAGCTGATCAACAACCTTGGCGAAGTAGACGCCGCTCGCGCCGCCTTTCGCCGGATCGGAATATGAAATCGATTTGGCCGCGATCAGCGTGTGTTTCAGTGCATCGACAGTGCCAATATCCGGCTTGGGGGCGCCTGCACGAATGGCGATCGCAACCGGTGTGCCGCCGACATTGGTAAGGCTGCCGGCTGCTAATTTCCCCTGCTTGAGAAGATCTTCCATCATCGGTCGGATCAGGACGGCAACGTCGTCCGCTTCGCCGTCGGAGACGCGCTGCTTCAACTGCGCCGCAAGGCCGTAAACCATCGTCACCTTGCCGCCGCCGCTGCTTTCGAATTTTGCCGCTAGGTCGTCTAGTGTCGATTTCAGCGCGACTGACGCCATGACTTTGATCTCGTTGGCTCGAGCAAGTCCGCTGCCAGCCAAAAGCGATAGCGACAAAAGGGCCGCGCTTACGTAGGGCGCAGTAGGCCGCATTGTCTTACTAATCATGCCGTCCTCCCAGCTTTGGATGTTTAGAAAGCATAACCAGCACGGTCCGACCTCGCAATCGGCTTGGCTTTAGGCGGCGCGCACCCGGTGGGGGCGGTCAATTCTCCCGCGCACCAGACAAAAGATCGAATAGGTGAGCTTTTCCTGCGGTGCCGAATGTCGGAATCTGGCCCGTTTCTGCCGTCGTCGAGTGTCATCAGTTCGACCGGTTTCAGGGGCGAAGCGGACATGACTCGGACATGGGAATACGGCGCTTATGACCCAAACCGGACCTCGGCGAGGCTCGCTACTGCACCAGCTTCACCCCCGCTGGCACCCAGCTTCCGTCGAGGATTTCAGGCTTCGGCCAATACAGACGCATATTCATCGTGAACGGCCCGGATGCAGGTGCCGGTAGCCAGTTCGCCTCTTTGTCTTGGCCGGGCGACTCGCGCTGGATGTAAAGGTCGAGCGAGCCATCGGGATTGAATGAAAGCTTATCGCGGTCCCCAATCGCATAGCGGTCAATGGGATTGGCCGCGAATAGTTGCTTTTCGTTGTACATGGTCAGCGACCAGAAGGCATGTACCGGCGGCACTTGGTCCTTATTGAAATGCAGTGCGTAGCGGTTGTCACTGTTTAAAGGTTTGCCATCTACATCGGCGAATGCCGTAGGATAGACAGCATCTTCGATCGTGTTGGCGCCGATGCCGGCATTAGCGACCGCTGCCCGACTCAAATAATCCGTCCCGTAAGTCCCGATTGCGGTAAGGTTGGTGCGCCATCCCGCGTTTGCTACGCCCATTTTCCGAAACCGGGTCTTCATTCTGTCTAATGCGATCGGCCCAGCTTCGGTCAAAGCGCGCTGAACCTCGCGCGACGCCTGGTCGAACGCGAAAGGCTTGCCCGGCTCGATCCCCATGCGCCGCATCTGGTGGAGGATCGGGTAGTCATTCGCGTGCGGTGGATTGAGCTTGGTGAGTTCGGTGAAGAGCGAAAAATACTCTGCCGGACTGAGGTTTTCCACAAGGTTGATGGGCGGCGTCTTCATGTCCCAATCGGGATTGATCGTGCCCGCCGGCGTCCGGTGGGAGTTGCCCCATTGGCTGAGCGGCGTAGCGAGGAGCCCGGCCTGGAATTTATGCACCGCATTGTAGTCCGCTTTGCCGTTGGTCTGCGTGCGCCCGATGAGCCAGTTGATCGCAGTGGGGCTATGAATGAGCGTAGCCTCTGCAGGGAGCTGGCCTTGCCAGTTCGGCCCAGCGATCGCCAGCACCTGCGCAGTTGTGCCGGTCGTGCGCTTGCCAGGACTGTCGAACACGTCAGTCCACATGTCGCACATCTGGAGCAGATAGTATCGCTCTCCTGAGTCCACTACGCTGATCAGCAGCGGTTCCTTCGACACGTCAAACCACATGAGCGAATAGAGCGTGTCTGCGTTCGGCCGTGTGATGTCTGTGAAGGTGGCGTCAGGAAATGCCGGCACATTCGCAAACTGGTTCATTGGCGCCCTTGCGAACTGTCGAGTGTCGGCGACATTTGTGCCGAGCCGGCGCGTCAATTCCATGAGGATGAGCGGATATGCATAGACGTAGGCGCTGGTGGCGACGTCACCGACCTGATCGGAAGGAAGTGCGATGGACTCTGCGGCGTTGGTCTGAGCGTTGGCAGCCTCCCCGGTGACCATTACTTCGCCGGCAAGGGCTGATGCGGCGAGCAAAGAGCCGCTGCAGAGCAGCAGATCACGACGTCTGATGCCGTCGTGGTTTTTCTGGCTTTCGTCTTGAACGATCTTTTTAATTGGGTGGGCGCTATTCATGGACCCCTCTTCCACATCGAAATCAAATCCTCTGGAAGGTTAGGAAGTATATCACGCGCCCAACTTGGCAAACATATCAACTTGGCAAACATATGATGTACCGAGGGTGCTCAAACGACGCTAATGGCCCTGAACGTCGTTTGCTGCGAGACAGCATTACGTCTGTAACCGGTGGCAAAGCGGAAGTCGCACGACCGTCTCAAATCGGTCGCTCGTGACCCAACCGAGACGAACTCAGTGGCATGACGTTGCAGCGCGATACTCGCGCCAAAGTCACCCAGATTCGGCAATCGCGTCCTGGTAACCGACCAGCTCCATCAACCCGCTCGCAAGGGCGGCGCGATAGACCGCCTCCGCGAAACAGCGATCATCGATCGCCTCCTCGTAACCCTTGCCGAGCAATTGCGGCGCATCGACAGTCGCATCCACCATTAGTTCGAGGTCGAGCGGCGCCAGGACGCCGGCCGTCATCGTGAATGTGGTGAGCTTGACTTTGAGCGTCATCTCGCTACCGTAAATTCCCGCCGGAGCGAGACGCTCGGCGCCCTCATTCCGAGTCCGATACCAGTCGAAGATGGGGGGCAGGATTACCGGCATGAACTGCTTCGCCGATCTTGCCCAGCTGCTGCTTAAGCTCAATCGCTTCGATGTTTAAAGCCTCGGTTTCTTCTGGCGTTTTTGCCGCGGCCAGCCTGCGGCATAATTCGCTGGCCCTTTTTCGCAATTCCTCCAACGCAAACTCAACTCGATCGAGAGCAGCATTGATTCTATCGACTTCTGACGGGCGCATATTGGCACGATAGCATGTCTCCACATTAACGTCATTGCCGGATGCTGAACCTGGTTCGGAGCGGAGACACGCAAGTTGGCCCCCGATCGCCGGCGGGATTGAGTGCCGCCTGCAATTCGATGTTCAACGATCGTGCCCCGGCACCACCGCGATTCATCGGACAAAGCACCTGAATGTCGCGGATGGGATCTAAACCGAAGCGGCGCGGGATCCGCGTCTTCACCAGTTCGATGATGCGGCCGACGGCAGTCTCCGGCTCGTCTGCTTGCACAAAGTAGAAATCGCTCTCGGACTCCGGTGGGCTGAGATCGGGGATTGAGCCCTGGTTGATGCGATGGGGGCTGGTAATGATGCGGCTCTGTGCCGCCTGACGGAATACTTCCGTGAGGCCGACTACTGGCACGACGCCGGATGAGATGATATCCGCCAGCACTTGGCCGGGGCCGACTGAAGGAAGCTGGTCGATATCGCCAACAAGAAGGAGGGCGGCTCTATCGGGCAGGGCCTTCATCAGCGCCTGCATGAGCAGAACATCGACCATCGAGGTCTCGTCGACAACCAGCAGATCACAGTCGAGGGGATTGTCTTCACCGCGCTTAAAGCCGCCGTCCTTGGGATCGACCTCGAGCAGCCGATGAATGGTCTTGGCCTCGAAGCCAGTAGCCTCCGTCATGCGCTTGGCCGCGCGGCCAGTCGGGGCGCACAACAGTAGCCTCACTCCCTTAGCTGCGAGAATGCGCAAGATGGCATTGATGATTGTCGTCTTGCCGACGCCAGGTCCGCCGGTGATCACCAGCACCTTGGAGATCAGTGCGAGCCGGATCGCAGCAATCTGGCTTTCGGCGAGCGCGAGACCAATTCGCCCCTCGACCCACGGTAAGGCCTTGTCAGGATCGATCCAGGGCCACGGCAGCGTGCCATTTGCGAGTTGCACAAGCCGCTCGGCGATGGTGCGCTCCGCCCGATGCAAGCCGGCCAGAAATACACAGGGTGTTTCGCCGACGTTATCGGCGACCACGTTGCCGTCCTGCAGCTCGAGGTCGAGAGCAGTGCGGATCAGAGTTTGCGGCACCTCGAGCAGCTTCTCGGCCAGCGGGACGAGTTCATCGATCGGCAGGCCGCAGTGGCCCTCGTCCATTGCCTCACTCAGCGCATAGGATATGCCGGCGCGGACTCGCACCATGGCAGTCTTCTCGATGCCAAGCTTCATTGCGATGGCGTCGGCGCTCTTGAACCCGATTCTGTCATTCGGCGTGCAATTTTGACCCCCTGAGCCGGGGGATCGGCGTCCAAAATTGACCCCCTACAGGTTGGCCTGATGCGCTGCTCGCTTTGATTCCAAGCGAGCGGTGGGGGAATGCTGACAGTGGAGACGATCGGCCGGATTCGGCGCGAGCATTTCATCAAAGGCAAAACGATCAGGGAGATTTCCCGGGATCTGAAGGTGTCCCGGAACACGGTCCGCAAGGTACTGCGGTCGGGGGAGACATCGTTCGAGTACGAGCGTGACGTTCAGCCTCGGCCGAAGCTGGGGCGGTGGACGGCTGAACTCGATGAACTGTTGGAAGGCAATACGACCAAGCCCTTCCGCGAGCAGTTGACGCTGATCCGCATCTTCGAGGAACTACGCGGGCGCGGCTACGACGGTGGCTACGATGCCGTGCGGCGCTACGCCAGGCGATGGGCCAAGGAGCGCGGACAATCGACGGCGGCGGCCTACGTCCCGCTGAGCTTCGCGCCGGGGGAAGCCTACCAGTTCGACTGGAGCCACGAGGTCGTTCTGCTGAGCGGCGTGACGGTGATCGTGAAGGCCGCCCATGTCCGGCTTTGTCACAGCCGGATGCTGTTCGTGCGCGCCTATCCGCGCGAGACGCAGGAGATGGTGTTCGACGCCCACGACCGGGCCTTCGCCCTGTTCAAGGGCGCTTGCGGGCGCGGCATCTACGACAACATGAAGACGGCGGTGGAGACGATCTTCGTCGGCAAGGGTCGCCTCTACAATCGCCGCTTCCTGCAGATGTGCAGCCATTACCTCGTCGATCCGGTCGCCTGCACGCCGGCATCGGGCTGGGAGAAGGGGCAAGTCGAGAACCAGGTCGGGCTCGTCCGTCAGCGGTTCTTCACGCCGCGTCTGCGGTTCAAGAATCTTGACGAACTGAACGCCTGGCTGCTCGATAAATGCATTGCCTACGCCAAGGTGCATCCCCATCCGGAGCTGACCGAGCAGACGATCTGGGAGGTGTTCGAGGCAGAGCGGCCGAAGCTCGTTCCCTATGCCGGCAGGTTCGATGGCTTCCACGCGGTGCCGGCATCGGTCTCGAAGACCTGCCTGGTGCGCTTCGACAACAACAAGTACTCGGTGGCGGCCAGTGCTGTCGGTCGTCCGGTCGAGGTTCATGCCTATGCCGATCGCATCGTAATCCGCCAGGACGGGCGGATCGTCGCCGAGCATCCCCGTTCATTCGGCCGTGGCGACACGGTCTACGACCCCTGGCATTACGTGCCGGTGCTCGCCCGCAAGCCCGGCGCCCTGCGCAACGGCGCACCCTTCAAGGACTGGGTGCTGCCGGCGTCGATGGAGCGCGTGCGGCGCAAGCTCGCCGGCGCCGACGATGGCAATCGGCAGATGGTCGACATCCTCACCGCGGTGCTCACCGATGGGCTGCCGGCGGTCGAGGCCGCGTGCGCCGAAGCGATCGCCCACAGCGTCCACTCCGCCGATGTCGTCCTCAACATCCTTGCCCGTCAGCGTGATCCTGGCCCGCCAGCCACCATCCTCACGCCGGCCGCGCTGACATTGCGCCACGCGCCCATCGCCGATTGTGCCCGTTACGACAACCTCAGGAGAACCAACTGATGGAACGATCCCAACTCTTCGACCTCATGGGCGAGCTCAAGCTCTACGGCATGAAGGCCGCCTTCGACGAGATCATGGCCACGGCCGTCAAACGCCAGCATGAACCCCAGCGCATCGTCGGTGATCTGCTCAACGCCGAGATCAACGAGAAGCAGGCGCGCTCGATCAAGTACCAGCTCACCATCGCCAAGCTGCCGCTCGCCAAGGACCTCGACGACTTCCAGTTCGAGGGCACGCCGATCAATGAGACGCTCGTGAACGACCTCGCCGGCGGTGGCTTCATCGCCCAGCAGCGCAACGCCGTGCTGGTCGGCGGGACCGGCACCGGCAAGACCCATTTGGCCATTGCCATCGCCAGAAGCTGCATCCGCTCCGGCTCCCGTGGCCGGTTCTACAACGTGGTCGATCTCGTCAACCGGCTCGAGATCGAGACCCGTAACGGAAGGCAAGGTCGGATCGCCGATCAACTCACTCGAATGGACTTCATCATTCTCGACGAACTCGGCTATCTGCCGTTCGCTCAATCCGGAGGGCAGCTCCTGTTCCACCTCGTCAGCCGGCTCTACGAGCGCACCTCAATCATCGTCACCACCAACCTCGCATTCGGGGAATGGCCGAGCGTCTTCAGTGATCCCAAGATGACGACCGCGCTGCTCGATCGCCTGACCCACCACTGCGACATCATCGAGACCGGCAATGACAGTTGGCGCTTCAAGAGCCGGGCTGACGATCACCCGACAACCCGCGCTCGCGCCGTCTCCGCAACCCCGACCAGCTCCGACGGCGCGAGCGCTACCGCCAAAACACGTCGCTCAAGAGGGTCAAAATTGGACGCCGATCGGGGGTCAAATTTGAACGCCGATTGACACCCGTGCTACGCGAACTGACTAAGTCGGGACCGACCGGGATGTCGCTTAATGGCCGTGCGCCCCGAAGGCGCGAATCATCAGTGGAGGAAGATTCCACCCAGAGAGTTGTCGATTGATCTGGTAGCTGACGAGCGGCTTGGCCGGGTAACCGGCGGGGCCGGAGCCTCGTGACAAAGGTCGCCTTGGGCGACTGAGCGATCTGGCGGGCCGTAACGTCAGTGAAGCCTGAGCAGGCCTCGAAAGTGACAATGCGGATGCCGACCCTTCGGCCATTTGGGGAAGGCTGCACGAGCGGAGAAGCAATCGACACGCGCACCCGCTCGATTCGCCGGGGTAGTGGGCACGGCACGTCGGAAAGGTGGTTCGGGTAATCGGGGGAGACCCGTCACAGGCGAGGGTAGCGACCTCAACGCCGCGATCAGGCGGCGGTCATGGCGGGAGTCGGACAGGGTCAGTATGACCGTTGAAGCCGGGCAATACCGGCGGAGCAAAGGACCCTGACTTCTGGTGTGCTTTCGAAGATGGCGAGGTGAGGTGATTGGCGATGAGCCTCGCAACACCCGACTGCGATCCGGAGCCTTCAGAGAAAGCTTTATCGCAAGGCGAAGGCGGAGCCTGCCTTCCGCTTCTATCTGCTCTACGACAAGATTTATCGCGAAGACATCCTCCGCCACGCCTATGCGTTGGCCCGCGCCAATGCAGGTGCGCCGGGCACGGATGGAATGACCTTCGCGGCGATCGAAACGTCGGGTCTGGATAACTGGCTGGCAGGCTTGCGCGAGGAACTGATCTCGAAGACGTACCGGCCCGATCCGGTGCGGCGTGTGATGATCCCGAAACCGGATGGGGGCGAGCGACCGCTCGGCATTCCAACGATCCGGGATCGGGTAATCCAAGACCGCCGCCAAGCTCGTGCTGGAACCAATCTTCGAGGCGGACTTCGAGGACAATGCCTACGGCTATCGTCCCGCACGCGGGGCGGTGGACGCGGTCAAGGAAGTGCACCGGCATGTTTGCCGGGGGTACACCGACGTGGTCGACGCCGACTTATCCCGCTACTTCGATTCGATTCCACACGACGAACTCCTGAAGTCAGTAGCTCGCCGCATCGTGGACCGGCACGTGCTGCGGCTGATCAAGCTGTGGCTGAAAGCGCCGATCGAGGAACGGGATGATGGCGACGGGACCCGGCGCATCGGTGGTGGCAAGAGCAACGCGCGCGGCACGCCTCAGGGCGGGGTCGTTAGTCCGATGCTTGCCAACATCTACATGAACCGGTTCCTGAAGTACTGGCGGCTTACCGGACGCGGGGAAGCGTTCCGCGCACACGTCGTCGCGTATGCCGATGACTTCGTCATCCTCAGCCGCGGACGTGCGGCTGAGGCTCTGGCGTGGACGACGGTGGCGATGACGCGCGCTCGGGCTCGACCATCAACGAGGCCAAGACCTCGTTGAAGAATGCTCGGCAAGAACGCTTCGACTTCCTCGGCTACTCGTTCGGACCTCACCGTTATAAAGCAAACGGTAAATGGTATCTGAGCGCGAGCCCGTCCAAGAAGAGCGTGCAACGGCTCAAGACGAAGGTTGGCAATCTGCTGGTGCCTAGCAACAATGATCCGTGGCCCGAAGTGCGCGACACGCTGAACAAGTCTCTGCTTGGCTGGTCAAACTACTTCTGCCACGGGACGTGTCGATCGGCATTCCGTGGTGTTGACCGATACGTCTATGAGCGCGTGCGCGACTTCCTCGCCAGACGGCACAAAGTGGCAGGGCGCGGGACCAAACGCTTCTCCTGTGATGTCGTCTATGGAGAACATCGGCTCCTGCGCCTCGAACGCCTGCCGCTCACTGCATCGCCGTGTGCCATGCGATGAAACCAGTCGGAGAGCCGGATGCCGGAGACCGGCACGTCCGGTTCGATGAGCGGGGATGGGAAACGGGGCGTTGGCCATAGGCCTCAAGTTACCGCGCCCATCCTCGACTCTACCCGAACGTAGTTTGCAGCGAGACAGGCATTACGTCTGTAATTGAGAGCAAAGGGACGAAAGGCAAACGCCCTAGCAGTGGCGTTCATGACCCATCGCTTTCTATTTTGGAGCTGGGTGAAAGGATTTGAACCTTTCGTCTCGCCAGAAACCAACCGGCGGCTTTACCGATTAAGCTAACCCAGCAGACGTCCATAGCGCGACCAGCGTTAATAAAGACTTGCCGCAATTGCCGGTAAACGGCTCATAGTTCTCGTAGTACACCCCAAAGATAACGCGGCTCGCGGATTTTGGATAAAAGTGTCCTGATTGTTTTGACCGTTTTACAATTGCTACGCTGTACACTTCACAACTGGAAACCAACCGGTTGCTAATAGCCGCTTCTCTCCGGGGAGGCGGCTATTTCTTTCACCACAGCGCCGCTCTCGGCGGCTTAGGTTTGTTCGGCTGCCGGAGGAAGCGTAAAGTGCAGGCCGTCGTTGCCTGAGCAAACGATGATTTACAGAAATACGGAAGGGCCGCTGAGAGTTGGCCTTTCTGTTGAGTTCACCGACTTCCGAAAGTGGCCCTGAGCGTCGTTTGCCGCAGGACAGCGTGACGTCTGGAATCGTGGGCAGAGCGGACACGTAACGGACATCACCGAAACGGCGCTGATGACCCAATCCGGAAGTCGCTTCTCAGTCGGCAGTGGGCGGTGTTGCGTAGCAAGAAGGGAACCGACGTCGTGAAGGCGAGATTACGCTCGGTTGTCGATCACGATGCCACCTCTCAACCTCTTGCTTTTACACTCGCCATGCGCCGACGCACGGTCGCGCCGGCCTCATACCAGCCGCGGGTATTGTTCACGATTTTCACGACGGAAAGCATCACCGGCACCTCGATCAGAACGCCGACCACGGTCGCGAGCGCCGCCCCCGAATTGAAGCCGAACAGACTGATCGCGGCGGCCACGGCCAATTCGAAGAAGTTGCTCGCGCCGATGAGCGCGGAGGGCCCGGCAACGCAATGCGCCTCGCCTGCGGCGCGATTGAGGACATAGGCGAGCCCGGCATTAAAATAGACCTGGATCAAAATCGGCACGGCCAGCATTGCGATGATCAGGGGTTGGGCGAGGATCTGCTCGCCCTGGAAGCCGAACAGAAGCACCAGCGTCGCAAGCAGCGCCACTAGCGATATCGGCTGCAGTAGGACAAGAGCCGCGTCAACGCTTCGGCTGCCGCCGCTCGCGATCACGCTCCGCCGAACGATCTGCGCAATGATGACCGGCACGACGATGTAGAGAACGACCGAGAGGAGCAACGTCTCCCATGGCACGGTGATCGCCGAGATGCCGAGCAGCAGCCCACGATCGGCGCAAAGGCGAACACCATGATCACGTCGTTGAGCGCGACCTGGCTCAGCGTGAAATGCGGCTCGCCGTCCGAGAGGTTGCTCCAGACAAACACCATCGCCGTGCACGGCGCTGCCGCGAGCAGAATGAGGCCGGCGATGTAACTGCTGATCTGATCCGGCGGGAGATAGGGCTTGAACAGCCAGCCGATGAATAGCCAGCCCAGGAACGCCATGGAGAAGGGCTTTACCGCCCAATTGATGAAGAGCGTGACCCCGATGCCGCGCCAATGCTCCTTGACCTGCGACAAGGCCGCAAAATCGATCTTCACCAGCATCGGAATGATCATCAGCCAGATCAGGACCGCGACCGGCAGGTTGACCTTGGCGATCTCGAGCGAACCGATGACGTGGAATACCGCGGGAAAGAAGTGCCCAAGCGCGACCCGACGACGATGCAAAGTGCGACCCAGACGGTGAGATAGCGTTCGAATGTGGACATGGTCAGGCTCGGTTGCGGGTGAGTGAAGTCGGCCGTTTACGCAAGTTCGCATGCACGCTGACAGCCGAGATGGCGCGGATACCGACTAGACAGGCCGCGGCGACTGTAGAAAAACCAGTGCGCGTCGTTCATTCGGCCGCCGTGGCCGGCTTGCCGCCCGCGTCTTTCGTCTTGCCGATCGCGTCGAGCCGCTTCTGCAGCGTCAGCTTGTCGAGCGAACGAAGCGGCAGGCTCACGAAGATCTTGATGCGGTTGGTTAGCATCCGCAACGTGTCGGCGAAGGCGAAGCCGCATTTCCGCTTCGGTGCCTGTGCCGCGGCCGCGGATCAGGCATGACCCCAATGCGCCGTCATCGGCTGGCCCGGCCAACCGGGCAGGTTTCTTCGGCCGCGTTGTCGCAGACGGTGAAGACAAAATCGAGCTTGGCGAGTCCGGACCGCGAAAACTCGTTCCAGCTCTTCGAGCGCAACCCGCTCACGTCGTAATGCATTTTGCGCAGCAGATCGAGGGCTAAGGATGCACGTGCCCTTTCGGCTGGCTGCCGGCCGAAAAGGCCCGGAACTTCCCTGGCCCCGGCGCGGTTCAGAATGCTTCGGCCATGATCGAGCGGGCCGAGTTTCCGGTGCAGAGGAACAGGACGTTGAAGACTTTGTTTTCGACCGCCTGAATCATCTGATTCTCCCCACTGCTGGCTGCGCGAGCCTTACTTGCAACATGCCGATGCGCTTTCTGGAGCAACGGAGGCCGACGGGACGCAGCACGCCTTGGAATTGGCCACGCGCGCGTCACGCTCGCCCGTGCCATCGCCGTAATCGGTAGTCTCGCCCGTCGTGAGGAACGTCTCCCAGGAAATACCGGCCGGATCGTCGATCCACGATTTTTCCGACTTGGCATAGCAGCAACTGGTCTGGCCTTGCTCGATTACGTCGCCGCCGGCCTTACGCAGGCGCGCATAGATTTCGCTGAGTTCGTCCTTGTCCTCGACCTGAATGCCAAGATGATCGAGGC
>CAWARC010000030.1:0-34545 GCA_963784325.1 uncultured Alphaproteobacteria bacterium | reverse complement strand
TGCGTTACGAAGACGTGGTCGCCGATCTTGAAAAGCAGGCGCGTCGTATCATCGAATATTGTGGCCTGCCCTGGGACGACCGCTGCCTGTCATTCCACGAAACAGAGCGCCCGGTGCGAACCGCGAGTGCGACGCAGGTTCGTCAGCCAATCTACACGAGCGCCGTCGGCCGCTCGCGGGTTTACGAGGGCCAGCTTGAGCCGCTGTTGCGCGGGCTTGGCATCGCCGAGACGGTCAAAGGCCAAGTCTCCGGACCGATTTGACCTCGGTCAAGCATGACGGATTCTTCGGCGCCGCCGTCGTACGGAGAGAGCCGATGATTACAATTGTAAGCGCATCGCGGCGGCTTGGCCGATCAAGCGACGCGTCGGAGCCGAGCGCGAGGTTGAACAAATCTAGCAGTTCCTCCCGAGCCGGGAACTCGTGCTTGGAGGGGCAAGCCTTATGCTTTCTCTATTTTTTCTGTCGTTGGGCTTGACGTTGCGACTCTCAAGCAATCGTCGCAGCGCAAGGCCGAACCAAAATTTTTGCGTCGCACCGTGCTTACTCACCGCGACGTGGCCTTAATCCCATTGTGAAAGGCCAATACGTATATTGTGCAGCGCACTCGTTGTGCGTTGCAAAACGGAGAATGATAAAAAGGATCATGATGAAAATGAAATCTGCTTTTCATTTTTCGTAAAATCGGCCAGATAGCGTCAGTCACCGGGAGACGAGCGTTAGCTCACGTCATGAATCTATCAAATCGCTGCAACAAAAAATCCGATAAACTTGCACCGCGCTGGCAAGCGGTGATCCTGTGTCTTGCGAGCTTTGCGCTGCTGGCGCCGGTCGCGGCGCGTGCGGCCGACGCCCTCACGTCAGACAAAGTGTCGTTTTACTTTGCCGCGCATGAAGACGATTGGCAGCTCTTCATGAATCCGAACGCATTTGAGGATGTGCTTGGCGGCGCCGCCAAAACGGTTTTCGTCCACGTCACCGCGGGAGATGACGGCCTCGGTAGTGGCTCCGGCGGCCGCAAATATCCTTATTTTCTGGCCCGCGAAAATGGCGCGATCAGCGCCATGCGTTTCATGGCCGATGCCGACCGGACGCCGATCGCCAATTCCGCAGGGAAAATGATCTTCAATAGCCATCCCATCTACCGTATCGCTTACCGCAACACGATCGGGTATTTTCTGCGCCTGCCCGACGGCAATGCGTTGGGTGAAGGTTTTGCCGGGACCGGATTTCAGTCGCTCAAGCGCCTCGCCGAAGGCGACATCGCCACGCTCGCGGCCGTCGATGGTTCGACGACCTATCGCGGCTGGAACGATCTTGTCGCGACGGTGCGCGAAATCATCACATACGAGCGCGGGCGCGCATCGCTCATTCAGCTCAATGTCGCCGATCCCGACGCTCGCATCAATCCAGCCGATCACTCCGATCATTTGATGACGGCGAAGGCGGCGCTCGATGCGACGACGGATATGGATTGCGTGCGGCGGACCTATTACATCGACTATGCCAGTTCGAAGCTCCCCGAGAATTTGACCGCGCATGAACGCGATATGGCGAGCGCGGTCTTCGGGGTCACGCTCGCCGGCGTCATCGCGTTCGATCAAAGCACGGCATGGAGCCACTACGACGAATCTTTTGTGGGCCGTAATTACTACCGCGTCGACGAGCCCAACGGTCGCTGCCGCGCCGCGCCCGCCGTTATGGCCGCAAAGCCCTAGGATAAGACCCGTCGGCTAGGTCAGGATCGCCTTTCGCCCGCGAGGCGGGCGGGTGATGCATTACAAGACGAAATCACCGTTCTCGGGTAGATTGTGCTCGTCGGGGCCGAATTTCGGCACCGGATTTGCTTGCGAGCATCTCAGTCCGATGCGCTATGTCGACCTGCCGTCCGTCCTGAATTTGCCCCGCATCGCCTCCGTCGATGCGCTTCGGGGCTTAAACATGTTTTGGATCATGGGCTTCGACGGCGCCATGGTAGCGCTCGCGCAAATGTCGGAAGGCAAGGGTCCCCTGGTCCACAAGACCGGCAGCTTTCTCGGCTCCCAATTTCAGCATGCAGCCTGGGAAGGGTTCAGGTTTTACGATCTGATCTTTCCGCTGTTCGTCTTCCTGACCGGCGTCTCGATCGTGCTCTCGCTGCCGCGCCTGGTCGAACGCGAAGGCATCGCCAAAGCCCATCTGCGGGTGCTGCGGCGGTCGCTGCTGCTTTACCTGTTGGGAGTCATCGCTTATGGCGGCATCAGCGAGCACTGGACGGATATCCGCCTGCTCGGCGTATTGCAGCGGATCGCGGTTTGCTATTTTTTCACGTCGCTGATGTTTTTGAACTTCAATCTGCGGGGGTTGGTGGCCGCTCTCATTGTCCTGTTAGTCGGCTACTGGGCGCTAATGACATTCGTCCCCGTTCCGGACACGGGAATGGCCTCTTACGCTCCCGACGTTAATCTCGCCAACTGGGTCGATCGCAACTATCTGCCGGGCCGATTATGGGATGTCACGCGCGATCCCGAGGGCATGTTGAGTACGCTGCCGGCAATCGGCACTTGCCTGTTCGGCGTTTTCGCCGGCCTCTTGTTGCGCGATAGCCGCGTTGACGAGCAGCGAAAGACATTATTGCTGCTCGGTGCCGGTTGTTGTCTGCTTCTCGCCGGCTACCTCTGGGCGCTGGAATTCCCGGTCATAAAGGCAATATGGACCTCATCATTCGTACTGGTTACGGCCGGCTACTCCGCGATCATGCTGGCGCTGATGCATCAAATCATCGACGTGTGGCAATGGCGACGCTGGGCAACGGTGTTCGTATGGGTCGGCGCCAATGCGCTGGCGCTCTATTTCCTCAACGACATTATCAATTTCTGGGCGATCGCCGCGCGCTTCGTCGGCGGAGATTTTGCAACCATGCTCGATCGCACGGTCGCTCAAGGCACCGGCGGCTTCATCATCAGTCTCGGGGCGCTGGGCTTGGCTGTTGCCCTTGCCGGCTTCCTTTATCGCCATAAAATTTTTATTCGGGTCTAAACACTCGTACGCTGTTGCGGCGGCGGTCTTGCCCCCAATATAGCGAAGCCCAAACCTTCAGGAAGTGAAGCAAGCAGCACATGACTCAGCAGATCGAACTCGGCCTCGATACCTTCGGCGACATCACGGCCAACCCCGACGGCAGCCTCAAATCGCATGGCGAAGTCATCCGCGACGTGATCGAGGAAGGCGTCCTGGCCGACCAGGTCGGTGTCGACGCCATCGGCCTTGGCGAGCATCACCGGCCAGATTTCGCCATATCCGAGCCGGATGTAGCGCTGGCGGCAATCGCTACGCGCACCAAGCGCATCTGGCTCGGCTCGGCCGTCACCGTGCTGTCCTCCGACGACCCGGTGCGCGTATTCGAGCGGTTTTCAACGCTCAATGCCGCCTCCAACGGACGCGCCGAAGTCACGCTCGGGCGTGGCTCATTCATCGAGTCGTTTCCGCTGTTCGGTTTCGAGCTTTCCGATTACGAAAAGCTGTTCGAGGAAAAACTCGAACTGTTCGCAGCGCTGCTCAAGAACGAGCCCGTGACTTGGAGCGGCACGACGCGCAGGCCGCTTGCCGATCAGCGCGTCTTCCCGCCCATCGAGAAAGGCCGCTTACGCACCTGGATCGGTGTCGGCGGCAGCCCGGAATTGGTGGTGCGCGCCGCGCATTATGATTTGCCGCTGATGCTCGCCATCATCGGCGGCGACCCCAAGCGGTTTCGGCCCTTTGTCGACCTCTACCATCGCGCCTTTGCGCAATTCGGCAAGCCCGTACGGCCCGTCGGCGTCCACTCGCACGGCTACGTCGCCGACACCGACGCCCAGGCGCGCGAAGAGTTCTGGCCGCACTACAAGGCGTCGCGCGATCGCATCGGCGCGGAGCGCGGCTGGCCGCCGACGACAAAGACGGCCTTCGAGCAGGAAGTCGATGGCGGCGCGCTGCACCTCGGTTCCCCTGAAACAGTCGCCCGCCGCATCGCCACGACGATCAAGGATCTCGGCGCCGTGCGCTTCGACATGAAATATTCGGTCGGCACGCTGTCCCACGACAAGCTCATGCGCTGCATCGAGCTTTATGGGACCAAGGTGATGCCGCTGGTGCGGGAGATGATCGCCTAATCGAAAATTCTGCTTATCACGTCCCCACCAGCCCGAATTGCGGGCTCGACGGCTCGGCATGGCTCTTCTTGGCGATGCGTCCGGCGAGCCGCGACAGGCGGCCGGCCTCCACCGCGGCGCGCATGCTTTGCGCCATCAGCACCGGATTTTGCGCCTTCGATACCGCGGTATTGATCAGCACGGCGGCGCAGCCGAGCTCCATGGCAAGCGTTGCGTCCGACGCGGTGCCGAGACCGGCATCACACACGACCGGGACCGGCGAACGCGCGCAAATGAGCTCGATCAGATGCGGATTGGAGATGCCGAGCCCGGAGCCGATCGGCGAACCGAGGGGCATCACCGCCGCGGCGCCTGCGTCGGCGAGCTTGCGGCAGGTCACCGGGTCCTCGGTGCAATAAGGCAGCACGATGAAGCCCTTGGCGACGAGTTCGCCGGTGGCGCGAATGAGCTCCTCGACATCGGGATACAGCAGCTCGCGGTCGCCGATCACTTCGAGTTTTATCCAGTTGGTGTCGAGCGCCTCGCGGGCGAGCTCGGCCGTCAGCACCGCATCTTTGGCAGTCTGGCAGCCCGCGGTGTTGGGCAGAAATTTCACGCGTCCGGCCAATAGATCGATCATGCTTTCGTCGTCGCCAGCAAGACTGATGCGGCGGATCGAGGCGGTGACCATTTGGGTGCCGCTCGCCGCGATCGAGTCGAGCATGAGCTTGCGGTTGGGATAGCCGGCGCTGCCGAGAAACAGCCGCGAACCGAATTCGTGTCCGGCAATGATCAATGGATCGGACATGTGTTGATGCTCCTAACGCTTTCTCCGCTCATTCCCGCGTAAGCGGGAATCCAGCGGTAGACCGCAACTCTTTTAGGTCGCAACTGGGTCCCCGCTTCGCGGGGACGAGCGGCCCATTCAGTCGAATCGCTGTTAACCTCCTTGCCGCGCGCGCACGATCTCGACGCTGTCGCCCGGTTTTAGCGCCGTATCGCGCCATGCCGCGCGCGGCACGACAGACCCGTTAAGCGCTACGGCGATGCCGCGCTGCAGGGTGTCGACGGCTTTTTCGACAAGCAGCGCGTCGAGTGTTGCGAAGGCCAGTGGCTCGTTCTCGCCGTTGATGCGGATCATGGCCTCGATGGTTTGCTGCGCCATCTGCCCTACTCCGCCGCACGCGCCGGCAGAAAGCGCTCCAAGCCAAACGGTTTTATCGCCGGCTCGACCACGTCGTCGAGAATGAGCCGCGCCATGGCGTCCGCGGTCACCGGCGCCAGCAGAATGCCGTTGCGGTGGTGGCCGGTGGCATAAAACAGATTCTCCAGCGGCGCACGGCCGAGGATCGGCGCGTCGTCGCGGCTGCCCGGACGGTGGCCGACCCAGATTTCGTCGATCGGCAATTCCTCGACCGCGGGGATGGCGCGCCATGCGGCTTCAAGCAAGGTCAACAAGCCGCCGGCGGTGATCGTGTCGTCAAAACCTTTTTCCTCCACCGTCGCGCCGACAATCAGGCGGCCGTCGCGGCGCGGCACCAGATAGGCGCCCGGCGCCCACAGCACGTGATTGAGGAGCGGGGCGTTCGCATCCATGCGCAACGCGAACATCTGGCCTTTGATGGGGCGCACCGGCGGCCGGCGATCCGGCGGCAGCCCGGCGATGGTGCGCGACCAGGCGCCGGCGGCAAGCACCACGCGATCAGCCGCAACATGCGTGCCGTCTTCCAGCATGACGCCGGTGGTGCGGCCGCCTTGCACGGTGATTTCTTTCACCGCTTGGTGCTCGCGAATTTTGGCGCCGGCGGCCTCCACGGCTATGCGCAGCGCCGCGCTGAGCTTGCGGTTGTCGACCTGATGATCCTGCGGGCTGAACACGGAGCCGGCGAGCTTGCCAGCCAGATGCGGTTCCTTGGCGCGCGTTTGCGCTGCGGAGAGCCACTCGAGCGGCAGGCCGAGCTTTCGCTGAAATTCCAAATGATGCGCCAGCGTCGCCTGATCGTCCGCGGTCAGCGCCAAAACCAGCGTGCCCTCGCGGCGCAATTCAACGTCGATGCCGCTCGCGGTCAACAGCTCCTCGGCAAAAGCCGGCCAGCGCGCCTGGCTGTCGCGCCCGAGCGCCACCAACTCCTCTTCGCCGGGCTCGGCTTCGGCGCAGGCCGCCAGCATGCCAGCCGCGGCATGGCTCGCGCCCGCGCCGGCTTTGCCACGGTCGAACAGCAAAACCTCGGCCCGGCCGGCCAAGCGCCAGGCAATGCCCAGCCCGACCACGCCCGCGCCGATAATGACGACGCGAGGCCGCTTGCCGATAGTCGAGTGGACCGTCTTCGTTCCGACCAACGCGGCTCCCTTCGCTGGAATGACCCAGACAGGTTCGACGGGTTTGATCTCAGCCGCGCGCCTTGCGCGGCACCCCTGGCCGATGGGTGAATAATGGGGGTTTTAGGGGCCTTCGGCAAGGTGCAAACCGGGCCGCCGATGCCTCAGATACCGCGCGCAGACCAGCCCGACCGTCAGGATCACGGCCGCCCCAACCAACATCGGCTTGCTGGTGCCGGCGTGGCTGTAGGCAAAGCCGTAATAGATCGGTCCGAGCGCCTGGCCAGAAAAGAACGCGCAGGAATGCATCGATAGCGCCGTGCCGCGCGCGGTCTGTGTCAGCTCGGTGGCATGGAGCTGAATGCAGGTGTGCAGCATGTAAAAGCCGATGCCGAGCACGACAAAGACGCCGGCCAGCACATACCAGACCGGATTGAGCGCGATCAGAACAAACGCGCCGGCCGCGCAGCTTGCGCCAATCACCATCAATTGCCGGTCGTTGAAGCGAAGGATCACGAGCGGCACGGCGAGCGAATAGGCGATGCCGCCGAGACCGAAGCCGGCGATCACCAGTCCGGCAAAAGACGAATGGGTCTGTCCGGCCAAAAGAAGGAGCAACGCCACATAGGGAAACATGCCGTGGATGACGATGCCCTCGAAGAACACCGAGCCGAAGCAGACTTTGGCGCGCGGATCGGCGAACACGCTACGGAAGCCGGCGACCACGGCTGCCACGTTGATGGGTTTTGGCTTGGCGGTCGGCAGTCCGCGAAAGGCGAAGAACGCGATCACCGCGACGATGAGGCCGAAGGCACCGATGGAGAAGAACACGCCGCGCCAGCCCAAAAGATCGCCGATCACGCCCGACACCGTGGCGCCGATCAGATTGCCGGTCAGCGCCACGGCCAAAAGCTGGCCGATAGCGACTTGGCGTTTGTGCACGTCCGGCACAAGATCGCCGACCATCGCCACGCCGACCGGATAGATGCCGCCGGCCAAGACTCCGGCGATCACCCGCATGGCCACCAATAGCGAGAAGCTTTGGGCGAAGGCGCAGACCAGCGTCGTCATCACCACCATCGCCAGACTGAGGTTCATCAGCCGGCTCTTGCCGAAGAAGTCGCCGATGGTGCCGATCGCCGGCTGGGCGAAGGCATAGGGAAACGTAAACGCGGTCGACAACAGCGCCGCGGTGCTGACGTCGATGCCGAGGTCGTGGGCGATTTTCGGAATGACCGGATCGACCGCGCGCGAGAATAGCGTCGAGGCGAAGACCACCAGGAAAGCCACTCTGAGAACGGGCGGAATGGCGGCGCTCCAATCATCCTGTGGTGCGGCCCCCGACTTGATCGGGGGAGCCTCGAAGGATGCGGCCGAGGCGTTCGGGCTGTTGGTCGAGCTACCTCTGTTTCGCCAGCTTATCGAACTGCGTTAGCCGCTCAAGAAGCGGCGATAACTGCTTGAGCGGTATCATATTCGGGCCATCGGAAGGCGCTTTGTCAGGGTCCTGATGGGTCTCGATAAAGACGGCCGCGACGCCCACCGCGACGGCGGCGCGCGCCAGCACCGGCACGTATTCGCGCTCGCCGCCCGATGACGTGCCCCGCCCGCCCGGCTGCTGCACCGAATGGGTCGCATCGAAGATCACCGGTGCGCCGATTTCTGCCAGCACCGGCAGCGCGCGCATATCGGAAACCAGCGTGTTGTAGCCGAACGAGACGCCGCGCTCGGTGACGAGTACATCGGCGTTGCCGGCGCCGGTGATTTTGGCAACGACATTGGCCATGTCCCAGGGCGCGAGGAACTGGCCCTTCTTGACGTTGACCACCCGCCCGGTCTTGGCGGCGGCGACCAGAAGGTCGGTCTGCCGGCAAAGGAAGGCCGGAATTTGCAAAACGTCGACCACTTCGGCCAGGAGCGCACACTGCTCCGGCTCATGCACGTCGGTGAGCACCGGCACGCCGAGCTGATCGCGCAGATCCGTGAAAATTTCGAGCGCCTTGTCGAGCCCGACGCCGCGGGCGCTCGCCGCGCTGGTGCGGTTCGCCTTGTCGAACGAGGTCTTGTAAACGAAGCCGATCCCAAGCTTCGCCGCGATCTCTTTCAGCGCCGCGGCCATATCGAAAGCATGGGCGCGGCTTTCCAGCGCGCACGGGCCGGCGATCAGCGCCAGCGGCAAGCCGTTGCCGAACCGCGCTTTGCCGACGCTGACGATGGCATTGGGCTTCGTGGTCATGCGCACCTTCACGGATGACCATGAAGCCCGTGGCAGCCCCGGTCAACCGCGCGCTGCCGCCCTCGGCAACGCCTATTTCACCGCGGAAAACGCCGTCGGCTGCAGGATTTGATTGCTCGCGTTCGCCAGGATCGGCCCATCCTTTTCGCTCTCGGCGCGGGCGGAGACCCAGGCCGGATCGCTCATGAAGGCGTTCCATTTCCGCTCACGATCAGCGAGCGATTCCCAGGCCAGAAGATACGTCAGCTCGTGGTTGGAATCGCCAATCAGCGTGGTCCAGAATCCGGCTTGCTTGATGCCGTGCTTCTCCCACAGCTTCAGCGTGACGTTTTCAAAGCGCTTGAGCAGAGCGGGCAGCTGTCCCGGTACAGTCCGATAAACGCGCATTTCGTACAGCATTGAGGTTTCCTCCAAGGATTATTGTAGCTGTTGAAGCCGGTAACCATGAATGGCCAAACGCCAAGGGTCAACGCCCTGTTCGGTATTGCGGCGTTGACAAACCGCAAGCTTATTTCATCGCCGAGAACGAGGTTGGCTTGAGGAAAACGCTATCGATATTGGCGAGGATCGGGCCTTTCTTATTGCTCTTATCGCGGGCTGAAATCCATTTCGGATCGGCCTCGAATTCGGTCCATTTTCGCTCGCGCTCTGCCAGCGATTTCCATGCAATGCAACAATGCAAATCGTTGCTGCCGTCGCCGACCAAGACAGTCCAGAAACCGACCTGCTCGATGCCGTGCTTGTCCCAAATCTTCAGGACGTGGGTTTCGAACAAGTGGAGCAAGGCCGGCAATCGGCCAGGATTGCAGCTGAAAATGCGAACCTCGTAGATCATATTCCGCTCCCGCTTCGGAGGAAGCCCAAGATGCATAGATACCGCCGCGGAGCGGATTTGTCCGCGATGTGACGGGGCGGTGGCGTTCAGAAATCTCGGCCGAGCGATGGATCTCGGCGACACGTGAGCCGCGTTGCCGAGCGAGACGCTCGACACCGCGGGCATGCTTGCATGACTCCTGAGCTAAACGCCGATATGATCGCGCCAGCAAATATCCCAAACCCGCGGAGGACGACGTGCGCGCCCTATTCGGTCTTTTCGTCCATGGCGTTGGTGGTGTCGCCAGGTTTCATCGTGCCGGCCGCCGCACAGTGCAATATGGCATTCTGTTGCAATCCATCGACGGGACAATGCTGGCCGAACAATCAGCCTTTCGAAGCGGATACGCACCATCATCGGCCCAAGCATGTGACTACGCCGAAGGTGCGGCACGCGCCGAAGGATAGGACACAGTATCTGCGATACCAGTGATGCCGTGTTCGCTCAGACCAGCCGGCTCTGCTCCACCGCCGCTTCGATGAAGGACGAGAACAGCGGATGCGGCGCGAACGGCCGCGATTTCAGCTCGGGATGAAACTGCACGCCGACGAACCAGGGATGATCGTCGTATTCGATGATCTCGGGTAGCAGCCCATCGGGCGACATGCCGGAAAACCGCATGCCGTGCTGCGCCAAGCGGTCTTTATAGGCGGTATTGACCTCGTAGCGGTGGCGGTGGCGCTCGGAAATCTCGGTGCTGTTATAGATCTCGGCGACCCGCGAGCCGCGCTGCAGCACGGCGGGATAGGCGCCGAGCCGCATGGTGCCGCCGAGGTCACCTTGAATGCCGCGCTTCTGCAGTTCGTTGCCCTTCATCCATTCGGTCATCAGGCCGACCACCGGCTCGGGCGTAGCGACGAACTCAGTGGAATTGGCCCGCTCGATGCCGCACAGATTTCGCGCCGCCTCGATGACCGCCATCTGCATGCCGAAGCAGATGCCGAAATAGGGCACGTCGTGTTCGCGGGCGAACTGCGCGGCGCGGATTTTTCCTTCCGCCCCGCGCTGGCCGAAACCGCCCGGCACCAAAATGCCGTCAACATGCTCGAGGAAAGGCGCCGGGTCCTCGTTCTCGAACACCTCGCTTTCGATCCAGTCGAGCTTGACCTTGACCTTGTTGGCAACGCCGCCGTGCGACAGCGCCTCGATCAGCGACTTATAGGCATCCTTCATGCCGGTATATTTGCCGACAATGGCGATGGTCACGTCGCCTTCCGGATTGCGGATGCGCTCGTTGATCAGATGCCAAGTGGCGAGATCGGGCGGCGGCGGATTTTCGATGCCGAAGGCGGCGAGCACTTCGCCGTCGAGCCCGCCCGCATGATAGGCCTCGGGCACCGCGTAAATGTTGTCGACGTCGCGCGCCTCGATCACGGCGCTTTCGCGCACGTTGCAGAACAGCGCGAGCTTGCGCCGCTCGCTCTCCGGAATCGGCCGGTCGGTGCGGCAGAGCAGAATGTCGGGCTGAATGCCGATGGCGCGCAGTTCGCGCACCGAGTGCTGGGTCGGCTTGGTCTTCAATTCGCCGGCCGACGGGATGAACGGCATCAGCGTTAGATGGATGTAGATCGCGTGCCCGCGCGGCAAATCGTTGCCGAGCTGGCGGATCGCCTCGAAGTACGGCAGGCCTTCGATATCGCCGACGGTGCCGCCGATCTCGCACAGCACGAAGTCGAAATCCTCGTTGCCGTCGCGGATGAAATCCTTGATGGCGTTGGTGACGTGCGGAATGACTTGGATGGTGGCGCCGAGATAGTCGCCGCGCCGCTCCTTTAAAAGGATTTCCTGGTAAATGCGGCCGGTAGTGATGTTGTCCTGCCGCGTCGCCGGACGTCCCGTGAAGCGCTCGTAATGGCCGAGATCGAGATCGGTCTCGGCGCCGTCGTCGGTGACGAAAACCTCGCCGTGCTGGTACGGCGACATCGTGCCGGGATCGACATTGAGGTAGGGGTCGAGCTTGCGCAGGCGCACTTTATAGCCGCGCGCCTGCAGGAGCGCGCCGAGGGCTGCCGAAGCCAAACCCTTGCCAAGTGAGGAGACCACGCCGCCGGTGATGAATATGTACCGCGCCATGGGACCTACTGCTTATCGACCCTTCTACGATTCGACGAGCGGTTTTCCGGAATATCTGTCGCGCCTTGCATGGCGACTCAAACCGCCCGGAGAAATCGGTTCACCTGCAAGTGCTTATGTAGATACCCTCGCGTAAAATTGGAGCCCCTTGGGCTGTGACCTATCTGCCCGTTTCCTGACCCGCCTAACCGGAACGGCGCGAAGCGCTTTGCACTACTTCGACTGCGGCACCTGTGGACCGCTCGGCTCCGGCGCAAAATTCGGATTCGACCCCGCTGGCAGGCTCGGAATGCCCTTTTGCAACTGGTTGAGGAGACCGCCACTGCCGGGGCTCAAGGGTGCCGCCGGCGGCGGACCGCCCGCCGGGCCGGGCGGAGCCGGCGACGCCGGTCCCGACGTATTGATAATCGAAACCGGCCGGTGCTCGTAACTCGCAATCCAGGACAGTGCCAGGCTGGTGACGAAGAACCCGGCGGCCAGCACGGCCGTCGCTCGCGACAGCGCGTTCGCCGTGCCGCGACCGGTCATAAATCCGCTGCTCGAGCCGACCAACCCGCCGCCCTCGGATTTTTGCAGCAAGACGACGCCGATCAGGGCAAGGACCAGCATAAGATGAATGACAATAACGACAGTGAGCATGAAAATCCGCCTGCGGGTCCCGACGGGGATTAAGGCACCGCCCCGCGTTCTGGCCTCGATATAGGAAGTTGCGGGGTCTCTACACGATCTGCGGCGGCATTTCTATGGCCGGCGAAAGTGACGTTCGGCCTGCCGCACGAGGGGTAGTCACCCCCTTCGGCGCCAAGCGACCCCGAACCCGGCGACTGGCCAAGGCTGCCATTACAAAGGCCGCCGCTACTTGTAGCCCTTCAGGAAAGCAATGACGTCGGCGATGTCCTGGGGGTCGCTCAGGCCGCCGAACGGCATGCGATTGCCCCTCACCTACTTGGCCTGCGGGTCGGCAAGATAGGCGCGCAGGTTGGCGTCGTCCCAGACGATATTAGCGTGCAGCATGGCGTTGGAGTAGCGAAAGTCGGGGAGCGACCCGGCCTTGCGACCATAGACGCCGCGCAGCGACGGCCCGATGGCGTCGGGCTTTTCGCTGTGGCAGGCGGCGCAGGTCTGGAAAACTATTTTGCCATGAGCGGCATCGGCCGCGCCTGCCGCTGTCGGGGTGAGTGTCAAAATAAGCGCGACGGCGATCCCCGGCACAATCACATCATGCATGGACGAGCGGCCCCGGATTTTTGAGGTATTGGCTGGTGATGGCGTTCGCCGACCACAGCGCGAGCGCGCCCACGGTGCCGGTCGGATTGTAGCCGTGCTGCTGCGGGAACACGGACGCGCCCTGAACGAACAGATTGTGTGCGTCCCAGGACTGCAGAAAGCGATTGACCACGCTCGATTTCGGGTCGGCACCCATCATGGTCCCGCCGGTATTGTGGGTCGATTGGTACGGCACGACGGTGAACGTCTTCGGCCGTGAGTGCATATCGTAATGCGCCGGATTTATCGCCTTGATCAGGCTCTCAAGCTTGGCAAGCAGGAAAGCCGACATTTTGAATTCGTTATCGGGTGGATTGTAGGTCAGCCTGATCAACGGCCGGCCCATTGCGTCCTTATAGGTCGGATCGAGGTCCATGAAATTGGCACGGTTGGCATAGACCGAGCCCTGAGTGTTGAAGCGCGCGGCGTGGTGATACCATTTGACGGTCGCGCGCTTCCATTCCGATCCCCATTCCGGGGTGCCGTGCGGCACGGTGCGTCCGGCAATCGGCGGCGCGCCGGCAGTGTTGCAGGCGATATAGCCGCCGCCGAAAAAGCCCAAGCCGCCGTGATCGAAATTCTCGCCGTTGAAGTCGTCGATGCACGCGCTCATCCCCGCGGAGCCCCAATAGGGATTGAGTTCCTTGTCGGGAAAAAAGGCGCTGGCGCCCGCCTCAAACTGATAGGCGTAGTTCTTGCCGACCAGTCCCTTGCCGCTGTCGCGGTCGTAGGGCTCTCCGATGCCGGCGAGCAGGAGATGCTGGACATTGCCGAATACGAACGAAGACAGGATCACGATGCCGGCCGGCTGCTCGTAGTCCTCGCCGGTGCGCATGTCGGTGTAGGTGACGCTCACGACTTTCTTCGCCGCCTTGTCGTAATTCAGCTTGGTAACGAAGCAGCGGGCGCGGAGCTCGAATTTCGGATCGAGCCGCAGCACCGGCAGGATCGTCGAGTTCGCCGACGCCTTGGCGTTGGTCTCACAGGCGATGCGATTGCAATAGCCGCAATATTCGCAGGCGCCGAGCGCCACACCCTCGGCATTGGTATAGGCTGCGCTTGCGATCGCCACCGGCGCCGGAAACGGATGATAGCCAAGGCCCTTCGCCGCCTCGGCGAACATCAGGCCGGCATTGCTCGATTTGATCGGCGCATTCGGATATTCGTTGGCGCGCGCGCCTTCGAAGACGTTGCCGCCATCGATCTTGCGGCCGCGCAAATTCCCGGCCTTGCCGGACACGCCGCAGATCTTGTCGAACTTGTCGTAGAACGGCTCCATCTCGTCGAAACTGACGGGCCAATCCTGGATCGTCATGTCGTCCGGGATGGCACTTGCGCCATAGCGTTCCGCCAGCGACGAACGAATGCGGAAATCGCTCGGCAAGAAGCGCCAATGCAGCGCCCCCCAGTGGATGCCCGATCCGCCCACGCCCTCGCCCGGCAAGAACGCGCCGATGCGCCGGATCGGCAACGCGCGCTCGTTGGAGAAATTACGGAAGGTGAGAGTGTCGATGGAATTGTCCATCATCAATTCGAGACGCTGCGCGTAACGCACTTCGTCGCGCACCGACGGCAGGATGAAGTCCTCGCCCGGAATGCGGTCGGGACCGCGCTCGAGCGACACCACGTTCAACCCCGCCTTGGTTAGTTCGCGGGCCAAGATCGCGCCGGTCCAGCCGAGGCCGACGGTGACTGCATCCACGTCTTTCAATCGCGTCGTCATGTCCGCCTCCTCTTACGAAAAATCCGCGATGGACTGCGGCTCGGCGACGTAACGCTTGTCGCGATATTCATCGATCACCTTGGCGTAGGTCGCCGGCAGGCCCGGGAAACCGAGCATGCGCCAGGACGCCTTGTTGCGGTTGCCGCCATAGATCGGGTCGGCGAAGAAGCCCTCCATGGTGATGGTGTGGAGCCGGCCAAAGAAGGCCTTGGCATTGAAATTGGAAAAATCCGCGTTGCCCGCTTCCATCGCCTTGAGCGCTTCGACACGCTTGTCCGGATCGAGCCGATCGAAATCGCGGCCGTAAGTCTTGCGCGACCAATCATTGGCGGCGGCGATGCCGGCGGAAAAGAATTCCGCAGGCGTCAATGGCAGCTGATAGCCCTGTTCGGGCTTGCCCTTGAAATAGGGACCCGCGCGATAGGTTTTCGCCCCGCCGCCCCAGGCGCTGGCGAGCTGCCGGTCGATATAGGTCGCACAACCGCAATCGCTGCCCGAAGGCGACAATTCGTCCGCTGGAATCAAGGTATCGGCCGCGGCAACGACGAAGGCGTGCTCGGTTTCATTGAGATAGAGGAGCGGCTCCGGTTGCGCCGGCGCTTGCGCCGCGGCGGCGGGGCTTTGCGGGTCGGCGGCCGCCGGCGGCGCGTTCTCGGCAAGACCGGCCGCGACGGCAGTCCCGGCCAGACCTGCGCTCAAAAGAAATTTGCGCCGCGGAATCGTTTCGTCGGCCATCGCATCCTCCCATTCATGCGCAATGCGCATGCGAAACGTGTTCTTTGCCGTCGAGCATAGACCGGATTCCGCGCGCGCGGGAGAGGCCTGTGGCGGCGCTGCGCGTCGCGCCTCCTTCTTCTCACTTTGCGAGCATCGTCGCGATGAAGGAATCCGGATCGGCGCAGAATTCGCACAGGCGACGAGAGACCGAACAGGCCTGTGTCGCCTTCCTGCTAGCTCAGCCCGCTGGCCTAGCGATAGGTGCCGGCGATCGCTAGGAATTCGGCCGCATCGAGGCTGGCGCCGCCGACGAGAGCACCGTCGACATTTTCGACAGTCAGCAACTGTCTGGCGTTCGCCGGCTTGACCGACCCGCCGTAGAGAATGCGCACATCGTGCCCGGCCTCGCCGAAGCGCACGTCGAGACGAGCGCGGATGAAATCGTGAATGTCGCCGATATCGCCCGGCGTCGGCGTCTGTCCGCTACCGATCGCCCATACCGGCTCATAGGCGATGACGATATTCGCAGCCACGTCTGAATCAGTCTCCGGCAGCGATCCGTCAAGCTGGCGGCTGACGACGTGGCGGGTCTGACCGGCATCGCGCTCTTCGCGGGTCTCGCCCACGCAAACTATCGCTGTAAGACCGGCGCGCCGCGCCGCCAGCGCTTTGGCGCGCACCAGCGCATCGCTCTCGCCATAATCGCGCCGGCGCTCGGAATGGCCAACGATCACCGCCTGCGCGCCGGCGTCACGCAGCATTTCGGCCGAGATGTCGCCGGTATGCGCCCCGGAAGGAAGCGGATGGCAATCCTGGCCGCCAATGGCAACCAATGTTCCGCCGGCAGCTTTGGCAAAGCTTGCGATCAGTGTCGCCGGCGGACACACCATGACATCCACTTTGGCCGAGCTTTGCGCAAGAGACCTTGCACCGGCGATGATTTTCTCCAATTCGCCGACCGAGGCCAACAGCCCGTTCATTTTCCAATTGCCTGCGACCAGGGGACGGCGCGCCATCGTGTCGGCTCAAAAGAATCGGAGAAGGGCCATGCGACAAAGAGGCGTTAGCAGAGCCATTGCACCCGGAAAAGGGGCGTTTTAGCAATAAAACCCGTTGGTTGCAGCGAGCGCCCACGATCCTTATAGTGCGCCGCCTTCCGCCATTCCGACAGTCTGGACGAGCGTCTGACCTATGTTACGCGGCATCCGCAAAGTCTCCGAAAATTGGCTCGGCCGCACCGTTATGGCCGTGGTCATGACCGCGCTCGCCGGCAGCTTTGCGATCTGGGGCATCAACGACATCTTTCACGGCTTTGGCCAGGGGACTTTGGCGACCGTCGGCAAGACCGAAATCTCGACCGACCAGTTCCGGCAAACCTACAATGACCGCCTGCAGCAGATCGGCCGCCAGCTTGGTCATCCGTTGCCACCCGACCAGGCCAGCGCGCTTGGCCTCGACCGGCAGGTGCTTGGTGAAATGATCGCCCAGGCCGGACTCGACCAGTTCGCGCAAAAGATGGGCCTCGGCCTTTCCAATACCGAGATATCCCGCAATATCACTTCCAATCCGCAGCTGCAGGACCAACATGGTCAATTCGACCCCGCACGGTTCCAAATGGTGCTGCACGACATGGGCATGACCGAGCAGGGCTTTCTCACGTCACAGCGTCAGAACATACTGCGCCGGCAGCTCGTCGACACCGTTTCCGGCGATATCACTCCGCCGCAGGCTTGGCTCGACGCCATCAATCAGTTCCAAAATCAAGAGCGCAGCATCCAATATGTGTCGCTCGGACCGGCACAGGCCGGCGACATCCCGCAGCCGACCGACGAACAACTGAGCAAATATTTCGACGATCGCAAAATCCTGTTTCGCGCCCCCGAATACCGCAAAATCGATACCGTCACGGTGACGCCGGCGGCGCTGGCGCAATGGATGCAGATCTCCGACGACGACATCAAAAAGACCTATGACGAGCAGCATGCAAGCTTCGTCACGCCGGAGAAGCGCCAAGTCGAGCAGATCGTGTTTCCGAAAATGGCCGACGCGCAGGCCGCCGCCGACAGTATCAAGAGCGGCAAGAGCTTTGCCGATCTCGCCAAGGACCGCGGCCTGAAACCGCAGGACATCGATCTCGGCACCGTGGCCAAGGCGAGCATGGTCGATCCGAAAGTGGCCGATGCCGCTTTTGCGCTCAAGGAAGGCGAGGTGAGCGGGCCGGTACAGACCGATTTCGGCGCTGTGCTGGTCACCGTACTCAAGATCGAGCCGTCGACGACAAAATCGCTTGCCGAAGCGACACCGCAGCTGCGCAGTCAGATCGCCCTCGATCGCGCCAAGAAACAGGTCCAGGACCTGCACGACAAGATCGAAGACGATCGCGCCGGCGGCAGCACGCTCGAAGAGGCGGCGCAGAAGGAAAAGCTGCCGGTCGTCGCTTTCGATGTGGACCGTTCCGGGCGTGATCCCGACGGCAAGCTCGCCGTTAACCTGCCGCACGGCCCCGATATCGTCAGCGGCGCTTTCGCTTCTGACGTTGGCGTCGACAACGACCCGATCGACATCGATGGCGGCTATGTCTGGTATGACGTCGCCGCCATCACCCCCGCGCGCGACCGCACGCTCGACGAGGTCAAAGGGCCGGTGACGCAGCGCTGGCGCGACGACGAGATCGCCTCGCGGCTCAAAACCAAGGCGGCCGATCTGCTCGACAAGCTTAAGAACGGCAACCCGTTCGCCACGGTCGCCTCAGGCGAAAACCTGAAAATTCAAACCGCGAGCGATTTGAAACGCGGCGCGTCGAGCGGCGACATTTCGCCGAATATGACGCAGGATATCTTCCACACCGCGAAGGATGGTTTCGGCAGCAGCGTCGGCGCCACTCCGACGCAATGGGTCGTCTTTCAAGTGACCGATATCAAGACGCCGAAACTCGATGCCAATTCGGCCGACGCCAAGCACATCGAAGATACCCTGCACAATCAATTGTCCGATGACCTGATCGGACAGTATGTCGGGTGGCTCGAAAACGATCTCGGAACGACCATCAATCCGTCGGTGCTGGCTCAGGCGATGGGTAACGGCACGCCGGATACCAATTAACGATGCACATCGAGCCTTCGGCGCAATCCTTTGCCACGCGCTATGCGGCCGGCGAACCGCAGGTCGTGTGGACGACGCTGGTCGCCGACCTGGAAACGCCGGTCTCGGCTTACCTCAAGGTCGCCGGCGCGCGGCCGGAAGGCTCGGCGCCGATGAGCTTCCTCTTGGAATCGGTCGAAGGCGGCGCCGTGCGCGGCCGCTATTCGATTATCGGTCTCGACCCGGATGTCATTTTCCGGGTCAATGGCAGGCATGCCGAGATCAATCGCACGGTCCAGACCGACCCGGCGGCCTTCGTGCCGATCGAGGGTGCTCCGCTCGCCGCGCTGCGCGGCCTGATCGGCGCAAGCGGCATTGCGTTGCCCCCTTCCCTGCCACCGATGGCGGCGGGCGTGTTCGGCTATCTCGGCTACGACATGGTCCGGCTGATGGAGGACTTGCCGCCGCCGGGGCCGGACCCGATCGGCATTCCCGATGCTATCCTGCTGCGGCCGACGCTCGTCGTCGTGTTCGACGCCGTCAAGGACACGATGACTGTTGTCACGCCGGTGCGGGCGCATCCGGATGTGACCGCAAAAGCGGCGTTGACGCGCGCGATCGAGCGGCTCTCTGCCGTCGTCGACGCGCTTGACCGGCCGCTCGACAAATCGGCTACCGACGTCGATGCCGGTCCGCTGGACGTCAAGCCGCGCTCGAACACCGCGCCGGACGAGTTCAAGAAAATGGTGTTGCGAGCCAAGGATTATATCGCGGCCGGCGATATCTTTCAGGTCGTGCTGTCGCAGCGTTTCGAAGCGCCGTTCAAGCTGCCGCCGTTTTCGCTCTACCGGGCGCTGCGACGCGTCAATCCATCCCCCTATCTGTTCTTTCTCGATTTCGGCGCGTTCGCCGTCGCCGGATCAAGCCCGGAAATCCTGGTCAAAACCAGCAATGGCGTCGTCACCGTGCGCCCCATCGCCGGCACCCGGCCGCGCGGAGCGACGCCGCATGAAGATGCGGCGCTTGAAGCGGAACTCCTGGCCGATCCCAAGGAACGCGCTGAGCATTTAATGCTCCTCGATCTCGGGCGCAACGACGTCGGCCGCGTCGCCGATATCGGCACGGTCGAAGTCACCGACCAATTCTTCATCGAGCGCTACAGCCAGGTGATGCACATTGTCTCCAATGTCGAGGGCAAATTGCGCCGCGACCGCGACTCAATCGACGCGCTCGCCGCCGGCTTCCCCGCCGGCACCGTGTCGGGCGCACCGAAGGTGCGCGCCATGGAGATCATCGACGAATTGGAGAAGGAAAGGCGCGCGCTCTACGCCGGCTGCGTCGGCTATTTCTCCGCCGGCGAGGAAATGGACACTTGCATCGTGCTGCGCACCGCGCTGATCAAGGACGGCACCATGTATGTGCAAGCCGGCGCCGGCATCGTCGCCGACAGCGATCCCGGCTTTGAGCAGCAGGAATGCATCAACAAGGCAGCAGCCTTATTCCGCGCCGCCGAAGAAGCCAAGCGCTTCGCCTCCGCCGCGCGTCGCGGACAGTAGAGAAGCCGCGGCCGCTCACCACCTCATATTGATGTTCTTCACCTGGGTGTAGCTGAGGATCTCCTCGAAGCATTCTTCCTCGCCGATGCCGCTCTGCTTCCAGCCGCCGTAGGGCGCGCCGATGTAGCGGCCGTTCGAATTGATCCAGACATAGCCGGCTTCGACCCGTTCCGCGGTTTCCATCGCCTTCGCCAGGTCGTTGGTAACGATGGCAGCGGTGAGGCCGTATTCGACGCCGTTGACCTTGGAAAGCATCTCTTCGTAATCGTCCCACGCCATAACCGACATAACGGGGCCGAATATTTCTTCGCTTCCGATCCGCATCGCCGGCGTTACGCCGTCGAAAACGGTCGGCGCGATGAACAGACCCGCGGCGAGCGACGGATCGGCGGGCTTACCCCCGCCGGTAAGCAGTTGCGCTCCCTCCGCCTTGGCAGCCGCGATGAAGCCCATAACGCGATCGAATTGTCGCCGCGAGACAATCGGCCCGACGTCGTTCTCCTTAAGCCAGGGCACGCCGATCGGAAGAGCCTCGGCCAGCGAGACGAGTTCTTCGATAACGGCTTTATGCAGCGAGCCATGAACAAACACCCGCGACGTCGAGCTGCAAGATTGCCCCTGCCGGTTCATGTTCATGCCTTTGATGGCAGCCATGGCCGCTTTCTTGGGATCGGCGTCCGGGAAAATGATGATCGGATTCTTGCCGCCGAGTTCAAGGCTCACACGTTTGAGGTCTGCCGCAGCTTCCTTTGCAATGGCACGGCCGGTCGGCACCGACCCGACAAAGCCGATTCGCCGCACATCCGGATGGCGCACCAGCGCCGAGCCGGCGCTACCGTCTCCGGTGATGATATTGACGACGCCGTCGGGGAATATTCCTTCGCACAGTTCGCCGAGCCGCAGGCTCGAAAGCGGCGCCTGCTCGGAGCCCTTGATCACCACCGTATTGCCCGTCGCGAGGGGCGCCGCCGCCTTCTCGGCGCAGAAGCGAAACGGATGATTGAACGGATTGATCTTGGCGACGACGCCAAACGGCTGGCGGCGCGTGAGATTGAGGTGGCGGTCGCCCTGCGAGAAGGTCTGGCCTTTGACTTCGGTCACCAGGCCGGCGCAATAGCGCAGCCAGTCTGCAGTCCAAATCATGTCGCCACGCATGCCGACGATCGCATTGCCGGAATCGACCGCGTCGAGCAGTGCAAGCTCGTCGGCATTCTTTTCGATGCGATCGGCCAAAAGCTCGAGGCACCGCGCACGTTCCTTGATTTGAACGCGTGACCACTCCTTAAGGCCGAGTTTCGCGGCTTTAACAGCGTTATCCACGTCCGCCGCGCCTGCGGTCGGGACATCGGCGATTTTTTCCATATTCGATGGATTCATGGAGGCGAAGCTCTGATCCTCGGCCGGTGAAACCCATCGGCCGCCGATGTATAGGCCTCGTGGAGTGAAGCTAAGCCTGGGGGCCTGCGGCGTCATTCGGCGAGCTCGGGAACGATCGCGGCACGAAGCACGCTCCGCTCGGATGCCTTCTTGAAAGCGGCGTCCAGATCCTTCAGGGCGAATTTGGAATCGACGATTTCCTTGAATGGAAACCGTTTGCGGTTGGCCATTACGAAATCGAGCGCCTGAATCAAATGCCTTGGATGATAATTATGGATGCCGCACATGGTGACCCAGCGCTTGACCAGCATGTTGGCATCAATCGTCACATCGGCATTGGGATTCACCAAGCCGCCGAGCACATAGCGGCCGCCGGTCCGCAGCATCTGCAAGCCCTGCGGGATGACGTCCGGCACCCCGCAAACTTCGATCACCGCATCGGCGCCGTCGGGCCGGCACAGCTTCCGGACTTCGTCGATGACGGCATTTGCGGGAACGCGCGCGACGTCGATAACATGATCGGCGCCGAATTTTTTCGCAACTTCCAATCGGCTCGCTACGGCATCGAGACCGATAACGCAGCGGGCGCCGCGCGCTTTCGCCATTGCGGCTCCGTAAAGCCCGAGCAGCCCCAAGCCCTGGATGACAACCGCATCGCCTAATTGGATTTCAGCGGCTTCCGTAACCGACACCATCGTCGCGACGCCGCAATTGAGCGGCGTTGCCTCCTCGTCGCTCAGCTCGACCGGAAGCTTCAGAATCCAGGTCCCGGGCAGGATGTAGCAATACTCGCCAAAGCCGCCGAGAAAATGCGGATCCTCATCCGCGAGGTCATGGCCGTATTTGCGCACGCCGTGACACTTCTGCGGCATGTCGAGGACGTCGCGGTAATAACACTGCCCATCGAAGAAATATTCGCTCCAGGTGATGCGGTCGCCGACACATAGCGCGTCGCCGCGCATGTCCTTGTCGACGCCTTCGCCGATTTCTTCGATAACGCCGATGATTTCATGCCCAAGAATTCCCGGGCATGGATTTGGCCGGCGGCCCTCGTAGGAATGAATATCCGAGCGGCAAATCGTCGACATCGTGACTCGGACTAGAACTTCGCCGCGCTTGGCGGGACGAACCGGGAATTCCTTCAGGATGAAAGGTGTATTCGGGGCTTCGTAAACGGCAGCCTTGCCTGTGCGCATTATTCGACCCCGTTGAGCGCGAAATCGAAAATATCGTAATTGTGCAACGGTCCCGTCTGCACACGAGCGCGATAACGCGCATTGAGCGGCCGTGACAGGAGGAATGGCACCCTCTGCTCGTGAAGCCCGCCGTGCGAACGAAGCCGGTGCCCCGCCAGTTGACTTAAATCGTGATCCTCACGCCGCGCGCCGATGACTGTATTGCGATCACCAAAAGCTGCAAAGTCTCCCTCCCTATCGAGCGGAAGATCAAACCGGTCGCACACTTGCTGCTTGTCCAGGACGAGTTCGATGCCGGGCAGCGTTCGGACCCACGTCATCATAGCCGTGATATCGCCCGGCTTCTGCAGATGCACCCGCACGAATGATCCGAGCGCACCGTGATGGCGAACGAACGGATCCGCGATCGGGCAAATGACCCGTACCGCACCGGAGCCAAAATGTGAATTCAGCTCGTCCTCGAGATAAACCACCTTCGGCGATCCATCAGCCTTGGACTTGTCGTTCATCCCGTGATCGGCCGTGATGGCGACGGTGGCGCCAAGCGCAACAAGTTTAGCGACGACAGCATCGACCGCTTGATGATAAGCGTCCGCCTCGGGTTCTCCAGGCGCGTGCTTATGCTGCACATAATCCGACGTCGATAGGTACATAATCTCTGGTCTGGAAGACGACATGACTGCCACCCCAGCATCCAATGCAAATAGCGACAGATCGGCCGAATATTGATCGGGCTGCGGCCGGCCGACAAGTTTCTCGACATTCTCGATCTCGTTTTCCGCGAGATTGGCCTTGCCGGCATATTCGGAGGAAAAAGCGACGCCCGACATTTTATAGGCCAACACCTTGAGCAGCTTGTCCTTGGCGGTGACCACGGCGGTCCGCACTCCGGCCCGGCTCAGCGCACCAAGAATGGTGCCGCAGCGAAGGCGGCTTGCATCGGTAATCATGATTTCTTTGCCAGTTTCGGACTCGAGATAATAATTGCCGTTAATGCCATGCACGGCGGGCGGCACGCCGGTTACAATGGACGTGTTATTGGTATTGGTCGTGCTCGGTATCGAGCAATCGGCAAATCCGACAAACCCGTGCTTCTCGAACGACTTCATCGTCGGCAATGTGCCGTCGGCAAGACCATGTTCGAGATATGCCGGGTCAAATCCATCGACGACGATAATCACGGTCGGATGCTTCGGCGCGGCATAGGTTCGTCCATTGACTTCGACGACCACTTCCTCCGCAGGACGGGACCTCACGATAACCGCGCTCATAGTTCAGACTCCGGTCGGGTGCGCCTCAATAAAATTCGACAGGAATGTGACCCGCTTTTACGACCTTAAGATGAATATAAGAAATTTCCCCAGGCGGTAGAATGAGATCGATTGCATCGACCCTCGCGCAACGTCGTTCATCGGGCTGTCATAACCACGCACTAGCGTCACCTTGCCTTCGGGTGTTGTGAGTTCTGGAGGTTTCGCGCGGGCCTCTCCATTGCGAATGCATACCTTCAGGTGGGCGCAAGGAGAACGCGCCACTCCTGTGTTGGCATCCCGTCCTGGAGAGCGCGTGTTCGTTCCTAAATTAAGCGCGATGCATTGGCACCCCTGAACGCACGGGTGTCTGCACGTTCACGGGTTATGGCAAAAACGGGAGCTTTAGATGACCGGGAAATCTCGCTGGGCTGCCAGCGCCGCCGCTATCGTTGGGTCGACTGCCGCACTGGCAATCGCGGTCGCGGTTGCGACTTCTCCCCAGCCGGCGATCGCCGATGATTCCTGCCCGAACGGCGGCACGGTACGATTCGGAGTTGAGCCGTATGACACTGCCGCTCGGCTGGTGCCGATCTACGAGAAGGTTGGAAAGCTGATTGGCGATCAGGTCGGTTGCAAGGTCGAAGTCTTTGTCGCTACCGGTTACAACGCCGAGATAGAGGCGATGCGCAACGACAAGCTCGAAATCGGCGAGTTCGGACCGCTCGGCTACGTGTTGGCGCATCAGGTGGCGAAGGCCGAGGCGGTCGCCGCGTTCGGCACCGCGGATGGCAAACCCGACACATACTGGGCCAGCATCGTGACGTACCCGTCATCAGGCATCAAAACCGTCGCAGACATCCGCGGACGTTCGTTCGCGTTTTCCGATCCGGCCTCCACGTCGGGCCATCTGTTCCCAGCCTATGGGCTGCGCAAGGCCGGGCTCGATCCGGACAAGGACGTGAAGGCAATCTACGGCGGAAGCCACACCGCGTCATTCGAGGCAATCTACAATCACAAGGTCGATGCCGGCGAACTGAACAGCGAACAACTCGAGTTCGGCAAAGCAGCGAGGTCATTACAAGGACGGCGATCTGGTTTTCTTGTGGAAATCCGACGCCATCCCGACCGACCCAATCGCGGTGCGCGGCGACCTGCCCGAGGCGTTCAAGAAGAAGCTCACGAATGTGCTGCAGCATCTCGATCTAACGAGCCTCGATCCGGCAGACCGCAAGATTATGGTCGGCGCCGGGATTACCCAGCTCGTGCCGCAAACCGATCAAGCCTATGACGGCATCCGCGATCTCGTGAAGACGTTGAATATCGACCTCGCGAAGCTGAGCTAGGCCGTGGGAGTATCAGAACGATGCTGCGTGTTTGCGGCCTTTCGCAGCGGTATCCGAACGGCAAGCTCGCGCTGACTGACTTTTCATTGACGGTCGAGGCGGGCGAGCTTGTCGTGGTTCTTGGCGGCAATGGCAGCGGGAAAACGACGCTGCTGCGGTGCGTCACGCGAACAGTGAAGCCCACTGCCGGCGAGATTTGGCTTGGTGAAACCAATCTCTGCGCATTGGAGGGCGAAAAGCTGCGGCGAGCGCGCCTTGAGCTTGCAATGATTTGGCAACACGCCAGTCTGGTCGGCCGCAGCACCGTGCTGGCAAACGTCGCAAGCGGGGCGCTGGGCCGGCATTCGACGTTACGGACCGTGCTCGCCGGCATGCCAACCTCCGAACTCGAATCGGCACGCGGCCATCTTACCGAGGTCGGCCTTGCGGATTTAGCCGAGCAGCGGGCCGGTACTTTGTCCGGCGGTCAGGCGCAGCGCGTCGCCATCGCTCGCGCCCTCGCGCAACGGCCCCGCGTCATATTGGCCGATGAGCCGGTGGCAAGCCTCGATCCAGAGGCGGCGGAGGAAATCATGCGCCTGCTGCGGCGGCTGGCGGCGTCAGAACGGATTGCCGTTCTTTGCGTGCTGCACCAAGTCGAACTGGCCTACAGCTACGCGGATCGGGTGATCGGCATCCGTGCCGGACGCTTGGCTTTCGACCTGCCGCGAAGCGAAGTGTCTCGCGAGACTGTCCACCGGCTCTACCTCCCTGAGGCGGCATGAGCCTCGTTGCGCATCCTGGCCTCAACTCCTCGCTTGCCACCGGGGGCTGGGGCCGCGCTTTCACCATTGCGATCCGTTTTGTCTTTGTCCTGGTGGGGATCGCCATCGCGGTCCAGACACTTATTGTCGTCGAAGCCCGCCCGCAGGATCTCATTACCGGGGTCCATGGCATGGCCGACCTCATCCGGCGCGCCATGCCGCCGGATTTCTCCAAACTGCCGGCGGCAGTCTGGCCGACCCTGCAAACCGTCGACATCGCACTGTTCGGCACCTTTGTCGGGATCATTATTGCGGTCCCCCTCGCGCTCCTCGCCGCCGCAAATATGACCCCCTCGCGTTACGCCTATTACGCAGCGAGAGCCATTATCGGATTCACGCGCGCCGTGCCTGACCTCGTTTGGGCCCTGCTGTTCGTCACAGCGGTTGGCCTGGGGCCGTTTCCGGGCGGCTTGGCGCTCGGCGTCCACTCGGTGGGTATGCTCGGCCGGCTATTCGCAGAAACGATCGAACAAATGGACATGGCGCCGATCCATGCGTTGCAGCTGACCGGCGCTCGGCGCATCCAGGTCTTCAGCCATGGCATTATTCCGTCGATCCTGCCGGCGCTCTTGGGCATCAGCCTCTATCGTCTGGACGAGAATATACGCTCCTCGCTGGTGCTCGGCTTCGTTGGCGCCGGTGGCATTGGATTTGAGCTGCTCACTGCAATGAATCTATTTCAATATCAAGAAGTGTCATTGCTGCTGATCATCATATTCGTGATCGTCCTTGGCGCAGAACGTGTGTCCGCCACGCTTCGGGAGCGTCTCGCCTGATTTTTGGATTGTCGGAAAATCGGGCCGCGCCTGTCTTGCGGTCGTCTCGCAAATTCGGCGAGGCAGCGGCACAAATTCGCTACACCGGAAAGTTGTTCTCGATTAGACTGGCTACTCATTTTCACATGTCTGGGGAGTGAAAAGCCATGCCGAGATTTCGTTTGGGGCTCAAGCGAGGATTGCGTCCTCAGCTTTTTGCGGTGTTGGCCGGCTTGGCCGTCGTCGGCGCCGGATCGGCGCACGCGCAACAGCCGCCCCCCTATTCCTGCGGCGACATACCCAACCCGAACTCGGTACCGAAGATCCAACCCACTTTCCGCACCAATGCCGGTCTCAACAACGGCGAATTCGACTGCATGGCTTGGCAGGATTTCATCTATTTCATGTGGCCGGCGCAACCGGGCCAGCGCGGCGCGCCAAAACCAAGTCCAGCGCGGCTCGGCGATGCAGGCCCAACGGTTTGGGAGACCTATCGGACAGTCGACACCGTGTTTCTGCCGAACGCCCAAAATCCGGGCCCGTGGAATCAGGCGCAGCTGATGACGACGCTGCGCGCTTCGCTGGCGCAGCAAGTCTCGAGCGGCGTGGTGCGCCACTTGACGATGACGTCGAAAGTCTCGCGCGCGGTGCTCGCCAATATCCTGCGCAGCGGCGCCACGACGCCGGCAAATATTCTTGACGAAATTACGCAGGCCGGCGGCGGCACGCTCTACGATCTCAGCGGCAATCCGGTCTATTACGAAGTCGCGATAAATCAGGCGCAGTACGATTACATCGTAGCGAACAACCTCTATGACGCTAACAAGCAGTCCTCGTTCGCTCAGACCAATGTCATCGCACTGCCCGGCAATACCGTCGGCGCCGGCAGTTCGGTCGAAGTAAAAGCCGCATGGAAAATTCTCAGCGCCGCCGAGAAGAAATCCGGCCGCTTTCACACCACGCAGGCGCTGATCCAAGGCTCGCTAGCGCCGGTGACCGTCGGTCTCGTCGGGTTTCACGCCTTCATTTCCAGGGGCGACCAGGGCGGATGGGCGACGTTCGCGCAGGTCGACAATGCTCCGGTGCATGCACCGGTGAAGACCGGCACCTTCAACTTCTTCAATCCCGATTGCAAAGGGCCAGCCGATATCACGACGCCTTGCCCCTATAACGTCAAGGACGCCGATCCCGGCCAGGTCGTGCAGATCACCCCCGACGATGCCACGGCCGACCGTCTCAACGCCTACATGCATACTTTGCTCAAGCAATATGATCCGAAGTCGCCGTGGCAATATTACAATCTGGTCAACGTGCAGTGGCCACAAGTGCCGGTGCCGCTGTCAAGCCTGAAAGCGCCGGTGACGCAGCCGCTGCCCGATGGCAGCCCCAACGACCCGACCCTCGTCAACGCCGTGCTTGAGACATTCCTGCAGCAATCCAATGTCGGCTGCATCGAGTGCCATCAATATGCTTCCACCGCGGCATCGGGCGGCAACAAACCGACCAATTACGCCGGTTATAGCTTCATGTTCGGGCGTGCCAGCACGCCGCAGTGATGGCTATTGCCCGGCCTGACCAAATTGCGCCGTCGCGCCGGGCCCCGGAATTGCCGCTTGAGGGCATTTGCCGAGGATGATCATGCCGAGGACTTCATCCTTGGTGACATCGGCGATCCGTGCCGTGCCGACAATGCGTCCGTTCTTCATCACGCAGATCCGATCAGCCAGATCAAAAACGTCATGGATGTCATGGCTGATCAGGAAGATGCCGATGCCGTCGGCTTTGAGCTTGCGGACGAGTTCGCCAACCTGGGCGGTTTCCTGCGGCCCGAGTGCCGCCGTCGGTTCGTCCATGACCAGAATTTGCGCCTTGAACAGGATCGCTCGGGCGATCGCCACCGATTGGCGCTGGCCACCGGAGAGCGCCCTTACGGGATCCTTGAAGCGATGGAAGTGCGGGTTGAGGCGGCCGACGACATGGCGCGCCTCCGCCTCCATGGCGACGTCATCCAACGTCCCCCAGGCCGTTCGCAATTCGCGGCCGAGAAACAAATTGGCTGCGGCGTCGACATTGTCGGCCAGCGCCAACGACTGGTAGATCGTCTCGATGCCGTAAGTCCTGGCGTCGCGCGGATTGGCGATTGTTGCCGCCTCGCCGCGAATGATGATCGTTCCGGAATCGCGCGTCAGGGCGCCGGAGAAAATCTTGATCAGCGTCGATTTGCCGGCGCCGTTATGACCGACGAGAGCCATGACTTCGCCGGCGTAAAGATCGATCGACGCCCCATCGACGGCGCGAAGACCGCCGAAAGAGAGCGAAATGTCGCGCATCTCGACGAGCGGGATGCCCGCAGCCTCCATAGCGCGCTGTCCTGTCATGAAGCGCTCCGGCGCCGATAGACAGTGTCGAGCCATACCGCGGCGACCAAAACCACGCCGACCACGATGCTCTGCAGCGGCGTATCGACGCCGAGCAGCACCATGCCCGACTGCAACGACTGCATGAGCACGGCGCCGAGCATGGCTCCGGCCACGGTACCGACGCCGCCTGACAGCGACGTGCCGCCAATGACCGCGGCCGCGATAACCAAAAGCTCGGCAAGCGAGCCTTCCGAGCTCGTGGCCGCGTCAAGCCGCGCGATCGAAACGGCCCCGGCGATGGCGGTCAGCAACCCCATCAGCATGAAGACCTTGGCGATCACCCAGCAGGTGTCGATCCCGGCGAGTTCGGCCGCCTCCGGATTGCCGCCGATGGCGTAGACATAGCGGCCGAAGCGCGTTCGCTTGGCCAGGAAACTCACCGCTATCCCGACGCCGATCGCGATCAGCACGGGAATCGAGATCCCGTGGGAGATAAATAGGCCGCCCTCGGGGAGAACAATATGGTTCGTTTCCGCATAGCGGCGTACGCTGCCGATCGGCCAAGGATAAGCATTGGCGATCCCGACTGCGGCAAGGATGAGAATGCAGACAGCGCCGCCGAGGAAGATTTCCGCCGCCATCGGTCGAACCGGAAAATGAAATTTTTGGCGGCGGGCGCGGCCGTGCGCCAGCAATGCAACCACTGCCGCACAAGCGGCCAAGCCGACAATCCAGCTCCAGAAAGCGCCGATCGAGCCTTCCGGGCCGCCACCCATGAGCGTAAAGTTAGCGTCCAGTGGCGCGACGGTCTGACCGCTCGTCACCCACCAGGCCGCGCCGCGCCACACAAGCAAGCCACCGAGCGTTACGATGAAGGACGGAATGCCGAGATAAGCGACCAGAAGGCCTTGAATGCCGCCGAGGATCACACCGAGCAGGAGCCCGACCGCGAGCGTCAAAATCCAGGTCAACGGATATTCGAAACCGAGCAGTCTCGGCAACAAACCGGCCTGGGTGACGCCCATGACCATCCCGATAAAGCCGAGCATCGAGCCGATGGACAAATCGATATTCCGCGTCACGATGACGAGCACCATGCCGGTCGCCATGATGGCGACCGATGATGACTGCACCGAGAGATTCCACAGGTTGCGCGGCGTGAGGAACAGACCGCCGGAAAGCACATCAAACGCGACCCAGATCAGCAGCAGCGCGCCGACCATGCCGAGCATCCGGATGTCGAGTTCCGTAGCTTTTAGAAATAGTGCGAGCCTCGATCGAATCATGGCCGAGGGCGCGGTCACCCGCAGACCTTGACCGTGCCGGGCTTGACGCCCTGGCAGACCTCTTCCCTCTTGATCCACCCTGCATCGATGACAAGGTTGAGCTTATCTTTTACGATCGGGATCGGGGTGAGAAACAACGCGTTCATCTCGACTTTCCGCGGGCCGCCGGCGAATTTCACCACACTGGGAATCTCGGTCATCTTCTTGCCGTCCGCCAACAGCAAGGCGACATCGGCCGCTTTCCTGCCAAGCTCGCGCGCGTCCTTCCAGACCGAAACGGTCTGGGTGCCAAGTGCGATGCGGTTGAGCGCAGCGTGGTCGCCGTCCTGGCCGGAAACCGGCACGGCGCCGGCCATGCCTTGCGCCGCGAGCGCGGCGATGGCGCCGCCGGCGGTGCCGTCGTTGGCGGCAACCACTGCGTCGACCTTGTTGTTATTCTTGGTGAGGATCTGCTCCATGTTCCTCTGGGCGTTGGCCGGCAACCATCCATCGGTATACGATTCGCCGACATTCCTGATCTTTCCGGCAGCGATGGCGTCCTTGAGCACTTCCATCTGGCCGGCGAACAAAAAATCCGCGTTCGGATCGGCGGACGAGCCTTTGATGAAGGCGTAATTGCCCGAGGGCTTTACCGCGAACACGGCGCGGGCCTGCAGGCGCCCGACTTCCTTGTTATCGAACGTGATATAAAATGCATTCGGATTTTCGATGAGGCGGTCATAGCCGATCACCGGAATGCCTTCGTCGACGGCTTTTTGGACCGCTGGGGCGATGGCCGAGGCGTCTTGGGCCAAAACAATCAGTACGTCGGCATTCCGCGCGATAAGACTTTCGACGTCAGCCAATTGCTTCTGCGCGGACGATTGCGCGTCGGCGGAGATGTACTTGTCGCCGGCCGCCGCGATGGCGGACTTCATCGCGGCTTCGTCAGTCTTCCAGCGCTCTTCTTGGAAGTTTGCCCAGGAAACGCCAACAACCTTTCCCGCAGCGTCGGCGTTGGCGCAAAACAGGAACGACACTGCGGCGCCCGTCACTAAGGCGGTTGCAAACTTCATCATAATGCCCTCCCCTGGACCGCCATGGCGCGTTCGCACCCAAGCCCCGCCGCTATCGAGGCTTTTTGCAGCTTAGAAATACTGCCGTTTATCCGTTGTTGTAAACGAACGGCATCGGGACGACCGTCATATTGAAAGAAATGCAATTGAACGATCGTTCGCCGCGGCGAAACCGGATCTGGTCGAGTCGCCCCAGCCCCGTCCGCACCAGCCGCCGACTTCTCAGGCCCCAAACCAGTCGGGGTGCTCCGTAATCGCCATGACACCACATGCGAACATCAGCACGCAGATGGTCCAGACCAGGAGCGAGACATAGCTTTCATCGGTCATGATGTGCGCCGATGCAATCCACGTGCCAAATTTGGCCGCCACGTTCTCCATCGCCTCGTCTAGCTCCCAGCATCGGAACTGTGAGCCAAGGCCAACACGATCAAGACCCGTGCGACTACGTATTTCCCGCAACTTCTTCAAATACGACAAAGTTCCAAAGATTTTATTGCCGCCGCGCGACATCGCGGCGACAAAAAACGCAGCGCGCCCGGCCGCCGCCCTACTTCACGTTGGGATAAAGACCCGAACTCTTTCACCGCGGCGAGACCTTCGGCGCGATCGCCGACGAGCTCCTTGGCGAATTGGTCTGGCGGGCTGAACACCGGCTCCAGACCGCGGCTGAACAGAAACTTCTGCTGAAAATCCGGCTTGGCCCCGATCGCGGCGATCGCCTTGTACAGCTTGTCGACGATCGGCTTCGGCGTGCCGGCGGGCGCGAAAATGCCGAAGAAGGTCGCCGCAATGTGCTTGGTGTAGCCGACCTCCTTGAAGGTCGGAATATCCGGGGCCAGCGGCGAGCGCGTATCGCCGTCGATCGCGAGGCCGACAACCTTCCCGGCGCGAATGAACGACACCAGGTTGCCGATGCCGAATATCGCGATTTGCGTGGTGCCGGTGAGCATGCTGTTGACGGCATCGCCGCCGCCCTTAAACGGCACGCGCACGATGTCGGTGCCGTTCGTCTTGTTGAACTCCTGCATGAACGCGACCTTCGACAACGAAGGCGCCATATAGTTGAATGCGTTGGGCCTGGATTTGGCGAGCTTCGCCAGATCGGCGAACGATTTGACATTCAGCGAGGCGTCAACCGCAAACACCTGCGTCAGGTAATAGGCTCTGGTGATGGGCTCCAGACTCTTTGCTGGGTCGAAATCCGAATTCGGCTGGATGATGGGGTTGATGGTGACGGTCTCACCGGGAAGGATGCAGATGGTGTAACCGTCCGGCGGCGCCGCCGCGCAGGCCTGGGCACCGATCGTGCCTTCCGCGCCGGCGCGGTCCTCGACCACGATCGAGGTGCCGAGCGCCGCACCGAGCTGATCGGCAAGCCCGCGCATGAACAAATCGCTCAGGCCGCCGGGGCCCTGCGACGCGATCGCCTTGATCGGCCGCGTCGGATAATTTTGCGCTACCGCAGGCAGAGGCAGGAGAGCGAGCGCAAGCAGTGCGAGAATAGAGCGGCGCATGGGATTTCCTCAGCGATAAGTTATTGTCGTTGCGGCAGAGAATGCCGCACCATGCCACGGGCGAGCAAGCGACTTAAGCGCGCAGATGGCTTGGCGGCGCGTAGCAAATGCGGCGCGTCCACACAGGGAGGAAAGGCGTGGCGGACTATCCGATGAAGGTCGAACAAGGAATTACGGTGCAGATGCGCGACGGCGTTCGCATCTCGCTCTGCGTCTATCGTCCGGACGCCCCCGGCCGCTTTCCCGCGCTGTTCGCCGCCTCGCCCTATCAATACGAAATGGACGACGTGCCGGCCTATCCGCTGTTCCTGTGGCGCGAGACCGGGCCGATCGAATGGTATGCTGTTCCATCAAACGCCTGACACGCAGAGCGGACTGGCTACCACGTCCGTAGGCGTTGAACTCCGTTACGATCTGAACGACAATATTCACTTGCTCGGCTATTTGGGTCGCGGGGTACAGAATGTGGCGCAAACGGACCAGGTCAATTGGTACACATCAATTCTATTTACGTTCTAGATGAATTCGACGAACAGCACTCGATCTTACCGACCATAAAAGGAAAATCATAAATCGCCTCCTCTCGTCGATTATCGTCATTGCGGTGGCACTATTGGGCTCAACCGCGCTGCTCTTAGCTGGATCGCAATCTGAACCATCCACCTATCACGTTTCGACGGTCGTTCCTTTGGGGCTCCCGGATCGCTGGGACTATATCGTGTTCGATCCTGATTCGAGTAGGGTATATGTCGCGCATGGCGACCGCGTTACGGTTGTCGATGGGAATAAGGGCACACTTGTTGGCACGATCGAGGGAATGCCTGGAGGTACGCATGGCATTGCCGTGTCGCACGCTACCGGCAAGGGCTATACGGATGATGGCAAAGCTGGCGTGGTTGTTGAGTTTGACTTGACGACGCTCAAGATCGTCAAAACAATCAAGGCTGAAAGCGACGCGGATGGCATCGTCTTTGATCCAGCTAGCGGGCATATTTTCGTGATTGATGGCGATTCCGGAAAGCTGACGGTGATCGATCCCAAGAGCGACAAGGTTGTCGCTACGGTCGATGGTGGCGGCGGCTTGGAGTTCGGAGACACCGGCAATAATGGAAAATTCTATGTGGATGGCACCGAGAAGAATGAGATCGTACGCGTAGATACGGCCACTAACATGGCAGACGCCCATTGGCCGATGCCGACCTGTGTGAAGCCGCACGGTCTTGCGATCGACCGCGAACATCACCGTCTATTTGCAAGTTGCTCGAACAAGGTCATGGTTGTTGTGAATGCCGACACCGGTGTTGTAATGGCGACTTTGCCCATTGGCGAAGGGACCGACTTTGCATCTTTCGATCCCCAGACCGACTTGGCGTATAGTTCAAATCGCGACGGAACGCTCTCCGTGGTCGTCGAAGCATCGCCCGATAAATTCCGGTCGCTACCTCCGATCCGAACTCAAATCGGGGCACACACGATGGCGATCGATCCGAAAAGCGGTCGTATCTATCTGGTGACGGCGGACATGACCGTAAACAAATCTGCAGCGGCCGCCAATTCGAGGCATCGCTACAGCGTTAAATCCGGCTCCGTCAGGCTCCTGTTTCTGGACCGTACCCCAGTGAGCAAGTGATCATGTCCGCCACGGT
>CAWARC010000029.1:0-31048 GCA_963784325.1 uncultured Alphaproteobacteria bacterium | reverse complement strand
CCGCAGGCTAGCGGACTGAGGTTTGGAGGCACGGGCAGGGTCACCGTACCCGGCGATTTTTCTGCGATCACGAAAAAGGCGGCGTCGCGGTGCGAACGATTTGCGTATTGGCTTGTGTAGCGGCCCTCACGATCGAGGCATCGCTCGCTTGCCGCGCTGCGGACATGCCGTCAAAGCGCCACCGCCTCTCGCCCGTATTCTCGCTGGAGCCCCTGGTATATCGCCGACCAAGCCGGCTCGGGCGACGGCTTCTTCGACCTCGACCGCTACAGCTCCCGCCGGCGGTCTCTCCGCCAAACAACAGAGCAAAACCTACACCCTGTTCAATCCCACGCCGGAGGATTCGCTGCGGGAATTGATGACCGATCGTCCCGACAACACGGAAAGTCCGTTCACAGTCGATCCAGGCCATTTGCAATTCGAGACAACGCTGTTCGGCTATGCGCGCTCCTTTCCCGACGCCGACGGCAGCGTTACCGACAGCGAAGAGTTCGGCACCACCAATATCAGGCTTGGACTGACGAATTCGTCGGAAGTGAATGCGATCTGGCAGCCTTATGGGACCGTGCAAACGCATGCACCCGATCCTGCCAATTCGATGCGCCAATCCGGCACCGGCGGCCTCGAAATTCGCGCCAAGATCAACTTGTGGGGTAATGACACGTTCGAGACACCCGGCGCCACGGCGCTAGGTTTGCTGCCCTATGTCAGTCTACCCACTGCGCGCGGCGATGGCGTGAGCCCGGACGCGGTCGAAGGCGGGTTCATCCTGCCATACGCGATCAAACTGGCAAAAAATTTCGATCTCAGCCTCAACGCCGGCATCGCGGCGGTCCACAACGACGATACCACCGGGTACCGGCCTCAATATCTCGCCTCGGCGTCGCTCGGCCAGGATTGGACCGAGAAGCTCAGCAGCTATTACGAAGTCTTCGGGCAGTTCAACACACCGCAAGGCAACGCCGTGATCTTGGCGTCCGGAATCACCTATCAGGTGACCAAAAACCTGCAATTCGATACTGGAATCAATTTTGGAGTGACGAAAGCCGCCGACCGATTCAACCCGTTCATTGGAGTGTCGACCCGATTCTGAGAGCGAGTTCAAGCCAACTTCAGTGCCGACCATGCCATTGTCGTCGTTTGGCCGGCGTCGTTAACGGCGTTAATGACGGCAGCATGGGCATACTCGCGGGCCAGTGAATGTGTTCTCCGCGCGGATGCACTGGCAGCGTCGCGTGCCATGATTGCCACGGCCGCGGTGCTCGGTCTCAATATCGTTTTGATTGTGCAGACGTTGTCACGATTGTGCGGCGTCGTGATTGCGCGGCTTTCGGTTGCGCAAACTCCGCTGTCGCCCGGATTGTGCCTGCGAAATCCGGGGCGTCGCGCGTCCGGTGAACCCGGACTGCGCGCGTGCAGTCCGGGGATAACGCGATAGCAGCGCGTGTGACCGCGCCGCGGCGACTTACAACGTCTTCAGATTTTCAGCGGCCGACTTGCCGGTCTTGCGGTCCACCACGACTTCGAAGGAAACGCGTTGGCCTTCCCTCAGCTCACGAAGGCCGGCGCGCTCCACGGCGCTGATATGGACGAACACGTCCTTGCCACCGCCCTCGGGTTGAATGAATCCATAACCCTTCTGCGCGTTGAACCACTTCACGGTACCGTTGTTCACGGGTCTCTCCTCATAGACATGTCGATATGAGCCGCGCGCGTGTGCCCGGCTCGGTTAGCTCGAGATTTTGGTGAAAGATCGTCAGTCAGGCGCGCTTATCAGTCGCTGCAAGGCCAAGTCATTCGGCCGAAAACTCGATCCGAACTATTTAGCGGCAACGCCGCGGCTTCGCAAGACGGTGCCGGGCCGATTGTGACACGCAGCCGACAGCCTTAATAAAATGCAAAGCGTTGCATCAGAGATGAGCACGCCATGAGCACGCCACTGAGAAATCAGTTGCGAACGGCAACGATTTCGCCGCGTTGCGACAACTCCACGATGGCGTCGAATACCGCCATACCGTGCAGCACGTCGGCAATCGGCACCGGATAAAGCGTGCCGTCGCGGATCGCGCGCGCAAACGCGCTCATTTCAGCGCGCAGCATGTCGAAGCCCGCGAATTGCAAAATCTCGTCCGGCGGCGCCGGCACCGGTCCGGTTGGCGCCGCGGTCGCGGTCGGCGCGAAACGAAAGTGCGACAGATCGGTGCGTGAAATCTCGATCAGGCCCTTGGTGCCATAGGTGGTGAGTTCGAAATTAGTCGCAGTCGCGACCGAACAAAAGATCAGCCCGGTCGCGCCATTGTCGAAGCGCAACATGACCGTGGTCGTATCGTCCGCCGGCCCGGGATAATTGCGCGCGGTGATGGAGCGCACGTCGCGCACGCGGCCAGCAAATTCGATCATATTGTCGAGCGAATGCACGCCGACCGCGGTGAAGGCGCCGCCGGGCGCTTCCGCCGGCGACGCGCGCCAATTGTCCGGCGCGATGAATTGCACCGTCGAGGTGGTGTGCTGGGCCACCATGGCGACCACGTCTCCGAGCCTGCCGTCGTGCGCGCGGGCGCGTAGTTCGGCGATGCTCGGATGAAAGCGCCGGGCGAAGCCGACGGCGAGCACCAATTTGGCCTGGCGCGCGGCCGCGGCGACGGCAAGCGCGCTATCAAGATCGAGCGTGAGCGGTTTCTCGACAAAGACGTGCTTGTTCGCCGCTATCGCCGCCAGCGCCTGCGTCTCATGCTGACTGTGCGGCGTGGCGAGCACCACGGCGTCGATATCGGGAGCGGCCAATATTTCATCGTAGCTGTCGACCAAGACGACCCCTCGGTCGCGGCAGAATTCCTCGGCGGTGCGCGCGCGTGCGCGTCGTTGCGCGCACGAAATCGAATTTCGTCGCTTTTTCCGGCAACGGCGTTGACCAGCGAGCGGCCCCACCGGCCGAGTCCGACGATGGCGGCGCGGATCATGGCCGGCAGCAACGACAATTACGTATCATGAACGCAGCATAACACGGCAAAGGCGTCTGTGCCGCGTATTGCGTCCCGCGCTTGCGGGACCGCGACGACAATGCAACAACGTCCGCCGCCATTGGAGGAGACTGCCTATGCGCACCGTCGCTCTCGAGGAGCATTTTTCGGTCCCGGCGCTGGCCAAGCGCATCGACCCAAAAGCCATCAGCGCCCGCGGCTTCCGGCCGCGAAATATTACGCCCGGCGCAGTCAATCCGATGGAGCTCCTGCCCGAGATCGGCGAGCGGCGGCTGAAATCGATGGACGACGCCGGCATCACGGTGCAGGTGTTGTCGAACGCCGGGCCGGCCGCCGATCTGGTGCCCGGCCCCGACGGCGTCGCGCTTGCCCGCGCCATCAATGATCACCTGGCCGAAGCCGTTGCCCGCCATCCCGACCGCTTTGCCGGTTTTGCTGCATTGCCGATGCAGAGCCCGGACGCGATTGCGGCCGAGCTCAGCCGCGCCGTAAAGGAGCTCGGCTTTGTCGGCGCCATGGTCAACGGCACCACCGAAGGCCGCTTCCTCGACGATCCGCGTTACGACAGCCTTCTCGCCGCGGCGGTCGAGCTCGATGTGCCGATCTACATTCACCCGCATCTGCCGCCGGAGCCGGTGCGCCAGGCCTATTACTCGAACCTGCCCGACGGCGCCGCGCGCGTGTTGGAGACCGCCGGCTGGGGCTGGCATTCGGAGACGGCCATTCACCTGTTGCGGCTGGTGCTCGCCGGCACGCTGGACAAGCACCCGCGGTTGAAGCTGATCATCGGCCATATGGGCGAGATGCTGCCGATGATGATGGCGCGCATCGACGAGGTTTTTGTGCATGATGTCAGTCATCTCAAACGGCCGATCAGCCGCGCCATCCGCGATCAAGTCTGGCTCACCACCTCAGGCGTGTTCGACGCGCCGCCATTCATCTGCGCGCTGCTGACTTTCGGCATCGATCGCATTATGTTCTCGGTCGACTATCCGTTTGCCACCAATGCCGAGGGCGCCGCCTTCCTCGAGCGCGTCGCGCCGGCGCCAGCCGACATGGCGAAGCTCACCCACGGTAATGCCGATGCGCTGTTGAAGTTGAAGGTGGCGAAGAAATAAGACCGCGAAATCAGCTCAATAATTTCCGCTCCAGCGCATCCACGGCTCTGCGCACTTCGGTCAGGATAAGCTTGTCCGCGGCGGCTTGATCGATATCGGGCACATCCCAGTCAAAGATCGCGCGATATTTTTCGACTAATTTCTTCACGTCGGCATCGATCTGATCGCGATGTCCTTCCAGTTCCTTCTGCTCGATTTCTGGCATTTTACGGTCTCCTCGACGGCCGATGAGCGGACGTTCTCCGGCGGCGCTCGGCCCCAGCGAATTCATTCTGCCGCATCGCCCGTTGCAAGGGTTTGACCTGTATCAAGATCGACGGCGGCGTGGTGATTTCCGCGCTTTCGACCTGTCCTTCGGGAGCGCGTCCGAATGCCGCAACCGCGCTTTGATTTAAATCAAGTGTCCTTAAGGGCGCAACGCGAAGAAACCACGATGCCGCGTTTATCAGAGCATTGAACGGCGCGCGTGCGCGGCGCGCAGCACTGCATCAGGAGGACTGCCATGATCAAGACTGAGCTCATCTCGCCTCGTGCCCTGAAGATCACAGTGCCCGAAAAGCTGAAGGCCGACGACTTTCAGGAGGTCGCGCCGCAAGTCAATTCGCTTATCAAGCAGCAGGGCAAAATCAGATTGTTGATCGACGCGCGCAACTTTGGCGGCTGGCAGAATATCACCGCCTTCGAGAGGCACGTCGGGTTTGTGAAAAATCATCAGCAGAAGGTGGAGCGCATCGCCGTCATTGTCGGGCAAGACTGGCAGCATTGGATCGTCGCCACGATCCGAACGTTCGTCCATCCCGAAGTACGGGCCTATGACCCGCCCGACCAGGACAAGGCGCTCAAATGGATCCTGCAATAGGCGGCAAATCCTGCGCCCGAAAGGGCGCAGGACTATCTTCACCGGTCCGCGATCAGATGACGACCGGCCCAGCCGCTCAACCAAATCCCCGCGGCAAGGGCTAGTGCGGCGATGGAGACGATCGGCATGCCCCGTGGCGCGTTGAAAAGGTAAGAAACGACCGCCAGCGTTGCGACGAGGCCGGCGAGTATCGTCGTGATCCGATAGAAAAGGGCTCCGCTTTGCGCGCCCATGTCACGTCCTCCCGAGTCACTTCCTCACAAGCCGGATCGGCTGCAGTTCGGAGCTGGCCCGCCAGCGCAGAACCGCCGCCGCAGCTACGCCGAACAGAAGCTTCGAGGTCAGGCTGACGGCATAGGGAACGACGTGAACGAAAGCCGGGCTGACGATCGGCAGCACGACAAAGAAATTGATGGCCCAGACGCCGGCCAGCGCCGTCAGCATCAACGGATATGGGTTGGCCAGACCGGGCCGCGCCTCGCGCAATGCGGACCAGACGAAGGCGAGCGCAACGCCGAGCGTCACTGCGAGCGTCATATGCACCGTGACGCCGAGGCCCACGGGCGATGCCGGCAATAGGGCACTCACTCCGGCGGCCGTGGTCACGCCGCGCGCCAGAATGGCGGGATCGGCGCCAGTCACGGCGGCATAGAGCGTCACCCATGCGACCTCGGCCAAGCCGCCTGCAGCGCCGGCGAAAGCGCCTCTCTGGAGGATTTCAAGTCGTCGTGGGATCGTCATGATGCGGCACCTCGTTGCTCCAAGTGTGCCGCAACACTGGACAAGCCCGAACCCCAACGGCATTGATCTGCATCAACGAAGATGCCGAAATCGCTTACCTTTCTCTAATTCAGGCGCGGTTTGATTCAGGTCAAAGCCGCCTGCCTGTCCGCATGCGATTAAAGGTGCATCATTTCCGAGGGAGCTGAGCCATGACTGAGACCAAACTCGACCGCGGCGTCATTTTCGTCCTGCGCATTCTGATGGGCTGGACGTTTCTCTACGCCGGCGCCTGGCAAATCTGGGACAATTTCGATACCGCCGGGTTTCTTAATCACGTCGTCACGTTTCACGCCGTGTTTGCGGTGTTTGCCACACCCACGCTGTTGCCCATCACCGACATTCTGGTGAAATACGGTCATCTGTTGATCGGCTTGTCGCTGATCACCGGCTTCATGGTGCGCGTCAGCGGCCCGTTCGGCGTCCTGCTGATGATCACCTATTACTTCGCCCACATGAAATTCCCGTACATCGAGGAACCGGTCAACTTCCTCGTCGACTATCATCTCGTCTACGCGACCGTGATCGTCTATCTGATCGCGCATCGCGCCGGACACGTCTGGGGTCTCGACGGCCTGGTCGAAGAGATGCATATGGTCGACGAATATCCGATGCTAAAGCCGCTGGTCGGCTAAGCCTTGCATCGGTAGCAATACTAAGATCGGGATGCCCGGCCTCGTGCCGGGCATCGCCGTCTTAAATTCGTTCATGAAGACGACTAGATCGTAACGAGGCGGCCGGAGAATTCGGACAACGGATGTCGATCTATCGGCTCGATAAAGCCTTCGCCCCGCGATCCGTCGTTGTCGTCGGCGCCAGTCCGCGGGAAAAGTCGCCCGGCCATGCCGTCCTGAAGAATCTGCGCGGCGGCGGCTTTGCCGGCGACATTCAGCTGGTCAATCCGCATTACGACGCCATCGAAGGCGTTCGCGCAGTTAAATCCTATTCCGACCTGCCGAGCGCGCCGGATCTCGCCGTGATCGGCGTACCGCCGGAAACGGTTCCATCTACCATCGCGGCAGCGGGCGCCAAGGGCACGGCGGCCGCGATCATCCTCACCTCGGGTCTCGGCCACGGCCCGGGATCGCTGGCGGAAGCAAGCGAGAAGACCGCCCGTGCCGCGGGGCTGCGCCTCATCGGGCCGAATTGTCTCGGCGTCCTCGTTCCGGGCGTTAAGCTCAATGCCAGCTTTGCCGCTTCGATGCCGCGCGCCGGCGATCTCGCGCTCATCTCTCAGTCCGGCGCCATCGCGACGGGCCTCGTGGAATGGGCAGCGGTGCGCGGCATCGGCTTCTCCGCCGTCGTCTCGATCGGCGACAGCATCGATGTCGATTTTGCCGACCTGCTCGATTATTTCGCCATGGACCGTGCGACACGGGCGATTTTGCTCTACATCGAGTCGATCAAGGACGCGCGCAAATTCATGTCCGCGGCGCGCGCCGCCGCGCGCGCCAAGCCGGTGCTGGTCGTCAAAAGCGGGCGTCATGCGCAGGGCGCCAAAGCGGCGATGACGCACACCGGGGCACTGGCCGGCTCGGATGCGGTCTACGACGCCGCATTCCGCCGCGCCGGCCTTTTGCGCGTGCTCGATCTCGACGAGTTGTTCGCCGCTGCGGAGACGCTCGGCCATCTGACGCGGCTGGCCGGCGAACGGCTCGCCATCCTGACCAATGGCGGCGGCGTCGGCGTGTTGGCGGTTGACCGGCTCGCCGATCTTGGCGGCACGCTTGCCGACATTTCGCCGGCAACCATGAAAAAGCTCGATGCCGCGCTGCCACCAATCTGGTCGCGCGCCGATCCGGTCGACATCGCCGGCGATGCCGACGAAGAACGCTACGCGGTGGCGCTACAGCATTTGCTCGAGGACGACGCCAACGATGCCGTACTGGTCATGAACGTGCCGACCGCGCTCGCCTCGCCGGCCGCCGCGGCGAAATCGGTCATTGCCGTGACCGAGCAGCATCGCAAGGCGCGCAATTCGGCGAAGCCTGTTTTCGCGGTGTGGATCGGCGGCAGCGATCCGGCGGCCGAGGCCTTCGATGCCGCGGGGATTCCGAGCTACGCCACCGAATCTGACGCGGTCGGCGGCTTCATGCATCTGGTGCGGTACCGGCAATCGCGCGAGCAGTTGATGGCGACGCCGCCCAGCATGCCGGAGGACTTCGCGCCGGATACGAAGGCCGTGCGGCTGATCATCGACGGCGTATTGGCCGACAAGCGCACTTGGCTCGATCCCGTCGAAATGACCAAGCTGTTCTCGGCCTATGGCATTGCCATTACGCCGGCGGTGCTGGCCTGCAATCCCGACGAGGCCGTCGCGGCGGCCAAGCCGCATCTTGCCGCGGGCAACGCGGTGGTGCTGAAAATTCTCTCGCCAGACATCGTCCACAAATCGGAGGTCGGCGGCGTCCGCCTCGGCCTGATCACTGAGCAAGATGTGCGTCAAGCCGCGGTGGACATCCTCAACCGGGCGCGCGCCGCCAAGCCTAATGCGCGGATCGACGGGGTGACCGTATTTCCCATGATCGTGCGGCCGAAGGCGCGCGAACTGATCGTGGGCCTCGCCGACGATCCGACGTTCGGTCCTGTCATTGTCTTCGGCCAAGGCGGCACCGCGGTCGAGGTGATCGACGACAAGGCGCTGGCGCTGCCGCCGCTCGATCTGGCGCTGGCGCGCAACCTTATCGCCCGGACCAGGGTCTCGCGCATCCTCAAGGCCTATCGCAACGTGCCGGCGGCGGACGAACAAGCCATCGCACTATTGCTGGTCAAGCTTTCGCAGCTCGCCGCGGATTTTTCCGAGATCCGCGAGATCGATCTCAATCCGGTGCTGGCCGATGAGACCGGCGTCATCGCCGTCGACGCCCGCGTTGCGGTAGCGCCGGCCGAGCCGCACCGCCGCGGGCCGTCGGCGCGATTCGCCATCAGGCCGTATCCGAAGGAATGGGAGCGCCACTTGGCGCTGCCCGACGGCATGAAACTTCTGGTGCGGCCGGTTCGGCCCGAAGATGAAGCGCTGTATCCGCCGTTCTTCGCCGAGGTCACGCAGCAGGATTTGCGCCTGCGCTTTTTCGCCCCGGTGAAGGAATTCAGCCATGCCTTCATCGCGCGCTTCACCCAGATCGATTACGACCGCGCCATGGCGTTCATCGCCATCGACGAGGCGACCGGGCACATGCTCGGCGTGGTGCGCATTCACGCCGACTCCAATTTCGAGACCGCCGAATACGCCATCCTGATCCGCTCCGACCTGAAGGGACACGGCCTCGGCTGGCTCTTGATGGAGATGATCATTGAATATGCCCGCGCCGAAGGCTTGAGCTCTGTTCGCGGACAAGTGCTGCGCGAAAACGTCACGATGCTGGATATGTGCCGCAAGCTCGGCTTTCACATCGCGTCCGATCCGCAGGATCCTTCGATCGTTGTCGTGAACCTGCCGGTCTAGTTTCGAGACTAACCGTCGGGCTGTCCGCCGGATCCTGAAGCGCGACGAAATTTGCCGACATGAAAAAACTCTCGGTTGCGATCGGCGTCATCGTTGCATTGTGCAGCGAAATAGCCAGCGCGGCAGCGCATCCCACCGCGCGAAGCCGCGCCGGTACTGTCGCCGACGTCTGCTCCTATATCGCGGCAGCCTATAACCGCGGCGATCAAGACAAATTGTGGGGCTATCTTGCGACTTCAAGAGTTCGATGACGGCGATCTTTTCAGCCGGCGTCAAAGCGGCACGCCATTGCGTCACGCCGAGGCGTTCCGCGATCGGGCGGACCGCATCCGGCCGGTCGCCGGAGAGGATCATCAGATCGAAGCCGCGCGCCGACAATGCTTGCGTTACCGCAACGGCATCGGGCCGCAAGCTCTGCCGGATCGGGATCACGGCGTTGCGTCCGCCGGAGCTAAAGACGATGCGTGAGGCATCGTCGCTCCCGGCCTGCAGCTCTGTCTCGCTCAAGCCGCAAAATGCCGCGCTGCCGACCCGCGCTTCGACGCCGTCGATCAAGACGCGGACACCCCTGCCCGGTTCCTCGATCGCGCCGGGGTAAGGAATGCGTTTGGCCGCGCGCCGTGCCAGCGCCGCCGCCAACGGGTGATGGCTCGACAGAGCGAGCCGGGCCGCCTGCTCCAACAGGTCCGGATCGATTACCGAGTCATCGACCGCCGGATCGGGCAGCGTCAGAGTGCCGGTCTTGTCGAACACGACGGTATCGGTCTCAGCGATGCGTTCGATGGCGTCACCGCTGTTGAGGATGACGCCGGAGCGGAACAATTGGCCCGCAGCGATCACTTGCACCGTCGGAATGGCCAGCGCGATGGCGCAGGGACAGGTGATGATGAGCACGGCAATGGCGGTGACGATCGCGAAGTGTAGCGAGGCGCCGGCAATCAGCCAGCCGATGCAGGTGAGCGCCGCCGCGGTGTGAACCACCGGCGCGTAAAGCCGCGCCGCGCGATCGGCAAGCCGCACTATGCGCGATTTCGCCTCGATCGCCCTGTCCAGAAGCCGCTCGACCTCGTCGACCAGCGTACCGGCGCCGGCGGCAATGACTTTCACGGTGAGCGCGCCGGAGCCGTTGATGCTGCCGGCATACACCGTCGTCCCAGGCGTGACAGTGCGGGCCGTGGTTTCACCCGTCATGAGGCTCTCGTCGATTGCCGAAGAACCGGTGAGAACCACGCCGTCGGCCGGAATGAGCTCGCCCGGCCGGACCAGAATGTGGTCACCGGGGTTCAGGGCCGACACCGGCAAGCGCGTCAGTTCGCCATTGCCATCGAGCCGGTGCGCAAACTCCGCTTTGAACGAGGCGAGATTGCCGGCGAACAATTTGGTCTTGCGCCGCATCGCCAGGTCGAGGTAGCGGCCGCACAGCAGGAAGAACAACAGCATCAGCGCCGAATCGAAATAGGCATGGACGGCGTGCGTCGCGGTCTCGTAGAGCGACAGGCCGAGCGCCAGCGTGACGCCGACCGTGATCGGAACGTCCATGTTGAGCTGGCGCGTGCGCAACGCCCGCCACGCGCTTTGAAAGAACGGCTGGCCCGCATAGGCGGCCGCCGGCAAGGCGATCAACGCCGAGAGCCAGTGAAACAGGTCGCGCGTCACCGCGGTCATATCGGACACGCTGCCCGACCACACCGAGATCGACAGCAACATCACGTTCATGGCGGCAAAGCCGGCCACCGCGAGACATCTCAGCAGCCATCTGGCCTGGCGGCCGTCATCGGCCTCGACGCGCTCGGGCGCGAATGGATGGGCCTGGTAGCCGATCTGCTCCAGCGCCCGAATAATATCCGCAGCGCCGATCTCATTGTCGCGCCAATCGACGGCAAGCCGGCGCTGCGTAAAGTTCAATCGCGCGTCGATCACGCCCGGCAGCTTGACGAGCCCGCTCTCGATTTTGCGGATGCAGCCGGCGCAGCCGACGCCGTCGACGGCGAACGTCATATGCGCCGCGCCGTTATCGCTCCGCTCGATAAACTGGGACAGATCAAGCGTTTCGGCCATCAGCAGCGCTCACTTCAAAATCACGCGGTTCCTCGAGCGGAACATCTCCTCGCCGTGACGCGTCAGCTCGATGACGAGATCCCATTGGCCGGCCGCGACGTCGGCGTCGCCATGGAAGCGGCCGGCGGCGTCCTCGGCCAGCACCACGCTGCGGTCCAAACGCCGATCGGTCGGCCGCTCGAAAATCACCGAGGCCTGCATGCCGGCGAGCGGCTGACCCGCCGCATCGCGCGCATTGACGTCAAGCCGTTCGCCGTCCGCCGCCGGCGTCAGCTTGGCATCGACCTGCCAGTGCCGTGCGTCCTGCGCCTTGGCCGTAGCGACGGCCTGCTCGTACATCAGGCCGGCCTGATAGGCGCTGTCGGTGTCGACGCCGCTCAACGTCGACAGTGCCTCGTAAACCATCAGGCCGTTGACGGCGAAGATGACGCCGAAAAAGCCGAGCAGTGCAAACAGAATTGTCCATCCGGTCCAGCGCCGCGGCGGCCGGTCGGTTTGCGTCTCGTCCTGAGTAAAATCGCTCATCAGCTACTTCCTCATGGTCCCATGAAATAATCGGCCGCGTTCGCCGCCGCGCCGCCTTCGACGGGGCCTATGGTGAAGGTGAGCGGGATCGACGCCCCCTCTTCGAGTTTTTGGTGCGTCGTCACCAGCACCCGCACTTCGCGGCTCTGATCCGGCCCGACATAGATCAGGGGATTGCCGCCGGAGCTGCCCTCGCTGCCGATCACCTCGACCCCGGCGTCGGGCAGGCCCGACACATTGAGGGTGTAGCTTTGCGCCTGGTGCGTCTTGTTGAGAATGCGGATCGCGTAACCGTTGCGTAGCGCACCGTCGGACAGACGCACGAAGATCGGATTGCGGTCATGAATGACGCTGACGCCGTCGTTGCGGCGCGTGGCGAGCGTGTAAATCATAACGGCGCCGACCAGCACGATGATGACGGCATAGAGCAAAGTGCGACTCCGCAATAGATTGTAGACGGCCGGCAGGCCCCGCTGCCGCCGCTTGATGTTGATGTCGGTGTCATACGAGATCAGCCGCGTCGGCCGGCCGATCTTCGCCATCACCGCGTCGCAGGCATCGATGCATAGCCCGCATTGAATGCAGCCGAGATTGGGGCCTTGGCGGATATCCACTCCGGTCGGGCAGACATGGACGCATTGCAAACAATCGATGCAGTCGCCGGCCGGCCGGCCATGCTCGTGCAGCACCGCCGCCTTCTTCAGCGAGGCGCGCGGCTCGCCGCGGTCGTAGCGATAGGTGACATTGAGCGCGTATTCGTCGGTCAACGCCGCCTGGATGCGCGGCCACGGGCACATATAGACGCAGACCTGTTCGCGCATCCAACCGGCCAGCGCGTAAGTCGAAAATGTCAGCATGCCGATAAAGGCATAGGCGGCGAGCGGCGCCTGGAACGTCGCGAGATTCTTCACCAGCGTCGGCGCGTCGGCGAAATACAGCACCCAGGCGCCGCCGGTCCACCAGGCGATCATCAGCCACCAGAAATGCTTTGAAGCCGTGCGCGCAACGCGCTCGAAACTCCACGGCTGCCGGTCGCGCAACAGGTGTTCGCGCCGGTCGCCCTCGATCCAGCGCTCGACAGTGACGAACAGGTCGGTCCACACCGTCTGCGGACACAGATAGCCGCACCACACCCGGCCAGCGAGCGCGTTCATCAGGAACAGCCCCATCGCCGCGAGAATGAGAAGGCCGGTGAGGTAATAGACCTCCTGCGGCCAGATCTCGATAAAGAAGAAGTAGAAGCGCCGGCCCGGCAGGTCGAGCAGCACGGCCTGGCCCGGCGCGTTCGGACCGCGATCCCAGCGCACGAACGGCAGAAAATAATAAATGCCGAGCGTGACGATGAGTACCGCCCATTTGATGCGGCGAAACGTGCCGCTCACATGCTGCGGATAAATTTTCTTGCGCGCGGCATAGAGCGGCTCGTCGTCGGGATTCTCCTCAGGAAATTGCAGCTCGGCAGCCGCCGCGCCGCCCGCCGCCAGCGTGGCTTCGTCGACCAGCGACATGAGCGCAGGCTGTTCCGGCTGCACCGCAACTGCGCCAGCGATCACCGATGAACAGCCGGGGCACATTCGTCACTCCCCGCCGCCAAACGTATGGACGTAAACCGCAAGCGCCTTGATCGTCACCGGATCGAGCTTGCCGCCCCAGGCCGGCATGACACCGCCGTGGCCGTTCCAGACGCCGTCGATGATGGTGTCGGTGCTCGAGCCGTAGAGCCAAATCTGATCGGTCAGATTGGGCGCGCCGAGCGAGCGGTTGCCCTTGCCTTGCGGCCCGTGACAAACGGCGCAGTTGGCGGCGAAGATTTTGGCGCCGGCGGCGAGGTCGGTACCGGGCGCGGTCGAAAGCCCCGACAGCGAGCGGACATAATTGGCGACGGTGACGATGTCGTCATGCTTGAGCATGCCGTCGCGGCCGAAGGCCGGCATCGAGCCTTGATGGCCCTGGTCGTCGCCGGAGCGCACGCCATGCGTGATGGTTTGCTGAATGTCGGCGAGCGTGCCGCCCCACAGCCAGTCGTTGTCGTTTAGATTGGGATAGCCTTTGGCGCCGCCGCCGCCGGAGCCGTGGCACGGCGCGCAATTATCGGCGAAGGCGCGGCCACCCAGCGCGCGGGCGAAGTCGAGCAGTTGCGGAGTCGATTCGATCTGCTGCAACGAGGCATCGGCGAGCTTCGCCATCATCGGCTGGCGCTCCGCCTGCAGCGCCGCCATATCGTTCGCCACCGCGGACCGCGCATGCCAGTTGAAGACGCCGCTCGTATAGGACGAGACCAGCGGCCACGCCGGATAGACGACCCAGTAGCCGACCGCCCATACGATGGTCGCGTAGAACAGCCACAGCCACCAGCGCGGCAGCGGCGTGTTGAGTTCGTGGATGCCGTCCCACTCATGACCGGTGGTGCCGTGTTGATGCTCTGTCGTGGGTCGGGCCTTGTCGCTCATGTCAGTCCTCCCGCAACGGCATGCGCGCCGCATCGTCGAACTGTTTCTTGCGCGATGGCCACAGCGCGTAAGCGAGCACTACGAGGAAGATCACAAAAAAGTAGATCATTCCCCAGGTTTGCGCGAAATGCGAAAAGAAGGCATAGGTCGGCGACACGAGCGTCTCCTCAGCGAACGTTGGCTTTGTCGTTGTAGAGCTTGAAGTCGACCAGCGTTCCCAGCATCTGCAAGTAGGCGATCAACGCATCGGCCTCGGTGACACGATCCGGGTTACCGTCGAAATCGCGCGACTGCGCTTTCGGGTAACGCTTCGCCAGCGCGTCGGCGTCCGGCGCATTGTCGGTCGCCTGGGTGCGCACATCGGCGAGCGCGTTGTCGATCATCGCATCGCTGTACGGCACGCCGAGATCGGACTGCACCTTCATGTCCTGCGCGATATGCGCGTAATCGAGATCGGTGGTGAACAGCCACGGATAGGCCGGCATGATCGACCCCGGCACCACCGAGCGCGGATTGTTCAGATGATCGCGGTGCCAATCGTCGGAATATTTGCCGCCGACCCGCGCCAGATCGGGGCCGTTGCGCTTCGAGCCCCATTGAAACGGATGATCGTACTCGCTCTCGGCGGCGAGCGAATAATGCCCGTAGCGCTCGACTTCGTCGCGCAACGCCCGGATCATCTGCGAGTGGCACAAATAGCAGCCCTCGCTGACATAAATATTGCGGCCGGCGAGCTCGAGCGGCGTATAGGGCCGCATGCCGTCCGCCGTCTCGATCGTGCTTTTCAGATAGAACAGCGGAATGACTTCCACGAGACCGCCGATCGCGATCACGATGAGGATGCCGACCAGCAGCAGGATCGAGTTGCGTTCCAGGATCCAGTGTTTCTGCCAAAGCGTCGTAGACATCTGCGATCCCCCCTACTCGGCCGGAACGAGATTTGCTGCCGGCGCCAGCGCTTCACGCGACGGGTAGATGGTCCGCCACACGTTGAAGGCCATGATCAGCGCGCCGGCCAGGAACAGCGCGCCGCCGAGCGCGCGGATCACGTAGAACGGATGCATCGCCTGCACCGTCTCGATGAAGGAATATTCGAGGAAGCCGAGACTGGTGTAGGAGCGCCACATCAATCCCTGCAGAATTCCCGACACCCACATCGAGGTGACGTAGACGACGATGCCGATGGTGGCGATCCAGAAGTGCCAGCTCACCAGGCGGAGCGAATAAAGCGGCCGATTCCACAGCCAAGGCACCAAGCAATAGATCGCGCCGAAGGAAATGAAGGCGACCCAGCCGAGCGCGCCGGAATGCACATGGCCGATGGTCCAGTCGGTGTAGTGCGACAGCGAATTGACCTCTTTGATGGACATCACCGGACCCTCGAACGTCGACATCCCGTAGAATGCGACCGAGAGCACCATCATGCGCAGCACCGGATCGGTGCGCAGCTTGTCCCAGGCGCCCGACAGCGTCATCAGGCCGTTGATCATGCCGCCCCATGACGGCATCCACAGCATGATCGAGAACGTCATGCCGAGTGTCTGCGTCCAGTCCGGCAGCGCCGTGTAGTGCAGGTGATGCGGGCCGGCCCAGATGTAGAGAAAGATCAGCGCCCAGAAGTGAATGATGGAGAGGCGATAGCTGTAAACCGGCCGTCCGGCGCGCTTCGGGATGAAGTAATACATGATCCCGAGGAAGCCGGCGGTGAGGAAGAAGCCGACCGCGTTATGGCCGTACCACCATTCCACCATGGCGTCCTGCACGCCGGACCACACGATGTAGGACTTCGACGAGAACGGCGACACCGGGATCGCGGCGTTGTTGGTGACGTGGAGGACCGCGATCGTGACGATAAAGGCAAGATAGAACCAATTGGCGACATAGATATGCGGCTCTTTGCGCCGCATCAGGGTGCCCATAAAGACGAGAAGATAAACTACCCAGACGATGGTCAGCCACAGATCGGCATACCATTCCGGCTCGGCATATTCCTTGGACTGGGTGATGCCGAGCAGATAGCCGGTACCGGCAATGACGATGAAGAAGTTGTAGCCGAGGATGACGAACCACGGCGCCAGATCGCCGGCGAGCCGCGCGCGGCAGGTGCGCTGCACGACATAAAACGAGGTCGCCAACAGCACATTGCCGCCGAACGCGAAGATCACCGCCGAGGTGTGCAGGGGACGCAGACGCCCGAAAGAAATGTAGGCCAGGCCGAAATTGAGCGCCGGATAAGCGAGCTCGAGCGCGATCCAAAGTCCGGCCGTCATCCCGGCGATGCCCCAGAAAACCGAGAGCAGCGTCGCCAGCTTGACCGGCCCCATATTGTAATTCGGCTTGCCATCGATCTCGAGCGGCGTCGGCTCGGCGCTGCGCTCGAAATAGCGATTGACGATGACAAACACCGAAGCAACGCTGGCCGCGGCGAACAGATAAGCGTGGAACGCATATTCCGGCGTGTAGGCTTTGGCGGCGACTACGATGGAAAGGAAGGCAAGCGCGGTCATGGCGGCCGCCAACCCGCCTTCGCCCAGCGTCATGTATTTCGATGCGGCGCGCGATGGAGTCATTTGTTCCAGCCTATGCAAGCGACGACGACGATAGTGGCCACTGAACATGCGCAGGGGTGGTTGACGTTGACCTAGATCAACGCGGCTTTTTTATTCACATGGATCAAGGCGGTTGGGGATTCGCTCGCGCTTTGCCGGCTCAAGGCTCGAGCGATTTCAGGTAGGCGATGATGTCGCCGACCTGGCCCGGATCGAAGCGAAACTCCGGCATGGTCGGATGGCCGGTGATGATGCCCTCGGCGAGCGGCTCCTCGAGATCCTCGACCGGATAGTGCTCATGCAGGGTGCGAAACGGCGGCGCGATTTTCAGCGGGCTGTTGCCGACCCTGCCGATCGCGTGGCAGCGCGAGCAGTCTTCACGCACCAGAACGAAGCCGCGCTGCGCCGCGGGCGACAGCGTGTCGGCGGCTTTCGCCGGCAATGCCATCGCCGCCGCCAGAATTGCCACGACACTGATGAAACTGGCGACGGTGACGCATAGAGGCACGATCCGCTGCATGGCCGGTCTCGCTGTTCGATCGGAGTTGACGAAAGGCGGCGCAAAATCAGGATGCGGCGGCCCGTTCCTTGGCTTCGTCCTCGACGGACGGAAACGCCATGCCGGACATCGGTTCGACCCAGACCAGATGGTCATGCACTTTCGCGACGCCGGCTACGTTTTCGGTGGCAACGACAAGAGCCTGCCGTTCGCGTTCGTCGGTGACGACGCCCCACAGCTCGGCGATGCCGTTCTTGACGACGACATTGACGTGCGGCGCCCAGTGCTGGTTTCCTAACGCGGCGATACATGCGTCGCGGATCGCGGAATCGCCGCCGGCAGGAGCCGGGAGGTCGCGCGACAGGCTCGCCAGCGCATGCATCAGATTGGCGCGGCTGACAATGCCGACCATCCGCCCGTTCCGGATCACGGGAAGCCGCTTGATGTGGCGGCGTTCCATGACTTCGACCACGTCCTCCAGCGAGTCGTCTTCGCCGACGGTCCACGGGCTGGGCGTCATGATCTCGGCAACTTTCCGGCCGGAGGTCTGTACGTATTCCTGCGCGAGCTTGCCGGGGCCGAGGACGAACTCAAGCCATTTCGGCCGCCGGCGCTCGGTGCCGATTTCGCGTCGGCGCAGAAAATCGCCCTCCGTGACGACGCCGACCAATTCGCCCTTTGCATCGATCACGGGTAGCCCGCTGATGCGGTTTTGCAGCATGACGCGCGCCGCCTTCACGACCGGCTCATCAGCGCCCACGGATATGACGTTTTGCGTCATCACATCTTTGACTTGCATGGCTCTCTCCCGTCTCTGAATTACGCCAGCGCGCCGAAGCGCGGCGTTAACCGTTCATGCGGTTGAGCGCCGGACGGTTGCGCAGCACGATGCGGCGCGAGGTCGGCACTTCGATCGCGGCGGAGTCCTCCAGTGAAGTAAGCGTCCGCGACACAGTCTCGATGGTCAGACCGAGGTAATCGGCGATGTCCTGGCGCGACATCGGCAGATCGATGGCGTTGGCGCCGGATACGCGCTCGGACATTTCCAAGAGGAAGCTTGCGACGCGCTCCTGCGCGCTCTTGATAAGAAGCAGAATACGATCCTGAACCCGGTGCAGCTCGCGGCCGGTCAGCGTGTAGAGCTGCTGGGCGACGGAAGCGTCGCGTCCGGCCAGCGCCGTGATCGCGCTGCGCTTGACCACGAGAACTTTGGCGTCGGTGATAGCCTCGGCGGACAGCGTATGCTCGTCGGAGAATTCGAGGCCGAAAATATCACCGGGCAGATAGAACCCGCCGACCTGGCGGCGACCGTCGCTGAGAATTTTGTAGGTGCGGACGCTGCCGCTGACGACCTTGTAAAGGTAGTCTGCCGATTTGTTGTCGCCGAAGATTTCGGAATTGCGCGGATAGACCATCACGGCACCCATCAGGTGCATCGATTGATCGAGCGCGTCGGCGTCGAGCGCACCATCATGCACAGGGGTTGAAACGGTTATCGGGTAACGTACCGAAATGGCGGTGCGGCGGGCTGCGTCAGTACGAGTTGCGGTCTGCGGGTGCATGGGCCTTTACCTCCAGGAGCGTCGGGAGGTATTGCTAAGCCTCGGCGGACAAGCGGAAAATTCAGATATTGACCCTAAGGGTTTTCCCTTAGGCTATGGGATGCGCCGTCCATGAAGCCGTTGAATAGACAGCTCTCTCTTCGATTTGCGCGCCGATGGCGAGTGACAAATTACCGACCCGGCAATGGTTGAAACTTTACCCCGTTCACGATCATTCGCAGCCGCGCCGGAATTGGCGCCGGCCGCCTGGCGCAGAGTAGCTTGGCACTATGGCATTGCCATCCTTGCCATCGCGGTGGGCCTTGCCGCCGAGTGGGCGCTCGCCGATGTGCTGCACGGCCAAGACTCGTACCTGTTCTTCGTCCCGGCAATCCTGATCGCCTCGGCATTCGGCGGCTGGCGGCCAGGGCTCGTCGCCACCGCGCTGGGCATGGTCTTCGGACTTTTTATCGTCAGAGACGTTCGCCCGTTGCTCGCCGCGGACTGGGTGACTTGCGCGGTTTTCGCCATGGTCGGTATCGGCGCGTCGTGGCGCGGCGAGCTTCTGCGCCGGGCTCGAGTCACTGCGACCGCGAGCACCGCAGATGCCGAGGAGCGCGCGGCTCATCTTGAATCGATATTAGACAGTATTCCCGACGCCATGATCGTAATCGACGAACACGGCCTCATTCAATCGTTCAGCTCGGCGGCGGAGCGTTTGTTTGGACGTGCCACGGCGAACGTGCTGGGAAAGAACGTCAAGATGCTGATGCCTTCGCCGTACCGCGAAGGCCACGACGGCTATCTCGATCGCTACATGTCCACCGGAGAGCGGCGGATCATCGGCATCGGTCGGGTCGTTGTCGGGCAACGCCACGACGGCTCGACATTTCCGATGGAGCTGGCAGTCGGCGAGATGCATGTGCGCAACCGGCGCTTCTTCACCGGTTTCATCCGCGACCTCACCGAGCGGCAGCAGACCGAAGCCCGGCTGCAGGAATTGCAATCCGAGCTGGTCCACATGTCGCGCCTGACCGCGATGGGCGAGATGGCCTCGGCGCTTGCCCATGAGCTCAACCAGCCGCTGTCGGCGATCGCCAATTACATGAAGGGATCGCGCCGCCTGCTGGCGAACAGTTCCGATGACAGCGCCAGCCTGGTTCGTGACGCCATGGACAAGGCGGCCGATCAGGCGCTGCGCGCCGGCGAGATCATCCGCCGGCTGCGCGATTTCGTCGCCCGCGGCGAGAGCGAGCGGCTGGTGGAAGACGTCAAGAAGCTGGTCGAAGAAGCAAGCGCGCTGGCGCTGGTCGGCGCCAAGGACAAAGGCGTACGCGTGCGCTTTGCCTTCGCGCCTGGGTTCGATTACGTGCTCGCCGACAAGGTGCAGGTCCAGCAGGTTCTGCTCAATCTCATGCGCAATGCGATCGAGGCGATGGAAGATGCGCCGACACGGGAACTCGTCATCGCGACAGCGCCGGCGCCAGGCGGCCTGATCGACATCAGCGTCGCCGATACCGGCGCCGGAATCGCGCCCGAAATCAGCGCGCAATTGTTCCAGCCGTTCGTTACCACGAAACGCACCGGCATGGGCGTCGGCCTGTCGATCTCGCGCACCATTATTGAGGCCCATGGCGGTTCGATCGCGGCGCGGCCGAATGCCGGCGGCGGCACAATATTTTCCTTCACTTTACCCGCCGTGACCAAGGAGGAGGCTGGCGATGGCGTCTGACAAGGGAGTGGTGCACATTATCGACGACGACGACGCGCTGCGCGAATCGCTGGCGTTTTTGCTGCGCACCGCCGGGATCGAGGGCCAGACCTATGCCAGCGCCAAAGCTTTTCTCGAGGCGCCGCCCGATCTGAGCCTGAGTTGCGTGATCACCGATGTGCGCATGCCGGATATGAGCGGGATCGACCTCTTACGGCGTCTCAAAGAGCTGAAGATTGCCGTGCCGGTGATTGTCATTACCGGCCATGGCGACGTCGCGCTCGCCGTCGAAGCCATGAAGATCGGCGCGGTGGATTTCCTGGAAAAACCCTTCGATGACGAAGTGTTGCTGGCCAGCGTCGAGGCGGCCTTGCGCCAGCGCGGCGGCCAGGCCAAGCGCGACAGCGAGCGCGCCGAAATCGACACTCGCGTGGCGGCGCTGTCGCCGCGCGAACGGGACGTGCTCGGCGGCCTGGTGGCGGGCCGCGCCAACAAGCAGATCGCCTTCGATCTCGGCATCAGCCCGCGGACCGTCGAGATTTACCGGGCCAATCTGATGAACAAGATGCAGGCAGGAAGCCTGTCCGACCTCGTCCGCATGGCGCTGGTCGTCGGCCTGTTGGGTCGGAATGAGTAATAGTCCTTAGCTCCGCGGGTAATCGGGATGGCCTCGCCAATTTGAGCCATATCAATGCAGCCGGTCCGACTTCCCGGCATTTTGCCGGCTATGGTGCCGCAGACTCAAATGAAAACGAAAGACCCGGTGGTCGTCGTCGTCGACGACGATCCGGCCGTTTGCGGTTCGCTCAAATTTTCACTGGAGCTTGAAGGTTTTTCGGTGCGCACCTTTCGTAACGGCGCCGAACTGCTGCAGGATAGCGGGTTGCAGGACTGCAGCTGTTTCGTCGTCGATCAGCGCATGCCCGGCATGAGCGGGATGGACCTGATCGCGCAGCTGCGCGAACGCAAGGTCGCGACGCCGGCCATTCTCATCATCAGTCAGCCGAGCGATGCCTTGAGCGCACGGGCAGCCGCGGCCGCCGTGCCCATCGTGGAAAAACCGTTCTTGAACAATATGCTGATCGACAAAATCCGGGAGGCGTGTCAACACACCGCGTTACGAACATAGTACGGATTTTTTGCTTAGCCCGTGATGAGCCCGCCAAACGATACACCGCAGCGCTGTTCTCTGTTTTCTAACGAACCATTCTTTTTTTTGAAATTTACCTCTGCTTGTTGTCTTGGTGCGGCGATTGAGCCGAGCCATGCAAGGACTTCGTGACGGCCGCCGCTATTTTTTGCCCCTCGTCCAGCAAACGCCGGCCGTCATCGACTGCCATCTGCATGCGTTGCGACACACATTCCCGATAAGCCCCTAGCCCTTCGGGAACCGAACGGCTTGCCGTTACTTTGGTGGCCAGGTCGGACCACAGTTCGATTTCCGACCTCATACGGGTAATCCACGCCCGACTGGCCTGCTCAAGCTCATCGAGCATCTCCCTTTGTAGATTTAACATCGCCTCGGTTCGATCTTTTCCAAAAGACATCAGCTGCGCAGGTCCTATTCCGGATTGAGACGCAGCGCCTTCCGTGGGTTCGTTTGACATCACTCTCTCCCTCAAGCGAAATGTATATTATTGCTAATGCGTATCGAGCAGGGCCCGATTGATCTGGATCAAATTGGATTTATTTTATTGGCCTAATCTATTAGGCAGCGGAGAATTTGCGGCGAATCCGCAGGTCGCCACGCGGCTAAATATTCTTTTTCCGAAACGCGCAATAAAATCATGTACGAGCCGGCGGATCGTCCCACTCTGAGCCTCGCATTTCTGTGGCCCGCAATCGCCGCCGCCACGGCAAGCAATATGGCTGCGGCCGTTGCTAAAAATTTTACCGATCTCGCCATGGGTGCCGATGGGCCGGAAGTGCCATCACCCAAATGGACGACGCCGAACCGGATCGCGCTCGAACTTAAGTCGGTGCGATTACGCGACTTCTCGACGGCAACCAAAAGCCCCAGCGGCGGCAGTCCTCCCGCATTGGTGGTTGCGCCTTTTGCTTTGCACAGCGCCGTCATTGCCGACCTCGCCGCCGATCACAGTCTCGTCGGCGCCCTGCGCGATGCCGGACTTGCACGACTCTTCTTGACGGACTGGCGATCGTCGACAGCCGACATGCGCTTTCTCGGCATCGACGACTATCTCGCCGAGCTCAATGTGTTGATCGATCAAATCGCGCCTCCAGTCGATCTTGTTGGCCTATGCCAGGGCGGCTGGATGTCGATGATCTACGCCGCCCGTTTTCCCGAAAAAGTTCGTCGACTGGTTCTGGCGGCCGCACCGATCGATATAGCCGCGGCGCCGTCTCCGTTGTCGACACTCGCCGACGCAAGTCCCTTGGCTGCATTTCAAGAACTCGTAGGGCTGGGCGATGGCCTGGTTCCCGGGCGCAAAGTGCTAAAATTTTGGATCCCGGGAGTTCTGGAAACGGAGAATATCGTCGAGCTTCTGCAGACCGAAGCGGAGACCGATTCCGATGCTTTTGCGGGTCTCGAAGCCGCATTCCGCGCTTGGTACGCCTATACTCTTGATTTGCCTGGAGTCTTTCTTTCTGGAAACCGTGGAGCGGCTTTACAAGCGCAACGAACTGGCATCCGGCAGCTTCAGTGCATTGGGACGAAGGATCGACCTTGCGTCAGTGAGAGTACCGCTGTTCTTGATCGCGGCACGGAACGACGAACTGGTGGCTGCGCAGCAATTATTCGCCGCCGAACATCTGGTCGGCACCGCTCCGGGCGATATTTGCAAAATCACCGTACCCGGTCGGCACTTGGGGCTGTTCATGGGCAGAAAAGCGCTGATGAACGTATGGCCCAGCGTGGTGCGCTGGCTCAAATCACCCCAAGTCGAAGCACCCCAAGTCGAAGCATCCCAGGTCGATCACGACCGCGGCCACCCTCGACTGCAGCACGCAATCGAATAAGCACGCCAGCCAAGTCATCGCCCAAACACATATGTGCCTGGCGCATCGCCGAGGATCGGGTAGCCCTTCTGCGGCGCCCCCATAGGCTGCAACGCCGTTTCGGCGCTGGAATGTTCGCCAATCCATTCGATCCAGGCCGGCCACCACGAACAATCGTGTCGCTTCGCGGCGGCGAGGAATCGATCCGGATCGAGGTAGCGCTCGTCCGCCGGTTTGGTCAGCATGCGGAAACTGTGTCCGGCTTTGCCGGGCTCAGAAACAATGCCGACATTATGCCCTCCGGTCGCAAGTACGTAGGTGACCTCACCGCGCACTTGCAGGTTTATTTTGTAGGTCGATTGCCACGGCGCGACATGATCACGCTCGGTTCCCACGGCAAAGACGGGCACGTGGATATCGGTCAGCGCCACGGGCCCGCCCGCTGCGACGAAGTGGCCTTCAGCCAGCTCGTTGTCGAGAAACAGTTTGCGCAGATATTGCGAATGCATACGGTAAGGCAAACGCGTGGCATCGGCATTCCAGGCCATCAGATCGGTCAACGGCTCACGTTCACCGAGCAGATAGTCATGCACGACGCGCGACCAGACCAAGTCGTTCGATCGCAGCATTTGGAAGGCGGCCGCCATTTGCCGGCTGTCCAAAAATCCCTGCTCCCACATCATATCTTCAAGAAAGGCGATCTGGCTTTCATCGATAAACAGCATCAATTCGCCGGCTTCGGTAAAGTCGGTCTGAGCGGCGAACAAAGATAGCGTTCCAAGCCTATCGTCACCGTCGCGCGCCATCGCCGCCGCCGCGACCGAAAGCAACGTTCCGCCAAGGCAATAGCCGACAGCGTGCACCTTTCGATTTGGGATTACCGCATTGACGGCATTGAGCGCACTCATCACGCCCAGGGCGCGATAATCCTCAAAAGTCAGGTCCCGGTCTTCAGGTCCCGGATTTTTCCAGGAAATCATGAAGACGGTAAGGCCGCGGTCGGTCAGATATTTGACCAGCGAATTCCGCGGCGACAGATCAAGGATGTAATATTTCATGATCCAGGCGGGAACGATTAGAACCGGCTCCGGTCGTACCGTCGAGGTGCTGGGCTCATATTGGATCAGTTCGATAAGCCGGTTGCGATAGACTATCTTGCCGGGGCTCGCTGCGACATCGCGGCCGACGGTGAAATTCTCAGTCCCGACTGGGCCCTTGCCGGCGACGGCGCGTTCCCAGTCTTCGACGAAATTCCGCAAGCCGGTTGCGAGATTGAAGCCACCGCTTCCAATCGTGCGCCAGAAAATCTCGGGATTGGTCAGCGGGAAATTTGATGGCGCCGCCAAGTCGAGGATTTGCCGCGCGCCGAACTGAACCATATTCTCATGCTTTCTTGAAACACCGCGAACGTCAGTGGTGGCATTGTGCCACCACTGTTGGTGCAAGAGAAAAGCCTGCGAGATCACGTTGAACGGCCATTTTTTCCAGCCGTCAGCGGTGAACCGACGATCCTGCGGCAATGGTTCGATGCCGAGCTGCGCGCCTTCTCCCTTGCTCGCATAACGGAAGGCGTAATTGCCTAACCGCATCGCCTTACCCATCGCTTTTTGCGCGAGCTGAATTTGCTTGCCGGGTGCGGCGGCAAGATGCACCGCCCAATCCAGATAGGCCTCCGCGACCGCCGCGGGCGAAAGGCCGCCGGTAAAGCGAGCGATGGCCGCATGCAAAGACCGGTCGGCGATTTCGGCAAATCCCGTTTCGACGATTGAAATCTTGACGGTGCGATGCTCTATTGGGGCCCTGCAGGGACGTCCCACCCGGGACCCTCAGCATGGTTGGTGGTGCCTTCCCGCGAATCGGATCAGCGCTGGACGATGCGGAGACCGTCAACGGCGCGACAAAGCTCAGCGGCTTTCCGATTTCACCCACCGCAATTGACTCCTGAGGGTTGCGTTAATGCAGAGTGCCGGACCTCATTCACTTGCGCCATGATCCAGATCAATATCCTGGTTTCGGCGAGGCCATTAATGTTCTGACGGGAATTGGAGGCGATGCCTCATGCCCTATCGATCCAACACCGATCTGCCTGTTTCGGTGAAATCCCACCTGCCCGATCACGCGCAGGATATTTATCGCGAGGCGTTCAACCACGCTTATGACGCCCATGCCGGAGATTTGCGGCAGGAAGAGGCGGCGCACCGGATCGCCTGGGCCGCGGTCAAGCGGTCTTACACCAAAGCCGGCGATGACTGGATCAGCAAGCCTGGCATGCGCAATCGGTCAGCCGGCTGATTTGGTTTCCACGCCGCAGGCGCCGTTGCTTCCATTATGCCGAGATTCCGCGCTATATTTATAGAAATATAGCGGATCGGCGGCAGCCGCCTCTTGTCGGTCAACGCCGTCCGGCACAGTCGAGGAAGTTTCCATGAGAAAAAAGTGCTTAGCTGTTCTCGTCTTCGCTCTCTTTATGGGAAGTCTTGCCATGATCGAACCGCTTCGCGCCGAGGATGCGCCGGGTGTGCGCGTGCTGGCCGCCGGCAGTTTACGCACCGCCGTCGGTGAGATCGCCGCTGCCTTTGCCTACGCGACAAAAATCAAAGTGGCCACCGGCTTCGGTCCCTCGGGCGTGCTGCGCGAACGCATCGAGAAGGGCGAGGCTACCGACGTCTTTGCTTCGGCTGACATGGGCAATCCGCTTGCGCTGTTTCGCGCCGGCAAAGCCGGTCCGGTCGTGCTGTTCGCACGCAACCGGCTCTGCGCGCTGGTGCGTCCGGGAGTTCTCGCTTACGCCGGACACCTTCCTCGCCACCTTGCTCGATCCGCAGATCAAGCTCGGCACCTCGACGCCCAAGGCCGATCCGCTCGGCGACTACACCTGGGCGATGTTCGGCAAAGCCGATTCCATTCGTCCCGGCAGCCGCGCTACTCTGGAAGCCAAGGCGCAAAAGCTGATCGGCGGCCCGCCGATCACGGCCGCGCCGCCGGCCGGTGTCGATGTTTTCGCCTGGCACCTGCAGCAGGGTCACGCCGATATCTTTATTGAATATTGCTCCGCCGGCGGCGATTTCAAAAAGGACCTGCCGGGCGCGACGGTGGTCGACCTTCCGCCGCAGCTCGCGACTGGCGCCGATTACGGCTTGACCTTGCTGCCGACAAAAAACGCGAATGCCGCGGACTTCGCCTTCTTCATCCTGTCGCCGGAGGGGCAGACGATTCTTTCGCACAATGGCTTCGATGCGCCGCTGTTGGCGCCGGCCGAGCCATTAGTCGGGGCTGCGACATTCGCGGCATTCCCCGGCACTTTGCCGTCCCGCGAATTCCTTGCTAGGGTGCTGTTCGACGCTGACGCGCCGTAAGCGCGTCTTCAATGCTTCGGACTGCGCCTCCGAAGTCTGTCCCAAAAAGCCACTGACCTGCCAACCGCGCGGCATCCGCCGCGCGCCAAGCTATTTTGAGGATGCGCTATGAAACTGAGCGCGCGCAATCAAATCAAAGGAAAGATTATCGAGGTCAAGAAAGGCGCCACGACCGCCCATGTGCGGGTCGAAATCGCGCCCGGCCAGGTCATCACGTCTTCGATCACCAACGAAGCGGTCGACGAGCTCGGCCTAAAGGTTGGCGACACGGCCATCGTCGTCATCAAGGCTTCCGACGTCATGATCGGCGTCGCCTAGGCAACCGCCATGATCCGCGTTGTCCTCTTTATTGCCGCCACGCTGTTGGCTGCGGCGCCGGCATTGGCGCAGGAACCCGTCGGCTGCGACAAGTTCAAATGGCCGCTCGACCATGAGCGCGCGCTTGCTGGCGTCGCCGTCGCAAATGCCCTCCGGCGCTGACCTGCCGCAACCGGTCGGCGCCGCCGTGGCGCTCGCGCTCGCGCCCCTGGCCGACGCGAAGTTGCCGGTCGCGCCCTCGCGCGCGCCGAAATCTCCTGAGAGTGACGCGGGATTTGTCAACGCTGCGGCCTTGCCGAAAGCCGGCACGTACCGCGTCACGCTCGCGGCGCCGGCCTGGATCGACGTCATCCAGAACGGGCACGCCTTGCAATCGACCGCTTTCAGCGGTGCGAGCGGCTGCGCCGGCGTTGCCAAAAGCGTGAAATTCGATCTCGCGGCGGCGCCGTTCACCGTCGAACTCAGCGGCACCACCGCGCACGCGATCACTTTCGTCGTCACACCGGACTGAAATCACTTACAGCTTCAAAGGAGATGTCCATGTCTTCCGTCGTTGCCACTGCTCGGCGAGTTGCAAAATTGTCTCTGTTGTCCAGCGCGGGACTCCTCGCGGCCGGCTTGGCACTGCTGGCGGCACCGCCGGCTTCCGCCGCCGGCAAGGTCAACGTGCTCTACGCCGGCTCGCTGGTGAATTTGATGGAGCACGGCATCGGGCCGGCCTTCGACAAAGCGAGCGGCGATACGTTCCAGGGCTATGCCGGCGGCTCGAGCGGTCTTGCCAATCAGATCAAGGGCAAGCTGCGCCAGGGCGACGTGTTCGTCAGCGCCAGTCCCAAGGTCAACGATGGCCTGAGCGGCGCCGCGAACGGCGATTGGGTGAGCTGGTACATCACCTTCGCCCAATCCCCGGTCGTCATCGGCTATAACGCATCGAGCAAATTCGCCGCCGACTTGAAATCGAAGCCGTGGTATCAAGTCCTGCAAGAGCCGGGAATCAAGATCGGCCGTACCGATCCCAAGCTCGATCCCAAAGGCGCGCTCACGGTGACCCTGATGCAACAGGCGGAAGCCCTCTACAAGAGCCCCGGCCTGTCGGAGAAAATCATCGGCGCGCCGGATAATCCCGCGCAGGTCTTGCCGGAGGAGACGCTGGTCGGCCGGCTGCAATCGGGCCAGCTCGATGTCGGCTTCTTCTATTCGACCGAAACCGCGGACGCCAAAATACCGGCGCTGGCGCTGCCGCCCGAAATCACGCCGAAGGCGGTGTACACCGCCACCATCTTGCACAATGCGGCGAATGCCGCCGGCGCCGACGCGTTCCTCGCCTTTTTCTTGGGCACGCAGGGCCACAGCATCATGAAGGAGCACGGCCTCGCGGCGCAAAAGCTGACGCTGACGGGTGACGCGGCGGGCGTGCCGAAGGACGTCCAGGTGCTGCTCGATCGGGCCAAGTGAATTCGGGTCAAGTGAATTCGGGCCAGGTAAATTCGGGCCAAGCGATACGGCGCGTCCCCACGCTTATTCCCTGGCTCGCCGGGCTGCTTGCGATCTATCTGATCGCGCCGCTGATCGCCGGCGCGCAGCAGGCGGGCTTAGCCGACTGGAGCACGGTCGATACCGCGGCGCTGACGCAAGCCTGTCTGGTATCGGTCTTAAGCGCGACACTGGCGACGCTATTGATCGCGCTCGGCGGCATTCCGCTCGGTTATCTCTTGGCGCGCGTGTCGGGCCGCGCCGTGGGATTGCTCGGCTTTCTGGTCCAGCTGCCGTTGGCCTTGCCGCCGCTGGCGAGCGGCGTGCTGCTGTTGTTTCTGGTCGGCTATTCGACGCCGATCGGCCGGCTCACCGGCGGCGCGCTGACCGACACGTTCACCGGCATCGTGCTGGCCGAAGTTTTCGTTGCCGCGCCGTTTCTGATTATCGCCGCGCGCTCGGCTTTTGCGGCAATGGACCCAGGGCTCGAAGGCGTCGCGGCGACGCTCGGGCGCGATCCGCTTTACGTCTTCTTCCACGTCAGCATGCCGATTGCGCGGCCGGCGATCCTGTCCGGTTTGTTGCTGGCGTGGCTGCGCGCCTTCGGTGAATTCGGCGCCACGGTAATGGTCGCCTATCATCCTTATTCTTTGCCGGTCTACACCTATGTCGCGTTCGGTTCGCAGGGCCTGCCCGCAATGCTGCCGGTGCTCGTGCCGACGCTCGCGCTTGCCATCGCGATCATGGTGCTGAGCACGCTTGCCGGCAATCGGGCCGGAACGCGGGCAGCTGCTGCGGCATCGCCCGCCGCGTTGCCGGGCACGATGCCCGATATTGCCGCGCGCGCTCCCGCAACAACCCGCTCGGTCAATCTCGAGCTGCAACTGCGAAAGCGGCTCGGCAATTTCCAGCTCGACGTGGCGTGGTCGCCGCAGGCGCGCCGGCTCGCCATCGTCGGTCCGTCCGGCTCCGGCAAATCGCTGACGCTGAAGATGATCGCCGGCATCGAGGCTTGCGACCGCGGCAGTGTCCGGCTCGACGGCCGCGACATCGCTTCGCTCGAACCGGCCGCGCGTGGCATCGCCTACGTGCCGCAAAATTACGGACTGTTTCCCCATCTCACCGTGTCGGAGCAACTGGCGTTCCCGGCCGGCGCCGATCCGGATCTGGCCAAGCACTGGATCGACCGGCTCGGCCTGCGCGGCCTCGAAACCCGGCAACCGGAGGCGTTGTCGCTCGGCCAGCAGCAACGCGTTGCCCTGGCGCGGGCGCTGGTGCGCCCCGCCCGTTTGCTTTTACTCGACGAACCGTTCTCGGCGCTCGATGCGCCGCTCCGCGCGCGGCTGCGCCGCGAAATGCTGGCGCTGCAAAGCGAGCTCAGCGTGACGACCATCCTGGTCACGCACGATCCGGCGGAGGCGGCGATGCTCGCTGATGAAATCCTGGTCTTCGAGAACGGCCGCGCCCTGCAAGCGGGCCCGACCGACCAGGTGTTTCGCCGCCCCAACAACGAAACGGTGGCGCGGCTCCTCGGCGCGGATCACGCCGCCAAAGGCATCGCAGTGGGCGCGGATAGTATCGCGGTTGGCGCCGATGTGGTGCTCCAGGTGACCGGACCGGCGCTAACGCCCGGCACGCATGTCGGCTGGACCGTGTCGCCGGCGCGCGTGCGCTTAAGCGAAACCGGCCGCTACGAGGGCACGGTCGAAGCCGTCACCCGCGTCGCTTCGGGCCATCAGATCACGCTGCGTTTCGGCGACGCATCGATCGAAGTCGCCGCCGGCTACGTCGATCCACCGTTGGGCAGCGCCTGTCGCTTCGACATCGATCCAGACGCAGTGCGGATTTGGCCGCTGTAGTGACGTCGGTCTCAGAGACGAGCCACGCGACTTACAATGGCCGATGCAATCGCCCCAGAAGCCAACCGATGCCGACCGCAACGAGTGCGGTGGTGTACGGCTGCGTCTCGATTTGATTGCGCAGCCATTTGTCGAACGTCAAAGCCGTGTCGCGGGCCGTGTCGGCCGCTTGGCCATAGAGGTCCTGCGCCGCGCCGGCGGCCTGATTGACGATGCCCTCGGCCTGGCTTTTGGTATCGCCCGTGACACGGCCAAAGCCTTCTTCGACCTTGCCGCCGAGGTTTCTGGCGGTGCCTGCTACTCGGTTTTCATCCATGACTGCGTTTCCTGAAAATAGGGATCCGAGTGACTGAACCTCCAGAAAGACCGTAAAGTTCCGAACGATGTTTTTCCCCTGGCCGCGGCCGCCTCGAGTGAGGTCGCCGACGGCAACGTCGATCCGCAGCGCCCGTCGCTTCGAGATCGAATCCCGATGCGAATTTGGCCTCCGGAGTGAGTGCGGGCGTGAGCGCGGCGAATGCGGAAAATATTTCAGGAAGAAATCATGCCGCTTGGCGCTCCCTAG
>CAWARC010000028.1:0-278410 GCA_963784325.1 uncultured Alphaproteobacteria bacterium | reverse complement strand
ATCAATGTCCGTCACGGCACGGCTCACGCAACTGAGTTTGGTCAATTATCTCTCGCCGGTCACGGGGTAGCTGAACTAAGCGCCGGCGGTTGTCCTGACAAAAATCGAATCGGCGGCGCAGGTTGCATTCCGCCCGAAATTGTCGGTAAGGCGGGTGTCGACCAGGTAGGCGCCGGGACGCGCGGCGACGAATTGCCGAAGCGTCTCGCGTTTTACGTCGCTGTCTTCCACCACCAGATAATCGCCGGGCGAGAGATATTTGTGGAAGTGCTCCAGCACCCCGCCGACATTGTGGTGGGCGTCTTCGACGACGAGCCAGGGATGCGGCGCTGTGCGAAGGAGTTCAGCATCGAACAGGTGCTCCGGATCGGAGCAGTCGCCTTCAAAGTATTCCACACCCGGATGCTCCGCCGCGACCTTCACCCGGTCGACCGAGTGAACACAGCCTGCAATGCCGCAGAACGTCAGATGATCGGCGAACCAGACGGCGCTGCCACCGAGGCCCGAACCCACTTCGAATATGGTTTGCGGACGAAGCTCGGCGATCAGCGCCGGGTACATCGCGAAATCGAAAACGTTCTTCATCAAGGGTATGCCGCGCCAGCGCATTAGCGACGGCGCGCCCTGGCAGGTGAGCAATACGTCGACGCCGAATTCGGTGCCGAAGCGTGGTTGATAGTGAGTGCCCGATCGCTCGCGCTGGGAATAATCGACAAAACGCCCCTGCTGCCAGCGATCGAGGAAGAGGCGCAGGCGCTGCAAGTCCCATTGCAGGCCCAGGGCTTGCGCCGGCGATTGCCCGGCGATTGCCTGCACACTTTCTTCCCATGAACGGGTTGGATCGAAGTTGGTCAGTTGGGTGAGGACGCGAGTGAACCAGTTGTCAAAGATGCTGCGCAGTCCGTTCTGCTCGCGCTCCACTTTCAAGCGCATTTCGCCGAGGTAACTCAGCGCCGCGGCTTTCAGCGTGTCACCCGAGATTAACTCGCCCGAATTGATCATCGTCATTCCTTCGCCGCCTTGCGTGTCGATTGGAAAATGCGAAGATAAAGCTTGATTCGGTCAATTAGGCCAATCCTGGCTCTTTGCCGCGCCTGTGCGGGCACCGGGCGATGCGGGGCGTCAGGTCAATCTTAATGTCAACAGCCAATGACGAACGCACTTTGCAAACGGCGCATTCCCTGCGCCGAAGCGGCAAATTGCGCGAAGCCGCCGATCTCTACCGCACGCTGGTCACGAAAGACCCTGACAATGTTCATGCGCTGCATTTTCTCGGCGTGGCCGAGGCCGGCAGCGGCGATTTTGCCCAGGCCAAAATCCACATGGCGAGGTCGCTGTCGATCACGCCACCCAATATTCAGTTCATCGAAAACTACGCGACGATTTTGTTCCAGGCGGGCGAGGCTCAATCGGCGGTCGATCTCTGCCAGAAAGGGCTAAATCTCAATGCGAACAGCGCAACGCTGCTCTATGTAAGGGCGCTGTCGTACTTCCGACTCGGCAAGTTCCCGGAGTCGCTGGCGCAATTCAATCGATTGCTCGAGCTGCAGCCGAAGCATGTCCCAGCGCTTAATGAGCGCGCCGCCGTGCTCGGGACGCTCAAACAATACGACGAGGCGCTAGTCAGCGTGGAGAAAGCGCTTGCACTCGACCCGCGCTATGCCGAGGCCCATCTCAACAAGGCCATTCTTTGTAGTCGGGTGAATCGCCACAGCGACGCCGCCACGGCCTATGAGAAAGCGCTGGCGCTGCGGCCGAACCTGGTCGATGCGTGGCTTGGCCACGGCGACGCCTGCTGTGCGCTGCAACGCTCCGACGATGCCCTGTCCTCCTACGACAAGGCGATCGCCTTAAATGTCGGGCTTGTCCGCGCCTGGTTTGGGCGCGGCAATATTCTCTCCGACCGCAGGCGCTTCGAAGAAGCACTTGCGGCTTACGACAAGGCGATCGCGGCGAAGCCTGATTTCGCCGATGGCTGGCTTGGTCGCGGCAATGCATTGTTTGCACTGTGCCGTCTCGACGATGCGCTCGTCGCATATGATAAGGCCGTCGCTTTGGCGCCGGATATGACGAATGCCTGGCTCGGCCGCGGTAACGTGCTCGGCGAATGCAAGCGTCACGAAGAATCTTTGGCCGCATATGACCGCGCGCTGGCGCTCACTCCCGACGTTGCGGAAGTCTGGCTTGGCTGCGGCAATGTGTTGCGCGAACTCGGCCGCCATGATGAGGCGGTCGAGGCCTATGATCGCGCAGGGTCGTTGAAGCCAGATCTCCCCGGAGCGCATCTCGGCCGCGGCAATGTTTTCTGCGAGCGCAAGGATTACAACGCCGCGCTCGCGGCCTACGATCAGGCCTTAGCGTTGAACGCGGACCTCGCCGATGCTTGGCTTGGCCGTGGCAACGTTTTCGGCGAGCTTATGCGCCACAGAGAGGCTCTTGCCGCTTACGATCAGGCGCTGGCGCTCAGGCCCGATTATGCCGAGGTCTGGCTCGGCCGCGGCAATGTCTTCGACGCCATCCGGCACTTCGACGGCGCCGCCGACGCTTACGACAAGGCATTGGAACTCAAACCAGACATGGCCAAAGCGTGGTTCGGGCGCGGCAATATGTACTCGGAATTCCAACGGTTCGACGATGCTCTGGCGGCATACGACAGGGCGCACGAATTGAAGCCCGATCTTGCCGAGGTCTGGTTCGGCCGCGGCAGGACCTACAGCAGATTGAATCGCGACGAGGACGCGTTTAAAGCGCAAAACCGTGCCTTGGAACTGAAACCAGACTTTCCCGAGGCATTGCTCGGCCGCGCCATCTATTATTTGGAGACAAATCGCGACCGTGAAGCGCTTGCCGATCTCGATAGGGCACTGGTGCTTAGGCCCGATTACGAGCCCGTCATTACCTACCGGATCTTCGCGCTGGAATTTGCGCAAGGCGTTGGAATTGAACAGCAGCAGGAGGCACGCCGTTATTGGTGGCGGCAGATTGGCGCTAAGGCCGCGGCACAATCGAATCTGCAACATAATAACAGCCGCGATCCGGACCGGCGTATCAGGGTTGGCTATGTCTCCGGCGATTTCCGGTTCCACTCCGCTGCCTTGGCCTTCCGGCCGATGCTGGCGTGCCACGACAAGTCGCGGTTCGAAGTCACTTGCTATTCGACTTCGGTCACGGACGACGAATTCACCGCGCACTTTCGGGCCAGTGCCGATCGATGGCGAAATGTCGTACAATTGTCCGACGAGGAGTTTTGCGAGCAGGTGCAAGCGGATGAGATCGACATTCTCGTCGATCTGTCCGGCTATACTATGGGAGATCGTCTCGCTGCCTTCGCTCGCAAGCCGGCCCCGGTCCAGGTCAGCGCTGGCGCGACCGGAACTGGCATACCGGCAATCGACTATCTGTTGTCGCACCCGGTTATCTGTCCGCCCGCGATCCGCCCCTTGTTCGCCGAGACGATCGTCGACCTGCCGACCGTCATGACGATCGTGAACCTGCCCGAACATTTAGGGCCGACCGATCCGCCCGTCCTGACGAATGGCTACGTGACGTTCGGCGTTTTCAATCGCGCTACAAAAGTCTCGGACGACGTTTTGGCGCTGTGGGCGCGCATTCTTGAAGCGGTGCCGCGTTCTCGTATTCTGATGAAACATTACGGCTTCGACGATCCAGAAACACGCGATCGAATGGTCAAGAAATTCGTGTCGCTCGGCATCGCGGCCGACCGCGTGGCCTTTCTTGGTAAGAGCACGCGCGGCGATCACATCGCGGCTTTCAAGGGTGTCGACATTTCGCTTGATCCGTTTCCGCACAATGGCGGCATCAGCACGCTGGAATCGCTGCAGATGGGCGTGCCGGTCGTGGCCATGTTGGGCACCGCGATAACGAGCCGCGCGGCCGGTGCGATTCTGGCCTCAATCGGACTCGACAATTGGGTGGCCGACAGCGCTGAAGGTTATCTGGCTATCGCCGCGAAATTCGCGGCCATGCCCGAGCATCTCAAGAAGGTGCGGTACGAGATTCCCAGAACGCTGTCGAATTCGCCGGCCGGTAATCCGGTGCTCTTCACCAAGGCGCTCGAAACGGCTTATCGGAAAATGTGGATCGAGTACTGCCGGGCCGCAAGCTAAGAAGCTGCGGTGCACGACTTATTTTATTTGCCCGCGCCGATGAATTGCGATGATAGATCGCCGTGAAATGTCATCGGACCAACATGGTTGAGCTGGCTTCTGAGATCGGCCCAGATTTCGCCGCCCATATCGATCCAGCGCTTGCAGAACGCGAAATCCTCGCTGAGATAGGTGCCGTCCTCGGCGATCATGCATTCGAACAAGGCGAAGCGGTTGTCGCTACGGATCACTGCATCGATGGAATGATCGCGCTCATAGCGGAGCTGCGGATAGTGCGCGCACATGCGTTGCAGCGCCTGACGGCGGATCATCAGGAAGCCGGTGCCGGCGTACCGGACCTTGATGAAGCCGCTGTTCTCGACGACGGCATTGGGATCGTCGACTTCGAACACATATTTTAACGCTGCCGCGCTCGGGTTGGGTCGGTTGGATTCGACGATCGTTTTTACCTTGTCCCAGTCGATGCGCTTGATCGGATAGACGGCGGCGCACATGTCGGCGGCGCACGCGATCAGGCGCAGGACCTGATCCGGCTCGAAACCGATGTCGGCGTCGATAAACAAGAGGTGGGTCGCGTCCGGGTCGTCGAGGAACTGCGAAACCAAGCTCGCTCGTGCCCGGGTAATCAGCGCGTCGCCATCCTTGAACAAGATCTTAAGATTGAAATCGCCGTAGGCCCGAACCAGCTTTTGCAGCTTGAATAGCGACGCCGCATAGAGAACGGAAATGTGGCCGCCAAAACACGGCGTGGCGATCACGAGATTGACCGGCGCCGATGGCGCGGTCTTGTCTTTATTCGGTTCAGCGGCAGTCGGCATTGCGAAGCGCCTGTTCCTCGGAGCCGGCTCTGACTTTGTAGTTATGGTTAATCAATAGCAAACAACAATGGTTAACGCCGCTTTAAGCGATGGCTCGAATTCAGCTAAAGCAGTGGAAATCGTTGTGGCGCAAGCGCGGCGGAATGTCCTTGCAGCGCAGCAAAAGTACACGTCCGGAAAGCTGGCTCGATTTCAAAATACGTAGATTTACGCGTCTTTAAACGAATTGCGTCAAACCATCCGGCAGCCGGTCGCTTCGATCGGAACTGCACTCACCGGTACGGCTCGTACCGCAGGTGCCCGCCAGTACGGCCTGTAACCAGAAGGGTACGAGACTATGTCTGACATCACTCTCACCGCCGGCATCCGGAACAACCTGCTGTCGTTGCAGCAGACCTCCGCCGACCTGACCACGACTCAGGAACAGTTGGCGACGGGCAAGAAGGTCAATACGGCCTTTGATAATCCGCAATCCTATTTCACCTCGCAGTCGTTGACCAACCGCGCCAACGACCTCAGCGCCCTGCTGGACCAGATCGGTCAAGCGCAGCAGACGCTCAACGCGGCCAATAACGGCCTCACCGGCCTGACCAGCCTTCTCGAGCAGGCGCTTTCGACCGCGCAGCAGGCGCAGCAGGCGACCACCGGTACGGTGAACTACAGCAACATCACCGGCAGTGCGGCCATCACCGCAGACACCACGCAGGTGACCAGCACGTCGACCGTCGCCAACGCGATCGCCGCGGCTGGGGTCACGGCTTCGACGCAGTCGACGGCATCCATTGATGCGACCGGCATTGCGGCTCTGACAGTGGGCAACACGCTGACGTTCAAGCTCGGCAGCGGCGCCGCCGTCACCGCGACGTTCGGCACGTCGAACACCTCGAGCTCCAATACCTTCGACAGCGCTGCGGGCCTGATTTCGGTCCTGAACTCCGGCGCCGGCGCCAGCGGCAACCTCAGCACCCAGGCCGCCGTGACGTCAGACGGTAGTGGCGGCGTGACCGTCACCAGTAACGACCTCACCAACAACTTCGCGGTCGGCGGCACTAATACGGTGGCCGCTGCCGATTTCACGACAACGAACTACAGCCTGGGCTCCGGCTTGACGATCTCCGACGGCACCCACAACGAGACCGCCTACTACGTGGCGAGCAATGCCAACGCAGCCGCTGGCACGTTCAACACCGCGGCGAATCTCGTCGGTGCGCTCAATAACACTAACAGCGCCACTCACTCGACCATCACTGCAAGCTCGACCGCTGGCGGTCTCACGCTCGCCTCGAGCGGCGGCGTTACGGTCCAGGGCGCGATTGGCGGAGCGCTGGGCTTCGGCACCTCGACCGTGACTGGCAACTACAATTCGAATCTCGCTAATATCACCGCCGGCTCCACGCTGACGATCCAAGTCGGTACGAACGCTACGCATACGCTGACGTTCGGCACCGGCGTCGGCGAAATCGCCACCAAGGCGGCACTGACGTCGACGCTGGCGGACTTCACCGACATCAGCGGAGCGTTCACCGGCAGCAACGATCTGCAGCTCACGCCCACCGGCACGAGCCCGGTGACGATCGGCGGCGCGCCATCGGCGGTCACGGCGCTCGGTCTGAGCCTCGGCACTACCACGCCGACCGCAACCGTCGTGACGGCGAGTTCGACGCGTGCGACCTTGCAAAGCAACTACAATGCCTTGCTGACGCAGATCGACCAGCTCGCGGGTGACTTGTCCTATAACGGCGTCAACCTGCTCGCCGGCAACAACCTGACCGTTAACTTCAACGAGGACGGTACGAGTGCCTTGACTATCGGCGGTGTCAACTTCAACTCGGACGGACTTGGACTGTCAGCGATCAGCGGCAACGGTTTCCAGGACAACACCAACATTGCGACTACGGAAACCGCGATCAACAGTGCGATCACCTCCGTTCGTGCCCAGACCCAGACCTTCGGCACAAATTCGTCGACGATCTCAACTCGGCAGACGTTCGAGACCAATATGATCAACACGCTGCAGACTGGCGCCTCCAACCTCGTTCTGGCCGACCAGAACCAGGCCAGCGCCAACCTGCTCACCGAGCAGACCCAGCAGCAGCTGGAAATCTCGGCACTGTCGATCGCCAACGAGGCGAACCAGTCGGTGCTCAAACTGTTCGGCTAAGACTCTTCTGGTACAGGCTAAGAGCGGAGGCGGCGGGGCGAGAGCCCCGCCGTTTTCCTTTGGCAAGATTGCAACCGAAAATGCAGCTTTCTTCGCCCAGCGTTATGTCGCGCTCTGCGGACTTCTTGTCCTTAGGTACCCGTTAACTTGCTTCCGCAAGCATGGGGTGCGATTGACCCGGCAAGATGCATGGCACTCAAGCTTGAACTCAAGCCCAAGGAACGCATTATGCTGGGCGGTTGCGTCGTGACGAATACCGGTCATCGCACGCGCCTCACGATCGACAGCTTACTGCCGATCCTGCGCTAAGAATAGATTATGTCGCTCAGTCAACCGGACAACTTGGCAAAGAGGATATATCTCGCGGTGCAGTTCATGTACCTGTCGAAAAATCCAAAGGAAAATTACGCGATTTACGTTCAGCTTGCGCGCGCCCTGCGGCAAGCGGTTCCAGACGCCATGCCCTTGATCGATTGTATTAATAATCAAATCTTAAGCGGCCATCTCTATAAAGCACTGAAAGAAGCTCGTAAATTGATTGCGTTCGAAAGGGCCTTCGCGGTATGAATTACGCTAGCAAAGCTTACACGAAAGTAGCCGTCGAAACGGCGTCTCCGCGAGAACTCGAGGCAAGCTTGCTTTTGCAGGCGGCGGCGAAACTGCAAGCCGTCCACGACTCGTGGCGCGACAAGCCGGCTGGTCTCCACGACGCGCTCCTGTATAACCGCAGGCTTTGGATGATATTTCTCGATGCGGTGACGAGCGAAACTAACAAGCTGCCTCTGGCGGTCCGCAACAATCTCAAGCGGCTCGGTATTTTCATCATGGCGGAAACCTTCTCGCTAATGACGAAACCGAAGCCGGATCATTTGATGTCGATCATCAAGATCAATCGCGGCATTGCCACGGGGCTGCGCGCCAAGTAGTGAAAATCGGCATGTTGGCCGTTTGCCTGGGACCAGGCTGCTGCTTAATCGCTCGATCAGGCCAGGACGATCACGCCGCTAGGGGCATAGTCAAACGCAGTCGCCCGCGCAGATGCGGTATACGATTAACATTCATTTTCGCGGCCAGTCCCCGCATATAATACAGCTCTTCTTTGGTGGCGATCTTATAATCGGCGAACTCGCGCTGACCATCGCTGAAATCTGCGTCCGAGAGCGCCGTTTCAAAGAGGTCTAGCCAGCCCGTCCCCTCAACTTCGCCGTCAGCGCCTTCGTGGAAAAGCATTTTTTGCCGATTGCGAATGCATGCGGGCAACTCCGAGGGATATAAGTCGTAGAGGGCGCGTAACGGCGCCTTGCCGAGGGGTGCGTCGTCGGTTTGTTGTACCAATGCCGAGCCGTCGAGCTCGCTGGCATAGGCGACGACCGTCTGGTCCAGGAAGGGCTCGCGTATTTCGAGCTGGAATTGCATCGAGCAGCGGTCGACTCTTTGCAGGTTCGCCCGATGCATCATGCCAAGACATTGTCCCTGCACATACCGCCCGGCGCCGTTTGGCTGCGTGAAGGCGTATTCGAGCGGCGAGTAGCCAGCAAACAATTCGTCGGCGCCTTCGCCGCACAGCGCGACGCGGAAACCGTCTTGGTGGATCCGCTGGGAAAGCAGATAGGTGTAGAGGCTTGGGCGTATCACTGCCGGTTCGAATGTCTCCACCGCGTCGACGATTGTGTCGATAAGAGAAAGCGTTGCGAGGCCGTGCGGTTCAACCGTCACCTCGCGAAGATCGAGGCCGGTCTCATCGGCATAATGCTTGGCATAAATGTGATCAGTCGCATTGCGCCCGACGGCAATGTATCCTGGCATGGCGGGGCAGAAGCGGCGCGCATAATGCGTGACCAGCGTGCTGTCGATGCCGCCGCTAAATAGTGCAGCGACCGGAAGGTTTGACGGCACGCGGATGCGAACCGCTTCCGATAGAATGCGGTCCAGTTCGTGTGGAGAGGCGGCGCTCGAAGCCGTTGTCGATGGTAGGCTGTAATGGCGGCCGCAAAAAGTGCGGGTCAGCAAATAGCCTGGCGGCAACAAGAGGACGTCGTCACCCTCGGTCGCTTCGAGCAATGGCCGGATTTCCGAGCAAAACAAAAAACCGTGGGGTGATTGTATCAGGTAGAGCGGCTTCACCCCGAAGGGATCGCGGGCGGCGAGGAACTCGCCGGTCGCCATATCGATCGCAACAAACGCATACATGCCGGCCAAGCGCTTAATTCCATTTTGGCCCCATGCTCGGATGACGTTGGCGACCACCTCTGTGTCACATTCTGTGCGGAAACGCACGCCGAGCGCCTCCAATTCCTTGCGCAACTCGACGTGATTGTAGATTTCGCCATTAAACGAGACGAGAAAGCGCTCATCGAAAGAGGCCTGCGGCTGCGCGCCGAGTGCCGCGTCGACGATGCGCAAGCGGCGTGTGCACATCGCGGTATTATTTCCAACCGTCACGAGTGGATCGGTAACATCACCCCGATGCAGCATTCCCGCAATCAAGCTCCGGACCGCCGCTTCCGCGTCGTTCCAATCGATGGCGACCGCTATGCCGCACATGCTGCCCCCGAAATCGCGACGTGCCATCGCCACTGAAATGTAGCGGAATATCCTAGGTCGGCATGGTTAACAGTCGGTTCCGGCCAATCGGCGCACGCCGGGAGATTGATGCGAGGCCGGCTCAACGCTGCGCTACGCGCGTCGATATGGGCCGCGGCGGTGGGAAATCCGCCGCTCCATGAGCGGCGCAACTTTCTTTTGATAACCCCGTCGGCGACGCCTCTCGGGGCGTATTAGGCGAGCAGATTGACCAGCGACCCGCTCAACCCGCTGGCCGCCAGAAGGGCTTCGGCGCTGCCGCCGCTATGCAGCGCGGTAGAAGAATTGAGCAAGCCCGTCGATGAGGTGCCAGTCGCCGGAGTGCTCGCCGTCGAAGTGCTTGCGGATGAGCTTGAGGTGTTCGAGGAGGATGATGACGCGTTGGTCGGCGCCGCAGATCCGCTTGAACTTGAAACCGGGGGCGGAGGCGAGAAACTATCGTTCGACGAGCCGAAGCCGATGTTTTGCGCGAACAGACCGGTGACCGAGACGGAATTGATATTATTCAACGCGGAAATCACAAGGTGACCGCTGGTATCGAGATAAGCGTTGACTTGCGCATTATTTGATTGGGTCGTGTTGTTGATGGCGTTGATAAGGTCGCCAACAGTGTCGGTTTCGGTCGTGTTGTACGTGGTCGTGTAGGTTCCGTCGCTGACGCTGATCCCGCTGTTAGGCGGAATGCCGAGGGCCATGAGTGAAGTTGTGGCCAGCAACGGCACTGTGCCGGTCCCGGTCGCTTCGGTAGGGGTGGCGGGCGCCGGCGTGTTCGAGGATGCGTTGGTGCTGCCGGTTGTCTGCGCAATCGCGCTTTTGAGCGCCGCCGTCAGCTGATTGTTGGTGCGGGTCAGGGCTTCTTGGGTGGCGATGCTGGCCAGCCCTTTGACCTGGTTGGTCATGAGGCTGCCCATGTCGGTGATCAAGGAATTGTTGGCCGTCTGCGTCTGGGCGCTTTGTTGCGCTTGGCTCCAGTAACTCTGGTCCTGCTGCCAGAATGAAGTCGCGCTGCCAATTGTAATGGTACTCATGGAACTTGCCGACTTATCAAGCCAATGCCTGAGGCGGCGAGTTTGCTCCGTGACGGTTAATTTAGGGTGTGCAACCAACGATTAATTAACGTTTCGGTAATGCCCCATTCCGCCCATTGTCATAGTTTGCGGTCTGCCGTCGAACCAAGCTGCCTGGCTATTGACGAGCGTTGAGGGTGCCGGCGAGCGTCTGGTCTGGCGCCATGCCGGCATGCTCAGCGAAGAAGACACGGATGAATTCATAGTCCTCGGCCGTCAATGTGCGTTTGCCGTCGGCGTTACGCGCTAGCCGCGTGCCGGCCTGCGCGTCTTCGGTCATGGCGACGCATGCCTGCTCGGTCAGCGCGTCGGAAATGCCGCAATGAGCGAACAGACGGGCCGCAGAGTTGTGCGGCTTCTCGACTAGCGCCTCGTACCTCATTGCAACGAACGGCAGTCCGCGTTCTCGCAGGCGCAGATAATTGTGGGCGCAGACCAACCAAACAAGCATGGGCTGACCCAGCCGGCTGAGCCGCCGGTATTTCTCGGGCTGCGATTGGGCATAGGGGAATGCGCGGCGAAACACAGCGTCAGGCAACGGCATCGCGCCGAAGACGCGGAGGTATGAGTTGACGCAGTCGATAGCGTTCCGGTACATGAAGATGAAACTGGCGGTCGGATATTGCCGGTACATCAATTCCGCGATCCCGATGCATTGCGCGCGAAATTTAATGACAAGCCGCTTCTGCGTCCTGGGTGACCGATTAACCATGCGCATTGTGGTGCCAAGCAGCTGAGTGGCCTCCCTCTCGGAGAGGCGGCCTTCGCCGTGGAGGCAATTTATCGCGCTAAAGACGTCCGGTTCCGAAAGACTGTCCGTATCATCCAGGCGGCTCCACATCTTGCTCAACAGCGTCGAGCCGCAACGTCCCACGGAAAAAATGAAAACGAGATCGGCAGAGCAATCAGCTTTCCGCGCCGCGATCTCATGGACTTGATCATACGGTATTGCAATCAAGCGCGTCGCGGCTTCGTACTGGGCCTGGTAGTAGAACGGCGCGGCGCTGAGGTCGATTTCCAGCGGAGTTTCCGCGAAGATCATGCGCCGGTTGTTGTGATCGAGGCAGTATGGCGTAACGTTCCGGCATTCGGCTATGGCGGCGCACGCGTCGTCGCCGGCGTCGACTTCGCGTAACTGGAAATCGTCGAGGCTGACCATTTGCGTAGGGTCGGTCCGCTTGCGGCTGAGAATCTGGAGCACGCGGGGAGTTGTCGCCGCGGAGCCGCTGCCGACAGAGGCATGCGGTGTTGTCGTACCAGTAAGCGCCGTTGCAGACATCGGGTCGAAATCTAAAATCGAGTGGCTTTTTCGTTCTGATGGATCACGCCGATTTATAGCCTCAGACCCGTTAAATAAATTATCAACCATGACGGTGGGGCGCCGTCAAAGCCGGGCAGATCGGTGCGATTGACGTTTCGTTAACCATCTTGGCCGACCTTGCTGCGAGCAAGCCAACGCGCGGGCAGGGATGGCATGGCGAAGCAGGCGACCGCACGGCCGTTGCAACCGGACCAATCGATCGAGCACGGGCTGAAACTGCATCAAGCCGGTCAGTTCGACGCTGCCGCTGAAATCTACAGCGCTGTCCTGGCAACCGAGCCGACGCATTTCGCGGCACTGCACCTCTCCGGCCTTGTCAAATACCAGCAAGGAGATTTTCCTGAAGCTTTGCGCTTAGTGGCGGCCGCCTTGAAAACGAAGCCCGGCTCCGCGGACGCGCTGATGGACTATGGCGCGGTCCTGCTTGCGCTCGCTCGTCATGATGAGGCGCTGTCGCAATTCGACCAATTGCTCGCCGATCACGCGGATGACGTGCGGCTGCATTACAATCGCGGCAATGCCCTCAAACAGGCCGGCCGCTACGAGGAGGCGCTCGCGTGCTACGATCGGGCCTTGGAGCTAGCGCCGGATCTGACGGTTGCCCACCAAAACCGCGCCAGCACGCTTGCCGGCCTTGATCGCAACGAGGAGGCGCTCGCAGTTTACGATCGTGCGCTGGGATCGACCGCCGATCCGGCGGTTCGTATTTCCTTGCTGATGGACCGCAGCCGGATTTTGACTCGTCTCAAACGCTACGACGAGGCGTGGGCCGGGTACGGGGAGGTTTTGGCGCAATGTCCGGATCACGTCGACGCGCTGATACAACGTGGCATCATCCTGACCGAACTCGGTCGGCCCGACGACGCTCTAGCGCAGTACCAGCGGGCGCTGAGCGTCAATCCGGATTCCGTCCTCGCCCATCTTAATGCCGGCAACGCGCTTGGCGCCTTGAACAGGCTGGACGACGCGCTGCACAGCTATGCCGAGGTGTTGGCGCGCGATTCGGAACACGCCGACGCCAATTTTAACGAGGCGCTGGTCCGCTTGTGTCTGGGCGATTTTCGCGGCGGTTGGCCGAAATACGAATTCCGCTGGAAACGCGAAAGATATGCCGCGGCGCGGCCAGTTTACCCCCGGCCTGTGTGGTCGGGCAAAGAGGATGTGCGAGGCAAGACGGTCCTGCTGTGTGCCGAGCAAGGGCTTGGCGACGCCATCCAGTTTTCGCGTTACGCCACAGTCTTGGCCACGCTCGGGGCCAAGGTGTTGATTGGCGTTCATCGTCCGTTGGCGGAAGTTCTGGCGACAGTGCCGGGCGTTGCTCACGTCATTCCCGATGGCGACGACCTGCCGCATTTCGATCTTTATTGCTCTTTGCTGAGCTTGCCTCTGGCATTCGGCACCGAGCCCGCCACCATACCGGCGAATATTCCCTACATCCAGGCGCAGGCCGAGCGCATCGCTAAATGGCGCGACCGAGTTCCGGCAAACGGTCGACTGCGGGTCGGCATCTGCTGGGCCGGCAGCAATGAACATTGGAACAATCGTAATCGCTCGATGACACTCCAACGTTTCGCTGCGATTTTTTCAATTCCGGGAATCGATTTCGTCTGTCTTCAAAAGGAGGTCGACGACATTCAGTCGCCAGGTTCTGCACCATTTTAATGTAACGCAGCTCGGCCAGGAATTCTCTGATTTTGCCGATACCGCAGCGGTCGTCGCGATGCTCGATATCGTGATCACCGTCGATACCTCGGTTGCCCATTTGGCCGGCGCCATGGGTAAGGCCACAGCGCGTGCTTATACCGTTCGCGCCTGATTGGCGTTGGATGCTCCATCGCACCGACAGCCCATGGTATCCGACCATGCGGCTGTATCGGCAGTCCGCAATCGATGATTGGGAAGGCCCGCTGGAACGTGTGCGCCGCGAACTGACCGATCTGGCCCACCGCATGGCGAGCGTCCGCTGAACCGAGGCGTTGACCGCAGCGAAAGGCGAGTGGGCTACGAGGTGCGGCTGATGGCGAGCGGCCGGCCATGCTTCGGATTTGGCGCCGCCGCCCGCCCGCTTGCGCCATAGACCTGCGGCGAAGCCTTGCGGGCAAGATCGCCGGATAACCGGCGCACGATTCCTTCCGACACCGCGTGCGCGGTCGCCAGCACGATCATGTTCTTCTGCAGGACGCCGCGGAAACGGTCCTGCAGCGGCACCAGCGCCGCGCGGCGCGCCGGCGCCGAGTGCCGGAGGAACTTCGCGCTTGACTTCAAACGCTCGCCGGCCGCGAACAGCTGGCCCGCAAATTCCGCTTTGCTCGGTTCGAGTGCTGCCGCGCTGCGGATCCGGCCGGCATGAACCAGCGCGCGTCTCCTGCTCGAGCAGGCCGCGCGAGTTTCTCCATCAACGCGCGAACTCGTCGATAGCCTGCTCCGCCTCAGTTGCCGTCGTGATCGGTACTCATGACCTTCAGGCCCTGTTCTTTGAGCAACGTGTCGTAGACCATCGGCGCTATGCCGATGCCGCCGGCTTTGGCGAATGATCTTGGCGATCTGATCGGTCATGAACGAGCGCCAGATCTTCAAGGCGCCGCTGCCGCCGAACGGGCCGTCGCCGTCGATGCCCGTGAACATGTCCTGGAACATGCTGCTGAGGAAATTTGCCTCGAAATTCTGCGCGGCTTCCTTGGCCTTGCCTTTGACCCGGAGCGTAGCTTGCGCCTGCGCGCTCGATGCATCCCCGATCGAGGACAGCGAAGCGCCGAGATCGACGGGATTTAGGTTCGTCATCACATCACCTCGATATCGGCCTGGATCGCGCCGGCGGCCTTGATCGCCTGCAGGATGGTGATGAGATCGCGCGGCCCGATGCCGAGCGCATTGAGCCCGTCGACGATTTGCTGCAGCGACACGCCTTCGTGGACCAGCGCCAGTCCTTTGCCTTCTTCCTGGACGCCGACCTGCGTGCGCGGCACCGCGACGGTGCGGCCGCGCGACAACGGCGCCGGCTGACTGACCTGCGGCGATTCCGAGATGGTGACCGTAAGATTGCCCTGCGGCCACCGCGACGGTCGATACCCGCACGTCGCGGCCGATGACGATGACGCCGGAGCGCTCGTCGATGACGATCTTGGCTACCTCGTCCGGTTCGACCTGCAGTTGCTCGATCTCGGTCAGCAGCTGGACGATGTTCTGCGGAAATTTCTTCGGCAGCGTGAGCTGCACGGTCGAAGGATCGAGCGGCTCGGCGATCGGCGCGCCGATATAATCGTTGATCGCCTCGGCGATCCGCTTGGCCGTGGTGAAGTCGGCATTGCGCAAGGCGAGCCGCAATTGGCCGATGCTGTTGAGCGCGAACTCGATCTCGCGCTCGATGATGGCGCCGTTGGGCAGCCGCCCGACGGTCGGCACGCCGCGGGTGATGCTGGCCGCCTGGCCCTGGGCCTGAAAGCCGCCGATGGTCAGCGAGCCCTGGGCGACCGCATAGACGTTGCCGTCGGCGCCAAGAAGCGGCGTGACCAGAAGCGTGCCGCCTTGGAGGCTTTTGGCGTCGCCCATCGCCGAGGCGGTCACGTCGATGCGCGTGCCTTGCGTGGCAAAGGGCGGCAGGTCGGCGGTGACCATGACGGCGGCGACGTTGCCGGTGCGGATCTGCTGGCCGCGGATATTGACGCCGAGCCGTTCCAGCATCGCCTGCAGCGATTGCTTGGTGAATGGCGCATTGTTGAGCGTATCGCCGGTGCCGTTGAGCCCGACGACGAGGCCATAGCCGATCAGCTGGTTCTGTCGCACACCCTCGATATTGGCGAGGTCCTTGATGCGTGACAGCGCAGCCGCTGGCGATGCGGCACAGGCAAAGATAATCAGCGCGGCAAGCGCTGTTCGACACGTCCTTCTCATCTTGCTCCCCAAGAGGCCGGACGGTGGGTACAATGCCAATTGCGTGCCATCGGGCCGCGCAGCTAAGCCATGAGATAAAATGGCTATCCAGAAAGACGCGTCGGGCAGGGCGGGGCGGCGAGCATCCCTTGCCGGTTTGGGCAATTTTTGCCGGGGTTTTACCGGCCATTAACCATAAAAGGACACGATCTTTTTATGCGCGTTGATGGACCCAACCGGACGGCACTGGCTGCGGCGCCCGTCTGCGGCGCGGCGGGCGCCGGGCGGCACATTTTCACTTGCCCAGGCGGAAGCCCCCCAGGCGCAGAGCGCCGCGGTCGGGCTGCGCACTCTGGGCGGCATCGACGCGCTGATTGCGCTCCAGGGCATCGAGGATCCGGCGGAACGGCGGCGTCGCGCCGTCAAACATGGCCGCCGGGCGTTGGACGCGCTCGACGAGCTTAAGGTCGGGCTCCTGGCGGGCACTCTGGACCAAGCCACAATGCTAAGGCTCAAGTCGGCGGCGGCCGACCTCCACGATGGCTCGGGGACGATCGGCTCGACCAGGTTTTGGCCGAAATCGACCTGCGGGTGGCGGTCGAACTGGCCAAAGCGGGCATGTCCTGAACTCACAGCGTTGAACCCGGCCTGAGCTCCGAAAGGCCGCGATTGTCGCGCAGAGTCCGTTACTCGAATCGGTCGGCGGACCGGACTGCCCGTGCCGGTCCGGCCCATGATCTTTGTTGTCACTGTCATGGACGCTTGGATATAAGCCGCCGCGCGAGGGGCCTCGCGATGTGGGGTGCGGGAGTAGGCGCAAAATGCAGTTGTTAAAGGGCAGGAACGGTCGAGCCACCGACAAGCCCCATATGAACGGTAAGGGCGAGGAAAGCGTTCGACTGGAAGAAAGGCTGTATCGGCCGACCGACAAAGAGCCGTTCATGAACGAGCGTCAGCGGGAGTATTTCCGGCTGAAATTGCTCGACTGGCGCGAGGATATCCTCAAGGAAGCCAAGGAGACGCTGCAGCATCTTCAGGACGAGAGCCAAAATCATCCCGACCTTGCCGACCGGGCGTCGTCGGAAACCGATCGGGCGATCGAACTGCGCGCCCGCGACCGCCAGCGCAAGCTGATCGCCAAGATCGACGCCGCGCTGCAGCGTATCGAAGACGGCACCTATGGCTATTGCGAGGAAACCGGCGAGCCGATCACGCTGAAGCGGCTCGAGGCGCGTCCGATCGCGACTTTGTCGATCGAAGCCCAGGAGCGCCACGAGCGGCGCGAGCGCGTCTACCGCGACGATTGAGCGGACCTTTAGCCCCGCTCGCCTCCGCAGGTCCGCGCAAATCTCGCAGCGAGCCATAGCGGCGCACCGCCGGTGTTAAGCTTTTGTTTACCATGCCCGTTTACCGATCGTTAAAGATCGGGCACGGGCTTCGATGTCGAGCGGGTCGGCACAGCAACAGTCGAAAGCAAATCCATCGCGCCTTCTCCGGCGCGCCTTGCGCACGCATCAGAACGGCGAACTTGCCAAGGCGGAACGGCTCTACAACGCCGTGCTGCAATATCATCCGGAAAATTTCGATGCCTTGCATGCCCTCGGGCGGCTGCATTGCCAGTGCGGGCGCCTCGACACGGCGCTGGTGCTGCTTCAGACGGCGCTTCGGAGCGACTCAAACCGCGCCGAAGGATTTGCAAGTCTCGGGCTGGTTTTCCATTTGCTGGGTCACTTCAAGGAAGCGCTCGTCAGCTACGACGAAGGACTGGCGCTCGATCCGGGGAATACGGAGCTGCTCAACCGCCGCGGTGTGGCGCTGCTTGAATTAAGCCGGCCGCTTGACGCGCTGGAAAGTTTCGAACGCGTGCTCGCCGCCGATCCCGATCACCTCGATGCGCTCGGCAATTACGGCAATGCGCTGATCAAGCTCAATCGCCCCGGAGAAGCGGTCGCAGCCTATGATCGGGCGCTGGCTGTGGTCCCGGAGAATGCCGGTCTCCTGACCAATCGCGCCGTTGCGCTACGCCGGCTCGACCGGCCGCGCGAGGCCTTGATGAGCGCGAGCCGCGCGCTTGTCAGCAATCCCAATTTTGCCCAAGCCCGTTTCGTCGAGAGCGTCGCGCGGTTGACGCTCGGCGATTTTGCCGCCGGCTGGCGCGGCTATGAAGCGCGCTGGTCGGTCGGGCTTCTGGCCTCCCAGCGCCGCAGCTTTACCGCGCCGCTCTGGTCGGGCAAAGAGCCGCTCGATGGCAAAACCATTCTGCTGCACGCCGAGCAGGGGTTCGGCGACACCATCCAGTTTGTGCGTTATGCGCGCGCTGGTGGCCGAGCGCGGCGCCGCCAAAATCGTTATTGAAGTCCAGCGCGAACTGGTACCGCTGTTCACCGGAATGGCCGGCGTCGCGGCGGTGATCGCGCGCGGTGAGCCGCTGCCGGCGTTCGATCTGCATTGTCCGCTGCTCAGTTTGCCGCTCGCCTTCGCAACCGAACTCGGCGACGATCCCGGCGGAGATTCCCTATCTCGCGCCGTCGCAGGCAAGGATCGCGGTCTGGCGCGATCGGCTGCCGCGGCAGCGGCCGCTCATCGGCCTGGCATGGTCCGGCGCCCGCGTCCACGACAACGATCTCAATCGCTCGCATCGGACTGGAAACGCTGGTGCCGCTTGCTCGACCTGCCGGACGTCACATTTGTCAGTCTGCAGCACGATGTGCGTGAGCGCGATGCTGCCGGTTCTGCGCAAATTGCCGAACTTGTTTCGGATCGAGTCGAAAGTTTTGCGATTTTGCCGATACGGCGGCAGCGATCTCGCTCGTCGACGCGGTGATCTCGGTCGACACCGCGGTCGCGCATCTGGCCGGCGCGCTCGGCAAGCCGCTGATGCTGCTGCTGCCGTTTGCCGCCGATTTTCGCTGGCTGCGCGAACGCCACGACAGTCCGTGGTATCCGAGCGCGCGGCTTTACCGGCAGCCGAAATTCGGCGATTGGGCAGAGCGTCGTCGACTCTTGCGAGCAGGACCTGATGCGGATTGGCGCTCCGCCGCGCGGCAAAATGTCCGCCTGATGTCATATGCGTAAGCGCCATGCAGGTGTCGCAATTGTTTCATCGATCCGCGGCGATGCTCGAAGCCACAACGAGCGCATCACCACAGGAAAACGAAGATGAACAACCATGACATTCACGAACATCACGAGAACGCCGCGGACCATCACGAGCATGCGGCCAAGCACCATCGCGAAGCCGCCAAGCACGCCAAGGCGGGCGATCACGAAAAGGCCGCCCATCACTCCAAAGTAGCGCACGGCCATTCGCTGCATGCCACCGAGCACCACGAACACGCGTCGAAAAAGCACGCCGAACAGCACAGCTGATTATCGCTTCGTTGCACGATCAAAATGTTGCGGCCTCCGGCGGGGAGCTGCCGGAGGCCGCGGCGTTTCGGGATCGACGTTACTCTACACGACACGATCCCGGGGAGCGGGGAGCCTGGCATATCCCGAATCTAGAACGGCAACAGCACGTCTCAGCGCCTGCTGGCCCCAACGGCGGCTGCTGGATGTCGGATGAGCGTGCCCTTGCCGCCATAGGCGACGCGGGCCTCGGCGATCTTGGCCAAGTCGATCGTGTTGTCGCTCTCGATGTCCTCCGGACGCACCACGCCGGCGACCATGAGCACGCGCATTTCCGAATTGAGCCGGACTTCCTGCTTGCCTTCGATCACCATGTTTCCGTTCGGCAGCACCTGCGTCACCACCGCCGCAACGTTGGTCAGCAACTGATCCTGCCGGTTGATCGTGCCGTTGGCATTGCTCTGCGAGTCGGTGTTCGCGGTGATGATGCTGCCCGGCAACACGGCCTTGGCCGGATTGACGATGGTGTTGGCGCCGAGGAAATTGGTGATGCCGGAATCTTCCGTCGAGGTGCGCTGGACCTGGGTCTGATCCTGGAATTGCGCGGTGTCGTTGATGTTGACCTTCACCGTCAAGATGTCGCCGACCTGATGGGCGCGCTGGTCCTTGAAGAAGGCGCGCGAGCCGTTGCGCCACAGCGAATTGGGATTGAAGGTAGCGGGTTGCGGCGTCGGCATCGGCATTTGCACCGGCTTGTAGCCGGGCTGCGTCGTCGGATTGGCCACCGGCGAAAGCGGCGGCGGATTGCCGATATCTTTCAACCTGATCGAGTGATGCGCAGCCGAGCAACGCCGATCGCGACCGAGGACAACAACGCACAACGCAGCAGTAGAACGCGTTTCGACATTGAACAACCTCTCACACGCGACACGCGCGCAACTTACTCCGACATCTCCGTGCTGCGAATTGTCGACGACCTGCGTGGTGATCGGGCCCGACCGTCACGCGGTCCGGACCCGGAAACCACGGCCTGCACCACACGCTTGGATTTCGGTATTGAGACGCTGATCGTATCGCCGAGCGCGCCGGCATCCTTGGCTTGACCGCGCAGCGTGAGCGTTATGCCCGGCACTTGATAGACGATGGTCACAGTGTCGTTGCGGGCGATGATCTCGGGCTTCATCAGATCGGCCGCGGCTAGCGCTTGGCCCGGCCGCAGCGCGTGCCGCGCTGACGAGCCCGATCGCCGCGTTGTCGTCGGTGAGCACGGCGCCGCTTTCTGCCTTGGGCCGCCGCACGGTCGTGAGATCGGACGCCTGAGCACCTCGCCGCGTTCGATCGGGCGGTCGACCGCGATGGCATCTGACGGTATCGATGGCGGTGCCGGTATAGCGCGCCGGCTGCCGCTGCAGCGCCATGCTATCGGGCATATCGAACGTCACGTCGAAGCGCGTCGTGCGCGGATCATAGGACAGTGACAATATCCGCAACTCGCCGGTGGCATTGGGCTCGACTTGCAGCGTGCGCACGTCGCCGTCGAAATTGATCAGGATGTCGCGTGCATTGCCGAAGCCGTATTGCCCGGTCAGCGCTTGAGCGATCCGGGCGGAGATTTCCCGCGCTGCAATGGCGCGGCTGGCGCGGGTTACGACGACTTCGGCGAGGCCGTGAGTGTCGATGCCGATGAGCTGGTGCGGCCGGATGGCGTCGAGAATGCGATCGGTTGCCACCGCGCCGGTGGTGCCGAGATCGGGCGCGCGGAAAATCGGCACGTTGGCGACTGGCCCGGCATTTTCGACCAAATCGCCGATGGTGACGATATCGCCGGTGACGGTGACGTCGGCCTTGAGCGCCGGTATCGCCGCGGATGATGGGGTCTGCGCGGCGGCCGCACCGCCCAAGGCGAGAAGCAAAACCACGCTTGCGATCATGAGACGGATCATGGCGAGACCTTTCTCATTTCATCAGTTGCGAGGTCGTCTGCAGCATTTCGTCGGCTGCAGTGATGACTTTGGAATTCATCTCGTAGGCGCGCTGCGCCGCGATCAGATTTGAGATTTCGACGACCGCTTCGACGTTGGACTGTTCGAGATAGCCTTGTTGCAGCGTTCCGGCGCCGTCGGTGCCGGCGAGCGTGTCCTGCGGCGTTCCTGAGGCCGGCGTCGCGGTGAACAAATTATCGCCGTTGCCTTGCAGGCCGGCATTGTTGGTGAAGCGCGTAATCGTCAATTGACCGAGAATGGCGGACGTGGTGCTGTTAGGCAGCTGGACGGAAACCTGGCCTTGCTGGTTGATGGTAAGTCCGCTGGCATTCGGCGGGATGGTGATGCTGGGCTGGACGACGTCGCCCTCGGCGTTGACGATGCGGCCCTGCGCGTCCTGCTGGAACGAGCCGTCGCGCGTATAGCTGAAACTGCCATCCGGCATCTGGATCTTGAACCAGCCGTCACCCTGGATGGCGACGTCGAGCGTGTTGCCGGTCTGCTGCAGCGAGCCTTGCGTCATCAGACGCGGCGTGCCGACGGTTTTCACGCCGGAGCCGAGCTCGATGCCGACGGGCAGAATGTTGCCCTGATCGGAGGCCTGCGCGCCGATGCGCTGGACGTGCTCGTAGAGCAGGTCCTGAAACTCGGCGCGCTGGCTTTTGAAGCCGGTGGTCGACATGTTGGCGATATTTCCGGCGATGACCTGGACCTGAAGGTCCATGGCCGCCATGCCGGTCGCTGCAGTATCAAGCGCACGCATCCCGTAGTCCCCCAACTCTACAACCTACGAATTCGGTGTCTGCGACAGCTGCGACAGCGCGCTGCGGCGCTGGTCACTCTGCTGCTGCAATATATTGGCAATGTCGGTGTAACTGCGCGTGATCTCGATCAGCCGCGCCATGGCGCTGACACCGTTCACGTTCGATTTTTCGATCGCGCCCTGAACCACGTAGGTGTTTGCCGGCACTGGATCGGGCGTGACGCCGGCGGGCGCCTCAAAAGTTGAGCCGCCATCCTTCTGGAGAAGCTGCGTCTGGGCAAAGTTGACGAGCTGAAGATTGCCGCGCTGGGAATCGGCCGTGCTGTTGCCCTCGCGCACGGTGATAATGCCGCTCCGGCTGATGGTTACGTCGTGATCAGTGGATTGGAAGGTGATCGGTCCAGACTCGCCGATCACCTGATTGCCGTCGCTGGTGACAAGCTGGCCGGCCCCGTTGATCGAAAACGCGCCGTTGCGCGTATAACGTTGCTGTCCGTTCGGCGTTTGCACGACGAAGTAGCCGCTGCCGCCGATGGCGACGTCGAGCGGATTGCCGGTCTGCTGGATCGCGCCCTGGCTCATGTCGATCCAGCTCGCGCGGTCTTCGACGTATCTGATGCGCCGATCCTGCCCGATGAAACTCTGATCGCTGGCCCGCGGCATGAGGTATTCCTCAAACATCGCGTTGTCGGCCTTGTACCCCGTGGTGTTGATGTTCGCGATGTTGTTGGCGATGACATCGAGTTCATGTGTGAGCGCCATCTGCCGCGACAGGCCGACGAGAAGGGTGTTCTCCATCGGTACTCTCCCCTGGTCCACGAAGCTGCCGGTCTACGGCTGCTTCGGCTGCGCGCTTAAGCCGCTCTCCCAAGCCGCTGACAGCGCCGATTATGCAGGCGTGGTTTGCAGATGCCGTGCCATTGCAGAAAATGAAGGTAAAACAATATCATAGCATCAGGACCTCGGGCCCCAGAGCGGGCAGAAAAGGCCCCACGCGACGCCACGCCCGGCAAATAATTCCCGGTGCCGCGACCGCGGCAAGTATCCGTTAACCATTCGTCCCTAGCTTCAAAACGGACGGCGCTACATCGGCGCCGCGAAGCGCTCGCACATTTGGTTTGCGTTCTGTCCAGCCGGCTGCGTGCGCCCCCACGCAAGCGGGAGCGGTGATGGCAACGACAAAAGAAGCTCAGACCGAAGACGACAAAGCTGAAGCCGAAGGCGAGGAAGGCAAAGCAGCTCCCGCCAAGCGCAAACTATCGCTCAAGCTCATCTTGATGGCAGTCGGCGGACTGGTGGCGATCGGCGGTATCGGCGGCGGCGCCTATTTCTTTCTCTTTGCGCATAAGAGCGAGGCCGCCACCGCCGCCGCCAACCAGGTCAAGCCACCGGTCTTTCTCGATCTGCCCGATGTTCTGGTCAATCTATCGAGCGGCGGTGGCAATGAGCGCACGCAATATCTGAAAGTCAAAGTGGTGCTCGAACTGCCGGACCAGGAGCTTTCGGCGCAAATCCAGCCGGTAATGCCGCGCATCATGGATACCTTTCAGACCTATCTGCGCGAATTGCGGCCGACCGATCTCGACGGCTCCGCCGGACTCTATCGCTTGAAGGAAGAACTGACGCGGCGCGTCAACGCCGCGATCGCACCGAACCATATCAACGCAGTGCTGTTCAAAGAAATCGTCATCCAATGACGGGCGCAGCCTGAGAATTTAGCGGACATGCCGGCGAAAGATCAGATCGATAACGACGCGCTCGCTGCCGAATGGGGCGTGGCGCTCGAGGCCGAGCAGAATGCGGCCACGACTGCCGCGGCCGAGACGCCGGCGGCGGAAGGACAGAGCGCCAGCGAGGCGATGGCGTCGCAGTGGGCGACAATGGTCGACGACGGCCATTTCATCCAGACCACCAAGGGCGGGGCCGAGCGCGTCCTTACCCAGGACGAAATCGATTCGCTGCTCGGCTTCAGCCTCACCGATATCTCGCTCAACGACAATTCCGGCATCCGCGCGATCATCGATTCGGCGATGGTCTCCTACGAGCGGCTGCCGATGCTGGAGATCATCTTCGACCGGCTGGTGCGGCTGATGACGACCAGTCTGCGCAATTTCACCTCCGACAACGTCGAAGTGTCGCTCGACCGCATCACCTCGGTGCGCTTCGGCGATTACCTGAATTCGATTCCGTTGCCGGCGATCCTCGGCGTGTTCAAAGCCGAGGAGTGGGATAATTTCGGCCTCGTCACCGTCAATTCGAGCCTGATCTATTCGATCATCGACGTGCTGCTCGGCGGCCGGCGCGGCCAGACCGCTATCCGTATCGAGGGCCGGCCCTACACCACGATCGAGACCAATCTGGTCAAGCGCATGATCGAGGTCGTGCTGGCGGATGCCGAACTCGCGTTCAAGCCGCTGTCGCCGGTGAAGTTCAATATCGACCGCCTGGAGACCAATCCGCGCTTCGCCGCTATTTCGCGGCCGGCGAATGCCGCGATCCTGGTGCGGCTGCGGATCGACATGGAAGATCGCGGCGGCAATATCGAATTGCTGCTGCCTTACGCCACCATCGAGCCGATCCGCGACGTGCTGTTGCAGATGTTCATGGGTGAAAAGTTCGGCCGCGATCCGAACTGGGAGGGGCATCTGGCAACCGAACTCGGTGAGGCGGAAATTGCAGTCGATGCCGTGCTTTATGAGGCGCGGCTGCCGTTAAAGCAGATTATGAAACTCGATGTTGGCGACACGCTGATGTTGGAGCTTAAATCGGACGCGACGGTGATCGTGCGCTGCGGTGACGTCACGCTGACGGAAGGGCGCATGGGACGCGTCGGCGACCGCGTCGCGGTGCGCGTCGGCAAGTCGTTGCGCAAGCCGACCATGACTTTCGCGATGTTCGAAATCGGCGGCGGGCTCCGGCAATCCGATGGAGGCACCATGACAAACGGTATCGGAATCATTATCGACGGCCTGGTGGCGATCCTGCTGGTGCTCACGATCGGTTATTGCATGATGCTCAACCGCCGGCTGAAGCTGTTGAAGGCGGACGAGCAGTCGCTGCGGGCGACCATCTCCGAGCTCGTCACCGCGACCGAAATCGCCGAGCGCGCCATCGGCGGATTGAAGCTCACCGTACACGAATGCGACACCAGTTTGGGCGAGCGGCTGCGCAAGGCCGAACGCGTCACCATCGAGATCGAGCGCAGCGTGGTCGCCGGCAAGGAATTGCTGGGACGGCTGTCGCAGATCGTGACCGCCGGTCGCGGCCATGACAATGCGGCGGCGCCGCACGGCGAGACGCAGCAAGGCGACAGCAAACCCGCTGCCAAGCCGGATGCTGGCACCGGCACTGATGGCGGTTCGGATGCCAAGTCCAATGGACGCACCGGCGCCAAAGCCGTGGCTGCCGCGGCGGAAGCCTTCGCCGAGCGCGTGCGCACCAAGGTGCACGGTCTCGCGGCATGATCCGCTACATCCGCGATCTGCGGCTCATTCCGATCGCGCTGATCGCGAGCGCCTGCCTGCTGACGCTCAAGGTCGCCGATATCGCTCTGCACGGTTCCGTTCTTTTTGCGCGCAATAATGCGTCGCAGGCTGACGGTGATGTCTCGGTCATCCATCCGATGCCAGACGGAGCCACCTCGTCCGGATCGAACTCGTCCTGGGCGCAGCAGATGTTCAACTTTCCCGACGGCAACGGCGCGGCGGCCCGTCGACGGCGCCGATCGTTACGCCTGTTACGCCGCAACTCGCCGCAGTCGACTATCCCGACATCACCGGTTCGGTGAAGACCGAGCCGGTTGCTAGCAATGCGCCCAAAGCCGCCGCTGATGCCGGCAATCGGGCAGTCGCCGCCTGGCAAGGGCGCCAAGCCGGCGCCGCCGCCGCCGAACGGCATCGTCATCCCGACCGACGGCGTGGCGCTGCCGACCGGCGCCGAACGCGCCATCCTCGAGCGACTGCAGCAGCGCCGTGAGGAACTCGACAATCGTGCACATGAGCTCGACATTCGCGAAAGCCTGATCCAAAGCGCGGAAAAGCGCATGGATGCCAAGCTTGCGGAGATCAAGCAGGTCGAGGCGCAGATCAAGCAAGCGACGCAGCAGAAAGACGACGCCGAGAAAGCGCAGCTCAAGGGTCTTGTCACCATGTACGAGAACATGAAGCCACGCGATGCGGCGAAAATCTTCGATGGGCTCGACTCCAATGTATTGCTGGAAGTGGCCGCCGAAATCAATCCGCGGACCATGGCAGACATCGTGGCGCAAATGTCGCCAGCCGTTGCCCAGCACTTGACGGTCGAGCTTGCCGACAAGGCGCAGCAGCAGAGCAAGGACGGCGACGGCAGCCCCGCCGATTTGCCCAAGATCCAGGGCCAGCCGATGACGCAATAGGCGCCTGGACTTCGATCCAGGCTCGGGGTTTTGGCGACTTGGTCGACGGCGTTCCGCAACGCAATAGGGGCTGTCAGTTAAGCTCATGTAATCGTTGAATTAAGCCCACATTAAGCACAACAACGTAGGGTGTGGAACAGCGGCCGGCCTCGGGGACGAGGCACCGGCCGCGAAGGCGCGTCCGCCTGGCTGTCGGTCGAGTTCAGTTGAGTCGGTTTTGAGTCCCTTATGGCGTGCGGTGGCACCACCCAACTTCCGGTTCTGCGCCGCCGTCTTGCGCATTGCAGCAAAGCGGCAGCCGCTTTTGCTTGTTTGATCCTGGCGCTGGCCGTGCCCTCGGCTGCCGCGCCGGCCGCTCCCGCGCCGGTCAAGACGACACTGACTGTGACGACGAACGACGGCTATGCGAGGCTGGTATTCACGGCGGGCGAATATATCGATGGCACGGCGCGTCAGGCCGGCAATGTCCTGATCATCAGCTTCAAGCAGCCGCTCGACGTCGCGGTCAAGCGCGTGCCGGAACAGGCGCCCGACTATATCGGCGCGGCGCGGCGGGATCCTGACGGCACCGCCGTGCGCATGGCGCTGGCGCAGAACGTCACCGTTCACGCGATGTCCGCCGGCGAAAAGTTTTTTGTCGATCTGTTGCCGACCAGCTGGAGCGGCATGCCGCCGGGACTGCCGCAAGACGTGGTCGACGAACTGGCGCGGCGGGCGCGCGAAGCCGAACGATTGCTGGCGCGCCAGCGCACCGCGGTGCAGGAGAAAAAGTCCCCGCCGATCCGCGTTCATATGGCGAGCCAGCCGACCTTCACCCGCTACGTTTTCGCCGTGCCGAGCGAAACCGGAGTATCCGCCGATCGCGCCAAGGAACGGTTGGTGCTGAAATTCGATTCGCCGCTCACCTTCGACTTGGGCGATGTCCAGGCGGCGTTGCCGAAAACAGTCCAGGAAATCTCCAGCGAGCTTGACCAGGGTTCCTCGCTGGTTCGTTTCATCGTCGGCGCGAATGCCGATACGCGCACGTTCCGCGACGAGTTTGGTTACGTCGTCGACGTGCTCAATCCGCCGGCCGATGCGGATGCAGCCGCCGACGGCGTGCCGCAAAATGCGGCCGGGCAGGGCGTGGCGCCGAGCTTCGCCGATGCCGCGGCGAAAATCTCGGCGGCGGCAGCAGCGCCCGGCGCCCCGCCGTTGCCCGCGCCGCCGCAGCAGCAGTCGGCAACAATAGCGCCGGCTGGCGCGCCGCCGCCGCGTCCGGCGGCAACGCCATCGCCCGCGCCCACCGCTGCGCCGCCGCCGGCCCCGACAGCGCAAATGGCGCCGCCGCCGGCGAAAACGGCGGTTGTGCCGGACGTGGAAGCGCAGCCTGTCGCGCCGGGCATGACGCCGGCGCTGTCGCCCGCGCCGCCCGCGGTACCGCCGGCAGAACTCGGCCCCCAGTGCACGGCGCGCTGCCGCCGTCATCGGACACCGCTCAAACTCGTCCGCCGGCCGCTCCGGTTGCCGCGCCGCCGAAGATCGTCGCGGCGACACCTGAGACGGCGCAACCGTCGGCGCCGCAAATCGCCAAGCCGACTGCGCTGGAAATTGCAAAGCCAGACACGCCGAAACCCGCCGCTGCCGCGTCCGCTTCGCCGCAGCCCCTCCGCCGGAAGCCACTCCGGCGCCACCGATCAAGAGCAGCGCGGCCGCGCCGCCGCCACCAACCGCGCCGGCTGACGGCGACAGTGCCGGCAATGTTGCCGCCGATCTCAGCCAGCAAGGCGCCGATCTCAAGCTGACCTTCGCCTTCAAAACTCCGGTCGGCGCGGCGGTATTTCAGCGCGCCGACACGCTGTGGCTGGTCTTCGACTCCAAGGCCAAGATCGATTTGAGCGCGCTCGACGGCGAGCCGAGCCACACCGTCCGCGCTTTTGAATTCTCACATTCGGGCGCCGCCGATGTGGTGCGGCTCAAGCTCGACCGCCCGAGGCTGTCCAGCGTCGCCGCCGACGGCGACGTGTGGACGGTCAATATCGGCGACACCGTCATCGATCCGACCCGCGCGCTCGATCTCACGCGCAACCTGATCGGGGCCAATCGCTCAAGCGTCTCAATCCCGTTCGAGAACGCCAAGCACGTCTATCAGATCGCCGATCCCGACGTCGGCGACAGGTTGTTCGTCGTCACTGCGCTGGCGCCGGCGCGCGGCATCATCGACGAGCAGGATCTTATCGAATTCCATGCGCTGCCTTCGACCCAGGGCGTGGTGATCGAGCCGCTCGCCGACGACCTCAACGTGATTCTGGTTCCCGGTAAAATCCTCGTCACCCGCCCCTCAGGCCTGACCTTGTCGAGCGCGATACAGACCTTGATGCACGGCGCGGGGTTGCAGTCGGGGATTTTCGACTCGCAGGCCTGGGGCTCCGATCGCCAGGGCTCCTATTTAGCGCACGAATCCCATCTCGTCGATCTCGCCGCCGCGGCGGCGCCGCAGCAGCGCCTGGCGCCGCGGCTCGCGCTGGCGCGCTTTTACATTGCGCGCGGCATGTATCCGGAAGCCAAGGGCGTGCTCGACGTGGCGCTCGGCGACGAGCGCAAGTCGCCCGAAAGCATGACGGCGCTGGTGCTGCGCGCGGTCGCCGAAGTGATGATGAACCGGCCTGACGACGCGCTCAAGGATCTGTCCGAGCCCGGCGTCGGCGACCAGCACGACGCACCGCTGTGGCGGGCGCTGGCTTATGCGCGGCAGGGCCGCTGGGCCAAGGCGCGCGACACGTTCAAGAACATGGCGGCCGCGATGGCCTCCTTGCCGGTCGAACTGCAGCGGGTCGCGCTGCACGACGACATGCGCTCGGCCATCGAGGTCGGCGATTTCAACGCCGCCTCCGACGACCTCAACGATTTCCACACCATCGGCATCCCGCACGAGATGGAGCCGACCGTCGCCGTGCTGATGGGGCGGCTCGCCGAGGGGCTGGGCCGCAAGGAGGATGCGCTTGCGGCCTATCGCACCGCCGCCGATTCCTGGGACCGGCCGGCGGCGGCGCAGGGCCGGCTGCGCGAAACTGTTCTGGGCTATCAGCTCGGCGATATGTCGCGCGACGCCGTCATTTCCCAGCTCGAATCGCTGACCACGATCTGGCGCGGCGACGAGACCGAGGTCGAAGCGCTCAAAATCCTAGCGCATCTCTACACCGAGGACGGCCGCTATCGCGACGCCTTCTATGTCATGCGCAGCGCCATGGCGGCGCGCCCGGATTCGGCGCTGACCCGGCAGATCCAGGACGAGGCCGCGGCGACCTTCGACGCGCTGTTCCTCACCAACAAAGGCGACACCATGCCGGCGATCGACGCGCTGGCATTGTTCTACGACTTCCGCGAGCTGACCCCGATCGGCGCCCGCGGTGACGAGATGATCCGCCGGCTCGCCGACCGCCTGGTGTCGGTCGATCTGCTCGATCAGGCCGCCGATCTTTTGCAATACCAGGTCGATCACCGCCTCGAAGGCGCCGCGCGTGCGCAAGTGGCGACGCGGCTTGCCGTCATCTATCTGATGGACCGCAAGCCCGACCGCGCATTGGCGGCGCTACGGGCGAGCCGCACCGGCGGGCTGTCCAACGATCTGCGCGGCCAGCGGCTCCTCCTCGAAGCGCGCGCGCTGTCCGATCTCACCCGTTACGACCTGGCGCTGGAAGTGGTGGCCGACGTCAACGGCCGCCCGGCGGAGCGGCTGCGCGCCGATATTTTGTGGGCGGCCAAGCGCTACGACGAAGCCGCCGAACAGATCGAATTGATGTATGGCGACCGCTACAAGGATTTCACGCCGCTCAACGACGACGAGCGGGCTGACGTCATGCGCGCCGAGATCGGCTATGCGCTGGCTTCCGATCAGCTCGGGCTCGGCCGCTTCCGCGACAAATACGCAGCCAAGATGGCGGCGACGGCGGACGCCCACGCGTTCCAGGTCGTCTCCGCGCCGCTCGGCGCCAGCGGCGATGAATTTACGTCCGTGGCTCATGCCGCCGCCTCCACCGATACGCTGGAAACATTCTTGCGCGAGATGAAAACGAGCTATCCGGATTCGAGCGCGGTGGCGCCGGAGAACGAACCGCTGCCGCCGCCGCCCCCTCCGCCGAGCGCGTCATCGGCACCGCCACAAACGCAGCCCGCCGCGCCGGATCTGCCCGGCCTCGGCCCGGTGCCGCCCCCCAGCGCCGCGGGACACACCGCGATGCGGTGATTTTTCCCCCGCCCCGCGATAGCGGGGAGGGGGCTTTCCTTGGCTCGCGGCCTGCGGGCCATGAACACCATCAACTCCATAACGCCAGCGCGCTCCTTCTCCCCGCGCGGGGAGTAAGGTTGGGATGAAGGGGCCTCTCCGCCGGGCGCAGAATTGCGACCATCTCGACCGGCGCGATTTTTATCGTGATCATCACCATTTTCGGCCCGGTCTCCGGCGCGCATTTCAATCCGCGGGTGTCGCTTGTCTTCGCCACGCGCGGCGACATGCGCTGGCGCGATGTCGCGCCCTATGTCGCCGTGCAGTGCGCCGGCGGCATCGCCGGCACCATGGTCGCGCATCTGATGTTTGATCTGACGCCGCTGGCGATCGGCATCAAAGGCCGCGACGGACCGTCGCAATTATTCGCCGAAGCGGTTGCCACCTTCACGCTCGTTCTCGTCATTCTCGGCGGCCTGCGCTATGCGGCCACCGCGGTGCCCTGGCTGGTGGGGCTCACCATCACCGCGGCCTATTGGTTCACCTCCTCGACCTCGTTCGCCAATCCGGCGGTGACGCTGGCGCGCGGCTTTACTGCGAGTTTTTCGGGCATCGCGCTCGGCGACGTGCCGGGCTTTATCCTGGCGCAGCTCGTCGGCGCCGCGATCCATGCCGTGGCGATGACGCTGTTTCCGGCGCCCAGGCTCGGCGGCGAGCGTCATGCCGTCGGGGCCATCCGAGTAATTGGCGCCCGGGGAGTAAGCCCGAGGACATCGATTTGCGACACCTGCCGCATGCGATAGCGCCGGAACAACCGGGCGGACGCATTCACACCGGGCGGACGCATTCACAAATTGTTGTGCGATGCCGACCCGCAGCTCTGATAGTATTACTCACCCATCGGCCTGACGCGGTGCCTATTCGTCATACACGCGCTCCACTCAGATGGTCAGAGGCAATATGGCCCCGGCTGTTTTGGTCGGGGCTTTTTTTGCGTGAAGCCGCCGTCGCGGCCGGCACGCAGCATTCGCATCCGGTCGGTTTAGCGCCGCCCTAGTTGCACGTCGTCATGGCGCCGTTTTGGGTGCAGGTAAAACCGGGAAGGGCGACAGGGACGACGTCCTCGGGCTCCGCAGCCGCCGCCGCCGCAGGCTGCTGTTGTGCGGCTGCCGCGCTTTGTTGCGCCAGGACGGAATTTTTTGAGTTCGCCCGGCGCTGACTCTCGGTCACCGCCTTCGACCATTTTTCGGCTATGGCGGAATTGCCTTCGGCAATTGTCATTTTTCCGGTCTGAACCTGCCCGGCGATGACCATGCTGTCCGCCATGACGCCCCGCACCAAATCCTGATCAGGCCCAAAGATCGGCAGTTTGATCGCGAAGCCGTCATTGATGCACTTCCTTCGCACCACCGCCGTTGTTGTATCGCCGGCGGGAAATTTTGCGTCGCAGGCCGCCATGGCCGCTTTCGACTGTTCGATGAGCTGGGCATTGTCCGCGGCCTTCGCCTGGTCATCCGCTTGGACGCGCGGAGCAACCGCACAGCCGGAGAGCGCAAGACTGCCGAAGAGAAGGCCAAGGACGAATAAGTTGAATGGAATGCTGTGCCGCACGGCAGTGCCCAAGCGCCCCTCGATAATCATCCGACCATTTGAGCCCGATTCGCAAGTTAGCATGGACCGGGTTGACGTTGCGCCGGTCGCGGCCATAGTTTGCGCTTCCGGGCTTGAGGGCGCTGGAGCGGGGGTCATGATGCTTCGATCGATGCATGCGCGGTTCACGGCCATTGCGTTGATTGCGGCGGCTGCGGTGTCGTTGCCGGTCGCCTCGGCATGGGCGTTCAGTCAGGAAAACCTCCAGTCCGGCGGGACAGATAGCTCGAAATTTGCCGATCCGGACGATCAGTTCACGAATTCCGGACAGGGCGCCCACCTGTTCGGCCCGAACGGTCCGACGCTGCAGTTCGGCGTTCACCAAGGCCCGGTGTCGCCGTTCGGTGGCTTCCAGGACAGTGACTACGACAATGGGTCGCCTCCCGACCCCTATTATCGGCCGCTCGGCAGCGGCAATAACTGAAGTCCCTTTAGGTCACGCAGGTGCCGGGAAGTCACGGGCGGGGGCCCGTGAGAACCTGCATGCGCGCAGCCTTCGGCTATAAGCAAATACTTCCATGCGCGCGGTCCCGAAAGGTGACAACGCATACCGCGGGCATGATAGAACCCGCGTGAAATTTTTACGCGGAGCCGAATATGAGACTTGCATCATCACTTGCCATCGCGGCGGCGGGCCTGATCGGCGCCGCGGCGCCGGCGATCTTCGTTCAGGCGGCCGAGCCGACCACGCTGACGATTTTCGCCGCCGGCACGCTGGCGGTGCCGTTCAAACAGGCGACCGCGCTCTACGAAAAGCAGAACCCGGACGTGACCGTGCAGGCGCAGTTCGGCGGCAGCGTGAAAATGGCGAAGCAGATCACCGATCTGCATCAGGACGCCGATATCCTGGCGGTCGCCGACTACAACGTCATTCCGAAATATATGTTCGGCACGCCGCCACATGCCGCCTGGTATGCCGGCTTCGCGCGCAACGCCATTACCTTCGTCTATACCGACAAGAGCAAGTTTGCGAACGAGATCAATGCCGACAACTGGTACAAGGTGCTGGCGCGGCCCGGCGTCGAGATCGGCCGCTCCAATCCGGACACCGATCCGTCGGGCTATCAGACCGTGCAGATGCTCAATCTCGCCGAGACATATTATAAAGCGCCGGGACCTCGAGGACAGCGTGCTCAAGAACGCCCCGCTGACCAATATGCGCGACACCGAGACCTCGCTGATCGCGGCGCTGCAGCTTGGCCAGATCGATTATCTGGCGATCTATCGCTCCGACGCCTTGCAGCATCATCTCAAATTCATCGACCTGCCGCCCCAAATCAATCTCAGCGATCCGGCCGATGCGGCCGGCTATAAGCAAGGCGTCGCACACACCAAGAACGGCGATCTGGACGGCACGCCGATCGTCTATGCCGTCACCATGGTCGACGGCGCCAAGCAGGCGGCTGCCGCGGAGAAATATGTCGCGCTGCTGTTGGGGCCACAGGGGCAGGGGATCATGAAGGACAACGGTTTCGGCACGTTCAGCCCGGCCTATGCGGTGCACGCCGAGGCGATGCCGGCGGATTTGCGCAAACTGGTCCAGCCGTGGCCTGGCTCTTAGCCGGGCGACCGGCCGGCGCGCGGGACGAGCGCGCCGCGCCGAGCAGGCCAGTCGGGCTTTATCTGTTGTGCTGGTTTCTCGGTAGCCTGTTGACGGCGTTCCTGGTCATTCCGCTCGCCGCGCTCACTTTGTCGCAATCGTGGGCGAATTTCTCCGAAGCGGCGCACACGGCCGATGTGCGCAGTGCCATCGTGCTTAGTCTTGAAGGTGCATTCTTGTCGGCGACGCTCGCCGCGGTGGCCGGCGTGCCGCTGGCCTACGGACTGGCGCGGACGAGCTTTCCCGGCAAAGGCGTGATCGAGGCTTTGATCGATCTGCCGCTCGCGGTGCCGCACACGGTTGCCGGCATCGCGCTCCTGATGGTGTTCGGCCGGCAAGGCGTGCTGGGCGAGCCGTTCCGGCGCGCTGGTCGGGCTGAAATTCTGGGGCACGCTCGCCGGAATCGTGGTGGCGATGCTGTTCGTCTCCGCGCCCTATACCGTGAACGCGGCGCGGATCGGCTTTGCGGCGATCGACCCGCGGCTGGAGAAGATCGCGCGCACGCTCGGGCTCAACCCGTGGCGCACATTCTTGCGCATCACGCTGCCGCTGGCGCGCAAGAGCATCATGACCGGCGTCACGCTGACTTATGCCCGGTCGATCAGCGAGTTCGGCGCGGTGGTTATCCTGGTTTATTACCCGATGACGGCGCCGGTTAAGATCTACGAGCTGTTCCTGCGCTTCGGGCTCGACCAAGCCGCGAGTGCCGCGGTGCTGTTGCTCGCCGTTTCGCTCGGCCTGTTCCTGGTCTTGCGCGCGCTGTCGCGCGGCGCGTCGGAACGGGAGAATCGATGACGGCGGGCATTGCGGTCGAAGCGCTGTCGCTCACGCTTGGCGCCTTTCGCCTCGACGGAATCGATTTTGCGCTGTCGCGGGGCGAAATCCTCGTCATCCTCGGGCCGAATGGCTCGGGCAAATCGGTCACGTTGGAAACCATTGCCGGCTTCCACCGGCCCGACAGCGGCCGGGTGCGGATCGCGGGCCGCGACGTCACTGCGCTGCCGCCGGAGCGGCGCAAAATCGGCTTTGTGGTGCAGAACTTCGGTCTGTTTCCTCACCTCGACGTTGAGGCGAACGTGGCAATCGCGCGGCGGCGCGATAGGGACAGTCCCGGCACGTCGGCGCGACCGCTGCCGGGCGATCCCGCTGCGCTTCTGGGTCATTTCGGCGTCGCGCATCTGGCGCGCCGGCTGCCGGCCGATCTAAGCCCCGGCGAGAAGCAGCGCGTCGCGCTGGCGCGCGCATTGGCCGCCGCTTCGGACCTGTTCCTGTTCGACGAGCCGTTCTCCGCGCTCGACGCCCAGACCCGCGGCGAGCTTCGCGCCGAGCTGAGATCGTTCCTGCGTGAGCTTGCGATCCCGGGGATCTTTGTCACCCACGACCACACCGAGGCGCTGACGCTGGCCGACCAAATCGTGGTGTTGCGTGGCGGCGCCATGCTGCAAAGCGGGCCGGCGGCAGAAGTCTTTCAAAGACCCGCCAGTTCCGCGGTCGCGCGCTTCATCGGTGTGGAGAATATCCTCGACGGCCGCATCGCCGAGATCGGCGGCGGGGTCATCGTGGTTGCCATCGGCGCGCAGACGCTGCACGCGGCGTCGGCGGCGGCGCCGGAGGGCGTCGGGACGGCGGTGCGCTTGAGCATCCGCGCCGAGGACGTGGCTATTGCGTCGCCGCAGAAGCCCGGACATCGCTACCCGGGCGCAATCGCCTGAACGGCAAGATCGTCGGGCTGCGCTCCCTCGGGGCGATCGTCTCCCTCGAGATTGACGCCGGCTTTCCGCTCAAATCCTACCTGCTCGGTCCGCAGGCCCGCGCGATGAATCTCGGCGTTGGCGATCGGGTCGTAGCGCAGATCGCGGAGGACGCGATCCATCTCATGCCGGATTGATCGGTATGCCGCGTCAGCTGCCGTAGCTCTGGATGAGCGAGCCGGCGACCAGCGTCCAGCCGTCCACCAGAACAAAGAAGATCAGCTTGAACGGCAGCGACACCACGACCGGCGGCAGCATCATCATGCCCATCGACATCAGCACCGAGGCCACCACGAGGTCGATGATCAGGAAAGGCAGGAACAACAGGAAGCCGATCTCGAAGGCGCGCTTGAGCTCGGAGATCATGAAGGCGGGCACCAGAACGCGCATCGACAGGTCCTCCGGCTTGTCCGGCGCCTTCTCGCCCGAAAGATTAACGAACAGCTGCAAATCCTTTTCGCGGACGTTCTTTTCCATGAAGGCGCGCAGCGGCACCGCGCCGCGCTCGAACGCCTGATCGACGGTGATCTGGTTGGCGACCAAGGGCTTGACGCCGGTGTTGTAGACATTGGTGAAAACCGGCCCCATCACGAAGGCGGTGAGAAACAGCGCGAGCGAGATGACGACCGAATTCGGCGGCGCGGTCGCGGTGCCGAGCGCGGTGCGCAAAAGCGACAGCACCACGACGATGCGCGTGAACGACGTCATCATGATCAGGATCGACGGCGCCAGCGACAGCACTGTCATCAGCGCGATCAGCTGGATGACGCGCTCGTTGAGCCCGCCGCCGCCGGCGGCGGCGTTCTGGCCGAAATTAATGCTGATGTCCTGCGCGGCGAGCGGCGTCGCCGAGAACAAAAATGCCGCTACAGAGGCCGCTACCGTTGTGAACCGGACGCGGCGGCCTCTTGCTGCGAGCGTCAGGTTTTGGTCGGACGGCCTAACAAACTCGCCATCTCCTGTTCGAGGTTGTCGTAAAGGGTGGTCTTGCCCTGGCCTGGCTTAGCCTCGCTGCGCGGCGGCTTGCCCTCCGGGGGGCGCGGCGTGCGCGGCGCAGTTGGCTCGGTCTGCGCCCGGCTCCGCAGTCGGTGCTGGGCGTGCCGCCGTGGGCAGCGGGCGGCCTTCGCCAACCGGCTTACGCAAGGCGGCTTCCAATCGTTGCGCCATGTCGGCCAGGCTTTGATCCGGCGTGGACGCTGCTTCCGCAGCGGCGACAGGAGCAATCGGCGGCACCGGCGGCGCGGCGGGAATGGGCGCGGCCGCGGGTTGGGCCATGGGTTTGCGCGGCTCCGGTCGCGCTTCTTGCCGCGGTTCTACCCGCACTTCTGGCCGGGGCTCGGGGCGAGATTCGCCACGCTCCTCCGCGTGCGACTCATCTGGCGTCACGCGTGGCGCCGGCGGACGATTGCGCGACGGCGGCGTCGGCCGCGTCGAGAGTTCGTCGGCCAGCGCCGCAAGCGTGTCGCGCTGCGGGCGCGGCGGCGGTTCGGTGGGGAGCTGAAACGGCCGCGCCAATTCGTCCGGTAGCGGCTCGGCGCGTGGCGTTGGGCGCGGCGCGGCGGCGGGTTCCGGCTGCAGCGGCCAGGAGCTATTGCCATTCTCCGACAAGGGAAGGGCGCGCGGCAGCGCCTCGATTCCGGCCGGCGGGCGAGCTGTCAAATCGCGCGGCGCCGCGACGGCGCGCACGATGTTGGGTTCGACGACGACGTCGGTCGGGCCACCGATCATCAACAAATGCTCGACATTGTCGCGCCGCACCAGAATGAGCCGGCGGCGGCCGTCGACGCTGGCATAGTCGATCACCGCAAGGCGCGGCTGCCGGCCGCGCGCGCTGGCGCCGCCGAGGCGGCCGGTTCCGAAGCGGCGCACCGCCCAGGCAAAGCCAAGGATGAGGCCGAGAACGACGAGGAATGCGAGGAAGAATTTTACGGCGAGCGGCATCTCCGCCCCGAACAAAGTATCAAACATCCGCACAACTCCCCGTTTCGCTGCGGCGCGCCGACAAGCTTTCAAAGGTTAACGGCGCGGGTAACATTTGCCGCCGTGATTACTAACAAAGGATTAAATATACTAGCCGGTTTTCGCGCTAGAGCCGACGCCTCAAGCATTGTCATGGTAAACGGCGGTTTAATGGCAAAACCTGCGGCAATGGCGTTTTAACCGGCCATTAACCATAGGCCCGGCAAAGTCTGCCGGGTCCGAATTTGGAACCGGAGACGCCGCCGATGCCGATCAACGACATTCCGATTCTCGCCATGCTGCGTGAGCGCATGCAGTGGCAGCAGGCACGCCAACAGGTGCTCGCCGAGAATGTCGCCAATGCCGATACGCCGGACTACCAAGCCAAGGACCTAGCGCCGCTGGATTTCTCGCAGCAATTGTCGGCCGCATTGCCGCTGGAGCGGACCAATCCCAATCACATCGCCGACGCGTCCGGCGGCGGCTCGCAATTCGCCACCGGTGGCGGCGGTCCCTATGAGATCAGACCGCGCGGCAATTCGGTCAGCCACGAAGACGAGATGATGAAAGTTGCCGGCAACCAGATGGACTACGAGGCGGCCACCGAGATGTACACGCACAGTCTCAACCTGATCAAGCTTGCGGTCAAAGAGTGACGCGAGCGGCGAAGCCTGTTCGCCAGCGGACCTGCGGGATTTCCCATGAGCATGGACTTCATGAAATCGCTCACCATCGCCGCCTCCGGGTTGCGGGCGCAGATGGGGAGGATGCGCATCATCACCGAGAACATCGCCAATGCCGATTTGCTTGCGACCACGCCGGGCGGCGATCCCTATCGGCGGCGGATCGTGACGTTCTCGAGCGAGCTCGACCGTTCGATCGGCGCCGACGTGGTCAAGCTCGGCCGCGTGCAGCCCGACAATTCCGATTTCCTGGTCAGGCACGAACCCGGCAATCCGGCCGCCAATGCCCAGGGCGACGTCAAATATCCGAACGTGAACACGCTCGTGGAATTGACCGACTTGCGCGATGCGCAGCGGTCCTACGAGGCCAATCTCAATATCGTCACCGCCACGCGTAAAATGATGCAACTCACCATCGACATGCTGAAGAGCTGATCATGGCCACACCGACCATTGCCGCGAACGCCTATGCCGCGCTGGCTAAAATGCGCGACGACACGGCGAACATCGCCGGCGGCCTCGCCAAAGGCCATGACGGCGGGCCGAATTTCGGCTCGATCCTCAAAGACGTGATGAATGCGGTCTCGGCGGCGGCACAAAAGTCGGATGTCCAGGCGCAGGCCGTCGCGGCCGGCAAAGCCAATATGGTCGATGTCGTCACCGCGGTCGCCGATACCGAGGCCACGTTCCAGACGCTGATTTCGGTGCGCGACAAGGTGATCGCCGCCTATGAGGATGTTTTGCGGATGCCGATCTGACGGCTGTCATGCCCGCCTGCGGGCGATGGCATCGAGGGAGAAAACAAGCAGATGACGGGCCCGGAAGTTTTGGACGTTTCACGCGACGCCATCGTGACGTTGTTGCTCGTCGCCTCGCCGCTGATGCTGGTCGGATTGATCGTCGGCGTCGTCATCTCGCTGTTTCAGGCGCTCACGCAAATCCAGGAAACCACGCTGGTCTTCGTGCCGAAGATTCTTGCGATCTTCCTCGCGCTTTTGGTCGCGCTGCCGTTCATGGCCGACGCGATGCACGCGAACTTCATGCGAATCACCGCGCACATCATCAGCGGTTCCTGAGACTCGCGCTCGCGGGTCCCTCGGCGTGGCGAAGAAGAGGGCAGGGCGTGACCATCGATATTTCCAACCTGCCGGCGCTCGGCGCGACCTTCCTGCTGGTATTCGCCCGCACCGGCACCATGGTCATGCTGCTGCCGGGGCTCGGCGAGCAGAACATCTCGCCGCGGCTGCGGCTCACCATCGCGGTGATGCTCGCCGCGGTGCTGCTGCCGCTGCATCGCGACGATTATCACATCGATCCCGGCGCGTTGGCGCCCGCCATCGTGATGCTGGTCGAAGAGATCATCATCGGTGCGGTGCTCGGGCTCACCGCGCGGCTCACCATCTCGGCGCTCGAAGTCGCGGGCTCGGTGATCGCCCAGCAGCTCGGTCTCGGCTTCGTCACCTCGGTCGATCCGACCCAGGGCGAGCAAGGCATCATCCTCGGCACCTTTTTGACCATGCTCGGTATCACGCTGTTCTTCGCCACCGACATGCATTATCTCGTCATCGCCGCGCTTAATGACAGCTACACATTGTTCGCGCCGGGCGAAATGCCCTCCACCGGCGACGTCGCGGCGCTGATGACCAAGACCGTATCCGGCGCGTTCCGCATCGGCATCCAGTTGTCGGCGCCGTTTCTGGCATTCGGGCTGTTGTTTAATCTCGGGCTCGGCCTTTTGTCGCGGCTGATGCCGCAGATGCAGGTGTTCTTCATCGCCCTGCCGCTGTCGATCCTGATCGGCTTCCTGTTCCTGATCCTGGTGCTCGGTTCGATGATGGGATTGTTTCTCGATTACGCCGGCGGCGTGCTCTCGGTGCTCGCTCCTCACGCTTGAAAAAAAGCGGAATAGCAGAACGCGATGGCTGACGAACGCGACGATACCGAACATACCGAAGACCCCACCCCGCGACGGCTCGAGGAAGCCATCAAGCGCGGCGACGTGGTCAAGAGCACCGAGGTCTCGACCTGGTTCACCATCGGCGGCGGAACGCTGATGCTGATGGTGTTCTCCGGTCCATTGACGATGAACCTGCAAGCGATGTTTCGCGGCTTGCTCATGCATTCGGGTGAAATTCCCGTCAACGGACCCGCGCTCGCCCATTTGGTCAAGGCGCTGGCGACGCATGTTCTTGCCGCGCTGGCGATTCCGATTCTGGTTCTTGCGCTGGCCGCGCTGTTGGGCAATGCCATCCAGCATCGCATCCTGTTCTCCGTCGATCCGATAATGCCGCAGTTGTCGCGGATTTCGCCGGGGGCCGGTCTGCGCCGCCTGTTTTCCAAACAAGCGCTCGCCAATTTCGCCAAGGGCCTGGCCAAGCTCACGCTGTTCGGCGCGGTGATCGGCGCGCTGTTGTGGCCGCAGCGTCAGCGCATCATCGGTCTCGTCGCCGTCGACCCGGCGATCATTCTGCCGTTCACCCGGGCGCTGGCGCTGAAAATGCTGGGCACGGTGGTTGCGATCCTCGCCATCGTCGCGGCAGCGGACTACCTGTTCCAGTACCGGCAATGGTACGAGCGCCATAAAATGTCGTTCCGGGAGATGAAAGAGGAATTCCGCCAGAGCGAGGGCGATCCCGCAATCAAGGGCAAGCTCCGCCAGTTGCGCGCGGCCCGCGCGCGCAAGCGCATGATGGCCGCGGTGCCAAAGGCCTCCGTCGTCATCACCAACCCGACCCACTTCGCCATCGCCCTGCAATACGAACGAGGCATGAATGCGCCGCTCTGCGTCGCCAAGGGTGCCGATCTGATCGCCCGCAAGATTCGCGAGGTGGCGGAAGCCCACGGCATTCCGGTGGTCGAAAATCCGCCTTTGGCCCGAACCTTGTACGGCACGGTCGAGATCGACCAGGAAATTCCGCAGGAGCACTACCGCGCGGTGGCGGAAATCATCGGTTACGTGATGCGGCTGCGCCGTTCGGTGTTGCGGCCAGCCTGATTGTGTACGTTGTTGCGAAGCCCCTTGCGCGATTCGATGGCGCAAGGCACTGAGGGCGAGGCATGACCAAGCCGGCCAGGTTCGAACGGGCCACGATTGAGCAGGCCATGACGGCATATCCGCCTGTACGCGTGCCTGTGCCTGCAACGGCCGACGAAACCGCGGTCGACCGGTCCGGCGTGGCCGAGTCGGCGCCTGGCGCCGACGTCCGTTCTGCCATCGATCGCAGCGCGACGGGATCGAGCCGCGGCAGCATCGTTCTGGTACTGCTGGTCGCCGCCGTGCTGGTCGCCGCCGCAAGCGGCATCGTGCTGGTCGGCGGCGGCAATGCTGAACCCTATATCCTCGCTTTCATGGCGGTCCTCGCCACGGTTGGGGTGTTTTCGCTGTTCGCGCTCGCCTGCGGCATTCTGCGGGTCTCCGGCGGGGCGGCTCCCCAGCCGCTCGTCAAGGCGATCGTCGATGGCGCCTTCGAAGGCGTCGTCGTGACCGATCACGACGGCCGCGTCATCTATGCCAATGCCGCCTATCTCGATCTCATCGACGCCACCGATATCAGCGATATGCGGCCGGTCGAGCGCGCTTTCATCGGCGATGCCGATGCGTCCGAGGCGATTTACCGGCTGCTCAAAGGGGCGCGAGAGGGCAAACGGCTCGACGAGGAGGTGCGCATCGCCGGGCTGCGCGGGCGCCCGGCGCGCTGGCTGCGGTTCAAGATCCGTCCGCTGGGTTCGAGCCGGCGCGACGCGCGGCTCACGGTCTGGTCGCTCGCCGATATCACCGCCGAGCGCGACCGTCAGGAGAATGTGTTTCAGGTGCTGCAGCATTCGATCGATTATCTCGATCATGCGCCGGCCGGCTTCTTCTCGGTCGATGACAAGGGCGACATCGTCTATCTCAATGCGACGCTCGCAGATTGGCTCGATCAGGATCTGGCGCAGGTCGGCTCCGGCGGACTGAAGCTCACCGACCTGGTGGCGGGCGACGGCGCGGCTTTGTTGACGACGCTGCGCGGCGCGCCGGGCGAAGTCAAAACCGAAGTGCTCGATCTCGATCTGCGCACGCGCAACGGACGCACGCTGCCGGTGCGGGTGTTTCACAAGCTTGCCTACGGCTCCGACGGCATGGCCGGCACGTCGCGCACGCTCGTACTCAATCGCGCCCGCAACGACGGCACCGATCCGCAACGCGCCGCGGAAATCCGCTTCATGCGATTCTTCCACCGCACCCCAATGGCCATCGCGACCGTCGACCGCAACGGCGGCGTGGTGCGCACCAATCCGCTGTTCGCAAAGTTGTTCCGCAATGCGCGCGGCGAGGAAAGCGAGGACCGCTCCATCCTCTCGGTCGTCGCTTCGGGCGATCGCGAGGCGCTGGCCAACGCCATCGCGCTGGCGGCGCTCGGCAAAGGTGACATTGCGCCGGTCGACGCCACGCTCGCCGTCGACGGCGAGCGGTTCGGGCGCTTTTATGTCACCGCGGTCGAAGAGGAGGAGCGCGACCAGGAAGCGGCCATCGTCTATGCGCTCGAAACCACCGCGCAGCGCGAACTCGAGAACAAAGTCACCCAGCAGCAGAAGATGGATCTCGTCGGCCAGCTCGCCGGCGGCATCGCCCACGACTTTAACAACGTGCTCTCCGCCATCATGATGGCGACCGACTTTCTGCTCAATGCGCACAAGCCGACCGATCCGTCGTTCGCCGACATCATGCAGATCAAGCAGAACGCCAACCGGGCGGCGAGCCTGGTGCGGCATCTGCTTGCCTTCTCGCGCAAGCAGACGATGCGCCCGCAAGTGCTGGATCTCGGCGAGGCGCTGTCCGATCTTACTATGCTGCTGCGCCGGCTGATCGGCGAAAAGGTTACGCTCAACGTGGTGCATGGCCGCGATCTGTGGCCGGTCAAGGTCGATATTTCGCAATTCGAGCAGGTAATCGTCAATCTCGCGGTCAATGCCCGCGACGCCATGCCCAATGGTGGGCGGCTTACGGTCCGCACCACAAATGTGACGGCGCCCGAATGCGCGCAATTCCATGCCAAGGGCATGCCGGCCGCCGATTATGTGCTGGTCGAGGTGACCGACACCGGCACCGGCATTCCGGCAAAGATCCTGGGCAAGATTTTCGAGCCGTTCTTCTCGACCAAGGAGGTCGGCAAAGGCACCGGCCTCGGTCTCTCCACAGTCTACGGCATCATCAAACAGACCGGCGGTTTCGTCTATGTCGACTCGGTCGAGAATAAGGGCGCGACCTTCCGCATCTTCCTGCCGCGCCACCTCGCCAGTGCGCGCGAGCTTGCGGCCGAGCGCGAGGCCGAAGCGCCGGTCGATGGCTGCCGTGCTCGCGGGCGGCGATGCCGCCAAGCGGCCGGGCAATGCCGATCTGACCGGAGAGGGAACTATCCTGCTCGTCGAGGACGAAGAGGGGCTGCGTCAGCTCAATGCCCGCGGCCTTGCCTCGCGCGGTTATACCGTGCTCGAGGCCGCCAATGGTGTCGAAGCCATCGAGGTTTTGGAGAGACACGGCGGTCAGGTCGATCTCGTGGTATCCGACGTCGTCATGCCGGAAATGGATGGACCGACGCTGTTGCGCGAATTGCGCAGCCGCAATCCCAGCCTGAAGATCATCTTCGTCTCCGGCTATGCGGAGGACGCCTTCCAGAAGCATCTGCCGGCGGACGGGCAGTTCGCCTTCCTGGCGAAGCCTTTCACCCTCAAGCAGCTCGTCAACGAGGTCAAAGACACGTTGGCGGCTTGATCGCGTGTCGCGGCGCTGCTTTTCGCGCCGGCACGCGCTTTTTCTCTTCAATGCATGCTTTTATTGCGCAGCTGCGGTGCGACATCCGCGCGTGCGACGCTTTGCGACAGGCGGCAGGTGCGCGGGCCGGGCGTAGAAAGACGCCAGCGTCGGCGCGGCGTCGTCCTCTAGCGCCGGGCGCGAGCAAGGGGTCCGTGGTGCAGCGATTGGTCGGAACTCACGGTTTTGCGCCGGCGCGGTTGTTGCCGTCATTCGCCACTCTTATCGCGCTGGTGCTGAGCCTGCTTTGGACCGAGGCAGCCGATGCGCGTTTCGAACGCAGCTCAAGCTTCGCCGGCAGCGCTGGCTTTGGCGCGATCAATTTTGACGATGCCATCGCGTTCGATCGTTCGCTCGCTCCCGAGGCCGCGCAGTCGGGCTATCCGGGAGGCTCGCTCGGCGAGTTATTCAGTCGCGGTGACCTGATCGGCGGTTTCGCCGCAGGTTTTCTCGGCGCCGGCGCGGTCGGGCTTCTGTTCGGTCATGGCGTGGTGGGTGAGTTAAACGGATTTGCCTCAGTGCTTGGCCTATTATGTCAGCTCGCGCTCATCGCCATGCTGGCGCGCCTGATCTGGACCTGGTGGCACGACAATAAAACCGACGCGCTCGCCGACCTGTCGCCGCGGCAACTGGCCGACGCCTATGGGCGTCCACGCCACGAGGGGCCGCCCGATTTAGACAAGGCACCAAGCCTTGAAATGGAGCTCGACGAGGCCGTTGACGACGGCCTCAGTCATCCCAAATAACGGCGATCCCAAGCTAGGTTTTACGCTATGCTCAAGCGGTTACCGCCGCTGGCGCGGCCTGGATTTGCGGCCGGTCGCGCTATGTTCTTCTGGATATAGCAGACCGCAATACGCCATTTTGGCAGCTGTTTAAGCACAGAAGCGGTTTCGTCGTGACCCAGGTATCCCGATCTCGAGCTTTACATCGCCGGTCAAGGGAAGAAGGCGGACGGTCAGCCCGTGCTCAATCCTGCCGACGAGAGCGTGCTGGGCACTGTTCCAACTGCGACGTCATCCGACCTCGCCGCCGCCCACCTCGCTCGACGACGCGATCGAGAAGGCGAATGCCTTGCCGTACGGGCTTGCCGCCTATGCGTTCACCAAGTCGGCGCGCAACGCCGATCGCTTGGCGGACGGCGTGGAGGTCGGCAATCTCTCGATCAACAATCTGGTGGCGTCGGTCGCCGAGACCCCGTTCGGCGGGGTCAAAGGTTCCGGCTATGGCCGCGAGGGCGGGACCGAAGGCCTGTCGCACTACACCGTGGTGAAGAACGTGTCGCACCTGATGATGTGACACTGATCTTCCGCGTGAGCGCCGGTGCCGTTTTTTACGACGGCGACGGCCCGTCGTGGCAGGTCTGCGGGCCGGCCTGATGGGGCAGCAGGTTCGGCACGTCGCATTTGGAGCAGGCGCCGAGCGCCAGGGCGAAGAGGCCGAGCAAAAGAACAAGCCGCGCCCGGCGCCGGGGCGCGATGCACATAATATTGGACCGGGTACTTGTCATAGGCCGTATTGCTTATAACGCTAAGCCACGCCCTGACAAAGGATCGTTAATCGGGTCGCCAAGTCAGCGTTGGAGGACGCCGATGACCCGGCTGGCAAAACTCAGCCGTTCCGCCATCAGGCCGATCACATAGGTCAGGAGCGCCTGCACCAAAGCGGGATGCTCGACTTTGAGACGCTCGAACGCATCCGCCCGCAGCGCGTAGGCCACGCTGGCGACTTCGGCCTGCACGGTTGCGCTGCGCGGCCGGCCGGTCAGGAGCTCCATCTCGCCGATGGTGGTATGCCGTCCGAGACTCCGCACCCGGATGGCGCTGCCGTCTTCCAGGTTGACCATGATTCCCATGCGGCCATCGATGATGAAGTGCATGGAATCGGAAGGACCGCCCTGACGCGCGATGACGTCGCCGGCGGCGAAGTCGTAGCGTCGGCAATTGTCGGCCAAGATGTTGACGAATTCGGCGTTGCCAAGCGCGTCGGCGAGCCAGTCGTGCAGCGAGCGCGCACTGCTGCCGGCGTCGCTATGATCGGCAATGATGGCGTTCTCGCAGAATTCGAGCGCGCGATCGATCTCCGGAAAGACTAGGACGTTCTTGCTGATGACCTGGTTGCCGCCAAAAGCCTTTTCGATCGCCGGCGTGAGGTGAACGAGCACGAGGCGGGCGCCCAGCACCTCGGCGGCTTCCTTGATTTGCGTGAAGCTATGGACCGCAGACGAATCGAGCAAGCGTCGTGGAACTTCGCGGCTCTCGGCGGCAGCCGAGTTCCGCTGTTCTGTCGAAGCAAGGGCAAGTCCGGCGCTGCGCGCCTTAACCCCGCTCTTCAGCTTGCCTTCATGCGCACCGCGCGGGCGTCGTTCCGAACGTCGGGAAGGAAGGCGGTAAGAAGCCCGATCAGCGGCAAAAACGAGCAGATCCGATAGACGAATTCGATGCTGGTCCAGTCGGCGAGCACGCCCAAGACCGCGGCGCCGATACCGGCCATGCCGAATGCCAGGCCGAAGAAAAGTCCCGAGACCATGCCGACGCGTCCCGGCATCAGCTCCTGGGCGTAGACGACGATCGCCGAAAAGGCCGACGACAGCACGAGGCCGATCAGAACGCTCAAGCCGATCGTCGCCGGCAGCCCGACATAAGGCAACGCCAGGGTGAAGGGCAGCACGCCGAGGATCGACGCCCAGATGACGCGCTTCCTGCCGATGCGATCGCCGATCGGGCCGCCGACGAAAGTTCCGACCGCAGCCGATGCAAGAAAGACGAAAAGGCAGAGCTGCGCCTTCTCCGTCGGCAACGCGAACCGATGCATCAGATAGAAGATGTAATAGCTGGTGATGCTCGACAGATAGAAGAACTTGGAGAAGATCAAAGCAACGAGCATCGCGATGGCGCGGCGCACTTGGCCCGCCGGCAGCTCCGAGGGAGCGGCCGCAGCTCTTCCAGACTTCCGTGCGCTGTGGCCGGAGTTTTTATACCAGCGTCCCACCATCGTCAGCAGAACGATGCCGGTGAGCGCCAGCAGTGCGAACCAGGCGAGACTTTCCTGCCCGCGAGGCAGGATGAAAAACGCCGCGATCAGCGGCGCGAGCGAATTGCCGAAATTGCCGCCAACCTGAAACAGCGATTGCGCGAAGCCGTGAGCGCCGCCGGAAGCAAGTCTCGCCAGCCGCGATGATTCCGGATGGAATATGGCTGAGCCGATTCCGAGCAGTGCTGCGCCGGCCAGCACGACAACAAAGCTCGGCGCGAAATGCCAGTATCCGCAAGGCCCAATAATGTGCAGGTCATGCCGAACGGCAGCGAATAGGGTTGCGGCCGGTGATCGGTGTAAAGGCCGACGACCGGCTGTAACAGCGAGGCGATGCCTTGATAGATCAGCGTAATGAAGCCGATCTGCGCGAAGCTCAGATCGAAGCTGCTCTTGAGCATCGGATAGATGGCCGGCAGCAGCGACGTCGCCACGTCATTGAGGAAGTGGCAAAAGGTGATCGCTCCGAGAATCGCAATGGCTGTGGCGCCGGCCTGTTGCCGGCCAATAACGGCTTGGCTCAAGGGATAAAGACCTTTCCTGACCTCTGCCGACCGCCATCGGCAGGATCGGTGTTGGGGCGCTTGTCATAAACGGCTGCGCAGCGACGTGCCATCCCAATCGAGCATCACACCTATGTGCGCGGCGAGGTCTGACGCAGGCTCGGGCGCGGTCCGAGACTTCGATTTTGCCAGAGTATCGCGCCGGAATTTCCACTATCTTACCGGCGGCCGGCCGGCGCTTTACCAATCCGCGCCGGTCGTCGATAGGGAGAGAAGGATTATGGACATTCAAGTATGTGGCTCGGTGCCGTCGCGGCGCGGGCCGCCCGACAGTTTCACCGGGCGTGGTCTGGCAGGAGCCGATCATCGAGGCCCCGGCGCCGGCGCTCCTGCGTTCCGGCCTGGTGCGCTTCGAGCCCGGCGCGCGGACCCACTGGCACACTCATCCGCTCGGCCAGACATTGTTCGTGGTGTCGGGCGCCGGCCGGGTGCAGACCTGGGGCGGCAAAGTGCGCGAGATCAAGGGCGGCGACGTGGTGTGGATTCCGCCGAACGAGAAGCATTGGCACGGCGCCGCGCCGACGACCAACATGGTTCACGTCGCCATGCAGGAAGCGCTCGACGGCAAGCACGTCACCTGGATGGAGCCGGTGACCGACGAGCAATATAAAGCCGCGCCGTAATCCGATGCGCTACGAGCTTTACTACTGGCCTTCGATCCAGGGCCGCGGCGAATTCATCCGCCTCGCCCTGGAAGAAGCCGGCGCCGACTATGTCGATGTAGCGCGTCAGGGCAAGCGCGGCATGGCGAAGATGACGGCGATGCTCGACGGCAAGGGTGTCGCGCATCCGCCTTACGCGCCGCCTTTCCTCAAAGCCGGTAAATTGGTCGTCGCGCAGACCGCGGAAATCCTGTTCGTCCTCGGTCCGCGGCTGAAGCTCGCGCCGCGCGACGAAGCGGGGCGGCTGTGGGCGCATCAATTGCAGCTCACCATCACCGATCTCGTCGTGCGCATCCACGACACCCATCACCCGGTGTCGGGCTGGCTTTATTTCGAGGAGCAGCGGCCGGCGGCGAAACGGCGCACCAAGGATTTTTGGCGCTATCAGGTGCCGAAAATGCTCGGCTATTTTGAGCGGGTGCTGCAGAAGAACGGCGGCAAATTCGCGGTCGGCCGCAGCCTGACCTACGTCGACCTGTCGCTGTTTCAGATCGTCGAAGGCCTGCGCTACGCATTCCCCAAACGCATGAAGCGCTACGAGAAGAAAATACCGGGGCTGGTCGCGCTACGCGACCGCGTGGCGGAGCGGCCGCGGATAAAGGCCTACCTCGCCTCGAAACGGCGCATCCCGTTCAGCCAATGGGGCATCTACCGCTACTTCAAGGAGCTCGACGCGTAGGCTCCGCTTTTGCCGCGGTAACGGCGATGGCAATATGGAAACGGTCAGGCTAAGTAGGGGCGGAAAAGCCGGGGAGGACTAAAGAGAACCATGTCGGGCTATTGGCAAAATTTCGATCTCACCCAGGGAATCAACATCCTGCGGCTGATCTGCGGGCTGTTTTTCATCCCGCATATCTACGCCAAATTCTTCGTCCCGGAGGCGCTCGGCTTCTTCAAGGCGGCGAAGTTCACGCCGCCGGCGCTCTATATGTACGTCGCCTGCGTCGTCGAGCTCTTCATCGCGGCCGGACTTATCTTCGCGATTTTCCCGTTTTATGCCGGCTTGCTCGGCTTCATCCACTTGCTGATCGCCGGTGGCGCGGTGTGGAAAGTCACCGGCGGCAAATGGCTATGGAACATCGGCGGCCACGAATATTGCGTGTTCTGGGCGATCTGCTGCCTGATCGTGGCGATGCATTATTCGGCCGACGCCATGCCGTTCCTGCCGTTCAGATAGCCGAAGCGTCGGCAAGGAGTATTGCCAATGATCAGAGCGGCCATTGTCGGACTTGGCTGGTGGGGCAAGACGGTCGTCGAATCCGCCGAAGGCAGCGACGCCATCCGCTTCGTCGCCGGCACGACGCGCACCGTGACGCCGGACACCGAGGCCTTCGCCAAGAAGAACGGCTTTAAGCTTGAGGCGGATTACGGCGCGATCCTCGCCGATAAAAACGTCGACGCCGTCGTGCTGGCGACGCCGCACTCGATGCATGGCGCGCAAGTGGTGGCGGCCGCAGCGGCGGGCAAGCATGTGTTCTGCGAAAAGCCGTTCACGCTGACCAAGCGCGAAGCGGAAGACGCCGTCGCCGCCGTGAAGAAGGCGGGCGTGACGCTGGGCCTCGGTTATAATCGCCGGCTCCATCCCGAAATCATCAAGCTGCGCGAGATGATCCGCGGCGGCGAACTCGGCATCATCCTGCATGTCGAAGCGACCATGACGTTTCCCAACGTGCTGTTCATCAATCCGGGCCATTGGCGCGCCGACAAGCACGAAACGCCGCTCGGCGGGCTGATGCCGATGGGCGTGCATGCGGTCGACGGCATGATCGATCTGTGCGGACCGATCGATCACGTCTTTGCCCAGAGTTTTCGGCGCGCCGCGCCGATCGATGCCGACGACACCACCTCGATCCTGTTCCGCATGAAAGAGGGCATGTCGGGCTATCTCGGCACCATGACCACGACCGGGCCGGGGTTCTCCTTCCAGGTGTTCGGCTCCAAGGGCTGGCTGCGGCTGGAAGGCGTCACTCATGTTGCCGGCGCATCCTCGGAAGAGCGCCGCACCAGTTTGTTTGGCACCTGCAAGTTCCAGCCGGTGAAGGGCGAGGCCAAGGTCTGGCAAGCGGCGAAGCTCGATGTGTCGCGCGCCGCGCTCGAAGCTTTCGCCAAGGCGGCAGAGGGCGGCCCGGCCTATCCGATCCCCTACGATCAGATGATCCACGGCGTTGCGGTGACCGAAGCCATTGTGCGCGCCGCGGGCTCGGAGAAGGTCGAGAAGGTGCTGTAACTGATTAATGTCGTTATGCCCGCGCTTGTCGCGGGCATCCACGTCTTAAATTGTGGCTGGAATTGAAGACGTGGATGGCCGGAACAAGTCCGGCCATGACGAGTCTAATGGATCGCATCGCGAATTAAAGTAGACAGGAAACAACAAAATGGATCTCGGCAATGGCCTCGGCCATCTGACTTATTCGACGCTGGTGCATCCCGCCGATAACTGGGAGCAGCTCTACCATTCGCTCACCACCTATCTGCCGCAGGTGAAGGCGCGCATCGCCGGCAACAAGGCGTTCGGCGTCTGCATCCGGCTATCCGCAAGCTCCGCGGAAACGCTCGCCAACAGCCCGGCCGAGCGCGCCAAGCTGAAAAAATTTCTCGATGACAACGACATGTACATCTACACCGCCAATGCCTTTGTGTACGGGCATTTCAAGGGCGACAAGGTGAAGGAGCAAGTCTATGAGCCGGACTGGCGCGGCGAGGAGCGCACCCAATACACGATCAATGTCGCTAACGTGCTCGCCGACGTCTGCCCGGCCGGCATCGCGCCGTCGATCCAGAGTGCACCGCTCGGGTTCAAGCCGCGGGTGACCGGGGACGACGTGATCGCGAGCTACACCGATCACGTGCTCCGCGTGGTCGCGCATCTCATTGCATTGGAATCAAAGACCGGCCGCACCGTGCAGCTGGCGCTCGAGCCGGAGCCGTATTGCTTTCTTGAAACCACCGACGAAACGATCGCTTATTTTCGCGACCACCTCTATTCAGGCGCCGCGGTCGAAAAGCTCGCCAAGCTTGCGCATGTGCCAATCTCCGAGGCGAACGAAGCGCTGCGCCGCCACGTCGGCATCGTCTACGACATCTGCCATCAGGCGGTCGAATACGAGAATATCTCGGAGTCCTGTCAGAAGCTTATCGATGGCGGCGTGCCGATCTTCAAATTCCAGGAAGCCGCCGCCCTGCATATTCCCGAAGTCACGCAGGACGTCGTCAATACGCTCAAGCGCTACGCCAAGACGATTTATCTGACGCAGACGATCCAGAAAAAGGACGGCAAGCTCACCAAGTTCCTCAATGTCGACGACGCCATCGCCGCCTTCGAGAAAGAGCCGGGGCCACGGGAATGGCGGACCCACATCCACGTGCCGGTCTTTCTCGACGATCTCGGTCAATTCCGCACCACGCGCTTTGCCATCGAGGACGGCTTGCGTTTCCACAAGCAAAAGCCGCTGTCGCGCCATCTCGAGGTCGAGACCTACACTTGGGACGTGCTGCCCGACAACCTCAAGAAGGGCGATATCGTCGACAATGTTTGCCGCGAGCTCGAATGGGTGCGCGGACAATTGGTCTGACATCGGCGCGCCGTTTCGCAAGGAGTATTGCTATGAAGGTCGGATTTATAGGGCTCGGCCGCATGGGTTCGGCCATGGCGCGACGGCTGATCGACGGCAAGCATGACGTCGGCGTCTACAATCGCAGCCCAGACAAATTAAAGCCACTGACGGATGCCGGCGCCAAGCCGCTGGACTCGATCGAGGCGGCGGCCAATTACGGCGACGGCGGTTTTCACCATGCTCGCCGACGATGCGGCGCTGCTCGAGGTCGTGAGCAAGCCGGGCGGGTTACTGCAATCGCTGCCGAAAGGCGGCATCCATATCTGCGCCGGCACGCATAGCGTCGCGGCGATCCAGAACGTCAAAAAGCTGCACGCCGACGCGGGGCAAATCCTGATCGCGACGCCGATGCTCGGGCGGCCGGAGCTTGTCGCTCCGGTCACGGCCGGCATGCTGGTCGCCGGCGACAAAGACGCCGTCGACGCGCTGCCATCCGCTGTTCGATGCCATTCCGCGCCGCACGTTTGAAGCCGGCACCGATCCGGTCGCCGCCGCCGCAATCAAAATCGCCAATAATTTCGTGCTTGGCTGCGCCATCGAGGCGATGGGCGAGGGATTCTCGCTCATCCGCAAATACGACGTGACGCCCGACGTTTTCCTCGACGTCATGACCGACGGCCTGTTCGCCTGCTCGGCCTACAAGGTGTATGGCAAGATCATTGCCGAGGAGCGCTATCAGCCGGCCGGCCAGCGCGCCATTTTGGGATTGAAGGACGCCAATTTCGCGCTGGAGGCCGGCGGCGCGGTCGGTGTGCCGCTGCCGTCGGGAAATGTCTGGCGCGATCGCCTGGTCGGCGCGGTGGCGCATGGCGAAGCCGAGCACGACTGGGCGGTGATGGCGAAGGACCAGGCGCGGGCCAGCGGGCTCGCCTAGCGATAAGCTAGGCACGCCACAGCGTGATCACCAATCCGCCGGTAATAATGAGCGATCCGCCGACATAGATCGGCAGCTGCGGCCGCACGCCGAAGACGAAGAAGTTGATCGCCTGGGCGACCAAAAAGAACAGCGTGACATAAACGCCGAGCAATCTGCCGAAATCCCATGGCGGCGCGTTCACGGCGCATCCATAGGCAAACAAGACCACGGCGCCGGCGGCAAAGAATATAGCGCGGCTTCCGATTGCCGCACTGTGCAGCCCGACGCGCACCAGCGCATCGCCGCTGGCTTCGAGCACCGCGGCAACGAGCAGCAGCAGATAGGCAAAGGCCAGATTCATAGATCGAGCCGGCAGTCCGACTGCGGAATTGTGCAGCACGGCAGCACGTAGCCGGCTTCGGGCTCATCGATCGGCTCGACATAGCTCACGCTACCCTCGCTGATCGCGATCCGGCACAGTCCGCAGCTGCCGGCCCGGCAGCCGAAAACCGGTGAGACACCGGCCGCTTCGGCGAGGTTGAGGAGCGTGCCCGACGCTGGCGTCCAGACCACCTCCATGTGGCTGCGCGTGAAGGCGACCTTGAACGCCGCCTGCGGATCGCCCGGCACGGCGCGCGCCGGCAGTAATGTCGACGGTCCGAACGCCTCGTAGCGGATGTGTAAGGGGTTTACACCTGCTTCGACCAGGCCATCATGCATCTGCCGGATGAAATCGCCCGGGCCGCACAGGAACACCTCGGCGAGCGGGGCGGCGGCATGGGGCAGGAGGTCGGCTGCCGCCAGCCGTCCATGTTTTGGCGCGGGCAAACCGGGTAGCGGCGGCGCACCATTGAGCTGCGAATAGGCCAGCACCGCTTTCAACCGCTGCCGTTCGGCCAAAAACGCGGCAAGCTCGCTCGCCAGCGGATGCTCGCCGGGCCGCCGCATGCCGAAAGCGGCAAACACATCGCGCCGGCCGGATCGCGTGGCATGCTCGATCATGCTCATGATCGGCGTCACGCCGATCCCGGCGCCGGCGAGCACGAGCGGCGTGTCGTCGTCGAGATCGGGATGGAAATTGCCGCGTGGGCGCTCGACGGTGAAGATGTCTCCGGCTTTGAGCGCGGCGATTCGCGCCGACGACCGGCCGAGCGCGCCTTGCCCATTGCGGACGAGCTTGACGGTGATGCGGCAGCGCTGGGCGGGAGAGAGCGCGGAGAGGCTATAGGTGCTTTTGAAGCCATCGGGCCAGACGATGGTGAGGTATTGGCCCGGCAGCGAATCGAACATCCGAGCGCCGGCGTCCGGTCGCAGCCAAATGGAGACGATATCGTTCGTCTCCGACACGATCTTTTCCACGCGCATGGCCGCGGTCGGCGGTGACGTTGCCTCGATCCGCCGTCGCACCTCGGCGTCAATCATCCTGCGTACGCGCGACCGCCACTTGGCCGAGATATCCCGCGCCCGGACGACGCGGCGCAGCGCCACGGGATCTCGATCGGCGAACTGGGTTGCCGCGATCACCTCGCGCACGGTCGGCGATGAGGTGTCGCTCGACATAAGCGTAATGGCGTCCGAGCGCTTGACCACGCCCTCTTCCAGAACCCTGCAATAGAAACCGGTGCGATTGGCGGCAAGGAAGCGGACGGAAAAATCGCTGCCGGCATCCATCCGCATCACGAGCTTGTAGCAGGGGATGCGCGGTTCGGAGACCTGCACCACTGCGGTGCCCATGCGCAATATGTCGCCGATGCGAAGCTCGCTTTCGAGCAAGCCTGCGGTGGTGACGTTCTCGCCGAACTGACCCATCGGCAAATCGGCCCGACCGATCTCACGGCGCCAGAAATCGTAGTGCTCGAACGGATAACAATAGACCGCCTTGTCGATGCCGCCGTGCGCAGACAGGTCGGCCTGGCCGTCGCCGGCGAAGTTGAGTTTCTTCAACGTCAGCGGGTGGTCTACTGGCTCCTTGAAGATGCCGGTGCGAAACGACATGCCCCGGTAGGTGACCAGCCGGGGCTCGCCGACGTTCAGCGACACCACTTTGCCGTTCATGTCGGTCCCTCTCCAAAATCACCGACCGCCATGAACGGGGAGGACCCGGACATGGCGGTCAATGTCGATGGCGTGCGAGTGGGGGAAAGTCGCCCGCATCGCAGCTACAGGCGGCCGACTTCAGGCAGCCTTGGCTTCTCCGATCGCCGGAACAGGTGGCGCTTCTCGTGTGAACTTGGCGTGGTTGAGCTCAAGATCGTTGTTGATGTGGCCGACCGCCGTGGGTTTACGCGCATGGAAGGCCAGGATCCATCCAATCCCCGCCAGCAGATAGACGACGTAGGCGTAGGGGAAGTAATTGACCGGCGGCGCGGGCACGGGAATGACGCTGCCCACGGTCGGGATCAGCAACAGCACGAGCGCGGCCGCGGCCATGACCAGGTCGACGGGGCGTTGCTCGCCCAGCCGCTTGAGATAGACCGGCGCCGCCACGGTGATGAGGCAGTAGGGCGTGATGAAGCCGAATGCCGCGAGCGTGCCGGCGTAGTTGAAGATGTCGAGAGCCGCGAGACCCCCCAGCGTCGCCAGTGTCGGCAACGAAAACGAGATGATCGACATCGTCGTCACCGCGATATGCGGCGTCTCGTTGGTCTCGTGCAAGTCGGCCGTCGCCTCGTGGAAAATGCCGTGGCGTCCCATGGCATAGATCACGCGCGAGCCGGCATTGATGCAGGAACAATTGAGCGCGAAGAAGCTCACCATCGCGCCGATCGACAGCGGGATCGACAGGATGGGTACATGGGCCAGCATCGCCAGCGTATTCAGCGGCGTGTCGAGCTGGTCGAGCGTCTTGGAATAGCCGCGGACACCCAGGACTTCCACATAGGTCACAAACACGAAGAAGGCGCCGGACAGGATAAGACTGACCATGACGGCGCGGGGTATCGTCTTCAGCGGATCCTTTGCTTCATCGCCGAAAGCGGTGGCGCATTCGAAGCCGACGAGACTGAAGATCGCGACCACAACGCCGAGGCCTACGCTCGACCACGGCAGCTTGGCAACATCGAATTGCGCCGTGTCGATTGCGAAGTGGTGTTGGGAGAGCACAAGGGCGGACAGGATCAGGATCAAGGCCACCGAGATGCCTTCGAAGAACAGCATCAGGAGCGCCGAGAGCTGCACATTCTTCCATGCGCAATACCAGGATATGCCGACGCACACCGCGAACAGCAGGACCTGCGGCGCATGCAACCCAATCATTTTAAGAAGCGTATCGGCAAAGACCGCGAAGCCGGTTGCGCCGGCGACCGAAATGCCAAGATAGGCCCAGATCAGGGACCAGCCGCCGACCGCGCCTGCGGTCACGCCCAGCCCACGGCAGATATAGGCGTACATCGACCCGGAGGTGGTGGAACGGCTGGCGAATTGATTGAGGTTGTAGGCAACGAACACCAGCATGACGGTGCCCAGCGCGTAGGACAACCAGCTCCAATCCCCCGTGTTCGAATACATCACCGGGACGATCAGGGCCGCCGTCATGGTGGGAGAGATCAGCGCGACTGCCTGCGCAAGCACCTCGCTGAAGTTAAGACAGTTCGCTTTTAGGGGTATTTTGGCCATGGCTAACAGCTCCGTTGAAGTGGCAACGAGTCCTGCGCCCATTCGACGTCCGAGCCCGGTCTCAAGACCACGGTGCGGCAGGCCGATAGTCGAAAGGCTATTGCGCGAATGGACCGGTCAACACATCCAGTTTTGAAATGGCGCGGGGTCCAACGGCTCGTATCCACGTTAAAATTTCGGGCAACCGAAGGTCGGGGAAACCGACACGATCCGCGCGGAGTGCAAGCGGCTCCGACGCGCCAATTTGCGCGTGGCCATAAGCCGTTTCTGCTCGGCGACGCCCGGATCAGAAATTCCAGTCGACGTCGATATCCGAGTCGACGCGAAGCTGCGCGCCGACGCCGCCGTTCACCGCCGCATAGGCGCCGAACTTCACGCCTTTCACAGCGTCGTCATAACGGTAGGTCGAAAGCACCGGCAGGACGTCGAGGCCGGGCGCGCCGACCTTCTGGTCGATCGAAGTCATGCTGCATCGGTAACACGGGTTGACGAAGCGCAGCGCGACGTCGCCGCAGCGGGCATTGGTGAAATAGTCTTCGTCGTGTTCGTCGACGCCGGACACGACGATATTCGGCCGAAACCGATTCATGGGCACCGCCTGCGGCAGCTTTTGATTGAGCGCGGCGTGCGATGCTTCCGAGATAACGAGAACGCCGTAATTATCGACGAAACTCGTCGGCGCCGCGTCGCGCTCGGGATATTGCACGCCGCCCTTGCGCAACGTCTTGGCGTCGCATTTGGCGAGCCGGAACGGCCCACCCAAATATTTGCTGAACCACGCATCGGCGGCCGGATTTGTCGACAGCGCCTCGTGATTTTCGCCGAACAGCGCAATGGTGAGCGGCATGCCGGCGCCGTTTGCCGACACATGCAGCGGTTCCATGCCCGGGGCGGTGAGGATCAGGCCGCCGTTGGCGAATTCCGGTTTCACGAGGGCGAGTGTCGGGTGCTCGCGCTGGGTGACGAAGGTGCCGCTTTCATCGATCACCATCCAGTTCCGATCGAACTCGAAGCCGGTCGGCACAATCGAGACTTCTTTCATGCGCACGCCGCCGCAAGATTTAATCGGATAGATGAAGAGTTCTGCGATTTTCGGCATCGTACTTCTCCTTTGGCCCGGCGTTATCCTGCAGCGCTTGCAAGCCGCGGCGCTGTCCCCGCATTGTTGAAGCTTTCGGCGAAAAAGCGATCCACGGGCAGTCCCGCGGCCCGCGTGAAATCGGAAAATGCCGTCTCGATCAGGCCCGGGCTGCCGCAGGCATAGACGTCGAACGACGACAGATCGGGAAAGTCTTCGAGCACGGCGCGATGGACGAGCCCGATGTGGCCGGACCAGTCGGCGGTATTAGGATCGGACAGAACGGGTGTCGCGCGCGTGCCGACAGGCGCCGTTATATTTTCAAGGGCGTAAAATCCGTAGCTGTGGCGGCTGCCCCAATAGAGATGAAGCGCGGGCATATTCTCAGTTTGCGAAAGCGATTCCAGCATTGCCATGATCGGCGCGATGCCGGTGCCGCCGGCAAGCAGAATCGCCGGGCGCGCGGCGTCGCCGGAAAATCCAAATTCGCCGAACGGCCCTTCGAAGCGGACGATGTCGCGGGGACGCAATTGGTCGTGGACGTAGGATGTGAAGCGTCCATTGGCGACGCGCCCGATGTGCAGTTCGAGCGTGCCGTCGGCACGGGGCGCGTTGGCGATGGAGAAGGGGTGGAGGCGGCCGTCCCGGCCGATTACACAGACATACTGGCCGGGACGGTATTGGATCGCCGCCGTCGGCGGCGGCTTGAGTGTTACAATGGCGACGTCGGGCGAGGGCTTTGCGATTGCAACCACACGGGCCGGACGCCGGAATTGCGTGGCGACCGGCCGCGCCGCCAGTTCCGCTACATCGAGCGTGAGATCGCCTAACGGTTTGGCGCAGCAGAGCAAGGCTTCCGCACTTGAAGCAGCTCGCCGCAGGCCCGCCGGGGAACCGCTGTCATAATTGACGGCGCCGGTGACAATAATGGCCCGGCAGGTCCCGCAACTGCCGCCGCGGCAGGCATGCGGCAGCCAAATTTCATTGCGCAGGGCCGCTTCCAGGATGGTTTCATCCCGCCCGACCGCAAAGCATTTGCCGCTGCGGGCAAGCGTAATCCGGGCGACCGGAGGCACGGTCTTTGCAAGGTCCTCTGTCATGTTCCAGGCCGCGAGCCTAGGGACGCCACGGACCGCGGAAAAGGTCCAACAATGACTGATGGAGGGGTCCAGTGCTGCGACCTTGGAAAATCAGCCTCGCCGAGCGGGTCGATCGGGGCCGAAACGTCCCGGTCTATCAGCAGATCGTTCAGGCGCTCATTCACGATATCCAGCGCGGCCGGCTATTGCCGGGTACGTTTCTGCCCAGCAGCCGCGAACTCGCCAGCACGCTTGGCGTCAACCGCAAGACCATCGTGCTGGCCTATGACGACCTGATCGCCCAGGGCTGGTTGGCATCTGACGGCACGCGGGGAACGATCGTGTCCGATTCGCTGCCTGAATTGGCGCCACAGTTGTCGCCGATCCCGCCGTTCGATATCGGCTACGAATGCGCTTCGCCGGAATTCGAAATCCGTCCCTCGGCCGATCCGCTGCCGGCCTTCGTCGAGAATACCGACCTGACCTTCGACGACGGCGCACCGGATTCCCGGCTGCTGTCGCCCGATGTGTTGTCGCGTGCCTATCGCACGGCGCTCCGCCAGGCCGCTCGCGGCAATTGGCTCGGCTATGGCGATCCGCGCGGCTCGCCAATTCTGCGCGAGACCATCGCCAACATGCTGAGCGCACATCGCGGCATCGTGGCGACCGCGGACAACATCTGCATCACGCGCGGCAGCCAGATGGCGATCTTCCTTGCCGCCCGGATTCTCGTCCGGCCCGGCGAAACCGTGGTGGTCGAAGCGCTCAGCTATTCGCCGGCCTGGGAGGCATTCCGCGCGGCGGGCGCCTCGGTCGTCGGCGCCAGACTTGATGACAATGGCCTCGACGTCGAAGACCTCGAAGCGCTATGCCGCAAACACAAGGTCCGCGCGCTTTACCTGACGCCGCACCACCAGTTCCCGACGACGGTATCGCTGACACCGCAGCGCCGCTTGCGGCTCCTCGATCTGGCGGGCCAGTTCGGTTTCGCGGTGATCGAAGACGATTACGATCACGAATTTCATTTTGAACAACAGCCGCTGTTGCCGATCGCAAGCTATGCACCGCGCCGCACTGTCTATATCGGCTCGATGTCGAAGCTGTTGCTGCCGGGCCTTCGTATCGGTTACGTCGCTGCGGCGCCTGACGTCATCCGCCGGATGGCGAAGGAGACGGTGATCATCGATCGTCAAGGAAACGTACCGACCGAACTGGCGGTGGTGGAGCTGATCGAGTCCGGCGAGTTGCACCGCCATGCACGCAAGGCGTTGCAGGTGTATTTACGCCGGCGCAACGCGTTCGCGGAACTGCTGCGGGAGCAATTCGACGAAGCCGTCGATTTCAAGATACCCGACGGCGGACTTTCGTTCTGGATCAAATTCGACGATCCCGGGGTGCTCGACGCGATCGAGAGGGACGCGCCCAAATGCGGTGTGCGTTTCCTGCCATCGCGGTCATTCGCCATTCCGCCCTACCAGCAGCGGGGACTGCGGCTCGGTTATGCCAGCCTCAATCCGGATGAGGCGACAGAGGCGGTGCGCCGGCTGCGGCGTGCGGCCAGTAGCGCGATACGGCCAAAGGTATTACAGCAGCACTGACATCTGCGACCGCGATCGGCTGGCCGGCGCGGTAGCGCATGAGCAGAGCACGATTGCGCGGTGATGACGAAGAACCAAGCGCGCGTCAACGCTCTTCGAGTAAGCCGCAGCCGCCAAGAAAAACTTCAAAGATTGCTAAAATTTGCGGTGTGTCCTCGGTCACAGCGATTTTCCGGCTCTGCTCCTATTGTTTGGAAGTGACGGGGAGTTTGGAGATGCGCCATGACCATCTTCCCACCTGAATTGATCCGCTTGCCGGAATTGATCGCCGTGAGACTTTCGCGCTGGAGACATCGAAACCCGGGCCCTGATCTGCACGATTTGAGCGACAAGACCCTGGAAGATATCGGCCTGAACGAGCCGCTTCGGCGCGATCTTGATGCGGTGAAGCCGTTTTGGATGCCGTGATGCGAGGCCGTCTTAGCGAGGGCGCCCACTAAACCGTTTTCCGGACGCTCTCGAGCGCGTCCTTCATCGTCTTTGCGCTTTTCTGCAGACCCTCGCGTTCCGGGTCGGACATGTCCGGCTGCAGCACCGCGATGACGCCGCCGCGGCCGATGACGCTAGGCAGCGACAGCGTCACGCCGAATTCCTTTTGCAGGCTGCCGACCGGGATCACCGCGCGTTCGTCGCGCAAAATCATCTCGGCGATGCGAGCCGAGACGATACCGATGCCGTATTGGCTGGCGTCATGGCCTTCGATGATGGTGATGTTGGCATAGCGCACGTCCTTTTCGACTTTCTCGCGCAAGCCGTCGACCGTCTCGCCGCGTTTTTTCAGAAGTGCCGCAATCGGCACGCCGCCGATGCGGGCGGCCGACCAAAGAAAGACCTGCGACGTGCCGTGGTCGCCGATGACATTGGCTTCGACATGCGCGGCATCGACGCCGAAATAGCGTCCGAGGTGGACACGAAAGCGCATGGTGTCGATAAACGTCCCGGCGCTGATCACGGCGGCATCGACGCCGGCGGCTTTCGCCGCGTCGCGGGCGATGTCGGCGAGGGGATCGGGCGGATCGGTGACGACAAGCAGCACGGCGTTCGGCGCGGCGCGCACGATCTGCGGAACGATGTCGCGGTAGATGGCGGCGTTCTTGTCGAGGAGCCGCAGCCGGCCCAGCGGATCGTTGCGGTCGGTGGCGCCGCCGGTCTTCTCGTTGACGCCGGAGGTGATCATGACCACGCCGGCGCCGTTGAGAGCGTCGTAATCGCCGTCGGCGATGTCGATCTTAGGCCCAAGCGGCGTGCCGTAGCGTAAATCGGTGGCGACCGCTTCGGCGGTCTTGCGGGTGCGATTGACCAACACGACGTCGCGTGCGCTGCCGCGGTTGACTGCCGCCATGGCGCAGGCGCAGCCCACCGTTCCAGTGCCGATGATGCCGATTTTCATGGTGCTTCAACCTGGTTGTGGAAACAGCGTTCCATTTACTACCCGCATTCGCGGCCTGCTATGGTAGGGATCGCCGCTCAAAGTTGCCCACCCGACACACATAATAGGCCCTTCGGAACACGGCATGGATATCCTGCGCGAGACCGATTTTGATTTCCTTGGCCCGAAAACCATCAGGCAAGGTCCGCGATATCTACGATCAGGGCGACCGGCTCGTTCTGATCACGACCGACCGCCATTCGTCGTTCGACCGCATCATCGCGCATGTCCCGTGGAAGGGGCAGGTGCTCAACCAGGTCGCCGCGCACTGGTTCGAATTGACCAAGGACATCGTGCCGAACCATGTCTTGGCGGTTCCCGACCCGAACGTGACGATCGCCCGGAAATGCCGGCTGGTGCCGATCGAGGCGGTGGTGCGCGGTTACCTGACCGGCGTCACCGACACCGCGATCTGGACCCGCTACGGCAAGGGCCAGCGCGATTTCGGCGGCCTCAAGCTGCCGGACGCCATGCGCAAGAACCAGAAATTGCCGCAACCGATCTTCGATCCCACCACGAAAGAGGCCGCGCACGACCGCACGCTTTCGCCGGATGAGATGATCGCGGAGGGTTTTGTCAGCAGGGATTTATTCGCGCGCATCAAGGAGACCGCACTCAAGCTCTTTGCGCGCGGCCAGGAGGTTGCGGCAAGCCGCGGCTTGCTTCTAGTCGACACCAAATACGAGTTCGGCCTCGACGGGCAGGGCGGCCTGGTGCTTATCGATGAGATCCACACCCCGGATTCGTCGCGTTATTGGCAGCTCGATACCTATGAGGCGCGATTGGCCGCTGGCCAGGAACCGGATTATTTCGACAAGGAATTTCTGCGGCTGTGGTTCAAGGAACACTCCGACCCATACGCCGATAAGGAACTGCCGGAGGCGCCGCGCGAGCTCGTGGAGGAGCTCTCACGCCGCTATATCCAGATGTACGAGCAGATCACCGGAAAGAACTTTAAATCCGGTGCGGCGCCCATCCTGTCGCGGATCGAGCGGAGTTTGCAAGCGTTTGCCGTCTGAACGAATCGGGCTGCGGCTAATGATCGATCCGTTAAAATGGCGCAGCAGTGGCGAACAAAAGATTAGCAGTCATAAATTCGTTTTGCCTATAAAGCGGCATTTCCATTATGACGTCATGAAATGACTCTTTTTCCGTCACCCGCTTGTTTCGACGTCAGCGTGCAATCGTTTGTGGTTCATCGCGAATTTCGCGCCCTGCATGGTAGCGATGATTAATTGGCGTTTACCGCCTGTGGCATGAGATTTGCTGACGCCAGGAGGCGAGTACACATTGCGCGCGAAACGTTGCGTCAAATCTTCGACGCAAATGATCGGTAACAGTCTCGTCGCAGGCAGGCCCTGTCACCGACTCGTCATTGGCAATTGATAGCCGACGGCGATCTTCGAAAAAAACGAGGGATGGAATTGCCCGTAACATCGAGCTTTTACGGGAGATCATCGTGACCACACAGTCGCTACCATCGCAGTCGGTTTCGCTTCGCGAAAATATCTTTCTTGAGCCGCGCCGGATCGGCTCGTTGCGCCGCCTCGCCATCGGGACGCTTTTGGAGTGGCGCCGGCGCACACGGTCGCGCAAGGAACTCGCTCTCTTGTCCGAGCTCGAATTAAAGGACATCGGCTATCCGGCTCGGGCCGCTGCCGAGAAAGCCAAGCCGTTTTGGCGGGCGTAATCCACCGAATAAAGGAACGTAAGACAATGACGCTCGTGGTCCTGGCTACGATTTGGCGCGCAAAAAACGATTCTTCGTTCGAGGCGGTGTGCCTGTTTTCCCTGCTGGGTCTCGTCCTGACATTGGCGTTTCCCGGGGTCAGTACAGGCTGAGCAGAGATTGACACGTTGCCGATCAAAATCACCGCGGACGCTCTTGCGATGACAGATCTTTCCGTGAATATCCTCGGCTACGCCGCCTCCTGCGCGGTGTTGGCGACCTTTCTCATGCGGACGATGATTCCGCTCCGCCTTATCGCGATCCTCAGCAATGTCCTGTTCCTGCTGTTCGGCTATATGCAGCACATTTACCCAATATTCTTCCTCCATGTGGCGCTATTGCCGATCAATACTTGGCGGCTCATGGCGGTGTACGAGTATCGAGCTCCATCGCCGGCCTTTCGGCAGATCGCGGTTCTAAGCGAAGGATCGCGGCATTTGGCGTTTTGGTTCGCCATCGGCTTGCTTGCCGGCCTTGCGGGATCGTTCGCCCTGGTTCGAATCGTCAACGTGCAACATATTTGACAGCGGGCGAGAGATATTATCGCAACGCCTCCGCTCCGGCGCGCGCGATCTGCTCGTCCTCGTGCGACTGCACGCCGGACACGCCGATGCCGCCGACGCATTCATTGTCATGCATCAGCGGCATGCCGCCCTGAATGAGGGTGCCGGGAAAGTCGACGAAGGCCGGGCGCGTCTTGACCATGTCCTCGAAAAACTTGCTCGGCCGTCCGGTCATGGCCGAGGTGCGGGCCTTGCCGATCGAGACTTCGCCGGAAATCCGCGGTGCGCCGTCCATGCGGGCAAAACCGAGCAGAACGCCGCTGTCGTCGAGCACGGAAATCGCCACTGCCCAGTTGTTCTTGGCGGCTTCGCTCTCGCAGGCGGCGATGATTTTCTTCACGTCGGCGGACGTCAACGCGTGCTTGGTGCGCATAAATGCTCCCGGTCTGGCGGCAATCTATTTCGGCTTCGCGTCGCGGCGCAGGATAACTTCACTTCAGCGAGAAGCGGATCGGTACGGTGAGATCGAGCTTGTCTTCGGTCATGGTCGCGGGAAAGGGCGGCAGCGGCTGGGCGCGCTCGATCATCGACATGACCTCGTCGTCGAGCGCCGGATAGCCGGAGCTACGCGCCACGCGATGCTCCAGCACATGGCCGGTGCGGTCGACGCTGAAGCTTAACAGCACCACGCCTTCCTCGCCGTGCTCCTGCGCCGCGCTCGGATAGCGCTTGAACTGTTCCAGATGCCGCACCAGGCTGGTCTGCCAAGCCGGGGCGATGTGCGGTGCGCCGCCCTTGCTGCGCGCCGGCATGGCGGGCGTCGGCGGCTTCTGCTCCTCCACCTTCGGCGGTGGCGGCGGGGTCTCGGGGGCGGCGACGGCCTGCGGTTCCGGCGGCGGTGGCGGCGGCGGTTTCTCGACCTCCGGCGGCGGCTGCTCGGGGGTGGGCGCCACTTCGGGCTGATCGACGGTGTCGTCGGTCGGCGAAAAGTCTACCGCAGATCGGCGTCGTGTCGTCGCCGATTTCATCGGGCCTGTGCACATAGACGTAAGCGGCGATGGCGGCGAGATGGACGCCGAGCACGACGAGCGCGGCAATCGCCCAGCGCCGCAGATCACGCGGGTCGTCGTCATCAAACCAGGTGAGCGAAGATACGTTCATTTCGCGTCACGCGATTCCATGCCGACCAGGGCGATTTTGAGGTAACCGGAATCGCGCAACACATTCATCAATTGCATGACGTCGCCGTAAGGCACGGCGCGGTCGCCGCGCATGAAGATGCGCTGCTCCTTGTCGCCGCCGGTGGCGCTGGCGAGTGCGGCCGGCAGCGCGTCGCGCGACACCGTGTTGTCGCCGATCGCCAACGAGCCGTCGGCCTTGAGCGTGACGTAAACCGGCTTCGGCGGCCGTTGCTGCTGCGGCGCCGTCGAGGACGGCAGATCGACCGCCACGTCGACCGTCGCCAGCGGCGCCGCCACCATGAAGATGATGAGCAGCACCAGCATCACGTCGATGAACGGCGTGACGTTGATGTCGTGCACCTCGGTGAGTTCGTCGGTGCCGTGATCGAGGCGGATGGCCATGGGACTAAACTCGACTTTGGCTCGGGATTACTCGGCGGCCTGCGGCATCGGCATTTTGGCGCGGTCGAGATCGCGGCTGACAAGCCGCATCACCTGCGCCGAAGCGTCGCCGAGATAGGCGCGGTAATGCGCGGTCTGCCGCGCCAGGACGTTATAGATCATCACCGCGGGAATGGCGGCGACCAGGCCGAAGGCGGTGGCAAGCAGCGCTTGGGCGATGCCGGGCGCCACCACCGCGAGATTGGTGGTGTGGGCGTTCGAAATGCCGATGAAGCTGTTCATGATGCCCCACACCGTGCCGAACAGTCCGACGAAAGGTGCGGTCGAGCCGATGGTGGCGAGAACGCCGGTGCCGCGGGAGACTTTTCGGCTCACCGCCATCTCGATGCGCTCGAGCTGCAGCGCGATGCGTTCCTTCAATCCTTCGGCGCGCAGATTGGCGGAGAGCCGGATTTCCGCGGCCGCCGATTGCATCAGCTGCGCCACCGGGCTGTCGCCGTCGCGCAATTGCTCATGCGCCTGGGCGAACGTCGCGGCGCCGTTGAGGATGCGGATATCGCGGCGCACTTCGCTGCGCGCGCTGCGCAATTCCAGCGTCTTGGCGAGCCACACCGTCCAGGTCACCAGCGAGGCAAAAGCAAGCCCGATGATGACGCCCTTCACGATCAGGTCGGCATTCTCGAACATGCCCCAGGGCGAGAGATCTTCCGGCAGCTCGGCGCCGCTGACCATGTGCTCGCCCGGCGGCGGTTCGCCTGCGGCCGGCGCCATTGCATTTGGTGGCGTCGATGGCGGCGGCGGGCGTTGCATTTGGAGGCGGCGATGGCGCGGCGCGCGGGAGCCATTGCATTTGGCGGCGGGGGTGTGGCCGGAGCGGTCGCGGCCGGTGCCGCTGCGCTTGACGGAGCAGGCGCGCCGCGGCCGGCGCGGCTGGGCTCGGTGTATTTGGCGTCGTCGCGCAGTATCCGGGCTGGTCGCCATCGGTGTCGCAGGGGCGGGCAGCAGGGGCGGGGTTAGTTTGTGCCAAGGCCGAAGGCGCCAGCGGACCCGCGATCAGCAGCATGGCAGCAAAAGCCAGCGGCTAGTCTCGTCGCCAAAGCGCGGGGTGAGTCCTGTCGCGGCAGCGCGAACATTGTGCGTCATGTCGTGCATTCCATTTTCGCTGATGCGCGGTCCCTGCGCAGCGGTTCGTGGTGTCGGGCAAATATGACGTTATAATGTAACATTACGACGGTCAGGTCCAGGCGAACGGTGTGTTGTTTCACTTTGGAATAATGAAAAACTGCTGGCTTTTCAGTATCTTCCGTCACTCGCACCGGTTGCGGTCAAGCGCCGCCCGTGAGCGAATTGGAAAACACCGGATACAACCCCGAGACAGGATGCCGCCCCCGCTCGGCCGCCGCTGCCGACAGTCCTCTAGCAGCAACCTTTGCGCTTCGTCCACGGACGCATTGGCGCATTATTATGTCACTATCCGGGCGGCATTCGGCTGTGCTCACACGGGCTCGGCGTCGATCAGCACGAAGGCAACCACCGCCGGCTCCTGGGTGCGATTGCTCCAGGCATGGTTGGTGCCCCGCTGAACGAGGGCGTCGCCGGCCTTCAGCAGAACCTCACCCTCGTCCATCATCGCGTAGATCTCGCCCGACAGGACGATGGCGTAATCGATGGTGGCGGTCTTGTGAAAGCCGGGATGGCGGGGATTGTTGCGATCGGTTGCCGCCGCGCGTCCAGAATCGTCCGGCAGCGCATGCTCGCGGGCGATTGCGGCGAGGCGTTCGGAGTCCGGCGGATATTCGATGATGCGGAACACCGAGCCGTTCTTCGGCGGCGGCAGACGATGGCCGCGGGTGATCGCGTCGGCATTGCCGCAATTGTCGGCGGGTGTGCCGGTTGTTTCCCAGAGCTCATGCACAATGGCGCTGCCTTTGGTGCGGCTGAACACATGGGGGGTGGGACTATCGATCGTGAAGATCGAACGCCCGGCGGTATTGTGGCCGGTGACAACACGGCGAATTTGTCTTGGCATTTGCTGTCCTGCGGGTTTATCGAAGCGCGGGGCCGCGCACCAAACGTCGCGATCGGCTGGACCGTCAGGCATTCGCGCCGTGGACGGCGTCGATGACGGCCTTCGTCACGTCGGCAGTCTTGGCTTTGCCGCCGAGGTCGGGAGTATGAAAACGAGTGTCGGCGGTCACGCGCTCGATCGCCTTCATCAGCCGGTCGCCCGCGGCCTGCTCACCGAGATGTTCGAGCATCATCACCGCCGACCAGAATGTACCGACCGGATTGGCAATGCCCTTGCCCATGATGTCGAAAGCCGAGCCGTGGATCGGCTCGAACATCGACGGGAAGGTGCGTTCGGGATTGAGATTGGCCGTCGGGGCGATGCCGAGCGAACCGGCCAATGCAGCGGCGAGGTCGGATAGAATGTCGGCATGCAGGTTCGTTGCCACCACGGTGTCGATAGTCTGAGGCCTTATCACCATGCGCATCGTCATGGCGTCGACCAGCATCTTGTCCCAAGTCACATCCTTGAACTCGGCCGCGATCTCGACCGCGATCTCGTCCCACATCACCATGGCGTGGCGTTGCGCATTGGATTTGGTCACGACGGTGAGGAGCTTTCTCGGGCGCGACCGGGCGAGCCTAAAGGCAAAACGCATGATGCGCTCGACGCCGACGCGAGTGAACATCGCGACATCGGTGGCCGCTTCCAAGGGCGAGCCCTGATGGACACGGCCGCCCACGCCAGCGTACTCGCCTTCCGAATTCTCCCGCACGATAACCCAATCCAGTTCGTTTTGACTCACGTTGCGCAATGGGCTCGTGATGCCGGGAAGCATTCGCGTCGGGCGGACGTTGGCGTATTGGTCGAACGGCTGGCAAATCGCAAGCCGGAGTCCCCACAGGGTGAGGTGGTCGGGAATGTCGGGGTGGCCCGCCGACCCAAACAGAATTGCATCGTGGTGCCGGATCAGAGACCGGCCGTTTTCAGGCATCATACGGCCGTGGTTCTTGTAGTACTCGCCGCCCCAATCGAAGACATCGACATCGAATTGAAAATGGCCTTCGCGCTTGGCCAGCGCATCGAGCACTTGGACTCCGGCGGCCACGACTTCTGCACCAATCCCATCGCCGGGGATGGCGGCGATCTTATACGTCTTCATCCATCGTCTCCGCGATGCGGTGGCACTTTAGTGTCCAGCCCGCATGCGTGCGAGCAGTTCCGCCGTCGGATAGGAATCCGCCGGAAGGCCGTATTTCTCCTGCATCGCCCTGACCGCCTGCCGGGTTTTCAGGCCGAGAAAGCCGTCGATGGCGCCGACGTCGTAGCCAGCATGCGCCAGCATGGTCTGCAGCGCTTTGACGTCGGCAAAGGGCAATGCGGGCGGCGGATTGCCGCGGTGAAGCGGCGGGGCGCCGGCGATGCAGGTCGCGAGATAAGCGGCCGTGGTCGAATAGACCAGCGAATTGTTCCATTGCGGATAGACCTGGAAATTCGCATAGACCAGAAACGCCGGGCCGAGCCGTCCCATCGGCAACAGCAGCGAGCGCCGGCAAATTGTCGACCGGCAGGGGCCGGCCGTCGGCGAGCGTCACGCCATAGCTCGCCCATTTCGACCGCGGCAATTGGATATCGAGATCGGCCTGTTGCCACGGCAGACTGGCCGGCACGCGGACTTCGGTGAGCCACGGTTCGCCGCGCTTCCAGCCGAGCCCGACCAAATAATTGGCGGTGGAGGCGAGCACATCCGGCACGCTGCGCAACAGATTGCGCTTGCCGTCGCCGTCATAGTCGACGCCGTATTTGTAATATTCCGACGGCATCATCTGGGTCTGGCCGAGCTCGCCGGCCCAGGAGCCGATCATCTCGTCGGGACGCAGATCGGCGCGCTGGATGAGGCGCAGCGCGTCGAGCAGTTGCGCGCGAAAACGGTCGGCGCGGCGGCAGTCGTAAGCGAGGGAGACCAGCGACGGCAGCGAGCGGTAGTTGCCCATGTTCGCCCCGAAATCGCTTTCCAGGCCCCAGAACGACACGATGACCGGGGCCGGCACGCCATATTGTTGCGCGATGCGGGTGAAGATCGGCTCATATTTCTTGATCAGGGCCTGGCCGCGCTGGATGCGGTAGGCCGCGGCCATGCGATCGGAAAATTCCAAAAACGTCTGGGTAAAGACGCGCTGGCCGCGATCGATATTAACGATGCGCTGGTCGTAAGTAAGGGACGGTGCCGCCTCGGCGATCGTGCTTTGTGAAATACCTTGCGCCGCGGCTTCGCGCTCCAGATCGGCGAGCCACTGGTTGAAGGGGCCGCCGGTGCGGCACGGCGCGGCGGCATGCGCGGCGCCACTGGTGAGTAACACAGCAAGAAGAACGGCGGCGCGAATCATTTTGTGACCGCACTCTTCAAATACCAGTCCAAAATCTGGTCGCCGGTCCAGTACACGACGCCATCGAAGCGGCGGGTGTAGTCATAGATCGCTTCGAGATATTTGATGCGATGCGGCTGGCCGCTCAGATAGGGATGAATCGCCAACGCCAGAATTTTCGCGCGCTTTTCGCTTTCGGCGTAGAGGCGGTCGAACTGATCGACAGTGCGCTTGAACAGATAATCAGCCTCGTGGTGGGCGACCGCCATCATCGGAATGTCGTTGAGCTCCATCGTGTAGGGCAGCGTCACCAAGGGGCCGTTCACAGTGCGGATTGTTGTCGGTTCATCATCATAGACCCAATCCCCGATATATTTGATCCCGGCGGCGGCCAGGAGATCGGGTGTCTCCAGCGTCTGCGTCAGGCCCGGGCCGAGCCAGCCGCGCGGCCGCTTGCCGGTAAAGCGCTCGACCACGTCGAGCGAGCGCGCGATCATCGCTTTTTGATTGGGTTCTTTGTGGATCGGTCCCTGCTCGTAGGAATGGCCCATGAATTCCCAGCGGTCGTTCTTGGCTTCTTGCGCGACGCGCGCATAATCCTCGCAGACCCGCGCATTGATGGCGAGCGTTGGCCGGATGTTCAGGCGCTTGTAGAGATCGAAGAAACGCCACACGCCGACCCGCATGCCGTATTCATGCCAGCTCCAATTCGGTACATCGGGAAGCTGTGTCACGCCGGTCGGCGGCGCCAGCACCTGGCGCGCCATCGGTTTGCCGATGTCCCAGACTTCGAGATTAACAATGGTCCAGAACACGATGCGCGCGCCGGTCGGAAGTTTCAGCGGCGGGCGATCGACGATCGCCGAAAAATCGCTGCGCTCGCGCGGCAGCATCGGCTTGCCGCCCGGCCTTTTCTTGGTGCGTTTCGTCATCCCTGTTTCCTCATCCCCCGAATCGCCGCTCCGGTCCGCCGATACGCAGTGGCGTCAAGCGCATAGCGGCCATGGCGGCAAACATACGGCGGCAGATGGACTTACGACAACTTTGCTGCGAATATTGGCTTGTTTCGGTTGTGCAATCACATCCGCGTTAGGCCGCGTCGATGGGCATTGCAGTCTGCGACGGATCGCTCATCTATGGAACCAACCTGCCGGGGACTGATTATCTTCCCAGCCTTTGAAATCTCTAGTTAATCCCGCCTTTTGCGGACATTATCGATGCCAGGCTCCGTCCTGTCCAAGCGCGTGCGGCTCGCCGATTCGACCGATCCCCTTGCGGCGAGCAATGTCGCTGTTGCGGGACGGCCATCCACCGATCCGCGGCAGCGTTGGCGCGAAGCCTTTCTCTGCGTGCGCGCCGAAACGGAACGCCGAGCCGCGCTGCTTTCGCCGGAAGATCAAGTCGTCCAATCGATGCCCGACGCGAGTCCTACCAAGTGGCACCGCGCCCACGTCACCTGGTTTTTCGAGCAATTTCTGCTCAAGCCCTATGTCAAAAGCTATACGCCATTCGATGAGCGCTTCGCTTATTTGTATAATTCCTATTACGTCTCCGCCGGACCGCGCGCGGCGCGACCCGAACGCGGCCTGGTGACCCGGCCGAGCGCGACCGAGATCGCGGCCTATCGCACTCATGTCGACGCGGCGGTGTCCGATCTTATCGAGACGGCAAGCGACTTCGATCAAATCGTCCCGATCATCGAAATCGGGCTCAATCACGAGCAACAGCACCAGGAATTGTTGCTGACCGATATTTTGCACGCTTTCTCGCTCAACGAGACAAATCCGGCTTACGATCCGGAGTGGCAATGGCCGCCCCTGGACGAGCGCGCGGTTGCCGCAGCGACACTGTCCGGCCTCGATACCATCGGCCACGCCGGCGACAGCTTTTGCTTCGACAACGAAGAGCCGGCGCATCAGGTCGTGCTGCGCCCGGTATGGCTTTCGCCGCGGCTGGTCAGCAACGGCGAGTGGTTCGATTTCATGGCCGACGGTGGTTACTCGACGCCGACGCTGTGGCTGTCGGACGGTTTCGCGACCGTCGAGGCGCAAGGCTGGAACGCGCCCGGCTATTGGCGCAAGGTTGACGGCGCGTGGTTCTCGATGACGCTTGGCGGCCTCCGGCCCGTCGATCCGGCGCAGCCGGTCTGTCACGTCAGCTATTACGAAGCCGATGCCTTTGCCCGCTGGTCGGGAAAGCATCTTCCGACCGAAGCGGAATGGGAAGTGGCGGCCGGACGCGGCGCCATCGCCGACGCCTTCGGCATTGTCTGGCAATGGACGCGCAGCGCCTATTCGCCCTATCCCGGCTATAGGGCGGCGCCGGGCGCGCTCGGCGAATACAACGGCAAGTTCATGGTCAATCAGATGGTCTTGCGCGGCTCGTCGCTGGCGACGCCGGCCGGTCATTCGCGCCTGACTTATCGCAACTTTTTTTATCCGCAGGCGCGCTGGCAATTTTCCGGATTGCGGCTCGCCGAGTACGAACACTGAGAAAATCCCATGGCAAGCGCCCGACAAACCGCGCTCCGCGCGTTGCCGCCCATCGAGACGGCGGACCCATTCGCCGCCGACATTCTTGCCGGGCTCTCGGCGAAGCCAAAGCGGCTGCCGCCAAAATATTTCTACGATGCGGCCGGTTCCGCTTTGTTCGAACGTATTACGCAGTTGCCGGAATATTATCCGACGCGCTGCGAGCTTGAGCTGCTGCGCGTAAATGCGCCGGCGATCGCGTCCCTGTTCCCGCCGAGTTGCGCCTTGATCGAATTCGGCGCCGGTTCGAGCCGGAAAGCGCGCATCCTTCTCGGCGCCGCGGCGACTGTCGAGGCTTACGTGCCGGTCGATATCTCCGGCGATTTTCTGCAGCAGGATGCGGCGCAGTTGCGCCGCGATTTCCCGCACCTTGGCGTTTATCCGGTGGTCGGCGATTTCACCCAAAGCTTCGATATACCGGCGGCGATCGCAACGCTGCCGCGGGTGGGATTTTTCCCCGGTTCCACCATCGGTAATTTCGAGCCGCACGAGGCGGCGAAGTTCTTGCGGCATGCCGGCGCCATTCTCGGCCACGGCGCGGTGCTGGTAATCGGTGTCGATCTTGTCAAAGACACCAAAGTCCTGTGTCCGGCCTACAATGACGCCGAAGGCGTCACGGCCAAATTCAATCTCAATCTATTGACGCGCATCAATCGCGAGCTCAACGCCAATTTCGATCTGGCGACCTTCGAGCATCACGCCTGTTACAATCGCCAGTACAACCGGATCGAGATGCACCTCGCCAGCACCAAGCGGCAGAAGGTGAAAGTCAACGGCAAGACGATCAGTTTCCGCGCCGGCGAAACGATCCATACCGAGAACAGCTACAAATATACCGTCGAGTCGTTTCAGGCGCTGGCCCGAGGCAGCGGCTGGTTGCCGTTGCAGGTCTGGAGTGACGGAAATTTCAGCGTGCACGCGCTGCGGATGACGGAGGACAGATGACGTCAGACGGATTATTGTCCGTTCTCTGTCGTCCGTCCTCTGTTGTCTGACCCATGCCCATTTGCGAAGTTGACCCATGGCGCCTGCAATATTTCGCGCATGTCAACTCCGCCGCCAATATCCCGACCGAAGACAGCGATGCCTGGCAATGGTACCCGGCGTATCGCTTCGTCTATGACAAGCTAAGGCTGGCACTCGGCCAAAATCTCGACGCCGCGCCGCATGGCGTGCCGCCGCCGCGCTATCCGGTGTTCTCCAAGCCGATCGTCAATCTCAAGGGCATGGGCGTCGGCAGCCGCGTGCTGAATTCGCAAGCCGATTACCTTGAGCACTACGCACCCGGCCACTTCTGGATGACGCTGCTCGACGGCCGGCATGTCTCGTCCGACATTGCCGTAGTCGACGGCGAGCCGCGCTGGTGGCGGCACGCCACCGGCAAACCGGCGGGCGAGGGCACTTTCGACTACTGGATCGTGCATGCCGAGCCGGATGACGGGATCGAAGCGCGCTGCGGCGAATGGGTGAGGCGAAATCTTGCGGGTTATACCGGCATGCTCAATCTCGAAACCATCGGCGCGACCATCATCGAGGCGCATCTGCGGTTTGCCGACCAATGGCCCGATCTCTATGGCCCGGGCTGGGTCGACGCCGTGGTTGGACTCTACGAGCGCCACGAATGGGATTTTGCCGACGACGACCGCAGCGAGGGTTATAGCGTCGTGCTGTTCGGGCCGAATGGACGCCGCTATCGGCATCCGCCGCCGGTGCTGGTCAACGACGTCAAAGCGATACCGGGAGTGACCAGCGTCCAGATCACTTTTCACGAAGACCGCGCGCCGGAGCAGCACGCCATGCCGCCTGGCGGTTTCCGCCTCGCCATCGTCAACGGCTTCGACCTGCGCGCGGCCATGGCAGGGCGCGAGCGGCTGCGCGAATTCTTCCTGTCGGCCTCCCCTGAAGGGGTAGCCTGAATTATAGTCTCTGGCGCCGCGATTGAATTCGTTCAAGACAGGTCCTGTGCATGGTGCTGCGTAGCCTTATCGCCGCTTTGGCACTCGTCGCGATGCTCGTGCCGGCGTTTGCGCAGCAGCAACAGGTCAGGATCGGCATCGGCTACGGACTTGCTTTTCTGCCGCTTTATATCTGCGAAGATTTGAAGCTGGTCGAGAAATACGCCAAGTCGGCGCAGCTCGATGTCAAAGTGAGCTTTCCGCGGCTGAGCGGCGCCGCGCAGGTCCGGTCGGAGCTTGCCGCCGGCGTCATCGACATGGGACCGTTCGGCACAGCGCCGCTCTTGGCGGCCTGGGACAAGGCGAAGGACACGCCGCAGCAGATTGTTGCTATTTCCGGCATCACCACGCTGCCGCTCACGCTTTTGAGCAATCAGCCTGACGAGCATTCGCTCGCCGATCTCAAGCCGAGCGACCGGATCGCGGTGCCGACGCTGACTTCGCCACAGATGCAGCTCCTGGACATGCAATCGGCGAACGTCTTCGGCCGACGATGACCGGTTGCGCAGCCAAGTTGTGGTGCTGTCGCATGCTGACGCCGTCGATGCGCTGGGTCAGGGCGCGAGCCAAGCAAAAGGCGTGACGGCGTATTTTGCCTCGCCGCCCTATACCGAGATCGCCTTAGGCGGTGCTAACGTCCATCCAATCCTGACATCGTCCGACGTGATCGGCGGCAAATTTTCCTTCCTCGTCTTGGGTGCAACTAGAGCCACCATCGAGGCGCAACCGCGAATGCCCGAAATGATCGACAAGGCTATCGACGAAGCCGCGCGCATCATCCACGACGACCCGCGCCGCGCGGCGCAGATCTTTTTGACGCATGAGCCGTCCGGTACGCTCAACGGCACGGCGATGGTGGCAGTGATAGGCGACATCAAGGACGAATTCGGCAGCGCGGTTTATGGCGTGCAGGCAATGGCCGATTTCATGGGCCGGCATGGCGGATTGAAGGCTCCGCCGCGGAGCTGGAAGGACGTCGTGGCGCCTGCTTTATTCAATTCACCGAGCAATTGAGAGGTCGATCATCATGGCGAATGTCGTCAGTATTTGCGGCAGCCTGCGCAAGGCTTCCTACAATGCCGCCTTGGCGCGAACGCTGCCCTCACTGGCACCGGCGGGGATGGCCATCACGCCGGCGCCGCCCTGGAACAAATTTCCGATCTATAATGCCGACAACCAGAACAGCAGCGGCTTTCCCGCCGACGTCACCGCCTGGGCCGACGCCATCCGCGCCGCCGACGGCGTGATCATCGTGTCACCGGAATATAATTGGAGCATTCCCGGCGGGCTTAAGAACGCCATCGACTGGGTGTCGCGCTTGAAAGAAATACCGTTCACGGGCAAGCCGGTCGCCTTGCAATCCTGCTCCGGCGGGCTTCTTGGCGGTTCGCGCATGCAATACCATCTGCGGATGGCGCTGACCACGCTCGATGCGCTGATGTTCGGCAAGCCGGAGGTGTTCGTCAATTTCTCGGCGAAGAAGTTCGACGAGAAAACGCTGACGCTGACCGATCAACCGACCATCGATATGGTCAAGCAGCAGCTCGCCGGCTTCGCCAAATTCATCGCGCGGCTCGGCGGCAAAAATTGAACAAGGCTGGCAATAACGGGGAGGGAGCTATGGCGCGTCTCAGCGGCCGTGTAGCAATTTTGACCGGCGGCGCCAAAGGGATTGGCCGGCACTATGCGGGAGCGCTTGCCGCGCAAGGCGCGCGGCTGATGATTGCCGATGTCGCGAACGGCAGGGAACTAGCCGAGGAGCTGGCGCGCAAGCACGGCGCCAATTCGGTCGAAAGCACCATCGCCGATGTGAGCGATGAAAGCGCGGTCAAGGCCCTTGTGGCCAAGACAATGGATCGCTTCGGCAAGATCGATATTCTGGTCAACAACGCTGCGCTGTTTGCGCCGCTGCAAGAGCAGAAAATCACCGAGATCGATGTCGGGCTGTGGGATCGCGTGATGGCGGTCAATATCCGCGGCGTGTTTCTGATGACCAAACACGTCGCGCCGCACATGATTGCGCAGAAATACGGGAAAATCATCAACATCAGCTCCGGCACCGTCGCCCGCGGCATTCCGCTGTTTGCGCATTACGTCACGTCAAAGGGCGCGGTGACGGCGTTCACCCGGGCAACTTCGCGCGAACTCGGCGAGCACAATATCTGCGTCAATAACCTGGCGCCTGGCTTTACCCTGAGCGAGACCGTGATCGAGGAGAATCCCGGCCATCTCGAACATTCACGGCAGCCCTCGATCGCGCGCCGTGCGCTCAAGCGCGACGAATATCCGGAAGACCTGCTCGGCGCGCTGGTGTTTCTGGCCTCCGCCGACAGCGATTTTATCACCGGGCAGACCATCGCGGTCGACGGTGGCGCAACGAATAATTGAAGCGCCCGATCAGCTACTCAGCGGCGACAGCGCCGCGCTCGGCCGTTAAATGGTCGCGCAGCAGGACGCCGAGGCCGTTTAACGGCTCGCCGCCAATTATCTTCAGCGCGTGCCACAGGCTGACTTGGTTCGTTGTCAGTACCGGCTTGCCCAAATCGCGCTCCAGCCGCTCGATGACGGCAAACGTGCTCCAGTTGCCGCACGCCAGCATGACAGCGTCGGCTTCCGGCCTGTCGATGCGGCGTCCGACATCGTAGGCGGTTTGGGGATCGAGCAGGCCGATGTCCAGATTGTCGACGAGGCCCAGCGCTGCCGCCGCCACCACGCTTAAAGCCATTCGCTTCGATAAACGCCGCCGTGGTGCGGTTGATGGCGTCGCTCCAGGGTGCGCCGAGCACGATGGTTTTGGCGGACAGCGCACGCAACGCTTCGAGCAGCGCCGTGGAGGCTGTGGTTGCGGGCTTGCCGCTTGCCGCTTCGATGCGCGCGATCAGTTCCCGATCGTAGCCGATGCCGTTGCGCGACGACGGCGCAGTCGCGGCCAAGACGATGACGTCAACATCGACGTCGGCCAGCTTCCGGCTCTCGGTCTCGATCTCTTCAACGATGCGGAGCGTGGAATTCGCCTCAACTTGGGTTAGCCGCATGCGCGCGACATGCTGGGTGATGTGTTTCGGCAGCACGCGCCAGAAATCCGGCTCCTGGACCGAGTTTGAGGAGGGAAGGAGCACGCCAATGCGCCGAACGTCCGCCCTCCGCGCCAATGGGACCTCCCTCGAGCCGATTGATCGTTGGCGCAAGCCTATGCCGTTACCCGGGCCGGTCAATGCGGTATCCGGCGGAGTCTTGCGCTGGCTGCCCTGCATGGCAGCCCCGCTATTCGCTCGTTTGATCGCTATTTCCGCCACCGCGGCCTTTGACTATATTCCGCCAAAGCATTTCGCTTGAGAGATTCCTTGGAGGACGCCATGGCGGTCGCCGCCGCAGAAAAAACGAGCAATCCCAGCCCGAAACATAATATCGAGGCGATGCGGGAGGCTTTCTACGGGCGGATCGCCAAGAAGGACATGGCGCCGCTGTGGAAGGTGATGAGGTCGGTCGTCACCAAGGAGCCGGTGACGCGCGCCGCCCCGCATGTCTGGCATTTCGACGACGTCAAATCTCTGGTCATGGAATCGGGCGGGCTGATCACCGCCGAGGAGGCCGAGCGCCGGGTGCTGATCCTGGAAAATCCAGCCATGCACGGGGAATCCAAGGTCACGAATTCGCTGTTCGCCGGTGTGCAGATGATCATGCCCGGTGAAGTCGCGCCGGCGCACCGTCACGTCTCGTCGGCCATCCGTTTCGTGCTGGACGGCGAGGGCGCCTATACGGCGGTCGAGGGTGAGAAAGCCTTCATGTCGCCCGGCGACTTCGTCATCACCGCGAATTGGGCGCCGCACGATCACGGCAATCCGTCGAACAAGCCGATGCTGTGGCTCGACGTGCTCGACTTCCCCGTGGTCAATTTTTACGAAACCTCATTCGCCGAGCATTTTGACGACCCGACGCAGGAGACGAAGCGCGCCGACGGCGATTCACTCGTCCTTCTATGGCTCGGGCGTGTTGCCTGACGGAACGACGGCGATGAACCGCACGCCGGTCATCAATTACACTTATGCGCGCACCCGCCCGATCGTGGAGCGCATGATGAAGGCGGGCGACATCGACAAGCACCACGGCGCGCGTGTGCGCTACGCCAATCCTGCGACCGGCGGCCCGGTGTTGCCGACCATGGGCGCCTGGCTCGCGATGCTGCCCAAGGGATTTAAGGGCGAGCCCTACCGCGCCACCGACGGCACCATTTTCGTGTGCGCCGAAGGCAAGGGCACGACCACGGTTGATGGCAAGGTTTTGGAATGGGGCCCGCAGGACGTCTTTGTGGTGCCGTCCTGGAAGCGCTACGCGCATAACGCGGAAAAAGAGTTGGTGCTGTTCTCGATCTCCGACCGCCCGGCGCAAGAAGCGCTCGGCATCTGGCGCGAGGGGAAGTAATTCTCGCGCCGGACATCCTTCTAGTCGATCCACTAACGCATTTTCAGGATGATCACCTGATCACTGGTGGGATCCGTCGACTTGCGCAGTTTGGCGACTTGCGCGGCCGTGACCGCCGGCGCTTGATTGCCCCAACCATTCCGGATGAAGGTAACAACGTCGGCAATATCCTGGTCGGAAAACTGCAGCCGGAATTGCGGCATGCGGTAGGCGTCGGGCGTGCCCTTGACGACAAGCGGATTAGAGCCGTTCAGCACCAAGTTGATGAGCGAAGACGGATCGTCGTCGAGCACGATCGGATTGCCGGCAAGCGCCGGTATATACGGCGTGAAGCCCTTGGCATCGATCCCATGACAGTTCGCGCAAGTGCCGGTGTAAACGGCGGCGCCCGGCTGCGACTCATGGCCGCTGCGCAGCGCCACTGTGGTCGCATCGTCATAGGCGACCGCCGGCTGCGTCGATGTCGCCGGTAGCGATTTCAGATAATCCGCGATGGCCTCGATGTCGCCGTCCGACAGGTAAGGCGTCGAGTTGTTGACCACGTCGATCATCGAGCCGAACGCCGTATCGACGCGGTTGTGGCCGTCCTTGAGAAACGCGACGATGTCGTCCTTCGACCACGTGCCGAGACCGGAGCGCATGTCGCCGCGCAGGTCCGGCGCGAACCAGGCATCCAGTTCCGCTCCGGAGAGATAATCCGCACTGCTGTCGTCGAGCGCCTTTTCCTGCCAGGCAATGCCGCGCGGGGTGTGGCAGGCGCCGCAATGACCGAGGCCCTGCACCAGATAGGCGCCGCGATTCCACGCGGCGTCGTGGTCGCCTTTGGCGACATAGCTTCCGCTCGTGGTGAAAACGAGATTCCAGATCGCGAGCGGCCAGCGGAAGCTGAGATAGGAGGGAATCTCATCGGGCTTATTCGCCTGATGGACGGCCGGCACCTGCTTCATGAAGAAGTCGTAGAGCGCCGCCACGTCCGCGTCGGTGAGCTTGGCGTAGGACGGGTAGGGCATCGCCGGATAGAGCCGGTGGCCGTCCTTGGCGATGCCTTGGCGTACCGCTCGATCGAAATCCTCAAGGCTGTAGCCGCCGATGCCGGTCTCGGGATCGGGCGTGATGTTGGTCGAGTAAATGGCGCCGAGCGGCGAGCCCATCTTGAGGCCGCCGGCGAATGCCTTGCCATCGGGGGCCGAGTGGCAGGAGACGCAATCGCCGGCGCGTGCCAAGTATTCGCCTTGGTTGGTGGGAGGGCTGGTGTTCTCGTCCGCGCGCGATGTCCCGGCTGCGAACAGCAAAAGCAGGCCGCAAAAGATCCCGCTGGAAATTATTGTCACGTCCTCGGCCTCCCGCGCAGGCGTCGCCCCCGGTGATTTTGTGGATTGGCGGGTGGCGGCTGTCGAACCCGCCACCCGCTATGCTCGAACGCGCCGGCTATGCCGATCCGCGCAAATCGTAATCGCTGATCGGCAGCGTGCGAATGCGCTTGCCGGTCACGGCGAAGATCGCATTCGTCACGGCAGCGCTGATCGGCCCGGTGGCCACCTCGGCGATGCCGCCCCACACCTTGCCGCCGCTCGGCGTGAGATGGACGTCGATCTTCGGCGCCTCTGCAAGGCGCACCATGCGATAGGTGTCAAAGTTGCCTTGCACCGCGGCACCGTCCTTGATCGTGATCTTGCCATAGAGCGCCGCGCTCAAGCCGAAGATCACCGAACCTTCGGCCTGCTCGGCGATGGTCAGTGGATTGACCATGTAGCGCGGATCGAGTGCGACGGTAACGCGGTCGACCTTCACCTCACCGTTTGCTCTGACGGTGACCTCGGCGACCTCCGCACACAGGCTATCGTCGTCCTCGCAGATGGCGATGCCGCGGCCGCTGCCCGCCGGCAACGGCTTGCCCCAATCGCCCTTCTCGGCAGCAGTATCCAATACCTTCAACCAGTCGGGCTTGCCTTCGAGGAGTTTGCGCCGCACCTGATACGGATCAAGCCCGCTCGCGCGCGCGATCTCGTCGAGGAAGCTCTCGATGGCGAAGACGTGCTGGTTCACGCCGGGCGCGCGCCAGAACCACACCGGTAGATGCGTGTTCCTGATCACCGCTTCGACGCGCGTGTTCGGCACGTTGTAGCCGTTGTTGGCCAAGCCGTTGACCGCCTGCGGCTCGACTTTGTTGGCGGGGAATGTCCTGCCGACCGAGGCCAAGATCGACGAGGTGACGGCGCGCATCGACCATGCGGTCGGCATTCCGTCGGCGCCGGTGACTGGCCTTGAAAGCGACCACCGCATGCGGCCGGAATTTGTCCTGGCGGGTATCTTCCTCGCGCGTCCAAACCAGCTTTAGCGGCCGCTGCACCACTTTCGCGATGGCAATGGCTTGCTTGATTTCGTCGCTGGCGTCGCGGCGTCCGAAGCCGCCACCGACGAAGCCGTTGTGGACATACACCTGCTCGGGCTGCAGGCCGGAGGCCTTCGCCGCCGCTTCGAGCGCTTCGTCCGCGGCTTGCGTTCCGACCCAGACATCGAGCCGGTCGGGCTGCAGATTGACCGTCGCATTCATTGGCTCCATCGGCGAATGCGAGAGGTAGGGCGTCTCATAGATGGCCTCGAATGTCTTTGCCGCGCCGGACATGGCTTGATCGACATTGCCGTCGTTGCGCGCAGTCAGCATTGGCTCTTGACAGCGCCGCGCGGTACTCCTTCGAAAGCTGCTCGCTGTCGACACTGCCGGCTGCGCCGACATCCCATTCCGGCTGTAGCCGCGACAGCGCCCGCTTGGCGCGCCAGAAGGTGTCGGTCGCGACCACCGCCACCGCATTATCGAAGCTTGACCACCTGAACGATGCCCGGCGCGCCGGTGAGGACGAACTCATCGACGCTCTTGAGCTTGCCGCCGGGAACCGGGCAGGCCGTGATGGCGGCGAAAACCATGCCCGGAACCTGCGCATCGATGCCGAACTTGGCCGATCCGTCGGTCTTGTGCACCACGTCGACGCGCGGCATCGGCCGCGGGATGAAGGTGAACTGAGCCGGGGTCTTGATCGTGGGTTCTTTGGCGAGCGTAACCTTCGCCGCGTCGGCGGCGAGTTCGCCGAAACGCAGGCTTTGGCCCGAAGGCTTATGAGTCACCACGCTCTGCGCTGCCGAGCACTCCGATGCCGGAACGTTCCAGCGCGCCGCAGCGGCGGCAATGAGACGCTCGCGCGCGCTGGCGCCGACCTGCTGCACCAGCTTCTGCGATCCGCGCACCGAGCGGCTGCCCGCCGAGATCATGGGACCATAGACCTTGTTCTCGCGGATGTTGCGGTTGGCCGAGGCATATTCGATCCGCACTTTCGACCAGTCGCATTGCAGTTCTTCGGCGATCATCATCGGCAGCGCGGTCATGCTGCCTTGGCCCATCTCCGAGCGCTGATAGCGAATCAGGATGAAGTCGTCCGGATCGATGGCGATCCAGGCGTCGATTTCGTTCGCCGCAGTGGCGTTGTCGTCGTTCCACGGTTGCGCCGTGACTGTCGCGGCGCGGGCGTGGCCGGGCGCAGCGCCGATGCCGATCATGAAGCCGCCGGCGGCGGTGGCGGCGGTGAGGATGAAGTGACGGCGGCTGAGCGTTGAAGCGACCCGGCTTCCGTGCATCGCGGCCTCCCTTAAGCTTTCATCGCGTCGGCGGCGCGATGAATGGCGCGGCGCAGACGCTCATAAGTGCCACAGCGGCAAATATTGGTGATATTCGCGTCGATATCGGCATCGGTCGGACTGGGAAACTCTTTCAGGAATGCGACCGTGGCCATGATCTGCCCCGATTGGCAGTAGCCGCATTGCGGAACGTCTTCCGCAATCCAGGCGCGCTGCACTGGGTGGTTATTGTCGGCGGAGAGGCCTTCGATGGTGGTGATTTTCGCGCCATCAAGCGCGCCGATCGGCACCGAGCAGGAGCGCATCGGCTTGCCGTCGATATGCACTGTGCAGGCGCCGCACTGCGCGATGCCGCAGCCGAATTTCGTGCCGGTCAGGCCGACCACGTCGCGCAGCACCCAAAGCAGCGGCGTGTCGGGCTCGATATCGATTTGTTGGGGCGTTCCGTTGACTTCGATCGTGATCACCGTGGCTCTCCTCAGAGTGGGGTGATGGTCAAGAAAACGACGCAATCGCGTTGCGTCGAGACATAAAACTAGCAAATCCTTCGACATAGTCCAAGGCACCCTGATACCCCGGCATCACAAGGTCGAGATGGAACCAGTGGCTGCGCTTCTGAGTTGGGCGCTCTAGAAACGCCGGCGGTATTCCGCCGGCGTCGTGCCGACTTGGCGCCCGAAGGCGCGGCGCAGCCGTTCTTCCTGGCCGAAGCCGCAATGGGCTGCGATCTGCTTGATGGGCATGTCGCTCTCTTCGAGGCTGCGGCGAACCGCTTCGATGCGGATTTTTTCGACCATGCGGGCCGGCGTCACTCCCATCTTCGCGGTGTAAACCCGCGCGAAGGTACGCGGGCTCATGCCGACTTGTTCGGCGAGCCGCTCGACGCGCAGATCGCCGGCGACATTCTCGGCAATCCAGTTGTGCAGCGGCGCGAAGCGATTGGGCGCATTGCCGTTCGCGGCCGCGATCTGTGCTTCGAGCGGTGCGGAAAACTGCGATTGCCCGCCGGGGCGATTAAGAAAGACGACGAGGTGCCGCGCCACGCCCATGGCGACTTTGCGCCCGAGATCCTCCTGGATCAAAGCGAGGCTCAGATCGATCCCGGCGGTGATGCCGGCTGAGGTCCAAATTCGGCCGTCGCGGATATAAATCGGATCGGGATCGACCTCGACGCCCGGATATTGCCGCTGCAGGCGAGCCTGCGACTTCCAATGCGTCGTGGCACGCCGCCCGGTGAGGAGGCCCGCTTCAGCCAAGAGGAAAGCGCCGGTGCACACCGAGGCGATGCGCCGGACCGGTGACGCCTGGCGGCGGACCCAAGCGACAGTCGGTCCCTCCTTGAGCGCTTCATGAATGCCGGTGCCGCCCGGTACGATCAGCGTGTCGATCTGCGATTTGCCGATCGCGCGCGCGATCGGCGAAGTGACAAGCGGCAGTCCCGAGGTCGTCGTGACCGGACCGCCGCGGCGCGACACCACGACGATGCGGTAGGGAGTGCCGCTGCCGGTTTCTTGCGCGATTTCATTGGCGCTGGCGAAAGCCTGCACCGGCCCGGCGACGTCGAGGAGTTGCGCGCCCTCGAAGGCCAGGACCGCCACCAGGCGGGCGATATCCGTGGACCCATGCTTTATCTTACCGGTCGTTTTACGCATGGACTGCCTCGCGACGGGTTTTGGCAGAAAATCATCGGTATAATGACATTGCTGCCATAGCCCAACAGCCGTGACAATGCGCTTCTTCGCAGGAGGCCCATTCGCCATGCCGATGCCCAGCCGGGACATCATCATCTTGTCGGTCGGACAGGCCCTGACCAGCACCGTGGTCTCGCTGTTGACATCGGTTTCGAGTCTGTCGGGCGCTTATCTCGCCCCGGCGTCGTCGCTTGCCACCGTACCGGTAACCGCAACGGTGCTCGGCACATTGGTGATGATCTATCCGGCGTCCGCGCTGATGGGTCGGCTCGGCCGCCGCGGCGGTTTCATGTTCAAGGCCGCAGTCGGCTTGCTCGGCGGCGCGATTTGCGCCGTCGCCTTGCTGATCGCCAGTTTCGCGCTGCTGATCGCCGGAGCTTTCCTGCTCGGGATATTCAGCGCGTTCGGTCAGTACTATCGCTTCGCCGCCATCGATGCAGCGGCGCGGGACCCGCGAGCGCGAACCGCGGCGGTAGCGATCGTGACCGGCGGCGGCGTTGTCGGCGGCGTCGCGGGGCCGTTTCTCGGCGGCAATCTCGCCAACCTCGTTGCTGCGGCGCCCTATGTCAGCGCCTTTGTCGTATTGAGCGTGGTTTGCATCTGTCTCGCGGCCTCACAGGTCTTGCTCTCGGGCGATCTGGGGCGTGACACCGCCGGTGCGCAAGCCGCTTCGCCTGCGCCGGCATTTGCGTTCAATACCGGCTTTGCCAAAGCCAGCGCCATTTGCGCCGCCGGTTTCGCGGTCATGACGCTGACCATGAATGCCGCGCCGTTGTCGCTGCAGCTGTGCGGCTACTCGCTGCCGGTGTCATCGACCGTGCTGCAAGTTCATTTTGCCTTGATGTACCTGCCGTCCTTTTTCAATCCGGCTTTGGTGGCGCGCGTTGGATTGCGCGGGCTGGTCGCGCTCGGCGTTATCGCCAGCGGCGTCGGCTGTCTCTTGACGCTGCTGCCGGATCAGACGCTGCCGGTCTACATGGTCGAGCTTGGGCTCTCGGGCATCGGCTGGAATTTCCTGTTCAACGGCGGCACGCTGCTTTTAGCCGATACCTATCCGGCATCCGGCAAAACCAGAGCGCAGGGACTGAACTCGCTGCTGGTTTACGGCGCCAATCTCGCCGCGTCGTTTTCAGCCGGTGCGTTGATGGCGTCTTACGGCTGGCAAGCGGTCAATCTCGCCTGCCTGCCGCTGTTGATGCTTGCTGTTGTGGCGGCGTGGCCCGGTGGTGCTGCCGGACGGCGACGCAATCGCGCGGCCGACCGCGCCGCACAGGCGCACAGCGCCTAAGCTTTGAAACGGAGGAGACGCATGCTCGAGTTGCGCCCAAGTTGCGAATGCTGCGACAAGGATTTGCCGCCGGCGGCTACCGACGCGATGATTTGTACGTTCGAATGCACGTTCTGCCGCGACTGCGTCGATAGCCGGCTCGGCGTGTGCCCGAACTGCGGCGGCAATTTCTCGCAGCGCCCGATCCGGCCGGTGGCGGAACTCATCCACAATCCGCCGACGACGCAGCGTACATTCAATCCGGCTGGCTGCGGCGGCGCGGTCAGGGCATGACAGCAGCGTGATTTAGCCGGATGTCAGGCGTCGAGATCATCCATCAAATGCCCGAGATTTTGCGGCACTGCCCGATCGTCGCCGAGCTTGTCCTTGAGCCGCTTCAGGCAGCCCCACAGCACCGCCTGATTGCTGTTGACGACGGGCTTGCCCAGCGCCTTTTCGATCGCCGCCACCGCCTCGATCTGCGTCGTATTGGTGCAACTGAGGAAAATGCCGTCCGCCTCCGGCGTATCGTTCTCTTGCGCCAGTTCCAGCCAGCGCTGCGGCGTCACCTTCTCGAAATCGGCCGGGGTCTTGCATTTGAGCGCAACGTCTTTGACGACGGTAAAGCCGGCTGCGGCGAGATAGTCGATGATGCCGGCGTTCGACATATAAGGGCTCAGCACCACGAGCTTCTTGAGCCCGAGTGCGCGGAGCGCGTCCTTGACCAGGCTCGAGGTGGAGAGCGCCTCGATGCCGGTGGCGCGCCGGATCAAGTCGATGATGCGCGCCTCGCCGTCGGCGCCTTCCTTCATCGAAGTGTGGGTGCAGTGAAAGACGATAAGGTCGGGGCCGGCGTCGGCCAGCGTGCCGGCGGCATGCGCGATCTCGTCGGTCAGTTCGGCGACGGTTCTGTTCGGCTGGCCGGCGACGCGCCCGCGCGCCACCAAAACGCCGAGGCCGTCGGGCGCATAATGGTTGAACTGCGGCTCGGTCATGCGGTTGACTGACGGGATGATCAGGCCGATGCGCGCGCGCGGCTCCGACAGTTCGGCGACCAGGCGATCCTTCTCGGCGACGGCGTCCATTTCATTCTCCACGGCGCTTTGCTGTTGTCCGGATATCCTAGCAAGGCGAGTTCATAACGGCGATGCCTTGTACGATCCCTCGCACAATCCCTTGCACGTCGGTTCCGTCGATGTAAGATAATGCCGGGCGTCGGATTGGGGGATACCATGCGTTTGATGTCATTCGTGAAGATCGCGTTGCTGGCGGGCGTGGTGGCGCTGCCGTCGGTGGCCTCGGCCAAGATGATGAAGGCGCCACCCGGCGCCTGCGCCATCGATAAGAAGCACTTCGTTGCCACCAATACGGTCTGCTCGTTCAACTGCAACCCGCAGACACAGTGGTGCAGCGAGCAGCTTTGCGTGAACGGTGCGCTCACTCCGATGCTGCCCTGCTATTCCGGGTTCTGCACGCCGAAGTGCGGCGGCTGATCCGTTTCTCGTCTCGCTGAGCGGCTTTAAACCCGTTCCGCCGCCGGCGGGGCGGGTCTTGCCGTGTCTTGCGGAAGCGCGTAACCGGTTTGACAACGGCAACGGCGCACGGACGCGATGGACGTACCGGCCAAGAAATCGAAGCTAATCAAGGGCATAACCGGCGACTGGGAAGTGGTCATCGGCTTGGAAGTGCATGCCCAGGTCACCTCGCGGGCGAAATTGTTCTCCGGCGCTTCGACCGCGTTCGGCGGTGAGGCCAACGCTTACGTCTCGCTGGTCGACGCCGCCATGCCGGGCATGCTGCCGGTGATCAATGCCGAATGCGTGCGCCAGGCGGTGCGCACAGGGCTCGGGCTCAAAGCCAAGATCAACCTGAGGTCAGTGTTTGACCGGAAGAACTATTTTTATCCGGACCTGCCGCAGGGCTATCAGATCAGCCAATACAAGCAGCCAATCGTGGGCGAGGGCGAGATCACGGTCGACATGCCCGACGGCGAGACGGTGCGTGTCGGCATCGAGCGGCTGCATCTCGAGCAGGACGCCGGTAAATTGCTGCACGAGCAGCATCCCAATATGTCGCTGGTCGATCTCAACCGCTCGGGCGTGGCGCTGATGGAGATCGTGACCAAGCCCGACCTGCGCTCCGCCGACGAGGCCAAAGCCTTTCTCGCCAAGCTGCGCAGCGTGCTGCGCTATCTGGGCACCTGCGACGGCGACATGGAGAAGGGCAGTCTGCGCGCCGACGTCAATGTCTCGGTGCGCAAGCCCGGTGCGCCGCTCGGTACGCGCTGTGAGATCAAAAACGTCAATTCTATCCGCTTCATCGGCCAGGCGATCGAACATGAATCGCGGCGCCAGATCGACATCATCGAAGACGGCGGCAAGATCGATCAGGAGACGCGGCTGTTCGACCCGAACAAGGGCGAGACACGGTCGATGCGCAGCAAGGAGGAGGCGCACGATTACCGCTACTTCCCCGACCCCGATCTCTTGCCGCTGGAGCTCGCACCGTCGCTGGTTGCCGATCTGCAAAAGAGCTTGCCGGAACTCCCGGACGAGAAGAAAGCCCGCTTCGTGCACGACTATGCGCTGTCGCTTTACGACGCCGATGTGCTCGTCGCCGAGCGTGACATGGCGGACTATTTCGAGGCCGTGGTTGGAAGCGGCGGTACGGGGTCGCGCCGCGATCCGAAACTCGCCGCCAATTGGGTGATCAACGAACTGTTCGGCCGGCTCAATAAAGAAGGTACGGAGATAACCGCCGCGCCGGTCTCGGCCGAACGGCTCGGCGTCATTCTCGACCTCATCGGCGACGGCACGATCTCGGGCAAGATCGCGAAGGACGTGTTCGAGATCGTCTGGACCGAGGGCGGCGATCCACGGGCGATCGTCGATGCGCGCGGCTTGAAGCAAGTGACCGACCTCGGCGCGATCGAGAGGATCGTCGACGATGTCGTCGGTAGAAACCCCGACAAGGTGGCTGATGCCAAATCGAATCCGAAAGCGATCGGCTGGTTCGTCGGCCAAGTGATGAAGGCGTCGGGCGGCAAGGCCAATCCGCAGGCCGTCAACGACCTGCTCAAGAAGAAGTTCGATCTCTAGGCGCGACGTCGCCGCGCCGCGACTTGGCGTCACCGCCCGCCGATCGGAGCCGACCGCTAATTCGGAATCGCAATCGAAAATCTTCCGCGCGCCGCCACCGCCGCGCGCGGAATGCGTCCCCCAAAGACATCGCTTCCGCGAATCGCTTGGCACTGATTCGCACGTTTTGCGCTCGGTGGGAGCCGCAAACGCACCCGTAAAGCCGTGCGGTGCATAATTTTTTTTCACAGCGCGAGAGCGGGCCGCGTCGGCCGTCGCCGCGGCGGTAAAAGCGCCCGTGCGAACGGCGATCCGGTGCGTGGGCGGCGCGAGATCAAAATCAGTGACGTTGCAAAAACCCACATTCCATCGGCATTTCTGCACCATAAGGAAAATTGTTCGAGAAACCGAGCGAGTAAAATAATTTTCCGCGCGATCGCACCGCTGCTTGCACGAAGTATCGCGCGCACAGCGTCGGGCGGCGGCGTCTATACACAAAATTAAGTGGAGTCACTGTTATTTTTTTTCCTGTGTAGTAATCGGGATGTAGTGCGGATCGATTCGCGACTGCACTGACCGATATCGCCATCCACTCAAAGCTAGGAGGGCAGCAATGGCGAAGAAGAGAAAAGCGAAAGCTAAGGCGAAGAAACCGGCAAAGCGTCGGAAGAAGAAGTAACTGACGCTGCAATCGGTCTTCGACTTCATTTAGTCGGAGATCGCGTCACACGGGCCGGCCGACGTCGAGGATGGATCGACGATCCAATCCGAGGCGGGCCGGTTCCGGTGGACGGCAGGGGGCGTCGGCGGGACGGAGGTGCAAGCTTCGCAATCGTGTTACATTGATGCGGAAGCGAAGAAGAGAGACGGGAAACCGGATCTCGCTCTGACCAAACAATCAGCGTATTTGCCCTTCAGCCATCTCGCCGACGCCCTCGGTGTTTTAGCAGTATCTTCCCGAAACTTTCACCGGCGTCGTGGACCTCATCCGCGGCGCCGTTTTTCTTTATGCAGAGATGAGGTACGCGCAAGACCGTGAAGCAGGCTGCCAAGAAAACTGTGGGTAAGAAAGCAACCGCTGCAACCCGGCGGGCGGCGTCCGCACGCGGTGCGCCGCGCGGCCAAAAGCCGATCGAGCTTTACTACTGGCCGACGCCCAACGGCTGGAAAATATCGATCATGCTCGAAGAATGCGGTCTGCCCTATGTCGTGCTGCCGGTCGACATCTCAAAGGGCGAACAATTTGCTCCGGAGTTTCTGGCGATCTCGCCGAACAATCGCATGCCGGCGATCATCGATCCGGCCGGCCCAGCGGGCCGGCCGATTTCAGTGTTTGAATCCGGCGCCATCTTGCAATATCTCGGCCGCAAAAGCGGAAAATTTTATCCGCGTGAAGAGCGCGCGCGCGTCGCCGTCGAGGAGTGGTTGTACTGGCAGGTCGGCGGCCTGGGCCCGATGGCGGGGCAGGCGGTCCACTTCCGCCGTTACGCGCCGCAGGAGATCTTCTACGCGATCGCGCGCTACACCGACGAGGTCAATCGCCTCTACGGTGTCATGAACACCCGTCTGGCGCGGCACGAATTTCTCGCCGGGCGCTATTCAATCGCCGACATGGCGGCGGTCGGCTGGGTGCGGCTCGCCGAGCGGCAAGGCCAAAAGCTCGACGACTTCCCGCATCTCAAGCGCTGGTTCGAGACCATCCGGGCGCGCCCCGCCGTCAAGCGCGCCTTCGCGATCCGCGTCGAGGCGGCTTCCGCGGTCGATATGCGCGATGCCAAAGTACGCGCCGTGCTGTTCGGCCAGCGCGCGCGGTGAGCGCGGTTACTTCGCCCGCGTCCAGGTCTGGGTTTTGCAAAGAAAGGCCATGGCACAGCCTTTGAGGTCGGCGGTATTGTCACCGGTCAGGGTGAAGGAACCGGAATAGGCCTTGCCGTCCGAGGCGTTATAGACGTTGCCGCTCCAGACATTCGGTCCGCTCGGCTTCATGCCGAGCACGATCGCCACGCCGATCAGCGGCCGGCTTTGCTTCGAGGCGTCGGCATTGTGCTTGTCGAGCTTCGGCCGTCCGGTCTCCGGATCGTTGGGTTCCTTCAGCCATACCAGCGTACCGCAGATCGCGCCGCCGCAATTGGCGATACGCACTTGGCTGTCCTTGTCCGCGGTGTACCAGGTGCCGAGCGGACTGGCGGCCGATGCCGGCGAAACCAGGCCTGCCCAGCCAAAAAATACGCTCGCTGCCAGCCCAAAAGCGGCCGCCGCCCTGCGGTTGGTTTTCATTGCAACCTCGATGTTCGTTGTCGGGAGAATGCGGGATGTATAGTCAACGGCATTGGGAATTCCTAGCGATTTTCGGGATTGCGCTGCGATGCAATAGGCCCCGTTGCGGGAGACACCTGCTCTCTCCGCGACACCGTAAACACATACATGTGCCAAAATGTGTCCGGATTGGCAGTCTCGAATTCATGCCAATAATCGAGATTGGTGAGCGCCTCGCCGCCCGGATATCGCTCTAGAAATCGCTCGACGATTGCGGGCTCCAGTTCGAAGCCGTGAAACGACAGTCCATGCTGGTTCACGAATGCCGCTATGTCCGGGATCGTGAACCGGTGTTCCATGACGTTGAACAAGAGATCGCGGCAGCCGCTCATGGTGTAGAAGTCGGCGATCTTGAGAAGTGTATTCGTGCTTTGGCCGCGAATGACGGTCTGCCGCAACGCCCGGATATCATCGGCCGTGGCGCTATAGCCGCGCTCGGCGATCAACGCGCGTGCCTCGACGACCGCGCGCCGCGCGGTCGCGCTGTAAAGGCCGACGCGCATTGTGCCGTTCGGGGCCAATAGCGAGAGGAGGATGCGCCATCCGGCTTCCGGCTCGGCAAGATGGTGCAGCACACCGACGGCCTCGATGCGGTTGAAGGTGCGGCCGATGGCCCCCAATTTTAGAATGTCGGCCTGGGCATATTCGATGTTGTGCAAACCCGCCTCGCGGGTTTTTCGGCGCGCATAGGCCAGCGCCGTCCGGCTGATGTCGACGGCCAGAATTCGCGCTTGCGGCGAATATTGCGCATTGGAAAACGGATGCTGCCCGGTGCCGCAGCCGGCGATGAGAACATCTTCGCCAACTGCTGCGTCTTCGCCGACCGGGCGCGGCTGGCGCTTGCGATCGGCGGCGCGCACGATGAATGGATTAATGGTCCAGCGCGGATAGGGGTTCTCGTCGTATTGGCGCATGACGGCCACCGATACGTCGTCATCGATGGCGGTAAGCGCCGGGATGGCCGGACGATCTTCCGCTTCCTTCAAAGGCTCGCGCACTTGCATCCGCAGCAGATCGGCGGTGCTTTCCGGCCAGTGCAATGTCAAAAGGGATTTTGCCTCGCGCAGCGAATGCAGCGGGAAATAGGCTGCGACCGCGGCGAGCAGCAGCGGCGAGACGGCGTCCCCTCGCGATAGCTGTTCCGTCAGCAGCTCGCGGAGCCGATTTGCAAGTTCGGTCTCCTCATCGGTTTGTGCAAAAACATATTCGTCGATGAAGCATTGTTGGGCCAGCGCACTCAGCAGGTCGGTCACGCTGTCATCGACTTGAACCGCGTCAAAGGTATTTGCGCCTGCCAGCCGAAGCAGGGCAGTGCGCAGCTTGGTCAGAAACAGTTCGAGCATAACGCCATGCAAGGTCGTCAGCCAGAGGGCGCAGCGCAAAAAGGTGTCGCTTGCGATCACTGCGAGATCGTCGGCGCCGAACGGGACGGCATTGCCGACGGCCGGATCTTGGCTGACGATCCGCGCAATGCATTGCCGGATCGCCACGTTTTCCATCACAAACTCTTCGACATGTTTGTTGCCGCCCATGCCGAGCGCAATGGCTTTCCCGAAATGCATGGTGGCCGGCGTGCGCTCAGCCAGGGCCTGAAACGAGCACGCGATGTTGTAATGGAAACCGGCGTCGAGATCGTCCACCGCGATAGCCTTGGCGAACAGCTTGATCGCCGGCCGGTGCCACCCGGCCGTCTGATAAACGACGCCGAGAAGATTGAGGCAGGTAGCGTGCGCGGGAGCCCGTGACAGAACCTGCTTGCAAATGATCTCGGCCTGCGCGAGCCGCCGTGCCCGGTAAGCCTCGTTGGCTTGCGCCATCAGCGCGGCAATGTCGGTCGGCGCCGAGCCAGATGCAGCCTTGACGCGCGCGGCGGCGGCCCGGCGTTCACTACGGTTCATGTCGGTTCACGATTGGTGAATTCCCGACAGCCTTTATGCTACGTCAACACTTTGGGCGCCAACACCCTTTTTCCCCGGACTGCCGGGATATCCGCGCATTTTCTGCCCTCCGAGGTCGTCGATCGTACTTTTGCGGCGGCAATCTGGGTGGCGATTTGTCAGTTCGCGCAAATTGCGGCGGACTATTTCAGAGTCTGTTCATCGCATTGCTTAAACCACCATTCAAATTTTCTGGGGATTATCACGCACCGGCTGGGGCAAAAACCGCGGTAGCGGACAAGGCCGGGAATGGACAGGGGAGTTTGTCATGGCTCGTTATGAAATCCTCGACAGCAATATGGCGCCGCTCGGCGAAGGGCCGGCCGCGAGCGATATGCTGTTCGAGCTTGGGATGATGTATTCGGTCGGTCGCGATGCGCCGGTCGATCTCGTCGCCGCGCATAAATGGTTCAATCTCGCGGCGATGAAGGGCAACAGCGACGCGGTTCGGTTGCGGCGCGAAGTCGCCAATCAGATGTCCGACGTCGAAATCGCGTGTGCGCAACGCGCGGCGCGGGATTGGCTGCGTTGCAACGAGCCTGCGCCTGCGCCGGCCATGGCGGCCTGAGCCCGGCGCAAACCGGCGGTTCATGCCGGCTTGCGCACCCAAAACTGATACATCGCGGCGAACAAGTCGGGGACGTCGGCTTCGAGCGCGTGCCAGCAATCGAGATCGAGCTGCGCCGATTGCTCGGGAAACCGCGCGGCGAAGGTACGCAATTGCGACGGCACCGGAATAAAGCCGGAAAACTGCACGCCGTTTGCCGCCAGGAACGATTTGATCTGGGGTAACGTGATCCGATGTTCCTGCACGTGGAACAAGAGGTCGCGACATTCGCCGATCGTAAAAAAATCCTCCCACTGCACCACCGATTTCAGCACTGGATCGTCGGCGGCGATGATGTCCGCGCGGCAGCGCCGGATGCCCGCGGGGTCCGGTCGATAGCCGCGTTCGGCGATGAAGGCGCGCGCCGCAACGACATTTTGGCGCGCGGTTTCGCTATAGAGGCCGACCTGCATGACTCCGCCCGGGCGCAGAAGCGAGAGCAATATTCTCCAGCCGGCCCATGGATCGGCGAGATGGTGCAAGACGCCGGACGCGTCGATGAAATCGAATTGTCGCCCGATCGAGCCCGCCATCATGATGTCGGCTTGCGCGAACTCGATGTTGCCGAGGCCGAATTTTTCCGCCATGCGCTTGGCGTAGCTTAAGCTGGCGAGGCTCAGATCGATCGCCAGAATGCGGGCGTGGCTCATCTGCCGTGCGAATTCGATGGTCGAAAGCCCGGTGCCGCAGCCTGCGACCAGCACATCGGGAATCTGTTCCGGCGGTGTGCCCTTGAGAATGATGGGCTGTACCGGCGGTCCGGCTTCGATCCAGCGCGGGTATGGATTCTCCTCATACTGGGTGCGCACCGCCCGCGAGACGTGATCTTCGATCGCAGTCAAGGCGGGGATTGCCGCCGCGATTTCGCGCTCGCGCATAGGCTCTTCGATTTGTTGCACGAGGAGATCGCGCACATAATCCGGCCATGACCGTTCCAGCAGAGCTTGTGCTCCCGTTGTCGCGTGCAGTGGAAAATAGGCGCCGATGGCGATCGGCCATAACGGCGGTACCGGTTCGCCGTCCCTGAGCGCCGCCGCGAGTTTTAATTGCAGATCGCGCGCGCGATCCGCTTCGCCTTGCGGCAGGGTATAAACGTATTCATTGATGAAGCATTGCCGCGCCACGGCAGCGAAGAATTTCAGACTTGGCTCGTCGACAGTCTGGTCGCCGCCTTCGGCAGAAGTCAGCATGATGTGGCGAACATTGGTCAACACGAATTCGAGGCCAAGATCGGCGACCGGATCGCATTGCAGCAGGCAGCCGAGGAGCTCATCGCTGGCGAGTGCCGCCAGCCCCGAAGCGCCGAACACTTGCGCCGCGGACAGGAGTTGCGGCCACGCCGCGGTCGCCCGGGCGATGCAGCCGGTCACGATCGGGTCGAGCTTGATGAGACTGATGCAGACGCCGTCGAGTTCGCGCGGGCGCGCCCAGCCTTCCGACAGCGCACGCAACACCATTTTGCGCAGCCGATCGTCCGGTGCGGTGAACCGCACCGCTCTCACGCATTGCGCGAACAGCGTTTTGGCTTCGGGTTTTTCGTTCAACTCGAGGCCGCGGGCGATGGCGTGGACCGCCACATCGAGCTTGCCGACCGTCAAGGATGCCGCGCTCAACCCTTCATATCCGGCCGTCAGGTCGGGCCGCAGCGCAACGGTCGCCTCGAAATGGGCAATGGCTTCACCAGCCTTGCCCAGCGCCATCAGCGCCCTGCCGAGGCGATGATGGGCTTCGGCGTGTTGGGGCTCGAGCGCCAAGGCTTGCCGATAAGCGGCAACCGCCGCCTCCCAGCGGCCTTGCTCGGCGAGCACATTCGCCAGATTGATGCGCGCCGCGGCAAAATTGGGATTGAGCGCCAGCCCGCGCTCGTAACAGGCGACGGCGTCGGCGAGCCGGCCCTGCTCGCGACGGACATTGCCAAGGTTGAGATGGGCGAGCGCATGGTCGGGGCGCAGTTCGATCGCGCGCTGCAAATGCGTAGCGACCTGATCCATGCGATTGAGGCCGCGCCAAGCGAGCGCGATATTGTAATGATATTCGCCGACCCGGTTGTTGAGCTTGATCGCTTTGCCGATGAGTTCCGCGGCCGATGCGGCATTGCCGCTCTGCAGAGCGAGCAGGCCGAGATTATGCAGGCTGTCGGCGTGGTCGGGATAAAGCGAGAGAATATAACGGTAACGGCGCTCCGCCTCGGCGAATGCTCCCGCCTGATGTTGCGCCACGGCTGCGGCGAAGAGGCTCGCCGGCGTCCCGCCGGCAAGCGGAGACGCGGCAGGGCCGCGCATCGGCGCTGCCCCAAACGGTCCGGCACCCGGACGCTCTTTGCAACTCATGACACTGATCGACGGCTCAAGGGAACCCCAATACCCGCACAGTCTGACGGGGAAAAAATGGCGGAGAGGAAGGGATTCGAACCCTTGATACGGCTTTAGACCGTATAACGGTTTAGCAAACCGCCGCCTTCAGCCACTCGGCCACCTCTCCGATCGCAAAAAGCCCAGAGTTTCCGGAGCTTTATCGCCTGCAGCGCGCTTGCGTCGCGTGCCGCTCAAATCAAACTACCACATAACCCCCGGCTCGCGACAAGTTGGGACCGTGCGGTGGACTTGCTGCGGCGCAGCCTTTGCCCGCCGACTTCGCATATCGCATATAATGTGGCGGGCGCGTGTGTCGAACGGGGAGCGCCAACGCTGTCGGCGGCACAGGATTTGGCTGCATGGACCAGGCCACGCAAATGACGCTGACTTTTCGCTGCTTGCCGGCGCTGGAGAATATTCTGCCGCGGCCTATTCCGGCGGTGCAGGGGCTCCCGGAATGGTTCAAATCCATGCCGGCCAAGGCCTTCGACCTGACGATGGGCAGCGAGACCGAGACGGTGAAGCGCTGCCCGCCTTTCATCGACGCCATGACCTATGGGTTTCTTATTCCACTGGCGACCGACGTCGATGTCCGCGATGGCGAGTTCAGTTGGGATTTCGCCCCTGAAGGATTTTCCAGCGAGTTTTCGCACTCGCCGATAGCTTTTCATGATCCCAGCCAAATCGTCGGGGCGCCGTTTCTCGACGAAGACCGCTTCATCATCAAATTCAACTGTTTTTGGAACATCGAGGCGCCGCCGGGCTACTCACTGTTGTTCACCCATCCGGTCAATCGCGCCGACTTGCCGTTCACCACGCTCACAGGTTTGGTCGATAGCGACACGTTTTGTCACAGCCCGTTGAGCTTTCCGGCGCGCTGGGACGACGCGCAGTTCAACGGCGTGCTGCCGAAAGGCACCCCGGTGGCGCAATGCCTGCCGGTGAAACGCGAGAGTTGGGTCGGGCGCTTTGAGGTGCTGACCGAGGAGGCCGCCGACCGGATGATCGAAATCCGGACCTCCATTGCCCGCGAAACCGGGGTTTATCGTCGGCAATTCCGGGTGCCGAAGCGCTAGAGTTTATTTCTTTGCTTCGCGCATGAACTCCGCCGCCGCGCTCGGCCTCAACCAGGTTCGGCCACGGCCCGATGCAGCGAGCGACGAAAGCGCCCTGCCGTAGCGCCTCGGATCGCCGCGCGACGCAGTACGAAAACACTCGTAGCCCGCCTCGCGCTCGCCGAGCCGTAATAGACAATGTCCGAGATGAAGCCATAGGCTGTCATCGTCGGGCCGGATTCTGAGACAGCGGCGAAAACAATCGGCGGCAGGTTCGTTGTGGCCCATCGCATATTGCGCTTTGCCCATGCCGAGCAGCGCGTCGGGCAAATCCGGCGATATCGTTAACGCCTGACCAAAGGCGGCGCTTGCCTCCTCATATTTTCTCCGCTGCAGAAGAACGTTGCCGAGTTGAATGGTCATTTCCGGCATCATCGGCGCCACCGCGACGCCGCGACGAAGCGTTTCGATCGCCTCGTCGTGACGTTCCATCGCAAACAGCAAGCTGCCGAGCCCATGGAACGCAGGGGCGTAGGGCGGCTGCCGCTTGCTGGCACGCTTAAGCCGCGACAATGCATCGTCGCGCCTGCCGAGCTGGCTAAGCGCAAGTGCCAGTTGGGTCTCGATCTCCGGGTCGTGGCGGCCACGGGCAGCGGCCTCGAGCGGGGAGACGGCGGCCTCGGCACGGCCCTGCATCAACAACGCAATGCCGAGAATGTGCAGCGCGCGGGCATTGCGGGGTTCTCGTCGCAAAATTTCTTCGGCGATCTGCTGCGCTTCGTCGGGACGCTTGGCGTTTAATGCAAGCGTCGCCCGCTGCAACGGCTCGCCGAGCGCGACGCCTATTCTTGGATCTCGGATTCCCGCTGCCATTCCCGCTCTCTACCGCGCGCAGTGCGTGGTCGAAAGATTACCACAAGCGCTCGGCACAATGCGGCCCCGATCGTGTAAACTGTGCCGGTGACGGCAAACTCGGCGCGACCCGGAAGCGTATGATGCATCGATATTGGATCGGCGCAGCTTTATTTTTCTTCGCTTCGATGCAACTTGCTTGCGCGCAATCTCCTTTGGTCGAACGCACGGTGAAGGCGGCGCCAGGACAGAACGTGCGTGTCGGCATCTACACCAGCATTCGGCCGGATTGCACGTCGGGCCCGCTGCCGGCCATCCGGCTCGCCCACCCGCCAGCTCACGGCGTCGTCAGCGTCAAGCGCGCCATGCTCAAGGCGACCAATGTCAAGCAATGTTTGGCGATCGACGTGCCTGCCTTCGTCGCATTTTATCGCGCCGCGCAGGATTTTGGCGGCGCCGACGAATTCCAATTGGAAGTGACGTTTTCCGGCGGCCGCAAGGAAATCCAAAATTTTCGCGTGAGCGGGGGCGGCGCAAACGGCCAGGGCATTTAAAATTTTGTTTTGACCTGGGGCACCGCTCACGCGCTGCCACGATGTGCCGGCAGAGCAGGCGGAGATCGCAGAAAATGCGTTCGCAGCCGTCTCGTCCTCCAGGAGAATCGAAACTGTCAACAGGTGGCGAGCTCATTGGGCGTTACGGGGGGCCTCTCTCTCGGCCGCTCAGGGCGATTTCCGGCAAATGTGGCCGGGCCCACGCGGATGGGGTTCTGGCGGCAGCCGCCCAACACTTTGATAAGACTGCGGAAACAACCAAGCGCGGCGAGAGCGGCTCCATATCGGTCCCGCTTATCAAGGCATCACAGGCTGCGTGTTTTTTACGCAACACCTTGCCGAAATCGGTCAAACCGGCCTGTGACTAGGCCAGTTCTTCGTTGCGTGGTGGAACCCGTTGGTTAAGGTATGCGTGCGACGGAGGGGGGAACCCCAAGTCGACTCGTCCGGTGTTTTCGGGAAGTGGAAAGACCGGGTGGTTTGGGGACTAAGGGGACCTTCGAAGGGGTGGCGTTCACCCGGCAGAGACGGAACCCTCCCACGGCAACAATTGGAGGTTCAAAATGAAGATGGTGAAAAGCCTCCTCCTCGGCTCCGCGGCCGCGTTGGTTGCGGCTACTGCGGGGCAGGCAGCTGATCTTCCCGTTAAGGCCAAGCCGGTCGAATACGTGAAGGTCTGCAGCCTCTACGGGGCGGGATTCTACTATATGCCGGGTACCGATATGTGCATCAAGATCGGTGGCTGGACGCGTGCTGAGTTCGTTTATGGCCAAGTCAACGGCAGCATGACCTGGGGACCGTTCGCCGGTAACGCCAACAACCGCGGCAGCACCAGCGAAGTTTTCCGGGCTCGCGGCTATATCACGGCTGATGCTCGTGAGCAGACCGCTTACGGCACGGCGCGCGCCTATATCGACGTTGGCATCAACACCAACGACGCCGGGTTTCAAGTGGGTAACCTAGCGCTCAGTTCGAACCGCGCCTTCCTGCAATGGGCCGGGATTACTGCCGGTCTGACGCAGTCGTTCTACGACTTCTATAGCGTTCCCGCTGCGAGCTTGCGGGGCGGCTATTATCCTGCGTCCGATACCGGCGATCCAGGCTGGTTTGTGTGGGGTTATACCGCGCAACTCGGCAACGGTCTGTCGGCGACGATCGACACGGAAGCGCGTCGCACGACTCAGATCATCAACCAGGCCATTGCCCCTGCTGCCGGTCAGCCCGGCCTTGCGGGTCTCGGCACGGTCACACCGGGAAGCTTCGTGAGCGGCGTGACAGGCGGTGCTTCGGAGTTCCCTGGCTCCGGTGCCTATGGCGGCATGCAGGCCGGCGACTTCGTTGGCAATATTCGTCTCGACCAGACTTGGGGCAGTGCCCAGATCATGGCCGCGGCGCATGACCTCAACCCAACGTACTATGCGTCAACAGCGGGAGCAGGTGGTACTGCGCCAGCGGACGCAACTCCCGGTGCGGGTCGATCCGAGCGACTCAGTGGGGTTATGCCGTTGGCGCAGGCCTGCGGTTGAACTTCCCGATGATCGCCCAGGGCGACTACTTCCAGTCGCAGGTCAACTATACCCAGGGTGCGTTGCGCTATCTCTTCTTCACGCCCAACACGAACTGGGGCAAGGTTGAAGGTAACAACGAGACCTTTGGCGTCCTGAGCGACTGCGTGTACGGCGGCGCTCCGGGGCATTTCGGCCACCGGGACGACAAATTGTCAGTTGACGACTGCCTGGGGCTTCAACGCCTCCTTCGAGCACTACTGGACTCCTTCGGTCCATGAGTCGCTGTTCGGCTCTTATTATGCGGTGAGCTACAACTCCGGTACCGGCAGCGCCAATTCCATGCTCTGCGCGATGGAAGGCAACGGTACTGGTGTCGGTGCGGCTGCTGCTGCCGGCGTCGGCTGCAACAACAACTGGTCGATGTATGCGATTGGTAGCCGGTTGCAGTGGGACGTCACCAAGTCGTTCTACCTCGGTATCGAAGGCATCTACGACCATATGAACAGCGCTTCGGTGACTGCGTCGGGCGCCATCCCGGCCGGTTCGCCGCTCGCTTTTGGTGGGGCGACCGTGGTCGAGCCGCACGCGGACGTGTGGACGGTGAGCGTCCGTATGCACAAGGACTTCCTGCCCTGATCGTCTGATCAAGGCTTGAAATCGGAAATCCCCGGCGGTCCTCCGCCGGGGATTTTTCTTTTTGCGGCGCGCGATGAGCTTGACGGGACCGAATGAGCTGTTGCGCCAACCGTTCAATCCGGGTTCAGCGAGGCCCCGATTTGGATTGTCTGCAATCCAGCGGCGCTCCAAAAATTTGCTTTGGCGCAGCCGGGAATGAGATTTGAGCTGAATAGGCCTATCGCTGCTGCGTGGCCGATGGAACACGCGACATGGCGGACTCGGCGCTTTTCGTTTCCGGGCCGGTCCCGTTACGCTCGGCGTCGCAGTTACAGACAAATTCAGCGACGCGACGAATCAGATTTGGACTATCGAGCAACGGAACATGCCCCTGGTCCGCGATTTCGATGGATTCCATCATTGGATGGCGAGCGCGCATGGCGGTTACCGTGGCGGCCGAAAGAATATCGGAGTTGGCGCCGCGGATGACCAGAATCGGCACGCGCGACAGCGCGTCGAATTCGGTCCACATCACCGGCAACGGCCGTTCGATGTCGAATTCGGCGAGCATGCGCGCCAGCTGCACGTCATAGGTCGGTACGAGCTCGCGGCTATCCATCTTCCAGGTGCGCTGTGCGGCCGCGAGCCATTGCTCGCCGGTCAATCGTGGAAACTGGGCATCAAACAATCGGCGGAGGATCTCGGCGCCTTCTCCGAAATTACGAGGCTGCGGCAGTTTGCCGACGTAACTTTTGATGCGGGCAAGCCCCTTCGGCTCGATGACCGGCCCGATATCGTGCAGTACCACGCCGGCGACGCTCGTCGGATGCGCGACGCCGAGCAACATGGAGAGAAGGCCGCCGCGCGAACTGCCGATGAGCACCGCCTCGCCGACTTCGAGCGCCGTAAGCACCGTCACGACGTCGCCAAGCTCGACCGCCAAATTGTAGTTTTCCGGATTGCTGTCGTAGTCCGATTGGCCGCGTCCGCGCGCATCGATCGCAATCACACGGCGGGACGGGGGGCCATCGGCCAAAGCCGGCGCCAGCGCGTCAAAATCGGCGACGGTTCGCGCCAAGCCCGGCAAGCAGACCACCGGCAAAGCAGGCGTCGTGCGCGGACCGTATTCTCGCACATGCAGCCGCAAGCCGTCTTGCGCAGTAACGAAAGAGCTTTTTCCGGTCGGGGCGAAGCCGCCATCATCGACCCGTTTGACTGGTGCGGAGGCGATGTTCACCACGATTTTGCCCTGACGCCTGCTGAACGACAGATGCCGTGCCTTGAGGCACTGACTGTAAAAGTGCTGCGAAGGATTGTCATTGACGTGTCAATGGGTCGTCTTCTTGTTTTCCGGTTCAGTAGAGACGATTTTCCTATTCAACTCAATGGCTTGACTGTAGATATAAAAGTTCATTGACTTGAAACTGGCCATCAGATGCTTAGGCCAGTGTGCGTTGAGGTGCTACCGGGGCGGCCAAGCCTGGGTATGAGATCCGCACTCCTCGCGTCAATCAGGCGTCGGCCCAGTCATGCCCAGTCCCAAAGATCAACAGAAGCTTCAAACGGCATTTTCTCTGCATCAGGCCGGCAGCCTCGATAAGGCCGCCGAATTATATCGCCAGATCATAAGCGGGGATGCGAATAATTCTTACGCTTTGCACTACCTAGGATTGATAGAAGCGGTCCGAGGAAATCACCAGCGCGCAAAATCGCTATTGCAGCGCTCACTTTCGATAGAGCCGCGGAATGCGCAGTATTCGGAGAACTACGCGACAATTCTATCCCAGATCGGGGATCACAAATCCGCTCTCAACGTCTCGATGCGTGCCCTCGACGTTACTCCAGGAGCTGCTGGGCTTTTATACATCAGCGCGATTTCGCTATTCAAACTAAAACGATTGCAAGAATCGCTTGCGCAATTCGACAAACTGCTTGCGATTGCCCCGGTTCATGTTGCTGCCGTTAACGAGCGGGGGTCGGTTCTTGCCGAGATGAAGAATTACGATGCTGCGCTGGCCAGCTTCGAAAAGGCACAGGCGTTGCAGCCGCAATATGCCGAAGTATACGTCAATATCGGCAACGTTCGTGGCGTTTGTAAAAGTTACGAGGATGCCTTGGTCGCGTATGATAGGGCTTTGTCGCTAAATCCCGCGCTTTTTAACGCTTGGCTTGGACGCGGCAACGTGCTCGCGGAACTTAAGCGTTGCGATGAAGCAATCCTTGCGTACGATCGGGCATTGTCGTTGAAACCCGATCTTATCGGGGCTTGGCTCGGGCGAGGCAATGTTTCCTGCGACCGGCGACATTACGACGAGGCGCTGATGGCCTACGATAAGGCGCTCTCGATCGAAGCCAATCTAGCGGAAGCCTATATGGGCCGGGGTAATGCTTGTTACGGCCTATGGCGATACGACGAAGCGCTTGCGGCTTATGATCAGGCTGCTGCGCTGAAACCCGACCTCGCTGCGGCATGGGTTGGTCGGGGCAATATCTTTAGATGGACGAACCGGCCGAGTGAGGCACTTGACGCCTATGATCGCGCATTGGCGCTAGACCCGGATTCTGTTCGGGGCTGGGCTGGGCGAGCGCAGGCGCTCTTCGATGCAAATCGAATCCAAGAATCGCTGGACGCTTACGATAAGGCCCTCACGGCCGAACCAAATTCACCCGAGATCCTTTCGAGCCGAATTTTCGTTCAAGAATTAATTCCAGAAACTGGATTTGAGGAACAGCAGCGGGCGCGACAAGATTGGTGGCTGCGGCTTAAGGCTACGATGGGCGATCGACAATCCAGCCCTTGCCGCAGGCTGCGCGACCCGGCCCGGCGTATCAGAGTAGGCTATGTTTCCGCGGACTTCCGCAGACATTCCGCAGCCTTTGGCTTTAGGCCTATGCTGCGACACCACAACAAGACCCGGTTCGAGATCACCTGTTACTCTTGCGGAGCAGTCGAAGACGAAATCACCGAAGATTTCCGCGGTGCGGCGGATCGGTGGCGCGACGTCGCTCAGTTGTCCGACGATGAGCTCTGTAAAGTGATCAACGATGACGAAATCGATATCCTCGTCGATTTGTCCGGGCACACGGCAGGGCATCGACTTGGCGTATTTGCGCGCAGGCCAGCGCCAGTCCAAGTCAGCGCCGGAGCAACCGGCACGGGACTGCCGACAATCGACTATCTATTCTCCGATCCGGTTATTTGCCCCCATAGCGTCCGTCACTTGTTTGCCGAGAAGGTTTTTGATCTGCCGTGTATTATGACGATCGAACCGTTGCCTTATCATTTGCGGCTTTCAGAACCGCCTGTTTTGTCGAAAGGTTATCTCACTTTCGGGGTTTTTAACCGTCTAAGCAAGATATCCGATCGGGCAATAGCGCTTTGGTCGCGCATCCTTAAGGCGATGCCGGGGTCACGAATATTGATAAAGCACCACGCTTTGGATGACGCGTCTGTAAGGGCGGAGCAACTGGAAAAATTCGTCGAGCATGGAATTTCGGCGGAGCAAGTGATGTTCCTGGGCAGAACATCTCGCGAAGAGCATCTTGCTGCCTTCAAGGATGTCGATATTTCACTCGATCCGTATCCGCAGAATGGCGGCATCAGCACGTTCGAATCATTGCAGATGGGCGTGCCCGTCGTCGCATTACTCGGCAATAGCCTAACGAGCCGAACAGCAGGCGCAATTTTGGTTTCGGTTGGAATGCAGGATTGGGTGGCGAATACGGAGGATGAGTACTTAGATATTGCGGTGGAGTTTGCTTCCAGGCCCGATTATCTTAAGATCTTGCGGAACGAACTTGCTACTAAGATTTCAGCATCTGCAGCAGGCAATAGCGCGCTCTACACGAAAGCGATCGAAGCGGCCTATCGGACAATGTGGGTTGATTACTGCCGCACTGGCCCTGCGACTTGATTGCGCTGGAGGCGACGCTACCCGCCGCGCCGCAGGTCGGCCTCGATCGACAGCTTCGGATTATTTTCAACAAGCGCGCGATAGACCTGCATGTTCTCGATCACGCGCTCGACATAATTGCGCGTCTCCGAGATTGGGATGCGCTCGATCCAATCGATCGGATCGACCTTGGGATCGCGCGGATCGCCGTATTGCTCGATCCATTCCTTCGCCCGGCGCGGCCCGGCATTGTAGGCGACGAAGGCAAGGATGTAGGAGCCGCGCCATGAGGCGAGGGCGTTGCCGAGCTCCGCCGTTCCCAGCTGAGCGTTATAGGCGACGTCGTCGGCGAGCCGGCGCTGATTGAACGTGACGTTGAACCGTTTGGCAGTGTCGCGTCCGGCGTCCGGCGTGACCTGCATCAGGCCATAGGCGTTGGCGCTGGACACAACGTGCGGATTGAACGCGCTTTCCTGGCGCACGATCGAATAGACGACGCAAGGTTCGACCGTGGGGCCGATCTGCTGGTAGGTCGGTATGCCGAAATCGGGAAACGCATAGCGCTCGAACGGATAGCCGCGGCCGAGCATGGCCTTGCCGATGAGCAGCGTCGCCCGGGCGTCGTCGTGGCGCGTGGCGATCTCGGCAAGCGCCGCGAGCGCCGCGGTGTCGGTCGCCTTGTCGCCAAGGTCGGCCGCCATGATGGCGACGAGATCGCGCTCGTCGATGGCGTAGAGAATCTCGAAGGTGCGGGCGATTTCGAGCGTGCGGTGCTCGGCGGGAGCGCGCGGCAGCGCGCGCAGCGTCACTTCGTCGAGGCCGAGCCGGGCGCGCGCGAGCTGGCCGTAATAGGCCGTCGGATAATGCGCCGCCTCTTCGTAGCGCGCGCGGGCATCCTGATCCCGTCCCAAGGCTTCGGCGGCGCGGCCCTGCCAATAAAGCGACCGCGCCAGCGTGATCGGATTGTACGTGTCGTCGGCAATCCGGGCGAAATGCGCGAGTGCGATGGCCGGCTGGCGCAGAAAGCGCAGCGCGATCCAGCCGGCGGTGAAATGCTGCTCGGCGCGGTAATTGTGGTTGTCCGGCGCCGCGGCGCCGTTGGCGACCTCATAGGCCAGCCGCGGGTCGCCGAGATCGAGCAGTTTTCGCGACACCAGCCGGCGTTCCACCCACCATTGGTCGACATCGATCAGCTTGCGCCGGATCGCGCGGCGCGGCGTTGAGCCACTGCGCGGCTTCCGCGATCTTGTCATTGCGCCGCAGCCACTGAATGCGGCTGAACATGTAGCCCGGGTCGCGGCGCGCGGCTTCCGGCACCGCATCGAGGAGCGCCTTGGCGTTATGGGCCTGGTCGATGACGGCGGCACGGGCTTTGGCGACGGCGAGCGCTGTCGCGTCGAGGTGACCGGCGGCCCGTAATCCGGCGTCGTCATCCTCGGCGTACAGCCGCGCTTCCATGCGCACATCGTCGTCGGAAGGCGTGATCAACCCGGAAAAAGTTTCGCGCGCCTGCTCCTCGAGATCGCCGGAAAAAGCGTCGCTGCGCCAAGCTTGGCGCACCGCCGCCGCGGCGCCGGCGACGTCGCCGCGCGTGAGCAGCGCTTGCGCCAGCGCGAAGCGGCCTTTGGCGGTGTGCGGCTCTTCGGAACGGAAGAAATCGATGACGGCCACCGGGTCGATGTGGTCCTGCCACATCACCGCCTCGGCGCGTCGCCGCAACGCCTCGATGCCGGGCCAGCTGGGATTGGCGGCGATGAAGCCGGCATAGCGCGAAAAATCGCTCGAGCCGTCCTCGCTGCGCAGGATCACCCATTCCACGAGCTTGCGGGCGACCGGATCGGAAATCGTATGCTCGACGTCGGTTGCCTCGCCTTGGCGGTTTTTGCGGACCAGATCGATGGCCTGTTTCACCGCGGACAAATCCAGCGGCGACGTCGTCGTTGTGGTGGCGGTCGCGAAGGGCGGGACCGGTCTGGCTGGCGGCGCCAATATCGGCGCCTGCCCGACTGGAGGCTCAAGCCGCGCGTCCGCCGGGGACGCATTGACTGGAACCTCGCGCGCCGCCGAAGCGGTTGCCGGCGCGATCGAAAGCGGCGCCGCTCCGTCCGGCTCGAACTTCAGCGCGCCCCGCTTTGGCGTTTCCGCTTTGCCGAGCTTTTCCCCTTTGATCGCCGGCCGGTGTCGCGGCAAGGGAACTTCGCCCGACAATGGCGCGGCTTGCGCCCCGGCCCCTAGGACCCAAACGCAGGCGAGCACCGTAATGGTTCGGAAAGCCGGCACCTTCCCTCCCGGGGGCGTGTCGTCGATGGCCGAGATTCTCTTCGGCCCGTTAGGTTGAAGAAACCCTAACCTGCGGAAGTTGCCGCGACAATTTACAGTTTTGCGGCGAAAGCGGGGCCGCTGTTTGCAGTGCTGACAACAGCTGTTCAGAGCGGCTGCGTCCTTAAAAGGGGGCTTTTAAGGCCCGTCGCAACCCGATATCTATGCGGAACGCTTTACGGATGCGCGCCGCGTCGGCCAAGGTGGGCCAATAGCCGCACCGCTTACCAACTCATGGATCGTCTCATGGCCGCCAAGACACGCTTTCGAGGCTCGTTTACCGCACTCGTGACCCCGTTCAAGAACGGCTCCGTCGACGAGAAAGCGTTCCGCGACCTGGTCGATTGGCAGATCGCCGAAGGCACCAACGGGCTTGTGCCGGTCGGCACCACGGGCGAAAGCCCGACGCTGTCGCACGCCGAGCACAAGGACGTCGTGGAATGGTGCATCGACCAAGCGCGCGGCCGGGTCCCGGTCGTGGCCGGCGCCGGTTCCAATTCGACCAAGGAGGCGATCGATCTCGCCCAGCACGCTGAGACGGCTGGCGCCGATGCGGTGCTGGTGGTCACGCCCTATTACAACAAGCCGACGCAGGACGGGCTCTATGCCCATTACAAGGCGATCAACGACGCGGTCGGAATCCCCATCCTCATCTACAACATCCCGGGGCGTTCGGTGGTCGATATGTCGGTCGACACCATGCAGCGGCTTTACGAGCTGAGAAACATCGCCGGCGTCAAGGACGCGACCGCCAATATGGCGCGCGTCACCCAGCAGCGTGCGGCGATGGGCGAGGATTTCAATCAGTTGTCGGGCGAGGATATTACCGCGCTCGGATTCATGGCGCATGGCGGCCACGGCTGTATCTCGGTGACGTCGAATGTCGCGCCGCGGCTGTGCTCTGAATTCCAGGCGGCGTGCCTGCGCGGCGACTTTGCCGCAGCTCTCAAATTGCAGGACAAGCTGGCGCCGCTGCACATCAATCTCTTTGTCGAGACCAGCCCGGCGCCAATCAAATATGCGCTGTCACTGATCGGCAAATGCGCCAACACCTTGCGCCTGCCGATGGTGCCGGCAAGCGAAAAGGCGCAGGTGGCCGTCCGGCAGGCGATGGTCCACGCCGGTCTGCTCAATTAGAACGGAATTTCTTCGCTCACTGCCGCGAGCGCGGGCATCCAGCGCGGAACGCCTGGGTGGCTCTTTTCGTGGCGAGGAACGGAAGCACTCCATACTGCGAGGCGAGGGCAAATGCTCGAAGAATTCAAGAAGTTCGCCATGCGCGGCAATGTCGTCGATCTTGCCGTTGGCGTGATCATCGGCGCGGCATTCGGGGCGATCGTCAATTCGCTGGTTGGCGACGTCATCATGCCGCTGGTCGGCGCGGTCACCGGTGGCCTCGATTTTTCCAACTATTTCATTCCGCTTTCGGCGAAAGTGACCGCCACGTCGTTGGCCGAAGCCAAAAAGCAGGGCGCTGTGCTGGCCTGGGGCAATTTCGTCACGCTGGTGATCAACTTTCTGATCATCGCATGGGTGCTGTTCCTGGCGATCAAGGGCATCAATCGGCTGAAGGCGCCGGAGCCATCGGCAGCAGCGGCGCCTTCCAAGGAAGTGCAGTTGCTCACCGAAATCCGTGACCTGCTTAAGAGCCGTTGAGCGGGAAAGGAAGCCTTGTGGCGGCGAAAACAGAAAGAAAGCTTCGGGTCGTCGCCGATAACCGCAAGGCGCGTTTCAATTACTTTATCGACGAGACATTCGAAGCCGGCATCGCGCTCACCGGGACCGAAGTTAAATCGCTGCGTGGCGGCAAGGCCACGATAGCCGAATCCTATGCCGATGCGCGGGACGGCGAGATCTGGCTGATCAATTCGAATATTCCCGAGTACCTGCAAGCGAACCGCTTCAATCACACGCCAAAGCGGCGGCGCAAACTGTTGCTGCACAAACGCCAGATCAGCAAGCTGGTCGGTGCGGTGGAGCGCGAGGGCATGACGCTCGTCCCGCTAAAACTCTATTTCAACGAAAAAGGCCGCGCCAAGCTCGAGCTGGCTTTGGCGCGCGGCAAAAAGCTCTACGACAAGCGCGCCACCGAGAAGAAACGATCGTGGGAACGCGAGCGCGGGCGGCTGTTGCGACAGAAGGGGTGAACGCGGTGGCTATCGATATGTCCATTCCGACCAAACTCGATCATTGCGTCATCCATGTCACCGACTGGCAGCGCTCGAATGCGTTTTATACGGCAGTGTTAGGCGCCGAATTGATCGAACGTCCGGCCGGCTTCGCCTACCGGTTCGGCGATAAGCAGCTCAACGTCCACGGCCCGGGCGTCAAGCCCGCGGAAGTCGCGCGGCTTCCGGTCGCGTCCGGCAATAGCGATCTTTGCTTCGAATGGATGGGGCCGATCGCCGACGCCATCGCCCATTTGGAGCGCTGCGCTATTCGTATCGAAAGCGGACCGATGCAGCGCTTCGGCGCCAAGGGAGCCGGCACCAGTGTTTATTTCCGCGATCCCGACGGCTCCCTGATGGAATTCATGTCATATGCGGGAGGACAAACGTGAGGGAAGCGCCTGGAAAACACGATCCCACGCATCTGCCGCAGGGGCTTCCAGTTCCAAAAGACGACGGTGCCGCCCGGCACCTGGCCGGCATGAAAGTGCCGGATATCGCCTTGGCAGCGACCAGCGGGCCTCACGTAAACCTGTCGCGACTCAAAGGCCGCGCCGTCGTCTACGTCTATCCGCGCACCGGCGTGCCAGGAGTGGATGCGCCACCGGGCTGGGACGATATCCCTGGCGCCCGCGGCTGCACGCCGCAATCCTGCGGTTTTCGCGATCACTTTGCCGAGTTGAAGGCGCTCGGCGTTGCTCATGTCTATGGCCTTTCGACACAGGATAGCGGCTATCAGCGCGAGGCCGCGGAACGGCTGCATTTGCCGTTTCCGATTCTTTCAGACGCCGATCTGAAGCTCACACACGCCCTCGGCCTGCCGACTTTCGCGACTTCCGGCATGACACTGCTCAAGCGCATGGCGCTCGTTATCGACGACGGCACGATCGTCAAGGCGTTCTATCCGGTGTTTCCGCCGGACAAGAATGCCGAGGACGTTATCGCCTGGCTGCGGAGCAGCGGATGATGCCGGTTAGGCATCCCGCGAGTCGAGCGCTTTGCGCACGCTGCCGATCACGTCGCGGAACATTCGCGGCGTGAGCACGCCGGTGTTCGTATTATAGCGCGAGCAATGATAGCTATCGAAAAGGGTCAGCCCAGCGAGCGCATGCGCGCGCCCATGGCCAAAAGGAAACTCCGAACGCCGCGCGCCGCTTGAGACGACGAAGGTCTCGTGGGCAATACGGCCGAGCGCCAGAACCGCGGTAAGCTTCGGCATTTCCTTGATTGTCGCGGCGAGAAAATCGCGGCAGGTGGTGATCTCCTGTGGCGTGGGCTTGTTCTCCGGCGGTACGCAGCGCACCGCATTGGTGATACGGCAATCGACGAGCTCGAGCCCGTCGTCGGCGCTTGCCCGATAGTCGCCGCGAGCAAAGCCGAAGTCCTTGAGCGTCGCGTAGAGGAGATCGCCGGCATAGTCGCCGGTGAACGGGCGGCCGGTACGGTTGGCGCCGCGCAGCCCTGGCGCCAGTCCGACAATCAGCAGGCGTGCTTCGAGCGGTCCGAACGAATCGACCGGGGCGTTGAACCACTGCGGTTCGCGTTCGCGCCAGTCGCTGCGAAAGGCGACGAGGCGCGGGCAGCGCGGACAATCGCGGCCGGGCATCCCGCTCGGGCGCGTCATGATTTTTCCCTTGGATTCATCCTCGCCAAGAAACGCGGCGACCAGATAGCCACCGACTTGGCGACCATTTCGACTTGGCGTTCTCCTTGGCGGCTATTCGTCCTCGAACTCGTCTTCCTCGACCTCGACGCGCGGCGAGGCTGGGCTGCGCTGCAAGAATTGCGGGGTGTGGCGCGGCTCGCCGCGTGGCTCCCGCGGTTCCCTCGGCTCGCGCGCCGGCCGTTCGCCGGGATCGCGGCCGATCTTGTTCTGCAATTCGATGATATCGACGAACTGATCGGCCTGGCGGCGCAGCTCGTCGGCAACCATCGGCGGTTGCGTCGAAATGGTGGAGACGACCACGACGCGGACGCCGCGGCGCTGCACCGCCTCGACCAGCGAGCGGAAATCGCCATCGCCGGAGAACAACACCATCTGATCGATGTGCGGCGCGAGTTCCATGGCATCGACCGCGAGCTCGATGTCCATATTGCCTTTGACCTTGCGCCGGCCGGTCTGATCGACGAATTCCTTGGTCGCCTTGGTGACGACGGTGTAGCCGTTGTAATCGAGCCAATCGATCAGCGGACGGATTGACGAATATTCCTGATCCTCGATGACGGCGGTGTAATAGAACGCGCGCACCAGATAGCCGCGCGACTGGAATTCGCGCAGCAGCCGCTTGTAATCGATATCGAAGCCGAGCGATTTGGCCGTAGCGTAGAGATTGGCGCCGTCAATAAATAGCGCGATTTTTTCCATTTGGGCTGACATGATGCTCTCTGACTGTCTCTCGTGATGAAACCGGACCGACTGCAATGAATGAGACGATGCCGGCGTTCTTTAAATCTAAGTTCTCGCCATCGGAAACGTTCGACGGTCGAAGCAACTCTCGCCACGAAGTACTATCGCCGGAACGAGCCGTGGCAAGCTGCAGTACGGCCAGCGACTTGCGGCACGCCGTCGCGGCATTTCCGCAAATATGATTAGGAACCCCGTGAAGCGGTTCCCGAAATTTTGGGTAACAGAGCGGCGCGGCTCCGCCAAGTTAATTATCGCGGCGGGTTGCGGTTTCCCGAACCGCCATTTTGCGGAAATCACAAGCAAAAAATCGGACTTGCGCCGGACGGCCGGGGACGATACCTAAGCGCCATATTGCGGACAACGTCCCTTTGCGGGACCCCGGATAGCCCAAGGAAGCGCGCGAAATGGCCCGAGTCACCGTTGAAGATTGCATCGACAAGGTCGAGAACCGCTTCGATTTGGTCCTGTTGGCCGCCCACCGCGCGCGGATGATCTCGTCAGGGACGCAAATCGCGGTCGAGCGTGACAACGACAAAAACCCGGTTGTCGCCCTGCGGGAAATCGCCGAAACAGCCATTTCGCCCGAGGACCTCAAGGAGGAACTCGTCCACTCCCTGCAGAAATACGTCGAGGTCGATGAGCCGGAACCCGAGACCGTGCCCCTGATCGGCGCGCCGGGCACCGGGGTCGATGCCGATGACACCGACGTCACCACGGACCGCATGTCCGAGGAAGAGCTGCTGAAGGGCCTTGAAGGCCTGACGCCTCCGGAAGCCCAGCCCGAGCCCGACGTCGGCGACGAGGAAGAGTGAGTCGCGCCTTCCACGCGGCTCCCGCGCTCCTTCGTTCCAGGATATTTAACCAAGTCCAAACGACCCGGCGGCAATCCGCCGGCGCGTTGCGCTATTTCGGTATGCGGCGAGGGCGTCTTGTGGCGCCAGCGCGGCTCCATGATATCCTTGTAAGAGATTTTGGCCGACTCTCCTGGTAGCGCCGGCTGACAAATCTTTGCTACGGGGCCGTCATGGCGCGCTCGCCGATCGATCTGCCGCGGATGCAGAACCAGCCGAGACCTCGCGTGCCGGCGGCGCATGCCCCTGCGCTGGTGCCGCTCGACGCCGAGGCGCCGCCGCCCAAGCCGCGCAAGCGCCTGATGCGGCAATACGATCTGATCGAGCGGGTCAAGGAGTATAATCCGACCGCCAACGAGGACCTGCTCAACCGGGCCTATGTCTATGCCATGCGCGCACATGGCGAGCAGAAGCGGGCGTCCGGCGACCCGTATATTTCGCACCCGCTCGAAGTCGCCGCGATTCTGACCGAGCTCAAGCTCGACGACGCCACTATTGCGGCCGCGCTGCTGCACGATACCATCGAGGATACCGACGCCACCCGCGCCGAAATCGATCGCCTGTTCGGCCACGAAATCGGGCTTTTGGTCGAGGGTCTGACCAAATTAAAGCGCCTCGAACTGGTTTCCCGCGAGGCCAAGCAGGCCGAAAACCTGCGCAAGCTTCTCTTGGCCATCGCCGACGACGTGCGGGTATTGCTGATCAAGCTCGCCGATCGTTTGCACAATATGCGCACGCTCGCCTATCAGCCGCCCGAGTCGCGCCGCCGCACCGCCGATGAGACGCTCGAAATCTACGCGCCGCTGGCCGGCCGCATGGGCATGCAGGAGATGCGCGAGGAGCTGGAAGACCTGGCCTTCCGCGAGCTCAACCCGGACGCCTACAAGGTTCTCACCGAGCGGCTGGAAACGCTGGCGGCGCGTTCCAGCGGTTGGATCACCGAGATCGAGCAGCAGCTCACCAAGAAGCTGGCCGACCGCGGCATCGGCGCCGAAGTCTCGGGCCGGCGCAAGCGCGCCTATTCGATCTGGCGCAAGATGGAGCGCAAGGCGGTCGGCTTCGAGCAGCTCTCCGATATTTTCGGCTTCCGCGTCGTGGTCGGCGATATTGCTGAGTGCTACCAGGCGCTCGGCATTGTCCACACGACCTGGCCGGTGGTCCCGGGGCGTTTCAAGGACTACATTTCGACGCCAAAGCAGAACGACTACCGCTCGATCCACACCACTGTGATCGGGCCCGGCAGGCAGCGGGTCGAGCTGCAAATCCGCACCCGCGACATGCAGCAAATCGCCGAATACGGCATTGCCGCGCACGCGCTGTACAAGGACGAACTTGGCTCGCCGACCGAAATGCTGGCGCGCGAGTTCGAGCGCCTATGCCTGGCTGCGGCGCACCATCGAACTTCTCGCCGAAGGCTCCGACCCGGAAGAGTTCTTGGAGCACACCAAGCTCGAACTGTTCCACGATCAGGTGTTCTGCTTCACGCCGAAAGGTATGTTGATCGCGCTGCCGCGTGGGGCGACGCCGATCGACTTCGCCTATGCGGTGCACACCGACGTCGGCAATATGGCGATCGGCGCAAAGATCAACGGCAAGATCGGACCGCTCAGCGCGCCGTTGCAGAACGGCGACGAAGTGCAAATCCTGACCTCGAAAGCGCAGACCGCCCCGCCGACTGCCTGGGAATCGATCGTTGTGACGGGCAAGGCGCGCGATGCCATCCGCCGTGCGACGCGCGATGCCGTGCGCAATCAATACGCCGGTCTCGGCCGACGCATGGTGGAACGGCTGTGCCAGCGCGCCAAGATCGACTATTCCGACGAGAAGCTCCAGGGCGCTTTGCCGCGGCTCGCGCGCACTTCGATCGAGGACGTCATGTCGGCGGTCGGCCGCGGCGAGATGAAGGCCTCCGATGTCGCCCGCGCGATGTACCCCGACTATAAGGACGAGCGTGTCGCGCCGATGGCACCGAAGTCCGAAAGCGGCTGGTTCGGCCTGAAATTCGCCAGAGCCCTGAAATTCAAGGTGCCGGCCGTCGACGAATACGGCGCGGCGATCCCGATCCGCGGCATCAACAGCGATCTGCCGGTGCGCTTTGCGCCCAAGGGCGGCGCCGTGCCCGGCGACCGCATCGTCGGCATCATGACGCCGGGGGAGGGCATCACCATCTATCCGATCCAGTCGGACGCGCTAAAAGCTTTCGAAGACGAGCCCGACCGCTGGCTCGATGTGCGCTGGGACATCGACGACACGGCGCCGCAGCGCTTCCCGGCGCAACTTGCGGTGCAATCGGTCAACTCGCCCGGCACGCTGGCGCAGATCGCGCAAGTGATCGCCGAGCACGACGGCAATATCGACAACATCAAAATGATCCGGCAGTCACCGGATTTCACCGAACTGACCATCGATCTCGAGGTCTATAACCTCAAGCACCTCACCTCGATCATTTCGCAATTGCGCGCGAAAAAGGTCGTGGCGAACGCGGAACGCGTGAACGGTTGACGTAATTTAGTGCATTTTCCGATGGTGGTGCCGTGCGCTCGGACAAGGAAAATCCGGATTGCCGCACGTCGTTATGTCGGCATCTGCTGGATCGTTCAAAACGGCGTAGCCGGTGCTGCCGCTATGATAAATATAACATCACGTTTCATCGAAAGTTTGGTCGTAGAAAGGCGATTTGATGCGGAGTGACAACCGGGCGGGACCAATGAAATGCAACGACTGCGCCGAATGCGGCGGAAACGACCTGTCCACTCCAGGAGCAGTTAACGTCCACGTCACGTTGGAGTTGTTGTAGAAGTGCCGCTCGCAGTAAAAAGGACTTTGAGCCGAGGCGGCGGTGGTGAATAACGTTGCGCCCATCACCGATGCGGCTATCCAGGTCAAGAATTTCATGTGCAACTCCCCCGGTGCGATCTCACCATTAACAGATCGATTGCAGTTTCGATCTATTTGAGGTGCTTTTTGCGATGCCTGTACGATTTCCTCGGGCAGGACCAGCCGTTGCTGCCGCATGTGGTCACATCACCGTCGGCTGGATCGTTGACGGCGATTTCGCCGGTGGACCCGCTGTGGATGATGTAACAGCCGGTCAGCCCAAAGACGTGCGTCCCGTAAACCGAGCCGATGGTGACGCTGCCGACCGGAAACGGCAAATAAGTCAGTGTCGAGGTCGTGTGCGGGTTGATGGTGCATAGGCTAGGCATGCCGTTGCACCATGCCGAATTGGGCGCGATGAAGGTGAACGGTACCGGGGAATTGTTGTAAAAGTGTCGCGTGCATTGAGCCGCGGCGCTACCGGTCAAAACGGCAATACATGCCACGAGCGAGACAAGCCAAGTCAGAACTTTCATGTGCCCCCCTTACACCCTTAGAATGGCATTAACTTTGTCATCCACTCAGGGTTATGCAATGGTGACGTAAGGAAGAGCGATGCCGCCAGCTTTGCCCATCCGCCTCGGCGTCAATATCGATCACGTCGCGACCGTGCGTAATGCGCGCGGCGGGCATCGTCCCGATCCGGTCAAGGCGGCCGAAGTCGCGATCGCGGCCGGCGCCGACGGCATCACCGCGCATCTGCGCGAGGATCGCCGGCACATCACCGATGACGACGTCATTCGGCTGAGAGAGCGCATTACAAAGCCGCTCAATCTGGAAATGGCAGCGACAGCGGAAATGGTCGGCATTGCCTGCAAGCTTAGGCCCCACGCCGCCTGCATTGTCCCGGAACGCCGCGCCGAGCGCACCACCGAAGGCGGTCTCGATGCCGCCGGCCAGCACGACGCCTTGCGGCCGGCAGTCGGCCAGTTGGCGGCTGCCGGCATCCGGGTGTCGCTGTTTATCGCGGCCGAACCGGTGCAAATCGAAGCGGCGCACGCGATTGGCGCGCCGGTCGTTGAGATCCATACCGGAGCCTGGTGCGATGCGTTGGCGGCGGGTGATGGCGGCGCAGCCGCCGCCGAGTTCGACCGCATCGTGCGTGGCGTGGCCCAGGCGAAGAATGCCGGGCTCGAAGTTCATGCCGGCCACGGTCTCGATTTCCTCACCGCGGAAAAAATCGCCGAGCTCGGCGACATCGCCGAGCTTAACATCGGTCACTTTCTCATCGGCGAGGCGATATTCTCAGGGCTGGCCGAAGCCGTGCGGGTTATGCGCTCGGCCATGGATCGCGGACGAACGCGAACTGGAGCTGGATCATGATCCTCGGCATCGGCTCCGACATCACCGACGCGCGGCGCATCGCCAAGGTACTCGAGCGTCACGGCGAGCGTTTCCTCGATCGCGTTTTTACGCCGACCGAACGCGCCAAGGCCGACAAAAGGCGCAACCGCATCGAGACCTATGCCAAGCGCTTTGCCGCCAAGGAGGCCTGCGCCAAGGCGTTGGGGACCGGTCTGCGCGCCGGCGTGTGGTGGCGCGATATGGGTGTCGTCAACTTGCCGGGCGGCCGGCCGACCATGGAGCTGACCGGCGGCGCCAAGCGCCGGCTGCAGAAGATCACGCCGCAGGGATACGAGGCGCAGATCGACGTGACAATCACCGACGAGGGCCCTATGGCGCATGCCTTCGTGGTCATCTCGGCGATTCCCGTGGGCGGCTGACAGTCGCCCGGCGGCGGCACAAGAGCTGCGCCGCGTCGGCGATGAAAATTTCGTCATGGACCCTGCATCTGCCGTAAGCCACTGGTATTCCAATGTAAAACGGCGGCCAGCCGGACCCGCGGCGAATTCCCCGCACAATTGCTTTGTGGGCATGCCAAAGGCTACAAGGTCGCGGGCGGGCAGGGAATGCGGGACGACAGGCCGATGAGCGTGGAGACAGGAACCAAGCGCAAAGAGGGTGGCTTCGCCGAGACGGTCCGCGTGGTGTTCCATGCCCTGATCATCGCGGTCGTCATCAGGACCTTTCTTTTTCAACCCTTCAATATTCCTTCCGGCTCGATGATCCCGACGCTTCTGGTCGGCGATTATCTCTTCGTCTCCAAATATTCCTACGGCTATACGCACTACTCGTTACCGTTCTCGCCGGATATTTTCTCGGGACGGATTCCGTCGAGCTGGACGCCGCACCGCGGCGACGTCGTAGTGTTCCGGTTGCCTAAGGATGACTCGATTGATTACATCAAGCGCCTCATTGGGCTGCCGGGCGACCGCATCCAGATGATCGACGGCGTGCTCAACATCAACGGCACTCCGGTCAAACGCGACCAGATCGACGACTACGTGACCGACGACGACGGCGTCGTGCAACGGGTCAAGCGTTTTCGCGAGACGCTGCCAAACGGCGTCAGCTATACGACCATCGATCTTACCGATAACGGCTTCTACGATAATACGCCGGTCTATACGGTGCCCCCCGACCATTATTTCATGATGGGCGACAACCGCGACAATTCGACCGACAGCCGGGTGCTCAGCCAGGTCGGCTATGTGCCGTTCGAGAATCTGATCGGGCGGGCGCAAATCATCTTCTTCTCGATCCGCGACGATACCCACGCCTGGGAGGTGTGGCGCTGGCCTTGGGCGGTGCGCTGGAGCCGCCTGTTCACGCTGGTACGATGAGTGGCCGCAAAAAAGCCAAGCCCACGCTAGTTCGCGAACCGGCCGCCACGGCCGACGCTGAAGCCAAGATCGTCGAAGCCAAAACCGTCGCGACCAAGATCGTCGACACCCAAAGTGAGAGCGGCGCCACCCAGGACGCCAAGCCGCAAAAGGCGCCGCGCCGCCGCAAGCGTGGCGCCAGCGCTCTTGAAAGCCGCATCGGCTATCGCTTCGTCGAGGCCGACATGCTGGAGAGTGCACTGACGCACATCTCCGCGCTCAAGGGCGCGCGCAATCGCGCCAGCAGCTATCAGCGGCTCGAATTCCTCGGCGATCACGTGCTCGGCCTGGTGATTTCCGACATGCTCTATCGCACTTTCCCCAAGGCCGACGAAGGCGAGCTGTCGCGCCGGCTCGCCGATCTGGTGCGCAAGGAAACCTGCGCCGAAGTGGCGCGCGCGATCGATCTCGGCGCCGCGATCCGGGTCGGCGCGTCGGAGGCCAATGCCGGCGCCCGCAGCCGACCGGCGATCCTGGCCGATGTCTGTGAGGCCTTGATCGGCGCCGTCTATCTCGACGGTGGCTACAAAGCCGCCGAAGGGCTGGTGGAGCGGCTATGGGAGGTGAGGCTGCGCGCCACGGCGCAGCCGTTGCGCGATCCAAAAACTGTGCTGCAGGAATGGGCGCAAGCGCGCGGCCTGCCGACGCCGGTCTATCGCGAAGTCGCGCGCTCCGGTCCCGACCACAATCCCGAGTTTCGCGTCGCCGTACAGCTTCCCACCTTCGGGCCTACCGAAGGCGTCGCCCGGTCCAAGCGTGCCGCCGAGCAGGCGGCCGCTGCCGCCATGCTCGCCCGCGCGGGCGTCAAGGTCGCCAAGCGCGATGGTTGAAGCAGCCGACCAGGAGAAACGCGCCGGCTTCGTGGCGCTGATCGGCGCACCGAACGTCGGCAAATCGACCCTGCTCAACGCGCTGGTCGGGGCCAAAATCTCGATCGTCACGCCGAAAGTGCAGACCACGCGGATGCGCGTGCGCGGCATCGCCATCGACGGCGCGGCGCAGCTTATCTTCGTCGATACGCCGGGCATTTTTTCGCCGCGGCGGCGGCTCGACCGCGCCATGGTCGGCAGCGCCTGGGCCAGCACGCAGGATGCCGATGTGGTGGCGCTGCTGATCGACGCAAAGAAAGGCGTCAAGGATGAAGACGAAGCGATCCTCGGCGGGCTCGCCGAGGTCCGTCCGCCGAAAGTGCTTGTGCTCAACAAGGTCGATCTGGTCGACAAGCAGGTGCTGCTGGCGCTGACGCAGACGCTCAACGACCGCTTGGCCTTCGCCGCCACTTTCATGATTTCGGCGCGAAAGGGCGATGGCGTCGCCGATCTCAGACATTGGCTCGCGGCGCATGTGCCGGTGGGGCCGTGGCTCTATCCCGAGGATCAGATCTCCGACGCGCCGCTGCGCCAGCTTGCCGCCGAGATCACGCGGGAAAAGCTTTATCTGCGCCTGCACCAGGAATTGCCCTACCAGTCAACGGTCGAGACCGAGGTCTGGAAAGAACTCAAGGACGGCGCGGTGCGCATCGAGCAGACTATCTATGTCGAACGCGACAGCCAGCGCAAAATCGTGCTTGGCAAAGGCGGTCAGGCGATCAAGGCGATCGGCGCCGCGGCGCGCGCCGACATCGCCAAAGCCATCGAGCAGCCGGTGCATCTGTTTCTTCACGTCAAGGTGCGCGAGGGCTGGGGCGATGATCCGGAGCGTTATCGCGAAATGGGATTGGAGTTTCCGAAAGAGTGAATTGTCATGCCCGCAACAGTCGCAGCAACTCGGCGTCCACTGGGTCATGCGCCTTCGCGGATGATGACGGGTGTACTAGATACAGCCTATGCAATGGACCGATGAAGGCATTGTGCTCGGCGTCAAGCGCCATGGCGAGACGAGCGTTATTCTCGAATTGATGACGCGCGAGCACGGCCGGCATCTCGGCTTGGTGCGCGGCGGCGGTTCGGGCACGCGGTTGCGCGGCGTGCTGCAGCCGGGCAATGCGCTGAGTGTAACTTGGCGCGCCCGCCTCGACGAGCATCTCGGCCATTACGCCGTTGAGGCGCTTAATCTCCGCGCGGCGGGATATCTCTCCGCGGCCCATGCGGTCCATGGTGTGACGCATCTGGCGGCGTTGTGCCGGCTGCTCGCCGAGCGAGAGCCCCATGCCGCGATCCATGCCGCGCTCGATGCCATTTTGGACCGCCTCGATGACTCCCGCCTCGCGGCCCCGATGATCGCTCGGTTCGAGTTGAATTTCTTGGCTGAGCTCGGGTTTGGCCTCGATCTTTCGTCCTGCGCTGCAACTGGCGCGACGGACGATCTCATTTACGTGTCGCCGCGGTCAGGCCGCGCCGTGTCGCGCACCGGCGGCGAAGCCTATCGCGACAGGCTGATGCGGCTGCCGTCCTTCCTGCAGGGCGAGGGCGAGCCGGAATCGGCGCGCGACCTCGCCGACGCCTTCGCGCTGACCGGTTTTTTCCTCGATCGTCACGCCTTTGCGCCGCGCGGCCTCGCGGTGCCGGAGGCGCGCGCGCAATTCGTCACCGCATTGGCGCGCGTCGTTCAGTAGAGGCCGGGATAGAGCCCGAAATCCGGCCGGCAGCCGCAACCCCGCCTGCCGTAAGGGTCGATCCAGCATTCCCAGTGGTAGCGGTAGGGGCATGCCGGCGGCCGGTATCCGTCGTTATAGGGCCAATAATACCGGACGCTGTCATCGTAGCCCTGCGTCGGCTGAGTGAATGGGGCCGCAGAAGCCGAGGTCGCCATAACCGAAAGCGATGCTGCGAGAGCGGCGGCTGCGAGAGTGGTCTTGCGCATACACAATCCTCCCTGAAATCCAGGCGGCGCGATCATTTCGGCCGAGCCCGTGCGCCACTTCATTTTACCGCATTGGTTATGTCGAATTGACCCCCTTTCGTTTCCTTTCAAGGCTGAGGAAAGGGGCGCCAAGCGGCGCCGTTCCTCCCTTGTTCAGACGCAGCAACAGGGATAGCGGTCAGGTCCATGAATAAGAAAGTGATTCCCCCGGAACCCAGCGGCATCCAGGAAATTCCGCTACGCGAGGCGCTGGAAGAGCGCTACCTCGCCTATGCCCTGTCGACCATCATGCACCGGGCGTTGCCTGACGCGCGCGACGGTCTCAAACCCGTGCACCGGCGTATCCTCTACGGCATGCGGCTTCTGCGTCTCGATCCGGGCGCGGCTTTCAAGAAATCGGCAAAGATCGTCGGCGACGTGATGGGCAATTTCCATCCGCATGGCGACCAGGCGATCTACGATGCGCTGGTACGGCTGGCGCAGGATTTTGCCTCACGCTATCCGCTGGTCGACGGCCAAGGTAATTTCGGCAATATCGATGGCGATAACCCTGCCGCCTACCGCTATACCGAAGCCCGCCTGACCGAAGTCGCCCGGCTGCTGCTCGACGGCATCGACGAAGACGCCGTCGATTTCCGGGCGAGCTACGACGGCGTGATGCAGGAGCCGGCCGTCCTGCCGGCCGCCTTCCCCAATTTACTGGCTAACGGCGCGCAGGGCATCGCGGTCGGCATGGCGACGTCCATTCCGCCGCACAACGTCGCCGAATTGTGCGATGCCGCGCTCTATCTCATCGAGCAGCCGAATGCGCGCTCGAAAACGCTGCTCAAATACGTGCCCGGTCCCGATTTCCCGACCGGCGGCCTGATCGTCGATCCGCCGACCGCCATCGCCGAGGCTTACGCGACCGGGCGCGGCTCGTTTCGCCTGCGCGCGCATTGGAAGACCGAGGATACCGGCCGCGGCACCTATCTTATCGTGGTCACTGAAATTCCGTGGCAAGTGCAAAAAATGCGCCTGGTCGAGCGCATTGCCGAATTGATGAACGAGAAGAAGCTGCCGTTCCTGGCCGACATGCGCGACGAGTCGGCGGAGGACGTGCGTCTCGTCTTCGAGCCGCGCTCGCGCTCGGTCGATCCGGCGCTGTTGATGGAAAGCCTGTTCAAGCTCACCGAGCTCGAAAGCCGCATACCGCTCAATATGAACGTGCTCATCCGCGGCCGCATTCCGAAAGTGGTCGGGCTTGCCGAGGCGCTGTCCGAATGGCTCGCCCACCGGCGCGACGTGCTGTTGCGCCGCTCGCGCTATCGCCTCGCCCAGATCGAGCACCGGCTCGAAGTGCTGGGCGGCTACCTCATCGCCTATCTCAACCTCGACAAGGTCATCAAGATCATCCGCAACGAGGACGAGCCGAAGCCCGTCCTGATGAAGACCTTCAAATTATCCGACGTGCAGGCCGAAGCCATCCTCAATATGCGGCTGCGCAATTTGCGCCGCCTCGAGGAGATGGAGATCCGCGGCGAGGAAAAGGATTTGCGCGCGGAGAAGAAATCGCTCGAGGAATTGATCCGCTCCGAAAAGCAGCAATGGAAGAAAATCGCGGATGAAATCAAGAATCTCCGCGACAAATTTGGCCCAAAAACCCCACTCGGCAAGCGCCGCACAGGCTTTGCCGAGGCACCTGCGCACGATGAGGCGGCCATCGAGGAAGCTTTGGTCGAGCGCGAGCCGATTACCGTGGTGGTTTCCGAGAAGGGCTGGATGCGCGCACTGCGCGGCCAGGTCGCTGATTTGTCCAGTCTTGCATTCAAGGCAGACGATGGGCTCAAGCTCGCCTTCTTCGCCGAGACCACCTCGAAGCTCTTGGTTTTCGCCACCAATGGTCGTTTCTACACCATCGACGCAGCGAAATTACCGGGCGGACGCGGTCACGGCGAGCCGACCCGGCTGTTTATCGATCTGGAACAGGAAGCGGACGTCGTTGCGGTGTTCCGCTATCAGGGCGGCCGCAAGTTCCTCGTCGCCAGCCGCCAGGGCAGGGGGTTTATCGTAGCCGAGGACGAGTGCCTCGCTAACACCCGCAAGGGCAAGCAGGTGCTCAACGTCAAATCGCCGGACGCGGCTTGCGCGGTGACGACGGCCGAGGGCGAGCTCGTCGCCGCGATCGGCGAGAATCGCAAATTATTGATCTTTCCGATCGACCAGGTGCCGGAAATGACGCGCGGCCGCGGCGTGCGGCTGCAGCGCCACAAGGACGGCGGCCTTTCCGACATCAAGACATTCGAAGTGGAGAAGGGCTTGGGCTGGACCGACTCCGCCGGGCGCGCCTTCAATCTGACGCTGAAGGAGCTTGCCGATTGGCGCGGCAGCCGCGCCGATGCCGGACGTCTGGCGCCCAAGGGCTTTCCTAAGACCAATAAATTCGACGACAGCGATGCCGCAGCAGCCAATGGAACCGTCGCGGACGGCGCCTGATCCAACTCATTTGCGGCTCGGCAATTGTGGTGTGACGGACGGCCTACATCGCGGGTCCGATAGGCCTATAATCATCTTTAGCGGGAATATTTCACCGTTCCAGACAGTCGTTCTGGAAGGCTTGATTTGCTTTACGCGAAACTGGGCGGATGTTTGGGAAATCCCGAAATTGGGCGTTTCTGCATTGGCGCGGCCGGCTGCGGCTCGCTAGCGCGCTGGTGCTGCTCAGCTTTGTCATCTGTCACCTGACCGCGCATTGCCTGTTGCTTGTCTCCTTTGAGGCCGCCGAGGCGACGCGCAACGTGGTGATGTACCCATGGCGGACCTGGATCGGCACCGCGATCCTGACCGCGGCGTTCGTAACGCATTTCAGCAATGCCTTGTGGTCGATCTATATCCGCCGCGCGTTGCGTCTGAACCGCTGGGAGTGGACACAACTCTCGCTCGGCCTGTGCATCCCGCTGCTGTTGATGTTCCACGTGGTCGCGACGCGGATCGCCGAGGAAGCGCTGGATGTCACCACCTACTACAACACCGTCTTCATCGTGCAATGGGTGATGTTTCCGTGGCTCGGCGCGGTGCAGATGATCGCGGTGGTCACGGTGTGGACCCATGCATGCATCGGCATCCATTATTGGCTGCGCACCAAACGCTGGTATCCGAACTGGCGTCCGTTGCTATTCGGCTTCGCGCTGCTGCTGCCGAGCCTGGCGCTGGCCGGCTATGTCACCGGCGGCAATCAGGTCTTGCGCGAGGCCAAGGCCGACCCCGATTTCGTCGCCTCATCGCTGGGCGATTCAAATCTCACGGCGCAGACGGCGGCGGCAATCGATCGGATGGTGTATGTCGGCTGGGGCATTTGGCTCGGCCTGGTGCTGTTACCGTTTGCCGGCCGCGGCCTGCGCGCCTGGTACGATCGCCGCCGCAAGCCACCGATCTTGTCGCACGCCAATGGCCGCAGCGTGCCGATCCTGCCCGGCGCCACGGTGCTCGAGACGCTGCGTGCCCATGGCATCGCGCATGCCTCGGTGTGCGGCGGCCGGGCGCGCTGCACGACCTGCCGCGTATTGGTGACCAAGGGTCTCGACAGGTTGCCGCCGCCGGTAGGGCAGGAGGCCAAGGCGCTCTCCCGCATCGGCGCTACGCCCGAGATGCGTCTTGCCTGCCAGATCCGTCCGAGCGCCGACATCGCAGTGATGCCGCTCTTGGCGGCCGACGCCGGCGCCGCCGATGGCGCGGTGCGCGGCGGGCTGGAAGGCAGCGAGCGGCCGATCACGGTTGTCTTCGTCGATATGCGTGGCTCAACGACTTTGGGCGAGGCCAAGCTGCCCTACGACGTGCTCTTCATCCTCAACCAGTTTTTCTACGAAATGACCAACGCACTCGCCGCTACGCACGGACATTATTCGCAATTTACCGGCGACGGCCTGATGGCGCTCTATGGGCTCCATGACGCCGACCCCGCGACCGGGGCGGCCGATGCGGTGCGCGGCGCGCGCGAAATGCTGACCCGGCTCGATCAATTGAATCATCGGCTGCGCGCCGATCTGCGCGAGCCGTTGCGGATCGGTATCGGTATTCACCACAGCGAAGCGATCGTCGGCGCGATGGGCCCGCCGCGCTCCCAAATCATCACCGCGATCGGCGACACGGTAAATACCTGCGCGCGGCTTGAAAGCCTGACCAAGGATTACGGCTGCGCGGTCATCATTTCGCGCCAAGCGGCCGAGGCAGCTGGCGTTCGCCTCGTCGGCCACGAGCTGCATCAGGCGCCGGTCAAGGGCCGGATGCAGCCGGTAGAGTTCTACGCACTGGCGACGCTCGTCGACATACCGATTTGAGCGAGACCAGGTAGCCGCTGCTAGCGGGCAGCGGTCGCCTTGCCTAAAATCGCGGCACTAGCCGGTATAGGCCACGCGCTCTTGCGCCACGGCCTCGACCGGCGTCTTCGGCTGCGCCGGCAGCTGCAGAACCGTCGCTTGCTGGCCTTCGGACAACAATGTCAGCAATACGATCCGCCCGTCCGGAAATTCCAGCGCATCGTGATGTGCTGCCAGCTTGTACGTATTGATTTGCCGGAAGATGGCGGTCTTGTGACTGATCACGCGCGTCCGCCATGGAAATAGGCCGATTTGTTTGCATGTGACCTCATCGGCAAAGGACAATTCCGTGCCCGGCAGAATGCAGACGGCCATGCCGGCATCGTCCGCCGCGCAAAAGCCTCGCGTTCCCGTGCCGAAGTCGCGTGTGGTGAGGCGGTCGCCAACTTTGGCGGGCCGCGAGCTGACATTCTGAAGGCTGTAGTCGCACATGGGGCTAAATCTCCAATTTTCAGGCAGCCCCATCAGCCAAACTGTCACCAACCTCTTTGGTTTCGCGGCACCCGCCGAATTTGCGCAATAATGTCGGACCGGCCGCTTCGGCAAACTTGCACTTGATTAAAATGCGGCGCCGCGCCGGCGCGATCACGGCGCGGCGATGTGCCAGACGTCGTTGACGCCATCGCCCTTCACGTCCCCGGGTTTGGCGTCCTTGCTGAACGTGTAGACCGGCTTGCCTTTGTAGGCCCATTGCTTGCCGCCATCGCTGCGCGTGACGACGCTCCAGGGCGCGGGACCCGTCGCGTCCGCGGCGGCCTTAAACGGCGGCCAGTTGGTAGCGCACACGCCATTGCAATTCGATGCGCCTGTCTTGTCGCGGTCGAAGACGTAGAGCGTCATGCCCTTGCCGTCGACCAGCGCTTTGCCTTTGGCCGTATCGGCAGTAGTGGCCGGCGCCGTCTGCGCCAGCGCGCCGCACAAGCCCAGCGCCAAAGCGCCAGCCGCGAACAAAGCTCCCAAATGATACTTCGGCATGACACTCCTCTTCGAGCGGTCAAGTCTAGCCCGGGATAATGGCGATAAAATCGCTTACCAAAATTCTCAACAAATTTCACTCAACTCTGGCCCAACCGTCTGGCATCAGCCGTTCCTGCGGCAGGAAGCGGCTTTTATAGTCCATTTTGCGCGAGCCGCCCACCCAATAGCCGAGATAGACGTAAGCGAGCCCCATGCGTTGCGCGCGCGCGATGTGGTCGAGCACCATGAAGGTGCCGAGCGACCGCCCCGCTTCCTCGGGCTCGAAGCACGAATAGACCATCGACAGCCCGTCGCCGAGCACGTCGGTCAATGCGATGGAGAGGAGATCGCCGCCGCGATGCGGCGTGGCCGGATCCGGCTCGCGGCGCCGGTATTCGATGATGCGGGTTTCGATGTGACTGTCCTCGACCATCATGGCGTAATCGAGCACCGTCATGTCGGCCATGCCGCCGTCGCGATGGCGGGAATCCAAGTAGGCGCGGAAGACCGAATATTGCTCGGACGTAGGCACCGCAATCCTCATTTCGCTGCCGACGTCGATGTTACGGCGCATGATGCGGCGCATGCTCTGGGTCGGACGAAAATCCTTGACGACAACGCGCACCGAGACACAGGCGCGGCAGCCCTCGCAGGCCGGCCGGTAGGCGATCGACTGGCTGCGGCGGAACCCGCCCTGGGTGAGGATATTGTTGAGTTCCGGCGCGCGCTCACCGACGAGATGGGTAAAGACCTTCCGCTCCTCCTTTCCGGCCAGGTAGGGGCAGGGCGAGGGGGCGGTCAGGTAGAATTGCGGTGTATCGCGCGAGTGCTGGGTCACGACGAATTACAGCATGGCTTTGCGGCCGGCAGCCGAATCCGGCCGATGCTTAGCATCGCGCCTGCGCGGTCCGGCGTCAAAGGCCGTTTTCACGTCAGCCCGGGCCGCGGCGCCGCATTGAAGCCGCTCGCGTCGTGTTATTGATGAGGACGGTGCCCACCAGGAAGTCGTGCAGCAGTCGGCGCCGGTCATTGAAGAAGCCGACCACCAGGATAAAGGGGGTGAGCACGCTGACCGTGATCCAGAATACGATGGGGTGGACCGCGCCGAGCACGAAATAGGCCGGCGCGCCGTACCAGGTCCGCATTTCGATTTCCATGGCGCGCATGCCGATGGTAGCCGAGGCGGGGCTGCCCAGAGTAACCCCGTAATAAACCAGCGCCCAGATGACAGAGCCGGGCGACATCAGCCAGAACAACGCCCAGCCCAGGCCGAAAGTGATCAGGCCGAACACGAAGATGAACATCCAGCCCACGATCAGCGGGACGGCAATGATGACGACGTCGATGATGAAGGCAACGACCCGGCGGGCGAGCACGCCCTCGAACAGTTCCGGGTTGGCCACCGGATCGTAGGCATGCGGTTTGACGTCGAGCGAGACGCCGATCCGTCGCGGCCCCGAGGGCTCAGGACCTGAGCTCCCAGGCGTTGCGCCTGTATCTGCGATGGGGCCGGAATCTGTCATGATCGAATTGGCATTATAATGCGTCAGCCATGACCCAACAACGACCGCAAACGGAACCGGATACGAAAAATCCGGCAAAAGTCACGCTCGCCGCGATCGAAGCCGCCCGGCGCACCATCGCCGGCCATGTGCTGCGCACGCCGCTGTTGCCGGCGCCGCCGCTTTCCGCTCTGACCGGCGCGGAGGTTTACGTCAAATACGAGAATTTGCAGGTCACCAATTCATTCAAGGAGCGCGGCGCCTGCGTAAAGCTTGCCGCGCTGACCGCCGAGGAGCGTAACCGCGGCGTCATCGCCATGTCGGCCGGCAACCACGCGCAAGCCGTGGCCTATCACGCGCGGCGGCTGGCGATCCCGGCGACTATCGTCATGCCGGTGACGACGCCGTTCGTGAAGGTCAAGGCAACCGAGGCGCTCGGCGCCACTGTGATCCTATGTGGCGAGACGCTGACGGAAGCGCAGGCGCGGGCCGAGACGATCGCAGCCGAACGCAATCTGGTGTGGGTGCATCCTTACGACGATCCGCACATCATCGCCGGCCAGGGCACCATTGCGCTGGAAATGCTGGAGGAGGCGCCGGACATTGAGACATTGGTGATCCCGATCGGCGGTGGCGGGCTGATTGCCGGCAATGCGATTGCGGCGCGCGCCGTAAAGCCGTCGATCGAAATCGTCGGAGTCGAGTGCGCGCTTTATCCTTCGATGTGGAACGCGACCCATGGCGCCGCGCGGCCGTGCGGCGGCGCCACGCTGGCCGAGGGCATCGCCGTCAGTAAAGCCGGCACGCTGACCTTGCCGGTGGTGCGCGAACTCGTCCGCGACATCATTCTTGTCGATGAGCCGCTGATCGAACGTGCGGTGAATGCCTTTCTCACCTTGCAGAAAACGATGGCGGAAGGGGCGGGCGCCGCGGGCCTTGCCGGAATGTTGGCCGAGCCGGCCCGCTTTGCCGGACGCAAGGTCGGCCTCATCCTGTGCGGCGGCAATATCGATCCGCGCATCCTCGCTTCCATCATGGTGCGGGAACTGGAACGCGACGATCGCATCGTGTCATTTCGCCTGATCATTCCAGATCGACCGGGAATTTTAGGGCAAATTTCTACTCGGCTTGGGGAGCTCGGAGCAAATATTCTCGGCGTCGATCATCACCGTTTATTCCTCGACGTGCCGGCCAAAGGCGCCAAGCTCGACATCACCGTGGAGACGCGCGACGGCGCTCATGCCGAGCAAATCTTTGGTGCGCTAACCGCCGATGGTTATCAGCCGGTGCGAATAGCGGGTGGTGCGGCACTGGAGTGACATTATCGCCACACTGCCGTGCGCAGCGCATCTGTGACAACGGCCATCGTCCAATCGTCACTTACGCGTCATTTGCCGAACCTACCTTCCTCCGCGGGGTAAAGGCGTAGGGGGTTTTAAGGAAATGTCGCGTAGTCAAAGTGCTCGCCGCGCGTGGTTGCGCGCGTCGAGTTCGCTGCGAAGTGGCGAGGGCGTTACCGCGTCCACGCCACCACGCATTTCCGGCGCTATCTCTTCTCTCCCGGCGCCTTGGCCTTCGCCAATCACTGGTTCAGCACCAGCCGCATCGCGCTTGGCGACGATCTCACCGCCAAATTCCAGGGCCAGAGCTATGCCGCACGCGGCGAGGTTGGCTATCGCTACGGCCTCCCAGTCACTGGGTACATTATCGGCGTGACGCCCTATGCGGCGGTGCAGGTCCAGGACTTCCATACGCCGAGCTACAGCGAAATCGATTTGACCGGCGGTGGCCTCGGTCTGGCCTACGCTTCGATGAGCGCCACGGATACGCGCGGCGAACTTGGCGCGCGCTTCGACAATCTCACCATGCTCGGCAGCATGCCGCTGGTTTTACGCGGCCGTCTCGCTTGGGCGCATGATTGGGTCAGCAATCCGGCGCTTGGCGCGGTGTTCCAGACGCTGCCCGGCTCGAACTTCACCGTCAATGGCGCGGCACCGCCGGCAAATTCTGCGCTCACCACCGCCGCAGCCGAACTCCGCTTCAACGCCAACTGGACGGCGATCGCGAAATTCGACGGCGAATTCGGCGCCGGCTTGCAGACCTATGCCGGGACGGGAACGCTGAAATACTCCTGGTAGACGGACAGCCCGCGCTGCCGCTTGGCGTTCAGTAGTGTCCCGGCTCCAGACCCGGGTCGTAGCTCGGGGCCGGCGCCTCGGCCGGCGCAGCCGGCGTCGTGGCGGGAGCGTCGGCCGGGCGCGGGCGCGGCAACGGGATTGCCGTTTGAACCATGGCGAACAGCACCGGCCGGCGCGGCGGCAGCGGTATGCGGCCGCTGATCGGCTCGCCGGGCGGCAAGTCGTCGCTGGCGGTATCGGACGATGCCGGCGGCTGCGGCGCGGCAATCACGGGTGCGCTCGGCGCCGGATTATTCGCGGCATCGCGGCTCGTCGAGCCCACGGCCGGCGGTGTGTTGGCGTTCGGATTGGGCCAGACAATACTGCTCGGCGCGGCCGCCGGCGGGTTGGGGCTATTTGTGGCGACCTGCGTGGCGCTTGCCGCTATCGGCACCATTGTCGGAGCGGCTGGGGCGGGTGCCGCCGGCGTCTGGGCGGGGGCGGCGGTCGGCATCGGCTGGGCCGCCGCCATTTTCGCGGGCGGCGCAGGAACTGCCGTTATTGGTGCGGCCGGCGACTGAGCGGTCGTCGCATTCTGCGATGGCGGCTGCATAGGGGGTTTCTTGATATCCAGAAGCAGCGCGCGCGCCTCGGAGGCGCCGGCATCGGCCAGCCGGGCCGGCGGTGCGGCCGTCTGGGCTTGCTCGGCGACGGTCGCAAGCGCGGCGACCGTCGGAGCGGCAATCGACGCGGTATCGGCCGGCTGGGTCTCGGTCATTCGCTGGAAGGTCGGCGCCTTGGGCGGCGCGACATAGGTGCGGACCATCGTCGTAATGGTCCACATTACCACTGGCACGGCGATAATCACCGCCAGCAGTATAATCACCCTTTGCAATACCGGTGTGTAGAGCCGGATATTGTCGTCGTCGTACTCACGCATCGCTTCCGCCTCGTCCTTACGTCCCGGGCGGGGGGCGGTTTGTCAGCTGCCCTTCTTCAATTTTTCCGCGACGCTTGCCGCGAAATAAGTCAGCACCCCGTCCGCGCCGGCGCGCTTAAAGGCAATGAGGCTTTCCATCATCGCCTTGTCGCCGTCGAGCCAGCCATTTCCGGCGGCGGCCATGATCATCGCATATTCCCCGGAGACTTGGTAGGCAAAGGTGGGCATTCCGAAACTGTCCTTAACCCGCTGCAGGATGTCGAGATAAGGCAGGCCCGGTTTCACCATGACCATGTCGGCGCCCTCGGCGATGTCGAGTTCGACTTCGCGCAGCGCTTCGTCCGTATTGGCCGGGTCCATCTGATAAGTGCGCTTGTCGCCGATCAGCGTGGCGCTGGAACCGACTGCGTCGCGGAACGGGCCGTAGAACGCCGAGGCGTATTTCGCCGCGTAGGCCATGATCTGCACGTCGGCAAAGCCGGCTGCATCGAGGCCGGAGCGGATGGCGCCGACTTTGCCGTCCATCATGTCGGAGGGTGCGATGATGTCGCAACCCGCTTCGGCCTCGACCACGGCTTGGCGCACCAGAACCGCGACCGTTTCGTCGTTGAGGATGACTCCCTCACGCAACAGCCCGTCATGGCCGTGGCTGGTATAGGGGTCGAGCGCCACGTCGCAGAGCACGCCGATCTCCGGTATCTCTTTCTTGATCGCGCGGATGGCGCGGCAGACGAGGTTTTCGGGATTGATCGCCTCGGAGCCGGCATCGTCGCGCCGACCAGGCTCGGTGTAGGGAAATAACGCAATACAGGGGATGGTGAGCTTGGCGGCGCGCTCGGCGGCGCGCACCGCCTCGTCGACCGACAGGCGTTCGACGCCGGGCATCGAGTTGACGCCGGCGCGGATCCTGCTGCCGTCGACGAGGAACAGCGGCCAGATCAGATCGTCGGTCGTCAGCACATTCTCACGCACCATGCGCCGCGCCCATTCGGCGCGGCGATTGCGGCGCGGCCGCACTGCCAGATCGAGCCGCTCGGACGGCGCTTCGGTTTCGACCGGGGCGAGCCGGCGCTTTTCCAAGGGTCGGCCGAATTTGATCGCCATACCAGACTCCGTTTCCCCGCCTCTTTTACCCCTTCGATGCCTAAGGTGCCACTAAGCGGGCCCTGGGACTTTTAGCCCCGTTAGGCACCGATCCGTGACGTTGACCGCCCGTGGGCGGGCCTCTAACGCTTCTGGCGCGGACTCTGCCTGCCACGAAACTGCCGCGTGCTTCTGCCTCTTGGTCTTCCGGGAACATCAATGAGCGATCAATCGCAGCGGCAGCCGACCCGGCCCAGCGACCTTTTGGAGCCGGTGCGCACAACCACGCCCGGCAACCGCGGCACCTGGACCGAATATCTTGTCCTGTTCCTGCGCATCATGGCCGCGGTGTCGCTGATTAAGGGCCTCTATCACTGGGGCCAGGTGTGCGGCATCGGCGCCGGCCCCGACGGCGGCTTCGAGACCCACACCATCGCCTGGCAGACCTCCACCGTATTCTTTGCCGTACTCGATCTCGTCGCCGCGGTCGGGCTCTGGCTCGCGGCGGCGTGGGGTGCGGTGGTTTGGCTGACTTCGGTCGTGTCGATGGCGGCGGTCGAGGTATTTTTTCCCCAAGTCTATGGCGGCAGCATATTCATCGTCTTCATCGAGCTGACATTGCTCGGCGTTTATCTCTATCTGGCGATCGTCTCGGCACGCGAGCATCAGTAGTCGCTGCCTACTGATTGGTGATGGTGAATTGATCGCCATCGAGCAGCGTGATCGTCACCTTGACCTTTTCGCTATAGCTGAAAACCTGATCCTGCAGAAATCTGAGCGCGACCTGTTCGCCGAGAATGATCGATTGATCGGTATCGCTGCGCCAGTTGGTCCCGGCATGGATGCCATGGCCGAACGACATATTGTGCGCGAGCTTGTGCAGTTCGCCATTGACCGTGAGATTTTCCGGACCGGTATAAGGCTCGAGCGCCAATCCGTCGATCGACGGCATGACCGGATGCGGGAAGATATCGTCGCCGTCGAAAAAAAACTTCAGGACGGTGATGCAGGCGCCGGCCACCGTGCCCTGGCCGGCGGGGTAGGCGGGATGCGTCGGCGAGCCTTCCGGGTAGGCCTGCGACAGAAAATGATTTTTCTCATGCACGAAGGAGCTGAAATAAAGCGCCGCTGAATCGAGAACGACCTCGTTGACCGGCGCCTGCGGCAGCGGACTGCCTGGCGGTTTTGTCAGCACCAGATGAACGAGGCCGGCGCCGGCTTCCGGACGTGGACGCAAATGCACGATCCATTTCTGATACCAGGCGGCGTTCAACGCCGCCTTCGCGACCGCCCCGAGCGTGGCGGTGATATCGGGCCCGCCGAAACTGCCGAGCGGCTTCTGGTTTTTATAAGCGGCGTAGGGATTGGTTGGGTTCGCCCGCATGCCCAGACTGCGCAGCGCGAGATAAGCGACAAAATAAGCCTGCGCGATCTCGGAATTGTGCGTGTAGGTGGCGAGTGCCCGGCCGTTGCGCATATAGCGGCGGCTATTCTCGGTGACGTTTAATGCGGACACCTTGCCGTTTTGCACGTCGAACCAGCTGTCCAGATCGATCAAATAATCGAGCCCCGCGACGTAGATCAGCGTTTTTTGGTCGATCGGTTGCGCACCGAATAGCGTCGGCTGAATGCACAATTGCGAAATATAGGGTCCAAGATCTTCGCCGCCGAAGTAGGTCTTGTTGTTGATTTTCCGCGGGCCGCCACGAAACAGCAAATGCGTAGTCACGGTGCCCGATGCGTCGACCGGTCCGGAATAATGGCCGTTGAGCTTGGTGCGCAGCTTGGTCAGGCCGTCGGCGGCCGCATTGGCGGTGGCATTGATGCGATATTCGGAAAACGGCACGTCGCGCAACAGTGACGCCCAATAGAGTTCGATCAGTTCCAGCGCATAATCGAGGCTGTCGATCTCGAACGCGGGCGGCGCGGCAAAGCATTGGGCGTCGGCGCCGATCATCGGCAGGGCGAATGCGCCAGCCGGTCCGTTGAGCCGGCTGTAGAACGGAGGGGATTTGTGCTGCGGTGAGTAGCCGCCCAGAACGATGTTGGGGTCTTCGAAATCCATCGCACCGACGGTCATGCCGTCGCTGCTGCCTAAAGCGGCGCGGAACGCCTCGAACACATCCGGATCGACGATGCCGTAACTCTTTTGCTTGAGGCCTTTGGAATAGCTTGCTGATTTGTCGGCATATTTCGCTTCGTCACCATTCGGAGTTTGCGGCGCCCGGGCTGGCTGCGCCGCCGCGCTCCCGTAACGCAGCGCAAAGGCGGCATTGCCGCGAATGTCATTCTTGTTGAGTGCCGGCGGCAGACACGGCGCCGGCACGGCGGGCAACTTTAACAGACTCCACATGAGGCCCTCGCCTGAGCGCAACTCGCTCATTACGGGCGCATGTTATAAATATCACTTATAAGTTGCAAGTCGCCAATACCACAATTAGCTGGCGCCGGCTGCCGCGCGCAGTGCCGCACGGATGCGCTGCGGCGTTGCAGGAATTTCGTCGATCGAAACGCCGAACGGCGACAGCGCGTCGTTGACAGCATTGAGCACGGCCGCCGGCGCGCCGATGGCGCCGCCTTCGCCCAGGCCCTTGGCGCCGGTTACGGAAGAGGCCGCTGGCGTTTCGATATGGTGCAGCTCGATCAACGGAATTTCGCACGCCGTCGGCGGCAGGTAGTCGGCCAGCGTGGCAGTCTGGATATTACCGAGGCCGTCATAGACGATTTCCTCAAACAGCGCGTTGCCGATGCCTTGTGCGATGCCGCCATGCACCTGGCCGTCGGCGATCAGCGGATTGATGATGCGGCCGGCATCTTCCACGGCGAGGAATTTCTCGATGCTCACGTGGCCGGTTTCCACGTCGACCTCGACTATGGCGACATGGCAGGCATTGGAGAAGGTGCCAGGCGGATCGTAATGCGCCGTCTCGGTCAATCCCGGCGCGACAGTCTTGAAACGATGCGACTGATGATAGGCGGCGCGCGCCAGCGCCGCGATCGTCACGCTGCGGTCGGTGCCGGAGACTTTGGCGCTACCGTCTTGCAACACGATATCGTCCGGCGACGCTTCCAGGACGTCGCCGGCGATGACGAGAAGCTTTTCGCGGATTTTGCGCGCCGCCAGCATCGTGGCGCCGCCGGAGATCACCAGCGAGCGGCTGGCGAAGGTGCCCCAACCGTATGGCGTGCGGTCGGTATCGCCGTGTAGCACGCGCACATCGGCAGGCGCGATGCCGAGCTGATCGGCGACGATTTGCGCCAGTGTGGTCCGCAGGCCCTGGCCATGGGGGCTTGCGCCGATGCGTGCCTCGACGCGGCCGGACGGGTCCATGACGACCTCGACCGTCTCCCAGCCGGGTGTGATCTCCATGCCGCGCGCGGCGAAGGCCGGGCTGCCATAGCCGGTGCGTTCGGAAAAAGTCGCAAAGCCGATGCCGAGATAGCGGCCGGCGGCGCGCGCGTCGCGCTGGCGGGCGCGGAACGCCAGCAGATCGACATGCGCCGCAGCCTTGTCGAGCGTCTCGATATAGCTGCCCTCGTCGAATACGAGTCCGGTGGCCGAGGTGTAAGGAAAACTGTCGATCAGATTGCGGCGGCGGATTTCGACCGTGCTCAATCCGAATTCGGCGGCGGCCTTGTCCATCAGCCGCTCGATGGCGAAGGTGATGACCGGCCGCGATACGCCGCGATAGGGCGCCATGGTGCAGGTATTGGTGGCGACGCCGCGGGCGCGGCACGAATAAGCGCGCACGTCATAGGGCCCCGGCAATTCCGCCAACGCCATCAGCGGCTCGACGCCACAGGTTGTCGGGAAACACGAATAGGCTCCGATATTGGCGATCACGTCCGCCGATAGCGCGACGAGCTTACCGTCTTCGTCGAAGCCGCCTTCGAGCTCGATGTGCTGGTCGCGGCTATGGAACGCGGCGATCAGGTTTTCGCGGCGATCCTCGCCCCAGGCGACGCTTGTCCGCAGCTGCCGCACCAGCCAAACCAGAACCGCGTATTCCGCGGCGAGCGACATTTTCTGGCCGAAACCGCCGCCGACATCAGGCGCGATCACGCGTAGATCGGACTCCGCAAAATCGAGCACGTCGGCAATGGCGGTGCGCGTCAGATGCGGCATTTGTGTCGTGCAGGTCAGCGTGACCCGGCCGGTCGCCGGGTCGAACGCCGTGTGCGCGGCGCGCGCTTCCAGCGGCATCGCGTTTTGCCGGTGCGAGCGCACCTCGAGCCGAATGCGGCGATGCGCCTTTCCAAGCGTCGCGTCGAAGCCCGTGGTCCTGACGTTGGCATCGACCACGACATTGTCGCGGTCATGGACGTGCGGCGCATCAGGCGCGAGCGCGTCGCGCGCATCAATCACTGCCGGGGATTCATCGATCTCGATCTCGACGCCATCGGCAATGTCCTCGGCCTCGGCGGCGGTCGGCGCATAGACGGCGGCAATCGGCTCGCCGACAAAGCGCACCACGTGTTTTGCCAACAGCGGCTGCTCGATCGGCCGGTAGCCGAATTTGTGCAGCATCGGCCGGATCGGCCGCGCCTCGCCGAGCTCGGCAACGGTGACGATTTTCGCCCCGGCCGGAGCGCTGACGCGGACGATACGCCCCGCGGCAACTGGGCTGCGCACGAAACGCAGATGATATGCGGCGGCAAGGTCGGCGGTGAAACGCCCGCGCCCGGTCACCAGCGCCGGGTCTTCCAACCGCCGGATGGCGCGGCCGACCCATTTCATCCCCAAGCCGGCGGTTGCGGTCGTCATGGCGACGAATGTATCAGAAACGCGGTGGTTCGCCTGCGTAGGCCTGCGTGATGATGTTCAAAAGGTCGGCTTTCGACACCGGCTTGGGATGATCGATCTCGACCGCGGCGACCACCTCTACCGCCTTGCCGATATCCTCCTCACGCATGCCAAGACCCTTTAATCCCGTCGGCAGGCCGAGCCGGACATTGAGGTCGTAAAGGCCGCGCGCCGCGTCGCCGGCGCCAAGCGCGCGGGTGATGCGGCGCATCGCCTCTGGCGCCGCATTGGCGTTAAACCCGATCGCATAGGGCGTCGCGATCGCGTGCGTATGCGCGTGATCGAGATCGAACCATTGCCGCACCCGCTGCGCGATGGCGTGTTCGAGCCCGACTTCGGCGCGGAAATTGGCCGCAAGCCAGGCGCCGTAAAGCACATCGGTTCGCGCGCCAAGATCGCGCGGATTTTTTGCGATGCGAGGCAGGCCAGAGCCGAGCAGCCGGATGGCTTCCTCGGCCATGGTCTGCACCACGGGATTGGTATCGCGGCCGTAAAGGCTCTCGACCGCATGCGCGATCGCATTCATGCCGCTCGCCGCCGAGACGCGCGGCGGCAGATCAAGCGTCAGCTCGGGATCGTAGATCGCGGTCGCTGGCAGAGCGGCCGGGCCTTCGCCGGTGATGCGATTGGCGGCGACACCGATGCGCCAGCGCGCCGCCATTTCCGAGCCGGAATAAGTGGTGACGACGGCGATGTAAGGCAGCTTGGCGCTCGCCGCGGCGGCCTTGGCGAGACCGATTGGCGAGCCGCCGCCGACCACGACAAAGCCATCGGCAGTTTGCGCTTTGAGGTCGGCGAGAAACCGCTCGAACGCCTCGCGCGGCATATTGGGCTCGGATACATCGCTGATACCGACACAGCGATCTGCGAGGTCGGCGGTGACGCGGCGGGCGAAATCGGTGCGTGATTTCGAGCACAACACGACAAGCCGTGACATTTTATGGAAATCGGTCTCCGCAGCGAGCGCGCCGACAGCGCCGGCGCCGAATACGATGCGGACCGGATCGGAGTGGTAGGTGAAACGAGGAATCATTGGGTTGTGGTTCCTCGCGCTGCCTCTGCGGGCCGCGCGTTCGTGACACGTGTTCATTAGATCAAGCACGGCGGTCGGGGAACCGCCAATAGCGAAGGCGCTTGGTTCCGTCGAATGGCTGGCGCCAGTTTTGCTGTGGAAAAGCATCCGCCAGTTGATTGAATCGCGCGCCAGGCTGACCGATGTTTGCCGCGCCTGCGGCCACGTTGCGTACCCAGGTCGTGGGTGTGCAATGTCGGTGTTAGAGCGGTTCGTGAGAATGCGACAATTTCGTCGGTGTGCCGCCGATTACTATGATCTGGCGTCGGGCTACTTCGGCACCGCGGTCCGCGCCCGATATTTGGCGATTGCCGATCACTATGTCGCGCTCGCCGATGCGGAGTTGCGTTCGGACAGGCTTGAGAGGAAAAACCGGCTCGCGGAGATGCAGGCCATGCGAGCCGCCGCCGCGCGTGCCGAACGAGCGCCGGCACCCCTCGAACCGGTCAAATTGCGAATTATACAGGGGGACGGCGTAGGAACCGGCAAGCGCCGGATAACATTGCCTGCGCGATCGAACCTTACGATGACCCGTCACGTTACCAAGCGCGATCGCTGACGAAACATAAATCGACAGAATTCAATTCTGTCCGTTCAGCTTGATCTCCCGCACCTCCTTCGCCTTCGCCGTAGCGGCCGCCAGCAAGAATCCGAGATCGGTGCCGGTCGAGACGTAGCGTGCGCCCATGCGCACGAATTCGGCGGCGAGATCGGGCCGCGACGACAGCCCGCCGACGCCGACATGCTTGCCGAGCTTGCGGCAGGCGGCGATGGTTCTGGCGTAAGCCTCGCGCAGCCGTGCATGGTCGTATTGGCCGGCAAGCCCGCAGTCGGCGAGGAGATCATTCGAGCCGATCATCACCATATCGACGCCGCCGACCGCGGCGATCTCGTCGGCTTTGGCCACCGCTTCCTCGCTCTCGAACTGCACCATCAGCAAGGTCGCGTCGTTGAGTGCGGCATCGGCTTCGGCGGCTGCGAATGAGCGGTAATGCAGATGGGGCAGGGGGCCGGCGGCGGAGCGGTCGCCGAGCGGCGGGAATTTCGCCGCCCGGACATGTTCCTTCGCCTCGGCGGCGGAGCGGACATGCGGGGCGATGATGCCGAGCGCACCGCCGTCGAGCACACGCGAAACCTCTGCCACGCCAGGCACCCGCACCAGAGGCGTGATGCCGACGTCGAGTGCCGCCATACAGATCTGACCGGTGGTATCGAGTGAGAAGCTTGCATGCTCCATGTCGACATAGAGACTGTCGAAACCCGCGGTCTTGGCGATGCGCGCGATCTCGATGCCGCGGACCAGCCGCACTGTCATCGAAGAAACGACCTCGCCGCGGGCGAGCTTGTCCTTGACGTGATTACGCAGAATGTCGTCGATCTTGCCCGGCATCGGATCGGCTCGCTTCAACCATTTTCTTAAGGCGTGGGTCTTCCACCATTTTCTCAAGCCGGCCCCCGGCCGACTTCTGGACTGACATTTTTCGCCCGGCGCGCTATGCTGGAGGAAACGGAGGAACGCCCGTGAATTACTCGACCGACTTCAAGTCAATCCGCAACGAAGTGTCGGCGCAAGAGTGGCAGACCAGGCTCGATCTTGCCGCCTGCTACCGGCTGGTCGATGCCTACGACATGACCGACCTCATCTACAACCATATCACGGCGCGCATTCCCGGCACCGAGCATCTGCTCATCAATCTCTACGGCCTCCTCTACAAGGAAATCACCGCCTCGAGCCTGGTTAAGATCGATGTCGAGGGCAACATCGTCACTAAGCCCGACACCGATTACAGCCTCAACGTTTCCGGCTATGTCATCCACGGTGCCATCCACAAGGCGCGGCCGGACGTCGCTTGCGTGCTGCACACCCACACCCGCGCTGGCATGGCGGTTGCGGCGATGAAATGTGGTCTCCTGCCGCTGTCGCAGACCTCGATCCGCTTCGTCGGTCATCTCGGCTATCACGACTACGAGGGGCCGGCGATCGACACCGACGAGCGCGAGCGCATCGTACAAGATCTCGGGCCGCACGATGCGCTGGTGATGCGCAACCATGGCCTTCTCACCTGCGGCGCCACCATCCAGCAGGCGTTCAACACCATGTATCAGCTTGAAATGTCCTGCCGCTCGCAGGTCGACGCCATGGCGGCTCGCGCCGAGCTGACGATGCCCGGCGAGAACGTGCTTGCGCACACCGCGCACCTCTATCAGCCCGGCACGCGGCGCCCCTACGGCGTGCTGGAATGGCCGGCGATGCTGCGGCTTCTTGCGGCGGAAGAGAAGACATCCGGCTATCCGCCGTATTGGCATTAGGACGTTGCGATCGCCCACTCACCCTTTTACCGATAGCGCGGCGGCAAAGATTTCTTCACCGACCATTAAGCACGTTCGATCACCGCCACATTCATCCGCAAAGATTCCGCTTCCCGTCCCATAAATCCCCGCAATTGCCCGGCTCTGTAGCGGCGGGGAAGTCAGCCGACGGGGACGTAGCGCGTGAAGAAGCTCGCAATTGCTGTTGCTCTGTGCGGTTTGCTCATCGGCACTCCAGTGCAGGCCAAGACCTTTGTCGGCGTGTTGTGGCCGATGTTCGGGCCTTTGCCGGCGATCGGGCTCGTCGAATTGGTCGCCGAACTCAAAGCGATGCCCGATGTCGAAGTCGAGACCTATGTGCATCAGGCCTGGCCCAGCCTGGTCGATGACCTCTCCAAGCTGCCACCGGGAACCCACACCGTCGTCGTCGGCTATAGCCTCGGCGCCAACAGCTCGGTCTTCGTTGCCAATGATGCCAAGCATGTCGATTTGATTGTCGCGCTGCAGCCGTCGATGCTGAGCTGGAACCCGGCGCTCAAACCCGGAAAAGTCGGGCGGATGATCGAAATCTACAATCCCAATCCATGGGAGACGCTCGGCGGCATGGGATCGAAGAAGCTGGAGGGCGATAATATCGAATACATCGCCAACAACGACTCGCACCCGGGAGCGCAGTTCAATTCGCAGTTTCGCGATCTGGTAAAAACCGAGGTCGCCAAGTTCACCACCGAAGATCGGCAGGATATGGCGCAAGCCGACGCGCCGAAACCGCTCGCTTATGCGCAATCGTCACCGTCGATGCCGCTTGAGCCGGTCGTGGACCTTCAGGAGCGCGGCGATCAGGCCGCCGACGATCGCGTTGCTCGCGTCGAAATGCCGGCTATGCCGGCGCCTGCCGCGCGGTTACCGCAGGAGCGGCCGAAGCCGCAGTCTGCGCATGATCGCACGCGCGGACATGACAAGGCGGCGAGCGACGATCCCCTGCAAATCGCTGCAGCCGCATTGGCGAAGTTACCGCCCCCGCCGCCGCTACCGCCAAGGCCGGAAGCGGCCGCGCCGCCGAGCGATCTGTCGTCCGCCGACGCGCCGGCCTTTCTCGACCAGCTTTCGGGCGCCGTTAATTCAGGGGATTTGTTCGAGCAACGTGAGCTGACGGCTGCAGACCTGAAAGACTATGCCACGCGAACATATCGCGGCTCGCCGACAGGCGATTTGACACAAACGGCGTCGAATTAGCTCTGCGCGCCGACCGCGTGCATCGTAAAAGGGCAATTCGCCCGCGTAAACGAAAGAAAAAGCCAGATACAGAACCGTGCAGAAACTGACGGCCGCCGTCAGTCCGCTAAACACGGCACATAATTTGGCGCCCCAGGCGAGGCCATGTTTCCACCAGGCCTCTCGCGGATAGCGCGAAGCACTGCGCCATATGGCTACCGCGACAAGCGGCAGGACCGCGCTCGATAGCGTGAACACGACGCCGATCGCTATCGCAACCGACGGCTCGCCGACGCCGTAACCCGTGAGCATGCTCAGTCCGGTGAGATCCCAGACGAGGGCAAGAGGAACGCCGATCAGCCAGAACGCGCGCCACAGGGCGATATCGCCGGCTATCATTCGCTGCAAAAGTCTCATGGATTTCAATTTAGCAGAGACAGGCGGCGCGGCGGATCGCCGTTGGAAAACGATCTTGGCTTGATTCTAGCGCTATCTGCGAAGTTTTTGACAATGCGGAGCGACGGAACCCGTTTTGCCACGAAAATGTCCAGCCAATAGCGGATTTGTGCTAGTCGATGGCGCGGGCGAGGCATTCCCGGGCATCGGGTGGGTCCCGTAGCAGGCGAAAATACGACCTTCTCCGCGATGCATCGGTTTTAGACTGTTCCGAATCTCAGAGCTTATGGTTCGAGCCAAAGACATCCTCACTTATGCCGCAAGCTGTGCCGCGGCGGCCCTGATCGCGGCCTGCTTCGTCACGACTGCTGGTGCCGAACAGACCGCCACCGCCATTCATGGCCGCGCTTATATGTTCCGTGGCCTCATCGGCATGATCGATTGGGGCATGGATCAATTGGCGCAGCGCATCGATCGCGTTGGCGTCGCCGCCGATATCGAGGGTTATTCGGCTTGGCGTTCGATCGCCACTCAAGCCATCGCCGATTACCGCCGCGATCCCAAGCCGATCACCGTCATCGGCCATTCCATCGGCGGCGATTCCGCCGTGCAATTCGCCGAAGCGCTCGAAGGCGCGCATGTCCCGGTTAGCCTGCTCATCACCTATGACCCGACGCGCGCCGCGCATCCCATCCCGGCGAACGTCGAGCGCTATATCAATCTCTACCAATCCTCCAACATCCTTGGCGGCGGCGATCTCGAGCCTGGGCGCGGCTTCCACGGCCATTATGCGAGCTACAACCTCAAAGACCGTCCCGAGATCGTTCACATCAATCTGGACAAATTCGACGCCATTCAGCAGCAGCTCGCCGCCAAGGTCAGATCGGCCGCCGCGCGCGGCGAGGGCGACGCCGTGCCGTTGCGGCTCGTGCCGCCAGCCGCCGGCGCCATCGAACTGTGGGACTCGGGCGAGCCGGTCGCGGCCCATGCCGGCGATACGCTGCAGACCGTAGCGACGACCTATCATGTGCCGCTGTGGGCGGTCGTCCAGCTCAATCAGAAGTCGGAGCATGCGGCGCTGACCGAAGGCGAGCGCATCGTGGTGCCGCGCTACCTTGGCGCCAAAGGCCACTAAAGCCGCAGGAAGCCTTCCGCGTTACGTCGGCGGAAGCATGGAATAGCCGGCGCCGGCACGCATGTAGCCGGTGCCGATCGCGCTCAACAATCCTTGGATCCGCTCGACCGATTTCTCGATCATGCCGGGCGGATCGCCGGCCTCGATCTGGTCTTTCAGTTCGACGAGCGCCTGATTGGCGTTGTGGAGACGCCGCGCCAGCACCATCGTGACGTAAAGCAGCGCAACCGGATCCTGACCGAGCAATGCCGCCGCGTCGGCAACGTGAAATTCCGAGGCTTCCACGGTGAGCACGTCGGCGCCATGCGGCTGATCGAGCAGCGCGGAGAGTTCGCCAAACACCGCGCCGGGTTCCGCCACCGTGGCGATTTCGATGCCGCCTTTGAAGATGGTGACCGAGCCGCTTTTGAGAATGAGAAGCCGCCCGGTATTGGTGCCTTCGGCGAATACGGTCTCACCGGCGCCGTAGCCCGCGAGCGGAAGCGCGGCAAGCTTTTTTTGCCAGACCTCTTTGTCATGGATCAGCGACATTCCGGCGCCCCCTTGTGTGCCGCGTCGGCCGCGGACCGTCCCCAGGCAGATCATTGCGCAGATACCATGACCATGCATGGATTCCAACGTCGTCGCGGGCTTGGCGCCATGCTGGCGCCGAACGCCGCAACCGACACAGGCAAGCTGCGAAACCGCCGGATGGACTTCGTAGAGCAGATGCGGATATGAAGCCGAGAACGGATCTTCGTCGATATCAACCCGTAAAATTCTTCCCGCGTCACATGAGGTGCCATGTCGCCAGTCATTGATATTCATCCCCATATCGTTTCGCCGGACACTAAACGCTATCCGCTTGCTCCGCTCGGCGGCAAGCAATCGGCGTGGTCAAGCGAGCGGCCGACGACCTACGAAACGCTTCTGAAAGCCATGGACGAGGCGGGCGTCGCCAAAGCCGCGATCGTGCATTCATCGACGGCCTACGGATACGACAACAGCTATGTCGCCGACGCCGTCGCCGCCGTGCCGTCGCGTTTCACCGGCGTTTATTCGATCGACGTTATGGCGCCGGACGCGGTGAAGACATTCGACTATTGGCTCGGCCGCGGTTGCACCGGAATGCGGCTGTTCACCACCGGCAGCACGATGCCGGATCAGGCCACCTGGTTCATCGATCCGAAGACCTATCCGTTTTGGGAGCATGCGGCCGCAAAGAACATTCCGGTCTGCATGCAGATGAAGTCCGAAGGAATTTCGCTCTTGCGTCAGATCATGGACAAGTTCCCGAAAGTGACGATGATCCTCGATCATCTGACGCGCGCGCCGTTCGAGGACGGGCCGCCCTATCACGGCGCCGACGAACTGTTCGCACTCGCCAAGTACCCGCAGGTTTACCTGAAGATCACGCCGATCAACGTCACGCCGAAATCATGGGGCAACGGGACGCCGCAAACCTTCTTCGGCAAATTGATCGACACGTTCGGCGCCTCGCGGATCGCCTGGGGATCGAATTTTCCGAACTCTGTTGGAACGCTCGCGGAGATTCTGGGCGCGGCGAGAACGGCGTTTGCTTTCGCCAAGGATTCCGATCAGGAGTGGATCTTCGGCAAGACGGCGCTGGCGCTTTATCCGGTACTTGCTGATCGATAAAGGAGGCTACCGATGGCGGCTGGGTCGAAACTCACTTTGCATACGATGCTGGGCAATTATCCGAATGTCGCGCCGCTCAAAGGCGGGGCGGTGCATTCCGATCTCGTCGATTTCGATTTCGTCGAAGTCAAGGTCGCCAACAACCTGTTCAAGCAGGTGGTGCGCGAAGCCAAATACGATCTCGCCGAACTGGCGATCGTGACCTATCTGCAGGCGCGGTCCTACGACAAGCCTTATATTTTGATACCTGCCGTGGTGGTGAGCCGCGGCCAGCATCACACGATCGCCTATAACGCCGAGCGCGGCACGCTCAGGCCGTCCGACCTCAACGGCAAGCGCGTCGGCGTCCGCGCCTTCACCGTGACCACCGGCACCTGGGTGAGGGGGATTCTGGCGAGCGATTATGGCGTCGATCTCAATAAAGTGGAGTGGATCACGTTTGAGGATCCCCATGTGGCGGAATACCACGATCCCGATATCGTCAGACGGGCGCCACCAGGCAAGGAATTGTTACAGATGCTGCTTGATGGCGAAATCGATGCAGCCATTGTCGGCGACAAGCTTCCCGATCCGCGGCTCAAGCATCTTATCCCGGAGGCGGATGCGGCCGCGCGGAAATGGGCTGAGCGTCACCATGGCGTGCCGATCAATCATATGCTGGTGGTGCGAACCGAGCTGTCCCGATCGCGGCCCGACGTGGTGCGCGACGTGTTCCGGCAATTCCAAGACAGCAAACGCGCCGCCGGCCTGCCCGACACCGGCCTTCTCGATCCTTATCGTTTCGGGGTCGAGGCCTGCCGCCCTACTTTGGAAATCATCATCGATTTTTGCCGGCAGCAAAAACTGATCCCGCGACCCGTGTCGGTCGATGAGCTGTTCGACGACACGACCCGCGCGCTGGGGGCGAGCTAAGTGAAATTGCAAATGGCGCGGCATCGGCGCGGCCTGGGCCGGCAACAATACTGAGAGTTTGCGTGAGCTTGTTCCGTAAGCTGGAATTTACCGTTGGAGATGACGCCGATCGTCGGCGTCAGATCGGCCGGCGCCTTGACGCTAGCTGGCGATCAAGGTCCTGGCGCGGGCATTTTTGGCTCCGACAAGGTCTGCATAATCGTCAATGGGCATCGGCCGTCCGACCAGATAGCCCTGCACCTCATCACAGCCCCGATCGAGCAGCATCGCATGCTGCACGGTGGTTTCGACGCCTTCGGCCAGGACCGGAATGTTCAGGCTGTGGCCGAGATCGATAACGGCGCGCACGATCGCCATGGAATGCTGATTGTGCTCTAGATCGAGAACGAAAGTCCGATCGATCTTGATTTTGTCGAATGCGAAAGAATGCAGGTACGACAAGGAAGAATATCCGGATCCGAAGTCATCCAGCGCGATCCGGACGCCAAGGGCCTTGAGCCGGGAGAGAATCGATACCGCGCGTGAGAAGTCGTCGATAAATACGCTTTCGGTAATTTCGAGCTCCAGCCTGGTCGGGGCAAGACCGGTGTCGAGCAGAATCGAATGCACGAGGGTGGGGAGATTCCCATAGCGGAATTGCATTGGCGACACATTGACTGCGACTGTCAGGGGGTGGCGCCAACTCGCTGCCTCGCGGCAGGCTTCGCGCAAAGCCCATTCGCCCAGCGGGACAATCAGCCCGCTTTCTTCGGCGATGGCAATGAACACATCGGGCGATACTGAACCGTGATGCCGATCCTGCCAGCGCGCCAGCGCTTCAAATCCGAGGGTCTTCCCGGACATCGTCTTTTGCGGCTGATAGTCGAGACGAAGCTGTTGGCATTCGATGGCGGAGCGTAGGGCGTCTTGCAAAGTACGCCGCTCGCGAACCTGCTCGCCAATTTTTGTGTCGAAAAACAGGACCGAGCCGCGAACCTCGGCCTTGGCGCGATAGAGGGCGATGTCCGCGTTGCTGATCAAGGTTTTACTATCGGAACCGTGATTGGGATATACGGCCGCTCCGATCGTCGCCCCGGTTTTGATCCGCCGGCCTTCCACGCGGATTTCTTCCCTAAAGGCGTCCAGTAGGCGATCCGCAAGCGGCGCGGCTATTTGGTCGCCGCCATCCACGATCAATGCAAATTCATCGCCGCCGATCCGCGCTACAAAGGCGTCACCTGCGGCGCGCAGCAGGCGCCGCGATACCTCACATAACAAGGCATCCCCGAAGAGATGACCGTAGGTGTCGTTTGTTTCCTTAAATCCGTCGAGATCGAGCGACAAGATGGTGAACTGATCGCCTCGCCCGGCGGCGCGCTTGATCGTCTCCTCCAATGTATCGTTGAATGTCCTGCGATTTGCGATATTGGTCAGATGATCTTGATGCGCCATGCGCGCGATGCGCTGCTCCGTGCGATTACGCTCGGTGACGTCCTGAAGGACCGTTACGAGAAGCTGAGGGGCTTGCGAGTCGTCCCGTACGGCAACGGTGGTTGCCGTACAGATCTTGACGCCATTGGCAGTGGTGCGAACCTCATGATCGGACCGCGTAATCGGATTCGGCGATCGCAAGGCCTCGGTATTTTCCCTGATGACGAAATCGGCGTGTTCCTTCGAATATAGCTCGGTGACGGTCTTGCCGACAATTTCACCGCGCGAAACGCCAAACAGTTCCTCGAAGGCGCGATTGACGAGGGTGTAGGGGCATTGGGCCACGTCGCCATTTGCGTTTGCGACATCTTTAACGAGAATTGGCACCGGAACGTGCTCAACGATGGCGTCCAAGAACTTCTGCATCCGGCGGAGCTCTCTCTCCACCCCCTTGGATTTGCTGATGTCATGAATCACGGTCAGCCGCGCATTGTGGCCCGCGTAGATCAGTGCGCGCGAAGACACCGAGACGTCGATCATCGCGCCGTCGGACGTTATGTGCTGTCCGATATTTTCGCCGAACTGGCTCAGCTCCAGCGATCGCAAGAAATTCCCAAATCGGTCCCGATCCGCCGCTGGCCGAAGCTCGGGCACGGTCATCGACATGAATTGTTTGCGGCTGTAGCCATAGCGCGCGACGGCGGCGTCATTAACCGCCAGAAAGCGCAGGCTGTCACGATCGCTGACCCACATCGGAACGGGACTGCCTTCGAAGAGCAGCCGGAACGATTCCTCGCGGCTGACCTGCTCGGTCACGTCCCTGTGGGTTGCAACCCATCCACGGTCGTCCATCGGCCGGCGCGTGACCAGAATCAGACGGCCATCGCGCAGCCTGTTTATATGCTGGTATGCTTGTCCCGTGGCAATCGCGTTCAGTCGCCGCGCGACGAACGTATCGGGGTCTTCCAATATATTGCCGATGGCGTTTTGATGCTCGAGAATCGATTTCAGGAGAGTACCCGGCCGCGCCTGCTCTTTGCTCAGGTCGTACAGGTCGGCATATTGTTGGTTGCAAACGATGAGGCGCTGATCGCCGTCAAACATGCAGAGTCCTTCGGGCATGTTTGCGAGAGCGGAGTCGAGATGCACTTTTTGCCTTGCAATGAGATTTTCGCGTTCGGCGAGGCGATTGCGATGGCGAATGCTGACGAGAAATCCAATAAAAAGCAGTGCGGTGAGAACGCAGGCCGCCGCAAAAAATATGAGCCGCAGCCGATTATAGGGCGCGAAGATATCACGGCCGGCCAGGGCCGCCATGGCAATCAGCGCGAGCCACAACGACGGAATCGTAAGCACGTAAAGCAAATTCGCCGGCTGTAGCGCCGCCCGAAACCAATTGCGGCGGCCGTGAGTCAATATGTGACCGCCTTGGATCATCGCTTGCCCTTTCGCGCCGGCATTTTATCGCGAGGGCCATTCGTAAGTAGTTACTCCTATGTCTTTTGCGGGGCAGTTGGTTAAGCGCAGCTAAACTTGTGATTGTGCAGCGCGAAGCGCCGGCCGTGATGGCCCCCCGCCACGCTAATGCGGCCGTGCTTGCGGCGCAGGACCCTTTGCCTTGCTCGGCAGCTTGGCGACGATGCTTTCGATCCGCTCGATCACTGCGCCGGCGGTGACATTTACCATACAGGCATGGCCGTGCGCGCAGCGGCTCAATTCGCGCAGGTAACACGGCGAGCAGGGCAGCTCGGCGCGCAATACCGCGCCATCACGGCGGTAAGGTCCGGCCCAGACCGGATCGGTCGGGCCGAATACGCAGACCACCGGTCGGTCGAGTGCGACGGCGAGATGCATGGGACCGGAATCGTTGGTGACGCAGATCGTAGCGCGCTGGATAAGCGCGGTAAGCTCGGAGAGCGTCGTTTCGCCGGCAAGGTCGACGGCGCCGGGCGCGAGCTTGGCGATCTCCTCGCACAGTGCGCGCTCGCCGTCCGACCCGATCAGGATGACAGCAAAGGCCTTTTGCAGAAAATGCCGCGCCACCTCGGCGAAACCGTCGCGCCGCCACCGCTTGGTGTCCCAATTGGTGCCGGGCGCCATGACGACGAGCGGCTTGGCTTTGCCGATGTCGTAGTAATCCAAGAGGGCATCGATCCGGGTCGTGGCTTCTTGCGGGATCGGGAAGGAAAAGTCCGCCGGGCCGTCGAGGCCGAGCAGCGGCGCAACGCCGAGATAGCGCTCCACCGGATGCAGATCGAGCGTCGGCAACGCAATGTGATGCGTATAGGCCAGCCAGCTGCCCTCGCGCGCGCCCTGCCAAGCGTGCTTTTTCGCTTCGTCCGGAATCGGTCGCGACAGCGACTTCCAGACGCCGGCGCGCGGCTTGTCGAAGCCGATCCGCACCGGAGCGCCGCAGGCGAAGGCAAAAATGGCACTGCGCAATTGGCCCTGCAGGTCGAGCACGAGATCGTATTGCGCGGCGCGCAACCGGGCGATCAGCCGCGCCGCGCTCGCATAGGGCGCCCATCGCCAGGGCGCCGACCATTCCTCACGCGGAAATTCGATGACATCGGCAATCGCGGGGTTGGGCTGCAACAGCTCGGCGAGGTCGGACGCCACCAGCCAATCGATCCGCGCCTTGGGATAGCGCCGGCGTAATTTGTTGAGCAGCGGGAACGTATGGACCACATCGCCCAGCGCCGACAGCTTGATCAGCAGGATGTTTTGAAAGTCGCGGCTGCGGAGGTCGTCAGTTGGCACGGTTGGTTCCTGTCGGACGAAACTGCTCGCCACGGCCGATCGCGCGCGTCTTGAATGACTGGAAATTATCTAGCACCATGCCAAACCAAATGTAAGCAAGTGCCGTGGCGGCGCGGTTCCGTCGCGATTCGGGGAGGGGATTATGAGAAAATTCGCCGCAATCGGCGCGCTGGCGGCTTTGATCGCCGCTTTCGCCGGACCCGCTCCGTCGCGCGCCGCCGGTCCCGCGCCGGTCACCATCGTGGTCTTCACGCCGCCGTCGCTCGGCGCCATCTTCCCCTCGGTCATCAAGCAGCAAAAGTTCGATATCGCCAACGGCGTCGACATCACCTTCGTCGAACGGCCGCCGGATGCCTATGCGACGGAATTCAACGCCGGCGATTTCCCGGTTGGCGGCAGCGCGTCGGTGATGATCCTCGGCCTCGGCGCCACGCGCGGCATCAAGACCAGCTACCTGTTCAATCTGTTCGATTATTGGGGCACGGTGGTGTCGAGCCGGCCCGACATCAAGACGCTGGCCGACCTCGCGGGCAAGCAGATGGCCGCCGCCAAGGGCACCACGAATTACACCATGTTCGCGTGGCTGGCGAAGCAGCAAGGCGTCGACCCCAATTCGTTCCAGGTGATCAACACGGCGCCGCCGGGTCTTGTCGGCTATGCCGTGGCGGAGCGCGCCGACGCCGTGCAATTGTGGGAGCCGGCCTATACTCTGGTGAAGGCCGTGATGCCGCAAATTCATTCCATCGACCTCAATATCGCAAAGGTCTGGCATGCCTTCGCCGGCGGCGGCGAAATCCCCTATCTCGGCGTCGCGGCGCATCAGGAATGGATCGATGCCCATCGCGATCTCGTTCCCGGTCTTTATCGCGCTTACAAGCAGGCCGCCGATTGGGTGATGGCCAATCCGGCGGCGGCGGCGCCGCTGGTGGCGACATTGAAAGATGACGCCCAGCGGCAAGCGATTACCGCGCTGATGCGCGACAATTCACGGCTGGCGCTGGATATCCAGCCGGCCGGCAAGATCAGCAAACAGATCGAGGCCACCTATCGGGCCGGCATCGACGTCGGCCTGTTCAAGGACATGCCGCCTGCCTCCTCGATCTATAGCGGCGAGATGGAGTGATGGCACTCGCAGACGGCGAGGGGGCGTTGCCGCCCGCCGGCAGACTTTTTGCTTTCACCCGATTTCGCTACGAGAGTGTAGTCGCGCTCGCCGGTCTCGCCATCGTCTGGCAGATCGCGTCGCTGTTCGTTCCGCATTTCCTGTTTCCGTCGGTGCCGGAGATTGCCACACGGCTCGTCGAGATCTTCACGTCGTGGAATTCCCTCTTCGACATGCTGGCAACCAGCGCCCGCATTCTGGTCGGCCTTGCCGGAGCTTTCGTGTTCGGCACGCTGCTCGTCATCCCGATGGCGCGTTCGCCGTCTTTCGCGCGATACGTCTATCCGCTGCTTAATTTCAATCAGGGCATCCCGGCGCTGTCCTGGGTCGTGATCGCGATCATCTGGTTTCGCGGCATCGAGTTTCGCATTTTCTTCATCATGGTGATGACGACTCTGCCGGCCTTTACCTTCCAGGTGCTCGATGCCTACCGCGCCATGTCGAAGGACCTGTTCGAAATGACGCTGTCGTTTCGTCCGACCCGGCTCGATCTGCTGCGCACGCTGATCTGGCCGACGGTGCTGCCCGGCATCCTGACCGCCTGGAAGGTCAATCTCGGCAACGCCTCACGCGTGGTCGTGGTCGCCGAGCTCGTCGGGGCGACCGGCGGCGTCGGCTACGAACTCCTGCAGCAGCAGCAGGTTTTCGACATGGCAGGTGCCATTGCCTGGACGCTGGTGCTGGTGATTTTCGTGCTCGTCGTACAGGGCATCATCACGCTGATCGAAACGCGCGCGCTGCGTTATCGCGCTTTCGCCGAGCATGCCTTGTGAGCCTGCCACCGGAAATTTTGTTCGAAGGGGTGAGCAAGTCGTTTCCGCGCCGCGACGGTGGATCGGCATTCGAAGCGATTCACGATTTGAGCTTTGCGGTCGGGCGCGGCGAACTGGTCGCCATTCTCGGCAAGACCGGCTGCGGCAAATCGACGACGTTCAATCTTATCTCCGGCCTGATTCAGCCGTCGCACGGCCGTGTCGCGGTGCAGGGACACGATCCCTATGCCGATTTCGACTGGTTCCGCGGCAAGATCGGCATCGTTTTTCAGAACGACCGGCTGATGCCGTGGCGCACCGCGATCGACAACGTGGCGCTGGGGCTTGAGCTCAACAAGGTGCCGCCGGCGCAGCGCCGCGAGATCGCCGCGTCGTGGCTCGACCGGCTTGGACTCGGCCGCCACGCCAACGATTTTCCGCATGCACTGTCCGGCGGCATGCGCCAGCGCGTCTCGATTGCCCGCGCCTTTGCCGGCAAGCCGGACATCCTTCTATGCGACGAGCCGTTTTCCGCGCTCGACGAGCACACCGGCAATGCGCTGCGCCGTGAGTTTCGCGAGCTGTTGCAGGCGACCGGCGCCACCGCGATCTTCATTACCCATTCGATCGAGGAGGCGCTGTGGCTCGGTGCGCGGCTCATGGTGTTTGAGCGCCCGGCGCGCATTGCCTACGAGACGGTGCTGCGCGCCGATATGAGCGAGGCCGAACGCGAGGTCGTGCGCGGGCGAATTCGCGAGGTGCTGTCGGGAGAAGGCGCGGCCAGTTCCCCTTGACCGATCCCGTCTACGATCGTTTTGACCCTTCCGGTCTTAGCCCGGCCCTGGGCTTGCCGACCGTCCGGAACCATATCTGGCCGCCGTGTTTAATGACGCATCGGCGAGGTGCCAGAGGTGGTCGGACACAATCCAAACGTCGGTGCGCGCCGGGGGATCTGGCCCCTTCAGGCTTTGAATTTCTTCATGGCCGACATGCAGGCCGGCGTCGGCCCGTTTCTCGGCGTCTTTCTCCTGGCGCATGGCTGGCAAAGCGGCCTTATCGGCTCGGTGATGACCATCGGCGGGGTCGCCGGCACGGTGATGACCGGGCCGGCCGGCGCGCTGATCGACGCCACCTCGCATAAACGGAGCTACGTCGTCATTCCGGGGGTCTGCACCGTTCTGGCTTCCGCCGTCATTCTGCTCTCGCAGCATTTCTGGCTCGTGGCCGCATGGCAAGTCGCGACCGCGATCGCGGGCGCGGCGATAGGGCCTGCCGTCAATGGCATCACGCTCGGCATCGTACGCCAGGCCGGCTTCAACCGGCAGATCGGTCACAACCAAGCCTTCAATCACGCTGGTAACGTCGCAGGGGCCGGATTGTCCGGTCTGCTGGGTTGGATTTTCGGTCTGCCCGCTGTGTTCTGGCTGGCTGCCGTTTTCGGCATCTTGTCCATTGTCTCGGTGCTGATGATACCCCCCGGCGCCATCGACAATCGCGCCGCACGCGGCATGAAGGAAGGCGAGACAACCGACAAAGCGAGTGGTTATCGTGTCCTGGTCGAGTGCAAGCCGCTCCTCGTACTGGCGGCAGCACTGGCCATGTTTCATCTTGGTAATGGGGCCATGCTGCCGCTCTACGGGCTGGCCGTTGTCACCGAGAAACATGGTAATCCCGCAAGCTTCGTGGCCATAACGATCGTGGTCGCGCAAAGCGTGATGATCGTCGTCTCCCTGATCGCGATGCGGATGGCGGAGAAGGAAGGCCTGTGGCTGGTGATGCTGATCTCGTTCCTGGCGCTCCCGATCCGCGGGGTGACGGCGGCTTTTTTGATAAGCCACTGGGGCGTCTATCCGGTACAGATCCTCGACGGCATCGGCGCGGGCTTGCAAAGCGTCGCGGTCCCCGGCCTCGTGGCGCGCATTCTCAACGGCACCGGCCGGGTCAATGTCGGACAAGGCGCGGTCATGACCGTTCAGGGTCTTGGTGCGTCGCTCAGCCCCGCAATCGGCGGCTGGATCGCTCAGGAAATTGGCTACAGCGCCATGTTCATGATCTTGGGAAGTTTCGCCCTCGGTTCAGTCGCGCTATGGCTGGGATTTGCATCGCTCCTCAAACCGGCCTGCGCGGCGGCGTCGGAGCAGGGTGCGTCAACTTTGCCGCCGGTCGGAGCCGCCGCGTGAGTGTCACTGAGTTCTGCAAACTAGCCCACTGTTGATTGTCACGTCTGTTTCCGGACCATTGAAATGTCTCCCCACCTGATCACCTGGACAGTCGCGGCGCTCGCCACTGCGGGCGTCATCGTGCGCCCGTTCAATCTGCCCGAAGCGATCTGGGCGGTCGCCGGCGCCGTGTTGCTGGTCGTCCTGGGGCTGATTTCGATACCGGATGCGCTCACCGGCGTTGCCAAGGGCACCGACGTTTATCTGTTCCTGTTCGGCATGATGCTGCTGGCCGAGATCGCGCGCGAGGAAGGACTGTTCGCCTGGCTGGCGGCGGTCGCAACCAGTCACGCCAAAGGCTCGGCGCGGCGGCTGTTCCTGCTGACCTACGGGGTCGGCACGATTGTCACGATTTTTCTGTCGAACGATGCGACGGCGGTCGTGCTGACGCCGGCCGTCGCGGCGGCGGTTCATACCGCAAAAGCGGAGCAGCCGCTGCCTTACCTCTTGATCTGCGCTTTCATCGCCAACGCGGCATCGTTTGTGCTGCCGATTTCAAACCCGGCGAACCTTGTCATTTACGGCAGCCACATGCCGCCGCTGCTGAACTGGTTGCCGGCTTATCTGCTGCCGTCCGCAGTGTCGATCGCAGCGACCTATTTGGTGCTGCGTTGGACTCAGCGAGGCGCGCTCGGCCAAACGATCGCGAGCGATGTCCCGGTCCCCATACTTTCCGGCGCCGGCAAGACTGCTGCGATCGGAATTGGGGCGACCGCCATCGTTCTTCTCGCTGCGTCGGCGTTCGATATTCAGCTCGGTCTGCCCACGGCCGTCGCCGGCACCGCGACGGCGCTGGTCGTCCTGATTCGCGAACGCAAAGGACCGTGGCTGATCCTGAAGGATATATCGTGGGGCGTGCTGCCTCTCGTGGCCGGGCTATTCGTGCTGGTCGAGGCGCTGGATAAGACTGGCCTGATCGGCATCATCACCACGCTGGTGCACAACGCGGCACAGCGGTCCGCAATCTGGGCCGCCTGGGGCGCCGGCATTGTCGTCGCTGTCGCCAGCAATCTCGTCAACAATCTGCCGACCGGTCTGATCGCCGGCAATGCGGTGCAAAACGCGCACGTGCCCGAGCGGATCGCGCGCGCTATTCTGATCGGTGTCGACCTGGGACCCAACCTTTCGGTCACCGGCTCGCTCGCCACCATCCTGTGGCTCACAGCGCTGCGCCGCGAAGGCCAGACGGTCAGCGCCGGTACTTTCCTCAAGCTCGGCATCGTCGTGATGCCCCCGGCCCTGCTGCTCGCCATCGGCGCCGCATTACTGTTCAGCTGATCATGCGCGTCACCGGGACCCGCCGCAACTAGCTATATGAGTTTTGGGTTTGAAGCGCCTTCTCGTTGCCTTACGCATACGCGAATCTACGCAAGAAAACCCGACTGGATTGGTCCGATTCCGGTAAGCCAAAATTCAGAGGACCGAGCCTAGATACGCGGCTGCACGCAACTAAGGCCGCCTCTGGAGATTGGGCCTGCGTCACGATTTGCTCGCTGACAGAGACACAACTCGCTGCCTTCTAGTCAAATACGAAGATCCCGTCCGCGACGGAATTTCCACAAAGGGCAGTCTGCATGGCCGGAAATCGTCTACAGAGGCGGCTCGCGGCAATTCTGGCAGCCGATGTGGTCGGGTACTCGCGCCTGATGGGCATCGACGAGGCCGGCACGCTGGCGCGACTGCAGGCATTGCGACGCGATCCAATCGATCCAACGATAGCTGCTCATTCGGGCCGAATTGTTAAGCTCATAGGCGATGGCGAATTGGTGGAGTTCGCGAGCGCCGTGGACGCCGTCACTTGCGCGATTAAAATCCAGGAATTGGTTCGTGAGCGCTTTACCGGAAGATCGGAGGACAATTCGATTCAATTCCGCATGGGAATCAATATTGGCGATGTCATCATCGAAGGTGAGGATATCTACGGTGACGGCGTGAATATTGCGGCGCGGCTCGAAGGCATCGCCGAGGCCGGAGGCTTATCGATCTCCGAGGACGCGTGGCGGCAAATCAAGGGCAAGATAGCGGGCGACTTTGTCGATATCGGCGAAAAAGAGCTCAAAAATATTGCACGTCCCGTACGCGTTTATCGGCTCGACTTAAGGTCGGGGACATTACCCAAGACCGCCGCGGCCAGCATTGGCGCCGCCCGCAAGCCCGCCATTGCGGTGTTGCCATTCCAAAATATGAGCGGAGATCCCGAGCAGGAACACTTTGCCGACGGTATGGTGGAAGACATTATCACCGGCTTGTCCCGAATTGACGGGGTGTTTGTGATCGCTCGCAATTCAAGCTTCGTTTATAAGGGCAAGCCCGTCGACGTGAGACAAGTCGGACGCGAGCTGGGCGTGCGTTATTTGTTGGAAGGCAGCGTGCGGAGGGCGGCGAACCGTTTTCGTGTGACCGCGCAGCTCATTGATGCCGAGCGCGGCGCCCATCTTTGGGCGGACAAGTTCGATGGCGGCGTCGACGACGTTTTCGATCTGCAAGACCGCATCGCCGCGAGCGTCGTCGAGGTGGTCGAGCCGAGTCTGCGCCAGGCGGAGATCGAGCGCGCGTGGCGCAAGCGGCCGGACGATTTCGCCGCTTAACGCGAAATTGAAATTAGGCGTGCCGCCGTAGACCAATCAACGCAACGCGGTCCTGGAACGATCACGGATGCCACACCCGCTCGGGCGTCTCCACTATTTCGACATAGCGCACGCCGAAGTCGTTCGATGGGTCGGCCCCGAATTACGGCTTTTCCGTCCGGACTGAGAGCCTCTCGGCAGACGCGACGGTGTTGAACAACAGCATTGTTACGGTCATCGGCCCGACGCCGCCCGGCACCGGCGTGATGTAGGAGACTTTCTCAAGCAAGCCGGCGAAGTCGGTATCGCCGACAAAGCGCCCATCCGGCAGGCGGTTGATGCCGACGTCGATGACGACCGCTCCGGTCTTGACCATTTGCGGCACGATAAGGTTCGGGTGGCCCGCGGCCACGACGAGGATGTCGGCAAGAATCGTGAATTGGGCAAGGTCGCGCGTTTTGGCGTGGCAGATGCAGACCGTGGCGTCGCGTTGCATCAGCATCAGCGCCATGGGCTTGCCGACGATGTTGCTCGCCCCGACGACCACCACATTCGCGCCTTCGAGCGGTATTCCCTCGTGCTCGAGCAATTCGAGGACGCCATAAGGCGTGCAGGGCGGAAACACGGTGTCACCCAGCACTAGGCCGCCGACATTGTACAAATGAAATCCGTCGACGTCTTTCTCCGCCGAAATCGTGCGCAGCGCTTTTGCAATCGAGAACTGCGGCGGCAGCGGCAGCTGCACCAGAATTCCGTGCACCGCCGGGTCCGCGTTCAACGCGGCAATGCGCTCGACGACTGCAGCAGGATCGGCATCGGCGGCAAAATCATAGCGGAAGGAGCGAATTCCCACTTCTTCGCAGGCCCTGATTTTGTTGCGCACGTAAACGCGGGACGCCGGATTCGATCCCACCATGATCACCGCAAGGCCGGGCTGGCGGCCCTGCGCGGAGAGCTGCGCCGCGCGGGATTTGATCTCGGACCTTATCCCGGCCGAGATGGCGACGCCGTCGATGATTTTTGCGGGCATGGGCTTTTGCATCCGGCGCGCGGCAACGCCCTTGCGGTGGTTCAGTGCGTGGCGACCGCGCGGCTGTGCCTTGGCACATTCGGTAAGGCGGTCGTTTCAAAGTTGCAAGCCGTGCGCGACGCCGCAAGCTATTTGGCGATCGGTGGGCTCGTGCCCTCATCGTCGCTGCGCGCGGCTTGGATCGCCTGCCACACCCGCTCCGGCGTCGCCGGCATTTCGACGTGGCGCACGCCAAGGTCCGACAGTGCATCGACGATGGCGTTGACGGTGACGGCGAGCGCCGGAACCGTGCCGCCTTCGCCGGCGGGGCGGATGCCCAACGGGTGCGTGGAGGAGGGCACTTCGCTGATTTCGGTGATGTAGTTCACGAGATCCGAGGCGCGCGGCATGGCGTAGTCCATCAGCGAGCCCGCCAGCATCTGCCCGCTCTCCGGATCGTAATAGGCGTGCTCCAACAGCGCCTGGCCGACGCCTTGCGCGATGCCGCCATGAACCTGGCCGTGAATGATCATCGGGTTCACCGCGCGGCCGACGTCATCGACCGCGACGTAGTTGATCAGGGCCACCTTGCCGCTGTCCGGATCGACCTCGACTTCGCAGACATGGGCGCCGTACGGGTAGCTCGCGTCAAGCACGGTCTCGTCGCAGGCGGCATAGAGCGGGCCTTGCAGATCCGCCGGCAAATCCTTGCGCTCGGCCGCCGCGCGCGCCACCTCGAACAGACCGACGGCGTGGTTGGTGCCCTTCACCGCGAAGCGACCATCCTTGAATTCGATATCGGCTGCCGCGGTCTCCAGAAGATGCTCGGCAATGCGCAAGCCTTTTTCGATGATGCCGTCGGTGGATTTCTTGATGACGATGGAGCCGAGCCGCATACCGCGGCCGGAATGCGCGCCGCCGCCGACCGTGACGCGGTCGGTATCGCCGGCGACGAAACGCACGCACTCGATCGGCACGCCGAGCCATTCGGTGACGAGCTGCGCAAAGCTCGTCTCGTGGCCCTGGCCCTGGGACACGATGCCGATGACGAGCTCGACAAAACCGTCGGGCGACACCGTGATCTCGGCTTTCTCGCGCGGCACGCCGGTGGAAATATCGACGTAAGTACCGACGCTGATGCCGCGATATTTGGCGCGCTTGCGCGCTTCTTTACGGCGCGCCTTGAAGCCGGCCCAGTCGCCGAGCTTGAGCGCCCAATCCATACCGCCGATATAGTCGCCGTTGTCGTAGACGACGCCGAACGGATTTTTGTACGGCAGCTCCTTTTCCGTCACCAGATTCTTGCGGCGGAGCGCGACGCGGTCGTAGCCGCATTCACGCGCGGCGAGATCGATCAGCCGCTCCATGACGAAGATCACTTCCGGGCGGCCGGCCGAGCGATAGGGTCGCGTCGGCGCAGTGTTGGACAGCGTGGCGCGGGCGCGGAAATGCGCTGCCGGCACCCGGTAGATGCTCGACATCATCTGCACGCCCTTTTGCACCATGGCGAAATTGGTGGTGTGGGCGCCGAGATTGCCGAGGTTCGAGCCGCGCATGGCGAGGAACCTGCCTTTGTCGTCGAGCGCCAGCTCCGCCTCGACAACGAGATCGCGCGCCTGATAGTCGCTCAGAAAGGACTCGCTGCGCTCGATGATCCACTTCACCGGACGGCCGAGCTTGCGCGCCGCCCAGGCCACCAGCGCGAATTCCGGATAGATCATGCCGCGGGTGCCGAAATTGCCGCCGACGTCCTGCATGAAGACGCGGACCGCTTCCGGCGGCACACACAGTATGGTGGCGAGATCGTGCTTGAGCCGCACTGCGCCGCCGTTGCCGGCATAGACGGTAAAGCGTCCCGTCGCGGCGTCGTAGGCTGCAAGCGCGCCGCGCGGCTCCATCGGCACGCCGGTGACGCGCTGCACCCAGGTTTCGAAGCGGGTGACGTGCGCGGCGCGGGCGAAGGCAGCGTCGGTCGCCGCGGCATCGCCAAGCTCGGAATCGAAGCAGACGTTGGAGCGGATGCCGCCATGCACGATAGGCGCGTCCTGCCGCGCCGCGGCGACGGTCTCGACCACCGCCGGCAGCACGTCGTAATCGATCGCGATGGCCTCGGCGCCGTTCTTCGCCGCATAGACCGTCTCGGCGACCACCATCGCCACCGCTTCGCCAACGAAGCGCGCTTTGTCGGCCGGCAGTGGCCAATGCGGCGCCTCGAACGGCGGCTCGCCGCTCTTGTTGGAGAGCGTGGTTTCCGCCGGATGCGGCGACCACGGCTTATGCGGAATGGGCTTTAGGCCGTCGGCGAGAAAGTCGGCACCGGTGAGCACCGCAAGCACGCGGGGCGTCGCCTTGGCCGCGGTTGTGTCGATCGCGCGGATACGGGCATGGGCATGCGGCGAGCGCAGCATGAAGGCATAGACTTGGCCAGGCAGATTCTCGTCCGCCGTATAGCGGCCGCCGCCGCGCACCAGCCGTAAATCCTCGCGCCGGCGTACCGGCTGGCCGATGCCGGAACCGTTGGCAGGTTGATCCATCAAACTCCTCGTCATTCCGGGGCCGAGCGAAGCGAGGAGCCCGGAATCCATACTCGCTAACCTGTGATTATAGATTCCGGACTTGCCACTACGTGGCAATCCGGAATGACGGACTGTAGTTGAGGCCTCCGCGCAGCGCCACCCGTCGTCCGCCAATCCGGCATGGCTGACAACGGAACGCGGCGCATGTACACAGTTTGGCGGGAGGGACGTCCGATCGTGTCCGAGCAACTCGGCAAACCGATGCTGCGCAAGGAAGACGCAAGCCTGCTCTCGGGCCGCGGCCGCTATGCCGACGACCTTCCGGTTGCGGTCGGCACGCTCTGCGCCCATGTCATCCGCTCGCCGCATGCCCACGCCGAAATCGTGCGCATCGATGCGGCGCGCGCGCTGGCGCATGACGGCGTCTGGGCCGTGCTCACCGGCGAGGAGGTGCGCAAGCTTTCCGATCCGTTCCTCGCTCCGGTGAAGACGCCGGTGCGACAATGGGCGCTGGCCGTCGAGCGCGTGCGCTACGTCGGCGAGCCGGTGGCACTGGTGGTCGCCGAGAGCCGCTATATCGCCGAGGACGCGGCCGAGCTGGTGGAGATCGACTATGCGCCGCTCGCGGCGGTGATCGATCCGGTCGCCGCCTGCCAAAGCGACGCGCCACTCCTGCATCCGGAAGCCGGGACCAACGAAGTCTCGGTGCGCGATTTCTCCTATGGCGACCCGCAAGGCGCCTTCGCCCGCGCCGATCGCCGCATCGCCATGACGGTGCCGTTTCACCGGCTCTCGTTCACGCCGATCGAATGCTACGTCGTCGTCGCGGCGCACAACGCGGCCGAAAACAGCTACGACGTTACGGCCAATTTTCAGGGCCCGTTTTCGATGCATCCGGTGATGGCGCGGGCGCTGCGCGTGCCGGGACCGAAATTGCGGCTGCGCATCCCGCCCGACTCCGGCGGCAGTTTTGGCATAAAGCTTTCGGTGTTCCCGTTTGTGGTGCTGATGGCGCTCGCGGCGAAGATCACCGGCCGCCCGGTGAAATGGGTCGAAGACCGCATCGAGCATCTGGTCGCCGCCAGCTCCGGCCCGAACCGCGTCACCGCGATCGAGGCGGCCGTGAACAATGACGGCCGCATCCTCGCGCTCAAACTCGACCAGCTCGAGGACTACGGCGCGTTCCTGCGCGCGCCGATGCCCGGTCCGCTCTACCGCATGCACGGCGCGGTGACCGGCGCTTACGACATCGAGCACGTCGAAGTGAGAAACCGCGTCGTACTGACCAACAAAATGCCGGCGAGCCTCATTCGCGGCTTTGGCGGGCCGCAGCTTTATCTCGCCTTGGAGCGGCTGATGCAGTGCATCGCGGTCGAACTTAAGCTCGATCCGCTGGACGTCATCCGCCGCAATCTCGTCCCGGCGCAGAAATTTCCCTACCACGCCGCCGCCGGCGCGCTCTACGATTCCGGCGACTACGCGCGCGCTGTCGAAAAGACCGTCGGCGACGGCCGGCTCGCCGATCTGCAACGCCGCCGCGACGAAGCGCGCCAGGCCGGCCGCATCTACGGCATCGGCTTTGCCGCGGTGGTCGAGCCGGCGATGTCGAACATGGGCTATCTGTCGACGCTGATGACCGCCGCAGCGCGCGAAAAATCCGGTCCGAAAAGTGGCGCGGTGTCGATGGCGACCGTGAATATCGATCCGCTCGGCGCCGTCACCGTCACCGCCGACGTCACCGTGCAGGGCCAGAGCCACGAAACGGTGCTGGCGCAGATCGTCTCCGAACAACTTGGATTAAAAGCCGACGATATCGAAGTGGTGCTGGAGATGGACACCGCGAAGGATCAATGGTCGATCGCCGCCGGCACCTATTCGAGCCGCTTCGCCTCGGGCACCGCGGTCGCCGCGCATATGGCGGCGGTCCAGATGCGCGACAAGCTCAAAGGCATCGCGGCGAAGCAGCTCAACGTGCTGCCGGACGACGTCGAGCTTGCCGGCGGCAAAATCAGGAGCCGCTCCAATCCCGACAATGCGCTCCCCTTCGGCCGCGTCGCCGGCACCTCGCATTGGTCGCCGCTGTTGCTGCCCGAAAGCATGGCGCCGGCCTTGAGCGAAACCGGCATCTGGTCGCCGCAGGAATTGGAAGCGCCGTCGCGCGAAGACCGCATCAACACGTCGCTCACTTACGGCTTCATCTTCGACATGTGCGGCATCGAGATCGATCCGATCACTTATGCGGTCCGCGTCGACCGCTATGTGTCGATGCACGATGCCGGGCGCATCATGAATCCGACCATCGCTGAAGGCCAGATCCGCGGCGCCTTCGCCCAAGGCATCGCTGCGGCACTCTACGAGGAGTTCACCTATAACGAGGAGGGCGCGTTTCTAAGCGGCACCTTCGCGGATTATCTGGTGCCGACGGTGAGCGAAATCCCCGAGCTCGAAATTTTGCATTACGAATTGCCGTCGCCGTTCACCCCGCTCGGCGCCAAGGGCCTCGCCGAAGGCAATTGCATGTCGACGCCGGCCTGCGTCGCCAATGCCATCGCCGATGCGCTGTCCGTGCGCGACGTGATCCTGCCGGCAACGCCGCGGCGTATCCATGCGCTGCTGCAAGAGAAGAAGATATGAAACCGAGACCCGTTCGATTACATCCGGCCGGATACGGTCGAGGAGGTTTTGGCGCTGCTAGCCGACTACGGCGACGACGCGCGCATTCTCGCCGGCGGCCAGTCGCTCGTTCCGATGCTCAATCTGCGGCTGATCGATCCCGCGGCGCTGATCGATATTTCGCGTATCGCCGCACTCGACGCCATCCGCGATCGCGGCAACATCATCGAGATCGGCGCCGCGGTGACGCAAAACAAATTGATGGCATGGCCGCAACTCAAGCTGAAGCTGCCGCTTCTCGCCGCGGCGCTGCCCTTCGTCGGCCACTTCCAGACCCGCAACAGAGGCACGGTGTGCGGCTCGATCGCGCATGCCGATCCAAGCTCGGAAATTCCGCTGGCGCTCGCGGTCGCCGGCGGCGCCGTGGTGCTGCGCTCGCAAGAACGCGGCGAACGCGTGCTCGCCGCCGAAGCCTTTCAGCAGGACATGCTCACCACAGCACGCGCCCCCGATGAGCTGATCGCGGCGGTGCGGTTCCCGGTCATCGAAGGCAAAGGTGTCGCCTTCGACGAAGTGGCGCGCCGCCACGGCGATTTTGCCATCATCGCGCTCGCGGCCATCGCCGACCAACGCGGCTCGGCGCTGCTCGGTGTCGGCGGCATGGCCGGGCGGCCGATGGTACGCTCCATCGACGGCGACGCCGCGGGCGCCATCGCCGCCTGGGCGGAGGAGCTCGAAGGCTACGAGGATTTGCATGCCTCGGCGGCGCTGCGCCGCGATCTGTTGCGCAACCTTGGGCCGCGTGTGGTTGCGGAGGCGATCCGATGCGCCGCCTGAGCAAAAGCGATCGCGTGCGCGTCGCGCTGACGCTCAACGGCCGCAAGCTTGCCGCCGAGGCCGAGCCGCGCATGCTGCTCTCGGATTTCCTCCGCCAAGGGCTCGGGGCCACCGGCACCCATGTCGGCTGTGAGCACGGCATCTGCGGCGCCTGCACCGTCCTGATCGACGGCGTCGCCACGCGCTCCTGCCTCACGCTCGCGGTGCAGGCCGAAGGCCGCGAGGTCAAAACCGTGGAATTGCTCGCCGCGCCCGACGGCGCGCTCAACCCGCTGCAAACGGCGTTCCGCGCCCATCACGCGCTGCAATGCGGCTTCTGCACGCCGGGCATATTGATGTCTTTTACGGACTATCTCGCCCGCAACCCGCATCCGACCACCGCCGAAATCCGCGAAGTGCTCTCCGGCCACCTCTGCCGCTGCACCGGCTACGCGGGGATTGTGAAGGCGGTGGAGGAGGTGGCGAACTTATCCGCCCCCGCGAAAGCGGGGGAGGGGGACCACGCGTAGCACAGTGGAGGGGGCGCGGGCGCCGAGGCAAGCCTCAAGCGCGACGCGCCAGCTCCTCGGCCGCATCCCCTTCCACCGCGCCGCTTCGCGGGGTGGTCCATCTTCCCGCTATCGCGGGTCAGCATGAAGATGACGCTTGGCCCACAGTCTTGCTATGCCTCTCCCACATGCATTCCGGCCGGTCGGGGGCCGCCACAAGCGGGATCGGTAGCGACCATGAAAGACATTCTCGACAGGCTCGAAGACCGCCGCGCCAATGCGCGCGCCGGCGGCGGCCAAACCCGCATCGAGGCGCAGCACAAGCGAGGAAAACTCACCGCGCGCGAGCGCATCGAGCTCCTGATGGACCGCGGCTCGTTCGAGGAGCTCGACATGTTCGTCGAGCACCGCTCCACCGATTTCGGCATGGAGAAAAGCCACATCGCCGGCGACGGCGTGGTCACCGGCTTTGGCACGGTGAACGGCCGCACCGTGTTCGCCTTCGCCAAGGATTTCACCGTATTCGGCGGCTCATTGTCCGAAACCCACGCGCAGAAGATCATAAAAATCCAGGACATGGCGATGCGCGCCCGCGCCCCGATCGTCGGGCTATTCGACGCCGGCGGCGCCCGCATCCAGGAAGGCGTTGCGGCGCTGGGCGGCTACGGCGAGGTGTTCAAGCGGAACGTGCTGTCCTCGGGCGTCATTCCGCAGATCTCGGTGATCATGGGCCCCTGCGCCGGCGGCGACGTCTATTCGCCGGCGATGACCGATTTCATCTTCATGGTGCGCGACACCAGCTACATGTTTGTCACCGGCCCGGACGTGGTCAAAACCGTGACCAACGAAATCGTCACCGCCGAGGAGCTCGGCGGCGCCTCGGTGCACGCCACCAAATCCTCGATCGCCGATGGCGCCTACGACAACGACGTCGAGACGCTGTTGCAGATGCGCCGGCTGATCGATTTTTTGCCGGCGAGCTGCGCCTCCGGCGTGCCGGAATGGCCGTCGTTCGACGACATCGAACGCATCGAGCCGTCGCTCGACAGTTTGGTGCCCGAGAACCCGAACAAGCCTTACGACATCAAGGAGCTGATCTTAAAGGTCGTCGACGAGGGCGACTTCTTTGAGCTCTCCGAAGCGTTCGCCCGCAACATGGTGATCGGCTTCGGCCGCATCGGCGGCCGCACCGTGGGTTTTGTCGCCAATCAGCCGATGGTGCTCGCCGGCGTGCTCGACTCCGACGCCAGCCGCAAGGCGGCGCGCTTCGTGCGCTTCTGCGACGCGTTTAACATCCCGATCGTCACCTTCGTCGACGTGCCGGGATTTCTGCCCGGCACCGCGCAGGAATATGGCGGGCTGATCAAGCACGGCGCCAAATTGCTGTTCGCCTATTCGCAGGCCACGGTGCCGCTGGTCACCGTGATCACGCGCAAGGCCTTCGGCGGCGCCTATGACGTGATGGCGAGTAAGCACATCGGCGCCGACGTCAATTACGCCTGGCCGACTGCGCAGATCGCGGTGATGGGCGCCAAGGGCGCCGTCGAGATCATCTTCCGCGCCGATAGCGGCGACGCCGACAAGATCGCCAAGCGCACCAAGGAATACGAGGAGCGCTTCCTCTCGCCCTTCATCGCCGCCGAGCGCGGCTATATCGACGACGTCATCATGCCGAGCGCTACCCGCTCGCGGATCGCCCGCGCGCTGGCGATGCTGCGCGGCAAGACGGTGGAGATGCCGGGGCGGAAGCACGATAATTTGCCGGTGTGATTTTTTATCCGCCCCCGCGAAAGCGGGGGGAGGGGCGTCTGACTTCCCGCTGGCGAGCGTAGGGTGGGCAAAGGCGCGAAGCGCCGTGCCCGCGCTGTCGAACGCGATTTACAGAGACTGTAAGGCGCGTGGGCTTCGCTGCACTCAGCCCACCCTACAAACCGTCATGGCCGGGCTTGTCCCGGCCATCCACGTCTTTGCAGCATCGCAAGCAGCAAGTCGTGGATGCCCGCAACAAGTGCGGGCATGACGCTTCCGCTAGATAGGTGGCTCAAGTGGAGTGCCCCGTCATCCTGAGGTGCGAGCGGAGCGAGCCTCGAAGGGCGACCGCCCGGGCGGTGGAGCGTCCTTCGAGGCCCGCGCTTTGCGCGGGCACCTCAGGATGAGGTGAACAATCCGGCACCCGTCTCCGCAACCGCGCGACTGTTGACGTTCTCCGCGCCGGACCAATACCATCCTTGAAATCAGGGAGTGAAAAGTCCAATGGCGCAGGTGGTAGCCGCGTTCGGCTCGTCGCATTCGACGATGCTGGTGTCTTCGGTCGAGCACTGGCAGGAGATGTTCGACCGCGTCGATCGCCGGGCGCCGATCAACGATTTCGACGGCGCACCGCGGACGTTCGATGAATTGCTCAAGACGCTGCCGCCGGACGCTGCGGCAAAGATCGCCAAGGATGCGATGGCCGAGCGGCACCGGGCGACCATGGCCGCCATGGACCGGCTGGAGCGCGATATCGCCGCATCCGGCATCGACGTCTTGGTGATCATCGGCGACGATCAGCGCGAAATGTTCAAGGATGCGTTGCGCCCGGCGATCGCGATTTATTACGGCGACACCATTCGCAACGCCGCCGCGCCGGCGGAGCCCGCCGTGGACTGGTATCTGCAAGACCAGCGCAAGCGGATGGAGGAGGGGGCGGATCGGCAGTATCCATGCCATCCGGCGCTGGCGACCGCGCTGATCAAGGGCCTGGTGGCGCGCGACTTCGATATCACGGCGATGCAGTCGCTCTCCGCCGACCAGTTCGAAGGCCACGCCTATTCGTTTATCCATCGCCGCTTCATGCCCAAAGGGCCGATCCCGATCGTGCCCGTGATCCTCAACACTTATTATCCGCCCAATCAGCCGAGCCCGCGGCGCTGTCTGGACCTTGGCGTTGCCATTCGCGAGCTGGTCGAGGCGTACCCTGAGAACATCCGCGTCGGCATTCTCGCCTCCGGCGGGCTCAGCCACTTCCTCGTCAACGAGGCGCTCGATCGCGACGTCGTCAGCGCGTTGCAGAAGAAGGACTACCCGGCGCTGCAAGCACTGCCGCTCAACAAGCTTGTGAGCGGTTCATCCGAGATCAGAAACTGGATTGCGACGGCAGGCGCCGTGCAGCATCTGAACCTCGATTGGATCACCTATGTTCCGGGCTACCGATCGCATGCGCTCACCGGCGTCGGCCTCTGTTTCGCGCATTGGCGGTAGGTCTTGGGCACGCGTTTGAACGTTCGGGGGGATTGAATGCGCGCTTTCGTCATCGGTTTGTCCATTCTCATGGGCCTATGGGCGCACGGCGCCCGCGCCGACGACTATCCGACCCGTCCGGTCAAAATGATCATTCCGTTCCCGGCCGGCGCCGGCACCGATCTGACCGGCCGCCTCGTTGCCGATGAGCTCGGCAAGCGTCTGCACCAACAGTTCGTCGTCGAAAACAAGCCGGGCGCGGCGGCGCAGCTTGGCACCGATTTCGTCGCCAAGGCGGACCCGGACGGCTACACGCTGTTGTGGACCGTGTCGGACGGCCTGTCGGTCCTGCCGGCGGTCAAATCCCTGCCGTACAAGGTGCCGGACGATTTTGCCTTCATCGGCAGCATCGCGCAGCAGCCCTACACATTTGCGGTGTCCACCAAGCGAGATTTCAAGACCTTTGCCGAACTCGTCGCTTACGCGAAAAGCCATCCGGACGGCTTGAATTACGGCAGCGCCGGGCCGGGCAGTGCGCCGCATTTGACCATCGCGATGATTGCCGCCGAAGCCGGCATCGCGATGGTGCACGTGCCCTTTGCCGGATTGGCCCCCTCGACCAACGCGCTGGTGGCGGGCACGGTCGACGTTGGCCTCGTCATTCCGCCGCAGGCCAAACAGCTCATCGCCGCCGGCAGCATCCGCGCGCTCGCCACCACTGGCGAGAAACGCTCGCGCGTGCTGCCCGACGTGCCGACGCTGCGCGAGGTCGGCGTCAACGGAACGGCGGTGATCTGTTACGGCCTCTTGGCGCCGGCCAAGACCGATCCGCAGGTCGTCGCCCGCTTGCGAGGGACGCTGAGCGACATGATGCGCGATCAGGCTTTCACCGATCATCTCTATGCGCTCGGCTTCGAAGTCCGCCCGCTGATCGGCGACGACTACCGCGACTTCATCGTCAAGGACCTCGACAAATGGCGCGCCGTCGCCAAAGCGGGAAATATCAAGATTGAGAAGTGAAGCCTATGACAGGCAGCCTTGTGCCGGCGCTAAGCGGAGCCGGGCGGCTCTATCGCAACGGGGAAGTCCAACATGAGCAATTCTGCGTTGACGCTGCAAATACCGCCACTGCCGGAACCGGTTGCGGCGGCGCTCGACGCCGCGACCACCGCATTGCTCATCCTCGACATCGTCGATCCGATTTGCGCGCGTCAGCCAAACTGCACGGGCAAAATGGTGCCGGCCATCGCTTCACTGCTGGCGCGGGCCAGGAAGGCCGGTGTCACCATTGCCTATGGGACTCGCGCGCCAACCATGTCGAAGTGGCTGCCGGAAGTTCTTCCCGCGCCCGGTGACATCAAGATTGAAAGCCAGGCTCAAGACCGGTTCTACAAAACCGATCTCGACAACGCGCTCAAGGCCAAAGGGATTACGACGCTTATTCTCGCCGGCTGGAAGGTCAGCGGCTCGGTGACCTATACGTCGGTCGGCGCGACGCTGCGGGGTTACACGGTGGTTGTGCCCGTCGATGCGAGTTTGGACCAGACCGATTACGAAATTGCCATAGGGCAGTATCAAATCCTGCATCAGCATAGTTCGAATGCCGCAAACGAACCTTTGAAGGCCGGAGCCTCGACGCTAAGCCGCACCGATATGATCGCTTTCAAATAGTGTAGGGTGGGCAAAGGCGCAAAGCGCCGTGCCGACGCTCACGGCAATAGTAACCCGCGTGGGCTTCGCTTGCGCTCAGCCAACCCTACGTCGCCGTCATGGCCGGGCTTGTCCCGGCCATCCACGACTTTTGGGCCTTCGTAAGCAACAAGTCGTGGATGCCCGCAACAAGTGCGGGCATGACGCATCCGGGGTAGGGCGCTTCGGCGCGGTACCCGTCACCCTGAGGTGCGGGCGGAGCGAGCCTCGAAGGGCGACGGCCCGGGCGGCGTCACTCCTCGCAGCATCCTTCGAGGCCCGCGCTTTAGCGCGGGCACCTCAGGATGAGGAATGTTTTTGTGCCCGCCGCCCTCACTCCGCCTTAACACCCGCCTCCCGCACCACCTTGCCCCACTTGTCGGTCTCGGCCGCGATGAAATTCCCCCAATCGGCCGGCGTGCCGGGCATCGGCTGTGCCGCCGAGCTTGGCGAGCTTGGCTTTGAAATCGGCGTCGGCGAGGCCGGCATTGATCTCATGATTGAGCTTGTCGACGATGTCGGCCGGCGTGCCCTTGGGCGCGCAGACGCCCTGCCAGCCGCTGGCTTCATAGCCCGGCACGAATTGGCCGACCGTCGGCACGCCCGGCAGCACCTCCAGCGGCGCCGCCGTGGTCACCGCCAGCGCGCGGACCTGGCCGGATTTGATGTAGGACAGCGACGACACGACGACGTCGAACATCACCTGGACCCGGCCGGCGATCAGATCGGTGAGCGCCGGCGCCGCGCCGTGATAATGCACCGGCACCATGGCGATGCCGGTCAGCATCTTGAAATATTCGCCATAGAGATGCTGGGCGCTGCCGGGGCCGACCGTCGCGAAGTTGATCTTGCCGGGATTGGCCTTGGCGTAGGCGATGAATTCGGGGACGGTTTTGACCGGCAGGTCGTTGTTGACCTCCATCACGAACGGCGTGCGCACCACGGCGGCGATCGGCACGGTGTCGCGCTGGAAATCGTAATCGACCTTGCCGGCGTCGAGCGTCGCGTTGATGGCGACCGCGGTCGAGGCGTAGAGCAGCGTGTAGCCGTCGGGCGCGGCGTGAATGACGTAATCCGAGGCGATATTGCCGCCGGCGCCGGCGCGGTTCTCGACGACGAATTGCTGGCCGAGCCGCTGCGACAGCCATCGCGCCGACGAGCCGCGCATCGATGTCGGACGCCGAGCCGGCGCCGAAGCCGACGATGAGATGCACCGGCCGCGACGGATAAGTGTCGGCGCGGGCGATGCGCGCCGCCGCGGGAAGCGCGGCAGCGCCGGCGGCGAGATGGAGAAAGCGGCGGCGAGGAAGGGTCATGGCGTTTCCATTGGTTATTGTTGGCGCGACGCTAACGTGTTTTCGAGATGGTGTGTAGCGGAGCTTAAGTGTGGCTGCTTGAAGCGGACCCATCGACCACGATCCGTCATCCTGAGGTGCGAGCGAAGCGAGCCTCGAAGGATGCGGCCCGGGCGGTGCAGCCGTCGCCCCAGCGAAATCCGCACTTGCCGATTTCGAAGCTCCACGATCCAAGTCGGCAAAGCCGACTTGGCTGGGCCGCTTTGCGGCCGCCTCAGGGTGACGGGTCATGGTCAGCGATCCCGTCTCAAAAAATACACTCACAGCGTCATCGAACCGCCGCCGTCGACATACCAGGCGGTGCCGATGACATAGCTGGCGCGCTCCGAGGCCATGAAGGCGACCACGGCGGAAACCTCCTCCGGGCGGCCCATGCGGCCGACCGGGAGCTTCGAGACGCGCTGCTGGCGCACCTCCGCCTCGGTCTGGCCGGTGGTTCGCGCCCATTCCCGCATGGTGTCGTCCTGCCGCTCGGTGTCGATGATGTAGGGCACCACGGCATTGACCAGAATATTGTCCTTGGCGAGCTCGGCGGCGAGCGCCTTGGTCAGGTTGAGCATGGCGGAATTATTCAGCGCGGCGGGCACCACGGGGTAATGCGGCTGCCGCCCGGCGAGCCCGGAAATATTGATGATGCGGCCCCATTTGCGCTGGCGCATGTGCGGCACGGCGTGACGGATGCAGCGCGCGGCGGGATTGAATTTCTGTTCGAGCAGCGACGTCAGCTCGCCGTCGCCCATCTTGAAAAAATCCTGCGGGATGACGGTCGCCGCCGCATTCACCAGAATGTCGATGCGGCCGAATTTCTCCACCGTCCGCGCGGTCATCGCCGCGATCGCGGCATCATCGGTGACGTCCGCCGCAACGCCGAGGACGCGGTCGGGATGAGAGTTGCCGAGCTCGCGGACGGCGGCGGCGTTCACCACGGCATCCTTGCTGACCAGCACCACGCAAGCGCCTTCGGCCAGCAGCTCCTTGGCGCACGCCTTGCCGATGCCGCGGCTGCCGCCGGTGATGATAGCAACCCTGTCTTTAAGCCCGAGATCCAAATCGTCCTCCTTGAGAAAGCTTAGTGGGTTGGATTAGCGAGATATGATCTTCGATCTTTGCACGCGCAGTATCCACCGTCATGGCCGGGCATAGCCGTTCGAAGAACAGCGTCGCTGTTTGACATGGCTCGCGGGCAAGTGCGCGCGCGGGAAGGGGATCTCTATTCCACCTCGCCCCGGAGGGGAGAGGTCGGCCGCGCGTAGCGCGGACGGGTGAGGGGGCTCGGACGCTGCAATCTTTCTCAGGCGTCCGAACCCCCTCACCCCAACCCTCTCCCCTGCGGGAGAGGGAGCGCGCGAGGCGGGATGTTACGGCTTGCGGGTAAACGTGTCGGTGCCGGAGACGGTGGGAAAACCCTTGGCGGTGCGCACCCAATGGGCGGTGATGGTGTTGCCGGAGATTTTGCCGGTCCAGGTGGTCGCGCCGCATTGCGCCGGGCCGTTGAGCCACCATTCGACAGTGAACGTCACTTTGGCGCCGTGGACGAAGCCGGTCAGCTTCGTCAGCACATTGGAGCAGGCAAAGTTCGGCTCATGATCGACATAGATGCCGGTGAATTCGGCCTGGTCCACCATCTGGTCGAATTCGAGATACGAATAGTTCTGGCTGGTCCAGCGCGACGGAATCGGCAGCGTCTGCGCCAGCGCGGCGGCAATCGTTACGGCGAGGAACAGCAAGGCGGCGACAGCACGCGACATAAGGCAGCCCTCCCAGTCATAGGCTTTTGCGACGATATACGTTATCGAAAATCGTCCTCTGTCAAAACCCGCTTCGTCGGACCGCACCATGCCGCGCACCTTGGAAGATTTCGCCGTATTCTCGGCGCCGGCCGTGTTCGTGCTGCTGTGGGCCTCGGGTTTTATCGGCGCGAAGCTCGGCCTTGGCTATGCCGAGCCGCTGACCTTTCTGGCGCTGCGCATGATCACGGTGGTGGTGCTGCTCGCCATCGTCATCGCGGCGACGCGGCCGAAATGGCCGCATGCCAACGGGCTCATGCACAGCGCCGCGACCGGGCTGATGGTGCACGGCCTTTATCTCGGCGGCGTGTTCGTCGCCATCGAGAATGGCCTGTCGGCGGGCCTGGTCGCGCTGATCGTCAGCCTGCAGCCGGTGCTGACGTCGACCGTCGCCAATCGCTGGCTCGGCGAGCGCGTGGTGGCCCGGCAATGGTGTGGCTTGGCGCTCGGGCTCGCCGGCGTCTATCTCGTGCTGCAGGCCAAGATCGCAACCGGCGAGGCGACGCCGCTCGCCTGGATCGCGGCGACCGTGGCGCTGATCGGCATCACCGTCGGCACGCTTTATCAGAAACGCTTCGGCGGCGGCATCGATTGGCGGCCGGCTCTGTGCATCCAATATACGGCGGCCGGACTTTTGTTTTGCCTCGGCGCGTTCGCCTTCGAAACGCGCGTCGTGCATTTCACGCCGCAGTTCTTATTTGCGCTCGGCTGGCTCGTTCTGGTGCTGTCGCTCGGCGCGGTGTGGCTGTTGTATTTCCTCATTCGCCGCGCCGCGGCAACCCGCGTGGTGAGCCTGTTCTATCTCACCCCGCCGGTGACGGCCTTGATGGCATGGGCTCTGTTCGATGAAAAGCTGGCGCCGCTGTCGCTTCTCGGCATGGCGATCTGCGTCGCCGGCGTGTTTCTGGTGAACTGGCGGCCGCGTGGCGCCACGGCATGACTTTAGCGCCAGCCGCCGCCGCCGTTCACGTAGACCGTGTCCGCGGTCATGAACGGGCAGGCGTCCGAGCACATGAAGAGGACAAGCTCGCCGATTTCCTCCGGCTCGCCGAAGCGTTTCATCGGCACGTCTTCGAGAAAGCGCTGAACCAGTTCCGGCGAGGAGCCCGCCGCGTCCTGGAACGGCGTCTGGATCGGCCCCGGCGAGATCGACAGAGCGCGGATGCCTTGGGTGGCGAATTCGCGCGCCACACCCATGGTCATCGACACCACCGCGCCCTTGGCGGCGGCGTAATGGACCGAGGAGCCCGGGCCGCCGCGCCGGTGCGCCATGCTGGCGACGTTGACGATGACGCCGAACTGGTTTTTCAGCATATGCGGCAGCACCGCCTGCATCGCATAAAGCGTGCCGTCGACGTTGAGCGCGAAGGTTTTGCGCAGCAGCGCATCGTCGATGTCGAGGAATTTGGCGCGGCGAAACGCGGCGCCGGCCGAATTGAACAGAAACTGCACGCTGCCGAAAGCGGCAAGAGCCCGCTCTACCATATCGGTAACTTGCGCGCGCGCGGTGACGTCGACTTTGAGCGCCAAAGCCTGGCTGCCTTTGCCGTTGACCGCGGCGGCGGTATCGCGGGCGCCCTGTTCGTTGATGTCGGCGCAGACCACGTTGGCGCCTTCGCGCGCGAAGATCAGCGCCGTGGCGCGGCCGATGCCGCTGCCAGCGCCGGTGATGATGACGGTCTTTCCGGCAAAATAATCCGGTGTCTTCGGCATGGCGCGTCTCCCCGGTTTTATCCGAGTAGTGTGCCCGCTTGCCGCGGCGGCGACAATCGGGTGTCATGCAGGTTGTGTGACACTGTCACAATCAGCGGGCGTTATCGTCACCGCGCCAAGTCGTTCATCGGCGACGCCGGTGCGACATCAACAAATCCTCCGTCGAAAGAACGCGCCGCGAGATTACAGCTAACGAGCGGCAAAGATCGGCGTCATACGGCAGTCACAAAACACACTGCGCCGCGCACTTAACGCGATTTTATAAGTTGCCGGTCTATCGAATTAAATCACCGACCTATCGCAGTTAAAAAAATCTCGCCACTTCCGCCAGAAAAGCCGAACATGATCGCGCCGCTTCGCAAGAACAACGTCGAATGCCCGCCGCTGTTGTCGGACAAGACCGTCCTTGAACGGATGTGGCGCGGCTCGGTTCAGCTCGGCAAGACGCTGCCGCAATACGAAGACGTCGTGCTCGGCAGTCTGGGTCGCTTGGGCGATCATCTCATCTTGTTGGAGGGCGGCGCGCCTGCGGAATTCAAGGTGCTCCGGGCAGGACGGAAAATCCGCGATTGGCTCGGCGCCGATGTGAACGACAAGCGGCTTGCGGATCTACCGCGCGACTGCGCCATGGCGCTCGGCGACGTCTTGCAGCAGGCGATCGCGGTGAGCGCGCCGGTGCCCTATCGCATGCATCGCGTTGCCGAAGGCATGGTCGAGACCTATGAGATGCTGGCCTTTCCGATGGCGTGCCGCTGGGGTCCGCCGCTGCTGGGTGTCTATGTCGGGGAGGCCGCAACCCGCTACAATCTGGTGGACACGATCTTTCGCTCGACCGATGAAGGGATCGTGGCGCTGGCGGCGGTTCGCGACCCAGCCGGCGCCGCAGTCGATTTCCAGATCGTTGCCGTCAATAAAGGCGCCGCAGATCTGTTCGGCGTCGACGAAGGAACATTGCAGTGGTGCCGGCTGTCCGAGTTGCCGATCGGGACGTCGACCCAAGCCATGCGCGAACGCCTCATCGCCGGCGTCAGTACCGGGCAGTTCGATCAGTTCGAGTTCGCGTTCACGCGCAGCGACAATCACCTCGAAGTCAACGTCAATGTCGGCATTGCCGCGGTCGGCGATCTGCTGTCGATGACGCTGACCGATATCGGCGATCTCAAGCAGCGCGAGGCGTCGTTTCGGCTGTTGTTTGACGGCAATCCGGTGCCGATGTGGCTGTACGATCCGGACGATTTGCGGATTGTGAGCGTCAACGACGCAGCGCTTTCGCATTACGGCTATAGCCGCCTCCGCATGCAAGGCATGTCGCTGCTCGATCTGTGGCCGCGGGACGAGTGGGACATCCATCGCGAGGCCGCGCGGTCGGTGGGGGACAATTACCAGTCGGAGCGCACCTGACGCCACATCAAGGCCGATGGCAGCGAAATTGAAGTGCTCACTTACGCCCGCCGGCTGCCGTTCGCCAACAAGCACACCATTCTGGTCGCGGTCGTCGACGTCACCGAGCGCAAGAACGCCGAGGCTCGCATCGCCTATATGGCGCATCACGATGCGCTGACCGACCTGCCCAACCGCGTATTATTCCATGAGCGGTTGAACGAATTGCTCGGCCGCGTTCGGCGGCACGGCGAAAGCCTGGCCGTGCATTGCCTCGATCTCGATCATTTCAAGGGCGTCAACGACACGCTCGGCCATCCGATCGGCGACGAGCTGTTAAAAACGGTCGCGCAGCGGCTCGGCAAATGCCTGCGCGACAGCGACATGGTGGCACGCCTCGGCGGCGACGAGTTTGCCGTGGTGCAGTTCCCGCTGGCCGGTCCGCATGATGCAAGCGCGCTGGCGACGACGTTGATTGAGGTTGTCAGCAGGCCCTATGAGGTTCACACCCATGAATTCGTGGTCGGCGCCTCGATCGGCATCGCGTTGGCGCCGGACGACGGGGCGGAAGCGGACGTACTATTGCGCAATGCCGATATGGCGCTTTATCGCGCCAAGGCCGAAGGCCGTGGCACCGCGCATTTCTTTGAGCCGGAAATGGACCGCCGCATTCAGGCGCGCCGCATGCTCGAGCTCGATCTGCGCAAAGCCTTCGCCAACGGCGAATTCGAGCTGTACTATCAGCCGCTCATCAACCTACAGGCCAATGCGGTGTCGGGCTTCGAGGCGCTGCTGCGCTGGCGGCACGCCGAACGCGGCATGATCGCGCCGGCCGAATTCATTCCGCTGGCCGAAGAGATCGGGCTCATCGTGCCACTCGGCGAATGGGTGCTGCGCAAGGCCTGCAGCGAGGCGATGCATTGGCCGCACGATCTGAAGGTGGCCGTCAATCTATCGCCGGCGCAATTCCGCAGCCGCGGCGTGGTCAAGGCCGTGCTCACGGCGCTGGCCTATTCGCGCCTTGCGCCCGATCGGCTGGAACTGGAAATCACGGAATTGGTGCTGCTCGGCGAAACCGAGGCGAACCTCGCGACGCTGCATCAGTTGCGTGAACTCGGCGTGCGCATCTCGATGGACGATTTCGGCACCGGCTATTCGAGTCTGAGCTATTTGCGCTGCTTTCCGTTCGACAAGATCAAAATCGACCGCTCGTTCGTAAGCGAACTGGCGGAAAGGCCGGATTGCGTCGCAATTATCCGCGCAGTTGCCGGGCTCGGCATGAGTCTCGGCATCGCCACGACGGCGGAAGGTATTGAGACGCGCGAACAGCTCGATCGGGTGCGCGCGGAAGGCTGCACTGAGGTGCAGGGCTATCTGTTCAGTCCGCCGCGGCCGGCGTCGGAACTTGGCCAGCTCATTGCCGCGGCGCCGGAAAAAGAAGCGGCGGTTGCCTGATTGCAGTCTAGGCCGCGACGAGCCGCGCCGAGCGCAATTGCAGCAATGCGGCCTTGGCCGCAGCCGGCGCGACCCGGGTCGGCGCCACCGCGCAAGCCGGCGCCGGGCGGACCACGGCGTTGCGCAGGTAAGGCGGCCGCTCGCACCACAAATATTCGAAAATGTGGCCGCTCGATTTGTGCGCCAAACGGATGGTCGACCCCTCGATTGCCACGTCGAAGCTTGCTTCGCTGCCCTTCATCTTCAGGTTCGGCGAGCGCAGACCGAAGGCGGCATGCAGCACCCGATCGACGTCGTCCGAGGTGAATGGCTTGTGTAGGAATGCGCAAGCGCCGCTGTCCAGCGCGGCGTCCTCGGTAGCGCGGCTGCGTTCGGCGGAGATCATCACGACCTTGAGCATGGGTTGGATGAGAAGGAGCTGTTTGATCGTGGCAAGCCCGCTCAAGCCCGGCATATTGCAGTCGAGGAACACGGCGTCGAACGGCGCCATGCGGGCCAGCGCCAGCGCTTCATCGCCATTGCCGGCCTCGGTCACCTCGCAATTAAAGACGCTGCCGCCGACGAGTTTCTGCACGATCTGCCGCACCGCCGACGAATTGTCGACGATGAGGACCTTGGTCGGCGAGGTGATGCGGTTATAGGTCTTCATGATAGCGAGCGCGTCGGCAACGCCGAACGGCTTGAACAGGAACTCGTAGGCGCGCAGCCGGATCGCCACTTCGACGGCTTCGGTCGCGGGCGGGGTCGACATCAAAGTGATGAAAGTCTGGTTGCCTTGCTTGCGGGCGGACCACATCGCCTCGGTTCCCGACAGTTCCGGCATGTGCACGTCGATAAATGCGATGTCGACATTGGCGCCGTTGAGCAAGGTCAGACAGTCGCGGCCATTGTCGGTGGACGTCAACCGCACCGGGAGCTTCGACAGATGCGCGGCCTCACTCAGGACCTCCTGCGCAACGGTCGAATTGTCGGCAATCAGCATGCTGATGGCGCGCGGCATCGCGGTACTCCAGACTTTCGGTCGCCTACCGTCGGGTTAAAGCATCAAATCCAGCCGCGGTTCGATGGCATGTCTGATCCTGATTGCTGGTTCGCCACCAGATCGCAAAAAAATCACATCAAATTTATGCTCTTGCCGCACGCGGCGTGATTGGGAGCGTATCTTGCTCTGCCGGCTTGGCGGCGAAGCCCCGCCGGTGCGCGGGCTTGGCCGTGGCGTAAAATCCAGGCAGGCTAGACCGGCACGGACGCGGCAATCCTCCGCCGCCCGCACAAGCTTGGGAACCTAATCATGCCGCCGCGCGCACCGATCGAATACCGCGATGCCTCGCCGCAAGTCCGCGCTGTGTTCGACGACATCAAGCGGACGCGGCAGGTCGCGGACGTCAACAATTTTTGGAAATACCTGGCTCACGATCCGGCAACCCTCGAACGCACCTGGACAAGCGTGAAGGAGATCATGGCTCCTGGCGCGCTCGACGCGCTCACCAAGGAGATGATCTATGTCGCCGTCAGCGTCACCAACGGCTGCGGCTACTGCATTGCCAGCCACAGCGCGGCGGCGCGCAAAGCTGGCATGAGCGAAGCTATGTTCGGCGAGCTGATGGCGGTGGTCGGCATGGCCAACGAAACCAACCGCCTCGCCAATGGCTATCGCGTGCCGATCGACGCCGCGTTCGAGTAGGGTCTCAGCCTTTGGCGTTGTTGGTGGTCTGCGGCGCGGTCGGCGCCGCCGGGCCACCATGGCCGCCGGCAACGGGTGCGCCTGACTGGGCAACGGAACTCGGCGGGGCCGACGTGGACGCGGTGTCGCTCGGCGCATTGAGCCCGTACAAGACGACAGTGAGGATTACCACGGCGGCCAATGCAAACAGCGTGAGTCCGCCGATGCTTGTCTTGCCGGTCGACATTTGTAGGAACGGATCGGGTTGTTCTTTGACCGGGGTTGGCAGCGTGGCGCGCAGTGCGGCGTCGTGATCGATTGGGTGGGCTATTTTTTCCGTCATGACGGTTCCTCAAGCTCGATTCACTTAGGACAACCGAGCGACGAGGATGGAGTTCCGGCCGGGCGCGGATGGTTTGCGGAGGGGACAAGTTTTAGTCAAATGCAACGAAAAAGCGATAAGCCGATTTAGGCGCTTAGCAAGCGCGGTTTGCTATGAGTTTCTTCCAAGGGCAGAGTTGAAGAGGGTAGCGGCCGCCAAGCTATGCAATCACCAAGTCGTGTGGCGGCTTGGCGACCAGATCGGCGCGAAATTTGTCGGCTCGGTTCGTCGGTCAAAGTTAGGTGCGCGCGGTTAGCCTGTCTGAGCGACGCGCAAACGGCCCCGGCAAGAAACCGGGGCCGTTTTATTTCACTCTGTGCCATCAGCTTTCCTGCTGAGCGCTAATGGGCGGTGTCCGGCTGCGTCGGGCTAGCGGCTGCCGGATTATTCGGCGTTGCGGTCACCGGCGGGGTCGGGGTGCCGGGCGCCGGAGCCGTGCTCGGCGGTGGAACAGGAGCCGGCGCGGTCATATGGGTAGCCGCCGGCGGGGCTAGGTCGTTCGACGCGGTATTGGTGCCGAGCTGCCCCGGCTTATGGCCGTAGCCGAACGCCACCGCCAAAACCACCACCAGGAATATCGCGGCGGCAATCCACCCCCAGGCTGGGTTTGGCGGGCGCACGTTGGGATCGAGCTGGGGATCGCTTCGCAGCGGATCCTCCGGATTCCGATAATCGTAATTGCGAAAGTCCGACATGATGGGTCTCCGTCCATCGTTGGGTCTGACGGATAACATTGGGTGGCAGGGTGCCGTTCCCCAGCCAACACGGAATATCACTCGAGCCGATCTGCTATGCGCGCGGAACTCGCAGATGGTTCCGTGACACCAATCAATGTCCGCTGGAGTGACTGCCGCCGGGGTGGCCCTGGGCCAGTTTGCAGTGACTTTTCCGTCGAACCGACTATTGTGCCTGCGCCGCGCTCGTAGCTCAGCTGGATAGAGCATCAGACTTCGAATTTGAGGGTCGGGAGTTCGAATCTCTCCGAGCGCGCCAGCGCGCGTCGCGTTTCTTGGCAACTGTGAAATATTAGTTGGGGCGGCCGAAAACATCTGCCGCCCCAACGGTCCGCCGCAGCAACGGGCCGTTCTAGTGCTATTGCCTGACGATCCGCGACGATCAGGTGATCGTTTCACATTCTCGCGACGCGCTGTCCGGCGTGGCTCCCGCCGTTTTGGCGTCGCCACGTTCCTGCGGCGCGGCCGGCAATTGCAGCACGGTCGCGGTTTGGCCAGGAACAAGCCGCGTCACCATCACGATCTGGCCGCCGGGAAATTCCAGCGCGTCATGATGGACATGCGGATCGTCCATGTTGATCTGGCGGAAACGGGCGACGCGCTCTTCGATCCGGGCGCGGCCGAACATGCTGAAGGCACGGTCGTATTGGACGAGGCGCTCGAATGCGATCTCGGTGCCGGGAAGGAGGCACACGGCTACCTCCGGCTGGCCGACCTCGCTGAAGCCGCGCGTGATCGATGTGACGAAATCGGTGGAGACGAGCTTGTCAGCGACCTTGGCCGGTCGCGACGCCATGAGGTGAAGGCTGTAGTCGCACATAGCATGGACTCCTGGGAGGGCAATTCTGTCGAGGGCCGCCAAACGGCCCTATCTTTCGGGCAAACCCGGCGGTTGGCTAATTGTTCCTGGCTTTGGACGTGATCCCGCATTTTCGGCGTCCGGGTTGCTCCACTTTGCGGAGAAAGCCGGCCGGTCGTTAAAATTTTACAACAGCTATTGGATGAAGCTTCACGGATGCCGGCTAGCTTGACCCCCGTTGGGGTCCCCTATGTGGCAAGCTTCCTCCAAGGCAGAGCTCTTCCTTCGCAAAGCGAAGCAGCAAAGCTCCCACTACGATATCATCCAAAACCTCATCCAGGCCGTCGACGAGCTCACCCGCGAAGTGAAGCGCTTGGATAATGAGGTCCATAGGGTTCAGCGGGACGTCCAGTTCAAGCGGCGATACTGATCGCGTCCGGCCGCCGCAAGAGGCGGTCGCTGCCGTTGCGCCGCGAACGTCCTTTAGCGCGCCATCCCGAACGCTCGATTGCAAATCCACCGCTGGCGTCATAGACCGCTCTATCGGGCGATGGGCGCTGCGACAGTGATGGCGCGGTTGGGGGATGGACGATCTGACCGGCGAAAAGCACGGGGACGTTTCCAGCGCGTCGGTTGCCGGGAGCGTCAATCTCGCACAATTGCGCGGCCGGACCGAGGACGTGCCTCGCGGCATTGTTCTGATGATCATCGCGACGGTGCTGTTTGCCAGCGCCTCGGCGGCCAGCAAATGGCTGGTCGCGATCTATCCGGTCGGCGAGGTGCTGTTCCTGCGCTCGCTGTCCTCGTTCCTGGCGTGCGCCGTCGTGATGCTGCCGGTCACCGGGCTGTCGGTGTTTGTAACGCGTCGCCCGCTCGATCATCTGGCGCGCGGGCTATCGCAATCGATCTCACAGGCAGCGTTGCTGCTTGCCTTCAGCCTGATGCCGCTTGCCGGCGCAGTCGCCATTAATTTTTCGGCGCCGCTGTTCGCCGCGCTGGTTTCGATCGTCTGGCTCAAGGAGCGTGCCGGCTACGTGCGCGGCACAGCCCTCGTCGTCGGCTTTCTGGGCGTGCTGATCGTGACCAATCCCGGCGCCAATTCGCTGACGCTGGGCGCGCTGTTCGCGCTCGTCAACGCGGTCATGTACGGCACCGTCACGGTCGCGGTTCGCGGCATGACCCGAACGGAATCGGCCAATACCCTGGTGATCTGGCAATTGGCGGTGCTGACGTTTTTTCACAGCTTTCTTCTGGTTTTCGGCTGGCGATGGCCATCGGCGCTCGACGCCGCGATGCTGTTCGGCACCGGCTTTATCAACGCGCTCGGACAATGGTTCTGGACCAAGGCGCTGCATCTGGCGCCGGCGGCGGCGGTGACGCCGTTCTACTATCTGATGCTGGTCTGGGCTCTCCTGATCGGCTTCGTCGTCTGGGGCGAGGTGCCTACGGTAAGCCTGCTCGTCGGCTCGTCCATCGTGGTGGCGACGGGGCTGTTCTTGTTTTTGCGCGAGGCGCGGCTGCAGCGGCGCTTGGCCTGATGCGGTCGGCTCCTGCGACGCTTCGGCATCTGCTGACAACGGGTGGAATACCGCTATAGTGCTCGCCGCGCGTAACGCCCTAACGGCTTTGGGGTGAGCGCAATTGCCAGCATAAGGCAATGGAAATATCGGGGGAGAAAAACGTGAAACGCCGAAATTTTCTCAAGCTGGGAGGAGCCGCAATTGCGCTTCCTTTTGTCGCTCGCCGCGGCTTTGCGGCCGATTATCCGACGCGGCCGGTGCAGGTGATCGTCGGACAGGCGGCCGGCAGCTCGTCGGACATTACCGCGCGGCTGTTGACGCAACCGGTTTCACAACAGCTCAAACAGCAGTTCATCGTCGAAGTGAAGCCGGGCGCGACAGGTAACATCGCGACCGAGGCAGTCGTCCATGCGGCGCCGGACGGCTACACGCTGCTTCTGGTGAATTCGCAAAACACCATCAACGAGGCGCTGTTTCCTAATCTGCCATTCGATTTTGTTCGCGATATCGAGCCGATCGCCGGCATCGACAAGGTGCCTCTGGTGATGGAGGTCAATCCGGCCTTTCCGGCAAAGACCGTTCCGGAATTCATTGCTTATGCCAAAGCGCATCCGGGCAAGATCAATATGGCGTCGGGCGGCGTCGGCGGACCGCAGCACGTCGCCGGCGAATTGTTCAAATACATGGCCGGTATCGATCTCGTGCACGTTCCCTATCACGGCTCGACGCCCGCGCTGGTCGATCTGATGGCCGGACAGGTGCAAGTGATGTTCGACGTCACGCCGTCGTCGCTGCCGCATATCAAGGCCGGCAAACTGCGGCCGCTCGGCGTCACCACCCCGCAGCCGCTGGATGTATTGCCGGGCGTGCCTCCTATCGCCCAATTTTTGCCGGGCTATGAGGCGTTCGGCTGGATCGGGTTCGGTGCGCCCAAGGGCACGTCGCCCGAGATCGTCGCCACGCTCAACAAGGCGTTCAACGCGGCGCTCGCCGATCCGACCGTAAAAGCCCGGCTTGCCGATCTCGGCGGCATCGAGATGGAGCCCAATACGCCGGCCGAGTTTGGCAAGTTCATCGCTGCCGACACCGACAAGTGGCGCAAGGTGGTGCAATTCGCCCATCTCAAGCCCGAATAGGCGCAAATCGATATTGGCCGGCATAAAACTGGGGGAGGAACTATGTCTCTGTCACGCCGCAAACTTCTTCATCTTGCTGCCGGGGTCGGGGCCGCGAGCACTTATCCGCGTTTTGCCTACGCGGCTGATTATCCGACCCGACCGGTCACCATCATCGTGCCGTTCGCGGCCGGCGGCGCAACCGACATCCTGGCACGGATGATCGCCGATCCGATGGGCAAGTCGTTCGGACAAACGGTTATTGTTGAAGATCTCGCGGGTGCGGCAGGCTCCATCGGGGTCGGCAAGGTCGCGCATTCGCCCGCCGACGGCTACACGCTGTGCGTCGGCACCTTGACGACGAACGTATTGATCGGCGGCCTCTACAAATTGGATTTCGATGTACTCAACGATTTGACGCCGATCGCCGAGCTTGCCTACGAGCCGCTGTTGATTTGCGTCAAGAACAGCCTGCCGGTGCATAACCTCAAGGAGTTGATCGCCTGGCTCAAGGCCAATCCCGGCAAAGCCAGCGTCGGCATTCCCGGCGTCGGCTCGACGGGGAATCTTGCCGGGCTGTCGTTCCAGAAAGCCACCGGCACCACGTTCCAGTTCGTGCCCTATCGCGGCGACGGGCCGGCGGTGCAGGACATGATGGCCGGGCAGATCGACATGATGATCGAGCCGTCGTCCAATTTCACCGCGCAAGTGAAGGCCGGCACCATCCGCGCCATCGCGGTGCCATCCAAGACGCGCATGACAAGCTTGCCGGAAGTGCCGACGACGGACGAGGCCGGGCTGCCGGGCTTTTATGCGTCGATCTGGTTCGGCATGTGGGCGCCGAAGGGCACGCCGCAGGATGTCCTCGACAAAATCCACGCCGCAACCGTCGCAGCGCTGAAAAACGACAGCGTGAAAGACAAGCTCAATAGCCTCGGCCAGCAGATTTCCTCAACCGATTTGCAATCGCCTGCGGCGTTCACCGCTTTTCAGAAGGCGGAGGCCGACAAATGGTGGCCGATCATGAAAGAGGCCGGCATCAAGGTGCAATAAGCACGCCGGGGCGCCGGCTTGCTCAATTGGCATAATCGGAAGGTTTGGTCTCGGTAACGAATTTCCAAATCAGCGCCGTCGCCGCACCAGCGACGGCCGCGATGGTGATAAAGCCGCCGGCCGGCCCGATACCTTGAAACAGAAAGCCGGTGATCAAAGTGCTCAGCGAAGCGGCGATGCCGATCGCTGCGCCGACTGCGCCTTGCGCCAGATTGAATTGGCCGGTGCCGGCGGTCAGATCGGCGATCACGATCACGGTCAGAACGCCGATGATGGCGCCGGTAATGCCGGACAGCAATTGCGCCATGACAAGGAACGCATAGGCATTGCTGGAAGCCAGCAGCGCGGCGCGGATCGGTTCGGCGGCAAAGCCAAGCAGCAGTAGCGGCTTGCGGCCGCGCTTTTCGGAGTGATAGCCGACCCAAGGCGCGAAGATCGCGACTACGATCTGCGGCACGATGATCAGGCCCGACATCCAGAGCGACGACTCGGTCGGGATCGTCGTCGCCAGGTTCTCGCCGATCAGCGGCAGCATCGAGGCGTCGGCAAGCTGAAACAGAACCAGCGCCGCGGTGAACAAAATAAGTCTATGGTTCTTCAAGAGATCGGTAATGCGTCCGACCTCGTGCGCCTTTGCGCCGGCCCCGGCGTTGCGGGCGCGGGCATAATCGATCTCGTCGGGGCGGATGAGCGAAAGCGCGATCAGTGCGGGAATGCACAGGGCTGCGGCGGCGATGAAAATGGTGCCCATGGCAAAATAAGCGCCGACGAGCCCCATCAACGCCGCGGTCGCGGCGTGGCCGCCCGCGGCATAACGGTAATTGCGCCCGGTCCGCAGCGCCATGGCGCGCCGCCCAACCAGACCGAGGCTGATAGCGCCGATTGCCGGCGTGATGATGCCGCCGGTCACGCCCTGTAACAGCGACGCCAGCAGAACCATCACGTAGTTCGGCACAAGCGCCAGGATCAGCGCAGCGGCGCCGATCATCACGATGCCGGTGGCGATCAGCGCGCGCTTCCACGGTACGGCATCGGTCAGCGCCCCGCCGGGAATCTGACTGGCCACGCCCGCCAAGCCGCCCAGCGTCAACGCGAAGCCAACGTTCCGCTCCGTCCAGCCGAGGTGCGCGAGATAAAATGCGACGAAGGTGCCGAAGCCCGTCTGCACGTCGGCGAGGAAAAAATTCATCCAGTCGAGGCCGTAGCGGCTTTGCGGCGACGCGGGCGTATGCAATGTTTTTCGCGCTTGCCGATAGCGCGCGACGACCCGGTGCAAATGCCTGCGTTTGCGAGGAGAGACGTTCACAGTCATCGAATGGCTAGAACCGTGGCCGGCCGGGAGCGCCGCCGTCAAAGTAACGGCCGGATGTGAAACGGGGTTCCGTGGGCGCTTTCGCGGCTTGGATGCACGTCAGCGGGAAGGTTTCGTGGAGGAATATGTGCCGGAACGATCGGTGCCTTCGCAGCCGACGGCGATCACCATAACGTCCTGGTTGATCGAGGCCTTCGCGCAGCATCAGGCCGGTCAATGGGCTGAGGCTGAAAGGATCTATCAGAATATTCTCGCGGTGCAGCCCGACCACCTCGACAGCCTGCACCTGCTCGGTGTCTTGGCCTATGAGCGCGGCGAATTTGCGCGGGCCCTCGATCAAATAGGCCTCATTCTTGCGAAAGATCCCGACAACAGCCTCGCTCTGAACCATCGCGGCCTGACGCTCATGGCGTTGAAGCGGTTCGATGACGCGTTGGCGAACTACGATCGTGCGCTCGCGGTGCAGCCGGACTATGCCGAAGCGCTTTTAAATCGGGGCGACACATTGGTGGAGCTAAAGCGGCTCGATGAGGCGTTGGCGACTTTCGATCGCGCGCTCGAGGTGCGGCGGGACTATGCCGACGCGTTCTGCCATCGCGGTGTCGTATTGCAGCACATGAAACGGCTCGACGAGGCGCTGGCAAGCTACGATCGCGCCATCGCAGCGCGGCCCTCCTATACCGAGGCATTCTACAATCGCGGCATTGTCCTCCACGAGCAAAAGCGGTTCGAAGAGGCATTGGCGAGTTACGACTGCGCAGTAGCACTGCGGCCAGACTACGCCGAGGCGCACTGCAATCGCGGGATGGTGCTCTTTGAGTTGAAAGCGCCGGAAGAGGCGCTGGCGAGCTATGACCGCGCCCTCGCGCTGCGGCCGGATTTTGTCGAGGCACAAGTCCATCGTGGCAATGCTTTACGGAAGCTCAAGCGCTTCGAGGAGGCGTTGGCAAGCTGTGAACGCACGCTCGTGCTCTGGCCGGACCGCGCCGCGGCCTATGGCAATCGAGCCATCGTCCTTCATGAACTGCAACGCTTCGAGGAGGCATTGGCAGACTATGACCGCGCCTTTGCCATCGAGCCGGACTATTCCGATGCGCTCTGCAACCGCGGCGCCACGCTTTATGAGCTGGGGCGGTTCGAGGAGGCGCTGGCGAGTTACGACCGTGCGCTTGGCGTTCGCCCGGATTTTGTCGACGCGCATTACAACGAGGCTCATTCCCGGTTGCTGACCGGCGATCTTCGTCGCGGGTTCGAAAAGTTCGAGTGGCGCTGGAAAATCGAGCCGTACGCGAGCCACAAGCGCGAATTCGCGCAGCCGCAATGGCTGGGTGCGGAGGCGATCGCCGGCAAGACCATTCTTCTGTATGCCGCCGACGGTTTTGGCGACACCCTCCATCTATGCCGCTATGCGCCGCTGGTTACGGCGCGCGGCGCGCGCGTGGTCCTGGAGGTGCAAAGGCCGTTGCAGGAGTTGATGGGCAGTCTCGCCGGTGGCGCTCAGGTTCTCGCCAGAGGCGATGTGCTGCCCGATTTTGATTTGCGGTGCCCGTTGCTCAGCTTGCCGCGGGCGTTTGGGACGGAGCTCGCGACGATACCGTGCGCGACGCCTTATTTGTTCGCTCCGTCGTCGCGAGCGGCCCGTTGGAAGGCGCGGCTTGGTCCGCGACATCGCCCGCGGATTGGCGTTGCCTGGTCTGGCGATCCGAGCCACAACAACGACCGCAACCGCTCGATCGCCCTTGATCGGCTTTTGCCGCTCTTGACGGGGGTCGATGCGACATTCGTCAGTGTGCAGCGGGAGGTCCGCGACGGCGATGCCGCCGTGCTGCAAAGCCGCAGCGATATTCTTCATTTCGGCGCGGAGCTGAGGGACTTCTCCGACACCGCGGCGCTGATATCGAATCTCGACCTCGTTATCTCGGTGGATACCAGTGTCGCACATCTCGCCGGTGCGCTGGCAAAACCAGTCTGGATATTATTGACGTTCCTTCCGGACTGGCGCTGGTTGCTCGATCGCGAAGATAGCCCCTGGTATCCGACCGCTCGGCTCTTCCGGCAGGACGACACGCGAACATGGCATGACGTGATCGCACGCGTTCGGGCGGCATTGCAGGACTTCGTGCGTGGCCGGTGAAGGCGGAGCTCGGGCTGTGCAACGGTCGTGCGGCGCTGCCGGCTCAGTTGGTGATCTGATAGCCGACATACCACGAGTAAAAATTCGTCGTGGACGCATTTTGTATGCCGGTTCCGGCGGATAGCAGCAAGTGGTTGTGATCGTCGAAATCGTAAACGGCGCCGATATTAAATCCGGTATTGTCTTTGCCTCCGATCGTGTCGGCAGTCTGGTGAAAAAGCTCACCGCCGATGGCGAGCTGCTTCGTGACCTGCTTCTGCAACAGCCAGCCGACGAACCAGTAATCCTGGTCGAGCGTGCCGCCGCCATGATTGAACCAATAGCCGCCGCCCCCGTAAGTGGTCCAATCGCCGAAGCTTTTTTGCAGCCACACCGGCAGGTATACGCGCACATGGCCGGCGCCGAGGCCACTGCCCTGATCGCCGGTCGGCAGTTCGACCAGCGGGAAGACGCCGACCATTGGACGCAACCCCTTATCGTCCTCCTGGACGAAACGGTACTTGAAGCCAAGTTCGGTGTCGCCGTAGCCGAACTGCGATGGTCCGCCAGCAGGACTGTCGAATGCGAGCGGTGCGACGATGTGGAACTGTCCGTTGGGAATGAGGCCGTAATTGAATTCCCAGGCCGGTCCCACTCCTGAGGTATCGCCGCTGATATGGGTGCCCGTGAAAAATGTGTAGAATTCGTAGTGCTGATAATCGACGGGCTCGGGATCGTCGGTGCGAAACGGCGGGCCGGCATTTGCCGCGCCCGCCGTCAGGACCGTCCAGGCGAGCGCGATGGCCGCCACGCGAAGCGCGACAACTCGGCGGTCTGGCGCGCCAGCTCCGATCACGGCGAATTGCCCCTTTGCCTAACAGCGCGCCCGCGGCGCGATCCTATGGTTGATCCAGCGTACTAATATACCACGACGCTGCGGATCGATTTGCCGTCGCGCATTAGCGCAAAACCCTTGTTGATATCGGCGAGCGGCATGGTGTGCGTGATCATTGGATCGATCTCGATCTTACGCTCCATGTACCAATCGACAATCTTCGGCACGTCGGTGCGGCCGCGGGCGCCGCCGAAGGCGCTGCCGCGCCAGACCCGGCCGGTCACCAGTTGAAACGGACGTGTCGCGATCTCTTGGCCCGAGCCGGCGACGCCGATGATGATGCTTTGGCCCCAGCCGCGATGGCAGCTTTCAAGCGCGATCCGCATCAGGCCGACATTGCCGATGCATTCGAAAGTGTAATCGGCGCCGCCGATCTGGTCGTCGCCGCTTTTGGTCATGCCGACGAGTGTTGCAACAAGGTCGCCGCCGATTTCCTTTGGATTGACGAAATGCGTCATGCCGAAGCGCTCGCCCCACGCCTTTTTCTCGGGGTTGACGTCGACGCCGATGATCATGTCGGCGCCAACCAGGCGCAGGCCTTGAATCACATTAAGCCCGATGCCGCCGAGGCCGAAAACGATGCATTTGGCGCCCGGCTCGACCTTCGCGGTATTGATCACCGCGCCGATGCCGGTGGTGACGCCGCAGCCGATATAGCAGACCTTGTCGAAAGGCGCGTCATCGCGAATTTTCGCTACCGCGATCTCGGGCAGCACGGTGAAATTGGCAAACGTCGAGCAGCCCATATAGTGATGGATCGTCTTGCCCCCGATCGAGAAGCGCGACGTGCCGTCGGGCATGACACCCCGACCTTGGGTGGCGCGGATGGCGGTGCACAGATTGGTCTTGCGCGACAGGCACGATGGGCAGCTCCGGCATTCCGGCGTGTAGAGCGGAATGACGTGATCGCCCTTTTTGACCGATGTGACGCCCGGACCGACGTCGATGATAACGCCGGCGCCTTCGTGGCCGAGGATGGCGGGAAACAGCCCCTCCGGATCGGCACCCGAGAGCGTGAATTCGTCGGTGTGGCAAATTCCGGTCGCCTTGATCTCGACCAAAACTTCGCCGGCGCGCGGGCCGTCGAGCTGAACCGTCGTCACTTCCAGCGGCTTGCCGGGCGCGTAGGCCACGGCGGCGCGAACATCCATGCTATCCTCGCTCGCTTTTGCAAACGATGACATTGTGAGGCGCGGATGGCAAACCCCGAACCAGCGCAGCCGGAACTCCCAGTTCCGGGATTGGAGTTCATCTTTGCTGCGCACGTCACGGTCGACATGCCGCTTGATCTTGGCGACGTCGGCAAGGGCGGCCGGCGCATCGTCCCGATCAGCGGCGGAGAGTTTTCTGGACCGCGCTTGCGCGGAATCGTTCTTTCAGGCGGTGCGGATTGGCAGGTGCTGCGCAACGATGGGGTTGCCGAATTGGAGGCGCGATATACGCTTCGCACCGACGACGGCGCGTTGATCTACGTCCGCAATCATGCGCTGCGCCACGGTCCGCCCGAGGTAATGGCGGCGCTGACTGCGGGCCAGCCGGTCGAGCCCGGCGCCTATTATTTTCGTGGCGCGGCCTTTTTCGAGACCAGCGCACCGCTTCATGCCTGGATAGCGAAGCACATCGTCATTTGCACTGGCGCGCGCGAGCAGGCGAGGGTAAATCTTAAATTCTACCAAGTGCTGTGACCGCTAATCTTTCTCCGGCAGCATGACGATCTGCGTCTGGATCACCAGCGCGCACAGCCGGCCATCGCTCCTGGTGATCCGTGTCTGCCAGACCATCGTCGAGCGGCCACGGTGCAGCGGCGTGCATTCGGCGTAAGCCGTGTCGCCGACCGGAATGGCGGTGAAGAAGTTAGTCTTGCTTTCGATCGTCGCCGTTCGCCCGCCCGGCGGCAGGTTCGCCACGGTGGCCGTGCCGCCGAGATTGTCAGCGAGCGCCATGACGGCGCCACCGTGCAGCGTGCCGAAACGGTTGTTGTGCTCCTCGCGCACCGGCATCTCGGCCACGACCTTGTCCTTCGAGACGTGCGTGATCTTCATGCCCATGAATTCGGCAAACGGCGGCTGGAATTCTGCGTCGGGATTCATTATGCGGCTCATGCTCTTTGTTCACGGTCGGCGGCATAAAGCGGCTGCAGCGGCAGGAAATCCGACACGCGCGAGCCGGGATAGTAGGTCGCCTGGAAGGCAGGCCGCGCCTGCAGCCGTTCATACCATTGCGCGACGCGCGGATATTTGCCTTCCCAGATCGACGCTAGGCCGAGATCGGCCATCCGGTCGATGCTCGGCATCACCAGCACATCGGCGAGCGTGAATTGTCCGCCCATGATCCACGGCCCTTTTTTTGCGATCGCCTCATCCATGCGCCGGCATGTCTCCGACAGCTCGCCGAGCGATTTATCGATTGCCTCTTTCGAGAAGCCCTTGGGCGAGCCCATGCGCTGAAACAGTTCCTTGCGCACTGGACGCGGCTTGATCTCGCGGTCCTCGAACTCCTTTTGGCTTTGGCCCTCGAAACGATAAAGGAACGCCCGATTAAAGGAAGGGACACGGATCGCGCCGACCGCGACCTCTTCGATGTAGTGCGTCCAAGCCCGCATGCGCGCCCGCTCGACGAGATCGGCGGGAACAAGAGGGTTGTGCGGAAATTTCTCGTCAAGATATTCGCAGATCACGCTCGATTCGATGATCGGAATGCCGTCGTCCACGAGGGTGGGAACCACGCCGTTCGGATTGAGCGCGAGATAGTCCGGCTTGAGCTGCTCTTTCTTCGCCAGATCGATACGGACTTCGTCGAATTTGACACCCTTCTCGTGCAGCACCAGCCGGACCTTCTGGCTGCAGGTGGAGTGCGAGGTGTGATAAAGCACGAGCATTGCAGTCTCCCGATGCATCAAGGGCGCGGCCAAAGATGCTTCCTCGGCCACGCCCTGACAATCAAAGCAGAGACTTCAATGCGTTGCTACCGCGGCTGCGGCACCACGCGGATATACGGCTTCGGCGTCTTCCAGCCGCCCGGGTAGAGCTTTTTGGCCTCTTCATCGCTTACCGCGCCGGTAAGGATGACGTCCTCGCCTTGCTTCCAGTTTGCCGGGGTGGCCACGCGATGCTTGGCGTTGAGCTGCAGTGAATCGATCACGCGCAGCACCTCGTCGAAATTGCGGCCCGTGGTCATCGGATAGACCAGCACTAGCTTGACCTTCTTGTCCGGGCCGATGACGAAGACATTGCGCACCGTCTGATTGTCGGCCGGCGTGCGGCCCTCCGAACTTCCGTTCGTCGACGCCGGCAGCATGCCATAGAGCTTGGAAACCTTCAGATCGGTGTCGCCGATCATCGGGTAATTGGGGGCAAAGCCGACCACGTCCTTGATGTCGCTTGCCCACTTCGCATGATTGTCGACCGGATCGACCGACAGGCCGATGATCTTGACGCCGCGTTTGTCAAATTCCGGCTTGAGCCGCGCCATCGTGCCGAGCTCGGTGGTGCACACCGGCGTAAAATCCTTGGGGTGCGAAAACAGCACGGCCCAATTGTTGCCGATCCAGTCGTGGAAGCGGATTTTGCCTTCCGTCGTTTCGGCTTCGAAATCCGGGGCGGTATCGCCAATCGCAAGTGCCATGAGAATCCTCCGTCGCGTAGGTCAATCGTAATGCGGGGTGATCCGAAGTTCGGAAACTGTTCGCGGTACCTTATGTACGGGCCATGCGGTCTAATTGCCAGTCTTGGCGGATAATATTCCTTTGAACCGAAAGCATTATTTCCTTTAAGCCGCGATCAAGGAGCGAAGATTCATCTGCACGGCAGGCGTATCCGGAAAGTTCTTTTTTAGCGGCAGTTTCTCGATCTTCCGGGGCCCTTTGACGCGCATGAGCGACATTGCCCGAACATGCTGCCAAATCATTGCGCAGGACTGCCGCGAGATTGCCGTAGTGCAGCCCTTTACGGGCCATCCTGGCATTGAAGTTTGAACCGGTGGCGCAGGACGCGCGACGCATGGGAACAAGCACTGATCGCGTGAGTTTGCATTTTCAGGTGGCCGGAGGCGGCAGTGGCAGTTCCTAAAATGCAGTATACCGGTGTCGAGACACTCATTGCCGTGATTGCGCGCTCGCAAATTGTCGTCGCCCGGCCGCCTCGCTGCCGGTTGCCCGCCGGATTCGATGACGTGGACATCGCGATCCTCAACTGGATCGCAGCCGAGGGTCGCCGCACCCGCAGCCTGGTAGAAATGTAGCCACCGCCGCGGCCGGCCATCCGCGATCGCCGCTATTTCCCGCTATAACCGTCGATCAGCGTATTGAGGAAGGCGATGATGTCGTCCTCGTCCGCATCGGTCATCGCCGGCGGCTCGCCCGCCTTGCGGTCGAAGGGCGGGTCGGTGACATCGACATTGACCCCATAGGCCAGCGGCAGGTCGTTGAATTTCTCAACCGTGCCGTCCGGGCCGCGCGGGTAAATCCGTTGCGGCTCAGTGTCGCGGAAGTCGTAAAAATCCATAACTTGTTTGAGCGTCGAATAAACGCCGTTGTGAAAGAACGCGTGCCGTGTCGCGGTGTTGCGCAATGTCGGCGTCATGAACAGACCGCAATACTGGGTGTCGGCTGACATATCGCGGCGATAGGGCCCGCAAATGCCGAGATCGAAAAATCCGGGATCGGCGTCGACGTTAAGCGCCGCGTTGCGTGGCGCTCCCAAAGCTTCGAATTGATGATCGGTGAATAAAGGCGGCAGGCCGTCTCGCGTCGGCTGATCGGCGTGGCAGCCGGCGCAATTTGCCTTGGCCGGATCGTTGAACAGCGCGTAACCGCGCGCTTCGCTCTCGGTAAAGCGCGCTTGACCTTCCAGCCAGAAATCGAACTTGCTGGTATAGGGGTGAAAGCTCACGTCCTCGATCTGATAACGCGCCACCGCGAAAAGAGCCTCGCTCACTGCAAGGCGCGGATCGGACCACACTGAGCCGCCAAAAAGCTGGACAAAACGCGCCGCGTTGGCCGAGCGCTGCAATTTGGCGGCGACGACGCCGATCGAGCCGCCGTCCATCTCGCGCGGATCGAGCAGCGGCGAAAGCGCCTGATCTTGCAGCGTGTCGGCACGGCCGTCCCAGAACAGGCCGCCTTGCGGCACCATATTGCTCGCCGAGCGGCTCGCCTGCGGCGCGGTTTTTTGCACGCGTACGGCGTCCCGGCTCAAGGTGACGAGCTGCGCGATGCTGACATTTTCGTTTTCTTCGTTGTCGGGGCCGATAGCAAAGCTTGGCTGCCGCTCCAGATAGGTCAGCGACGGCACGGTGCGCACGCCGGGGCGCGACAATTGCGGGCCGCCGCGCATCACCGGCAGATCACCCGGTGGGCCATAAGCAAGCTGCGGGCTGTGGCACGATGCGCACGAGAGCCGGCCGGAGGAGGACAGGCTTGTATCGAAGAAAATCGACCGGCCGAGTTCGGCCATGGCCGACAGCGGTCCGCTCGGCGGACGCACAAGCGCAATCGGGTGCGGGTTCTCGCCGGGCGTCTGTGACGAGGAATTGGCCGCCGCGCCCGCGAGCGCGGCGACACAGACCAAGCTTGCAATGGCAAGCCATCTTTGTTGCGGTCCCGTCTTCAGTGAGCGTCTCCCGATAGCGGCGGCGCTTTGAGCGGCGTGCCGTTCGTCGGATCGAGATAAAGCGCCGCAGTCTTGCCGGAGCCGGAGAAGTCGAACAGGCCGTCGATCGATCCCGCGGTGGCGTCGAACGAACCGCCGCCGAGGCGTTGGCCGCGCAGCCAGTTGTCTTCGACGAAGCGGACCACGGAGGCGAATGTTATCTGCTCATGGCCGACATAGTTTTGCTTCGACCAGGGCGAAATCACAAAGAACGGGATTCGCGCGCCGGGTCCGCAGCGGCCGTTGACCGGGTTACCGCCGGCGCCGGGCGGCGCCGCACCGGTGCCGCACTTGCCGGGACCGTTGAGCTGATCCGCCTCGGCGTCGAAGGACGGGCTCGTCACTTTGGCGAAGACGTGATCGTACCAGCCGTCGGAATCGTCCCAGGTGATGACGACCGCCGTATTCTTCCAATCCGGCTGCTGCTCGAGAAAGTTGATCAGCGTCACCGTGCCGTTCTGCTCATCGAGCGGATCTGAATAGGCGGCATGACCATCCTGATAGGCCGGCATTTTGACATACGACACCGCCGGGAAATTTCCGGCCTTCACCGCGTCGTAGAAATCGGTCAGGTCGTAATTGTGATTGGCCGGATCGTGCGTCGTGCCGTCGTGCTCGAGACTATAACCGATCGCCGCGGGCGAGCTCGGCCGCTCGTGCTTCGGATTGGCGGTCGACGCGTAATATTGAAACCAGGCGTGATGTGGAATGTAGTCGACCACGTCGGCGCCGACGACGGTCGAATGCGTCGCGCGCTTGCAGCCGGTCGAGCCGTTGGCGTCGGTGGAGTTGAGCCGGAAGCCGCCCATGAACGAGCCCCAGGTGATGCCGGCGCCGTTGAGCAGATCGCCGATGGTCTTGCCGGACATCATCGCCTGATCCTTCGGATTCGAGCAGACATCGTAGCCGGGATCGACGTCATTGATCATGGTCAGGCCGCCTTGCCCGTCATTGATGTAATAGGAAACGGTGGTGACGGTTGACGGCTGCTTGGTGGTGGCCACGATGGTCATGCCGTTGGTCTGGCCGGACGAAATGTTGAGCATGCCCGGCGTCGATGGGCCGTAGGTGTCGCCGAAGGCATTGTCGCTCATGGCGAAATGCTGCGCATAGTTCCACATGGCGGCAACCGTGTTGCCGTCGTAATAGCCCATCACTTGGCCTTTGGTGCCAAAGGCGCCGGCGCCGCCGCTGGTCGCCTTGCCGGTGAATTCGGGGAACAGGTCGGCCTTGCCGCCGTCATAGGCCTGCTGTTCGGCGGTGTAAGCGTGGTTTTGATCGGCGGTGAATGCCTGGCTGCGGTCGAGCCGGAACGGCTCGGCGGCATCGCTGCCGTTGGCCTTGTTGGTGAAATTCGGATTGCCGGTCAACAGATGCGCATTGGCCAGATTGTTGACGTTCGGGGTATCGGGCTTGGCGGTGAATGCCGGCTCGCCCGGTGGATTGGTCGCCTTGGGGTAGGTCGCGAAATAATGGTCGAACGAGACGTTCTCGTTGAAGATGATCACCAAGTGCTTGATCGGCGTGGCGGTCGGTGCGCCGTCCTGCGGGCCGGGAGCCACCGTGCCCTCCGGCGCGATCGATTCCGCGGCATTGGCGATGTTGAGCGGGATAAAAACCGAACCTAGCGCCGCTAACGCGCAAAGCGCGATGCTCGAAGAGAACTTGCTGGTCATAGCATCCCCCAAATGTACTGGCGTTCGAGGGGAAGCTAGTCCGCGGTACATGACCTGCACGTGACGATGCCGCGCGCTTGCAGGGGATTACCGGGCCTAGGGGTGGAAATGGTGGGCTGGCGTGAAGCCCCGGGTCACATAAAAAAGGCGGCCCCTTTAGGGCCGCCATGGGTCCGCGCAACTGGAGAAGAGGCGCGGACCCTGACTTGCGAGCGGCCATCATGCTCGCAAGGGAAGTGGCGAGGGGAGCTACTCGCCCTCCACGCCGATCGCGTAAGCGGTTTCGCCGTGCACCGCGTCGTCGCCCACCTTCAGGGTGGCTTCGTCCATACGCAGGCTGACGAAGATCGAGATCACCTTGAGGATGATGAAGGTCGCGATCACGTTGTACACGATGATGAAGGCAGCGCCTTCGGCTTGCAGCAGCAGCTGATTGGCATTGCCGTACATCAGACCGGTGATGCTCACGCCGGGCGCGTCCTTGTCGGTGCCGATATACTGCAGCATCGCTGGGTTGGCCAGGATGCCCGTCAGCAGACCGCCCATCAGTCCAGCCACGCCGTGGGTCGAGAATACGCCAAGCGTATCGTCAACCTTCTGCATGAAGCCGAGCTTCTGGAACTTGTTCATGCTGAGCCACGGGATGATGCCCGCGCAGATGCCCACGATGATGGCGCCCCAACCGTCGACATAACCGGCGCAGGGCGTGATGCCGACGAGGCCGGCGATCATGCCGTTGACAGCACCGAGAACCGAGGGCTTGCCGTAGGCCATCTTGTCCATCAGCGTCCAAACGAGCAGGCCCACCGCGGTGGCAGTGTTGGTGTTCATGACAGCGGCACCGGCGTCAGCATTGGCGAAGTACGGGTCGCCGCCGTTGAAGCCGTTCCAGCCGATCCACAGAATGCCGGCACCGACCAAGGTCACCAGCAAGCTGTTCGGCGGGAAGTGGTCGCGGTCAGCCTGAAGACGCGGGCCGAGAACCCAAGCGGCGGTGAACCCGGAGGCGCCGGCCGCGAGATGGATCACGTATCCACCCGAGAAGTCCGCTACGCCCAAGGTCGCAAGCCAGCCGCCACCCCAGAGGCTGAACGCGCCCACGGTGTAAACCAGCGTCATCCAGATCGGGCAGAAGATCATCCAAGCCGTGAAATTCATGCGGCCCAAGACCGATCCGGCCAAGATGATGACCGTGATCGCCGCAAACACGAATTGGAAGTACATCAGCGTCGCCATCGGAAAGGCGAGGGCGGGCATGCCCGCTGCCGCTGCCGGAACTGTCGCTTGGCCTAACGTAAACGCGGCCGATACCGCCAATCCAGGCTTGCCGAGGAACGGAAACCACTGTGGCCCGAACGCCATGTTGTAGTCGAAGAGAACCCAAACAACGAGAACCGACGCAAAAGCGTACATCGACATAAAAGCGGAGTTGATCGCCCACTTCTTCTTGACGATGCCGCCGTAGAGAACCGTCAGGCCTGGAATGCTTTGCAGGCCGACGAAAGTCGCAGCAGCCATCTGCCACGCATTATCGCCTTCATTGAGCCAAGTCGGTGATGGAACGAGTGCCATGTCCTGTCCTTTCCCCCAGTATCTGCCGCCCTAAGCACCAATGATGACTAGGCGAGCGGGGAACGAAGTGGCAAAATTTATGCCAGTCATTAGGACGTTGACTGGGTACGATTTCCATGGCGGATTTAGCGGGACTTCTAAGGCAATGACTAAAAATTCTACATCTTGAACAGAAACTAGGCAGGGGCATATGTGGGGATTGGCTTGGGTTAGGTCATTGGCCGCGCGAGCAGGTGCGTTGGCCGTGCCGGGATTGGCGATTGCCCTTTCCGCAACCGCGGGGGCAGCGCCAACCGGCGAAAAAACAATCACATGCACAAATCCGTCGAGCGGTGCGAATTGGCAGATCAAGGTCGACTACGACCGGAATATGGTCGACTCGCTCCCCGCCGACATTAGTGAGGCTCAAATTTCCTGGCACACCGCCGGCGGCGAAAACTATCAGCTTGATCGTAAGTCGGGAAATCTTACGGTGGTGGTCGCTTCAAGCACCGGCGGCTACTTCCTCCATGACACCTGCAAGCTCGATAATTAATCCCGCAAGCGCGGCCCTGCCGGCGTCGGCACCGGTCTCCGTAAGAACCGGCGCGACGCCGGCGACCGAGCGGGTGTCCGGCGTTAAGGCCAGTGCCGGCTTCGCATCGGAAACCGGACCCCGCGAACGCAACGAAGATTTTGGCGGCGTGGTGTTCGGTTCTGAACTGCCGCAGCCGCGCCGCGATGTCGTCGCCGCGATCTCCGATGGGATCGGCGGCGCCAAAGGCGGCCGCATCGCAGCCGAGACGGCGGTGCGCGGCTTCCTTGATGGATTCTGCGACCTGCCCGAAACCATGGAGGTACGTCGCGCTTCTGCCCGCGTGCTCAACTCCCTCAATCGCTGGATTTATTCGGAAGGTCATCGCAACGCCGAGTCCGCCGGCATGGGATGCACCTTTACCGCGCTGGTGTTGCGCGGGCGCATTGCGCATCTGGTGCATGTCGGCGACACCCGCGCCTATCGGCTGCGTGGCGAACGATTGGCATGCCTGACGACCGATCACGTGCGCGAGGAGCTCGGCGGCGGCCGTTCGAATATCCTCACCCGCGCGCTCGGCGTGGAGACGGAGGTGCGGCTCGATTATGCCGCACATCCGGTGGCGCTGCATGACCGCTATCTGTTGTGCACCGACGGCGTGCACGGCTACCTGACGCCGGAGACGATCGCCGAAATTTTGCGCGAGCGTTCGGGCTCGGAAGATTCCGCCCGCGCGCTGGTGAAGGCCGCGCTCGACACCGGCAGCACCGACAATTGCACGGCCTTGGTGCTCGACGTCGTCGATCTGCCGACGGCAGGATCGGCCGATATCGGCGCCGAGATCATGGAGTTGCCGCTGATCCCGGTGCCGATCGACGGCGAGACGGTCGACGGCTTCGTGCTCAAAGTGCTGATGTCGGATGGCCGTTACACCCGCCTGTTCGGCGCTATCGACGAAGTCGAAGGCGGCGAAGTGGCGTTGAAATTTCCGAAGCCCCAGGTCGCTGCCGACGCGACCTACCGCGCGGCATTCGCGCGCGAATCCTGGGTCGGCGCGCGCGTGCACAGTCCCTATGTCGGCCGCACCATCGTGCTGCCGCCGGGACGGCAGACCTGCCTCTACACGGTGATGCCGCTCTATCAGGGCGAACTTCTGGAAACGCGGCTGGCGCGACGGCCGGGGATCGGTCTGGAGGAAGGCCGCAATATCGCAATTAAACTGGCGCGCGGCGCGGCGGCCCTGCATCGCGCCGGCATCATCCATCGCGACATTAAGCCGGACAATGTGATCCTGGAGCGCGAAGGCTCGCTCAAGCTGATCGATCTCGGCGTGGTGCGCGTGCCCGGGCTCGAGGATTTTCCGGCCGACGACATTCCAGGAACGCCGGCTTACATGGCGCCCGAAATGTTTGGCGGCGAACCCGGTAACGAGGCGACCGATATTTATGCGCTCGGCGTCACCATGTTCCGCGCTTTTACCGGCGAGTACCCGTACGGCAATCTCGACGCCACCAGCAAACCGCGCCGCGACCGGCCGAAGCCGCTGGGCGAACTGCGGCCGGATCTTCCGGCATGGCTGCAAGCCGTCCTAGCGCGCGCGATTGCGGCCGATCCGACCAACCGGTTTCGCGATATGATGGAATTTGCCATTGAGATGGAGGAAGGGCCGGAGCGCGCGTCGCATGGGACCAGCGGCACGCGGACGCTTTATCAACGCTATCCGGTGCAAATCTGGCAGGGCATGGCCGCGCTTTTAGCGGCCGCGCTGCTTGTGTCGCTGTTGCTGCGGCATTGATCGCGGATGTGCAGCGTCATTGACATTTCCATGCCGCCGCCGCAAAGCGGACAGGCCGGTTCGCGGGATCGTAAGCTTAGATGTTCAAGCGCATCCTGATTGCCAATCGCGGCGAGATCGCCTGCCGGATTATCAAGACCGCCCGCAGGATGGGAATCCAAACCGTGGCGGTCTATTCCGAGGCCGACCGCGACGCGCTCCATGTCGAAATGGCCGACGACGCCGTGGCGATCGGGCCGCCGCCGGCGGCGCAAAGCTATCTGGTCATCGACAACATCGTTGCTGCCTGCAAGTCGAGCGGCGCCGAGGCGGTGCATCCGGGCTACGGCTTCCTGTCCGAGCGCGCGGCGTTCGCCAGCGCGCTGGCCGATGCCGGCATCGTTTTTATCGGCCCCAATCCCAAAGCCATCGCCGCCATGGGCGACAAAATCGAGTCGAAGAAGGCCGCTGCCCGCGCCAATGTTTCGACCGTGCCGGGACATCTCGGCGTCATCGAGGACGACACTCAGGCGATCGCGATCGCCGAACAGATCGGTTACCCGGTGATGATCAAGGCCTCCGCCGGCGGCGGCGGCAAAGGCATGCGCATTGCGTTTTCCAAATCGGAGGTAGCGGAAAACTTCGCCCGCGCCCGCTCCGAAGCGAAATCGAGTTTCGGCGACGATCGCGTTTTCATCGAAAAATTCATCACCGATCCGCGCCACATCGAAATCCAGGTGCTGGGCGACAAGCACGGCCATGTCATCTATCTGGGCGAACGCGAATGCTCGATCCAGCGCCGCAATCAAAAGGTCATCGAGGAAGCGCCGAGCCCGCTGCTTGATGCCAAGACCCGTCAGCAGATGGGCGAGCAGGCCGTCGCGCTGGCGACGGCGGTCGATTACGACAGCGCCGGCACGGTCGAATTCGTCGCCGGGCAGGACAAGAGCTTCTACTTTCTGGAGATGAACACGCGGCTGCAGGTCGAGCACCCGGTGACCGAGCTCATCACCGGCATCGATCTGGTGGAGCAAATGATCCGCGTCGCCGCCGGCGAGCCGCTGAAGCTTACGCAAAGCGACATAAAGCTGTCCGGCTGGGCGGTGGAAAGCCGCATCTACGCCGAAGATCCGTATCGCAATTTCGCGCCGTCGATCGGACGGCTGGTGCGCTATCGGCCGCCCGCCGAAGGCGTCCATGACGGCGTCACCGTGCGCAACGACACCGGCGTCACCGAGGGCGGCGAGATTTCGCTCTATTACGATCCGATGATCGCCAAGCTCGTCACCCATGCCAAGACGCGGCTCGAGGCGATCGAGGCGCAGACCGAAGCGCTCGATGCCTTCACCATCGAGGGCATCCGCCACAACATTCCGTTCCTCGCCGCGATCATGCAGCATCCGCGCTGGCGCGCCGGCAAGCTCTCCACTGCCTTTATCGCCGAGGAATTTCGCGGCGGCTTCGAGCGAACGGCGCCGGCGGGCGAAATCGCCCGCAGCATCGCCAGCGTTGCCGCGGCGATCGACCATCTGCTCGGCGAGCGCAAACGCAAGATTTCCGGGCAATTGAACGCGACGCTAACGCGCGAGCGGCGGCGCGCGATCTGGCTCGGGCCCGACGAGTACCAAGCCGACGTCGAGCATGACGGCAAAACGACCGCGGTGACCTTCGAGGACGGCGCGCGGCACGTTTTGTCGTCGGACTGGATTCCCGGCATGCCGGTCTGGGCCGGCACGATCGACGGCACGCCGGTCGCCATGCATGTGCGCGCCCTCCCGAACGGCTTCGAGCTCGCTTATCACGGCATCGAGGTCAAAGCCTTCGTCTATACCGAACGCGAGGCTCGCTACGCACGGCTGATGCCGGTGAAAAAGCTGTCCGACAGCGAGAAAGCGGTGCGCTGCCCGATGCCGGGCCTCATCGTTTCGCTCGGCGTCAGCGAGGGCCAGGAAGTCAAAGCCGGCGAGACGCTGGCCGTTGTCGAGGCCATGAAGATGGAAAACATCCTGCGCGCCGAACGCGACGGCATCATCAAGAAAGTTCGCGTCAAGCCCGGCGACAGCGTCGCCGTTGACGCGGTGATCATGGAATTCGCCTGAAGGTGGGACTTTTCGCATAAAGGCGCTTGCCGAATCGGGCATGATGCTGGCTTTGCCGGGACAGGCCAGATGCAGGTAGCACCATTTCTTTTCTCGCCGAACGGGCGGCTCAAACCGCAGCCGTTCATCTATGGCGCGGTCGGTGTCTATCTGTTCGGCGTCGCCTCGCATCTGCTCACCACGCCGGATGTGATCCGGCACGGCGGATTGTGGCCCTTCGTTGCCGCCCAAATCCTGCTGCTCTGGATCTGGTTCGTGCTACACGCCAAGCGGTTGCACGACGCCGGCCGCAGCGGTGGCTTGGCCGCTGCGGTTGCTTTGCTGTACGCACTTTCCCTTGTCCTGCTGTTGATCGTGGCCGACAGCTTCTTCAATACGTCGGGCGATCTGATGGACAACGCCGCTGCGTCGAGCGCGCTTGAGCTCATTCTCTTGCTTTACGTCATTGTCACTCTGATCGGTTCGCCGCATTACGATGTGGCTTGGCTCATGGTGGTGCTGCTGCTGGTTATCGGTTTTGCACCCATCATTGTGGCCGTCGGCTTCTCGATATGGGCGGCGCGGCGGCCGAGCCTTGTCGGCGAGACGTAATGCTCCACTTCGCCTATGGCTCGAACATGCACCGCGGCGTCATGCGCAAGCACGCGCCGACGGCGGCGCCGGTCGGCGTGGCGCGGCTCGCGGGGTATCGCTTCGTCATCACGTCGGACGGTTATGCCTCCGTCGAACCCTCGCGTAGACGTGCCGTGTACGGCGCTCTGTGGCGGCTCACGCCGCGCGACCGCGTCACCCTCGATCTTTGGGAGAACATTGCAGCCGGACAGTATCGCGCCGAAATTCTGCCGGTGCTCCAAGGCGGCCGCCGTCGTTCGGCGCTGGTCTATGTCGCGCGGCCACGGCCGCTCGGACGGCCCAAAGCCGGCTATATGGAGATTGTCGTCGCCGCCGCGCGCGGCCTGGAATTGCCCGGCGACTATGTCGCTTCGTTAGAAGAATGGCTGCCGGTGCGCTCGCTGGGATCGGGCTACCGCAAGCTCGGAGAACTTTTTTGACCGTGCACCGCTATGTCTTGATCCGCGGCCGGGTGCAGGGGGTCGGCTTTCGCGCCTGGACCGAAGTGACGGCACTGGAGCGCCGGCTGCAAGGCTGGGTGCGCAATCGCCGCGACGGCGCGGTCGAGGCTTTGTTTGTCGGGATGGAGCACGACGTGCTTGCGATGATCGACCACTGCCGCTCCGGGCCGACCGGAGCGCGCGTCGACTTTATCGATCATCGCGAGGCTGGGCCGGACGAAGTCGCGCTGCGCCGGCGCGACGAGTTATTCTCGGTGCTCGGCACCATCTGAACGTCGGCGGTAACGCCGAACAAGGGTTCGAACGCGGCGCGTAGCGCCATGTCGACGTCCGCCATCGAAACCGTCAAGCCTAGATCGGCAAGCGAAGTCACACCGTAGCGCGCGTCGGTGACGCCGCACGGCACGATGCCGGAAAAATGTGCCAGCTCCGGTTCGACATTGAGCGCAAAGCCATGCAGCGTCACCCAGTGCCGCACGCGCACGCCGATGGCGGCGATTTTATCCTCGAAAACATCGCCCATTCCTTGACACTTATCCGGGCGCCGCACCCAGACGCCGACGCGGTCGTCGCGCCGTTCGCCGCGGATATTGAAGGCGGCCAACGCATCGATGATCCATTGCTCGATGGTGGCGACGAAGCGGCGGACGTCCGGCGCGCGGCGCTTGAGGTCGAGCATGATATAGCCGACCCGCTGGCCGGGGCCGTGATAGGTGAATTGGCCGCCGCGTCCGGTCATGTGGACTGGAAATCGCGCCTCGATCAGTTCGGCCGGCCGTGCCGACGTGCCGGCGGTGTAGAGGGCGGGGTGCTCGAGGAGCCAGACCAGTTCAGGCGCCTCGCCACGGGCGATCGCTTCGGCGCGCGTGGTCATGGCTGCAAGCGCGGCGTCATAGGCCACGGGCAAATCGCTTACCAGCCATTCAACCGGCGGCGCGCCGGGGGCAGGGTTTAGCCCGATGGTCAGGTCGCCGCGCGTGTTAACCACCTCGTAACCATGACAGGTCCAACACTATGGACCGCCAGCGTGAAAACCGAAACAGGGGGCAGCGTGCCGACACTCGACAACGTCTCGATCGATATTGCGGTGGTGTTGGGGACGAGCTCCATGCCGATTCACCAGGTGCTCCGGCTCGGCCGTGGCGCCATCATCGAGCTCGACGCTTCCGAAGAGGATGAGGTCAGTATCCTCGCCAACAACCTGCCGGTGGCCAAGGGCACCGTCATCGTCAGCGGCAACAAGATCGCGGTCGAGGTCAAGCAACTCCTGCCGCGGACGCCGGCGGGCGCCTGAACCTTCGCCTGCGGCAGGGCCGCGGCGAAGGATGGTGCGGCCGAGAGGACTCGAACCTCCACGGGTTGCCCCGCTAGCACCTCAAGCTAGTGCGTCTACCAATTCCGCCACGGCCGCATGTGGGCTTGGCCACGCGCCAGGCCGGCGCGCGACGGCGCGGATGTAACAGCTAGGCTATTGCGGGACAAGGCCAAACGGCGGGGCTGTGGCGAGGACTAGGGTCGCGCTTCAGCGCGTCGCTCGCGCCGGCGAGAACAGCGCGGCGACGGAGCGAATCCGGGTCATGAGGTCGGCGTGCTGGCCGTCGGCGCCGGCTCGGGCGTGGGCGCGCGAATGCTCCGGCCGCCGCTCCTTTTCAACCCGCTGATGTTCGACTGAGTGCACGACGTGAGGCCTTCGGTGTTCCGGCCGCTCCGCGACCCTCCGGTGCCGGCCTCGCGGCGTAGCGCGGTCGGGGGCGGAGGACGCCAGGGCGGATGGCGGCACCTCGGGCCACTGCACCGCGCCGCTGGCATCGGCGAGACCGGCGTCCGGTTCGAAAGCCGCCGCGTCGGGAACCGGCAGCATCACCGCATCCGGCGTCATATTCTCGGCGGCATGCGGCCAAATCGGCGGAGCCGTTTCGCTGTCGTCGATCGTAAGATCATCCGAAGCCGCCGAAGCGAGCATGCCTAAAGCGGGCCTGCGCGCCATCGCGAGCTCGTAGGCCGCGGAGGGCACCACTTGCACGACGTGGTAGCCCTGCTCTTTGAGTTGTTGGAGCAGGCCCGGCAGCGCGGCAACCGTCTTCGGATGAATGTCGTGCAGCAGCAAAATGCCTTTGCCGCGCTTTTCCAGGCGGCTCATGGCCAGCGAAATGATCTTTGCCGGTGTGATGTCACGGTGCCAGTCGTCGGCCACGACGTCGGCGGAAAAGATGATCAGCCCGCGCTGGGCAAGCTCGCTTTCGAGCACGTCGGAACGTTCGAGGCCTGGGATGCGGAAGAACGGGGCGAGGTATCTCGGATCGCCGCCGAACGCCGCGCTGACGTCGGCAATGCCGCCGTCAATTTCCTGATGCATGCGTTCGAGCGGCAATTTGCCAAACCCGACCGGATGGTGATCGCTATGCGTGCCAATGGTATGGCCTTCCTCATAGACGCGGCGCACCGTTGCCGGAAACGAATGTGCCATCTCGCCGACCATGAAAAACGTCGCCTTGACGCATTGCGCGGCCAGAATGTCGAGGACCTGATCGGTATAAGGGGGCAGCGGCCCGTCGTCGAAGGTGATGACGACTTCCTTGTCGTTGAGCGGCAGCGAGTCCGGATATTGCATGCGGCCGAGCTGCTGATAGGCGCCAAAGTCGATCGGCAGCACGCGGCTCGTACCCAGCGCGTTAGGATTTCCAGGGCAGGTCTGAGTGGCGGTCTGCGCCTGACTTTGGCTCTGGTCTGCAGTCGGGACTTTGGTCTGATCGGCCGCTTGTGGGGTGACTTGGTCGCTGGCCTGTTCTTTGGCTTGTCCCCGGACTTGGTCAGGCGAGGCGGTTTGGGCGTACGCCAACGATGCGGCGAGCGGGAGACTCACCGCCGCCGCTACAGCCGCCGCCACGAAGCCGGCTCGGATAGTCGCCATTCCCCCAGCTCTCAAAAGGCAGGCCTTCAACCTGCCCGATACCCAATCTGCCACGAACCACCTTCCAACCTGACAAAAGACTAAAAGTTTGGCCGGTTAATGTCATGTTAACATTACAATTCGCCGGCCCGCGCTGTTGATAACCGCCGTTACAATTAGTCGCGCTCACCGATGTGCGCCTTTCCTTGCCGTTAATCATGCTCCCTTACCGTTGCGCCTTCGGCGTTGCGTGAGGGGCGTGGGAAATGAAGGCCGCTGTGGAGGCCCAAAAAGGCTGGGCGCGGCCGCAATCCGGTCGGCCGTTGGGCGTCGCCACGCCGGGCGGTATAATGGCGCGTGGTGGCGCGGTCGCGTCCTTGATCCTGGCGCTCGCGGTGCTGGCTTGCGCCGCCATCGGCCTGACCGAAACGCAGCACAATAGCAGCGGCCTTGCCGCGGAGCAGCACGCGGCTTTGCAGGCAGCGGTTGGCGAGCGCCAAGCCGGCCCCTTCGACGCGGCTGAGCTTGGTCGCATCGCACGCAGCGCCGGCTTGCACGACCTCCGCTTCGACGCCGCGCTCGCCGCCGACCGTGGCCGCGACGTGCAGTCGGTGCACGATGCGCAGGGCCGCATCGTCGGCTGGTTCAGTTGGGCGCCCGATCGCGGCTTTATCGGCGCCATGGCCTGGTTGTGGGGTCTGCTCGGCCTGGTCGGGATCGCGCTGGCGTTGGCCGCCTATATTTCGGTGCGCGCGACCAGGCGGCTCACAGTTTCGTTCGCGCGCAGCCTGACGACGATCCGCAAGCTGACCACGCAAGATCCGCTGACCGGGCTGCCGAACCGGCGCGTGATGCTCGAGCGTCTGGACGAAGCGGTCGCGGCGCGCGGCGCACGCTTCGTCGCCTTTGCGCTGATCGACATCGACGGCTTTCACGACGTCAACGACACGCTCGGCCGCGCCGGCGGCGACACCATGCTGTGCAGCATCGCCGAACGGCTCAAAGCGGCGCTGCCGCCGGCTGCGCTGTTCGGCCGTTTCGAGGACGACGCGTTCGCGGCTGTTGTCACCGGCGACGACACAGGCGTCGCCGCCGCGCTTGCCGAGAAGCTTTCGGCTTCGCTCGCCGCGCCGATCTACATGGATCAGTCGTGGCAGATCAGCGCCAGTATCGGAACCGCCAAAGCGCCCGACGACGGCACCACCGGCGACGAATTGCAGCGCAATGCCGGCTTGGCGCTGCGCTCCGCAAAGCGCGGCGGCCGCGGATCGGTCCGTCATTTCGTGCCGGACATTCATGTCGAGCATGCCGAGCGGCGCTTTTTCCTGCGCGAGCTGGAAAGGGCAATCGTGGAAAATGCCTTCGAGGTGCACTATCAGCCGGTCGTCGCCGCCGAAGGCGGCGGCATGGTCGGCGTCGAAGCGCTGCTGCGCTGGAATCATCCGACGCGCGGCGCGATCCCGCCGTCGCTGTTCATTCCGCTGGCCGAGCAAAGCGGCCTGATGATCAGGCTCGGCGAGGTCGTGATGCGCCGCGCGCTGGCCGACGGCGCGCGCTGGCCGAGCCTGTTCGTTTCCGTCAACCTGTCGCCGGTGCAGATCAGGAGCCGCGGGCTCGCCGATTTCGTCACTGACGTGCTCGCCGAAACCGGCATGGCCGCGCCGCGCCTGGTGCTCGAGCTCACCGAGGGGATTCTGATCGACGATCCGGAAGACGCCCAACATAAGCTCGACGCGTTGTGTGCGCTTGGCGTTTCGACCGCGCTCGACGACTTCGGCACCGGCTATTCCAGTCTGAGCTATCTGCAAAAATTCCACTTCGACCGCGTCAAGATCGACCGCACCTTCGTCGCTTCGCTCGGCACCACCGGCAATGCCGGCGCCATCATCCAGTCGATCGTCACGCTCGGTCATGCTCTCGGCATGAAGGTGCTGGCCGAAGGCGTCGAGACCAACGAGCAGCGCGTGCTGCTGCGGCTCGCCGGCTGCGACGAGATGCAGGGCTTTCTGTTCGCCAAAGCGCTACCGGCCGAGGCGATCGACCGGATTTTGGCGAAGCCCCAGGCGGCCCGCGCTGCGCGGCAAAACGGCAATGCGGCATCCTGACAGGCGGCGGCCGAGCCGCTATCTATAACAACGGATTTCGCTCCGCCGCGGAAGGACGCGCCATGCTGACCAACAGTCTGCCCGGCCTCGATCTCGGCCTGGGCGGCGATCTTGAAATGCTGCGCGATACCGTGCGCGCTTTCACCCAAGACAATATCGCGCCGCGCGCCGACGAGATCGACCGCTCCAACAGCTTTCCGCGCGAGCTGTGGCCGCAGCTCGGCGCGCTCGGTCTCCTCGGCATCACGGTCGAAGAGGAGTGGGGCGGCTCGGGCCTCGGCTATCTCGCCCATTGCGTGGCGATGGAGGAAATCTCGCGCGGCTCCGCCGCGATCGGCCTGTCCTACGGGGCGCATTCGAACCTGTGCGTCAATCAGCTCCGCCGCAACGGCAGCGACGAACAGAAGAAGCGCTATCTGGGGAAGCTCGTCTCCGGGGCGCATGTCGGCGCGCTGGCGATGTCGGAGACCGGCGCCGGATCGGACGTGGTGTCGATGCGCACCCGCGCCGACCGCAAAGGCGACCACTACATCCTCAACGGCTCGAAAATGTGGATCACCAACGGGCCGGTCGCCGACACGCTCGTGGTCTATGCCAAGACCGACCGCACCGCCGGCGCGCGCGGCATCACCGCCTTCATCGTCGAAAAGACATTTAAGGGATTTTCCACCGGCAAGAAGCTCGACAAGCTCGGCATGCGCGGCTCCGACACCAGCGAGATCGTGTTTGAGGACTGCGAGGTGCCGCGCGACAACGTGCTCGGCGTCGTCGGCAACGGCGTCAATGTGCTGATGTCGGGCCTCGACTACGAGCGCGCGGTGCTGGCGGCGGGACCGATCGGGGTGATGCAGGCCTGCCTCGACCTCGTCATTCCCTACGTGCATCAGCGCACGCAATTCGGCCAGCCGATCGGCCGCTTTCAGTTGATGCAGGCCAAGCTCGCCGACATGTATGTCACGCTCAACGCCGCCAAAGCCTATGTCTATGCGGTGGCGCGGGCCTGCGATCGCGGCGAGACCACCCGCGAAGACGCCGCCGGCGCCATCCTCTACGCCGCCGAGCGCGCGACCTGGATGGCGCTCGAAACCATCCAGTGCCTGGGCGGCAACGGCTATATCAACGACTATCCCGCCGGGCGGCTGCTGCGCGACGCAAAACTCTATGAGATCGGCGCCGGGACGAGCGAAATCCGCCGCATGCTGATCGGGCGCGAGATCTTCGAAAAGACGCGGTGAGCCATTTGTCGCCCGCTGACGGTTCCTGCCGGTTGCCATTGTACGCATTTTGTTGTTATTTCGATCGATCATCCGCCCGCAGTGACTCTGCGGCGGAATGGGTAGGGGGCGTGGGTGTCGTCGCCAATCGAACAGGGGCTGCAATTCGTCGAGCGCTGCGCCGGAAGTGATGCCGCGACGGTGGCGGCCGATTTCCTGGCGACGATCAAGCGCATGGGATTCTCCTGCGCGGCGTGCGGCGCCTGGGCGGGCATCGGACGGCACCGCCAATCCCGTTTTTTCTTCGTCGACTGGCCGGCGGACTGGCTCGACTTCTATGAACGTAATCGGTGGTTCGAGCATGACATATTGCCTATCGAAGCGCGGCGTCGCCTCAGCCCGTTCTGGTACGCCGACCTTGTTCCTCGGCTTAAGCTCAGCGCCAAGCAGAAAGAGCTTTACGAGGCGGGCGCGGCCTATGGCTGGAAGGACGTGTTCGGCGTTCCGATCCACGGTCCGGGCAGTCTGCAGGGCCTGGTGACAATGGCGACGCGGCAGGAGCTGAAACTCAGCCTCGCCGATTGTGCCGCACTGGAAGTCGATGGCGCGCGCGGTGTGGGAACGCTGCCGCACCGCCGAGGGTTTCGGCATGTCCGACTCGCCCCCGGTGCAGCTCAGCCCGCGCGAGATCGAGTGCCTGCAATGGGCGGCGGCCGGCAAATCCGACGCCGACATCGCCGTCCTGGTCGGCATCAAGCCGGCCACCGCGCACTTCCACATCGAGCAAGCGAAGAAGCGCTTTGGCGTGCGGACCCGCGTCGAGGCCGTCGCGGTCGGCGTGTTGCGCGGCGCCATCTGATCCACCCCCTCTCTGGTTAGCTAGGGTGACGCGCAGCGGCGGCGCTTGCATAAGGGATTGCGTAAAGCGAACCGGTCGCTTCAGGCCCGAGCCAAAGACCCGGAGGACAAGGAATCCGTGAGATCGGTCCCCCTTGCGGTTCCTTGCCAGCAACTCCGCCTTTGGCTCGGGCGATCGGCCTGACGCCGTCTCCGCCTGCGCCACGCGAGCAAAGGCAGTCTCGATCTTAAAGCTCGCGCCATCGTCAAACATTTTGCTCCTCCAAGGCGCTTATCCGTCTCACTCCCCAGAGGGGAGAGGGCGGGGTGAGGGGGAAGGAAAACTCCAGCATCCGAACCCCTCACCCTCGCGCCCGCCGTGGGGGCCACTCGGCCTTTCCCGGAGCGAGGTGAAAACAGGATCCCGTTCCCGCGGCGCCTGCGCGCCCGAGTTTTGCCGACGCCACTGTCAAAATTCCTCCGGAGCCCGATCGCGTCATGCCTGAAACCGGCGGTGGGCTCCGGTCTTCGGCTCGATCACGCTCCGTACGACGCTGCGGCTTTGGTGCTCGCTTCCGGCAATTTAACTTCGTTTCGTCCGGGCTACAACCTTTACGCCTCGCCTCCGGCAAAAAAAGAAAGCGAAGCGGAACGCCGACAGACGCACACTGCATGAAGCCGCATCAGCGGCCGCGGCCTCGCGCGAACGTCGCGCGCTCGCCTGTCGGCGTTCCACCACGGCACTTGCGGCAGCGACCGAACGCCACCGCTCAGCTCCAGTTCACGCACTTCCTGGGACGGAGCTACTGAGGGACGGATGTTATCCGTCCCCGGCCGTCCCAGTGCAGCGGGCGATTTAGCCCGCAGGCCGGTCATAGTGCCGGCCGGGCGTTTTGGCCCGGAGCCGCCCGAGTGCGGGGCTGACAACCCCGCCCGCGGGAACCGCCTCGCCCCTGTCCGCCGGCGTCACCCGGCGGCGTCCTTACGGGCGAGGATAACTGGCTATGTAACCGTAGCGGTGACGAATGTCAAGGGTTGCCGTCTCCATATGAGTGACTATCTCACCTGCCTGGCCCTTGTACTAAGTACGATAGGGGAATGTGACCTCAGGTGAGGCTGCGTAAGATATTGAAAGACCAATGTTTTTATCAATTAACGAATTGGTTTCCCGATTCGGCGAGTTTCGCGCGTCGGCGTCGCACACGCCATGCCTGACCGCGGAACGGGACGCGCTTTGAGCACTGGTACGGCCTCGTCAGGAAGCAACAACGATGATTGAACGGGCCCAACTTGACGAGCGAGTTGGCGAAACCGGTGCAGCACGAATAGCTACCTATGCGGATTGGATCGGAAGTCGCAGCGTCGGAACATTGGGTACCAACCAAGGAGCTTCCGCACTCGCGTTTCAGAATTGGCGCCGGTTCAAAGAGGCATTCGCGCCGGAACTAGTCGAGCGCGCCCTTCGAGAGACTGGAGAGGTCACGCACCTTGTGGATCCGTTTGGAGGGTCCGGAACCACGGCGTTGACGGCGCAATTTCTTGGCGCCCATACGACTACAATAGAGGTGAACCCGTTCCTCGCAGATTTAATCGAGGCCAAACTCGCTAAGTATGATTTTCCGAGACTAGTGAAGGCATTCGCAGCAGTCATGCAGGCTGGGAGGACAGCGCGCCCAAAGCTCTCGGTCGTCTTTGCGCAGGCTCCGGCGACCTTAATCGAACCCGGACTGAACGGTCGCTATATCTTTGGGTCGCGTTTGGCTCGGAGGCTTGCTGGTTTTAGATGCGCAATAGATGAGGTTAAAGATCCGGCGATTAGACGTTTCTTCCGGGTCCAACTCGCCTCCGCTGCTGTACAAATTAGCAACGTTGTCGTGAGTGGTAAGGGACGTCGCTATCGGCGCGGCTGGGAGCACAAAAAAGTGGTTCCCTCCCAACTGGACGATACATTCTCCCAGAACGTACTGGCGGCTCTCTATGATTTAAGAAGATTCAACTCGCGCCCCTCTCGTCCTATTGCTTGATGCGCGGGGATTCTCGAAAGCTCGCGCATAAAATAGCTCCATTCGAGCTGGCGGTCTTTTCACCGCCGTACCCGAATTCTTTTGACTATACGGATGTCTACAACGTCGAACTTTGGGCAGGCGGGTATCTTACGTCGCCCCGCTCAAATCAAATCCTGCGTGAGGCGACCCTTAGGAGCCACGTTCAGATCGCCCGAGAGATGAAATACGACACCTTCGGCAGTAAGTCGCTGCGAACTGCAATACGGAAACTCGACGCGAACCGTGATGCCCTTTGGGATCGCAATATACCGGAGATGATCGGCGCATACTTTACAGACTTGCACAAAGTGATCTTCGCTTTGAAGAAAGGGCTAGAGTATGTTTACAAGAGTTGTCTTCCCCAATCCGTTTATGCCGGCGATTAGGGAGATGCCGGCTTTGAAACTGAAAGCCAGTGCCGGGTCCCGGTTTGACCCCGGAAAGAGTTGGTACTCTCGAACGACGAGTTTTTCGAAGACTGGAAAATTCAGCATGGAAAAGTTTTGCCTGGAGCGTCCTTACGCCAAATATGATCCGACAATTCAGCGCGACCTACAATCCCCAATGTCAGTTGTAGCGGATGCCTTCATCCAGGTTGTGGGGGGCAGGCAAGAAGAATAGCGGATCATCACAGGCATTTTGTCGCGGAGCGGGGGACTCTCGCTTAAACCTCCCGTCATGGGTGTGTTCCCATTCACCCCAGCCGCCGGTCAAACTCCAGCACCGCATTGAGCAACACCTGGGCCCCGGCGGCGCATTCGTCGAAACTCGTCGACTCCGCTTCGTTGTGCGAAATGCCGCCGGCGCAGGGCACGAAGATCATGGTGGTCGGCGCGACGCGCGCGATGTAGCAAGCGTCGTGGCCGGCGCCGGAGATCATGTCGCGCGAGGTGAAGCCGGCCTTTGCCGCGCCGGCGCGAACGCAATCGATCAGCGCTGGCGCGAATTTGACCGGCGGGCAATCCCAGATCCGCGCCTCGCTGTAGGTCAATCCCATCGGCGGTAAAATTTCGCCGAGCGCTGAGCGCAGCTTCGCCTCCATGGCGTCGAGCACTGTGTCGTCCGGATGGCGGAAATCGACGGTGAAGAACACTTCACCGGGAATGACATTGCGGCTGTTCGGCCGGTTCTCGATCAGGCCGACGGTGCCGACGGCGAAGGGTGCGTGCTCGCGCGCGATTGTGTCGATGCGTTCGATCAGGCGCGCGGCGCCGAGGAGCGCATTCTTGCGCAAGCGCATCGGCGTCGCGCCGGTATGCGCTTCCTGACCGACGATGGTGACCTCGTACCAGCGCATGCCCTGGACGCCTTGCACGATGCCGATCATGCGGGCTTCGTCTTCGAGGATCGGGCCTTGCTCGATGTGCAGCTCGAACATGGCGGCAAATTTGCGCGCTCCGGCTTTTTCCGCGCCGCGATAACCGATGCGGGCCAATTCCTCACCGAAGGTTTTGCCGTCGCGGTCCGTCCGCGCATAGGCGTAGTCGCGCGAGAACACGCCGGCAAAGACGCCCGACGCCAGCATCGCCGGCGCAAAGCGCGCGCCTTCCTCGTTGGTCCAGTTGACGATCTCCACGGCTGCATTGGTCTCGTAAGCCGTCTCGTGCAGCGTGCGCAGCGCTTCGAGCGCGGCGAGCACGCCAAGCACGCCGTCGAATTTGCCGCCAGTCGGCTGGGTGTCGAGATGCGAGCCCATGGCGATCGGGGGAAGCGCGGGGTTCTTGCCCGGGCGGCGCGCGAACATGTTGCCCATGTCGTCGACGGTCACGCTGCAGCCGAGCGCCGCGCATTGCGCCTTGAACCAGTCGCGCACCTGGCGGTCGAGATCGGTCAAGGTGAGGCGACAAATGCCGCCCTTTGCGGTTGCGCCGATCTGCGCGGTCTCCATGAGCGAGTCCCACAGGCGCTGGGCGTCGATTTGGAGGTTCTGCAAGGCGGGGCTCCGATGGGCGCGGCGGGGAAGAGATGGGGTAATCGGCCGGCCAGCTTGTGGATAGCTGAAGATTTTGGGTGCTGCGCTTCAGGCTGATGGTTCAACGAGGTCCGTGTGAACGGCCTCAAGCATCAGAAGGAGAAGCGCAGCATGGACCATTTTGCTGGACTGGACGTATCGGTCAAGGAGACCAGCGTCTGCATTGTGGATGACACGGGCAGGATCGTCCGGGAAGTAAAGGTAGCGAGCGAACCTGAAGCGTTGTTGGCGGTGCTGAAGAACCCCGCTTACCACTTCAAGCGGATTGGCTTGGAAGCCGGGCCGCTGTCGCAATGGCTGTTCAGCGCTCTCGCCGAAGCCGAGTTACCGATGGTCTGTGTCGAGACGCGGCACATGCAGGCGGTGCTGAAGGCACAGATCAACAAGACAGACCGCAATGATGCGCGCGGCATCGCGCAGATGATGCGGGTGGGGCTTTACCGTCCGGTCCATGTCAAGACGCTACGCAGTCAGAAACTTCGAATGCTGCTGATCCATCGCAAGCTGCTGCAGTCGAAGGCCATCGCCATCGACAACGACCTGCGCGGTACTTTACGCAACTTCGGCCTCAAAGTTGGAATGGTCGGCAACGCGAAGTTCGAGATACGCATCAAGGAGTTGGTCGAGAACCTTCCCGATTTGGCCGGGCTGATCGAACCGCTGCTGGTCGTCCGGCGAGTACTTCGCGAGCAGCTCGTCATTCTGCATCGTCGCTTGCTGGCCATCGTGCGGGACGATGAGGTGTGCCAGCGCCTGATGACGACCCCCGGTGTCGGCCCGGTGGTGGCGCTGACCTACCGCGCCACTGTCGACGTGCCTGCTCGCTTCCGTAAATCCAAGTCAGTCGGGGCGGTGTTTGGGCTGACGTGTTCCAAGTATCAATCCGGCGAGATCGATCGGAACGGTAGAATATCACGCTGCGGAGATGAGATGATGCGGGTCATGCTCTACGAAGCGGCCCAGGTTCGTGCTGTATTCGAAGAAATGGTCCTGGCTCAAGGCCTGGGCGATGCAGATTGCCAGGCGCCGCGGCGTGAAAAAGGCGATCGTGGCCCTGGCGCGCCGGCTGGCCGTAATCATGCACCGCATCTGGGTTGATGGCACCGAGTTCCGCTGGACCCGGGAACAAGCCGTGGCGGCAGCATGAAAGCCGCGCGAGATCAAATACAATAGGAGGAAACTCGAGCTCCACCCAGCGGTGGAAAGATGTCCCTCGCGGGACGATGGATGAGGTGAGTTCGCATGTCCGCTTGCACCTGCCGTCAGTCTAACGGTAAGGCCGCGGAAGAGATTGTTCCGCCTCGTCTTCGAATCCCATGATGGAAGGGCCCTGGTGCCGATTCCGAAGAGAAGCACGAGCCCGTGAGCGACATCGACACCGTAGTGGCGGATAGTCTGAAAGTGCTTGACCCCGAATGGCCGATTAGAGAAGAAGCACGAGCCCGTGAGCGACATCGACACCGTAGTGGCGGATAGTCTGAAAGTGCTTGACCCCGAATGGCCGATTAGAGAAGCGGACATCGCTAACTAAAGCGGATTCCGGTCATATTGAAGCATAGCCTGCATGCCTGAAATAATTGGCACATTCTTGCGGACTGAGCAGTGGGATGAACGAGCGAATTGCTCGATTGAGGCCTGGGACAGTTCGCGCCGCAACCTTGCGCAGGAATGTCTTGAATTTGCTGTAAGGCATTTCGATTGGATTGAGATCGGGCGAGTATTTCGGCAAGTAGCGAAGGGACGCTCCTGCTTTTTCGATCGCCTCCCGAATGCCGGGCCCCAGATGGACCCGGCAGTTGTCCATCACAACTATATCATTGCGCTTGAGCGTGGGAACCAAGCACTGCACGACATAAGCGAGGAACATCTCGCCGGTCATGGCTCCCTCGAGTACCATCGGTGCGGTCATTTTATTGTGGCGCAAGGCGGCCACAAAGGTGATTGTCTCCCATGTTCCGAGCGGAACGCTGCCGACCACTCGCTCGCCACGTGGCGCCCGCCCGTTGAGCCGCACCAGGTTCGTGCTGACCGCCGTCTCGTCGATAAACAACAGCCGGGCGGGATCAAACATGCCTTGCTCTCGCATCCAACGTCGGCGCGCTTGCGCGACATCTGCTCGCTGTCGCTCGGCCGCCTGCAGGCTTTTTTTTAAGGGTGATGTTGTGCCGATCGAAAAACCGCCAAAGCGAGCTGCGGCTGGTTTTGATCCGTCGCTTGCGCAGTTCGGCAACCGTCTCGACCAGGGTTAGGTCCGGCCGTTCGGCAACCACAGCCAGGATCTCGGTGGCGAACTCTTCCAGAAGAGAGATGCTTCCGCCGCGCGGCTTCGGCGCGGCGCTCCTGCGCTCGCGCCAGCGCTGCAGCCACTTTACCGCCGAGCTCACACTCACCTCAAAACATTCGGCCGCCTCGCGTCGCGACGCCCCTGTCTCCACAGCTTCGATAACGCGTTCCCGCAGGTCACCAGAATAGGCCTTCGGCATCGCCAGCCCCCGTGAGAGAAATCAATGCACACAAACTCGCTCATCTTTAGCCTCTTGGGAATCCTCCCGATTCAAAATCGAATGGGAACCGCTTTAGATGTGTCCGTCGGGACCGAACGGGTCGGCGCCGTACCTGTTTGGACCGGACGTGCCCGGCCGACAAAACCAGTAGATCAGAACAACGATCAGGCAGATCGCGATGAATACCATCATGATCGGCAGGGAAATGCTACTGACGGTAGACAACAACAATATTGCCACGAGAATTCCAATGACACTCGCCGGCAATAGAACCCACCAGCCAGAGCGATCAATATCGTGAAGCCGGCGAACGGCAACCGCGAGGCCGGGCAAGAATGTGACGAACTGCCAAACGTTCTCCAGCGGACCATGACGGTGTTTGACTATCGCCGCGTCAAGCAATGCCGCCGCGAGAGTAACCACCGAAACGAATAAGATCCAATACCAGTATTCCGACCGGATCGCCCGGTCGGAAAATTTCGCATAATTAGAAAAGCCGGAGGCGACGGCTTGCCAGAAATTCATTCCTCTACCCAAGAACCATGTTACCGATCAAGCATAGCACGGGCGACGCGATGGCGCGGACCTTCAGAGCATCACCATAAAGACAATCTTCATCGCAATGGCCGTCACCGCGTTCTTACAACTCTCCCCGCGATCTAGCTGCTGCTTCCGCCATCGGCCCTAAGCGGACATCGACCGAGGCTCGCTAATCCAATTTAGAGCGCGCGCCTAATCCCATTTGGCGCTGCCGGAATAGGACCAATCGACCAGGCGGCCGTCGCGGCGCGCCAGCGCGGCGATCTCGGCCATCTCCTCCTCGCTGAGCGTAAAATCGAACAACGCGGCGTTCTCCGTCAAACGCTCGACCTTGCTGGTGCGCGGAATGACGACGATGTTCTGCTGCACCAGATAGCGCATGCTGATTTGCGCGGCGGTCTTTTCATGCGCCGCGCCGATGCGCGCCAGCAGTGCGTCGTTCTTGGCGTTGCCGCGCGCGATCGGGCTATAGGCCACCACCGCCATGCCGTGTGCATGGCAGGCCGCGATCACCTTTGACTGATCGAGATAAGGGTGGCATTCGACCTGATCGCAGACCAGCGGCTCGGTCGCGATCGCCACCGCCTCCTCGATCTGCGCCACGGTGAAGTTGGAGATGCCGATGTTGCGAGCGAGGCCGTCGCGCTTGACCTTGTCCAGGGCGCCGAGCGTTTCAGACAGCGGAATTTGCGGATTGGGCCAGTGCAGCAGCAGAAGATCGACCTCGCTCAAGCGCAGCCGCACCAGGCAATCGCGCGCGGCGCGCTCCAGCGCCCGCGGCGCGAAATGCGTCGGCCAGATCTTGGTGGTGATGAACAGCTCGTTGCGCTTGACGCCGGAGGCGCGGATGCCGTCGCCGACGTCGCGCTCGTTATCGTACATTTCCGCGGTGTCGATGTGGCGATAGCCAAGCCGCAACGCCTGCTCGACGGCCCGGGCGCAAGTGCGGCCGCGCAGTTCCCAGGTGCCGAGCCCGACCAGCGGGATTTTGGCGCCGTTGGCCTCGATGCTGGGGATTGGTCCAATCGCTGTCACGTGTCGCTTTGTCCCGTTTTGGGCGCTTATCGTCGGCCGCGCCTGACGCAAGCATCGGCGATTGCGCGATGCAATTCCAGTCCAATGCCGCTGCTGGGGAACTCGTTCCAGGACGCGAGTTAGCGCCCTTTGCCGAGCACGGCGAAGGCGGCCTCGGGCGCTTCCTCGATGACCTTGAGAAGCGCGCGCGCCGGCCGCGCGGCGAGCGCTTGCCCTGCTCCCAATTGCGCACGGTTTCGACCGGAACCCCGATCCGCGCCGCAAAGGCGGCCTGGGTGAGACCGGTGCGGCCGCGGATATTGCGGGCATGAGCGGCGTCGTTGACGCGCTCCGCGGCGCGCGCCGCATCATGCGCCGCGGTCGCAATCGCCCGCGGGTCGCTGGCGATGGCGCGTTCGCTGCCGTCGGGCAGCACTTCGACCAAACGTCCGTCCGCTTTTAATCGTACACGCAGCATGCGCAGGCCCCCGCGCTTGCCCCGGCATTTGGGCTCGCCTGCATCATAGCTGATTTGTCGTGGATTTAATGAGTTAGTACGCCGGAAGCCGTGCCCAGCCGCAGCAGTGGCCTACTCGGCCAACGGCGGATAGGCCAGTGGCGGACAACAGTGGCCGCTACAGCCGGCTGAAGAAGGCCAGCAGCATAGCCCGCCGCGCCGTCTCGCGGTCGACGCAGGCGGCGTGCATCGAAAGCGACATCGAACCCTGAATCTTGTCGTCATAGAAGCCGCAGGTGGTGTCGCGATAACTTATCCAGGCGCGCTGCATGGCCTTGGCCTTTGCCGTCTGATCGGCGTCGAGTTCGCCAAGCAGCGTCTGGTAATTGGCGTTGAGGAGATCGTCCCAGATCTGGCTTTCGATGTCGTAGCAATCCGCGATGGCCGCGCCGTCCTTGGTGCCCGGCGGCCCGGCGCAAGGATTGGCCACGAGCTTGAACAGGCAATTCTCTTCGCCGGCGTCGAGATCGTCCTGGTATTTGGTCGAGCAGCCGCGGATCGCCGCCACTTCCTGGGCGGTCGGTTTTCGCGATTGGGCATGCGCGTTGCCGCCCATCACGAACGAGCACACGGCGAGCATGCTCGCCGCGAACAGCCATCTGCCCATTGCCGGCCCTGCTTCCCTCTCGTTCCAACTGTCGCAGCCGCGGTGACCTTGGTTCAAGCGCAAAATCAGGGGATGATCCCTGGGGCGGGTGAATAGTATCGTCATGCCCGCGTTTGTCGTGGGCATCCACGTCTTTAGCTTCCTCGGCCGCTTAAGACGTGGATGGCCGGAACAAGTCCGGCCATGACGATCGAACGGCTTGAATCTCAAACCCGCTTCTCTAATCGGCCATTCGGGGTCAAGCACTTTCAGACTATCCGCCACTACGGTGTCGATGTCGCTCACGGGCTCGTGCTTCTCTTCGGAATCGGCACCAGGGCCCTTCCATCATGGGATTCGAAGACGAGGCGGAACAATCTCTTCCGCGGCCTTACCGTTAGACTGACGGCAGGTGCAAGCGGACATGCGAACTCACCTCATCCATCGTCCCGCGAGGGACATCTTTCCACCGCTGGGTGGAGCTCGAGTTTCCTCCTATTGTATTTGATCTCGCGCGGCTTTCATGCTGCCGCCACGGCTTGTTCCCGGGTCCAGCGGAACTCGGTGCCATCAACCCAGATGCGGTGCATGATTACGGCCAGCCGGCGCGCCAGGGCCACGATCGCCTTTTTCACGCCGCGGCGCCTGGCAATCTGCATCGCCCAGGCCTTGAGCCAGGACCATTTCTTCGAATACAGCACGAACCTGGGCCGCTTCGTAGAGCATGACCCGCATCATCTCATCTCCGCAGCGTGATATTCTACCGTTCCGATCGATCTCGCCGGATTGATACTTGGAACACGTCAGCCCAAACACCGCCCCGACTGACTTGGATTTACGGAAGCGAGCAGGCACGTCGACAGTGGCGCGGTAGGTCAGCGCCACCACCGGGCCGACACCGGGGGTCGTCATCAGGCGCTGGCACACCTCATCGTCCCGCACGATGGCCAGCAAGCGACGATGCAGAATGACGAGCTGCTCGCGAAGTACTCGCCGGACGACCAGCAGCGGTTCGATCAGCCCGGCCAAATCGGGAAGGTTCTCGACCAACTCCTTGATGCGTATCTCGAACTTCGCGTTGCCGACCATTCCAACTTTGAGGCCGAAGTTGCGTAAAGTACCGCGCAGGTCGTTGTCGATGGCGATGGCCTTCGACTGCAGCAGCTTGCGATGGATCAGCAGCATTCGAAGTTTCTGACTGCGTAGCGTCTTGACATGGACCGGACGGTAAAGCCCCACCCGCATCATCTGCGCGATGCCGCGCGCATCATTGCGGTCTGTCTTGTTGATCTGTGCCTTCAGCACCGCCTGCATGTGCCGCGTCTCGACACAGACCATCGGTAACTCGGCTTCGGCGAGAGCGCTGAACAGCCATTGCGACAGCGGCCCGGCTTCCAAGCCAATCCGCTTGAAGTGGTAAGCGGGGTTCTTCAGCACCGCCAACAACGCTTCAGGTTCGCTCGCTACCTTTACTTCCCGGACGATCCTGCCCGTGTCATCCACAATGCAGACGCTGGTCTCCTTGACCGATACGTCCAGTCCAGCAAAATGGTCCATGCTGCGCTTCTCCTTCTGATGCTTGAGGCCGTTCACACGGACCTCGTTGAACCATCAGCCTGAAGCGCAGCACCCAAAATCTTCAGCTATCCACAAGCTGGCCGGCCGATTACCCCATCTTTGCCTCCGAAGGCGGGCACGATCTGCGTGTCCACGACTTGGTCACGCCGCTTTGCTCTCCGCCGCGGCGGTGCGCTTCATGAAGTCGGCGAACACCCGCGCGATCTCCGGCTCGTAGACGCCCCAATCCGGGAACGGAATAAGCGGCACGTCCTGATCGGTGATCGGCAATTGATGCAGTTCGCTGCCGGCGATCGACCGGTGCGCGGTAATCCCGCTGGCGCTGGCATGGGTCTTGTCGTTGCCGGGAATGACGATGGTCGGCGTCTTGATCGCGCGCAATTGCTCCGGGCTCACGCCCATCACCGGATATTGCCCGCCGGCGACGAAAATCTCGTTCCAGCGCGTCAGCACGTCGATGAATTGTTGCGCCGGGAGTTTTGCCAGATATTCGCCGTTGCGCGGATTGGCGGCGATGCGTTCCTGCCAGGCCTCCATGGCGCAGACCGCGGCCGTGCCGCCTTCCTTGGCGGCGCGGATGAACTGGCCGTAGTAGTTTTCGGGCAGGCGCCCAGCGGCAAAAGCGCCGCCGGTGACGCGCAGCAGCAACAGGCCGCGCACGGCCTGCGGGTAGTTCAGGTAGAACAGGATCGAGGTGCGGGCGCCGGCCGAGGAGCCGCTGAAGAAGGCGGGCAGCACATTCTGCTCGGACAGCAGCGCGTGCATGTCGCGCGTCCAGATGGTCTCTTCGCCCTCGTCGCCGGCGATCAAAATGTCGGACGCGCCGGTATTGCGGCGGTCGTGCAGCATGACGCGATAACCGTAGGCGGCGATCTTTTCGGCGAGCGGAATGAACTCGTCATGCCCGCGCCGGCCGCCGGTGGTCATCACCACCCAGGGGTGATTGTCCTTGCCGCGGTCGCCGACGACCCGCCAATTGATGTTCACGCCATTGATCGTGCTGACCGGCATCCTGCGCTCCCTCCAGTTAGAGCTTGATCCCGAAAACTGGATACCGGTTTTCGGAAAAGATCATGCTCAATCAAAAATCTAGAGCCCGGTTTTGATTTCATCAAAACCGATTAGGCTCTAGAGCGCCACTTCATCATACTCGCGCGGATAGGCAAAGCCGGGCAGGGGCTCGCGTCAGAACTCGACGTCGAGCTCCTCGAGCTCGTCGGGCTCGGTCTTGGCGCCGGCGATCCATTCCTGGATGAACGGCATCGCCATGATGGTGCGGCAGTAAGCCTGCGATACCGGGTCGAGCTGCACGTCGTAGGTGACGAAGCGCGAGCACACCGGCGCATACATGGCGTCCGCCGCGCAGGGCTTTTTCCCGAACAGATAGGGGCCGCCATACTGCCCGACGCATTCGCGCCAGATCGTGGTGATGCGCTCGATGTCGGCGCGGGCGCCGGCCCAGGATTTGAAATGCGGGAAGTGCGCCTTGATATTCATCGGCAGCGCCGACCGCAGATTGGAAAAGCCGGAATGCATCTCGCCGCAGATCGAGCGGCAATGCGCGCGCTGCGTCTGATCGGCCGGCAATAGCCCGGCGTCCGGGCTGATCTCATGCAGGTACTCGGCGATCGCCAGCGTGTCCCATACTTTCAGCCCGTCGTGGATCAGGCAGGGCACCAGGAAGGACGGCGACAGCAGCAGCAATTCGGCGCGCGTCGACGGATCGTCGGTCGAGACGTGCTGCTCCTCGAAATCGAGGTTCGCCATTTTGCATAGCAACCAGCCGCGCAGCGACCACGAGCCGTAATTCTTGCTGGCAAGCGTCAGAGTGGCCTTGGACATCCCATTGCTCTCTTCGAAAAGCGCCCTGTCTCAATGAGTTAGCGACAAAAACGCAGATTTTTGGCGGACCACTGGCTGTTATTTAAGCACCCGCCTTCAGCCCCGTCCTGCATAATGCAGGATGTTCATATTCTTGTCGCAGTGCAACAAGAAATGCACTAGCTTTCAGACGTTGGGGGGTCGAACCGTGTCCGCCGTCAGGCGGATCCCGGCGCCCGTGGACCTAAACTGAGCCTCGGGATGCTGTATCTCGCTTACCAGTTGCAATCCGACATTATGACACCGGTCCGCGCGTGGGCCGGCATGGCGGCTTCCGGCGGTGCCCCGCTGTTGTCCGACCATCCGGCGATGCGCAATCTCACTGCGGTCTATGAATTGATCGCGCGCGCCGGCCTCACCCACACGCGCCCGCCGTTCGGCATCGACAAAGTCACCGTCGGCAATCGCGAGGTCGAGGTGCGCGAGGAAGCCGCGGCGACGACGCCATTCGGTACCCTTCTGCATTTCAAGAAGGACATCGCCACCGTGCAACCGCGCGTCCTTTTGGTGGCGCCGTTGTCGGGGCATTTCTCGACGCTGCTGCGCGCCACCGTGCGCACCATGCTGCCGGATCACGACGTCTACATCACCGACTGGCACAATGCCCGCGACGTGCCGCTGACCGCCGGCCGCTTCGGCATGGACGAATATACCGACCATCTGATCAAGTTTTTGGAAACGATGGGACCGGGATCGCATATCCTGGCGGTCTGTCAGCCTTGCGTCGCCGTGCTCGCCGCCGCGGCGGTGATGGCGCAGGCCGGCAATCCGGCGCAGCCGCGGTCGATGACGCTGATGGCGGGTCCGATCGACACCCGGGTCAATCCGACCAAGGTCAACGAGCTCGCCAAGACGCGCACCATCGAATGGTTCGAGCGCACGCTTACCGCCTCGGTGCCGTTGCGCTATCCCGGCGCGTTCCGCCGCGTCTATCCGGGCTTCGTGCAACTCGTCGCCTTCATGAGCATGAATGTCGAGCGCCACATCAAGGCGCATAAGGAGCTTTACGACAATCTCGCCAATGGCGAATTCGAAAAGGCGGCGGTGACCAAGGCGTTCTATGACGAATATTTCGCGGTGCTCGATCTGACCGCGGAATTCTATTTGGAAACCGTCCAGCTCATTTTCCAGGATTACGCGCTGCCGCTCGGCAAGCTCGAATGGCACGGCCAGCGCGTCGACCCCAGCGCCATCCGCAAGACCATGCTGCTCACGGTCGAGGGCGAGCGTGACGACATTTGCGCGGTCGGCCAGACGGTCGCCGCGCACGATCTGTGCAGCAAGCTGCGGCCGTATCTCAAGCGCCACCACATGCAGGCCGGCGTCGGCCATTACGGCGTGTTCTCCGGCTCGCGCTGGGAAAAGCAGATCTATCCGATCTTGAAGAACGTGATTTTGTCGAGCGATTGAGCGGTCTGCGCTAGCGCATTAGCCAAGCGCGCGACTGAACGAAGTCCTGGAGCGCATCGCGAACGCGCACAATGACGTTGTCCCACGAGCGTGTGCCATCCTGTCGAAATAACCGCGCTGTGGGGTACCAGGGCGTATCGTCGCGATCCAACAGCCATCGCCAATCTGAATTATACGGCAGCAATATCCACACTTGCCGTCCCATCGCACCCGCTAGATGGGCGACGCTGGTGTCTACCGTGATAACCAGATCCAACAGATCGATCACCGCTGCCGTATCCGAGAAATCCTTCAGTTCTTCGCCGCAAGGGACGATGTGACGAAGCTCCTTAAGGAGGGGAGCGTCGCCATCTCCGAGTTCTTTTTGCAGAGATATCCAATCTGCCTCGGCGGAGAAGAGTGGCGCAAGCGCCGGTAAATCGATCGATCGATTATGGTCGTTCCTGTGTTTTGCGCCGCCTCGCCAGACAATCCCTATTCGAGGCTTCGCGCGCGGCGGCAGCCGAGCATTCCATGCCGTGCGCAGCCGCTCATCGGCAAAGATATAACGCGGCTCTGTGGGTATCGTTTGCAGCGTCGTTCCCAGCGCGAGCGGCAGGCTCATGAGCGGACAGTGCCGATCGAATGCGGCCGGAACTTCATCGTGATTGATTATCTCTACGTCGGGACTCAATTGTTTGAGGAGTTGATACAAAGGCTCTTGCACCGACAACACAACCTTCTTCACCCCTCTGGCTTTGAGGAGTTTGCCATATCGGCAGAACTGTATTGTATCGCCAAATCCCTGCTCCCAATGAACGAACAAAATCTTGTCCGCGAGGTCCTCCTGCCCGAGCCAAAGCGGCGCGGAAAACAAGCGGTTTCCGAATGGCTCTTCAAGCTTCTTCCGCCATTCGTACAGACGCCAACCTTGCTCGAAGCGTCCCATCTGCAGGAAGCACAGGCTTTGGTTAGTGTATGCCTCCGCGTATTCCGGCGTCAGCGCGATCGTCTTGTCGAAACTGGCGATTGCGTCATCGAGCCGCTTCAGGTCCTGCAGCGCGCGGCCGCGGTTATTATGCGCCTCTGCATAGTCTGGCCTTAGCGCGATTGCCCTGTCGAAATTGGCGACGGCTTCGTCAAGACGCTTTAAGTCGTGCAGCACGATGCCGCGGTTGTAGTAAGCCCCTGCGTAATCCGGCTTGAGCCGGATTGCCGTATTGAAATCGGCGAGTGCGTCAGGAAGGCGCTTTAAGTCCTTGAGCATATTTCCGCGATTATTGTAGGCCTCGGCGTAATCCGACTTCAGCGCGATTGCCGTGTCGAAACTGGCCAGCGCATCGGCAATGCGCTCCAGGTCTTTCAACACAATCCCGCGGTTGTTATACGCCTCGGCGTAGTCTTGCTTCAGCGCGACCGCCTTGTCGTAACTGGCGAGTGCGTCGGCAAAACGCTGCAAATCCCGCAGCACGATGCCGCGGTTGTTGTGCGCCTCCGCGTAATCGGGCTTCAGCGCGATCACCTTGTCGAAACTGGCGAGGGCGTCGCCAAACCGCCTCAGGTCCTTTAGCCCGTTGCCAAGATTGTTGTGAGCGCCGGCCGAGTTGGGGTTGAGCGCAACAGCTTTGGCGATCAGATCCACGCCGCTCTGCGTTCGGCCGGTTTGAAGCGCAACCACGCCAAGCAGATGCAGCGCGTCAAAGTGCGCCGGGGCATGCGAAAGTACATCTTTGTAGAAATGCTCCGCTTCATTGAATCGACCCTGTTGGTGCAGTGCCAAGCCCTGCCTGAGCTTTGCTTGAATCGAATCCGCAAATGCCTTCTGAAGCTCCGGCGTTTGCTGACGATCTTGTGACACGGTCGATACTCCAACAGCCGATTTCAAGCGCGCTATTTCATTCTTGCTGGCGCGAATTGTTTGAATTGTGCGCCGAAGTTCTTCTACCGCATCGCGGCTGCGATATTGCCGCCGTCGACGGTGGTGACGTCGGCGGTGGTTTTCAATTCCAGCGCCTGGTGCAGAAAGGCCTGCGCCACATCCTCGGCGGCGACTTCGCGGCCGAGCAGATTGCCGCTCATATAATCCTTCTCGGTTAGACCGCGCGCTTTCGAGCGCGAGGCGATCATGTCGGGCGTGAGCAAGCCGGAGCGGATGCGGTCGGCATTGACGGCATTGGCGCGGATGCCGTCGGCGCCGTAGTCGAGCGCGTATTGGCGCATCAAGGCGAGCGCCGCCGCTTTTGGGATGCCGTAGGGGCCGAAATTCGGACCCGGATTGACCGCCTGTTTCGACACATTGAAGAGGAGACAGCCGCCGGTGCCCTGCGCCAGCATGATTTTCACCGCGGCCTGTGCGACGCGCTGGTGGCCGTAGAAATTCAGCTCGAAACTTTTGCGCATGATGTCTTCGGCGACGTCGCCGATGCGGCCCTGCCAGGCAGCGCCGGCATTCGACACCACGATGTCGACGCCGCCAAAAGTTTTGACGATCTTGTCGAAGGCGGTGCCCACCGACTCAGCATCGGTCACGTCGCAGGCGACCGGCAGCGCGGCCGGGCCGATACTTGCGGCCGCTTCGCCGGCGGCGGCGAAATTCATGTCGAGCAGCGCGACTTCGGCCCCGGCCGCGGCAAAAATTCTCGCCGTCGCCGCGCCGATGGCGCCGGCAGCGCCGGTGACGGCGGCAATCTGCCCCGCAAGCGGCAATAGTCTTTCCGAATTTTGGCGCGCGCCAAGCTTGGCCTGTTCCAGCGGCCAATATTCGCAATCGAACATGTCGGCCTCGGAAATCGATTCGAATTTGCCGATCGCTTCCGCATCGCTGACGCCTTGGATCCACGCCTCGGCGATATCGGCGGCGATGATCGCATCGCGTTTGGAGCGACCAAGACCGAACAGGCCGAGCCCGGCCACCAGCACGACGCGGGGCAGGGGATCGAGCTCATGCTTGGTGCCGCCTACGCGCTTGTTGTGGCGTGCAAAATAGTCTCGGTAATGCGCGGCGAATTGGCTCGCCCGATCGCGCGCGGCGGAGGCGAATTCTTGGAGTTTGCCGTTTTGCGGCGCCGGCAAGACCAGCGGCCAGTTCTTGGTGCGAATGGTGTGGTCGGGCGTGATGACGCCCAATTGGCTGACGCGTTCCAATTCCTTGGCCAATTCTTTGGCCAAATCCTTGGCATTGACGAAATTGCGCACAGCCTCGCCGCCGCGGAATTCAAGCACGAGTCGTCGCCACGCGCCTTCGACCGTCGCGTCTTTCTCGCTGCAAGCGCCGCGAACGATCGGCGCGACATGGGATTCGCCGGCGATGTTCTGCGGCTGCGCGGCGACGGCGACGGTCTTGCGCCTGCGCGCGATAAACTCCTCGGCGAGCGTGACCATCCCGATCATGCGCTCGTAAGCCTCGCGCGCGGTCTCGCCGAAGGTGACGATGCCATGCTTGGAAAGGATGAGCCCGTCGCTCGGCTTGCCGCGCTCGAAAACCTCGATCGCTTTTTTGGCCAGCCCAAAACCCGGCATGACATAAGGCACGAAGCCCAACCGCCGGCCAAAAACCTCTTCGCACTTTTTCTCGCCGTCGGGCTGATCGATCAGGCTCAGCACTGAAGTGGCGTGCGTGTGGTCGATGAATCTGTGCGGCAGAAAGGCGTGCAGCATCATCTCGACCGATGGATTGGCCGCCTTCGGGTCGATCAGATTGGCGCGCTCGATGGCGACCAGGTCTTCGTCGCCGATGGCTTCGAGCTTGCGCAGCCTGCGCATGGGATCAAGCCGCACGGCGACAAAGCCGTTCGCTTCGATCTTCGCCATGTCGGAGCCGGAGGATTTGACGTAGAGCACCTCGGCTTCTTCACCGAGGCGATCGCGCATGCGCGCTTTGAGCGAGGTATTGCCGCCGCCATGCAAGACCAGCTTCGGCTCGCGGCCGAGCAGGCGCGTTGTGTAGATACGGAGCGCCAGATCGCGGCCGATGCCTGACACCGCGCCATCGGCGACGCAGCGTTCGGCATCACGATCGAGCCAGCCGCTTTTCATGTCAAAGCCTTTGCGCCCTTGCCAAGAGTCGTTGCTGTCGTTCCGGGAGCTTCGAGAGAGTGTACTCGGGGATGCGGATGGGCGCCTGTTGCCTGAAGCTTCTATGATCAACCCACCAGGGCCGGCGATACAGGAGCGTTAGGAGTGGACGCGGCAGCGGGCTGCGGTTCGCGGTGCCGGCGTGAAGCAAGCGGTAGTCCCAAAGCAGACAAGAGCCCTCGCGTACGAGCGGTTGGTCGGAAGGGTCTCCGTCGCCGCGGTCACCGTCGCGGTGCGAACCAAGCCAAAGCGCCGTTGTTCCGTGGACCTCGTTCATTTCGAGGAGCGGAAATGCGACCGTGATGGCGGAGGCAGGCAATATCCTGTCGATTCCCGTTCCCGGAAATAGAATGCCGCCATCGAGATGATGGTGCTGCTCTGCGGCGGCGGGTAACGAGCATGCAACGACGCAGGCACCGAGGACGAGATCTTCATCAAGCAAGGCGCTTAAGATCGGTAGCAGCCACGCGTTTGCAAACAGCCGTGGGTCGTCGAACGGGGGCTCCAGATCGACGGTGACTTGAAGTCGGCGGTCGCCGAGCGTCAGGGCATCGTCGTGTTCGCGGCCGTCCAGATAACGCGCATAGGTTTTGGCAAAGACCAAGTTCGCTTCGGCAATCAGTGAGGTGTCGGGAATGTCTTCGACGATCAATGCGCCGTCGAGGCGAAATCGCCGCGACGCCCGCTCAATCGTTTCGCTGCTGAAAGCGCTGAGCTTGCGATCCCCGTCAGGCGGATTGATCCTTGAAATCATCGCGATCAATACCCGACCTTGAGTCTCCGCGACGGCAGTCTGCCCTTGGCGATCGGCGAGCCGCATTTGAGGCCGCGGCCCGCTCGATGCCGCATCACCCGCCGGCAAAACGGCGCGACCACCAGCCGGTGCGGCGCGGCCGATCGGCTTCGGCGGCCTCGCCGATTTCGGTAATCACCGGCTCCGGCGTGGGCGAAACCGGCTGCTGCGTTTGCGGCGGCGGCAGACCCTCGTCGGCGGCGCGGATGGGCGCACGCTCGCGCACCGTCGAGCGCCGGCGCACCGGCTCTTCCGGCGGGTGGAGCGGCTCGGGGGCTTCGGCGCGCGTGGCAGCCGGCGCGGCCGAGCGGGGCGGCGCGTCGAGATCGGCGACAGCCTCCTTGAGGTCGGGCTCGGTTGGAGCCGGCTCGATCAAGCCATCGGCCGGAGCGAATTCCTGCGCCGCCACATAGGGCTCGCGATCGCCAACGCCGTGCGCCGTATCGCCGTTTCCGCCAGGCGCAGCATCGCCGTTACGGTGGCGGTTGCGCCGGCCGCCGCGCCGACCGCGCCGCCGCCGCCGTTCACCGTCGTGTCGCGGTTCGGCGCCCGGTTCTCGCGCTCCAAATTCGCCGGTTTGCTCCACCTGCTCGTCGTCGGCCAACGGCTCCGGATCCGCTTCCGCGGGCGAGTCACCCTCCGCCGCGCCAATCGCAGCTTGATCGTGCCGCTGACGCGGCTGCTCGTACTGCGCGTCGCGCGGCTGTCCGGGGAGACCCTCGCCGCCATTGCGACCGCCGCGCCGCCGCCTTCGCCGCCGCCGCGTCGGACCGCCTTCGTCTTGTTCGGAATCTATTTGTTCGGGCAGCCCGGCCGGCACGGCCTCGGGTCCCGCCGTCGCTTCGGCTTCTTCTTCGCCTTCCGTGACGCCGAAGTCTTCGAGGTCGTCTTCCTCCTCGAGCGGCGCGGGGAGCGCCTGCGGGCGCTCGGCGATCGCTTTGGCCGCTTCGGCGGTATGCACCTGCTCGCCGCGGTCGATGATGAAGGCCTGCGGCGCCCGCACCGATTCATCGGCGGAGATCGTGATGGTGATGACGAAGCGCTCTTCCAGGCTGCGCAAATGTGCGCGCTTCTGGTTGAGCACGTAGAGCGCGACGTCGGGCCGCGTGCGCACGATGAGATTATGCGTGGCGCCCTTGATGAGTTGCTCCTCGAGCGCGCGCAGCACCTGCAAGGCGAGCGAGGACACCGAGCGGACGTGCCCGCTGCCGCCGCAATACGGGCATTTCTCCGTCGAGCTTTCCAGCACGCTTGAGCGGATGCGCTGGCGCGACATTTCGAGCAGGCCGAAATGCGAGATGCGGCCGACCTGGATGCGCGCACGGTCGTGCTTGAGGGACTCCTTCAGCCGGCGTTCGACGGAGCGGTTATTGCGCTTCTCGTCCATGTCGATGTAGTCGATGACGATCAGCCCGGCGAGATCGCGCAGCCGGAGCTGGCGGGCGATTTCGTCGGACGCCTCCAGATTGGTCTTGAGCGCGGTGTCCTCGATATGATGCTCGCGCGTGGCGCGGCCGGAGTTCACGTCGATGGCGACCAGAGCTTCGGCCTGGTTGAGCACGATGTAGCCGCCGGAGCGCAGCTGCACGACCGGCGAGAACATGGCGTCGAGCTGATTTTCCACGCCATAGCGCGACAACAGCGGCTGCGTGTCGTTATAGAGGTGAACGTTCTTGGCATGGCTCGGCATGAGCATGCGCATGAAATCCTTGGCCTCGTGATAGGCCTCGGGTCCCGCGACGACCACCTCGTCGATGTCTTTGGTATAGAGATCGCGGATCGAGCGCTTGACCAGCGAACCTTCCTCATAGACGAGCTTAGGCGCGGTCGATTTCAGCGTCAGGTCGCGGACCGTCTCCCACATCCGCAGCAAATATTCGAAGTCGCGCTTGATCTCGATCTTGGTGCGGTTGGCGCCGGCGGTGCGCAGGATGACGCCCATGCCTTCCGGCACTTCGAGCTCGGCGGCGGCCTCTTTGAGCCGCGCGCGATCTTCGGCACTGGTGATCTTGCGGCTGATGCCGCCGCCGCGCGCAGTGTTCGGCATCAGCACCGAATAAGCGCCCGGCGAGCGACAGATAGGTCGTCAGCGCCGCGCCCTTGGTGCCGCGTTCTTCCTTGACCACCTGCACCAGCATGACTTGGCGGCGCTTGATCACCTCTTGGATCTTGTATTGGCGGCGATAGCGCGGCGCGCGATCGGGAACTTCCTCCATCGCGTCGGCGCCGCCGACCGACTCGACGATCTCTTCGGCGGCTTCTTCGTCCTCGCCGTTGTCGTCGTGCTCGCGGGCTTCGTTCGAAGCCGCCGCCTCGGCAGTTTCGGCCGGGTGGTCGTGGGCGGACTGATCCGCCTCGCTCGATTCAGGATGCTCGGTTTCGGCGCGTTCACCGGTGGCCTCGGCGGTCGCCGGCGACTCGGCAGCTTGGTCATGCGGCTCTTCGGCATCGCTGCCCAGCGCGGCGTCACCCGGGATCTCTACGACGTCCGCTGCCGTTTCCGAGGATCTCGCCTCCGGCCGGCGCCGCTTCGGCGTTGTCGGGAGCGGCGAGCGTCCCCGGTTCCGAATGCTCGACATTTTCGTCGTGATCGACCGGAGACGGCGCTCCGTGGTCCAGGCCTGCCGAATCATCGGCCGGCGATTCGGCACTGCCGCCGCGCCTGACCGCATCGCGGCGTGCAGCGGGATGGTTGCCGTGGTGGCGGTGCCGCCGCGAACGGCGATCGACCTCGTCGTCGGCGGCGCGCTGCGCGCGCTCTTCTTCGTCGATCAAAGCCTGCCGGTCCGCGACAGGAATTTGGTAGTAATCGGGATGGATTTCGCTGAACGCCAGGAACCCGTGGCGATTGCCGCCGTAGTCGACGAAGGCGGCCTGCAGCGACGGCTCGACGCGCGTCACCTTGGCCAGATAAATGTTGCCTCTTAATTGCTTGCGGTGCGCGGATTCAAAGTCGAATTCTTCGACGCGGTTGCCGCGCAAAACGACCACCCGGGTCTCCTCGGGATGGGTCGCGTCGATGAGCATTTTGTTGGGCATTGGCAAATCTCTTGGAGGCCGGCACGCCTGCTCGCGCCACGCCGCATCGGCGGGGGCAGAGGGCATGGGCCCGATACTCGGTGAATGGAACGGATCGGAAACCGCGAGTGCGGCAAGCGGATAGGTCGCGCAGTCCGGCGAGCGCCGCATGAACGCTGCCGTGTTTGGTAAAGCGACCCTGGCCGTGTTGAACGAAGACTTGCGCCTCGAACATGAACTCCAAACCGCGATGAGGCGGCCGCGCGAGGCGCGGCCGCAATTTCTTTCGTTTACTCACGGCATGGCCGACACTGTGCCAGCAGGCTCTAGCACATGAGTCGGGCACGAGGTTCCGATTGTCCTCCTCTTCGAGGGCGTCGGTGTCGCTTTGCGCCGTCATCGGCACCCGGTTCGCTGGAGCCACAACCCAAAAGGCCATGGCTAAAAACGAACATTTGGCGCCGGAGCGGTTCGAAAGCGGCGTCCGCCTCGCTCCCGTCATCTTTCTCGGGGAGCCAAACCCTTGTGGACGTCACCGGATGCCCTAACGCGACACAACCGGAACCTTTCACCGTCAGCGTTCTATTCTTAAGGCCGCCGGCACCGAATTGGCAAGTCGCCTGTGGGCTTTGGCGGGACCACGCGATTTTCGGGCTGTCCAACGGCGGTGTTGCCGAGGCTTAAGTTTCGGTTAACCACGTGTGCCTAATGGAGTAAGAGGGGCTCGATGGGGTGGAAGCCGATGCCTGTCCAAGCCGTGCGCTGGGCTCTCCTCGGTGCGCTCTTCGCCGGTCCGACAGTGGCGGCTGCGGCGCCGGCCACGATTCCCGTCTCCGACTCATATCCGGTGGCGACCGATGCCCGGCTCGGCGGCGATGCCTCGCAGACGCGATTCGTCATGGACCTCGATCGCAAGATCGACCTGCACGTCTTTACGCTTGCCGACCCCTACCGCCTGGTCCTCGATATCCCCCAAGTCACATTCCAGCTGCCACCGCGTGCCGGCGACGACGGGCGCGGGCTGATCAAGGCGTATCGCTTCGGGCTGGTGATGCCCGGCGGGTCGCGGATGGTCTTCGACCTGACCAAGCCGGCACGCGTCGACAAGGCCTACGTCATGGATGCCACGGCCGACGTCCCGGCGCGCTTGGTGCTCGATCTGGTCGCCACCGACCGCGACAGTTTCGTGCGCAACATGGCGGTCGAGGAGAAAGTCGCCCGCAGTGAAGCGCCTCCTGCGCCCACGCCGCCGCCGGCATCGAACGATCCGCGTCCGCTGATCGTTCTCGATCCCGGTCACGGCGGCATCGACACCGGCACGCGGGCGCCGGACGGCGAATGCGAGAAGGACATCGTGCTCGAATTCGCCAAGCGGCTGCGCGATCGAATTGAGAAATCGGGCAAATACCGCGTGCTGATGACGCGCAGCGACGATACTTTCGTGGCGCTTCCAGACCGCGTGCAGATCGCGCGCCAGGCCGGCGCCGCGCTGTTCATCTCGATTCACGCCGATTTCTTGCCGCGCAAGGAAGGCGATGCCGAGGGTGCCACCGTCTACACGCTCTCCGATAGGCCGTCCGATCCGCAGGCCGCCCGGGTCGCCGCAGAGGAAAACCGTGCCGACGTCATTGCCGGCGTTAATCTCAAGGACGAGCCGGACGATGTCGCCGGCATCCTGCTGGATCTGGCGCAGCGCGAAACCAAGACCTTCTCGGTGCAATTCGCCCACAAACTGGTCGGCGACCTGAAGACGGTCACGCACTTGAACAAGGACCCGGTGCGATCGGCGGGATTCCGCGTGCTGCGCTCGCCGGATGTGCCGTCGGTGCTGATCGAACTCGGCTATGTGTCGAATAAGCAAGATCTGCAGTCATTGAACTCGGACAATTGGCGCGACCGCACCGCGGATGCGATTGTCTCAGCGGTCGACGACTACTTCGCCACCCACCTTGCCGGGGCCCGCGCCAACTAACTTCGCAATCCTAAAGTGGTGCCGAACCGGCCTCAGTTTGAACAAAAACCGGAGCGACGAGACGCGATGCAGAGGGTAGTGTATGGTGACCATGGGCCGGTACCGCCGCATTGGCCGGCCGATCAGGCGGGTTCCTCGGCGTCACATCGGTACCTTGGGCCGAGGCGGGGCGGGGCCAACGCAATGAAATCGGTGTCGCGGTGAAATTGCTATTGCGCTTTTTGGGCTTCCTGTTCGCGGCGGGCACGATCCTGTTCATCGCCGGCGTCGCCGCGACTGCGGGACTGTTGTGGCATTATTCCAAGGACTTGCCGGACTACACTCAGCTCCAAGACTACGAGCCGCCGGTCATGACGCGGGTTCACGCCGCCGACGGTTCGCTGCTCGCCGAATATGCCAAGGAGCGCCGCCTTTATTTGCCGATTCAGGCGATCCCCAAGCTCGTCACCAATGCTTTCGTGGCGGCGGAGGACAAGAATTTCTACTCCCATCCGGGCATCGACATTTACGGCATCATGCGCGCCGGCATGCTGTATGTCGAAAATTACGGCAGCGGGCGGCGGCCGCAGGGCGCCTCGACCATCACGCAGCAGGTCGCCAAGAACTTCCTGTTGAACAATACGGTGTCGTTCGATCGCAAGATCAAGGAAGCGCTCTTGGCGCTGCGCATCGAGCGCACTTATTCGAAGCAGAAAATCCTCGAACTCTATCTCAACGAAATCTATCTCGGCTTCGGCGCCTATGGCATAGCCGCGGCCTCGCTTCTGTACTTCGACAAGTCGGTGCATGAGCTGAGCATCGCGCAGGCGGCCTATCTCGCCGGCCTGCCCAAGGGGCCGAACAACTACAATCCGTTCCGCCGCAAGGACGAGGCCATCACGCGTCGCAATTACGTGATCGACCGCATGGTCGAAGACGGCTTCATCTCGGCGGCGGACGGCGCCAAAGCGGAAAAAGAGCCGCTTGATGTGACCGTGCGGCCGGCGAGTCCGCACGTCTTTGCCGCCGAATATTTCACCGAAGAAGTGCGCCGCTATCTCTACGACAATTACGGTGAGAAGAAGCTCTACGAGGGCGGATTGTCGGTCCGCACCACGCTCGATCCGAAACTGCAAATGCTGGCGCGCAATACGATGGTCGACGGCCTCGTTAATTTTGACGAGAAGCAGGGCTATCGTGGACCGGTCACGAAAATCGACGTCAGCGGCGACTGGGGCGTCAAGCTCGCCGACGTGAAATCGCTGGACGATATCGATCCCTGGCGCATGGCCGTGGTGCTCCAAGTCGACGATCAGTCGGCGCGCATCGGGCTGCAGCCGGGGCGCGATCCATCCGGCACTGTGCTCAAGGACCGCGAGGTCGGCATCGTGCCGCTGGACGGCGTCAAATGGGCGAAGCCGGCCAGCGGGCCGGCTAAGCCGATCCAGCGTGTCGATCAGGTTCTTTCGGTCGGCGACGTGATCTACGTCGATCCGACGGAACAGCAAGGCCAATACCGGCTGCGCCAGGTGCCGGAAATCTCCGGCGCCATGGTGGTGATGGATCCGCATACCGGGCGCGTGCTGGCGATGGTCGGCGGCTTCTCCTTCGACCAGAGCCAGTTCAACCGCGCCACCCAGGCGCTGCGCCAGCCGGGCTCCTCGTTCAAGCCCATCGTCTATGCCGCGGCGCTCGATAACGGTTACACGCCCTCGACCATCATCATGGACGCGCCGATCGAGATCGACATGGGAGCGGGCGGCGGTATCTGGAAGCCGGAGAATTACGGCGGCAAATTTTTCGGTCCGTCGACACTGCGCTTCGGTCTGGAAGAATCGCGCAACGTCATGACGGTGCGGCTCGCTCAGGACATCGGCATGCCGCTGATCTCCGAATATGCCAAGCGCTTCGGCGTCTATGACGAATTGCCGCCGTATCTGTCCTACGCGCTCGGCGCCGGCGAAACCACGGTGATGCGCATGGTCACCGCCTATTCGATGTTCGATAACGGCGGCCGGCGCGTCATCCCGACGCTGATCGATCGCATCCAGGATCGCTACGGCCATACCATCTACAAGCACGATCAGCGCGAATGCATGGGCTGCAACGCCAAGGATTGGCAGGATCAGCCGGAGCCGACGCTGGTCGACAAGCGCGAGCAGGTGATCGATCCGATGACCGCCTATCAGATCACCTCGCTGATGGAGGGCGTGGTGCAGCGCGGCACCGGCGTCGCGTTGCGCGCGCTCGGCAAGCCGATCGCCGGCAAAACCGGCACCACCAACGACGAAAAAGACGTCTGGTTCATCGGCTTTTCGCCGGACATCGTCTGCGGCGTCTATATGGGCTTCGATAAGCCGCGCCACATCGCCAATCGCGCCACGGGCGGCAGCCTCGCCGCGCCGGTGGTGCGCGACTTTTTGAAGGTCGCGCTCGCCGACAAGCCGCCGATCCCGTTCTCCGTGCCGCCGGGCATAAAGCTCGTGCGCGTCGACGCCAAGACCGGGATGCGCGCCGGTCCGGGTGATCCCCGGGTCATTCTGGAAGCGTTCAAGCCCGGCACCGCGCCGCCCGACAGTGACACTGTCGTCGGCGCCGATACCACCAACGGCGTTTCCAACGTGCAGCAAGGCTCGCCCGACGCCGGCAACGTGGTGCGAACCGGCACCGGCGGGCTCTACTGACGATTTCCGCTTCCCCTTTGTGACAAGGGGCTTCGCCGAGCAAGCCGCGCGTTGCGTTTCGCTCCCGATAACCGATTACATCGCCAGCCGGAGCAGCATCATGCGCGCGGAAATCACCTCCATCGTCGAAGAGATCAAGCAGTCGCTGTTGCTGCTGAGGAGGCATCTTTGACGTCGACAAGGCGCGCGCGCGGCTTGCCGAGCTGAACGCCTTAGCCGAAGACTCCAACCTGTGGAACGATCCGCAGCGCGCCAGCCGCGTCATGCAGGAGCGCACCGCGCTCGACGACAATCTCACCGCGCTCGGCGCGCATCGAGCAGGAGCTTGACGATCAGGTCACCATGATCGAGCTCGGCGAGGCCGAGAAGGATCAGAAGGTCGTCGCCGAAGCGGAAGCCGCGTTGCGCAAGCTCCAGGCCGAAGTGGCGCGCCGCCAGCTCGAAGCGCTGTTGTCAGGCGAAGCCGATAACAACGATTGCTATCTCGAAGTTCATGCCGGCGCCGGCGGCACCGAGAGCCAGGACTGGGCCTCGATGCTGTTGCGCATGTATACGCGCTGGGCGGAAGCGCACGGTTTCAAGGTCGACTACATCGAAGAGACCCAGGGCGAAGAGGCCGGCATCAAATCGGCCACCATCGAGATCAAGGGCCGCAACGCCTATGGCTGGCTCAAGACCGAGAACGGCGTGCATCGCCTGGTTCGCATCTCGCCGTTCGATTCCAATGCGCGCCGCCACACCTCGTTCGCCAGCGTCAACGTCTATCCGGTGATCGACGACCGCATCAAGATCGACATCAACGAAGCCGACGTGCGCGTCGATACGCTGCGCTCCGGCGGCGCCGGCGGCCAGCACGTCAACAAGACCGAATCCGCGGTGCGGCTCACCCACATCCCGACCAATATCGTGGCGTTTTGCCAGAACGACCGCTCGCAGCATCGCAACCGCGCGCAAGCCTGGCAGATGCTGCGCGCCAAGCTCTACGAAGCCGAGCTGAAAAAGCGCGAGGAGAAGGCCGCCGCCGACCAGGCCGCCAAGACCGATATCGGCTGGGGCCACCAGATCCGCTCTTACGTGCTGCAGCCCTATCAGATGGTGAAGGATCTGCGCACCGGCGTTTCCACCTCCAATACCGCGGGCGTGCTCGACGGCGACATCGATCAGTTCACCGAAGCGGCGCTGGCGCAGAAGGCGTTCGGCACCGCGCCGGAGCATGTCGAAGACGTCGAGTAGACCGGCTGCGGCTAGTCCTGAACGACGCTGTGGCTGCTGCGGACTATTTGCTGCCCGCCGCCGAACAGCTTCGCGCCGGCGTCGAGAAATTTCTGCGGATTGACCGGTTCGCCGTCGACACGCGTCTCGTAATGCAAATGCGGGCCGGTCGAGCGCCCGGTCGAGCCGATCTGCCCGATGACCTGGCCGATGCGAACCTCGTCGCCGACATGGACCTCGATCTGCGATAGATGGCCGTAGCGGGTCGCCAGCCCGTTGCCGTGGTCGATCTCCACCAGATTGCCGTAGCCGCCGTCCCAGCCGGCGATGGTGACGCTTCCCGCCGCGGTGGCATGGACTGCTTCGCCGGGCTCGCCGCGGATGTCGATGCCGGTATGCATCGCCGGCTCGTGCAGGAACGGATCCATGCGGACGCCAAACGGCGAGGTTTCGTCGATTTCGCCGGTCACCGGTTGACGCACCGGCACGCCGCGCAGCGTATCGTTGAGTTGCGCGAGTTCTGATCGCGCCAGATTGACGCGAAACAGCGCGCGCGCAAATCCGTCCGTGCTGGGCGGCAGCTTGACGGGAACGAAGGGGCCGCCGGTATTCACGGCGGCGTCGACTTTTATTCCGAGCTGATCGAGCACGCCGCGGATGCGGTGTGCGGCGACTTCGTAACGATCGTCCATCGCACCCAGCGCCAGCGATTGCCGCCGATCGATACGATCGAGCGAAGCTTCCATGCGGTCGAGGGTCGTGCCGATGCTCGATTGCCGGCCGCGATCGCTTCGTAACGGCTCGACGGCCGAGTCCCGGCCTCTCAGAACGGCGCCTCCAATCGCGCCGGTCGTCGCCGGGTCGGCGAAGTTGCCCAATGCCGCGGCGCGGGACTCCAATGTCGCCTGCCGGTGCACCAGCTCATCGAGTTTTTGTTCGAATTGCTCCTGATCGAGCAATTGGCGGCTGGTGGTGCGATCGATCTGAGCGCGCAATTCGGCGATGCGGTCCTCATAGCCGAACTGCTGCTGCGCCTGGCGCGCGATCAGCGTGCGCAGCACGTCGTCGCGAAAGGCGAGGTAGGTCGCCGCCGTGACCGACCAGCCGGCCATGATCACGACGGTGCCGACCGCGATCCAGAATGCGACCGGCCCGAACCGCACCTGGCGTCCGGCATGCGCAATCGTATAGGCGCGTGTCGCCGGCTCACTTACTTTGCGCAGTCGGGGCTCATGGCGAGGGCTGCCGTCGCGCGAAGCGTGAGCGGAATACTGCGCCGGGTGAGGCGCGGAATGTTGGGCGGGACGTGGCGCGGAATGCTTCGCGGATTCTTGCGCGTGATCTTTCGCTCTTGCGGCCTGCGACGACCGAGACGCTGTCCACTGCGACATTGCCGCTCCCACCCCAACAGGGAGCGGATTTGAGCGGTTTATGGTTAATTTTCAGGAAATCGCGGGCCTGGATTTGGGGCCATTTTGCTAACTTCGGTAAATGCTTCGGCAACGGCCGAGCCGCCTAAAGCGCTTTCGCGGCCGCCAGAACCGCCGCCGCGTGGCCATCGACCGAGACCCTCGGCCAGACCTGGGCAATGCGCCCGTCGGGGCCGATCAGGAATGTGCTGCGCACGACGCCAAGGAATTTCCGGCCGTACATCGATTTCTCCTGCCAAGCGCCATAGGCCTCGAGCATTTTGTGGGTCTCGTCGGAGCCGAGCGCGACGGCGAGATTGTGCTTGGCTTTGAAGGCGTCGAGCGCTTTGACCGGATCGGCGGAAACGCCAAGGATATCGGCGCCGGCGCGGCTGAATTCTCTTTTCAACCGTGTGAAATCGATCGCCTCCCTGGTGCAGCCGGACGTGTCGGCCCGCGGATAGAAATAGAGGACGAGCTTGCGGCCGGCGAAGTCGCCAAGGGCGACACTACCCCCGCCGGCGCAGGGCAGAGTAAAATTCGGCGCTTTTGCACCCACCGCGAGCGCCGGTTTGGCGCCTCGCTTGGCGTCCTGCACGCCTGCTATGCCCTTGCTGCGAGGCCTGATTTGGGCCGAGCGGAGCGATGTCTTGCGCGTCGTCTTTTGCGCCATGTGCCTTCCTTTCGACGCTTTCCCGAGGCCTTCTCTAGCGCCAGAATACGCCCGCGGGCAGGGGTATCGCGCGCTCACGGGACGTTATTCTGTCGGCGGTATGATCGTTATGACGGCGCCACGGCTAGGGCGGTGGATTTGAAGTTCCTCCAATTGGGCCGCAATTTCATAGAGGAACTTCAAATCCAAAAACCGCACTAGAAACAATATGCTGGTAGTGTCCCTTTGATCCCGAAGTTCGCATCAGGGGGGCCGCTGATACGTGCGAACTTCGGGATCGGGACACGACGGGGACGCCCGACCAGGCATGGCGAACCAAGACAGGCAAAGTGCGGCATTCCCGCGGTGGGTGCGTAATACCGTTCACCCGCGACGCCGGGGTAACCTCGCAGCAGCTCACCGCGGTGACCGCTGGGGCGATAGCCGCTACTTGGCCGCTTATCGGCGGTTATTGGCACGGCATCAGCGTCTCATCAGACGCGTCGGCATTAGCTCGGCCCTCGTGGTCGGGCTTTTGCTGCTTGGCGTTGGCGGTCTGTGGTGGCGGCTGTCCAGCGGGCCGATTCAGCTCGACGTCTTCACCCCCTGGCTGGTGTCGGCCATCGAGGAGAATTTCGGCAGTCACGAACGGGTCGAGGTCGGCGGCACCCAGATCGAGCGGACCGAGCACGGTGCGGCGGTGCGGGTGCGCGATATCGTGGTGCGCGATCCCGACGGCACCGTGGTTGCAAGCGCACCGAAAGCGGAGATCGACGTCTCCGGCTTAAGTCTGTTCAGCGGCCATATGCGCGCCGAGAGCCTCAATCTGGTCGGTGCCACAATGGCCGTGCGCATCGAACCGGACGGCCGCGTCACGGTGTTTGCCTCCGATACCGATAAACATCCGATCGCCACGGCCAACGTGCCGGCCGCCGCCAATCTCGCCATGCGTCCGGCCATCAAGCAGGACAGGATCGAAGGTAACGCGGGGCCGCCTGCCGATTCGGCACCGCGAGCGCCGCTTGTCACCGCGCCGGCGGTGCGCTCCGCGCTGCCGCGGCCGCCCACCGACAGCATCGCCGCCTTGTTGTCGTGGCTTGACGGCATCGGCCAGTCCGGGCTCGACGGCCACGATTTGCGCGAGCTTGGATTGAAAGACGGCACGCTGACCGTCGACGACGAGCGCACCGGCAAGCGATGGACTTTTGAAGATATCAGCCTGAGCATCCAGCGACCGCACAGCGGCGGCATCGTTGTCACCGTCGGTTCGGCAAATCCGGCACGTCCGTGGGGGATCACCGCATCGATCAAGCCGATGGACGACGGGTACCGCAGCATTGCGCTCGAGGCCCGGCAGGTATCCGCCGACGACCTGTTGCTGGCGTCTCGGCTCGGCGACGGGACTTTGCAGTTCAATGTGCCGATGTCGGCGAGCTTGCGCGGTGTGATCGGCCCGAACGGGGTCCCGCAAACGCTTACCGGACGTGTCGCCGCCGATGCCGGCTATTTCAACGACGGCGAGAGTGCCGACGGCCGTATCGACCTCGACCATGCCGAGTTCAAGATCAATTGGGACGCCGGCAGCCGCGTTCTCACGGTACCCTTCCAAATTCTTTCCGGCGGCAATCGGATCACGCTGCTTGGCCAGGTCGAAGCGCCGGCCCAGACGCCGGGGCCGTGGCAGTTCCGTATCGGCGGCGGCACCGTGGTGCTGAATTCGTCGACCGGCCAGGGCGACCCGCTCGTCCTCAACAATATCGCCGTGAGCGGCCAGTTCGATCCGGTGAAAAAGCGCTTTGTGGTCAACCAGAGCGAAATCGGCAACAGCGATGTCGGCGTCGCCATGTCCGGCAACGCCGATTATTCCAGCGGCGAGCTGCGTCTTGCCGCGGGGCTTGCCGCGACGCGCATGTCCGCCGATGCTTTGAAGCGCCTGTGGCCGGTCTTCATCGTTCCCAAAGTTCGCGACTGGTTCGACGACCATTTGATCAGCGGTGACGTCGAGCGGGTGGTGATCGGCGTGAATTCGCCGCTCGAAAACCTCAAGGCGAGCGGGCCCCCGGTCCCGGACGACGGTTTGACCCTCGATGCGGTGGCGACGAATTGCGTGATCCGGCCGGTGGCCGGGCTGCCGGCGTTGCACGACGCCGATCTCACCGTTCACATCGTCGGACGCGATGCGCAGATCGCGCTCAGCAAGGCGGCGGCCGACCTGCCGTCCGGCCGCAAGCTGGTTCTCTCGTCCGGACTGTTCGAAGTGCCCGATACCGCGCCGCATTCGCCGCCGGCGAATGTACGCTTTAAGCTCGACGGCCCGGTTGCCGGCCGCCGTCGAGCTTCTCGGCATGGACCGCCTGCGCGAGGCCGCGCAGGTGCCGTTCGATCCGGCGACCACACACGGCCAGATGAGCGCGCTGGTCGCTTTGGCGATGCCGCTCAAGCCCGATCTGCCGCCGGGATCGACCAATTACGCCATCTCCGTCGACGCCACGAACTTTTCCGCCGAACACATGATCATGGGGCAGAAGGTCGAAGCGCCCGACCTGAAGGTCAGCGCCAACAATCAGGGCTTTGCGATCAAAGGCAACGTCAAGATCGGCGGCTCGCCTGGCAGTCTCGAATACCGGCAATTGCACGGTGACAGCGAAGCCGACGTGCATATTCAAGGCATGCTCGACGAGGCAATGCGCAACAACCTGGGCCTCGACCCTGCGAATTCGATCGGCGGCGCCATTCCGATCGATGTCACCGGTCGCGTCGGCGTATTGCCCGATCGCGACGGCCGGTTCTCCGTCGTCGCCGACCTGACCTCGGCGCAGATCGACGGTTTCTTGCCGGGTTGGGTCAAGCAGTCGGGCAAGCCGTCGCGGGCCACTTTCACCGTGACCAGCACCCCCCAATCCGTCCACATCGGCGATCTCTTGATCGAGGGCGCCGGCGGCGGCGTCAAAGGCACCATCGAGCTCGACGGCTCCGGCGCGCTGCAATCGGCCGACTTTCCCTCCTATGGTTTTTCGGACGGCGATCACGCCAGCCTCAAAGTCACCCGCACACCGGACGGCGTGCTGCACGCCGTGATGCGCGGCGATGCCTACGACGGCCGCGGTTTCATCAAGGCGCTCAGCGGCGGACCGACGGCGCCGCAAGCGGAAAGCAAGTCTCCCGATATCGATCTCGACATGAAGCTCGGCGCGGTGCTGGGCTTCAACGGCGAGGCGCTGCGCGATCTCGAGCTGAAATTGTCGCGGCGCGGCGGCGAGGTCCGCAGTCTCGGCCTGTCCGCCAAGATCGGCCACGATGGATCGCTGAGCGGCGATCTACGCAGCGCGGCGGCCGGGCGGCGAACGATCGATCTCACGAGCAGCGACGCCGGCGCGCTGTTGCGCTTTACCGATGTCTATTCACGCATGGATGGCGGCGATATGACGACGGTAATGGACGCGCCGTCCGCAAACAATCCGGCTCAGCTTGGAACGCTGAGCGTCCACAACTTCACCGTTCACGACGAGTCCCAGCTCGAGCAAGCGGTGTCGAATGGCAGCCCGCTGCCGCGCAACAATATGTTCTTCTCCGGTTTGAAGGTTGATTTTACCCGCTCGCAGGGGCGGGTCGCGCTGCACGACGGCGTGGTGCGCGGGCCGGTGCTCGGCGGCACCATCGACGGCTTTATCGATTATGCCAACGATAACGTGCATCTGCGCGGCACGCTGATCCCGCTCTATGGCGCCAATAATCTGCTCGGCCAGCTTCCCGTCGTCGGGCTTTTCCTTGGCGGCGAAAAAGAAGGGCTGGTCGGCGTCACCTATGAGGTGGTGGGCAAGCCGGGCAATCCGGTGCTCCACGTCAATCCGCTCTCGGCGCTGGCGCCGGGACTGCTGCGCAAGGTGTTCGAATTTCCCGCGACAGGCGCCGCTTGGCCGCCGGCGCCTCCCGCCGGTGACGCGACCGGCACGGTCAACGACAACACCGACAATCACTGAAGCAGTCCGTCACGCCGGCTTGAGCAGCACGTGACGCTTGCGGCCGAGCGAAAGTTTTATTGCGCCGTCCGCCGTGAGATCTTTCCGAGTCAACAGCATCTTTTCATCTGTGACCGTCATGTCGTTTACTTTGAGCCCGCCATTCTTAATTTGACGTCGTGCCTCGCCATTCGACGACACAAGCCCAGCTAGCACAAAGGCACCAAGCACGCTCAGTCCTGGCGCTTCCAATATTGCATTCGAATTGACGATCGGCAGGGTCGCACCGAGGCCGCCTTCCTCGAATGTCGTGCGAGCTGACTCCTCGATACCTTTTGCAATCACAGGGTCATAAACGAGCGACGTTATTTCTGTAGCGAGAATCTTTTTCGCCTCGTTAATCTCCCGATCGCGTAGCGCCGCGAGACGATCAATTTCATTCAGCGGCAGAGTTGTAAATAGCTTCAGAAAGCGCGGAACGTCCGCATCCTCGACGTTTCGCCAGTATTGCCAAAAATCGTTTTGGCTGGTCATTGTTGGATCGAGCCACACCGCGCCGGCCGCTGTCTTGCCCATCTTGGCGCCGGACGAGGTGGTGATCAGCGGCGAGGTGAGCGCGAAAAGCTGCGCGTTGTGCAGACGGCGGCCGAGATCGATGCCGTTGACGATGTTGCCCCATTGATCGGAGCCGCCCATCTGCAAGACGCAGCCGTAACGGCGATAGAGCTCGACGAAATCGTAGGCCTGCAGGATCATGTAATTGAATTCGAGAAACGACAGTTCCTGCTGGCGATCGAGCCGCAGCTTTACCGAATCGAAGGCGAGCATCCGATTGATGGAAAAGTGGCGGCCGACGTCGCGCAGGAAGTCGATATAATTGAGCGTATTGAGCCAGTCGGCGTTGTTGGCCATGACCGCGTTGCCGCCGGCATCGTCGAATTTCAGGAATTTGGTGAAGATCGCGCGAATGCCTTTGAGGTTGTCGTTGATGGCCTCATCGGTCAACAACCGCCGGCTTTCATCCTTACCCGACGGATCGCCGACGCGCGTGGTGCCGCCGCCCATCAGCGCGATCGGCCGGTGGCCGGTCTGCTGCAGCCAATGCAGCAGCATGATGGGCAACAGCGAGCCGACGTGTAGCGACGGCGCGGTGCAGTCGAAACCAATATAGGCGGTCAACGTTGACGACCGTGCCAGGGCGTCCAATGCGTCAGGTTCGGAGACTTGATGGATAAAGCCTCGCTCGGCAAGAACATTGAGAAAATCGGACTTGTACGTGCTCATCGATGTCCGGCTAGACTGGTGGAACGGTTGCGGCGCGCGGCGGCTCGCCGTGGCGGCGGGGCTGGTGTAACAGGTCTGGACGCTGATTCAAAGAACGCGGCCGGAAGGCATTTCGATGTCCGAACAAATGGCACGGGACCTGCCGGCGACGGCCTCGCCCGAGACTTCGGTGCTGGCGATCGGGCTGATGAGCGGGACCTCGCAAGACGGCGTCGACGTCGCCTTGATCGACACCGACGGCGAGCGGATCGCCCAGTTCGGCGCCACCGCCTGCCGCCCCTACACCAAAGCCGAGCGCACGCTGCTGCGCCGCGCCACCGCCGCTGCGGCGAACTTGACCGAGCGCACGGCGCGGCCGGCGATCGTCGCCGAGGCGGAGCAATTAGTGAACGACGCTCATGCCGAAGCGGTGGAAACCTTCCTCGGCGCCAATGATCTGCAAGCCGGCAGCGTGGCCGCGGTCGGATTCCACGGCCAGACGCTGCTGCATCGGCCGGAGCGCGGGCTGACGCTGCAGATCGGCGACGGCGCCGCCTTGGCGGCGCGGCTCGGCATTCCGGTGGTCTACGATTTTCGTGCCGCCGACGTCGCCGCCGGCGGGCAGGGAGCGCCGCTCGCGCCGATCTATCACCGCGCGCTGGCGCAGCGTTTGGGTTTGGCGCCGCCGATTGCGGTGCTCAATATCGGCGGCGTCGCCAACGTGACCTATATCGACGGCGAAGATCTGATCGCCTGCGACACCGGACCCGGCAACGCCTTGCTCGATGATTTCTTGCGGCTGCGCACCGGGCGTCCGCTCGACACCGACGGCCGCGCGGCGGCCGCCGGCGCGATCGACGCCGCCATGATCGAGCGTCTGTTGGCGCATCCGTTTTTTGCTTTGCCGCCGCCGAAATCGCTCGACCGCAATGACTTCCGCGGTTTTGTCGGCAGCACGCTCGACGGCATCGGCGTTGAGGACGGCGCGGCGACACTGACCGCGCTCACCGCCGCAGCCGTGGCGCGCATCGTGCCGCATCTGCCCAGCGTGCCTGCGACCTGGATCGTCGCCGGCGGCGGCGCGCGCAATCCGACGCTGATGCGCATGCTCGCGGAGCGGCTCAAGCGCCGCGCGCATAGAATCCGCCCACGAGGTCGGCTGGTCGATCAATTCCTTGGAGGCGCAGGCCTTTGCCTATCTCGCCGTGCGCAGCCTGCGCGGCCTGCCGATCACGTTTCCCGGCACCACCGGCGCGCCGCGCCCGCTGACCGGCGGTGTGCTGGCGAAGCCGTAGTCGGCAAGGTCGCTGCAGTACAATCGGGGCCGGATGTCGCGCGATCTCCCATGGTCAAACTGACGCCTGATTGTTTGCATCTAGTTAGAAGACGCGCAATGCACTTCGGGGAGAACCGCGATGGCGCCCGACATTTGGCGGAACTCGAGTCAAAAATCATCTCAAGGCGGAACTAAAACGCCGAAAAATGACCTATTTCGATTTGGCCAACAAGCTGGCGACGATCGGCGTTGAGGAGGATGAAAAAAACATCGCGAAGAAAGTTTCGCGAGGAAGTTTCAAAGCCATTTTTCTCTTCCAGTGCCTGGAAGTCATCGGCTGCGAGCTGCCTCTGAGCCCGCTTCAAGGCGAAGATCACGCTCCGGCGGCCTTGCGCAATCGATGCGGTCTCCAAAGTCAGACCCGTGACGTATCTCCCAACGTTGACGGCAAATTCCTTTAAGCGGCGCTCGCCACCAAACGCCGTTGCGAAGAACGTTTGAGCGGTACCCATTGTCAAATTGGCCGATTTTTCCGGATACTCGTCGCGCAGCCACCCATTTAAATTTCCGACAAAGGCCTTGTGCTGCGGCTTACCGGGTGCTGCGACGAATTCCACCGCCGCAATAACCGCGGCGGTGGAATTCGTATGCTGCCGTTATCGCCCCGGTCCGGCCGCGCACGTCATTAGGCGTGATGCCACATCATTTCGAAGTGATTTTGTTGTTGAAAATGGTTCTCCGCCAGGTGCGGCTGGAAAGCACCATCGTGATTGCCGGCATTGTTGCCGCCGGAGCTGGAGTTGCCGCTGTTGGCGTTACCCCCGCTGCCAGCATTGGTACCGCTGGGGCTGCAGCCGCTCCCATTTTGCGCAACCGCAAGTCCCGTCGTTCCCGATGCCGTTCCGGTGACTGGGATCGTTCCTTGCGCAACGCCTTGCGGTGATGTCGCAGCTGCCACGGTGGTCGCGGTGCCGACAAAAGCTCCGCCGCCGAGCGGAATATTATTGCCGGACACGTCAGCGGCATCGGCCACGAAACCCGTGCCTGCCGCCACGATCTGTGCCTGATCCGCGGCCAAGGCCGCTCCGCTGTCGCCGTTCAATATGCCCTGCAGACCATGTACCGCGTTATTGGTGTCGGCCAGAAGCGTCCCCGACTTCAGCTCGTTATCGAACCGCGCGCCAAACACGCCGCCCTGGCTGGTATCAAACGATGCACCGAATTTTTGATAGTTCTGAATCTCGGTGATAAGCCCTTGCAGTTCACCTGGTGTGGTGGTGCTTCCCGCCGCCACGCTATCCAGTTGATTGTTGACGGTGTTGGCCTCGGCGATGAACTGAGCCCAGAAATTGGTCTGAGCCTGATTATCCTGATATTGCGTGATGGTGCCGCCATGTGCATTAGGGCCATCAGGACCGTTAAGATAGGCCGGGAATTCGGCAAAGCCGCCCACCGAGCCTGGTGAGCCGTTGCCGCCCGCAGCCGTGTTCAATGCCTGATCGTTCTGCACGATATCGATGATATCCAGCAGATTGTCGTTGGTCGATCGCGCCGCCGTGTTCGGATCGGTAGCATATTTCGTGTCGAAGTCGCTGATCTGCAGATTGATCTGGTTCAAGATCGTGTCGAGATGAATGGTCGTCAAGGCGGCATCACTGGCGCTTTCGCCACTCTCCAGTGCCGCAAGCTGGGTCGGATTGTTGATCAGATTGCTTATGCCCGCCGCTACCGCGTGCATGTCGGCATTGAATCCTGACATATTTGAATTATTGAGGCCGCCGACGGCGAGGTCGGCCGCGGCGTTAAAGACATTGCCGATTTGGGCCAGCGTAGCTCCCGGCGCCGTTGCGGCGGCAATGGCCGCCGAGCTGTCCGATCCGGTCGGAAGACTTTGAAAGCCGACATTGTTTGCGCCGGTGCTGGTCGGATAGGAGTTGGCATCCAAAGCTGTGGCCAAACCCAAATCGCCGTTGATCTCGTTGAGAATGGCGGTCTGCGTGGCCTGCACCAATCCTTGCGCTGCCGTCGCATTATGGGAATTGCCGACCGACTGCGGCGCTTCGGTCAGCAAGGTCTGGAGCTGGCCGGCCACCTGGGACAGAACCGAGGTATCGGCGGTCGAGAGTGTGTAGGGATCGCCGCTGACGGCGACGCTGCCCGGATTGGCTAGGGCAGCATTGATGTCGTCGAGCACCGCATTGATATCGGTCGTGTAAAGACCGAGGTAAGCCGGTTGATTGTTATTGTCGGCCGGCGTGCTCCACAGGCCGCCGTCGAGCAGCCGCGTCGCATCGTTGAATACCGTGCCGGCTTGAGCGAGATCGGTAGAAAGATTGAGCGCATCGTCTCTGACTGTGGTTGGCAAAGTCGTCATTCTAATCTCCCCCGTTTGCACGCTGAGCATTTCATTAGATTTGGTGAAAGTGGCTGCAGCAAGGAATCTTCACGGCAGACGTCCTCATAGCTGCGCCGATCTGCGAGGCGGCGGTTATGCGCGAGCTCATCACGCAAAAGACGATGTTATGGCTCGTTAAACATGCGATGCAGCTGATCGGTGATCGGCTTGAGCAGGTACTTGAGCATCGTGCGGCTTCCAGTCTGAAGGAAAATTTCAACGGGCATGCCGGACACCAGTGTCATGCCGTCGAGATGGTGACGCTCGCCGCCCGGCAGATCGATTTTCACCGTATAGAAACCGGCATTGGTCTGCTGATCATGAGTAAGATCGGGAGAAACATACGAGACCGTACCGGTCACCTCAGGCATCGTCGGCCGATCGAGCGTGGAAAATCGCAAATACGCCCGTTGTCCGCTGCGCACTTGATCGATTTCATTGGGCGGCAGATGGCCTTCGATTTCGAGATCGTCGGAATCGGGCACGATTTCCATGATGACGTCGCCCGGCCGGACGACGCCGCCCATGGTATGGATCGCCAATTGCTGCACGATCCCCGAGGTCGGCGCGCGAATTTCTGTGCGCTGGAGTTGATCTTTGGCCGAGACATTCCTTTCCCTCAATTCCGCTTCTTTATCCTGGGCGTCGCGAAGGTCCTTCATCACCTCGGAAAGAAAATCCTGATCGATATGAGTAATCTGTAATTGTGATTGACCGATCTTGGCGCGCGTGGCCGCAATTGTGGCCGTCAATTCGGCCCGTTCGCCGTCGAGCCGAGCCGCATCTCGCTGTAAGGACGTCATCCGCGTCAACGGCACGAGACCTTTGGCGTAGAGTTCCTTGACGCCCGTCAGTTCGCTCGCGATCAGGTCAAGCTGGGACGATTTCGCCACAATCTCGGCATTCAAGCCGTTGATCTGCTCCTCAAACTGACGAATGTTGCTGTTGTACAGTAGCTTTTCACCCTGACGCGCCGCTGCCCGCGCTTTGAACAGCGCCGTCTCGGATGCGATCAGGTGCGCCACATTCGGATCACTCTGCCGATCTGTAAGCTGCTCGGGAAACTCGATGTGATCGAGGCCGTCGCGTTCGCCGACGAGCCGGGCGACTCGCGCGCGGATCTGGTCGAGCTGATCGGCGACGAGCGTTTCATTGGCCCGCACTTGGGTTTCGTCGAGCCGCGCCAAGAGGGTGCCGGCGTCGACGTGCATTCCATCCTGCACCGCAATTTCCGCCACTACGCCGCCGGTGGGGTGCTGAATTTTCTTCACGCTCAATTCGACGACGAGTGTGCCCGGCAAAACAACCGCACCGGAGAGCGGCACCAATGTCGCCCAACCTCCGACCACAGCGGCGCTGAGAACGAGAACTCGCGCGGCGGCCTTCAACTGAATTTCGTGTGTGCTGGCCACATACATCGCGAAGTTATTATTCTGGGTCTGGCTGGTCGCGGGAGCGTCGCTGAAAAGCCACAACGATGCGGCGCGCAACGCTTGTATTGCGGCGTGAATGGCCGGCGCTAACGCTGATGTAACGGAGCGGCCGCCGGGCGCAGCGACACGCTCACTTTGCTCGCCTGTCGCGGCGAGGACCTCTTCCGGCTTTTCTTCCGCGTCGATACGCTCGTTTTTCGGATTAAGCCGAATCGGCTCTTGCAATGCGCTCGGCTCGAATTGATCGAGCCGCGACCGCGCCCCCGGAAACCGCCGGACGATATGCTCTGGACTGGTATGCTCTGGACCGGTGCTGCGAGCCGGTTGCGGCGTTGCTTGTTTGGTTCGGGCATTTTGTCGAAGGCGATCAACCGCAGCTTTTGCCTTCCGCAATTCGACGATGAGCGCCTCGCCTTGTGGACCTGTCATGAGCTTGCGATGATCCTGAACGGGCGTGGCCGCCATGCCGTCATGCCGGCTCTGATCCACAGCGCTCATCACGGTGCTCCGGCTGCTGCTGTCGGGCTGTTGCCGCTTTTCACGTCCGCGGACTTGAACTTGTTCGCGCCGGCGCTATTGACCGATTGAGCAACGCGGGCAAACAACTCTTCGCGCGGCCCGAAGGCCACCATGCGGCCGTCTCGCAGCACCATGGCAACATTGAGCGCGGCAAGCGCCTCGGGACGGTGAGAGACGACAATGACGATGCTTTGCTTGTGCCGCAGCATCACTATCGCCCTGATCAGCGCCACTTCGCCCTCGTGATCGAGATTGGCGTTCGGCTCGTCAAGCACGACTAGAAACGGATCGCCAAAAACCGCGCGTGCGAGCCCGATCCGCTGACGCTGCCCGGCTGACAGCGCGGAGCCGCGCTCGCCAAGCCGCGTACTGTAACCGTCGGGCAGGGACAGGATCATCTCGTGCGCTCCGGCGAGGCGGCCGGCGTCGAGCACTGCTTCCGAACTTGCGCTGTCGTCGAAGCGGGCGATGTTTTCCGCGACCGTGCCGTCAAATAGCGCAACGTCTTGGGGCAGATAGCCGGTATGACGTCCGAGCTCGTCCATATCCCAGTTATCCAGCGCCGCCCCGTCCAGGCGAACCACTCCCTTCGTTGTCGGCCAGATCCCAACCAAAGTGCGCACCAGCGACGACTTGCCCGCCGCACTCGCCCCGAGCAGCGCAAGTCCCATCCCAGCCGTGAGCTTAAAAGAGATGTTGGACAGGACGACTTGCTCGGTTCCCGGCACGGTGACCGCCACATCCTCGACGGACAGGCTTTGTTTGGGCCGCGGCAACTGAACGGCGGCGGCCGGCGCTGGTTCGACGCTCGTCAGGAAATGGCGCAGCCTTCCAATTCCCTGCCGGGCGGCGACAAGCTGCTTCCAGTTGACCAGGGCGATTTCAATTGGCGCCAGTGCGCGACCCATCATGATCGATGAGGCGATCATGATGCCGCCGGAAGCCCGGTCGGTGATCACGAGATAGGCACCAATCCCCAATATCGCGGACTGCAGGATGTAACGCACGACCTTTGCGAGCGCGCCGATGTTTGCATAAACGTTGGCGACTTCGAGATTTTGCCGCAAATAACGTTCGTTGGCATTTAGCCAACGCTCCGTGAGGCGGCCTGTCATGCCCAGCGCCCGGATCACCTCGGCGTTCTGATGTGCCGAATCGGCAAGGACTTGCCGGTGTGCGCTGCTGTCCATGGCAGTCTTGGCGGCGGCGCGCGACCGATGTTCGGTCACCACGGTGAGCGAGATGATAGTCGCCGCGCCGAACACCGCCTACGGTTCCGATCATTGGATGAAAAACGAACAGCGCGATCAAGAAAATTGGAATCCACGGCATGTCGAGAAACGCCGTCGGGCCGACGCCCGACATGAACGTTCGAATCTGATCGAGGTCGCGCAGCGGTTGCTGTGCGATGATCGCCTTGGCGCCACGCAGTGGAAGTGTCGCGATGGCCAGATAAATGCGTTTCTGCAAGCCGATATCGAACAACGCTCCTATTCGGGACAACATCCGCGAGCGAGCCGCTTCGAAATAGCCCTGAAACAAGTAGGCTATCAACACCATCGTTGACAGACCGATCAGCGTCGCCACGTTACGGCTTGGCAGTACGCGATCGTACACTTGCAGCATGTAGAACGACCCCGACAGCATCGATAGATTGATCGCGCCGCTGAAAATAGCGACGGCGCCGAGCCGGCGGGCGCTTGTCCGCAATTCTTGGAAGACAAAATCGTTCGGTGAAAGAATCGACACAGTTGAGCGCCCCCTCGCGGTCCGGCGACACTTCGACTTGCCGGGACTCAATCCGCGATCGGAATCTTGTCGGTGCAGAACGCGTCGAAACTTTGATCGAAGGGTGCCGCGAAAAAGAGGCACAGTGTGTCGAAGAAAAACATCCTATTGCTAACTCACGAATAGATCGAAAATTTTTCGCGAGACACAATTTGCGTAGAGACATAATTCTTCGCGGGGCACAATTATTATTCTTCGCGGGACACAATTTCTTGCGAGGCACAGACAGAATGTGGCATCGCCGGCGCTGCTCCGCTCAATTGGCGTTGTTTTTCTGGCCCAACGGCGAGTGCCATCAATCTTCCTGCGAATGATCACACAATTGGCCGGTCAGTCCCGCATTTTCGTCAGCCCGTGGCCAAAATGCTGAACGACGCTCGAAAAGTCGGGGCGAAGAATCTCTTGTCACAGGAGGATAAGCGAGATTGTCGCCGGATCCGGCGATTTGGTCTGGGCGAGGCCGGCCGTTCTTATTGACAGCTAATCACGTTTCGTTGGCGGCGCTGCGATTCTTGAAGCTGAAAGGTGTCGGGGTGGGGCGAAACAGGCAAAGCAAAAAGACGGACTGTGGGACCGTAATCCTTCATTGGCTGCTGGTGGCGGCGCTCCTGGTCGCGTTGGCGACGGGGCTGCGGATCGGTAGCGAGACGCCGGATCGGGTCTGGATCAATTTTTTCAATCCCATTCTTCCGCAGGCCGCGGTTTGGACGGAGCATATGCAATCCGCCGCTGCGCTCGTCGCGATCAGCGTTGCTTATATCATTTACGTAAGGCTTCTGCGGCTGCGGCGACGTATTTTACTCGACAAGGTCCGGCTTCGCGGCCTAGTCGGCCGTTCCTACGCGAGGTGGGGCGCCATTAATGTCTTTCTTTATTGGATATTCTTTTTGATGCTGCTCTTGCAGCTGACTACGGGCGCATTGCTGTTTTTCGGGCGCGCAAACAGCCTTTTGGTCCAAATGCACTGGCTGGGCATGTGGAGCATTCTCGGCTACGTCGTTCTGCACTTGATCTCGCAGTGGCGTCTCGGGGGCGCCGCACAACTGCTGCGTATTTTACGTCCGACGTTTCGTGTTCCGGCGGCGCAAAAATTCGAATTCGCCGACATGCTTGCGCTGCTCGAGCAACAGAGCCCTGGGCTAGTTGCAACTCACACATCCGATTTTGCCGATGCCATGGTCGGTACCGGCGCTTCGGCGGGATATACCGACGCCGCTGGCGGCATTCGGGCATTGCATCGGGATTCGGCCGCCGCCGCAGCAGCTGGGATTCGCCCACCGCCCTCGGGACATTCCGGTAACCGGCCGCAGTCGCCGCGCAAACCCGGACCGGCACAGTTGACGGCGTTGATTGGCGCATGCGCGGCGGCAGGTCTGATCGTCGTTGCTATGCTTACCGCGCAACGACAGCTCATCGTTACGCTCTATATTCATCGCATCGCCTCGGACGATGCTCCAATCATCGATGGTGAAGCGTCCGATCCGGTCTGGCAGAGAATTTCGCCGGTTTACGTGCTGACGGAAAATGGCGGCAATTTTCAAGGTACCGGCGAAACGACGGTTTCGATCCGGGCGGCGCATGATGGTGTGTATGCGTACTTCCTCTTTGAGTGGGACGATCCGACCCGGTCACTAAAGCAGCTGCCGATGCAAAAATCGGCCGGTGTCTGGCATCTGCTTCATGACGGCTACGAAATCGGCGACGAGCATGCTTACAACGAGGACAAGTTTTCCGTTCTGCTGAGCGGGCTCGACGCCATCTTAGCGGGCGACACGACGTTTCACGCCGGCGCCGCGCCGCTGCCTGATGAGCCGCCAACATTGTCGGGACGCGGCCTCCATTATGCAACCCAAGCCGGGATGATCGCCGACGTTTGGGAGTGGAAGGCGACGAGTACCAATCCGTCGGGCTATTGTGACGATGACTATTTTGGCCCCCCGGCAAAGGGCACGTCGGCACAATTCCACGGGGTTGTTCCTTACCATGGGGGCTTTGCTCCGGATCCGGGCGCAGCGAATTATCAGAACAATTTCACGCTGGCCGAGGCGGGGAATTATGCCGCGGGTGTGCCGCCGCGCCGCTTACCGAAAGATCTTGCGGTCATGAATGCGGCGCTCGGTCGGATCGATCTTGATCCCGACCACGGCGAGGGCGATGCCGCGCGGTGGTACGTAACGGACGATAATTCGTTGCCATATTCGCCGGAACGCGATCGGCTTATCCCCGACGGCACCGTAGTTCCCGGCGTTATTATCTCGGGTCAATATTCCGGCGATCGCGCTGACGTTCGATGCGCTGCGCGCTGGGCTGCGGGACGCTGGGCCCTCGAGATCGTACGTCGCCTGCAGACCGGTAGCCGTTACGATGTGCCGATCAAAACCGGCATTTTCATGCGGGTTGCCGCCTTCGATCACGCACAGATCAGACATACACGGCAGGTTCGGCCGATATATCTGGAGGTGGAGTAATGTCACAAGTCTGTAGATTGACCATCAACGGGGATGTGGTCGCCGCAAATCCGGGTGATCTTCTCCTCGATGCGGCGCTGATGAATGGAATCGAATTACCGCACGATTGCAGATCCGGATATTGCGGGACGTGCCGGGTGCGGGTCTTGGCTGGACGCTGCCTGGGCGGTGCGAGCGATATTCCAAACGTCATTCATGCGTGCCAGACCCGCGTGATTTCTGACTTGACGGTCGTGCTCGAAAAAGTGCCCGAAATCGCGCAAGTTTCCGGCGAGATCGCCGGTCTCGTGAACGTTGCGCCGGACGTGGTTGAAGTCTGCATCGAAAGCCGCGAGCCGTTCGATTACCTGCCTGGTCAATACCTCGCGGTGCAGTTTCGCGGTTTTCCAAAGCGCTACTATAGCCCCACGGGCCCGCTCCAATCATCGCGCAATCCCGAATTGATCCGGTTCCATGTGCGGCGACTGCGGCGAGCGCGCGTCTCGTCGGCGCTCGGGCGGAACATCAAAAAGGGTCATCAACTGAAAATGACGGGCCCCTTCGGCAGCGCCTATTTTCGCCGCAACACTGCCGCGCGGCTTGTGCTGATCTCCAGTGGCACCGGATTCGCACCGATCTGGTCCATTGCGGCAGCCGCACTCAGGGAGAAACCCAAGCGCGAGCTCATCCTGATAGTGGGAGCGCGCGACCTGTATTCACTCTATATGATCCCGGCGCTGTGCTGGCTGGCGCAGTTTCCCAACGTGACGATTATTCCAACGGTAGGAGGAGAGCAGGGCATCACCTCCGCAGTCCGGTTAGGTCCGCCGACTGATTACCTGCCGGCGCTTAGCGTTGACGACATGGTCTACGTGGCAGGCGATCCTCGTTTGGTTCATGCGGTCGCTCAGATCGCCGCCGCGCAGGGTGTCACCTGCTTTGCCGATTCCTTCGTGCCGGCGACGGATAGCAAGAGCGCGCAGACTTTCTTGTCGCGCACCGTGGCATGGTTGACGCCGGCAGCGAAAAATACAGCGGCGGCGCCGCACTTGGCCGCGGCGCGCGCAATCCGACGCTGATGCGCACGCTCGCCGAGACGCTTAAGGCCGCAGGTGTCGAAGCCGGGAGGTCGGCCGGTCGAGCGGCTCCTTGGAAGCGCAGGCCTTCGCCTATCTCGTGGTGCGGAGTCTGCCGATCACGTTCCCCGGGACCACTGAGGCGCCGCGCCCGCTGAGCGGTGGCGTGCTGGCGAAGCCTTAGAACTCACTGCATCAGAAAAACGCCCTTGCCGCTGGTCTGCCGATCGAACAGCCGGTAGGCCTCGTCGGCCTGGTCGAGCTGCCAGCGATCCGTAAACAGATGGTCGACGTCGATCTTGTGGTCGGCGATAAAGCGCGCGCAATCGGCCTGGATGGTCGTGGAAAAGGTCCACGATGCAACAATGGTAAGCTGCTTGCGCAACATGTCGGGGCTGACCTCGATAGTGACGTCGCCGCCTTCGCCGACGAAACAGGCGGTGCCCCATTTGCGCGCGGCACGGACGGCGACGATGCGGCCGGCGGCGGTGCCGGATGTATCGAGCGTGACATCGGCGCCCAAGCCGTGCGTCAGGTCCCTGATCGCGGCCGGAGCGTCATTGCTGCCCGGATCGATCAGGGCGTCGGCGCCGAATTCCTTGGCGCGCGCAAGCCGCTCGGCGCTGACGTCGAGTGCAATGACGCGCGCGCCCATCGCCACGGCGAACTGCGTCGCCGAAAGGCCCACCGGGCCCTGGCCGACAATGGCGATGGTGTCGCCGCCGGCGAGATTGATCCGCCGCAGCGCCTGGTAGGCGGTGCCGGTGCCGCAGGAGATCGCCGCGCCGGCGGCGAACGACAATTCGTCCGGCAGCGGCACCAATGTATAGGACGGTACCTTCATGTATGGCGCATGTGCGCCATGGCCGGTTCTGCCATAGACGATGCTCCCGGCGTCGCACATTTGCGTCCAGCCGGTGCGGCAGTGCCGGCAGGTGCCGCAGCCGCCATAGTGATGCACCATGACGCGGGCGCCGACCCGGACAATGCGCTCGTCGACGGCGCTGCCGGCGGCGGCGACCACGCCGCAAGGCTCGTGCCCGGCAATGACCGGACCGGACGCTTTGCCGAGACCGTGCGACGGTGAGCCGCCGGTTGCGCGGTAGGGGTGAAGGTCACTGCCGCACATGCCGGACGCCTTGATCGCGACCACGACGTCGTGCGGCCCGGGCGCCGGGTCCGGAAATTCGGCGAGTTGCAGCCTGCGTTCGCCGAGGAAGGTTACGCCGCGCATGGTTTTGTTCCTTCGATTGTCATTGCGAGGAGCAACGCGACGAAGCAATCCAGGTGCGTTGACGATGAAGCTGGATTGCTTCGCGGAGCTCGTCATCGGGCCGGCCACTTCGGGCCGGACCCGTTGGCTCGCAATGACGGCGGCTGCAGCCTATTTGGCGGCCGCTTCTTTGAGCGGGTCCTTGACGGCCGGAAAAGTCTTGAACTCGATAGCCCAAGGCTCGCCGCTCACCATCTCGACTTTGCGGATATAGATGTTCTGCACGATGTCGCGGGTTTGCGGGTCGATCGAGATCGGCCCGCGCGGGCTCTCCCACTTCATGCCCTTCATCGCACCGATGATCGCGTCGGCGTCGGTGTTGCCGTTGGTGGCTTTGAGCGCGGCATAGATCAGATGCATGCCGTCATAGCCGCCGACCGAGATGAAATTGGCGCGATGGCCGGTCGCCTTTTTGTAGGCCGCCACATAATCCTTGTTGAGCTGCGACGGATGCGCGGCGGAATAAAGTCCCGCGGTGACGACGCCCAACAGCGTATCGCCGGTGGTCGGCAGATCGTCGTCGTCGACGATGTCGCCCGGCCCAACGAGCTTGATGCCGGACTTTTCCAGGCCGCGCTCGGCGAATTGCTTGGCAAACGTTCCGGCCTGGCCGGCGGGGACGAAGACGAACAGCGTGTCCGGCGCCAGGTCGTGGGCGCGCTGCAGGAACGGTGAGAAGTCCGGATTGGCCAGCGGCACTTTGAGCGTATCGAGAACTTGGCCGCCGCCCTTGGTGAAGTTGGCGGCAAACACCTTGCCGGCCTCGGCGCCGGGCGCCCAGTCGGACAGGATCATGACAGCTTTCTTGCTGCCGTTCTGAATCGCCCAATCGGCAATGATGCCGGATTGCTGGCCGAGCGTGAAACTGGTGCGCACATAATAAGGCGACTTTTCAGTAACGACCGAGGTGCCCGATACCATGATCACGGTCGGTACCTTGCCCTCGGTGGCGATCGGCGCCATCGCCATAGCGCTCGGCGTCAGCCCGGCGCCGAGGAAATTGACGTGGTCGTTGACGACCATTTCCTGCGCCAGCCGCTTGGCATTGTCGGGCACGCTCTGATCGTCCTTGATGATCAGCTCGATCTTCTTGCCGGCGACGGTGTCGCCATGCTGCGCCATATAGAGGTGAACGGCATCGGAGATTTCCCGCCCGACCGCTCCGGACGTCCCGGTCATCGGCACGACAATACCGATCTTGATCGTGTCCTGCGCGGCGGCGCTGCCCGCACTTAAGCCGCCGCCGATGCCGGCGGCCGCGATGGCTAGAAAGCCGGCAATAAACCTGTAACGCATGATAGTCCCCCCGATCCGTTCCATTTTGGGTTCTCGTTGAACCCATTGAACGACCGGGGCGCGCCGATTGCAAGCGCGGCCGCGACAAAGCGCGATTGAATTACGCCGCGCTGTTGGCCCGGCCGGTCTTGCCGAGCCGCTTGTCGAGATAGCCGCTGATCGATTGCATCAGCGGCTCGACCTTGCCATCGAAGAAGTGGTTGGCGCCGGGAATGATCTTCTGCTCGATGACGATGCCCTTCTGCGTCTTCAGCTTCTCGACAAGGTTCGTGACATCGCGATGCGGCACCACGGCGTCCTTGTCGCCGTGGATGATCAGGCCGGACGACGGGCAGGGCGCCAGGAATGAAAAATCGTAAAGGTTCGCCGGCGGGGCGATCGAGATAAAGCCTTCGATCTCCGGGCGCCGCATGAGAAGCTGCATGCCGATCCAGGCGCCGAACGAGAATCCGGCGATCCAGCAGCTGCGCGCCTCGGTATTGACCGACTGCGCCCAGTCGAGCGCGGAGGCCGCATCCGACAATTCGCCGATGCCGTGGTCGAAGCCGCCTTGGCTCCTGCCGACGCCGCGGAAGTTGAAACGCAACGCGGAGAAGCCGCGGTGCACGAAGGAGTAGTAGATCTGGTAGACGATCTGGTGGTTCATCGTGCCGCCGAACTGCGGATGCGGATGCAGCACGATGCCGATCGGCGCATTCTTCTGGCGCGCCGGGTGGTAACGGCCCTCGATGCGGCCAGCAGGCCCCGTGAAAATGACTTCGGGCATGTTTTGGAACCTCGATCAGTGCGGCAGCCGCTCAACGGCTGCTTCTTCCTGCTCCGCAAGCCGGAGCGGATGAAGCGCGGGCGGGTACGCTTGACGTTGCCGGTCTCTGCACGTAACTATTTATAACCACTTCATTTTTTAGCAACTGGCGACGTGCTTTTACCGGCGGAAGCAGTGGGTCGCGACTTCTAGCACAGGCCGGGGGTCAAAAAGCAAGCATAACCAGCATGCCGAAGCGCAGCTATTTCGATTGGAACGCCACGGCGCCGCTGCGGGATGAGGCCCGGGCGGCCATTGCCGAGGCGCTTTCGGTCCCCGGCAATCCCTCCTCGGTGCATGCCGAGGGCCGCGCCGCGCGGCGTTTGATCGAGAAGGCGCGCGAAGAGGTGGCCACACTCGTCGGGGCGCGCGCCGGCGACGTGTTTTTTACCTCGAGCGGCACCGAAGCCAACATGCTGGCGCTGACGCCGGCAATCGAGGTCGCCGGCAACAAGCTTCCGCGCTCGAAACTTTTGCTCTCGGCCGTCGAGCACGTCTCGGTGCGCGCGGGCGGCCGCTTTGCCCGCGAGGCAATCGAAGAATTACCGGTGGATGCGCAGGGCCGGCTCGATCTGGCGGCGCTCGCCGAAGCCGTTGCCAAATCGCCGCGGGCGCTGGTCTCGCTGATGCTCGCCAATAACGAAACCGGCGTCATTCAGCCCGTCGTGGAAGCTGCGGCGATCGTGCATGCGGCGGGCGGCTTGCTTCATGTCGATGCCGTGCAGGCCGCGGGCCGTATCGATTGCGACATCGCCGTGCTGGGCGCCGACCTGCTGACGCTCTCGGCCCACAAGATTGGCGGGCCGAAGGGCGTCGGCGCGCTGGTGCGCGCCAGCGACAACCTTCACATCCCCGACCCGCTGATCCGGGGCGGCGGACAGGAGCGGGGGCTGCGCGCCGGCACCGAAAATGTCGCCGGCATTGCCGCCTTCGGCGCTGCCGCTGCCGCGGCTCGCGGTCAGCGCGCAGCCGAGGCCAAGCACATGCTGGCGTTGCGCGACAGTCTCGAAACCGGGCTGCGGGCGATTGCGCCGGGAACAGTCATTTTTGGCGGCGATGCCCCGCGGCTGCCGAATACGACGCTTTTCACCGTCCCGGGCATGAAAGCCGAAACCGCGGTCATTGCCTTCGATCTCGAAGGCGTCGCGGTGTCGTCCGGTGCCGCCTGCTCGTCCGGCAAGGTCCAGCCCTCGCATGTCCTTGCAGCAATGGGAGTTTTGCCGCCGCTCACCCACGGCGCGGTGCGCGCCAGCCTGGGCTGGAGCACCACCGAAGCCGATATTGAAAGCTTTCTAAAAGCTTGGAGAAAGCTCGCTTCTGCACTATCTAAGGGTCAGCCAAGCGTTGCCGCCTAAATGGCTGCAAAACTGAGCGATTTATCCGAACTGGGGTGACCCGAGGCAAGGACGATCCGAAGCAGGATATTTGCCATAACCGACTAAATCCAACCCGCGGTCCTTGAAACCGTGAGCGGAGGGACGAATGCCGGCCGTACAAGAGACCGTCGATCAGGTCCGGCGCATCGACGTCGATCAATATAAGTATGGCTTCGAGACGCTGATCGAATTCGGACAAGGCCCCCAAGGGCTTGTCCGAGGACACGGTGCGTTTCATCTCAGCCAAGAAGAGCGAGCCGGAATGGATGCTGGCGTGGCGGCTCGATGCCTATAAGCGCTGGCTCACCATGCGCGAGCCGACATGGGCCAAGGTCGAATACGGTCCGATCGATTATCAGGACCTCTATTACTATTCCGCGCCGAAGCAGAAGGACGGCCCGAAGTCGCTCGACGAGATCGATCCGGAAATCCTTCGCACCTACGAAAAGCTCGGCATTCCGTTGCGCGAACGCGAAGCGCTGCTCGGCATCCAAAAGAGCGACGGTGCGGACGGCGAACGCAGTAACGGCTCCAGCCGTATTGCCGTCGACGCGGTGTTCGACTCGGTTTCGGTCGCCACCACGTTCAAGGCCGAGCTCGCCAAAGCCGGCGTGCTGTTCATGCCGATCTCGGAAGCCGTTCACGAGCATCCCGAACTGGTGAAAAAATATCTCGGCTCGGTGGTGCCGATCAGCGACAATTTTTTCGCCACGCTCAATTCAGCGGTGTTCTCCGACGGTTCGTTCGTTTACGTGCCGCCGGGCGTGCGCTGCCCGATGGAGCTTTCGACCTATTTCCGCATCAATGAGAAGAACACCGGCCAATTCGAGCGCACGCTGATCATCGCCGACAAGGGCTCGTATGTGAGCTACCTCGAAGGCTGCACCGCGCCGATGCGCGACGAAAACCAGCTCCACGCCGCCGTGGTCGAGCTGGTGGCGCTCGACGATGCCGAGATCAAATATTCCACCATCCAGAACTGGTATCCGGGCGACGCCAACGGCAAGGGCGGCATCTACAATTTCGTCACCAAGCGCGGCGATTGCCGCGGCAAGAATGCCAAGATCTCCTGGACGCAAGTGGAAACCGGTTCGGCCATCACCTGGAAATATCCGAGCTGCATCCTGCGCGGTGACAATTCGCGCGGCGAGTTCTACTCGATCGCGATTTCCAACGGCTACCAGCAGGTCGATTCCGGCACAAAAATGCTGCATCTCGGCAAGAACACGACGAGCCGGATCATCTCAAAGGGCATCGCCGCCGGGCATTCCAACAATACCTATCGGGGCCTGGTGACGTCGCACCGCCGCGCTTCGGGCGCGCGCAATTTCACCAATTGCGATTCGCTCCTGATCGGCGATCAATGCGGCGCCCATACCGTGCCCTATATCGAGGCCAAGAATTCCTCGACCGTGTTCGAGCACGAGGCGACGACCTCGAAGATATCCGAAGAGATGCTGTTTTATTGCCGGCAGCGCGGGCTTTCGGCTGAGGAAGCCACCGCGCTCGTCGTCAACGGCTTCGTCAAGGACGTGTTGCAGCAATTGCCGATGGAATTCGCAGTCGAAGCGCAAAAGCTGATCTCGGTCTCGCTCGAAGGCAGCGTGGGCTGAGCTAGGCGCGTGTCATGACGGCTTATTGGTTCAAACCCAAGCGATACGGTTACGGCGCAACGCCCATCACCTGGGAAGGTTGGGCGGTGACGCTGGGAACTGTCATCGCGATGGTGGTGGTGTCGCTCTATCTGCGGCTAACCGAGCGGCACTATTGGGCGTTGGCGGTCCTTATCGCCTTCGACGTTTTCGCGCTTGGAACGCTTTTTGTCGTCAGCCGGCGTAAGACCGACGGCGTGTGGCGCTGGCGTTGGGGCGGCCGCTAGTCGGCGAACGGATTACTGGAGTTTTTTGGAATGGCGCTTCTGGAAATCAGAAATTTGCACGTCGAGATCGACGGCAAGGAAATTCTCAAAGGTTTGAACCTCACCGTAAACGCGGGCGAGGTGCATGCCATCATGGGCCCGAACGGCTCGGGGAAATCGACGCTCGCCTATGTGCTGGCCGGCAAGTCCGGCTATGAGCCGACCTCAGGCGCGGTGCTATTCAACGGCAAGAATATCTTCGACATGACGCCGGACGAGCGCGCTGCGGCCGGGCTGTTTCTCGCCTTCCAGTATCCGCTGGAAATTCCCGGCGTCGCCACCATGACGTTCCTGCGCACCGCGCTCAACGCGCAGCGCAAGAAACGCGGCGAAGTGGAGCTGTCGACGCCGGAATTCATCAAGCGGGTGCGCGAGACCGCGGGCAAGCTCAACATCGACCAGGACATGCTGCGCCGCGCCGTCAATGTCGGCTTCTCCGGCGGCGAGAAGAAGCGCAACGAGATTTTGCAGATGGCGCTCCTGGAGCCTCGGCTTGCCGTGCTCGACGAGACCGATTCCGGCCTCGATATCGACGCGCTGAAAATCGTCGCCGACGGCGTCAACCGGCTGCGCTCGCCGCAACGGTCGTTCGTCGTCATCACCCACTATCAGCGGCTCTTGTCCTACATCGTGCCGGATATCGTCCATGTTCTGTCCGCCGGCCGTATCGTCAAGACCGGCGGCAAGGAGCTCGCGCTCGAACTCGAGGCGCGCGGCTATGCCGAGTATCAAGAGGAAGCGGTGGCGTGAACGCCGGAGTCACCACGATCAAGACGGCGGCGGAAACCGAGCTGGCGCAGGTTTTTGCGCAGGCGCGCGGGTCGCTGCCTGGCGATGACGCCGTCGCCGCGCAGCGCGAAGCCGCCTTCGGCCTGTTTGCCAAGGAAGGCCTGCCGCACCGCCGCGTCGAGGACTGGAAATATACCGACTTGCGGGCGCTGATGCGCGAGGCCAAGCCGCTTGCGCCGCCGCCCGACGCGGCCGCCAAGGCGCTTGCCAAGAACGCCGGTGCGCTCGTCGGCGATGTCGAGACGCGCCGCCTCGTCTTTGTCGACGGCGCGTTCGTCGCGGAATTGTCGGATCTGGCTAATCTGGAAAGCGGCCTCACCGTCGGTTCGCTCGCCGATGCATTGTCCGGCAACGATCCCATGCTCACGCAGCACCTCGGCAAGCTTGCGCCGGCAGGCGACGTCGCTGTTGCGCTCAATACCGCGCTGATGGGCGACGGCGCGGTGATCCGCATCGCTGCCGGCGCGACCATCGAGCGGCCGCTGCATCTGTTGTTCGTCGCGTCCGGAAAGCCGGCCGCGAGTTTCGTGCGTTCGCTCGTCGTCGTCGAGCGCGGCGCGCGCGCCATGGTGATCGAGAGCCATGAAGGTCCCGCCGGCAGCGATTATCAGGTCAATGCAGCGTTGGAGCTGTTCGTCGGTGACGATGCCCATGTCGATCACGTGAAAATCATCGGCGAAGGCGCCGACGCGCTGCATGTCTCGACGCTCGCCGCCGCGATCGGCGCACACGCCCGCTTCAACGCGTTTTCGTTCACGGTGGGCGGCGCCGTGGTGCGCAATCAGCTGTTCCTCAAATTCGACGGCGAAGGCATTGTCGCCGGCATCCGCGGCGCGACTTTGCTCAAGGGCCGCCAGCACGCCGACACCACGCTGGTCATCAATCACGTCGCGCCCGACTGCCAGAGCCGCGAAGTCTTCAAGACCGTGCTTGACGACGAGGCCCACGGCGTATTCCAAGGCCGCATCATCGTGCGGCGGCATGCGCAGCGGACCGACGCCAAAATGATGACGCGGGCGCTGCTCTTGTCGGAGCGCGCCGAGGCCGACAACAAGCCGGAGCTCGAAATTTTCGCCGACGACGTGCAGTGCGGCCACGGCGCCACCGCCGGCGCGATCGACGACGACCTGAAATTCTATCTGTTGGCGCGCGGCATTCCGGCGGCGGAGGCCGAAGCGCTCTTGATCCAGGCCTTTCTCGGCGAGGCCATCGAAGGCATCGAACATGCCGGCCTGCGCGAGGCTCTGCTGGACACCGTCGCAGCCTGGCTCAAGGCGCGTAAATAACATGCACGAACCGATGACCAACGGCGCCTATGACGTCAATCGCATCCGCCAGGATTTTCCGATTCTGGCGATGCAGGTTTACGGCAAGCCGCTTGTCTATCTCGACAATGCCGCGTCGGCGCAGAAGCCGCGCGCCGTGCTCGACCGCATCGAGCTGGCCTATACTTCGCAATACGCCAATGTGCATCGCGGCCTGCATTACCTCGCCAACGAGGCGACCGAGGCCTATGAGGGCGCGCGCGAGAAGGTCGCCGCCTTCCTCAATGCCGGCCGCAAGGAAGAAATCATCTTCACCCGCAATGCGACCGAGGCGATCAATCTCGTCGCCTATACGTTCGGGCGCGAGCGCATCATGCCGGGCGACGAGATCGTGCTCTCGATCATGGAGCACCATTCCAATATCGTGCCGTGGCATTTTTTGCGCGAGCGCCAGGGCGCCGTCATCAAATGGGCGCCGGTCGACGACGAAGGGCATTTTCTCGTGGACGAGTTCGAGAAGCTTTTGAGCCCGCGCACCAAGATGGTGGCGATCACCCACATGTCAAACATGCTCGGGACGCTGGTGCCGGTGAAAGAGGTGACGCGGATTGCGCATGCGCGGGGCATCCCGGTGCTGGTTGACGGCGCGCAAGGCGCCGTGCATTGCGACGTTGACGTCCGCGACATCGATTGCGACTTCTACGTTTTCACCGGCCACAAGCTCTACGGCCCGACCGGCATCGGCGCGCTGTACGGCAAATACGAGCACTTGGCGGCGATGCCGCCGTTCAACGGCGGCGGCGAGATGATCCGCGAAGTGTCCGAGGATCGCATCACCTACGGCGAACCGCCGCACAAATTCGAGGCCGGCACCCCCTCGATCGTGCAGGCGATCGGGCTCGGCGCCGCGATCGATTATGTGGCTTCCGTCGGCAAGGCGCGCATCCGCAATCATGAAGGCGACCTGATGCGTTATGCCCACGGCCGGCTGCGCGAGATCAATTCGCTGCGCATCTTCGGTGCCACCAAAGACAAGGGACCGATCATCTCCTTCGAGATGAAAGGCGCGCATCCGCACGACGTCGCGACCATCATCGACCGTTCGGGCGTAGCGGTGCGCGCCGGCACCCATTGCGTCATGCCGTTGTTGTCGCGTTTCGGCGTTACCGCGACCTGCCGCGCCTCCTTCGCCATGTACAATACCCGCGACGAGGTCGATTGCCTGGCGCAAGCCTTGGTCAAAGCGCAGGATCTTCTGTCATGATGGATGAAGCGAAAACGGTTCCGGAGGAAGCCGCCGCGGCAGCGGCCCTCGACCATTCCTGCCGACGAGATGGCGCGGCTGACCGACGAGATCGTCGTCGCGATCAAGACCGTATTCGACCCCGAAATCCCCGCCGATATCTACGAGCTCGGCCTGATCTATAAAGTCGATATCGACGACGATCGCATGGTCAATATCGACATGACGCTCACCACCCCGAATTGCCCGTCGGCGGCGGAATTGCCGGCACAGGTGGAGAATGCGGTGGCTGGCGTGCCCGGCGTGCGCGAGGCCAAGGTCACCATCGTCTGGGACCCGCCGTGGGATCCGAGCCGGATGTCGGACGAGGCGCGCGCCGTGCTCAATATGTGGTGAGAATTTAATAGCGAATCTTGGCGTAAGTTGCGGACCGAAGAGCTGCGCATTACATGCGAAGATAAGGAAGCAAACGATGGCGACTGCCCGGCCGAGACCTCAAGTGATGCGGCTTTCCGAAGCTGCGGCGGAGCGTATCAAGGCGGTGATGGCAAATGCCGAACGCCCGATCGCCGCAGTGCGCGTCGGCGTCAAGAACGGCGGCTGCGCCGGCATGAGCTATTTCATGGAATATGCCGATAAGATCGATCCGCTCGACGAGGTGATCGAGGACAAGGGCGTGCGCATCCTGGTCGATCCCAAGGCGGTGCTGTTTCTGCTCGGCACCGAGATGGACTACAAGGTCGACAAGCTCTCGGCGCAATTCGTGTTCAACAATCCGAATCAGACTTCCGCCTGCGGCTGCGGCGAATCGGTGCAGATCGAGCCAGCGCGCGACGAGACCGGCGCAGCGGCGCATTAATCACGACGTTGTCGGCTTGTCTCGCTCCGGATGGATCGACGAAATGAGCGAAATGCGGGACGTGCGATCCAATTCGGTCCTGATCAAAAGGTACGGCGGTCGTCGTCTCTACAACACGACCGATTTGACCTACGTATCTTTGTATGACTTGGCGCAAATGGTTCTCAGCCGTCGGCGATTTGTCGTCCGCGATGGCGAGACCGGCGACGACGCCACCCGCGAGATATTAGAGCGGCTGCTTAGCTCCGCGCGGCGGGTTTACGCCACCCGCGCCGCCGCGGTTTGGCTCGCACCGGCGTCGGCCTCGGGATCGGCCTCGCAGATGACGCGATTGCGCCCGTTGCGCTTGGCGGCGTAGAGGCATTTGTCGGCGCGTTCGATTAAAAGCTGCGCGGTATCGCCGGGGTGCAGGACGGCGGCGCCGATCGAGATCGTCACCCGGCCAAGCCGTTCGCCGTTCGAACGCCGCATCAACTCCTTGGTCATCACGGCGCGCCGGATATGATCGGCCACCGTGATCGCCGATTGCAGCGCCGTGTTCGGCAGTGCGACGATGAACTCCTCGCCGCCATAACGCGCCGCCACGTCGCGGCCCTTGACGTTCTGTTTCACCGCAAGCGCGACGAGGCGGAGCACCTGGTCGCCGGTGAGGTGGCCGTACTGGTCGTTGAAGGTCTTGAAGTGATCGATGTCGGCCATCAATAGCGACAGCGGCTCGTTCTTCTCTGCCGCTTCGGCGATGCCCTTGGCCAGCGCGGCATCGAAAAATTTGCGATTGCACAGCGTGGTGAGCGGATCGGTGAGGCCCTCAAGGCGCACGGTTTCGAGATTCTGCTGAAGCTGCTGGATCTCCTGACGCGATGCCGCCAAGCTCATCTCAAGCTTCTTGTTGTTGACCTCCATCTCCTTGGCGCCTTGCGCCAAGTGCTCGATGACCGCGCGCAGCGCCTCGCCGTCATTGGCTTGTGAGAGCTTTTCGCTCGCCAGGCTCAACCGCTTTGAATAACTCGTCGCCGAGCCGGCCGCCGCGTCGATGGTGGTCATGACCTGCTTGATCTCGTCGAGCACGCGCGTATTGACCGAGTCCATCCGGTCGCCCAACCGGGTCATGGCAATATAGGTGTCGTAAATCTGCTCGAGATCGGCGTCATCCAGCGCGCCTTTCTTGGTCAGCGCTTCGTTGATCGCCTGGTTGAGCGGCTGATTGTAACCCGTTGCGTAATGGTACCAAATTTCAAAATTCCGCGGCGATGCCGATTGCCCCAAGGCGCGGATTTGTCCGAGCGCAATCTCGGCAAATGCGAGCGTCCTTTCGTGCTCTTCTTGGGGCACGGCCATCGTCTCCAATCGCCCTGGAAATTATCAAACCTCGCCGAGCGGCGCGGCACGCATCGGCAATCACACGTATAGGTAGGAGAAAGCGGTGAAGGAGCGGTAAATAAGATCGCTTGAAAAGCGTCTGTAAGGTAAATTCTGACGTACAAATCGGATGCTTATTTGCTGTCTGCAGCTTACGCCTTCACGGTCACCGGGCGCAGCAGAAAGGCCGGCAGGTGCGAGTCGTCGCCATCGTCCTGGCGCGGGCGCGCCGGCGGCGGAGCGCGGCGGGGTTTTGCTTCGTCAATTCGTGCGACCGAGGCCGAACGATGCGAATGGCGCCGATGATTGCGCGGTTCGCGATGCTCGCGCACGGCAGGCGGCGGCTGCGGCGCGGCGCTCGGCTCAGGCTGATTGTCCATGAATGGAATGGACTGCCCGATCAGTTTCTCGATTGCCGAGACCGCCTTGGTGTCGTTGGCGCCCGCCACGATACTGATCGCCACGCCGGTGCGCCCGGCGCGGCCGGTCCGGCCGATGCGATGCACATAATCGTCGGCATGGATCGGCACGTCGAAGTTGTAGACGTGGCTGACGTCGGGGATATCGAGGCCGCGGGCGGCGACGTCGGAAGCGACGAGCAGCGTCACTTCGCCCTTGCGGAATTGTTCGAGCGCGGCGGTGCGCGCGGACTGATCCATGTCGCCGTGCAGCGCCTGCACCGAAAAGCCATGCCGCAGCAGCGAGCGGTGCAGCGTCGCCACGTCGCGCTTGCGATTGCAGAAGACGATGGCGTTCTTCAAGCCTTCGGCGGAACGGATCAGGCGGCGCAGCGTGTCGCGCTTGTCGTGCGGCTCGCGCCCCGATCTCGCCAGGAACTGGGCGGTGGCGGCGACGGTGGAGGCCGGACGGGAGACTTCGACGCGAACCGGATTGTGCAGAAATTGTTCGGTGATGCGCTGGATTTCCGGCGGCATGGTCGCGGTGAAAAACAGTGTCTGCCGGGTGAACGGGACCAGCTTGCAGATGCGCTCGATGTCGGGAATGAACCCCATATCGAGCATGCGGTCGGCTTCGTCGATGACCAGAAGCTCGACGCCGGTGAGGAGAAGGCGCCCGCGCTCGTTATGGTCGAGCAGCCGGCCGGGCGTCGCGATCAGCACGTCGACGCCGCGGGCGAGCTTGGTATCCTGATTGTCGAACGAAACACCGCCGATGATCAGCGCGACATTGAGCTTGTGATTGACGCCGTATCTGATGAAGCTCTCTTCCACTTGCGCCGCGAGCTCGCGGGTCGGCTCGAGAATGAGCGTGCGCGGCATGAGCGCGCGGGCGCGGCCCTTTTCCAGCATGGTCAGCATCGGCAGCACGAAGGCCGCCGTCTTGCCGGTGCCGGTCTGCGCGATGCCGAGCACGTCGCGCCGGGCCAGCACGTGGGGGATCGCCTGCTCTTGGATGGGAGTGGGAGTTTTGTAACCGGTCGCCGCTACGGCAGCGAGAACTTTATCGGACAAGCCGAGATGAGAAAACGACATAAACCCTCTATCTGAGACGGCCCCACGATGAGGCGCCGCCGGCAGAACCGTTTCGAAGGAAAGCGGCAAACACGCGCAAGCGCGGTCGAATCTGCCTTTAAACGTTGCGCGAAACATAAGGTCGATTGGCTGAAAGTCAACCGCAATGGCCCGTTCGCAACGGACTAAGTTAAACGGATTCCTTCACTTTTTCACGACACGCGTTAATCTCGGCAGCCGCCAAAGCAACCCAGGATGCTCACCGCCATGGCCGCCTCCGCGTCCGACCCATTGCCGGTTGTCCTCATTCCCGGCCTGACCTGCACCGCCCGCCTTTACAGCGAGCAGATACCGGCGCTGTGGCGGTTCGGTCCGGTCATGGTTGCCGACCACAGACGTGACGACACCATGGCGGCTATCGCGCGCCGGATTCTGGCCGCGGCGCCACCGCGCTTTGCTTTGGCCGGGCTGTCGATGGGCGGCTACATCGCCTTCGAGATCATGCGCCAGGCGCCGGCGCGCGTCGCCAAATTGGCGCTGCTCGATACCGGGCCGCGGGCGGACACGCCGGAGCAGACCGAGCGGCGGCGCGTCTTGATGGCGATGGCCAAGGATGGCCGCTATGCGGAGATCCCGGAACTCGCTTTTCCGCTCTACGTGCATCGCAACCGGCACGGCGACGAAGCGCTCAAGCGCATCGTGCGCGGCATGGCCGAAGACACCGGCCTTGAGGCCTATTTGCGCCAGCAACAGGCCATCCTGAGCCGGCCGGACTCGCGTCCGGGTCTCGCCGCCGTCTCTTGTCCGACGCTGGTTCTGGTGGGCGATGGCGACGAGGCAACGCCGCCGGAACTCGCCCGCGAGATCGCGGCCGGCATTCCAGGATCGCGGCTGGTCACAATTCCCGACAGCGGGCATCTATCGACGCTCGAACAGCCGGCCGCGGTCACCAAGGCACTGGTCGACTGGCTGCGGCCATAAGAAGCGACCATGAGGGCAGCGCGCGCCGTAGTGGATTATGCTAATGGTGCGCCGACCGTTTGAATCTCGCCTGCCCACGTCAGCGGCAAAGACACCTGCGCGGTAAAAAAACTTGGAGGAATTCCCCATGAGCGTCGGCCCGTTCACACGCCGTTCGATCTTGTCCGCCGCCGCGGCACTTGCGGCGTCGCCTGTCGTCATCGCGCCGGCGCGCGCGCAGAGCGAATTTCCGAACCGGCCGATCCACCTGATCGTCGGCTTCGCCGCCGGCGGCGGCAACGATATCTTCGCCCGCCTTGTCGGCGCCAAGCTGTCCGAGATTCTCGGCCAGCCGGTGATCGTCGAGAACAAGCCGGGCGCCGGCGGCCGTCTCGCGCCGGAATACGTCACCCAGCAGGCGGCCGACGGCTACACTTTGTTCGTCGGGCCAAGCGGCGCCATGGCGATCGCCGCCGCGATTTATCCCGATCTCAAATACTCTCCGATCAAGAGCTTCGTGCCGCTCGCCATGATTGCGAATTTTCCATTGATCTTGGTGGTCGCGGCCGACAATCCGGCAAATAACGTCAAGGAGTTTGTCGCCTGGATGAAAGCGCATCCCGACAAAGCCAACTACGCCAGCTCCTCGCCGGCCTTCACCATCACCACCGAATTGCTGAAATTGAAGACCGGCATGCCCGGCACCATGATCCCCTACAAGGGCAGCGGTGAGATGATCCTCTCCGTCATCCAGGGCCAGACCGCCATGACCATCGCCGATGGGCCGCCAACGGTGCCGCAGGTGAAGGCCGGCAAGGTGAAGGCGCTGGCGGTGACCGGCGCGGACCGGTCGCCGCTGTTGCCTGACGTGCCGAGCATGACCGAGGCCGGCTATCCGAGCGTCGACGTTCATCTCTGGAGCGGCGTGTTCGCGCCGACCGGCACGCCGGCGCCGGCCGTCGCCAAGCTGCGGACGGCGTTGAAACAGTCGATCGAAGACCCTGGCGTGTCGGGGAAACTCAAGTCGATGGCCGTCGAGCCGGGCGGCGCCACGCCGGATCAGTTCGAGCACATCATCCAAGGCGACATCACCAAATTCGGCGACGTGGTCAAAGCGGCGAATTTGAAGTTTGAGGATTAGCGAACGGCCTCACCACGAATATTTCAGCGTTCCTGTCCCGGCGTAAGTCTGCGAGCCGGCGCCGAATTCGCCGTCGAATTTCGCCATCGCCGTCCAGTTAGCGGATAGATGCAGCTCGCGCCCGCCGTGGTGAGCGCGGAATTCTTGGGCGGCGCGGCACCGTTGACGGTGAAACTCGATCCGGGCAGCGCCTGGAACACCGCGCCCAGCGACGGATTGCTCACCCAGTCGTGCGCCCAGGCCAGGCGCCCGCGCGAGATCAGCGGCATGCCGTTCCAGACGGTGAGATTGTCGAACCGCGCGCCGAGTTCGCTTCGCGTGTCAGTGGCGTCCACCGCATTGTAAGTGAGGCCGAAGCCGCCGCCGGTGAGATCGGTCTCGCTGTAGCTCGGCGTGTGGAAGTCCTGCACCTGTAACGCCGCGTAAGGTGTGAGCCCGACGATATATCCGGTGACTGGCACGCCGTAGCGGTAGCCCGCTTCGCCACGCGCGGCATAGCTCTGGCCTTGAAAATTCGCCGTGAGATTATCGCCCATCGCGATGCGGTTGGTGGTGAACCAGTGATTGGCGAAGGCGAGCGCGCCGGACAGATAAGCCGGCCCGAAATGCGTGGTGCCATAGACACCGGCCTGGAAGTTGTCGCTCCGGCCGCTGCCGAGCGATTGCGATAAATTCCAATTGGTGCCGCCGCCGGCAAGCGCGAAGCCGTAACTGGTCGAAGCTGTGAGGTGATAGGTCAGACCGCCGGCATAGCCGTAATCGGTTGCGGTGACATTATTGGAGCCGGCAGGGGCATTGCCGTCGGTGGTGCCCGAACCGCCGAAGCCCGACGCCCAGGCGCTCCAGCGCTGCTCGAAATCCTGCGGCTGCGGCGGTGCCGACGACGGCGGCTTCTGGCGCAGCGCATGCGCATAAGCGAGCGCAATGTCCGGCGGCAGGCTCGAATCCTGCTCGGGGGCGAACTGGCTGACTTGACCGCCCGCGCCGCCGCCCTGGCCGTCGGCCGACGGATCGAGCAACAGATTGAGAAAATCCTGCATCAACTGGAACGCGCTCTTCTGCGCGCCGGTCGCGGCTTCGCCGTCGAGCGCGGTGAGTGCATTGGCCAGCGGCGCACCGCTGAGATTGAACAGATTTATGAAACCTGCCGGCAGCGCGCCGCCGTTGTTGAAATAAGCATCGATGCCATTGGCGATATTTTGCTGATTTTGATTGAGCGGCGTGCCGGTCGCCAGCATCGCGGTGACGTTCAAGTACACGTCGTCGGCGCTGTAGCTCAATGACGGGGTGAAGTTCGTCGGTAGCCCGGTGAAGGTAAAGCCCGAAAAAGTCGTGCCGCCGAGCCCGGACGATTCCAGGATTGTATATCGACTCGCGAGACCGGCGCCGGAAACGAAGTTGGCGTTCGCCGCACCGGCAAGCGTCGCCGTACCGCTGACATTGGCGAAAGTCGCGGTGCTGCCCAGATAAACCACATAGAGCGCGCCCGACTGAAAAGCGAGGTTGCCGGTAATCGTCATCGACGTGCCGGGCACGCCTGGGGTGCCGGGCGAGAACGTGCCGCCGGAGTGGATCGTCATCGTCAGCGGATCGAGCGTGCCGGCGCCGGCCAGCGTGCCGCCAACAACATCGATCGCAGCGGTGTTGTTGGCGCCGTCGAGAATCACGGTGCCGGAATTGATGTTGACCTGATCGATTCCTGTGAAACCGTAGGCTGAGCCGTAGGTGAAGGTGCCCGACCCCATATTGAAATTGATGGTGTCGCTCGCTCCCGTCCCGACGATGTTGCCGCTGATTGTGCCGCCGCTGATGGCGAGCACATCGGCGTTGGCGGACAGTTTGATGGCGCCGGAGATCGAGCCGCCGCTCTGATTGATGGTGATCGCATTGTTGGCGCCGCTGATATCGATGGCGGTGCCGCCGGTGCCGACGATCGTGCCGCTGTTGGCGATCGCTCCCGAGAAGGTCAAGACGTGCGCGTTGATCAGGATGCCGGTATTCGCGCTGATCGTGCCGCTGTTGGTAATGCCGTTCGAGAAAGTCGAAATCGTCACAGATGCGGTATTGCCGCCGTGGCTGTTGGAGACGTCGCCGCCGACCTCGATGCCGGCGCCGCCAGCAGAAATTATGCCGCCATTGCTGATGCCGCCCGAGAAGGTCGAGATTGTCACCGATGCGACGTTGCCGCGGCCGGTGACCGTGACGTCGCCGCCGACCCAGATGCCATTGCCGGCCGCCGCGATGGTACCCGAATTGGCGATGCCGCCGGCGAAGGTCGAAACCGTTATGGTGGCGTGGTTTGAACTACCGAAGACGGTGGCATTGCCGCCGATCTGGATGCCGGCCAGCGGCGTTGTAATCGCGCCCGCATTGCTGATGCCGCCCATGAAGGTCGGGATCGTCACGCTGCGGAAAACGGTGGTACCGCTGACGTTGAAAGCGCCGCCGACGAAGATGCCTCGGCCGCCGGCCGCCGCAATCGTCCGGCATTGCTGATATTGCCGCTGAAGGTCGGGATTGTGATCCCGGAGCCGACGGTGATGCCGCCTGAAATCGAGCCCAAATTGGTGATGCCACCGGTGAAGGTCGAGATTGTGATGTGAGGGGTGAGTGTCGTGACCTGAGAGTTGGCGAGGGCCTGACCGCCAACGAGAATGCCGCCCTCAATTGTCCCGCTGTTGATGATTCCACCGGAGAAGGTCGATATCGTTATTGTCGCTCCGGTGAAGGCAGTACCGCCGACGAGGATACCGTGGCCGCCCGAGATGATGCCGGCGTTGCTGATGCCGCCGGAGAAGTTCGAGATCGTCAAAGATGCGGTGCCGTCCGCGGAGCCGCCAACCAAGATACCAGCCTGGCCACCGCGAATAGTACCGCTGTTGGTAATTCCCCCGGCGAAGGTCGAGACCGTGGCCTGGGTTTTGGTATTGGCGATACCGCCGACGAAGATGCCGTACTTACCGCCCTCAATAGTACCACCACTGCTGTTGGTGATTCCCGCGGAGGTAAGCGTTGCCCCGGAGAATGTCGCCAACGTGCCCGTCGCGGTGTTGCTGAGCGAGAGGCCAACAATGATGCCGAAGTGACCCGAGATCACGCCGCTGTTGCTGATGCCGCCGGAGAAGGTCGATACCGCGACCGACGCGTTGCCTGTTGCGACGCCGCCAATGAGGATGCCGGCGCCGGTGGCTCCACTGCTGGTGATGGTGCCGGCGTTGCTGATGCCGCCGCCGAACGTCGAGACCGTGACCTGGGCGTTGGTGAAGGCCCCGCCGCCGACGAGGATGGCGTCGCCACCTTGAATCAGACCGGTAGCGCTGTTGGTAATTCCCCCCGAGAATGTCGACACCGTTATCGTCGCGCTTTTTTCAGCCTCGCCGCCAATGATGACGGCTACGGCCGGGCCCGAGAGAGTGCCGGAATTGCTGATGCCGCCGGAGAAGTTCGACACCGTAATGGCGTTGCTGGCGCTCAGCAGTCCGCCGCCGACGGCAATGGCAGCGCGGTTCGCCGAGGAGATCGTGCCGCTGTTGGTGATGCCGCCGCCGAACGTCGCTATCGTCGTTGAGGCGGTCGAACCGCCAATGATCGCGCCGTAAAGGCTGGCCGAGATGGTGCCGGAATTGCTGATGCCGCCGAAGACGCTGGCGTTGTCTTCGACGAGGATTCCCTGAGCCTTGGCGTTGATGGCGCCGCTGTTGGTGACCGTGCCGCCGACCGTGCTGTTGGTGATGGTGATGCCGGTGCCCGAAGGCGGAGCGCCGCCGTTCGCGGTGAGCACGCCGGAATTGGCGACGTTACCGGTGACGTTGGCGCCGTTTTCGATGAGGATGCAGGTGCCGGCGGGCGAGGCGTTGCTGACAGTGGCCACCGTGCCGCCGTTTTGCGTGACCGCGCAGCCGGCAAACGCCGAAGGCACACCGCCGCCCAACAGAGCGGCGAGCGAAGTCGACGCCAACAGCAATCCACGCCGGCCGCAAGCAACGCGCATACGCATTACGGAGTTTCCAACCCGGAAAACTCTGGGACAGCCACCCAACCCCAGGCTACTTTAGCGTGTGCGACGTCACCATGAATTTCGCACTCATCGGCGCCCATTGAACGGGCAGCCAGCTTTAATTCGCCTGAGTGTTGCCGCATCGCCACGCTCCCACGGCGGTTTTCGTGGCGTCACGGTATTTGGATACCGAAACCCCGTCTGCGATCGCGGCAGCCCGAGCGTTGGCCGGCGCTTGAGTTCGTCTCTTTTTATGCGACGACGCCCTTGACGGCGTCCCTGTTATGGTTACTTGCCGGCAAGCTTGCCCCTTCGAAGGGCGTCACCGTGACGGCCGAATGACGGAAGCGAGTGCGGTGCCCGCGGGCGGGGCTCGTAACCCCGCTCCCGGGCGGCTCCGGACACCGCCCGACCGGTAAATAACGACCGGCCTGCGAGGAGCTCGCTGGACTGAGATAGGGGAAGATGCGGGTGACACCCGATGACGCCGAATCCCAGGAAGCGCGGCTGGAGCTGAGCGGAGGCGTTAATTCGCCGAAGCGAGTCCGCGGTGGAGCGCCGGAAGGCGCGCGCGCCCGAAGCGCGAGCGAGTGGCAACATTCGCTTTGCGTGGCGCGCGCCGCACCCGCTGGTGCGGCCCGTACAGTCTGTGCTTTTCGGCGCTCCGCCTCCCTTCGGGGAGGGCTTATGTGCAGTGGCTTAAGGCAAAGCTCGGATGCGAAGGCGCGTCAACTCATTGACGTTCGTAAGCAATAGGCAATTCAAAGCAAACCGGAGAGGACTTCACCCCTCTCAAATTGAGACACTGCCGTAATTTGCGTCATTGCGATCGGAGCGAAGCAATTCAGGGTCACTTGCTCGAAGTCTGACAGCGATGCAACCTACACATCCAACGCCGCTTCATCCGCAAACTCGGCGCGCTCCTGGATGAAGTCGAAGCGCGCTTCGGCTTTGGTGCCCATCAGCCGCTCGACCGATTTTTCGGTGTCCTTGCGGTCGTCGGCGAGCGAGCACGACGCGAAGCAGCGTGCGCTTCCTCGGGTCCATGGTGGTTTCTTTAAGCTGCGCCGCCATCATCTCGCCCAGGCCCTTGAAGCGGCTGACTTCGACCTTGGCGTTGGCGTTGAATTCCTTCTTGAGAATCTCGTCTTTGTGCTTGTCGTCGCGGGCATAAAAATTCTTGCCGCCGTGGGCGAGGCGATAAAGCGGCGGCACCGCGAGATAAAGGTGGCCGTGGTCGATGAGCTGCGGCATCTGCCGATAGAAGAAGGTGATCAGCAGCGAGGCGATATGGGCGCCGTCGACATCGGCGTCGGTCATGATGATGACGCGGCCGTAGCGCAAATCCTCGTCGCGATAATGCGCGCCGGTGCCGCAGCCGAGCGCCTGGACGAGATCGGCGAGCTGCTGGTTTTGCGCGAGCTTGTCCTTGCCGGCGGAAGCGACGTTGAGGATCTTGCCGCGCAGCGGCAGGATCGCTTGCGTGGCGCGGTCGCGCGCCTGCTTCGCCGAGCCGCCGGCCGAGTCGCCCTCGACGACGAAAATCTCCGAGCCTTCCGCGGCGCTGTTGGTGCAGTCGGCGAGCTTGCCGGGCAGCCGGAGCTTGCGCACCGCGCTCTTGCGCGCGATGTCTTTTTCCTGGCGGCGGCGGATGCGCTCCTCGGCGCGCTCGGTGACGAAATCGAGCAGCTTGTTGGCGGCAAGCGGATTGCCGGCGAGCCAATGGTCGAACGGGTCCTTGATCGCCTGCTCGACGATTCTCTGCGCTTCGGCGGTGGCGAGCCGGTCCTTGGTCTGGCCCTGGAATTCCGGCTCGCGGATGAACACCGAGAGCATGGCGCCGGCGCCGATCATCACGTCTTCGGAGGTGATGGCGGCGGCGCGCTTGCCCTGGCCGACGCGCTCGGCGTGGTCTTTGAGCCCGCGCATCAGCGCGGTGCGCAGGCCGGATTCGTGGGTGCCGCCGTCGGGCGTCGGGATGGTGTTGCAGTAGGAATTGAGAAAGCCGTCGGCATCGGCGGTCCAGGCCACCGCCCATTGCACCGCGCCGTGCGCGCCGGTCTTGCCGGCGCTGCCGGTGAAAATATCGGGATGCACCAGCGTCGCGCTCGCCAGCGTCTCCGACAGATAATCCTTCAAGCCCTCGGCGAAATGGAACGTCGCCTTCTCCGGCACGTCGTCGACGCCGCGCAGCAGCTCCTTGGCGCAAGACCAGCGGATTTCGACGCCGCCGAACAGATAGGCCTTCGAGCGCGTCATCTTGAACACGCGCTCCGGCTTGAAATGCGCCTTGGCGCCGAAAATTTCCGGATCGGGCCGGAAGCGCACTTTGGTGCCGCGCCGGTTCGGCGCCTTGCCGGCTTCCAGCAATTTGCCCTTCGGCTTGCCGCGCTCGAACGCCATCCGGTAGAGCTTCTGGCCGCGCGCGACCTCGACCTCCATGCGCTCGGACAGCGCGTTGGCCACCGAGACGCCGACGCCGTGCAGGCCGCCCGAGGTCTCGTAGACCTCGGAGTCGAATTTGCCGCCGGCGTGCAGCGTGCACATGATCACTTCCAGCGCCGACTTGTTCTTGAATTTCGGATGCGGATCGACCGGAATGCCGCGGCCGTTGTCGGTGACGGAGACAAAGCCGTCGGCCTCCATCTCGACGTCGATCCAGTCGGCGTGGCCGGCGAGCGCCTCGTCCATGGAGTTGTCGATCACTTCGGCGAACAGATGATGCAGCGCCTTCTCGTCGGTGCCGCCGATATACATGCCGGGGCGGCGGCGCACCGGCTCGAGCCCTTCCAGCACCTCGATGTGCTTGGCGGTGTAGCCGGCCTCGCCGCTGGCTGCGCGCGGACGCGCCGGCGGCCCGGCGCGCGGTCGCCGCGCCGGCTTTCGCCGCGTCGGCGAACAGGTCCGGCGTTTTGGCGGATTTCGACGATTTGGCAGCTTTACCCAAGGCTTTACCCATGTGGAGTGTTACGCTTTCCGATGCAACGGAGACCGGCAAATCAAGCCTCACTATGCGCCCGACTATGCCATTTAGGCGGCAAATCGATCAGCACATTGACGGTCCCAAGCGCGGGCCTTATATCGCCGCCCATGAACAGGTCGTTATCGACCGTTGCCGCTTGATCGACCGCCGCCGCCGTGCACCACGGCACGGATGCGCGTTCGCGCGTAAACTCATTCGTGCCGCCGGTTCCGCGGCACTCTCATCCTGATATCTGCCTGCGAAATCGGCCTGAGTTTTCCTCAAGCCAAGGGTCTGATAGGCACTCATGCCTGACAAAGCGAAAATCGGCGTGCTCGGCGCCTCCGGCTATACCGGCGCGGAATTGGTGCGGCTGTTGCTGCGCCATCCGCGCGCCGAGATCGTGCTGCTCACGGCCGATCGCCGCGCCGGCAAGACCATGGCCGACGTCTTCCCGCAATTTTCGCCCTATGCGCTGCCGACGCTGACCTCGATCGAGGCGGCCGACTGGAAGGCGCTGGGGCTCGATCTTGCCTTCTGCGCGCTGCCGCATGGCACGACGCAAAAGGTCATCAAGGATCTGATGGCGCGCGCGCCGGAAACCAAAGTCGTCGATCTGTCGGCCGATTTCCGCCTGGCCGATCCCGCCGCCTATGCGCGCTGGTACGGCCATGAGCATTCCGCGCCGGAGCTGCAGAAGGAAGCGGTCTACGGCCTCACCGAAATCTATCGGCGACAAGATCAAGACGGCGCGGCTCGTCGCCAATCCCGGCTGCTACACGACCTGCGCCGAACTGGCGCTGATCCCGCTGCTCAAGGCCAAGGCCATCGATCCCGACGAGATCGTCATCGATGCCAAGTCGGGCATGACGGGGGCGGGCAGGGCGGCGAAAGAGGAAATGCTGTTCTCGGAAGTCTCCGAGGGCTTCCATGCCTATGGCGTCGGCCACCATCGCCACATGGCCGAGCTCGACCAGGAATTTCGTTGGCCGCCGGCCGCGAGGTGATCGTCAGCTTCACGCCGCATCTGGTGCCGATGAACCGGGGCATCCTCTCGACCATTTATGTCCGGGGGCTCAAGGCCTCGCCGCAGGAGCTTCACGCGATACTTTTAAAGTCTTACGCGAAGGAGCCTTTCGTCCACGTGCTGCCGTTCGGCACGGTGCC
>CAWARC010000027.1:0-19478 GCA_963784325.1 uncultured Alphaproteobacteria bacterium | reverse complement strand
ATGCAGCCACGTTCCGGGCCGTATCCAAACTTCGTATTTGATCCTCACGTTGCCAGAGGCACCGCTTGCTCGTCCCCGACATTACCGCGAGCAAGCATTTCGTCTGGTGTGCGACCTCTGAACCTCTCAGGAATTTCCGGATCAATTTGCAGAGCCGTGGGCCGGCACAATTTTCGGTCCGCGCGTTCAATCGCGCACGGTTGGATCGTCGGCCTAATCGCATGACATTCCAGTGAAAGTCACGCCCGGCGGCCCTTGACTCGGGGGGCTCGGGCGCTTGGCACCGGCACCCCACCATGATAGCCTTTTTAAAGCTCGTCCGGATTGAGCCCACGAAGAAGTTCAAACCGGTTCGATTGCCTATCAAGCCACCCCGGGAACGTCGAGAAAGGATACGCCATGGCCGAGACAACGAGTGCTTCCGAGAGTCCCGCAATGGACGCAACGACGCCGAGCTCGACCGCGGAACGCGGGGAAGTGGCCAACAAGCTGGTCGATCGTTTCGCGCTCTGGTCCGGCGTGGCCGGTCTGATCCCGATCCCGGTGGTCGACGTGCTGGCGGTCGGCGGTCTGCAAATTCAGATGCTACGCCGGCTGTCGCAAATCTATGACGTGCAGTTTTCCGAGAACCGCGGCAAAGCGCTGATCGCGGCGCTGGCGGGGACCATGATCCCGGCGACCAGCGGCATGGGCGCGGCGAGCGCCATGAAAGCGATCCCGGTCGTCAACATCCTGGCGGCGGGGTTCGTGATGCCGGTGCTTTCGGCCGGCGCTACCTTCGCCATCGGCAAGGCGTTCATCCAGCATTTTGAATCGGGCGGCACGCTGCTCGATTTCAATCCGCCGGACTATCGCGATTTCGTCAAGGCGCAGAAGGAGATGTGGGAATCCCGACGCGCCAAGCGCTCCGACACCAGCGGGGCGGCGACGACGACCCCGTGACACGTACGGGTTTTCGCCGGCCGATGAGGAGTGGGTTCTCTTCAAACGCGACTATCATCGAGCGACGCGACCGAGTTCGGATTCGAGTCCCATGGCCGCAGCCATCCTGGCCTACATAACCGTCTGCCTGCTCACGGGATTCGCTGGCACCCACCGTCGCATGGGATTCTGGGGGACGTTCTTCCTCGCACTTTTCACCACTCCGCTGGTGGTACTGCCTGTGCTGTTCATCACCGGCCCATCGCGGCGAGTCGAATGGCGTCGCCGCAACGTAGATTATTAACTGTCGGCAAGCGCATCCGTCTTTCGGCCATCGGCGGCGCGTGTTGAATGTAGACGGACGACTGCGCACTAATGTCCTTTATCCAGCTCGTTCGCCGCGAAATGCACGGCTCGCTGCCGAAGCTGGTCTTCATGTCCGGCGTCGGCGGCGTCAGCAACGCGTCGATCCTTGCCGCCATCAATGCCGGGGTGCAGGACGCCGGCGGCGGGCAAAAGCCCGGGCTGTGGGCCGCCTCGCTTTTTCTGATCGCCCTGTTTCTGTTCTTCAAGTCGCAGCAGTTCGTCACCATCACCGCCACCGCGGAGATCGAGGCCATCATTCATAAGCTGCGGGTGCGGCTGATGGACATGATCCGGCATTCGGAGCTTCTGGAATTGGAGCGGATCGGCCGCTCGCGCATCGTCGCCGCGGTGACCAGCGATACCGCGGTGCTGACCCAAGCCAGCAATATGCTGTGCTTCACGGTGCAGGGGGCGGTGCTGGTATTCTTCGTCGGGCTTTACGTCGCTTATCTGTCGCTCACCGCCTTTGCCTTGACCTTCGTCATCGTCACCGGCGCGGGCTTTATTTTCCATCACAAGAACAAACGGCTGGCCGCGCAGAAGGGCGAGTCGGCGGCTTGGGAGCGCCGGCTGTTCGACCGGCTGGTCGATTTCCTCGACGGCTTCAAGGAGGTCAGGCTCAACGCGGCGCGCAGCGAGGATCTGTTCGACGACGCGTTGGAGGTTTCGAAGACCGCGGCCAACATCAAGATTCGCACCCAGGCCGAAACCTTCAAGATGATCGTGACGTCGCAGATTTCGATGTACGTCCTGCTCGGCGCCGTCGTCTTCGTGGCGCCCAATCTGAGCGACACACTCGGCGCCTCATCGATCGCCAAGACCACGACGGCGCTATTGTTCATCGTCGGCGCCTGCTTCGGTTTGGTGCAGTCGATTCCGATCCTGCTCAATGCCAACGCCGCGGCGGACCGCATCGAGCGTCTCGAGGCTGCGCTGCACGCCACCGTCATCCAGACCGGGCGCGTGGCGATTGCCGCGCCGAAGCGGTTCGAGCGGATCGAGATGCACAACATCACCTTCCGCTACGTCGACAAGTTCTCCGACACCGTGTTCAAGATCGGTCCGATCGATTTCAGCATGCGCGCCGGGGAGCTGATTTTCATCACCGGCGGCAACGGCTCCGGCAAGTCGACGTTTCTGCGGGTGCTGTCCGGGCTCTACCCGCCGGATTCCGGCGAAGTTCTGCTCGACGGCCGACCGATCACCAACGCCACGCGTGACGAATATCGCGGACTGATGTCGGCGATATTCTTCGATTACCATCTGTTCCAGCGGCTCTATGGGCTGCCCGACGCCACCCCTGGCGACATCGAGCGCCTGCTGGCGCAGTTTCGCCTCACCGACAAGACCTCGCTCACCAACGGCGAGTTCCGCACGCTCGATCTGTCCGGTGGCCAGCGCCGCCGCCTGGCGCTGATCGTCAGCATGCTGGAGAAACGCCCGATCATGATTCTCGACGAATGGACCGCCGAGCAGGACCCCGAATTTCGCCGCAAATTCTATGACGAACTGCTGCCGGACATGATGCGGGCGGGCGCCACCATCGTGGTCATCACCCACGACGACCGCTATCTCGATGAGCTGCATTTGCCGGCGCGCCGGATTCGGATGGACGAAGGCCGTATTGTCGAAGAACGTACGATGGGCTGATGATAGGGTCGGCTGGAGAGAACCGGATGGCGAGCTATCCAGAGTCGCTTGATGACCTGCCACCCCCGCCGCGGCGGCGGGGATGGTGGCGTCATGTCTGGCGGCACCTGCCGAGCCTCTCGGTCATCGTGATGATGAGTTTGCTCGTCGGCGTCGTGCTGTGGCCCTACGTGGTGATCACGGTGCCGAGCGGCAAAGTCGGCGTGCTGTGGAAGCGCTTCAACGGCATCGACATCTATTGCTGGTGCTGGGTCGGCCGCGGCACGGTGCTCGATCCGCGCGAATTACGGGAAGAAGGCCTGCACATCATCTGGCCCTGGGACCGGCTGTACCTCTACGACTTGCGGCTCCAATCCAACACGCAGACCTACAACGCGATTTCCAAGGACGGTGTTAGTGTCGGCGCGGAGATCAGCGTACGCTATCAGCTCCTGCACAATTCAGTCGCCGTGCTGCACAAATTCATCGGTCCGGATTATCTGAGCTCGGTCATCGAGCCTGAGATCGGCAGCCAGGCACGAGAAGTCATTGCGCAATACACGGCGGAAGAGGTTTATACGTCGCGCGAGGCGATCCAGAAGGAAATCCGCGATAATGCGCAAAGGAGCCTCGCCGCCAATCTCAACAAGCTGGTGCAGCCGGAGGCGATGGAACAGCCCGACCCGAGGCACTACAACGAATTTCTGCAGAACGCGATCCAGATTCTCGATACGCTCGTGTTGTCGATCGAATTGCCGCCGGAAATCGTGGCGGCGATCAATCGCCAGACCGAACAATATTACATGATCAATGAATATAAATTCCGGGTGCAACGCGAAGCCGAGGAATCGAAACGCAAGCAAATCGAGGCGGACGGCATCGCCGCGTTCCAGAAAACGGTCAGCCAGGGGATATCCGACTCGTATCTGCGCTGGCGCGGCATCGAAGCGACACTGGCATTGGCGCAGTCGCCCAACACCAAGATCGTGATCATCGGCTCTGGCAAAGACGGGCTGCCGATCATTCTCGGCAACGACGTTCCGACGGTGCCGGGGGCACCTCCGGCCGGTGCGCCGCCAGCCGGCACGTCAGCTTTTCCGGCCAATACGCCGCCAACGCCGGCGCCGAGTGCGGTGCCACCCGCAGCCGGCGGATCGAATGGAAACAAGGCGCCTGCGGGATCGTCAGGCGAGGCGACGCCGCCGCCATCGAGCAAGGCCGCCGCCGCTGGATCGCCGGCCACGCCTACGAATAACGAGGGACAGGCGGCGTCGACCAGCCCGCTAACTTTGCCCGACATCCAAACCATCATTTCGCGAATCTCAGGCGTCTTGCTGCCGCCCGGAGCGGGCGCCGGTTCCGCAGCCGCCGCAAAGCCGAAACCGTGAGGGAGACTGCGACGTGAGCGACCGAACGAACATGAGCCGCTCAGCCTCGACGCCTCCCCGTCGGCGACTGATCCCGACCGACGATAATCGCTTCGTCATCGCCGCCGCCTGCGTCATTACAGTAGTTTGTATCCTGGTTGGCGGTCATCTCTACGGCCGCTATTTGTCGTCACTCGATATGGGGGGCCGCGATAACGCCATCGCGGAGCTCCGCGCCCAAGATCAAAAGACAAAAAGGGAGCTTGACGCCAAGAGCGCGGAAGCGACCGAACTGCAGATCAAGCTCGACAAGGCACGCGCTGCGCTCAGCGCCATCATGCCTTCGCAGAACACCTTCAACGTCCAGCCCAATCAAGCCGTCGTCGTCGGCGACGGCCGCTTGACCGTCGGCTTGGTCGGTTCGCCGAACAATGAGAATGTCACCCTGGACATCAACGGCAAGCAACAGCAGGTGGATGCGGGCCAGGTCATCGATGTAGCGCCCGACGCGTCGACCAAATGTCAGGTGCAGGTGCAGTCCTTCGACATGTTTAAAGCGGTGCTGGTTGCCTCGTGCAAACCGGCACAGCAGCAGTGAGTGCGGCGACGCACTGCTATTCCCAGATCAGTACGTTCGGCAACGATGCGCCGCTGTCGAGCGCCGTGGCTTGCCGCAGCAGCGTATAGCCGACGCCGGACAGGCCGCGAAACAGGCCGAGATTGAATTGCCGCTGGCCGCTGTTCCAGCGGTAATCGCCTGTTGCGGCCGCTTGTTGCAGCACTGCCGATAGCCGCCGTGCGGCAAGCTCGCGAAGATCGGCGCGACCGAGCGCGCCGGCCGCCTCGCAAATAAATTCGATCCGGCCAAGCGCGCCGCAGCAAAGCGTATCCAGGGCGCCGGACGACGCTCGCTCGACGCCGATAGCGGCGTTGCGAATATCCGTCGCCAGCGACTCGGCTGTGAGCTTCGCAGCTTTGCCGCCAAATCTTTGCATGCCCAGGCGCGCAAGACCGATGCCGGGCGCGCCGTGACACCACTGGCAGGGCCACGTCGGCGCGTTTGAGCCGCGCCAATCTGGCCAGTTGTGATGCATGTCGTCGTAGGTGGCATCTTCGTACGCAATGCATTCCGACGCGGCCTTGGCAAAATCCTCCCGGCCGGTCGCCGCCGCCAAGGACGAAAGAGCGTAAGCGAAGCCGGCAGCGCCATGCGACATGCCGTTCAATCCGCGCGTGACGGGATTGGCGCCGGAACCATTTGTCGCAAACACTTGTGCGCGAAACTCCTGTCCCATCCAACTCCGAGGGCCCTCCGCTCCGATACGGGGCCGCGCCAGAAGATGCTCACCGCAGCTGATCGCGCGGCTGAGCACCATCCTCGATCCGGTATCGCGATGCAGGCGTAACAGTCCCAATATCGCCCCGGCGCTGCCGCCCATGACGTCGAGTTGCTTGTCCGCGGCGATGAGTTCGTCGGTGACGAGCGCGGCCGCCATCTCGGCGTCAGCAAGCAGGTCGCGATCATCGAGGCACTTTGCCATTACGGCGAGCGCATAGACGATCGAACCCAGGCCGGTGGCCGCGCCGATGCCGAGTGCGCGCGCCAACCGCGGCACGTTGCGGCTGGTCAGGTTCTTGCGCAGCTGCGCGAGCGCGGCCAGCGCCAGTTCGCGGGAAGGCTGGTGCCCGGTCGCCGCCGCGTGCGCAGCGAGAAAGAGGGCGATGCCGGTCGAGCCGTTGTAGAGATCGGGGCCGAGACAAACCAGCTGGAAGACCTCGGAGTCGCCGAGCCAGTCGAGCCCGATCCAGGCGGCTGCCGGTCCGCGGCGAATGGCGTAGCGGGCAAGCTCCGCAGCGATCCGGTCGGCTTCGGCGATGAAACTCGCTTTGGCCGGCGCGGCTTCGATGGGCTCGAACGCAAGCTTTTCGCTCGCCGTTGCCCGCGACCGCGCATCCGAAGGCAAGATCGAATTGGTATTCTCCCGGATCACCTCGATCTGCCAGGCGATCTCGCGGTCGTCGAATTTCTGCAACCGCTCGCGGGCCCGCGCCAGACCGGAGACAGCTTGTGTCCGCGCCGACGCACCATAGACGTCAGCGATCTCGCCGCCGTCGCTCGGCGCAACGAAATGCGGCACGTTCAATGTCAGGAGGGCGGCGCGCTCGGCGCGCAACAGCGGCCACAGCGGATCGGAATCCTTGTCCCATTCCGAAAGCCGGGCGATGAAATCCGCCTGCGCCGACCAGACCGCGCCGTCGTCCATGGTGCGATGGTCTTTGAGGCGTTGCAGCAGCATGTAATAGAACCGGGTCGGACGAACGACCTTGCGCACCGGAACGCCGGCAAAGCCGTCGAACAACAGCGTTGGGCCTGTGCTGCGGGACTGCCGCCGCAGAAAACTCGCATAATCGGCAAAGCCCGAAACAAAGTTCTCGACATGGTCGGCGAATTTGGCGTGAAGGCCGCCGTGATGCGGCAGATTGGTATTCGTTTGGCCGGGCTCCTGCGCTTTGCTCGGCCGCATGGCGTCGGAGTTGATCGCGTTCCATTTTATGACGGTGCGGGCTCCCCAATCGGCCGTCATGCCGCCCATGACAAAGACGTTGTTGTCGACCGATCGGCCGTAGGCCGGCAGCAAGCCGACCGTCATCACCGAATTGGCGATGATGTCCATGGCGGCGTTGAAAGCCTCGCCTTCGGCTTCGGCAACCTTGTGCTCGTCGGCGGATGGCTGGAGGATCGTCTCCAGATCGATCGGCACCGGATGATCGCCGCAGGCGATCATGTTTTCCTGGTGCATGTCGGTGGCGGCGAAGACGTGAAACAGCGCCAGCCACGCGCCGGCGCGCTGGAAAAAGAGCGGAAAGCCTCGTTCATCCGCACATGCCGCGTGATCGATGAATTCGCTCCAGCCATAGCCGTCCCGCGCAATCGTGCGAACGGCTTTCAGCGCGACCGGTGGGTCGGCGCGGTTCAATCGCTCGATCAAACGGTGCCAAGCGACGTCGAGCCGCAGATCCTTCGGCTTGTAGACGATGCTGCGCGCCATCGCCGAAACGAACGATGTGAACCGACCTGCCGCCGTTGTGCGGATCAGAGAGGTCCCGTTCGATCGCGACGACGCGGGTGTCGGCGCCGGCGCGCAGCAGGTCGCGGCGGATCTTCGGCAGATCTGCCGCGAGACGGTCCACGAATTCCCCGGATGTATCGAGCCACTGCCGCGCCAGCGTTGCCAAAAGACGCAGCAGCACCGGCTTGTCTTCGAACAGCCGGCAAAACCCGCCCGATTGCATGCCGGCCACGAATTGCTCGTAGGAACTTGCACCGGCACTGCGCGCTTTGGCGAAGCGTTCGTAGAGCGCCGGCGCGGCAAGGGCGGATAGGTCGCGGAGCAGGCCGAGCGAAAGGCAGGCGCGCGCGGCCGGGGTCAGATTTTGCGATGCTGCTTCGTCGAGCCCGGACCAAAGCCGCTGCTCGGCTTGGGCGACGAGGGGGAGGAACAGCTCTTGAAACGCAACTGGTTCGGCTCGCAGCGGCGTTATCGGCTTTATTGCCCGGTCTTGCAGCGCAGCCTGGACCCAGGCGGCGTCGCCGATCCAAGCCGCAGGTGGAGTGCCGGGGTTCGGCCGGGCGGCAGCGAAGCGCTGGCGCAGGCGGTCGACGGTCAAGCCGTCGCGGGCTAATCGCCGGGCAAACAGCGCCTCGTCGCCGGCTGCGCTCGCCCGGCACCACGCGGCGACACGGCGGGCGGTCAAGTCGGCTTCGGCGGTGGCACCGGGCCGTGCCGTAAAGTCGTCGGACAGGAGCTCGTCGATGGCCGCCGCGCGCAGCCTTAAGCCGTCATAAAAGTCGTCCACCGCGACTTCTCCGATCAAGTTGGGCAGCCTATAACGGGCGTGGGCGCCGCGGACGGCATTCTATAACGACCCAGTTCGAGCCGTCGTCGGCGTCACCCTTAATTGTTACCGCCATCGATCGCTATGCCGCGGTGCACACACGTGCCTCCGAAACGGCCCATTTAGCGTCCCGAAACGCCACCGAAATCATACGATTTACCCTCATATATCAGCGACCTGTCACAAACGCCGGATACACTTTACACTATCCGCGGCCGATGATTTAATGGGCAACGTGGCGGGGGGGTTTAACGAATTTCTCGTCCTGCCTGGTGATTGCCGGCGCCGCTGGCGAACGAAAGGAACAAGGCTATGAACGAACTTCAGAGGGAAGAAGAGATTCTCACCTTCGACGTATCCGACGAGGCGCTGGAAGCCGCGGCGGGCACCGTTGAGAAGGCTGGGGCCTTCACGCTTGCTTTCTGCTCGGGCCTCGACACTTGCCCCGGCGTGGCGGCTTAAGTCAGCCACGACCGATTTCGTGTCGCCGGCGAACCAAAGGAACAGGCTATGAACGAACTTCAGAGGGAAGAAGAGATTCTCACCTTCGACGTATCCGACGAGGCGCTGGAAGCCGCGGCGGGCACTGTCAAAGAGAAGGCAGGGGCCCTCACGGTCGCTTTCTGCTCGGGCCTCGATACTTGCCCGGGCGTAGCAGCCTAACTCCCGTCATTTTCGCACTGATTGCAGTTTAACGAGGCGTCGGAAACGCCGACGCTTCGTTTACTGCTGTTATCGTCTCCAGCTGCCGGAAGGCCGTCTGGAGACATTTCATTTTTACGGAGCGATTTCTCTTAGCCGAGCCATTTTGCGGCATGTTCGACCGCCACCCGACTTTCTTGCCCATTCGTTAACCGGCATGTTTACACAACTGAAATATGTAAAATGTACCCTTTCGGTTGTACGGGAAGAAGCAGAGCCAAGACTTTTGGATACGTCAATACCAGTACTCGTGGTCGACGATTCCGCGACGATGATCAACATCCTGCGGACGTTGTTGCGACAGATTGGCTTCGCCGACGTCGACGATGCCAAAGACGGCGCCACTGCCTTGGAACAGATGCGGCGCAAGCGCTACGGCCTGGTAATTTCGGATTGGAATATGGAGCCGATGTCCGGCTACGACTTTCTTCGCGAAGTGCGGCGCGATGACGGTCTCAAACGAACGCTGTTCATCATGATCACGGGCGAAGCCAAGACAGAGCATGTCATCGCCGCGCGGCGCGCCGGCGTCAACAATTACATCGTCAAGCCATTTAATGCGCAGACGCTCAAGACCAAGATTGAATCGGTCTTCATAGCAAGGACCGCGGCGCTGATTGCCTAGCCCTCGTCGGAGCGAACAGTGACCCAGCTGGAGCGTTGGCCGAGGCCGCCCTTCGATGATCAAAAATTATAATCGTGACGGCCAAGCGCAAAGGCTGAAAGGGGCAAGCCGGCGACGCTCCTCACGGGGACGTCGGCATGTGTTCATCGGCTCGGCCTGCGTTTGCGCTGTGATCATAGCGCTGGGCGTGACTGCAAATACGACATTGCCCTGGCTTGCAAACGTCATTTCAAGCGAGCAGCCCCAACCCGTCGACGTACAGGAAATGCGGATCGGCACCATCGAGGTCCAAACCGCTCAAGATCAATGCGACTTGCTGAAATTTGATAATGATACCGGCCGCACCATCGACGAGTCCAAGAGTTGCCATGGCAATGTCGCGCTCGATGCCCGCGGTGTTCCAGTTCCCACGGGCACCGTTCATCGGCTCGATTCGATCAGTAAATCGTTTCTTGGCGGGCAGTAGGAGCGTCGTAGTCTCAATACATTGCGGAGTTGGAAGACGGTCGCGCGCACGCCTCAAGTCGGCTGTATCGGTTCATTCGTTAAACCAACAACAAATCGTTTCCATCAGATCGCGTGCCTCGTCAAACCGCTTTTGCGTCCAGCGCATAAGTCATGCCGCCGACAAGGATGCCGTCGGCGAGAACATCGACATGGATGCTGTGGTTTTGTTTCCCTTTCACATTTCTCGCCGCAAACCTCTTACCGGCCTTTAGCCTCATGACGACATCGCGGCTAGTGCCGGCTTTGAGCCAGAAGGCTTGTCCGCCAGGGCTGGTGACCTGGAGTTGCCAGCCGCGCTTGGCGAGGAAAAGCGGCAGAGCGGCGTTGATGACCATTCGCGCGCGCGCCGCATGAGGGTTTCCGACGGAAATGCGCATTCCGGCAAAACTGGCGACAAGGGTTTTCGCCCCGCTCGCAGCAACCGCGACCTCGTTGCGCTGGGCGATATTGTTGTCGTGGGGCACCAAACGCCACTCCGGAATCGTTTTTCCTTGCTCGAAATGGCTGACGTTACTGGCATCTCCGGGGGCCGTTGCCACCATCATCATGCAATCGTGGCCGCCTTCGGAAGGCGTCCATTCAAACGGACCGACCGTGATCTCGCGCGCGGAATTGGGTGGAACGTCCGGGACTGGAAGCTCCGCTGTGGTCATGGGTTTCCAGCTGCCGGGATAAACGCTTCCAGCTGACGGTTTGCAATGGAACGCCTTTACCGTGACACCGGTCGCCGTTGCCCTGCCGCGATTTTTTATTTTGACATAAGCAAAATTAGCTGCGCCGGCGACCGGCTCCTGATGGGTTTTGCCGCCGTCAGCGGTGCGGCGATTCCAGATTGCCCGACAATTCCAATATCTGGGCTGATACCGGTATTCTCCGCGCCGGCCGTCCTCGATGTAAACGTCGATGAGCGGCGGCGCACCTTCTCTTGTCACTGCGCGCTTGGGCGGCTTTGCCTGATAGAGTCCCTGCTTTTCGAACGCCCAGCGAATGACTTTGGCATAGGCGCCGCCGGTCTGCCTTTCGCTGGTCCAGTCAAATGTGTCGGCAATCATCAGCGCTGCGGCATAGGCTGCGGCATGCTCGGGAGGATGCGCGGGAGTCAGGCTGCCGACGGCGCGGAGAATGAGATAAGCGACAAAACGGGCGGCGAAGCGGCGCATATTGATCTGCTCTGAATCGCCGCCGATGGCACGGTACATGCGGAAATGCGTGGTGCTGAGAATCTGCTCCGATTGATATCCCTTGGGATCGATCGTCCTGTTCGGATCAACGCCCAAATCCATCTTCCCGCCCCAGCCCCAGCCGTCCGCGACCTTGCGGCCATGACGGCGCTTAAGGAACCGGATCCACGGAAAGGTGACGAACCGGGCGCTATTCCTGACGCGACTATCCGGATCGTTGAGGATTGAGGCGAAGCTGTCGCCCGTGCTGTGCGCAAAACTGAACATGCCGAAATTGATGTGGTTCCACAGGATGCCGTGGCCGCCAAGTTCGTGGAGCACGACCCGCCAGTCACAGGCGATGCCGAGCGGATCGGTGGCGGTGTCGCGTAAATCGGCAAGCGCAAAGCGGACGTTGAGAAGTCCGCCTTCCGCCGTGCTGTTGCCCATGCAGCGTGCGTTGATCTCGATGCCGTTGAGCGTGTCTATTCGCCCCCGATGATCGACCGGTACGGGGAACTTGGTCGGCTCGAAATAGCGGCTTCTCGGAAAACCGAGCTCCGCGACCAGACGGAAGAACCGGTCGCATTGGTAATAGGCATTGACCGCGGCGAATTGATCGGTCCGCGCCGGATAGTCGAAAGCCCGCCCCCTCGTTTCCGTGGGTGGCTTGGCTGACGGGGGTTCAAAATCGCGAATCCGTATGATGTCGCCGTGCAACGCGCATGTTCCGGCATGAGGCGCATGCAGACCCTGCAAGGTGACAGAGCTGCGAAGCCGATTGAGAGAGCGGCTTTCGGCGGTTGCAGGCGGCCCACCGGCCAGCGTCATCGGATCGGCCTGGAAAACCATGCCGCAAGCATGATCGACCAAAGCTCGCAGGTAGAGGATCGAAAGCGTTTCGGCCTCCACCAGCGCGATCCAATGGAGACTCCAAAAATTCGCGAAACGGTGCGGAAGTCGAGTGCGGCGACAACGTAATGACGACCATCTTTAATCCCGCGCTGCGGCGGCGGCAGCGGCAGCGTGGGGTGGTCGAGCGCCAGTTTATTGTGTGATGCGCCTGTCTGGCGTCGCGGCTGTACGAAGCGCTTCGATTTCTCGTAGCGATAAACCATCAGCCGCCGGTGCAGCACGCGCAGCGATGCTGCGTCAAAATCCGTCTTGTTTCCGGTTATGCCGAGAAGCTTCGCCAGCGTTTCTGCATTGAGATGCTTGAGCCGTTCGCGGGCCTTGGCGGAAGGCTTGGTAATTTCGACTTTGGCATGCCGGGTTGTTTGCGCTCCGACGATGCGAAACGGCGCGTGCTTCATGTGGACGGCGAGACCCGCCTGCCAGATCGGTAATCCGAAAACTGTTTGGTAGTAGGCGACAGTAGTGGTGCCGAACTGCGGTTTCTCGGCATAAAACCTGTATTCGACCGCGGCATCGGTGAGGTCGCTCTCGGGATGCCGGCCGAGATTATTCAATTCCCTGGCTTGTGTTCCTATAAGGTCGCCGTGGCGATTGAGATAGTCTTTTGCCGCTAGCCGTGCGCTCACCGCGCTACTGTGAAAATGCTCTTCGTGAATCAGATCGCGGGGGATACGCTGCGCGTCGAGCCTGATTTTCGTTGCCAAAGTGCGATGAAATTCTTCAAACATTAATCGCTCCTTCCTCGCTATCGGTCTGCGGGCAGGCGGTCTTGAGGTGGCTTAACCGGCTTGGTTGGCACATGCTACGGTATTGTCTGAGAGGGCCTCTCTGTGAAGACGTGCCGCAGATCCACTGAACTATCGGCGAACTTGCGAATGGCAATCGAACAGCTTGCCGTCCCGGGGATTGCGATCGGCCATCGTCTGATTTCGCCGGGTGACGAAGATACGCTTTTGCCGGAGGAGGCCATCACCTCCCCCAGCGCAAAATCCCGGCGCGCCAGCGGCGCGGCCCGCGTCGTGGCGCGCGAACTTCTGGCAGGCGCCGGATTGCAACATTGCGCGATACCCAAATCATCCTCCGGCGCTCCACTATGGCCGCCCCAAATCGTCGGCTCGTTGGCCCACGACTCGGACGTTGCAGTCGCGGCGGTGGCGCCGCATCGCGAATTTGCCGGCATCGGCATTGATATCGAGCCTGCCGAAGCGCTGCCAATCGAACTCCTCGCGACTATTGCAACGCCCTTGGAACGGTCGGCACTGGCCACTTACGTTTATGACGGACGCCTGCTGTTCGCCGCCAAGGAGGCAGTTTACAAGGCCGTTGCCGGTCTCGACCAGATATTTCTCGATCATCGCGACGTCGAAGTCGACTTCGGTGAGCGTAAGGCGTTGGTCCGAAACGGCCGGACCGTGGAATTGCGTTTTGGCATGTCGAGCCATTTGTTGGTGCTGGCGTTCATTCGCCGCGCCCCCTTGGCCTCGCAAGGGAATGGTCGCCGTGTCAAACCGGAGTGAGGAATTACGAATGGAGCGGGTGGGCAAAAGTCTCGCAAGCCCGGTCTTTTCATGTCTCGGAGATGTCCTTGCTCACTACGGCCGTACCGTATCCGGCCGCGATGCTATTTTGGCGCCGGGACGCGCGCCCGTCACCTATGGAATGCTGTTGGCTTGCGCGAAAGATACGGTTCGCGCGCTACGCGGCGCCGGTATCGGCCGACGCGATCGGGTGGCGGTGGCCCTGCCGGACGGACCGGAGGCTGCGGCAGCCATCATATCGGTTGCGGCGGGCGCGGTCTGTACGCCGCTTAATCCGGGCTTTACCGCGGACGAGATGCAACGTTATTTGGTTGAGCTGAAGGTATCGGCTTTATTGACACGATCAGACGCAGGTTTTGCGAGCCGCACGGCCGCATGCGCGCTTGGCATACCGGTTCTCGATCTGTCGGCGCGGGCCAAGGCGCCCGGTTGTTCAGCATAACGGGACCGAAGACTCGGCGCATAAGGGATTATGTGAGCGACGATGGCTTTGCATCCGGCGCGGACGACGCGCTTATCCTGTTGACCTCGGGGACCACGTCGCGGCCGAAGACGATCCCGCTCACCCATGCCAGCGTTTGCCAGTCGGCCCATAATGTTGGCGCGGCAATCGCACTTGAACCTCGAGATCGCCTGCTGAGCGTGCTGCCGTTATTCCACGGCCACGGCCTAATCTCCGGCGTGATCGCGGCGCTGGCAGCGGGTTCGAGCGTGGTCTGCACGCCAGGCCTCGACCCGGCGGCATTCTTCGGCTGGCTGACCGAATTTCGACCGACCTGGTACACGGCGGTCCCGGCCATTCATCGTGCCGTGTTGTCGGCCGCAGAGAAATACCCGGAGCGCGCCCGGCAATCACCGCTGCGGCTGATCCGGTCGGCGTCTTCGACTCTGCCGGCGAAAATGCTGCTCGGACTGGAAACAGCGTTCGGTGTTCCCGTGATCGACACTTTCGGCATGACCGAAACGGCCACGCAGATTGCGGCAAATCCCTTGGATAGGCGCAAGCTTGGCTCGGTCGGCCGCTCCGCGGGAGCGGAAATTACAATCCTGGGCGCCGATGGCCATAGGCTCTCTTCCGGCGAGCGCGGCGAGATTGCGCTGCGCGGTCCCACCATTACGAGGGGATACGACAATGATGCGGCTGCAACCCGGGAGGCTTTTCGGGACGGCTGGTTTCATACCGGCGACCTCGGATATCTCGACGAGGAGGGTTATCTCTTCATCGTCGGCCGTATCAAAGAGGTCATCAATCGCGGCGGGCAGAAGGTTGCGCCCGGCGAGGTGGAAGAAGTATTGCTAAGCCACCCGGATGTGGTCGAAGCCGCCGTTTTCTCCGTCCCCCATACGCGGCTTGGCGCGGACGTCGCTGCGGCCGTCGTCCTGCGGCCGGGCGCGACGATGAGCCGCAAAACTTCGGGACTTTGTCCGCAAACGGCTGGCGAGCTTCAAGGTGCCAGGCCTGATCCGCATTGTCACGGACATCCCGAAAGGCGGCGGCGGAAAGATCAAGCGTGCCGAGCTCGCAACCGCGCTTTCACTGACGCGCCAACTGCGCGAGTCCGACCGGGCCGCAAGATGCCGCGCCACGATCCGAACTGGAGCAACAAATTGCGAAGATTTGGGCCGACCTTCTCGATGTCGAACAGATCGGCGTCGAACAGGACATTTTCGCGCTCGGAGTGGATTCAATCACAGTGACGCAGTTGATTTCGCGCCTGCGCGAGCATTTTGGCATTGATCTTTCGTTCAAGGATATTTTTGACGCACCAACCGTTGCGGCTCTTGCTGCGCGCATCGGCAAGTCAAAAAAGATTTCTGGCTCCGTATCGCCGAGCCTGCGGGTTCCGGCGGAAGCTAATGCGCACTTGGCGAAAGATAGCCCGCGGCCTGTCACCTTCGTGCAGGAGCGGATGCTGCGCATCGAGCGCGAAATTCCCGGGCTTCCCCAATTTAACCTGCCCTTCTCCTATCGCCTGAAGGGGCCGCTCAACGTCGCCGCACTTAGGCGTGGCCTGACTGCGGTCGCGCGCCGTCACGACTCGCTGCGCACGAGATTTGCCTGGCGGGGTGATCAGCCCGTTGCCTTCATCGCGCCGCCGGCCGAAATCAAGCCCTCATTCATTGTGGAAGATCTTGCCGCGGCGGCGCCCGCCGGAAATTCCCGGTTCAAGGCGTTGCTGCGCAGAAAAGCGGCACTGGCGGCGGAGCAGGAAGCGCTGAAGCCTTTCGACATGAGCCGTGCGCCCTTGTTTCGCGCGCGGCTCTTGCGGCTCGGCGTCAACGATCATGTTCTGCTTCTGGTCGTGCACGATATCGTCATCGACGGCTGGTCGATGGGCGTGTTTATGGAGGATGTTGCCATATTCTATGCGGCTTTTGCCGCTGGAACGCCGGCGCAGTTGCCCGAACCGGCGCTGCGGTTTTCCGACTTCGCGCGGTGGCAGCGTCACTGGTCGCCGGCGACGCAGCCGACCGGCAGTTCGCCTACTGGCACAGGCGCCTGCGAAGCGCTTCCCCTTTGTTTGCCGAGCGCAATGACGGCGACGCCAACAACGAGCTTGGTGCACCCGTGACCCGGGAGCGGCTCCATATACCGAACAATGTGCTGGCGCAGCTCGCTGATTTGGGCGATAGCCGCGGCGTGACCTTGTTCGTGACTTTGCTGGCAGGTTTTAAAGCGCTGCTACTGCTGCGAAGCGGACGCAATGACATTTGCGTTGCGACCGCGATGGCCAACCGCGCCCAATTGAGAGCCGAAAGCGTGATCGGCCCATTCGCAAACACGGCTATTATCCGTACCCGGCTCGATGCCGATCTGACGTTTCACGAAACGCTCGATCGCGTGCGCGACGCGGTTTTGCAGGCCTACGCGAACCAGGAACTGCCCTTCGATATCCTCGCCGACCGGCTGGCGGAAGAGCACGGCTTCGATCCTGAATTGCTCATTCAGGTTTATTTCGTCCTGCAGATTGCGTTTCGCCGGCAGGCCAAGTTGCCCGGGTGGTGGTCACGCCGTTTGGATATCGGGAAGGGCAATCGGTCATGCCGCTCGATCGCACGCGGCTCACCATGACCCTCAACGAAACGCCGTCCGGGATTATCGGCTCATGTAGCTATCAGAGCGACCTGTCCGTGGGCCACCCTGGGTTGACGATTATGTGACGATCCTGGCGGCAGCGGCGGCCAATCCCCGCAAGCCGATTGGCGGGTTCGCCGATAGATTAAAGAAACGATCAGTTCCGATATGACGTCGTAGACTCGATACGCGACGCGCTTTACGCGATGTCTCCCGGTTTGTCGCCCGGCTGAAAGCGCCAAAGGGGGCTTTCTTCGTCTATACGGCTTGATTATTATTGCTAAATGTTTGACACTTCGGCTCTTGACGCGTTCCAAGCGGCATGAGGCAAATCGCATCGATCCACGAATGCGAGGGGGGAGAATTATGTGCTTATGGGCGGTACGTCACGTTCGGTTTGAAAAAATGACCGGCCAGCAAAAGTCTGACCTTAAGAAGAAACTGCAGCAACGAAAGAAAGTCGTCCAATCGCAACTCAAAGAAGTCAACGCGGCAATCAAGCACGTAGCGAAAAGATCAAAGAGCAAATAGGCGCAGGGCCGCGGCTGGAAAACTTTCGGATATCATGATGATGCGGCGACCTGGATGGCTATTCGGGTAAACCCGCCTTGCGAAGGCCGTCGACAAGATGTTCGAGGTCGTCGGCGTGTTTCATGACGGAAACCTGTCGTTGTTTGCCGATCGTGTAGTTTGGATTGACCCGTAAAACCTCGGCGGCCTCCGCACGAGCGTCGTCCAGCTGTCCCAGTTGGGCATAGGTCGCGGCCAAGAAAGCATGGCCGTATTGATGGTTGGGCGCGCGGCCGGTGGCTTCGCGCAGCCAGCGGTGAGCTTCGCGGTATTGCTTGAGCACGTAATTGGCCTCGCCCGCTATCAGCGGCGCAAAATGCGGATGGAACGGATCGAGCCGCATTTGCGTCTTCGCAAGTTCAATGGCTTTGGCGGATTCTCCAACCGAGAAAAGCACCTGCGCAATGCGGTAATCGGCAAAATTTGGATTTAATGCGAACACCCGTTCGACGGCTGCAGCGGCGGCGTCGAAGTCGCGCTTGCGAATGATGTTATAAGCCAATTCGGCATAAGCTTCGGGCAAGTTTGGATCGAGCTCTATTGCCTTACGCGCGAGGGTAATGGCGCGTTCAAGCGTGAACGGGCTCAAATATTCCTCGTTTACTGGATTGAGCCAGGCGACCCGATGCGTGCTGGCAAGCATCGAATGAGCGCGGGCATAGTTCGGATCGATCTTCAGCGAATTCGGCAAGATGCTGTCGCGTCTCCAGCAAATTCTCCAGTTTCCACGAGGATTGGAACGAGGCCCAAGTCGCCGCCGCGCGCATGTAATGATCGTAGGCCTGCCAGGTCACGGGCGGTTTGAGCAAAGTGCGCTCGACCTCCGCTTTGTTGACATGCGCCGCAAGGATCGCGGCAATCGTTCGCGCGACCTCGTCCTGAATTGCAAAGACGTCATTGAGGTCGCGGTCATAGCGTTCCGCCCAACGATGCGTTCCGGTTCCGCTCTCGATAAGCTCAGCCGTGATACGTATGCGGTCGCCGCCGCGCCGGATGCTGCCCTCAAGGATATAGCGCACGCCAAGTTCGCGGCTTACTTGGCGCAAATCAAGAGCTTTGCCCTTGTACTTGAAACTTGAATTGCGAGCAACAACCAACAAGACCGAAAAGCGCGACAGCTCGGTAATAATATCCTCCGAGACCCCATCGGCAAAGTATTCCTGTTTCGGATCGCCGCTCATATTATGAAAAGGCAGAACGGCGATTGACGGTTTGTCAGAGAGCGCAAGCGCCGAGAATCGCCGAGCCCAACGCTATAGACCCGCACCGGCTGCGCGATGTTCTTTAGTTGCTGCTCGCCCATGTCGCTGACGTCGATCGCGAGCTTGCCCTTGACCTGCTTATAGGCCTCGTCGGAAAGGCAGATCGCACCCGCTCGCGCCAGCGCTCCATGCGGGCGGCTATATTGACCCCATCGCCGTAAATTTCGTTTCCATCGACGATGACATCGCCGACATTGATGCCGATGCGGAATTCGACCCTTCGCTCTTCGGGAATGGCGGCGTTACGCGCGGCCATCTCCTTCTGTATTTCGACGGCACATTGGGTTGCATCCACCGCGCTCGCAAATTCGATGAGCACGGAATCCCCCGGGGCATTGACGATGCGGCCGCGATGCGCAGCTACCTTGGGATCGATTACCTCGCGATGGCAGGCTTTGAGCGCCGCAAGAGTGCGTTCCTCGTCACTCCCCATAAGGCGGCTGTAGCCGGCAACATCGGCTGCGAGAATGGCAGCCAACCGTCGCTGGACCCGCGCCTCGGCCATGAAAGTGCCTTGAGCTAGCGTATTTACCGGGCCAAGTCTATGCGTCGGCGATAGGTTGTGTCCATGGCACCCATTGCCGCCTTGGATCGTTTGTTGCCGATGCGTCCAGCGTGCAGCTCGCACCGTGCGGCCGCATTATCGAAAATTCGCGACAGGTTGGTGACGCAAGGCGCCGCCGTGTCTTCGAAATTAGGGCGGATCAAAGTACGAATTCTGGAATTAGCAGTTCGAATTTTTAATTGAAATCGCCTGCGTTAAATCCGATTTGCAAATGGCCGTTCGATCCGGGGCCTTCTCCCGACGCTTCAGGTCGGATTTCGCCGTCGCTGGGATTTGCGCCACGACGTCGAGTCGCCGCCGAATCGGCTGTACCTTTGGAACGATTTGCCCGCCAAAGCGATGTCTGCGATTTGGCGATCTCCAGACCTTCAACGCTCC
>CAWARC010000026.1:0-117758 GCA_963784325.1 uncultured Alphaproteobacteria bacterium | reverse complement strand
TCTTTCGCCGCCTCGGCCTTATCGACATAAACCTCCGCCCCCATGTCGATAAACTTCTTCGACATGTCAGCCATGCCCTGCTTGCGCAACATCCGGATAAAGCGCCGCCTTCTCGTTGTCGGTCAGCCCCGACGCATATTCCCGGACATCGGCCGTGATCTTCATCGAGCAAAACTTCGGGCCGCACATCGAGCAGAAATGCGCCACTTTGTGCGCGTCCTTGGGCAGCGTCTCGTCGTGGTATTTGAGCGCGGTGTCGGGATCGAGTGAGAGGTTGAACTGGTCCTTCCAGCGGAAGTCGAAGCGCGCGCGGGACAGCGCATCGTCGCGCAATTGCGCCGCCGGATGGCCCTTGGCGAGGTCGGCGGCATGCGCCGCGATCTTGTAGGCGATGACGCCGTCCTTGACGTCGTTCCTGTCCGGCAGGCCGAGATGCTCCTTCGGCGTGACGTAGCAGAGCATGGCGGTGCCGAACCAGCCGATCATGGCGGCGCCGATGGCGGAGGTGATGTGGTCGTAGGCCGGCGCGATGTCGGTGACCAGCGGGCCCAAGGTGTAGAACGGCGCCTCGCCGCATTCCTTGAGCTGCTTGTCGACATTGATCTTGATCTTGTGCAGCGGCACGTGGCCGGGGCCTTCGATCATCACCTGGCAGCCTTTGGCCCAGGCCACCTTGGTGAGCTCGCCGAGCGTTTCCAGCTCGGCGAACTGGGCGCGGTCGTTGGCGTCGCGGATCGAGCCGGGGCGCAAGCCATCGCCGAGCGAGAACGACACGTCGTATTTGCGCATCAGGTCGCAAATCTCGTCGAAGCGCTCGTAGAGGAAGCTTTCCTTGTGATGCGCCAGGCACCACTTGGCCATGATCGAGCCGCCGCGCGAGACGATGCCGGTGACGCGGTTGGCGGTGAGATGGATGTAAGCGAGCCGCACGCCGGCATGGATGGTGAAATAATCGACGCCCTGCTCGCACTGCTCGATCAGGGTGTCCTTGTAGCACTCCCAGTCGAGCTTGACGGGATCGCCGTTGACCTTTTCCAGCGCCTGATAGATCGGCACTGTTCCGATCGGCACCGGCGAATTGCGCAAGATCCATTCGCGGGTGTTGTGGATGTTGCGCCCGGTGGAGAGGTCCATCACGGTGTCGGCGCCCCAGCGGATCGCCCACACCATTTTCTCCACTTCCTCTTCCACGGAAGAGGTGACGGCGGAGTTGCCGATATTGGCGTTTATTTTCGTGAGAAAGTTCCGCCCGATGATCATCGGCTCGAGCTCGCCGTGATTGATGTTGGACGGGATGATGGCGCGGCCGCGAGCCACTTCAGAGCGCACGAATTCCGGCGTGACGAAGAGCGGCACCGACGGCGCCGAAGCTTTCGCCGTCGTCATGGGCGTTCCTGCGCGACGTCGAGCATTTTTTTACGGCCGAGATTTTCGCGCTCGGCGATGTAGATCATTTCCTTGGTGATGACGCCTTTGCGCGCCCATTCGAGCTGGGTGATGGGCGCGTCGCCGACAGCGCGCATCGGCCGCGGCGTGTTGGGGAAATTGCGGGCGAGATGCTTGCCGGTGACGTTGCCGTTGTCGACCGGCTTGATCGGGCGGCCGTCATACTCTTCGACGCCGCCGCGCTCCTTCACCCACTGCACGCGCGCGCGCGTAAGGCCCTTCTCGACGTCGATCGCCGAGTCGGTCTCGGTATAGATGCCGGAGGGGTCATAGACCCGCACCGGCTCCTCGCCGGAACCCTCCGCCAGCGGAATCTCGCGCAGCGGCACGCGCAGCTCGGGCGCCGCGTCGGGCGCCGCGTAAACTTTTCGCGAGCCGGCAATCGGGCCGGTGGTCACCGTCGGCGTGGCGAGATCGGCGTCGGACAGGGGCTTGTTCATGGCTGCGCTCCGTAAAAATTTCCTCTTCATGTGCGGGCGCGAGCAGGCGCGCCTCGAAACATGAGACCACTTTCGCTCATCCTTCGAGACGGCAGCTTCGCGGCCAACTCAGGACGAGGTTCCGGATAGACGGCTTGGGGCGGGATTTCGTAGAAGTTTCCGTCCCTTCGCCGGCATGACCCGGATCAGGTTCAAAGGGTTTTTCTCAGCCCAAAACCGGGCACCCCTCGGAACCCCTGTAATCTAGGCCGTTAAGGGGAAGTGTCAACGCGGTGTCATCCCGTCATCCTGAGGTGCGCGCCAAAGGCGCGCCTCGAAGGATGCAGCCGAGGCGCCTCGGCCGTCGCCCTTCGAGGCTCGCTCCGCTCGCACCTCAGGGTGACGGAAGACGATTTCAATAATTCTTCAGCAGCCGCTGCAGATAATCGAGCTCTTCCTGCGGGCGGGTGAATTCGCCGAAGCGCTTGCGCAATTCTTCGAGGATGCGCCGGGCGCGCTGCACGTCGATGTCGCCCGGCACCTTGACCGAGGAGTCGTCGCTGTATTCGTGGCCGCGCAGCGGGCGGCCGAGCGGGTCGGTGTCGTTGTCGCCGCGCGCCTGGCCGAAGCGGCCGCGGCCCTGGCCTTTGCCCTGCCCCATCTGCTGCTGCATCGATTGCGCCAGCGATTGCGCGCCCTTGCGCAAGGCGTCGAGCGCGCGGCCTTGCGAGTCCACCGCGCTGTCGGTATTGCCCTGGCCGAGCTGGCCTTCGGCCTGGCCCATGGCGTCGCCGGCGCGGCCGAGCTGATCGAGCTGACCGCCGCCTTGATTGCCGTTCTGGCCTTGCCCCGGCGCCTGCTGGCCGTCCTGGCCTTGCTGGCTCTGGCCCATCCCGCGGTTCTTCAGATCGTCGAGCAACTTATTGAGCCGGTCGCGCAGCGCCTGCTGATTCTGCTGCAATTGGCCGAGCGAATCACCGGGATGCTGGCTCGCCCCCGGCTTGCCCTGCTGGCCGCGCTGCGCGCCCTGCTGATCTTGATTTTGGTTCTGGTTCTGGTTTTGGCCTTGCTTGAAGGTGCGGTCGCGCAAGTCCTGCTGCTGGCGGATCATGTCGCCGAGCTCGTCGAGCTCCGACTGCTCCTCGCTCTCGTCGCCGTTCATGTCCGGCGACGCCATCTGCAGGTTTTCCATCATCTGCTGCAGCTGCTGCAGCAACTCCTGCGCCGCGTTCTTGTCGCCGCTGCGCGCCAGGTTCTCCAGCCGATTGAGCATGTTCTGCAGGTCGCGCTGCGTCATCACTTGCGCATTGGGGTCGAGCGGCCGCGCCAGCTGCTGATTGTTCTTCAGTTGCTGCGCCAAAGCCTGCATGTAGCGCGCCATCGCCTCGCGCAGCTTGTCCATCAGCTGCTTGATCTCGTCATCGCCGGCGCCGCGCGCCAGCGCCTGCTGCAGCGCGTTCTCGGCGTTGCGCAGCGCGTCCTGCGCGTCGGACATGTTGCCGTCCTCGATGCCGACGGCCATCTGCCACAGCCGCGTCACCACATCGCGCAGATCGTCGTCGGTCTTGGCGCGCACCAGCGACCAGAAGATCGAGCGCAGGCCGAGATAGACGCCGGCGTCGGGGGTGAATTTTTCCGGCGCGATGGCGAGCGCATCGAGCGCGGTGATCACTTGCGGCCGCGCATTGGCGTCCATCGCCAGATCGCGGCGCTGTTCGATCAGGGCCCGCGCCAAGGGCTTGATGAAGACGCGCTGCGGCAGCTGGAACGTCACCGGATCGCTCTTGCCGACATTGCCGCCCTCGTCGTGGGCGACGAGCGTCATCGTCACCTCGGCGCCCGCCCAAGGATGATCGGTGAGGTCCTTGATGGTCTGGCCGACGCCGCTCTTGGTGCGCGCCTGCGGCAGCACCAGCGGGAACTGCGGCGGGCCGTAGAGCGGACGCGGCGGCGCTTTCGGCTTTTCGCCGGGCCCGGGCGGCGCGGCGGTGTCATCCTTGCGCGCGAAGGTCGCCTCGGCCGCCGTCACGCCGTAATCGTCCTCGAGCCGGTAGGACAGAAGCAGCGAGCCGCGGTTTTGCGCCTGCGGATCCTTGGTGAGCGCGATGGTCGGCGGATTGTCGGGAATGGCGTTGAACGGCCAGGTCAGATCGTCGCCGGCGCCGCGCAACGTCGCCGTGCCGGTGGCGGTGATGGCAAAGCGATGCTCCTGCGTGCCGGCCGGCGCTTGCGACGCTTCCTTCGACGGCGTGACGCCGCCACTGCCGGAAATGTCGAGATTGACGTTGCCGGTCGAGCGCACGATCAGCGTCGAGTTGACCGGCACGGCGAACGGACCGTCGCCCGGCGCCTGCGCCGCCGCCGTGTCGCCGGGATGAATGCCGGGCAGCACCAGCGGCGGCTTGCCGGTATAGGCCGGCGGCACCACCCAGGCGTCGACGCGGAAATTCGCCGGCAGCACCGCGCCCTGCCAGTCGAACGCCGCGGCGACGCGCTTCCAGCGTTCGCCGCCGGCGGCAAAAAACGTGGCGATGCAGGCGAGCAACACCAGCGCGCGCAGCGCGTAAGGATCGCGCCGGGCGACGCGCGGCGAAGGCTTGCCGGATTTGAGCACGCGCGCCGCCGCCAATGCGCGCTCGACATGCGCATTCCACAGCGCCAGCGAATAGGGATCCTTCGAGGCGCCGCGCGAGCTCGTCGGCGATCGCGGTCGCCGGACGGTGGGCGAGCCCGCTGCCGCGATCGAGCCGGCTCAGGCCCTCGCGCATCGCCGGCATGCGCAGCAGTCCCAACGGGATGAGCGCCGCGACAATGGCGACGACAAAACCGATCACGCCGACGGCGCGCGCGAGCGGCGGCAGCCACAGCCACAGTCCGAGCCAGGACAGCGCCAGGAACAGGCCGAGCGCGGTCGCCAGCGTCGCCAGCGCCGGCCACAGCCGCTCCCACAGGATCGTCCAGCGCGCACGCCGCAGCGCCACGGCAAGAAAGGTCCTAGCCTCTGGCTCGGCCTTCTCGGGAGCGGTATTCGGCAGTAGCTGCTCGGTCACAATTCGTCCGTTTTCCGGGGCGCCAGACGGCATTCATGCGCCTGCAACTGGCAGACAACACGTTAACATGAGGGCCAGTTCATGGCACTTAAAGCCCTGCAAAACTTAGTAAAGCAAGATCAAAGCCAGACTCACAGCCAGCCCGGCAGCCGGTCGAGCCCGATCAGCTCGTCGAGCGTCTGGCGCGGCCGGATGAGCGCCCATTCGTCATTGCGAACAAGCACTTCGGGGATGAGCGCACGGCTGTTATAGGTGCCGGCCTGGGCCGCGCCATAGGCGCCGGCGGTCATCACCGCGAGGAGATCGCCCGGCTTCGGCTCGACCAGCGCGCGGTCGAGCGCGAGGTAATCGCCGGACTCGCACACCGGCCCGACCACGTCGGCAGTGATTCGCCGCGCGCCGACGGCCGGCTGGCGCACCGGTTTGATGTCGTGATGCGCGTCATAGAGCGTCGGCCGCACCAGATCGTTCATGCCGGCATCGACGATGACGAAGGTCTTGGCCTCGCCGCGCTTGAGATAAATGACGCGCGTCACCAGGATGCCGGCATTGCCGACGATCAGCCGGCCCGGCTCGAAGATCAGCTTGCAGCCGAGATTCTTGGTCGCGCGCTTGACGATCGCCGCATAGGCGTCAGGATCGGGCGGCGGCTCGTTGTCCTCGCGATAGGGAATGCCCAAGCCGCCGCCGAGATCGACATGCGAGATGACATGGCCATCGGCGCGCAGCACGCCGACGAACTCGGCCAATAGCGCGAATGCATCGCTGAACGGATCGAGCGCGATGATCTGGCTGCCGATATGCATGTCGACGCCGACGACGTGCACGCCCTTGAGCTTGGCGGCGCGCGCATAGACCTCGCGCGCGCGGCTGATCGGAATGCCGAACTTGTTTTCCGCCTTGCCGGTCGCGATCTTGGCGTGGGTCTTCGGATCGACGTCGGGATTGACGCGGATGGAAATAGCGGCGACGCGGCCCTTGGCGGCGGCGATCGAAGACAGCAGTTCGAGCTCGGACTCGGATTCGACATTGATGCAGAGAATGTTCTCGTCGATCGCCAGCGCCAGCTCGTGCGCCGTCTTGCCGACGCCGGAGAACATGATCTTGTCGGGCGGCACGCCGGCCATGCGCGCGCGCAGCAATTCTCCCTCGGAGACCACATCGGCGCCGGCGCCGAGTTTTGCCAGGGTCGCGATCACCGCCTGATTGGAATTCGCCTTCATGGCGTAGCAGACCAGCGCGTCGACGTCGGCAAAGGCGCCGGCAAACACCTTGTAGTGCCGCTCGATGGTGGCGCTCGCATAGCAATAGAACGGCGTACCGACAGCCTCCGCCAGCGCCGTGAGATCGACTGCTTCCGCATGCAGCATGCCGTCGCGATAATGAAAGTGATGCATGGGGAGTGTTTAGAGCATGATGCGGACGGGATGAAGCGGCTTACGTCCGCTTTTACCGTCATCCTGAGGTGCGAGCCATCAGCGCGTTTACGCGCGTCTTCGACGCGCTATGGCGAGCCTCGAAGGATGCTCGGCCGAGGCCGTCGCCCCTCGAGGGCCGCTCCGCGGCCGCCTCAGGGTGACGGATCGAGGCGCCGGTCTACTGCAGCAACGGATCGAGGATGAAGGGGCGTTTCTGACCCGCCGCAGCTACCGGATTGCCGTGGGCGTCAAAGCCGTTTTTCATCGCGGTGTCTTGCGGCGAGCCGGGGGCCGGCGTGCCATCCGGCGACCGCAGCTGCGAGGTCGAGGCCGGCGCGGCCGGCGCCGGTCCGGGGGGCAGTTCGAGCGGTCCCTCGCGCCCGCAGCCGGCGAGCGCCAAAACCCCGGTCAGCGCCGCAATAAGCGCAACAGCACGCGGGATTTGCAAACGAACACGGCTCAAAACACGTCCCCCACCCGGCTTCCGGCAACGACTTTAACAGACCGCACCGCGGCGGCGACATTGTGTCCGTCAAGCATCGCCCAAAGGCGTTGCCAAACGCTTATGGCTATTTCGTCAGGCGCTTGAGCCAGCGTTTGGCCTCGCGGCGGACATTGCTCGGCGCCGTGCCGCCATAGGCCGCGCGGCTTCTCACCGATTTATCGGCCGACAACACCGCATAGACCGCCTTGGTGATCTTGCCGGTGATTTTGGGCTCGACCGCCTGCATGGTTTCGAGCGGCAGCTTGTCGAGCGGCACGCCGGCTTTGGCGGCCGCCGCGACGATCCTGCCGGTCACATGATGGGCGTCGCGGAACGGCAGTTTGAGCGTGCGGGTGAGCCAGTCGGCGAGATCGGTGGCGGTCGAATAGCCGTCGCCGGCGCTTGCCTTCATCCGCGTCACGTCGGGCTCGAGATCGGCCACCATGCCGGTCATCGCCCGAAGCGACAAATCGAGCGCGCCGATCGCATCGATCGCGCCTTCTTTGTCCTCTTGCAGGTCCTTCTGATAAGCGAGCGGCAAACCCTTGATCACCACGAGGAGCGCCGTGAGCGCGCCGACGATGCGCCCAGTCTTGGCGCGCACGAGCTCGGCGGCGTCGGGATTGCGCTTCTGCGGCATCATCGAGGAGCCGGAGGTGAATTTGTCCGACAGCCGGATCAGGCCGGCGAGCGGCGACGACCAGATCACGATCTCCTCAGCGAAGCGCGACAAATGGACTGCAGTGATGGCGCAGGCCGACAGCGTCTCCAGCACGAAATCGCGGTCGGCCACGGCGTCGAGCGAATTCGCCATCGGCCGCACAAAGCCGAGCGCCTTGGCGGTCATGGCGCGATCGATCGGAAACGAGGTGCCGGCGAGCGCGCCGGCGCCGAGCGGGCTTTCGTTCAGCCGCGCCCGCGCATCGGCGAAGCGGCCGCGGTCGCGGCCGGCCATCTCGACGTAAGCAAGCAGATGATGGCCGAAGGTCACCGGCTGCGCCGGCTGCAGATGGGTGAAGCCCGGCATCACGGTGTCGGCGTGCTCCAGCGCCTTTTCAGCGAGTGCGCGCTGATAGCCGGCGAGCGCCGCGTCGATGCCGTCGACAGCGTCGCGCACCCAGAGCCGGAAATCGGTCGCCACCTGATCGTTGCGCGAGCGCGCCGTATGCAGCCGTCCGGCCGCCGGCCCGATCAATTCGCCAAGCCGGCTCTCGACGTTCATATGGATGTCTTCGAGCGCCCGCTTGAAGGCGAATTTGCCGGCCTCGATCTCTGACAGGATCGTGTCTAGACCGTGAGCGATCTGCTTTGCATCTTGCGCCGTGATGATGCCTTTTTTGGCGAGCATCGCCGCATGCGCCTTGCTGGCGGCGATGTCCTGCCGGTACAGGTGGCGGTCGACATCGATCGAGACGTTGATATCCTCCATGATCGGATCGGGTCCCGAGCCGAACCGTCCGCCCCACATCTTGTTGCTCATGACCGGTCGCTTGTTAAAGGTTGCCGCTCGTTAAAGGTTGTCGCATGACGTTCACGCCGAGGTTTTGCCAATCATGACCGAACAAACAGCCGAATCCAAAAATCCGCCCGGATTGCGCAAAATCGACCGGCTCCGGCTGGTTTCCGCCGCAGCGGCGATCGGCATCCTCATTGTGCTAGCGGGGGTATACGGGATCGAGCACTTCCGAAGCAATCCGGCCGATGCCGCCTGCCGGCCGGCGGTTAATATCGCCCAGCGGATCGCGCCGCTGGCTCAAGGCGAGGTAGCGGCGCTGGCGCCGGCGCAGACGCCGTTCCGGGTGCCCGATCTGACCTTCAAGGACACTACCGGCGCGGACAAGACGCTGGCCGATTGGCGCGGCCGCACCGTCCTCCTCAATCTATGGGCCACTTGGTGCGTGCCGTGCCGCCGCGAAATGCCGGCGCTCGACGCGTTGCAGGCAAAACTGGGAGGGCCGGACTTCCAGGTGGTCGCCGTTAATATCGACACCCGCGACCCGCAAAAGCCGCTCGCCTTCCTCAAAGAGATCGGTGTCACCCACCTCGCCTATTATTCCGACCAGAGCGCGCATGTGTTCGAGGATCTGAAAGCGGCCGGCAAAGCCTTTGGCATGCCGACCACCGTCATCATCGACAAGAGCGGCTGCGAGATCGGCGACATGGCCGGTCCGGCGGAATGGGCGAGCGACGACGGCGTGAAGCTTGTCAGCGCGGCGATCGCGACTCCGTAGGACTGGTTGGAATCGCGGCGGGGCAATCAATGATCGAGCCGCACCAAACGATCAGCGGAATACCGGCGCTTATCGCCCTACGCGGTCACGTCCAAGTTCGTTCCGACCCCGGCGGCGACGTTGGCGAGCGAACTGATATTCTGCTGCGCGGCGTCGATCAGTTTCACCACCGAGGAACTGTTTTGCTGGTTCATACGCTCCATGTCCGCCGCCATGGCAAGCTGCGTCGCGCCGGTTTGCGCGCCGACCAGTGCCGTGACAAGGCTCATCATGTCCATGGCCACCATTATGGCCTTGAAACTTAAAAACACGTGAACCGCGCCTAGAGCCTGACCGGTTTTGATGGAATCAAAACCGAGCCCCAGCCTTTTGATTGAGCATGATCTTTTCCGAAAACCGGCATCCAATTTTTCGGGATCATGCTCTAACGAACCAGCAGCTGAACTCCGGCGATCACGATCTCGACGATGATCAACACGACGATGATCAATTCCAATCGCAACGATCGCTCGGTATCGATAATATCGGCGAACGCCTTGGCCGAGTCGGAGATCACCGTGAGTTTGCGGGTCAAGACATCCGCCCGTTCCTTCAACTCATATTCGTCTTCGAGCCGCGCGTAAAAGCGCTCCAGACTGGGCCGTTCCCACAGCACGTCGGGCTTTTCCGCCACCGCGACGAGACCGGAAATGCGATGCTGAACAAGTAACGCATTGCCGATGTGCTTGAGGATGGCACGGCGGCCGCCGGGCGGGCGGCCATGTTCCGCCAGTTCCTGGGCAATAGGCTGAATGACGCCGAAAACGGTCGCTACTTTTTTTTCGTCGTGCGCCAACACGACGCTGGTGGCCAGCGCATCCGCGATCAACAGCGTGTGTTCGGTGGTCAGCGCCTTCACCGCGATGATGCCCGATGTCATAGGCTGGTCGTCCTTGTCCGGCGCGATCTCGATTTGGACGGATTCCTCTTCGCGCGGGCTTATCGGACCGATAACCCGGCCATCCAGGCGGCGAATGACCTCGTCCTCTTCGAGCGGCGACATGTCGACCATGACCGCAACGCCGTAGCGGAATAAAGCAACGACGCCTTTCTCGCCGGCGCGGAACGCCAGCGGCAAAGTCGACAGCACGTCGCTGCGTTCAAGCCCCGCGGTTTCGATCCGGTCGCCGAGCAACAGCGCCCTGACGGTAATGCGATGCTCGCGCGCTATGGGCAAATCGCTCATGACAATCCCGGGTTTCGTATGACGTAAGCGGCGGCGGGCCGGCTTTGAAGGAGATGGGCCGGAAAATATCGGGGCGGCCCCAGGCCCAGGACTATAGCGGATTTCGCGCCGCTCAATTGCGCCACGATCCCGGTTGACACGACCTGCACAGCGCTATACTAAACCAAATGGTTAAGTTTTCAGAGGCCACCCTCGACCGCACTTTTGCGGCACTGTCCGATCCGACGCGGCGCGCGCTGGTGATGCGGCTCGCCGCCGACCCCGATGTGTCGGTGAGCGAGCTTGCCGCACCGTTTGCGATGTCGCTGCCGGCGGTCATGAAGCATCTCGACGTATTGTCCGATGCCGGGCTCGTCTCGCGCGCCAAGACCGGGCGCGTCGTCGCCTGCCGGCTCGACGCCGAGCCCATGCGCGACGCCTTCGAATGGCTCAACCGCTACGAAAAGTTCTGGTCCGAGCGGCTGTCCAGTCTCGCCGCATTTTTGGAAGAGGAAGAAGAGTCATGTCCACCCAAGCCGCCACCAAACCGAGCCTCACCCTCAAGCGCCGCTTCAAGGCGCCGCCGGCAAAAGTCTTCGCCGCGTGGACCGAGCCGGAAAAGATAAAGCGCTGGTTCGGGCCGGCCGGCGCCGTGTGCACCCACGCGGAGTTCGATCTGCGTGTCGGAGGCAAATTCACCATCGTGGCGACCGGCGCGGGTGGCGAGACCCATCAGGTTTTGGGCGTCATGCGCGAAGTCGTTCCCGGCGCACGGCTGGTCTACACCTGGGCGTGGGCCAGCACTCCGCAACGGGAATCGCTGGTGACGGTGGAATTCAAGCCCGAGGGCGACGGCACGTTATTGACGCTGACGCATGCGCAATTCTTCGATGAAGATGCGCGCGACCGCCACCAGCAAGGTTGGACCGGCGCGCTCGACAAGCTGGAGAAATTTGTTGCGTAAGCGACATCAAATTTGGCAACCATGGTCAATCGATAGCGTGGAGAAATACATGCCCGGATCGCACGGTACTTTCCATTGGAACGAACTCATGACGCGCAACGTCGAGCGCGCCAAGACATTCTATGCCGACACCATAGGCTGGAGTTTCGACGGTATGCCGATGCCGGGTGGCGGCGGCACCTACTGGGTCGCCGAGATGGACGGCGAATCGGTGGCTGGCATCCTCGACATCAGCGCCCCGGAGTTCGCTCAGGTCCCGGAAAGCTGGATGGCGTATCTCGCGGTCGATGACGTCGATGCGCGGGTGAAGAAGGCCGTCGCTGGCGGCGCCAAGCTCATGAAACCCGCCTTCGACATACCCGGCGTCGGCCGTATCGCCATCCTGATGGAGCCCGGCGGCGCCGGCATCGGCTGGATAACGCCGGCCTCCTGAATATCCGGACTCCGAAGCAACCATGAAGCGGCTGCGGAAAAATTGAAGAGCACCAAATGGAATCGCACAAAGTCGTGTCCCACGACCAATGGATCGCCGCGCGCAAGGCTTACCTCGCCGAGGAGAAGGCGTTTTCGAAAGCGCGCGACGAGCTTGCCCGCAAGCGCCGCGAGCTGCCGTGGGAAAAGGTCGAAAAGAATTACGTGTTCGATACGCCGAGCGGCAAGCAATCGCTCGCCGACCTGTTCGGCGACAACGGCCAGCTCATCATCTATCACTTCATGCTCGGCCCCGGCTGGGAGGCCGGCTGCCCGAGCTGCTCGCTGATCGCCGATCATTTCGACGGTGCGACCATTCACCTTGCCCAGCGCGATATCGCCTTCGCCGTCGTCTCGCGCGCACCGCTGCCGGAAATCGAAAAGTTCAAGGCACGCATGGGCTGGCAATTCAAATGGGTGTCGTCATTCGGCAGCGATTTCAATCACGACTATCAGGTCTCGGTATCTCCCGATGAAAAAGCCAACGGCAGAGTGCTTTACAATTACGAGATCATCGAGAAATTCCCGAGCGAGGAGCGGCCGGGCGCCAGCGTTTTCTTCAAGAATCCTGCCGGCGAGGTTTTTCACACTTATTCGACCTATGGCCGCGGTCTCGACATCCTGATCGGCGCCTACAATCTCATCGATCTCGTACCCAAGGGCCGCAACGAGTTCAGGCCTTGCCTTTTCCATGGCCTGGGTCCGCCACCACGACCGCTACGAAGGCGCGGTGGTCGATACAAAAGCGTCATACCGGCAACCCAAATCCGCCTCATGCTGCGATTAGTCCGCCAACCGTCCACAACAACGTAGGAGTCGACCATGAAGCTCTATGGCTTTCCCGCCTCACCGAACACCTGGAAGGTACGCGCGCTCGCAGCACAGCTGAAGATGCCGCTGGAATTCGAGCTCGTCGATCTGCTCCAAGGCGCGCAGCAGACGCCGGCCTTCCTCGCGATCAACCCGACCGGCCGCACGCCGGTGCTGGTCGACGGCGACTTCAAGCTGTGGGAGTCGAATGCGATCCTGCAATATCTCGCCAGCAAGAACCCGACGCCGCTCTATCCGAACGATGCGAAGGGCCGCGCTGACGTCTGCCGGTGGCAATGCTGGGAACTCGCGCATTGGGGCGCGCAGGCCTGCCAGCCGCTGACATTCGAGAACCTGGTCAAGAAATTCGTCAACCTCGGCGCTCCCGACCAGGCCGTGGTCGCCAAGGCCACCGAGGCCTTCAACAAGGAAGCCAAAATGCTCGATGCGCATCTGGCGCGGCACAAATATCTCGTCAACGATACGCTGACGATCGCCGACTTCACGGTGGCGGCGCCGCTGTTTCATGCCCAAGGCGCCGGAATGCCGGTCGCACCCTATGCCAATATCGGCGCCTGGTTCGGCCGCGTGTCGGCGCTGCCATGCTGGAACGAAACCGCGCCGCAGATGGCGGCTGCGGCGTAAGAGAATATTTTCCATCTGCGGGGAGAGGTCCGAATGCGCCTCTCTCCGCTCCGACACGGCTTCCGATGGCGTGATCCGAGCTTTTACTTGTTGCAAGGCGGCAACAGGTCCGCTGATTTTTTGACGCCGGGCATAGCATTAACCGCCCTTTGTCAGCTCCCATGCGTTCGTCACCCCCGGGGTACGAATCTACGCATGGGGGCCCGCAATGAAACGCATTCTGTATTTATTGGTAATGTCCGTAGCCATCGCGTTCGGCGACTGCGCCGCTTACGCGGCCGATATGAGTATGCCGCCGCCGTACAATCCGCCGCCGCCCCCGCCGGCTTACTCGTGGACCGGCTTTTACATCGGCGGTAACGGCGGCTTCGGCGGCGATCAATTTCAGTATCCCTTCACCGTCGGAGCGATCCCGGCGCTGGGTTTCGGTGCGACGACCGGCACGTCGGCGCTCAATTCGAGTGGTTTCTTTGGCGGCGGCCAGATCGGCTACAATTGGCAATTCGCGCCGGCCTGGGTTGCCGGCGTCGAAGCCGATTTCGACGGCGCCGATATCGAAGGCAAGGCGACGACGACGGCGAATACGTTTTCCGGCAATGTCGGCAGCACGTTGGACTGGTTCGGCACCGTGCGCGCCCGGGTCGGCTATCTGGTAACCCCCACCGCGCTCCTCTACGCCACCGGCGGATGGGCCTACGGCCACACCACGAGCTCGGCCAATGCCTCGGCGCTCGGATTGTCGGCGCTCGCTTCGACCGGCGACACGCAGAACGGCTGGACGGCCGGCGGCGGCATTGAATATGCCTTTAACCCTTGGCTCTCGATGAAGACCGAGTATCTCTACCTGGATCTCGGCACCAACACGGTCGCCAGCGGCGCGCTCGCGGCCATACCGTTCTCGCTCAACGAAAAAACCACCGTTCACACCGTCAAGGTCGGTTTTAACGTGAAACTCGGCGGCTGGGACTCCGGCTGGGGTCTGCGCTAAGGCCGAACCGCGTTACCTGGTCGGAACCGGCTTTTCGCCGCGATAGTCGTAGAAGCCGCGCTGCGTCTTACGGCCAAGCCAGCCGGCCTCGACGTATTTCACCAACAGCGGGCACGGCCGGTATTTGGAATCGGCCAAGCCTTCGTGCAGCACCTGCATCACCGACAGACAGGTGTCGAGCCCGATAAAGTCGGCAAGCTCCAAGGGTCCCATCGGATGATGCGCGCCGAGCCGCATCGCCTTGTCGATGGCCTCGACATTACCGACGCCCTCATAGAGCGTGTAGATCGCCTCGTTGATCATCGGCAGCAAAATGCGATTGACGATGAAGGCGGGGAAATCCTCCGACACCGCGATCTGCTTGCCGAGCTTGGTGATGAACTGCTTGGTCGCTTCGAAGGTGGCGTCATCCGTGGCGATGCCGCGGATCACCTCGACCAACTCCATCAGCGGCACCGGATTCATGAAATGGATGCCGATGAAGCGCTCCGGCCGGTCGGTCGCGGCGGCCAGCCGCGTAATCGAGATCGAAGAGGTGTTGGTGCCGACGATGGTGGCCGGCTTGAGCGCCGGACACAGCGCGGCAAAAATCTTGCGCTTGACGTCTTCCTGCTCGGTCGCCGCCTCGATCACCAGATCGCAGTCGCCGAGCTCGTCGATCGTATTGGCGGCCGTGATGCGCTTGATAGCCGCCTGGCGTTCTTCGTCGCTGATGCGCTGGCGGCTGACCTGGCGCGCCAGATTGCCATTGATGGTGGCAATCCCGGCACTGATGCGGTCGGCGACGACGTCGTTCAACAGCACGTGGAAGCCGGACAGCGCGCAGACATGGGCGATGCCGTTGCCCATCTGGCCGGCGCCGACCACGCCGATCTTACGAATGGTGTGAGGCATCCCGCTCGCCTGCTCGCCGCGCATTTGCGGCGCTTTGGACCGTTCCTTGACGTCGACCATTGCGATTCACTTTCTACGACGATCTCCGCCAAGAAGCCAAATTCCGTCAGCGCTTAACCTTATCAAGCTCGGTCGCGAACTCCGGCAGCGCCTGGTAGAGATCCGCCACCAATCCGTAATCGGCGACCTGGAAGATCGGGGCTTCCTCGTCCTTGTTGATCGCGACAATAACTTTCGAGTCCTTCATGCCGGCCAGATGCTGAATGGCGCCGGAAATGCCGACTGCGATATAGAGGTCGGGCGCCACCACTTTGCCGGTCTGGCCGACTTGCCAATCGTTCGGCGCGTAGCCGGCGTCGACGGCCGCGCGCGAGGCGCCGATCGCGGCGCCGAGCTTGTCGGCCACCGGCTCTATATACTTGGTGAAGTTCTCGCGGTTTTGCATCGCCCGGCCGCCGGAAATGATGATTTTCGCCGAGGTCAGTTCCGGCCGCTCCGATTTGGAAAGTTCATCGCCGACAAAACCCGACAGGCCGGGATCGGCCGCGGCGGTGGCCGGTTCGATCGGCGCTGCCGAAGCGCCCTCGCCGGTTGCCTGAAACGCCGCGGTGCGCACGGTGATGACGCGCTTCTTCTCGGTCGAACGCACTGTCTGGATAGCGTTGCCGGCATAGACCGGCCGTTCGAAGGTGTCGGGCGCCACCACTTTGATGATTTCGGAAATCTGCATCACGTCGAGCAGCGCCGCGACGCGCGGCATGATGTTTTTTCCGCTCGTGGTCGCCGCCGCCATGATGGTTTCGTAGGGACCGGCGAGCGAAACGATCAGCGCGGCAGTCGGCTCCGCCAGCATGTGCTCGTAAGCCGCTGCGTCGGCGAGCAGGACTTTTTTCACGCCGTCGAGCTTGGCCGCAGCCTCGGCGACCGCTTTGCAGTTGTGGCCGGCGACGAGAATGTGCACATCGGCGCCGAGCCCCTTGGCAGCAGTCAGCGCCTTGGCGGTGGCGTCCTTCAGCGAGGCGTTGTCGTGCTCGGCGAGGAGAAGCGTCGGCATCAGACCGCTCCCGCTTCTTTGAGTTTTTCGACCAGTTCGGCCACGCTTTTGACCTTGACGCCGGCCTTGCGCACCGGCGGCTCCGCGGTCTTGATCACTTCGAGGCGCGGCTTGGTGTCGACGCCGTAATCGGCGGCGGTCTTTTCGTCGATCGGCTTTTTCTTCGCTTTCATGATGTTCGGCAGCGAAGCGTACCGCGGCTCGTTCAAACGCAGATCGGTGGTGACGATGGCCGGCAGCTTGAGCTTCACCGTCTGCAAGCCGCCGTCGACTTCGCGCGTCACCATCAGCGCGTCGCCGTCGAACGCGACTTTGGAAGCAAAGGTGCCTTGCGGCCAGCCGAGCAGCGCCGCCAGCATCTGGCCGGTCTGATTGCTGTCGTCGTCTATCGCCTGCTTGCCGAGGATGATCAGGCCGGGCTGCTCCCCGTCAGCGACGGCTTTGAGGATTTTCGCCACCGCCAGCGGCTCGACCGTGCCTTCGGCCTTGACCAGGATGCCGCGGTCGGCGCCCATGGCGAGCGCGGTGCGGATGGTCTCGGCGGCTTGTTGCGGACCGATCGACACGGCGACGATCTCGGTCGCCTTGCCGGCTTCCTTGAGCCGGATCGCTTCCTCGACGGCGATCTCGTCGAACGGATTCATCGACATTTTGACGTTGCCGAGCTCGACGCCGGAGCCGTCGGCCTTGACTCGGATTTTCACGTCCTTGTCGATCGCCCGCTTCACGGGCACGAGAATTTTCATTGCTGTATCTGGGCGCTATTTCGGCTGATGGCTGCTTGTTCGGATGTTTTTTTCGGCGCTGCTTTCGGCCGTTATTAGCTGACCGTTGCTGCGGTGCGGGAAACCTACCGGCCAGCGCGCGGCCGGTCAACGCCGCTATCGGTTCTCGCCGGGCTTCCAGAGCACGTCCCCCGCGCCCTGGCTGTTGGCGTAACGGCTTGCGACAAAAAGGAAATCGGAGAGGCGGTTGATGTATTTGAGCACCTCGGACGAGACGCTTTCGTCCGGCTTGTCCTTGAGCTCGGCGATCAATCGTTCGGCGCGCCTGCAGATGGTGCGGGCCAGATGCAGGTGCGCCGAGGCCGCGCTGCCGCCCGGGAGCACGAATGAGCGCAGCGGCTGCAACGCGGCGTTGAAGCGATCGATCTCGGCTTCCAGCCATTCGACCTGCTTGTCGGTTACCGTCAGCCGCGCGCCGCCGGGCCCTTTGCCTTTGCCCGGAGTACACAGATCGGCGCCGACGTCGAACAGATCGTTCTGGATGCGCGCCAGCGCGGCATCGAGCTCGGCCTCATGACTTGTATGCAGCCGCGCCACGCCGATTGCGGCATTGGCCTCGTCGATCGTCCCGTAGGCCGCGACGCGCGGATCGTATTTCTTGCGCCGTTCGCCGGAGCCGAGCGCGGTCGAGCCGTCGTCGCCGGTGCGGGTATAGATCTTGTTGAGGACGACCATGGGTCCTTATTTCCCCATGAACCAGAGCGTCAGCATGATGACGCCGATGGCGATGGCCTGCAGCAGGACGCGCAGCCGCATCAGCTTCTGCGAGGTGTTGCCGGAGCCGCCCATCATCATGTTGACGAGGCCGAGCAAAAGCACGATCGCGACCGCGCCGATGGCGATCGGGACCGCGACATGCGACATGAAGTTAGCCATGGGTCCTTGTAGCCCGGGCTGAGCGCCCTGTCATTCCGGGGCCGAGCAATGCGAGGAGCCCGGAATCCATATTCGCCGACCTGTGACTATGGATTCCGGACTTGCCGCTGCGCGGCAATCCGGAATGACGGACGCGGCGGCATGCGCTAAGACAGCACCCGCAAGACCGAGGAAACATCCCGATGATCGTCGATTTCCAGCACCATTTCACGCCGCGCGAACTGATCAAGGCCGATCCGGGCGATCGGCTGGTCCTTAATTACGATGCGCTCGGCGCGCCGAGCTATACGGTGCATTCGCTGCTCTACGATCTCGACGAGCATGTGCGGATGATGGATCTCGCCGGCATCGACGCCGCTTGGCTGACCAGCGCCGCCGGCATGTGCGCCGATCTCGACACCTCGCGGCTGGTCAACGACAAGGCGAAGAAAGCCGAGCGCGATTATCCCGGCCGCTTCATCGGCGCCGCGCATGCGCATCCGCTCGGCGGTCCCGCGGCGCTCAAGGAACTGGCGCGCTGCCGGCACGAGCTTGGTTTCCAGGGCGTCACCATCACCTCGGAGTTCGACGGCAAATGGGTCGACGACCCGGGGCTTGAGCCGTTTTGGGAGAAGGTCGGCAAGCTCGGCATGTTCGTGTTCGTGCATCCGGCGCTGAAACTCAATCACGCCCAGCAATTCGACAGCTACGACACCGCGCGTGCGGTGGGGCGCGAATTTTCGCTGATAATGGCGACGATCCGGCTGGTCAATTCCGGCGTGTTCGATCGCCACCCCGCGCTGACAGTGCATATGGCGCATCTGTCCGGCGGCATTGCCGGCATGCTGGCGCGCATCCGCTGCTTCCAGGACAAGGACTTTTGGGGCACCGCCGGCAATGCGCGGCACGGCGCCAAAGGCAAAAAGGATTTCGACTATTACATCCGCAACAATCTCGTGTTCGACACCGCCGGCTTTGCCGGCGGCATCGGCGCGATCAAGGCCGGGCTCGCCGAGATTCCGGCCTCCCGCATGGTGTTCGCCACCGACTACCCGCAGGAAATCCGCAAGCGCGAACCGGTGCGCGATTTCGTAAACGAGATTCGCTCTCTCGGCCCCGACGGCGAACGCATCCTGTCCGGCAATGTCGGGCTTTTGCTTAAGGAGCCGCCGGCGGCGGAAAAGAGGAAATTAGAAGAGCGAGTGCGATGAGTCCTCGCCAACTCGCCCCTCACCCCGCTCCGCCGAGGTGCTTCTCGATATCGTAGACCGGGTGCTTGGTGAGATCCTTGTCGATCTCGGCAATGATCTTTTTCTTCACGTCGTCGTGGAACGCCTTGCGCAGATCGGCGAGAGCGCGCGGCGGCGCGATCACGACCAAGGCCTCGACTTTGCGCTCGCGCACGATCTTTTCCAGGGTCGCAGCAACGTCGTGGGCGAACTTGTGCTCTTCGAGATCGTGCCAGTCGGTCTGGCTCACGCTCGATCGCCCATGGCCGACCGAGGAATGCTCCCGGCCCGGCCGGTCGGTGCCCTGCTCATGGGTCGGCGGATTAGTGTCGTTGAAAACGCGTTCGGTCTTCAGATCGAGGAATTTTGCGTCGCCTTCGTTGCGCAGTACCAAGGCCTTGCGGCCGTCGCCGACGAAGACATAGGCATTATGGGGAATATTCACTTTGGTCATCGGTCAACTCACAGTTCTTTTTGAATGCGTGCGGATGGTGCTCGCAGCTTAGCCGCGGCGCTTTGACCTGTATCAATGGCGGAGTTGGCCCCTTCGTTCCCGACGCGGCGATAGCCGCTCAATCCCGAGCGGCTCGCGTGATCGGATCAGTTCGAGCCATCGAGCAGGCGGCGCGCAATGACCTGCGCCTGGATTTCCGCAGCGCCCTCGAAAATATTGAGGATGCGCGCGTCGCAGAGAATGCGCGAAACCGGAAACTCGACCGCGAACCCGTTGCCGCCATGGACCTGCACGGCGTTGTCGGCGGCCGCCCAGGCGACCCGCGCCGCGAGGAGCTTCGCCATGCCGGCTTCGAGATCGCAGCGCCGGCCGGAATCCTTTTGCCGCGCGGCATAATAAGTGAGCTGCCGCGCGATCATGATCTCGACCGCCATCATGGCAAGCTTGTCGGACACGCGCGGGAAATTGGCTATCGGCTCGCCGAATTGCACGCGCGCGGTGGCGTAAGTGAGCGCCTGCTCCATCGCCGCCTGCGCCACGCCGATGGCGCGCGCCGCGGTCTGGATACGGGCGGCTTCGAACGTCGCCATCAGCTGCTTGAAGCCGAGACCTTCGACGCCGCCCAAGAGGTTCTCGGCCTTGACGACAAAGCCATCGAAGGCGATCTCGTATTCCTTCATGCCGCGATAGCCCAACACCTCGATCTCGGTGCCGGACATGCCGGCGGCCGGGAACGGTTCGCTGTCGCTGCCACGGGGCTTTTCGGCGAGCAGCATGGAGAGCCCGCGATAGCCGGTCTCGGCCGGATTGGTGCGCACCAACAGCGTCATCAGATCGGCGCGCACCGGATGGGTGATCCAGGTCTTGTTGCCGAAAATCTTGTAGACGTCGCCCTGGCGCACTGCGCGCGTCTTCAACGAGGCGAGATCGGAGCCGGTGTTCGGCTCGGTGAACACCGCGGTCGGCAGCACTTCGCCGGTTGCGATCTTCGGCAGCCATTTGCGCTTCTGCTCCTCGGTGCCGGAGCCGAGGATCAGTTCGGCGGCGATCTCCGATCGCGTGCCGAGCGAGCCGACGCCGATATAGCCGCGCGACAGTTCCTCGGAGACGACGCACATCGATTCCTTGCCGAGCCCCATGCCCTCGTAGTCTTCCGGGATGGTCAGCGAAAACACGCCGAGCTCGGACATTTGCGAAATCACGTCGAACGGGATGTAATCGTTCTTCAGGTGCCATTGTTGCGCGTAGGGCGCGACACGATCGTCGGCGAATTTGCGCATTTCCTCGCGGATCGAATCGAGCGTGTCGTCGAGCCCGCAGGCGCCGACCGTCGCATCGTGATGCTGGCGGATCAGCTCGACCAGGCGGGCGCGGCGCGGCGCTGTGTTGCCGGTGGCGATCAGATGCTCGACGGCGGGCGTCATGCGCGCCGCGGCCGTGGCCGGCGACAGCCCGAGATCGGACAGACGCACGATCTCGCTCTGGCTCATCGGGATGCCGCCGAAGATCTGGGCCAGATATTCGCCGGCGCCGATGCGGACGATGATATCCTCCGTTTCGCCGAAGCTTCCGTTACCGGAAAGCCGCTGGGCATAAGCGGACAGCTGGCGGATGGCCTCCAGATAGGTGGCAAGCCAAGCGAGGCCGTGAGTGGCGCGTTGTTCGCGATCGAAGACCCGCGCCACCGGGCGGCCCTCGATCGTGACCCGATCGGCGACGGCGCGGCGGGCCTCCGCGAACAGCGCTTCGACGGCGCCGACGGCATCGGCAAGCGCGGGAATGACCTCGTGGCCCTGGGCTCTCTGCGAGGCAGCAAGCGGCATGACTGGCTCCGATGAGCTGGTTTTCAACAACTTGGTCCGGCCCGGCGCAGGAAGGAAGCTTACGCGTGCAGTGCACAAAAGCAAATGCGGTAGCAGGGCACCGGTTCTGGCGGACCCGGCCCTAGCGCCAAGTCCGCAAAGCCGGCGCCATAACGTGGTTTTACCTACGATTCTTGCACAATATTAACTAATTTACGGTGTGCTGGCGTCGATTGCGAGTTTGCGGCGCAGTGCGTGCCTGCGCAACTCATCGTGCCGCAGGCCGCGTCAGCTGTCCGATTGCTCACAACGCCGCTCGATCGGGTCTTCAGGATGTTCATCACCCAGATTTTCTCCAGGCTCTCGGTCCGCGCCCGCATCGTGGTCCTCGGCGTTATTCCCGTAATCGGCTTTCTCGCCAACGGCATCGCCTATCTGACCGGCGACGCCGAAGTCGGCCACGCCTTCGAGGCGGTGCATCGCAATACCGAAGTGGCCGACGCCAGCCGCGATCTCAAAGCGGGGCTTCTCGTCATGCGCGCCGCGACGACCGATTTCGTCGCGCATCCATCCGACGCCGAGGTGAAGAACTTCGACGACGGCCAGGCGATGGCGATGGCCTGCCTCGACCGCATCCAGGCCTCGCTCGCCGCCGCGGATCAGGACTCGGTCATGCCATTGCGCATCACCGTGCGCGACCTCAAGGCAAGCTTCGACAGCCTGGTCAACGAGCAGAAATCGCTGGGCTATGACGAAACCGCGGGCGTTACCGCCGGCCTGATCGCCGCAAGCAACGCGGTCGAAAACGTCATCCATAACGATCTGTCCTGGGTTGGCGACGTCGATCGCGCCAATCTGACGACGTCGCTCCTCACCCTGCGCCGCTACGAAATCGAATATCGGCTTACGCGCAATGAAGCCGCGGAGCGGCATTTTCTCGACGAGGCCAAACATTTCAACGAGCTGTTCGAATCGGTCGACGGCGCCCCGGCGATGAAGGAAAAGCTCAACAAACAGATCCAGACCTATAGCTCGACCTTCGCGCAATGGGTCGCCAGCACTGAAGACATCACCCCGCTGGTTTCGCTCATTAACCACGACACCGAGAGCGTGTTGCCGGAAGCCGACAAGATCATCGCCGCGGCGCGCGGCAACGCCAGCAGCGCCGCCGCGGACCTGGCGGCGTCGCGAACGCGAACCCGGCATGTCATCATCTGGATAGGTCTGGCGGTGGTGCTGATCGGACTCGGCTGCAGCTGGCGCATCGGGCGCTCGATCACCCAGCCGCTCGAGGAGCTGGCGGCGGTGATGAAGCGCCTCGCCAACGGCGACACCTCGGCGCGCCCGGCGGCGACTCACTTTCACGACGAGATCGGCGAGATGGCGCGCACGGTCGTGGTGTTCCGGGATAATATGATCGAGCGCGAACGCCTTACCGGAGTGGAAAGCGAGACCAACATCGCCCGCGAGCGGCGCGGCGAAGCCATCGCGACCTTGATCCGGGAATTCCGCGCTTCCATCGAGCAGGCCCTCGACCGGCTGCGCGAATCGGCGGGCCGTCTGGAAAACGCTTCGAGCGGGCTCAATGAGGCCGCCGATGCGGTGTCGTCGGAAGCGCGCACCGCCGAAAACTCGGTCAGTGCCGCCTCCGTCAACGTCACGACGGTAGCCGGCTCGATCGAGGAGCTGGCGGTCTCGATCGGCGAGATCGCGGCGCAAGCGACCAAATCGACCGACGTGGCGAGCCGCGCCGTCGCCGAATCGCGGCGTACCGTCAACACCATGTCGCAACTCGGCAATGCCGCGAACCGCATCGGCGAGGTCATCGGCCTCATACAGTCGATCGCCGGCCAGACCAATTTGCTGGCGCTCAACGCCACCATTGAAGCGGCGCGCGCCGGCGAGGCCGGCCGCGGCTTCGCCGTGGTCGCTGCCGAGGTGAAATCGCTTGCCGCGCAGACCGCGCGCGCCACCGAGGATATCGCCGCGCAGATCGGCGCGATCCAATCGGCGACGGCCGACGCCGCGCAGGCCATCGAGCAGGTCTCGACGATCATCGACGACATGTCGGAGATCGCCACCACCGTCGCCTCGACCGTCGAGGAGCAGAACAACGCCGTGGCCTCGATCGCCGAAGGCGTCAATCGCGCCTCGAGCGAAGCGCGCTCCGGCGCCGACGCCATGAGCCGGGTTGCCGGCGCCTCGACCGGCGCCCGCTCCACCGCAGCCGACGTCAAGGCGCTTGCCGACGCGCTCGCCGTCGAAGCGGAAAACCTGCAAGGCGAAGTGCGCCGCTTCCTGACCGACGTGCAGGCGGCGTAACCCCCACACCAGACGACGCCTCAGCCCGGCATCCCGCGAAGGGTCTTGCCGGGCTGCACCAAATGCGCGAATATTTACAACTATACGTCGAATACGGGAGTGAGGTCCGGCGTCTGGGGGGTGAGTATGGCGCGGTACAGGAGCATTGTTGCCTCGGCAATCCTCGTTTTTTCGATCGTACCACATGCCTACGCGAGCGGACCTCTGGGAACCATTCGCGTCGGAACATGGTTCGGGGGCGCATTTACCGATGACAAGACCGGGACGTTTTCCCATTGCGCCGCCGTCCAAGTCTACGGCAGCGGCGTCAACCTTACTGTGGGAGAAAGCTCCGATCGGACTTGGTTAGTGGGCTTCACCGATCCGTCGGTCAATTTTCCCAAGGGAGCGACATTTCCAATCGACATCACGTTCGACGGTCAGGCTCAATTCCATCTCGTTGCGGTAGCCAGCTCGCCGGTGGTGGCCGCAGCGGTGCTTCCCGACCCGGCTGTGAGCCAGTTTCGCAAATCCCACTTGATGGTCCTCCAGGGCAAAACGCACACGCTTCAATTCCCTTTGAGCTCGACCGACAATCTCGCGATGGTGATTGAAAACTGCGTGACACGCATGAACGACGGTGGACTTTCCGGGGCCGGCGACTTCTCCATCTCTGCGAAAAAATCCACCACTCCCACCAAACCGGCGGTCCCGTTTAGGCAAGCGAGAGCTGCGGAGGAAACTGCGCCAGCCGGATCGCCAAGACTTACCAATGTCAGCGGCACCGGTTTTGTGATCAGCACGGAAGGGCACATCGTCACCAACAATCATGTCATCAAGGATTGTGTAGGGGATGTGCAAGGCAACTTCGTTGAACAGGCGCCGACGACACTTCGGGTCGTAGCGACTGACGAAATCAACGATCTGGCACTGCTTCAGGCGAAGGGGACGAAGAAGACCTTCAAGGAACCGGCGATGATGCGGGAAATGCCGGTCCGGTCAGGCGATGCGGTCGTCGCCATAGGTTTTCCCTACCATGGGCTCCTGACATCAGACTTCACCGTCACGACCGGAATCGTGAGTTCGCTCAGCGGCATTCTCAACGATACGCGCTTTCTGCAGATCAGCGCGCCCGTGCAGCCAGGTAACAGCGGAGGTCCGCTGCTCGACATGAGCGGTCACGTGGTCGGTGTCGTTTCGGCCAAATTAAACGCGCTGAAATTCGCCAAGGCCACCGGCGATATCCCCGAAAATATCAATTTTGCCATCAAGACCGGAACGGTCAGGGATTTTCTGGACAACAGCGCCGTCCCCTACGACACCGAGCTCACCGAAACAGAATTGAAGACCGCGGAAATCGCCAGCGCTGCCAGGGCCTATATCATGCTCATTACCTGCACCGCGAATGAGAAAGAGGCAGGGAGGAAATAGCAGTCCATCCCGTCACGGTCCTCCGTTCGCGCCGGACGCGGCCGTGACTGCTCTTTGATCCAAGTCAAGCAATCGGCGGTGAAATCGCATAAGCTCCGTCTGGCCCAGCGGGGGCGACGCCCGTGAAGCCGGGCGGCCGGGATTACTCCGTGTGCGCGGGGATCCCGGCCGCTTCGATTTCGACAGGCCCCGCGGACGACCCATTCCGGTCCTCAAGATATCGACGCAGCGAGGCGAGCCAGCCGGCGAAGGCGTCGCGGAAGAACACCGTCCACTCGTCGTGACGCTCCGGCGCGCAGTCGAACGTCGCCCACCATTCGACAAAGCCGCGGCCGCCATCAACGACCGGCGTGATTCTCAGCGTCGCACGATAGTGCTGCACCGGCATCGGCGCGGCGCCGCAAAACTCGTAAACCTGCGCGCGTTCGGGATCGGACAAGGCAATGAGTCGCTGCCGGATGCGTTTACCCCGGTAGAGCACGTCGCGCACCGCGCCGACCGAATCGCCGGATTTGCCGTCCTCGATCCGGCTTTCACCGGCGCCGTCGACCCAGACCGGATAGTTGTTGAAATCCCGAATCGTATTCCAGATGTCGTCGGCGGATTGCGCGAACACAGTGCTGTAATAGGCCTTGGCCATAACCGGTCCCTTCTTGCTGTCACGCCATGAAATGAACCATGACGAGCGACCGGACCACCCGTTTCCTGATTTGGCGCGTTATCCGAATGTCACCGACTCACTGGCATCGATTGTGCAACGTGACCTTGCGCCCCCTCGCCGCCTTGCGCATGGACCCATAGAATAGCCGCGGAGGCTTCCTGCCGTTGAATACCATCCGCCTGGGCTACCGCATCGCGATCGACGCCTTCTATCGCTTCAATGCCGATGACGGCTGGGCGATTGCGAGCCACATCGCGCTGTCGGTCCTGATGTCGATGTTCCCGTTCCTGATCCTGGTGACGGCGATCGCCGGCTTCGTCGGCTCCCAAAACTTGGCCGACGCGGTGGCCAGCATGATGATCGCAGCGTGGCCGCGCGTCGTGTCGGACCAGATCGCCGGCCAAATCCATACCGTTCTCACCACCGCGCGCGGCGGAATTCTCACGGTCGGCGCAGTGTTTGCGATCTATTTCGCCTCGAGCGGCATTGAAAGCCTGCGCATCGGTCTCAACCGCGCTTATGGGCTGAGCGAGCCGCGGCCGTGGTGGCTGTTGCGGCTGGAATTGATCGGCTATGTGCTGGTCAGCGCAGTCGCATTTCTCGCGCTGGCGTTTCTGGTCGTGCTCGGCCCGTTGATCTTCCGCGTCGCGATTGCCTATGCGCCCTGGCTCGCGGCGCTGGAAAGCCACTTCGACATCGGCCGCTTTGGGGTGGCGAGCGCGCTTCTGATCACGTCGCTCCTTATCCTGCATATGTGGCTGCCGAGCGGACGACGGCCATTCGCCGCGGTATGGCCCGGCATCGTGGCCACGCTCGCGCTCTGGCTTGCCTGCGGCTACGTATTCGGCCGCTATCTCGCGGATTTCTCCTACACCTACGTGAATTATTACGCCGGCCTTGCTTCGGCGATGATGGCGCTGGTTTTCCTGTATTTCACCGCGCTCATTTTCATCTATGGCGGCGAGCTCAATGCGGCGATCGCGCGCGCGCAGGAGGACCCGTCGCTCCCGCTTGAAGGCGGCGGCCGCAAGCGGCACCGGTTAGCGGGCCACAAGCCGCGCCCGCCTGCGCCGTTCGCCTGATTGCCGGCTACGCGGGAATGAGCGGGGTTTGATCGGCGCCGCCGGTCAATTGTTTGACCTTGCGGGCATGGTCGACCGCTTCGCGCGCGGATTTGTTATGCGTGAACAGCTCGAATGTTTGCGTCTCGTCGTCGGTCACCGGCGTCATGGCCTGGTCGGTATAGGGAACGCTCGCGCTTTTGGCGACGCGGCGATAGATACCAAAAATGCTCCAGGCCGCCGCAGCGACGCGGGCGTGCTTGACGGCAAATTCCCAGGCAACCTGCGGATAGAAGCTCCAGACCGGCTCGACCGGCAGTTCGGGCCGCCGCTCATGGCGATTTTTGAGCCGGACGAAACCGCCTTGCAGCGGGTGGACTTTCTCGATCGCGAGCGATTGCGCGAACCACAGGATGATCTGCGCCAGGCGGAGAACGTTGATGCCGTAAGCCTGTGCCCGCCGCAAAATCGTCTCGATATGCTCCGGGGTGTAATAGATCGCCCAGGCGTCGCGGTAGAGCTTTTCCCATTCCGCCTTGGTCATATTGGCATGCGGGGTGAGCGCGTGTTCGAGATCGTATTTGTTGAGATCGGGATCGAGCGGCACGCCTTTGTTGAACAGAACCTTGTGATCCTCGGAGCCCGGCAGCGGCGTCAGGAAGAAGAATTCCAGCACGTCGAGCGGCATTTCTTTCTTGATGATCTCGATGTCGCGCCGCGCCGATTCCGGCGTGTCGTTGGGGAAGCCCAGAATGTAGCCGGCATAGGTCCAGATGCCGGCCGCTTTCCAGGCCAGCAGCATGTTGCGGTATTCGGTGATCTTGTTCTGCCGCTTCTTGGCGGCAAGCAGATTGTCGGGATTGATGTTCTCCAGCCCGATGAAGATGCGGGTGACGCCGGCGCGCTTGGCCTTGGCGACGAAATTCGGAATTTTGTGGCACAGCGTGTCGACCTGGATCAGGAAGCGCACGTCCATGCCGTCTTGTTCGCGCAATTTGATGATGCGGTCGAAGATCGGCTCCCAGTCCTTGTTGCGGGCGAAATTGTCGTCGGTGATGAAGAAGCGGTCGATGCCGTGCTCGAAGTTCTTGCGCAGGATGCGCTCGACATCGTCCGGCGAGCGCCGCCGCGATTTCCGGCCCTGCACGTTGATGATGGTGCAGAACGAGCATTGGAACGGGCAGCCGCGCCCGGCGTCGAAGGTGGTCACGTTGCCGATGGTCTTGCGCACCGAATTGCCGGGCAGAAACGGCGTCACCGCGTCTTCCAGCGCCGGCAGATCGTCGATGTAATTGTAGATCGGCTTGAGCAGGCCTTTGGCGGCATCGCGCAAGACCTCGTCCATGCGTCCTTCCGCCTCGCCGGCGAACAAAGTGACGCCCATGTCGAGCGCCTGCTGCAGGTCGGCCATCACGTTCGGAAACATCGCCAGCATGCCGGAGACGTGGAAACCGCCGATGACGACCGGGATACCGGTCGCACGTAGCGGCTTGGCGATGTGCAGCGCGCGTGGATATTGGTTCGATTGCACGCCGACCAAGCCGACGAAACCGAAATTATTGTTGGCGCGGATGTCGGCGATGATGCGGTCGATCCGTATCCGCGTATTGGTCTCGTCGATCGCCGCAATCGCGATGTCGATGTCGGGACCGAGAATTTTGCGCTGCGCGCAGTCGTCGATCAGGCCGTAGACGCTGGCCAGCGAATTCGCCGGCATCGGCGAGCGGTACCAGCGGATGACGTAACCGTCGTCGTCATAATGCGACGGCTTGATCAGCACGATGCGGAAGCGCTTTCGTGCGGCACTGGCCTCGGTACGTTGTTGCGGTAGCATAGCACCCGCCCCATACCCGACATGTTTGTTGTAGCGGATTTGGCGGGGCGAGACCAGCGGCCTTCCCGCTCATGAGTTCGTGATCGCGCTCCACACATTCGTGTGTAGCGGCGGCGCAACTGCGGCCCATTTGTTCGTTAGGCGACATTCGTGACGGAACTCTTTTGGCCCTGGAGGCGAAGGTGTCGTTCAAACAATTTATTGCTCTGACTATTTTGGGTCTTAGCGCCGCGCTTATTAGCGAATTACCCACGCCAGCGGCCGCACAGGAGGTGTCGTACCCCTGGTGCACCGAGGGAAGCGCCTTCCACTGCTACTATATGAATCGCCAACAATGCGAGGAGACCGTGGATTATCACGGCTTCTGCGTGACCAATCCCGATTATCGCCCGCAGAACGACACCGCGCGCCGGCGCACGCCGCCGCAGTAGACCAATCAGCGGCCCGCCGCCTCGATGACGTCGTCGAGATTGCGCAAGCCGGGCCGCGGCGTGTTGACGAGGACTGCCATATTGCCGGGCTTGTGCTTGTTGGTGCGCATCAGCTCGTGGGCGTAGGGAATCTTGTCCCACGGGAACACATCGCTCATGCAGGGATCGACGCGGCGGTCGATGACGAACTGGTTGGCGGCGCTGGCTTGCTTGAGATGGGCGAAATGCGAACCCTGTATGCGTTTCTGCCGCATCCAGACGTAGCGCGCGTCGAAGGTGATGTTGTAGCCGGTGGTGCCGGCGCAGAACACCACCATGCCGCCACGCTTGACCACAAGGCACGACACCGGAAACGTCGCCTCGCCGGGATGCTCGAACACGATGTCGACGTCGTGCTTGCCGGTGATGTCCCAAATCGCCTTGCCGAAGCGGCGGGCTTCTTTCACCCAGGCGTCGTATTCGGGCGTGCCAACCTTCGGCATCTGGCCCCAGCATTTGAAATCATTGCGGTTGATGACGCCCTTGGCGCCCAGGTCCATCACGTATTGCACTTTCGACGGATCGGACACGATGCCGATGGCATTGGCGCCGGAAGCGGCGACAAGCTGCACGCCGAACACGCCGAGCCCGCCCGAAGCACCCCACACCAGAACATTGTCGCCGGGCTTGAGGATGTGCGGCGCGTGGCCGAACAACATGCGATACGCTGTGGCCAATGTGAGCGTATAGCAGGCCGATTCTTCCCAAGTCAGATGCGCCGGCTTCGGCATCAATTGCCGCGATTGCACGCGGCAGAATTGCGCAAACGAGCCATCCGGCGTCTCGTAGCCCCAGATGCGTTGCGACGGCGACAATAGCGGATCGCCGCCATTACATTCCTCGTCGTCGCCGTCATCCTGATTGCAATGGATGATGACTTCGTCGCCGACCTTCCAGCGCCGCACTTTGGAGCCGACCGCCCAGACGATGCCGGACGCGTCGGAGCCGGCGATATGAAACGGATGCTTGTGGCCGTCGAGCGGCGAGATCGGCTGGCCGAGTCCGGCCCAGATGCCGTTGTAGTTGACGCCGCCGGCCATGACATAGACCAGCACTTCGTCCTCGGCGATCGGCCAGGTCGGAACCACTTCAAGCTGCATCGCCGTCTCCGGCGGTCCGTGCCGTTCCTTGCGGATGGCCCAGCCATACATTTTCGCCGGCACATGCCCGAGGGGTGGCACCTCGCCGATCTCGTAGAGATCCTTGAGCGGCGCGGCGGACGGTTTTATTTGCGCAATGGCCATCATGGGCTCCCGGTATGCACCGGCATTCGCGACGCGGCGTCGCGAGCACGCGGCACAGTCTGCCGCAGCGCATGTTGCAGCGCAACAATTAGTTGGGGCGATTTCGTGGCGCCCGCTCGTCAATGCCGCTGACAGGCGGCGGCCAAAGCCCTAAGCTTTTGGCGGCGCGGCCTAGAATGCGCTCGAAGGTCCCTTCCCTAGCCGGGAAGCAAAACAGGGGGAAAACATGGGCATCATCATTTGGCTGATTGTCGGCGCAATTGCCGGCTGGCTGGCCGGCATGGTCGTCAAGGGCGGCGGCTTTGGCCTGATCGGCGACATCGTCGTCGGCATCGTCGGCGGCCTCATCGCCGGCTGGTTGTTTCCGCAGATCGGGATTCCCCTGTTCGGTGGAGATATTGTCGGCGCAATCATCGATGCCTTTATCGGCGCCGTGATCCTCCTGGTCATTATCAGGCTAATCAAACGCGCCTGATCGTCCGCTAACACGGCGGAAAGGAATGACGCGGTAAAGCGGGGGCGCGGGGGCATAAGGCTCTCGCGCCAACGGTTTTCGCTTCGGCCGCCGCATGGACGCCGCCCCAAAAAGTCTGCCCGGCGAAATTCCGCCGAGCGCCGAGTCGCCTTTTTCGCCGACGCGCACGATCCGCCTCGTCGGGCTCACGCTTTGCCTGGGCTATCTGATCGTGCTCGGCGGAACGTTTCTTAAGGGCGACTTTCTGCTCGATGCGCAGGGCCGGCCGATCGCCAACGATTTCGTCAATGTCGCCGCGGCCGGACGGGTTGCGCTCGACGGCGAGCCCGCCGCCGCCTACGATTGGCCGCTCCACAAGCAGGCCGAAGTTCGCGTCATCGGCCACGATTTTGCGAACTACTACGGTTGGCATTATCCGCCGCCGTTTTTGTTCGTCGCCGCGGCGCTGGCGACGCTGCCCTTTGTCGCCGCCACGATCGTGTCATTGCTGGCGACGCTCGCCGCCTATGTCGCGGCGCTGTACGGCATTCTCGGTCGCAGCGGAATCTTTGTTGCGTTGGGGTTTCCCGCCGCGTTGTGGAACGTCACCGCTGGACAAAACGGCTTTCTCACCGCGGCGCTGATCGGCGGCACGCTCGGATTGCTGGAGCGACGCCCGGCGCTTGCCGGTGTTTGTCTCGGACTACTCACTTACAAGCCGCAATTCGGTTTGCTGTTTCCTTTTGCGTTGATCGCGGACCGGCGCTGGACCACCATCCTCGTCGCCGCGGCGACGGCCACCGCGCTCGCCGCGCTGTCTTGGCTCGCCTTCGGCAGCGCGAGCTGGCAGGCTTTCGTGCATTGGATGCCGATCACTACCGGCATCGTGCTCGGCGAAAGCCAAGCCGACTTCGACCGGCTGCAAAGCGTATTCGCTCTGATCCGTGCCGAAGGCGGCAGCGAGACGTTGGCTTGGAGCATTCAAGTGACGTTGAGCTTGGCGCTCGCCGCAACGCTGGTCTTGTTCTGGCGAAGCCGCGCGCCCTTCGATCTCAAGGCCGCGGCGCTCGCCGCCGGCACGCTCGTCGCCACGCCTTACGTTTACATGTACGACCTGGTCGTGCTCGCCGTCGCCGTCGCGTTTCTGCTGCGCTTTGCGCTGGAACGCGGTTTTATCGCCAGCGAGGTTTTCGGCCTCGCCACCGCCGGCGCGCTTATTCTGAGCTTCCCCTACGTCAAAACGCAGGTCGGCTTGGCCGCAGTGCTGATCGTGTTGGCGCTGGTCGTGCAACGCGCATGTTGCGTCGCAGCAAAATCCGCGCCACATTAGCCACGCCGGTGCAATGCGTGGAAGAACGATGGACGACCAACCGCGCCGTGACAAATCTTTACGCGACAAGCCTTGGATTTTCCGCACTTATGCGGGCCATTCAACGGCTGCCGCGTCGAACGAGCTTTACCGCAAGAATCTGAGCAAGGGGCAGACCGGGCTTTCGGTCGCCTTCGATCTGCCGACTCAGACCGGGTACGACAGCGATCATCCTTTGGCCAAAGGCGAGGTCGGCAAGGTCGGCGTGCCGGTCTCCCATATCGGCGACATGCGCATGCTGTTCGAGGCCATCCCGCTCGGCGAGATGAACACCTCGATGACCATCAACGCCACCGCGGCGTGGCTGCTTGCGCTCTACGTCGCGCTCGCCGACGAGCAAGGCGTGCCCCGCGTAAAACTGCAAGGCACCACGCAGAACGACATCATCAAGGAATACCTGTCGCGCGGCACCTATGTGTTTCCGCCGGCGCCGTCGATGCGGCTGACCAAGGACGTGATTTTGTTCACGACCAAGGAAATGCCGAAATGGAATCCGATGAACGTCTGCTCCTATCATTTGCAGGAAGCCGGCGCGACGCCGGTGCAGGAACTTGCTTTCGCGCTCGCCACCGCGATCGGCGTACTCGATGCCGTGAGGGCGTCGGGACAATGCGCGCCGGAGGAGTTCGGCGACGTGGTCGGGCGCATCTCGTTCTTCGTCAATGCCGGACTGCGCTTTGTCACCGAAATCTGCAAGCTGCGCGCTTTTACAGAACTATGGGACGAGATCACCGGCGAGCGCTACGGCGTAACCGACGCCAAGCAGCGCCTGTTCCGTTACGGCGTGCAGGTCAATTCGCTCGGACTGACCGAGCAACAACCCGAAAATAACGTCGCGCGCATTCTGCTCGAAATGCTGGCGGTGACGCTGTCGAAGGATGCCCGCGCGCGGGCGGTGCAATTGCCGGCCTGGAACGAGGCGCTCGGCCTGCCGCGGCCGTTCGACCAGCAATGGTCGCTGCGCATGCAGCAGATCCTTGCTTACGAGACCGATTTGCTGGAATACGGCGACGTCTTCACCGGCTCGCCGGTCATCGCCGCCAAGGTCGCCGAACTGAAGGCTGCGGCCAAGGACGAGCTCAAGCACATCGAAGCGATGGGCGGCACCGTAAAGGCGGTCGAATCCGGCTACCTCAAGCAGCAGCTTGTCGAATCGAACTGCCGCCGCATCGAGGCGATCGAGCGCGGTGAGCAGATCGTGGTCGGCGTCAACCGCTTCACCGAAACGGAAGCCTCGCCGCTGACCGACGCCGCCGAATCGGTCGTCACCGTATCGGCGGAAGCCGAATCCGGTCAGATCGAGCGGCTCGCGGCCTGGCGCGCCGCGCGCGACTCCAAGGCCGTGGCCGCGGCGCTCGACGCGCTGCGGCACGCTGCCAAAAGCGGCGCCAACATCATGCCGCCGTCGATCGACTGCGCCAAAGCCGGCGTCACCACTGGCGAATGGGGTTTTGCGCTGCGCTCCGCGTTCGGCGAATACCGTGCGCCGACCGGCGTCGGCGCCGCCATGCGCAACGACGCCGAAGGGCTCGACGACATCCGCGCCGAGGTCGACCGGGTGTCGAAGAAGCTCGGCCGGCGCTTAAAATTTCTGGTCGGCAAGCCCGGCCTCGACGGCCATTCCAACGGCGCCGAACAGATCGCGGCGCGGGCGCGCGACGCCGGCATGGACGTGGTCTATGACGGCATCCGCCTGACCGCGGAGGCGATCGTCGCGGCGGCGGCGGAAAAGAACGTGCACGTGGTCGGCCTGTCGATCCTGTCCGGCTCGCACATGCCGCTCGTCAAAGAGGTCGTGTTGCGCATGAAGGAGGCCGGCCTCGACGACATCCCGGTCGTGGTCGGCGGCATCATCCCGCCGCAAGATGCCAGCGCCTTGAAAAATGCCGGCGTCGCCGAAGTCTATACGCCGAAGGATTTCGAGCTCAATCGCATCATGGGCGATCTTTGCCGGATCGTCGATGGTTCGGCGGACGCCGCGGAATAATCATCGCGGTGCGGCCGCCGTCAATGCTTCGCTCAATGCGCTCGGACTCAACGGTTTGCACAAATACGCATTCATGCCGGCCGCGCGAGCCTTGGCATCGTCGGCGTCGCGGCCGGATATGCCGATGATCGGCGTTCCCGCCGCGGCGCCGGGAAGCGCGCGGATGCGCCGCGTTGCTTCCAGCCCGTCGATGCCTGGCAGCGTCACGTCCATCAGCACGACGTCGTAGCCGCGCGGCACCGCGGCAATGGCCTCCTCGCCGGAGCCGGTGAAGTCGGCGCTGTGGCCGAGCTCGGTGAGGATGGTGTTGAGGATGACCCGGCCGTAGGGATTATCCTCGGCACAGAGCACCTTGAGCCGGCGCGCCGGCGTCGTGCCGTGGCGCGAACGCTCCGCCGTAGCTGTCTGGGCGGGCGCAAGCGGGAGCACCGCTGAGAGTGTAAAACGCGAGCCGCGGCTAGGTGTGCTGGTAACGGTGAGGTCGCCGCCCATTAGCCTGGCCAAAACCTTGACCACGGCAAGCCCGAGCCCGGCGCCGCCATAACGGCGCGCAATCTCGGCGCTGGCTTGTGCGAACGGCCGAAACAGCCGCTTGATCTCGACCGGCTTGAGACCGATGCCGCTGTCGCTGACGACGAAGCTCAGCTTGGCGCGGCCGCCCGCGGCACGGCCTGCTTTGGCCTCGAGCCGGACCGTGCCTTGCGCGGTGAATTTCACGGCATTGTCGATGAGGTTTTCCAGCGCGGCGCGCAACCGCACCGGATCGCCCATCAAAAATTCCGGCACGTCGTCCGCCACCGTCACCTCTGTGCGCAAGTCCTTGGTCTCGGCGCGTGCGGCCAACGTCTCGCCTAAAGCCTCGATGAGACGCCGCGGCCGGAAAATCTCCTGCTGCAAAACGAGCGAACCGGCGCCGGCCTTTTTGCTCGCTTTGGCGGCGTCGATGACCAGCGTGGTGAGCGAAGCGAGATGCTCGGCGCTGTCCTTGATGCCCGCGGCCCAGCGCCGCTCGCGCTCGCCGAGATTGGAGCTCGCCAGCAATTCGCCAAGCGCAAGAATTCCGGTGAGCGCGGTGCGGATGTCGTGGGCGAAGACCGCAAGCACGGTTTCGCCGCCGCGCGCCGTCGGCCGCTGGCGGCGGCGCGCCGCTTTTGCGGCAGGCTTTTGTTTGATCCTCGATCGCGCCATGGCGGCCCCTCGCGCCCCAGGCAGGCACCATGCCACGGCGACGGACCTAACAATACACGCTCCGGCGCGATCTAACGCCCCAAACCCACCATGCGCCGAATATCGCGGGGGCTTAAACCGGCGCCGCGCAATTCGCGCAGACCCGTCGCCGCGGTCGATTTCGACAGCTTGCGGCCGTCATCGTCGAGGATGAGCTTGTGGTGATGGTAGGTCGGCTCCGGCAGTCCGAGCAGCACCTGGAGGAGCCGATGGATACTGGTCGCCCAGAACAGATCCTGCCCGCGCACCACGTCGGTGACGCCCTGCAGAGCGTCGTCGAGAACGGCGGCGAGGTGATAGCTGGCCGGCGTTTCCTTGCGGGCCAGCACGACGTCGCCCCACAGCTGCGGCGCGGCAGTGACGATCCCGGTCTGGCCGCGCGGCCCGGCGCCGGTTTCGGTCCAGGTCAGCGCGCCGGCGCGCGCGACGGCGGCATCCATGGCGAGCCGCAGCGCGAACGGCTCGCCGGCGCCGCGGCGCCGCGCCCGCTCGGCGGCGGAGAGCTTGCGCGCCCGCCCCGGATAAATCGCCACGCCGTCCGGATCGCGCGGCCAGTGGCCGTGGCGGTCGAGTTCTGCGACCATGGCGTTGAGCTCGCTGCGGCTTTCGAAGCTTGGATAAAGCAGCCCCTGCGCTTCGAGTTCGGATAGTGCCGCGGTATAATCGTCGAAATACTCGCTCTGCCGCCGCACCGGCTCGATCCATAAAATACCGAGCCAGCGCATGTCCTCATGGATCGCCGCCTCGTAGTCCGGGCGGCAGCGCTCACCGTCGATGTCCTCGATCCGCAGCAGCAAGCGGCCGCCGAATTCGCGCGCCAGATCGTGGTTGAGCAATGCGGAATAGGCATGGCCCAGGTGCAGATACCCGTTCGGGCTCGGTGCGAAACGCAGTATGCGACTGTACATCGGCGCTACGCTTCTCGACACTCACCTATGAACACCGGCGCGTACTCTAACATGCTGACACATATTCGCACCGAAGCCGATCTCGACGCGGCCCTCAAAATGCTCGGCGAAATCGAGCCGCGATTTGGCGCGCTTGTGACCGAAGCGGGGCGCCCGCCATTGCGGCGGCGTCCCGACGGCTTTACCGGCATTGCCGCAACCGTGGTGTCGCAGCAGCTTTCGACCGCCAGCGCCGGCGCGATCTGGGGCCGGCTCGCCGCGGCCTTCGATCCGATGGCGCCGGAGGCCATCTTGCGGGCACGCCGGGCCCGGCTGGCGCGGCTCGGCCTGTCGGCGCCGAAAATCAAAGCGCTCAAGGAAATCGCCCGCGCCGTGACCCGCGGCCATCTCGCGCTCGCATCGCTTGCGGACATCGAAGCCGACGCAGCCCATGCCGCGCTCACCGCGGTGCACGGCATAGGACCCTGGACCGCCGATATTTACCTGTTGTCCTGCCTCGGCCATGCCGATGCCTGGCCGGCCGGCGACCTCGCGCTGCAGGAAGCGGCGCGGCTTGCCTTCAGCTTGCGGGCGCGGCCGAGCGCGAAAGAGATGATAGCGCTCGCCGAGCCGTGGCGGCCGCTGCGCGCCATAGCTGCGCGCGTGCTATGGACCTATTATCGCGCCGTCAAAGGACGCGAAGGCGCTCCTGTCGTGACCAAGATCCTGCCGAAAGCCAAATCCAGGGCAACGGTGTCGAAGAAAACCGTGTCCAAGAGAACTGTATCCAAGAGAACCGCAAGGACGAGAGGCGCGAATGGCCGCTGAACTCGACGGTCCGCGGCTTGATCCCCGCTCCGGCGCCGCGCGACAGCTTGTGGTTTTTCTGCACGGCCATGGCGCGGACGGCAACGATCTCATCGAGATCGGCCGCGCTTGGCAGCCATTGCTGCCGCACGTGGCCTTCGTGTCGCCGCATGCACCCGAGCCGTGCGCGCAGGCGCCAGTCGGCCGGCAATGGTTCGCGCTGACTTTTCGCAATCCGGACGAACGCTGGATCGGGGTCAACCAGGCGGCGCCGCTATTGGAGCGCTTTCTCGATGCCGAACTGGCGCGTCATAAGCTGCCGCCTACGGCGCTGGCGCTGGTCGGTTTCAGCCAGGGCACCATGATGGCGCTGCATGTCGGCCTGCGCCGGGCTGTCGCGCCGGCGGCGATCGTCGGTTATTCGGGGTTGCTGGTCGAACGGCCGGACGGCGACGCCGAGAAATTTGTCGCCGAGATCAAATCCCGCCCGCCAGTGCTGCTGGTTCACGGCGACCGCGACGACCTGATCCCGCCGCAGGCCCTCTTTCAGGCCATGGAGGGCCTTGCCGCGGTCGGGGTGCCGGTCGAATGGCATTTGTCGGCGGGGGTCGGCCACGGCATCGACGCCGAGGGGCTGCGCCATGGCGGCGAATTCCTGGCCCGCCGCCTGGCCGTTTTGCCGCAGCGGCTTTAACCGCAAGTCTTTGTATTGCGTAACGATTTCCTAGCAATTTGGGCCTAGAAGCGCGCTATCGTTTGAAGGTGCGCGATGGTCATGGCGGCGATGCAGAAGCTGGCCCGAGGCGCCCGATTGGCGCGGCTGCGGTCGCTTATTTCGCAACTTTCGTCTCGAACAAGCGCGGTAACGTCGCCGTGATCACGGCGCTGGCGATGCTGCCGATGGTCGCCGCCGTGGGCTGCGCCATCGATTACACGTCCGCGTCGATGATCAAGACGAAGCTGCAGGCCGCCGCCGACGCCGCAAGCCTCGCCGCCGTCTCGCTCAACTCCTCGGTGATTGCCACGGCCAAGGCCATGTCGGGCAACGGCACTGTTTCCGGCGGTTCGACCTTCGCCACCAATTTTTTTAACGCCAATCTGACCTCGGCGCCGGAGACTACCGGCTACACGGATCTCACGCCGGCGGCGACCGTCACACGGACCGGCACGACGGTGAACGCCATCGTATCCTTCACCGCCCAGGTTCCTACCTATTTCATGGGAATCATGGGTTACAAAAACATCGCGCTGTCGGGCACGTCGTCGGCAAGCTACACGCTGCCGACTTACATCGATTTCTATCTGATGCTCGACGTGTCCGGCTCGATGAGCTTCCCATCAACCGCTGCCGAGCAGGAACGGTTGGAGGCTGTCAATCCCGACAATTACAGTCAATATCCGAACGGCTGTACCTTCGCTTGTCATTTCACCTCATCCGGAGTTTGCGGATCGGGTGAAGAACCGAATATCCCGCCGACGAGCCCCATAAACTATGCGAAGATATATAATCCAAGCCCCGGCGGCTATTGTCAGGGATTCACCATCACTCGTTTAGGGACCACGCCTGCGGCCTGCACTTCGTCGACCAATTGCAGCAACATCAAGCCAAGCGATATCAATTGGTCCAATACGCTGGCTACCTCTTGTCCTACCGACGGAACCTCGTCCTGCATCCAATTGCGCGCCGACGCCGTCGGCTATGCGGTGAGCGACTTGCTGCTTTACGCGAGCCAGCACGAGGTCGTGACCAATCAATTCCGTGTTGGGCTCTACCCTTTCATCCGCTATCTTTATTCTTATTTTCCGCTGACCACTGATCTGACCGACACAGGTTCCGGCACCGTAACCTACGCATCCACCCAACTCGCCACGCTGTTGGATACGGGTGTGAATGCAAATCTGGGATCCGGCGGCACGCATTTCGAGAATGCCTTTCCCAGCATGAATGGCCTGATTTCGTCGGTCGGCACCGGGGTGAGTTCGTCCAGCACACTGCCTTACGTATTTCTGGTCACCGACGGCGTCGATAATTCGCAGACCTATTCCCCTTTCACCGGAAGCAATCCGCAGGTTTTCAACACCTCGCTGTGCACCACGCTCAAGAACCGGGGTATAACGATAGCTGTTCTCTATATTCCTTATCAGCCGATCCAGAATCCGACCACTTTTGCCGGCAGCGAAGATATCAACGTCAACGCGCTCATTCCGCCGGAATCCAACGACGTCCCCAATAACCTTCAGTCCTGCGCCTCGACGAACTTTTTCTTTACCGCGAACACACCGGCGGACATCGACAGCGCGCTGAAGCAAATGTTCGATAAGGCCACAAGTACGGCCCACATTACGAATTGAGACCCTGGGCCGCTGCTTTCAAACGGTCTTGAATGAAGATTATCGGGCTGGATGAAGCGCGCTGCACAGGGGGCCTATTCACCCACGCTCGCACCTTCGCTTGCACCGAGGTCTGCCCGGCAGGTTGGTCTGCTCGCGGCGCTATTTTCCGCCGCAACCTGAACACCCGAGCCTGAGCTAGAACTTGAGCCAGACCCTTAACCCGAGGAGGCGACGGCACAGGCTGTCCCAGTTTGCGGCGTATAAACGATGCAAGTGCTGCTACGGGGTGTCGTATACAGCGCGTCGGAAAGACTGATCGAGCCGCTGGTGAAGAGACCAAACAGCGGCGTATAAATGTAACTGACTTGGCCGTAGATCAGGTAACAGGGATATGTGCCGCAGGTCGATAGATTGGTCGGCAGCGTAAACGGAAACGTATTGCCCGGCGTCAGGGCGGTGCCGTTGAGCGAATAGCTCCAGGCGACCGTGGCATTGGTGGCGCTGTTGACGGTAATTTGTGAAATTGTGACAATGGCCGGCGAACTGGAATACGGAGCAAGAATCGTGGCGGTTGCCCCCACAATAGTGGTCATGTCCGTGGACGCGATCCTTTTATATTGATTGGCAATGGCATCCAGCGAATAAGTCGCCGCGCGCACTTTCATGTAGACGGCTAGCGCCCTGCCGCCGTCTAATGTGGCCAGGAACAACGTTGCCAGCACCGGCAAGATCATCGCGAACTCGATTGCGGCGACGCCGCGTGTCGACGCGGCAAACCGGTTATAGAGTCTCCGAAAATGAGGTGATGCTTTCATCGTCAATAGGGCTCCACCAGGAAGGCAGAAATTCCCATCATCTCGGTGGTACCGTGGCCGGTATTGGACAACACTGATCCCAGCGGTATGCCGAAGATTGGCCACGGATAGGCAAGCTGCACGACCATGACGTCCCCTTGGGTTCCAGGGCTGTATGTTCCGGTGGTGATGAGGCCACCGCTGGTGTTGTACAATGCAGGCTCGGCCGTCACCGCGCTGCTGAACGTCGAATAAGTCGCCACGTCGATTTGCAGATTGCTGCAGTTGAACACCGGCTGGACCATCGGACAAACGTCGCTTTTGAATTGACTTTGGGTCAGCCCACTGGTCCCAGAGTTCTGCGCCTGACCGGTCATGAACAGGCGCCCCGCCTCGACGGCCGCGTTCTGCAGCGTCGCCTGTGCGAACAAAAACAGCGTCGTTTGAATGATCGCGAACAGCAACGCCAGGAAGGCCGGCGCGATCAGCGCGAATTCCACGGCCGTGGCGCCGCCGCGGGCAGCGCCGAAACGAGGAACATTATGCCGGAGATATTTCGCTACGGTTCGAAACATATCAAGCGTGTCCTACTCAATAAACAATTCGCAAACTGGAATTGCACCTCCACTAATAGTTGAGACACATTGATTATTCGTTGCCCACAACGAATAAACTCCATTGTGCACGCATCGCGGCAAGGCGGCGTTAACGTTACTCGACCTCGTACGAAGCCGTTACAAAGCGGCGAAATCGATCGGCTTATTCCGGTCGAGCGTACGGTGGATCGGCGGCAGCGGATATTTGAGGCCGGTCGCGCAATTGAACAGCAACGCCTGCTCGTTGCGCGCCACGCGGCCGTCGGCGAGGCTCTGCTTATACGCGGCGTATGTCGCCGCGCCCTCGGGGCACATCAAGAAACCTTCCTCGCGCGCCGCTTCCTCGAGCGCCGCGGCAATCGCCTCGTCGGTGACGGCGATGGCAAAGCCGCCGCTATCGCGCACCGCGCGCAGAATCAGAAAATCGCCGATCGCCTGCGGAACGCGGATGCCCGAGGCGATGGTCTGCGCGTTCTCCCAGCGCGGTCGCGTGCTCGACGCCGTCCTCGTAGGCGCGCACCATCGGCGCGCAGCCGGAGGCCTGCACCGCGACCATGCGCGGGCGCTTGCTGCCGATGAAGCCGATCGCCTCCAATTCGGCGAACGCCTTCCACATGCCGATCAGTCCGGTGCCGCCGCCGGTCGGATAAAAGATGACGTCGGGCACGCTCCAGCCGAGCTGCTCGGCGAGCTCCAGTCCCATCGTCTTCTTGCCTTCGATCCGATACGGCTCCTTGAGCGTCGAGGTATCGAACCAGCCGACCTTGGCCTTGCCTTCGGCGACGATCTTGCCGCAATCGTCGATCAGGCCGTTGACGCGGTAGACGCTGGCGCCTTGCAGGCCGATCTCGCTGACGTTGACCTCCGGCGTATCCTCCGGACAGAAGATCGTGGTCTTGATGCCGCAGTGGGCTGGCGTAAGCCGCCAGTGCCGCGCCGGCATTGCCGTTGGTCGGCATCGCCATGTGCTTGATGCCGAGCGCCTTCGCCATCGACACCGCCATGACCAGCCCGCGCGCCTTGAACGAGCCGGTCGGCAGCCGGCCTTCGTCCTTCACCAGCAATTCGCCGCCGCCCAATTTGGCCGCAAGCTTCGGCAGCGCCACGATCGGCGTCATCGCCTCGCCGAGGCTGACGATGTCCTCCTTGCGCCGCACCGGCAAAAGCTCGCGATAGCGCCACAGATCCGGCGGCCGCGCCGCCAGCGCGTCCTTGCTCAGCGCCTGCTTTCACGCCGGCGAGATCGTAGCGCACCAGCAGCGGCTTGCCGGCGCGGGAGAGATTATGGATTTCGTCGGCCGGATATTTCTCGCCGGTCTCCGAGCATTCGAGATGGGTGACGAAAGTTTTGCGTTCGGTCGTGAGGTTGTCGTTGGTGTGCAAGGAATATCTCCCGGACTTTTGCCAATTTTTTTCAAACCCGAATTCACTTTAATAAGTGATATACGCGATGAAGCAATGATTGGATAACTTTAAGCGATCAAAACGGGATCAGCGGCGCCACGATGGTTGAAAGCTCGGTTTTCTGATTCGTGGACCTTCCCGCGGAAAATGCGCTCCGGAGCGCCACGGTCCCACAAATCTTTGGCGGCTATCGTGATGACAAAGTGATCGACAGGAATTTCGGAGACTGCGAAATTCACTCGATCTCATTTATGGATCGATCGGTGTATTTGAGGTTCTTCGATCCCATTAAAACCAGCTTTTTCACACTGATCTTTCATTCGTTCGGCAATCTGCTGTTCGAAACGAATCATTTTCCAAAACGTCATAAACTCCATTCATCTGTACAATTCCCTTGATGAAGCCAAAAGCGATCCGGCTGCATTGGCGTTTCTGACGAAGATAGATCCCGCGACGCTGGATGCAGATGGGTTGAAATTTGCCTATATTCAGCCGATTGCAGGCGGCGAGACGTTTATTTCTTTCAAGAGTGTCGAAGTAGAAGAATAAGCGGCAGGCCCAACCGCCGCTACCGACGCCGGCGCCGGCGCCGTAGGCAGGGGCCGCCGCTTGCAATATCATAATGTCTACCAACCGCACTAATACGCCCGCCACAACCCGTCGAAATTCAACTCCGATGAAAATCACCGCCGTCGAGCCGTTCCACATCAGCGTGCCTTACGACTTCGGCAATACCGCCGAGAACGCCGCCGCCGCGCAGTGGGCGAAAATGGAGACGCTGTTCGTCAAGGTGACGACCGATGACGGCGTCATCGGCTGGGGCGAGGGTTTCGGCCTCGCCGCCTGCGGCATCACCAAGGTCGCGGTCGAGAAAGCGATTGCGCCGCTCGCGGTCGGCCGCGATCCGACCGACATTGCGGCGCTGATGCGCGACGTCGCCTACCGGCAGCGCAATTGCGCCCGCAACGGCCCGGTCGGTTTCGCGCTGTCCGCGCTCGACATCGCGCTGTGGGACATCGCCGGCAAGCGCGCGGGACAGCCGCTTTATCGCCTGCTCGGCGGCACCGAGACCGTCGAGCGCATGCCGGCTTACGCCAGCCTCCTGCGCTACGGCAATGCCGATGTGGTGCGGAACAAACAGCGCCGCAGCGGTCGCGCGCGGCTACCGCGACGTCAAGCTGCATGAGATCGGCGTCGCGGAAATTTCGGCCGCGCGCGAGGCGATCGGCCCGGACATTGCGCTCACGGTCGACGCCAGTTGCGCCTGGACCGTGCCGCAGGCCATCGAGATCGCAAAGAAGCTGAACCCTGCCGCCTCAAATGGCTGGAAGAGCCGCTGTGGCCGCCGGAGGACTATGCCGGCCTGGCGCGCTTGAAGAAGGACAGCGGCGTGGCGACCGCCGCCGGCGAGAACGCCGGAACGCTCGCCGACATCGCGCAGCTCATCGGCAGCCGCGGGTGTCGATTACATCCAGCCCAGCATCACCAAGATCGGCGGGGTGAGCGCGATGCGGCAGATCGCCGAGATGGCGCGCCAGAGCGGCGCCAAGATCGCGCCGCATTCGCCGTATTTCGGCCCCGGCCTGATCGCCACCATCCATTTCGCCGCCAGCATTCCGGAGCGGCCGACTATCGAACGCTTCTATCTCGACCTGGAAGCCAGCCCGCTCGGCGATTGGGTAACGGCGCCCGGCGGTTTCATGCGGGTGCCGCAAGGCCCGGGCCTTGGCATCGAGGTCGACGAACCGGTGCTGCGGACATATCGGGTGAATTAGCGTTTCGCCTTTTTGCCGTGGACAGCCCGGCGATGGCCTCGCTACAGTTCGCGTTGCGTCATGCCCAACAAGAAATACTACGACTTCATCATCGTCGGCGCTGGTTCAGCCGGCTGCACAATGGCGGCCCGGCTGAGCGAGGATAAGGCCACGCGGGTGCTGCTGCTCGAGGCCGGCGGCTGGGATCGCGATCCCTGGATCAAGATCCCGCTCGGCTGGCCGCATCTGCTGCTCAATCGCAAGCACGACTGGATGTATTTCGCCGAAGCCGAGGCGACCACCGGCGGGCGCGGCCTCGAATGCGCGCGCGGCCGCGTCATCGGCGGCTCGTCGTCGATCAATGCCATGGCCTATGTGCGCGGGCATCCCGGCGATTACGACCGCTGGGCGGCGTCGGGGCTCAACGGCTGGTCCTACGCGCACGTGCTGCCCTATTTCCGCCGCCAGGAATCCTGGCGGGGCGGCCCGAGCTTTTATCGCGGCGGCGACGGTCCGCTGGCGACGCAAACCGCGGCCTTCGACGATCCGCTGGTCGACGCCTTCGCCGCCGCCGGTCGCGCCGCCGGATATAAGACGACAGCCGACTATAACGGCGCGCAGCAGGAAGGCTTTTGCACCTGGCAGATGACGGTGAAGAACGGCCGCCGCTGCAGCGCCGCCGACGCCTATCTGCGCCCCGCTTTGCAACGGCAAAACCTCACCGTCGAGACCGAGGCGCTGGCGACGAAAATCGTGTTCGACGGCCGCCGCGCCGCAGGCGTCGAGTACATCCAGCGCGGTGAAACCGTCACCGCGCATGCGGAGCGGGAAGTCATCCTGTGCGGCGGCGTCATCAACTCGCCGCAGCTTTTGCTGCTCTCGGGCATCGGCGATCCGGCTGAGCTCGCCGCGCACGATATCGCCGTCAAGGCGGCGCTGCCCGGTGTCGGCAAGAACCTGCAGGACCACATTTCGGCAAGCGTCACTTATGCGCGTAAAGAGCCCGGCCCGTTTCACAAGGCGATGCGGTTCGACCGCATCGTGCCGGCGCTTCTTCGCGCCTATCTGCGCGGCGAAGGCATCGCCACGGGCCTGCCGACCGGCCGCATGGCGTTCCTGAAAAGCCGGCCGGACGCCGCCTTGCCCGACGTGCAATTCATCTTCAACGCCGCGCCAATGACCGCTGCGCCCTATCTGTGGCCGTTCCGCCGCGCTTACGCCGATGCTTACGCCTGCCGCGCCGTGGTGCTGCGGCCGGAGAGCCGGGGCCGGCTCGAACTCGTCTCCGCCGATCCGCGCCAAGCGCCGCGCATCCGGCAGAACTTTCTTGCCACCGACAACGATTGGAAAACGCTGCGCGCGGGCTTGCGCATGGCGCGCGAAGTCTGCCGGCAGGCTCCGATGGCCCCGTTCATGGCGCGAGAGATCGCGCCCGGCGGCAACGCGGCGGCGGACGCCGATCTCGACGCGCACATCCGCGCCGATTCCATCACGGTCCATCACCCGCTCGGCACCTGCAAAATGGGCACCGCCTCTGATCCGCTGGCGGTGGTCGATGCCGCGCTTCGCGTGTTGGGCACCGAGGGCCTGCGCGTGGTCGACGGCTCGGTGATGCCGGATCTGGTCGGCGGCAACATCAATGCGCCGATCATCATGATCGCGGAGAAGGCCGCCGACCTTGTGCGCGGGCGGTTGCCACTCGACCCGGTGCGGCTCGCCGGCGCTAGCGAATATTCGCGGCAGTGATTTTCCGCCCCGACACCGGCTGGCGGAGGCTGAAAAAAGGGTACGGCTCGTAAGCCCCGGGCCGGGCTTCACAATCCCGTCACGCCTGCCTATAAACTACGGCCCATCGCCGCACTGCGGCATTGAGTCGAGGTAGGAGCGTCGCTTTGAACGCTCATGTTTCGCAATCGGGCTTTCCGGCCCTGGTCCTCAACGCGGACTTCCGGCCGCTGAGCTATTACCCGCTGTCGCTGTGGTCGTGGCAGGACGCGATCAAGGCGGTGTTTCTCGAGCGGGTGAACATCGTCGCCAATTACGACCGTTCGGTGCACTCACCGAGCTTCGAGATGAAGCTGCCGAGCGTGGTGTCGCTGAAAACTTTCGTAAAACCCGCGACGCATCCGGCCTTCACCCGGTTCAACGTTTTTCTGCGCGACCGCTTCGTCTGCCAATATTGCGGCGCGCGCGACGATCTGACCTTCGATCATCTGATCCCGCGGTCGCGCGGCGGCCACACGCTGTGGGACAACGTCGTCGCCGCCTGCTCGCCGTGCAATCTGCGCAAGGGCAATCTGACGCCGGACGAAGCCAAGATGTTCCCGTCGCAGCGGCCGTTCCAGCCGACGGTGCAGCACCTGCATCGCAACGGCCGGCTGTTCCCGCCCAATTACCTGCACGACAGCTGGCTCGACTATCTCTATTGGGATACCGAGCTCGATCCATAAGCGACGGGCTTTTCCGCTTGTCATCATCCGCGAATGCGGATGAGCCAGCAAACACGAACTGGCCGGCCCGCGCAGTGACGACCGGATGGCCCGCCTTCGCGCGCCATGACACTTTGGGCTACGCTGCGGCTTCCTTGCGCGCGCCGGCGAACGCGGGCGCCACTTCGGCCATGAAGCGGGCCATCTCGTCCTTGACCTGACCGTGCGGCTTTTGTCCGACGTTGAAATAAAGGATCACTTCGTCGAAGCCAGCCGCCTCGACTTTCTTCAAGGTGTCGGCGATCCGCGCCGGCGAACCGAGCAGCACCGCATTTTCGGTCAGATCCGCCGGCTGCACCTTGGCGAGCTTGGCGACCATATCGACGAAATAACGATAGCTCGGCGGCGCCGTCTTCGGATCGCCCGGCAGCGCCGGGATGACGCATTCGCGGTAATAGCGGATTTGGCGGGCACGCGCGGCGTCCTCTTCCGCCTTGTTGTCGGCGAAGTGAATGAAATAACTGCACATCAGCCGGCGAGGCTTGGTGCCTTGCTTGGCGCAGGTCTCGTGGTAGAGATCGGACACCTGCTTCAGACCGCCGAAGCTGATCGCCGCCGCGAACGGCGCCACGATCAATCCGCACTCCAGGCGCGCGGCGAGCTCGATGGAAGGCTTGGAAAACGATCCGACATAGGTCGGGATCGGCTTTTGCACCGGCTTTGGCGTGATGCGCACGTCGTCGAATGAAAAATGTTTGCCGTGGTGCGACATGCGGTCGTCCGCCGCCCAAAGCTGCCGGATCACTTCGAGGCTTTCTTCGAAGATGCCCTGATTGTCGTCGAACGAAACGTGGAACGGTTCGTATTCGCGACGGTCATAGCCGCGACCGCAAGCGAAATCGACGCGTCCGTTGGACAGAAGATCCAGCGTCGCCCATTGCTCGGCGACGCGGATCGGATGGTGCAGCGGCGTCACCGTGACCGCCGGCGCCAGACGAATGTGTTTGGTATTCGCCGCGACGTAGGCCAAAACTAGATCGGGACAAGACAGCACGCCAAGCGAGTTGAAATGATGCTCGCCGATCCAAGCCGAATGCATGCCGAGCTTGTCGGCATAGAGTGCCTCCACCGTGATGTCGGCGACGAACTGATTCGAGGAACGCGTATTGTTTTCGTAGTGATTGTCGCTCAGCGTGAAATAGCCGAAGTCCATCCTAGCCTCCCGTGACAGCCGCATCTCAAGCGCGTTTGCCTCTGAGAATAGTTGAAAATGCATCTGTTGTAAATGCATTAATCAGTCGCTATTCTGCATCCGACATGGCGGCGAAATCACCCTTCACGCTCGATCTCGGCGACTATCTGCCCTACCTCGTGAACCGGGTCGGTAGCATCATCGCCGACCAGTTCGGCGACGAGGCACTGGCCGCGCACGGGCTGAGCATAGCGATGTGGCGGGTCATAGCCGCGCTCGCCGGCAGCGGCAGTCAGCGCCAGATCGACCTTGCCAACCTGACCAGCACCGATGCCTCGACGCTGTCGCGGCTGGTGTCGCGGCTGGTGCGCATAGGGCTTGTCCTGCGCACGCGCTCGACGAACAGCAATCGCGAGGTCGCCGTCGAACTCTCCGCCAAAGGCGCGGCGCTGGTCGGTCGCCTCATCCCGATCGCGCTCGCCTACGAAAGGGCGGCCATCGCCGGACTGTCGCGCGAGGAAACGCTGGTGCTCAAGCGCTGCCTGCGGCGGGTCTATGGCAATATGAAGAGCCGGGACGTTACTTCGACGGCGCCGGCAGCCTATCGAACGCCGTCTCAAGGTCGACGCTGACCGGGATCTTGTCGTCGAGATCACCGGGCTTCTTCCAGGTGCTGGCGTGAAGGGTGTGTGGCCCGGCAATCGTGAACGTTGCCGCGACGGTCGGCGAGCCGTCGATCATGTCGCTGAAGCTGGCGAACTGATTTTTCTTCACGCTGTACACCCAGATCGGAAACAACCACGGCGAGTGACCGCCCGATGACATCATGCTGTAGGCGAAAAACTGCGAATCCGGCGACCATTTGGTCGCTGAGGACGTAGTAGCCGTTGGCGCCGCCGGGCGAGGAATAATCCTTGGATGCAAGCACCGCGCCGCTCATGGAACGGATGACGACATTGCTTTCCATATCGGGCGTGGCGTTGAGGCTTTTGTCGACGGCAACGACTGACGCAATTGTCTTCTTGTCTGGCGAGATAAAGGGCGTCGCCTTGAGGTTTTGGCAGCTACCCTGCGGCCGCGGCAGCAGCAGATGTCCGCCGCATGGCGCATCGGCCAAGGTCTCGTGCGGCGCTCCCGCCGCCGCGGCGAGAAGCAGAAGCGCGACAGGCACTTGCAAGTTCACGTGATGTTTGCTCCCGGCTCGGAGTCTTCGAACACTGACACCTCCATCGGCTTGCCGGCGAAGCCGAGCTCGTTCCAGCGCGCCGCAACCTGCTCGTACATCGGCTTCGACAGCTTGGTGCGCTTGGAGAACGTCTTGATATGCTGGTAATCCATGCAGGCGTTGATCAGGGCCTTGGAGCCCCACGGGCGGATTTCCGGCGGATTGAGGCTTGGGTCGAGGAAGGTACTCCAGGTCTCGCGCAGAATGTCGATCGATTGCGCCGGCCGCGACCGCGTCGCCATCGCCCACAGCACCTGGTGGATGTTGCTCGGATCGACGTCGTCGTCGACGACGATGACGTATTTGCCGAAATAGGCGCCGCCGGTGCATTGCGCGGCGAGCGCCATCACTTGCGGCGCATGGCCGGCATACATCTGCTTGATCGAAACGACGGTGATGCCCCAGCCGGCGGCTTCCGGAATCGACCAAACCCCTTTGATGCCGGGAATGCCGAGTTTCTGCAGATCCGACCAGATCGCCGCCGAGCGCAGCGCCGCCCAGAACAGGCCGCACTCGTTGGCCGGGCCGTCCGCCATCAAGGCGCAGGTCAAAGTCGGATTGTTGCGGAAGCGCACCTTCTCGACGCGCATAAAAGGCGTGGCGCCGGTCGGCCGTCCATAATAGCCGGTGAACTCGCCGAACGGGCCTTCGGCGAATGTCTCGTCCGGATAGACAAAGCCCTCGATGATGATCTCGGCGCGCGCCGGCAGCGGCAGCCCGGTGAGATCGCTCTTGAACACCTCGATCGGCGCGCCGTTGATGCCGCCGTAATAGTCGTATTCGCATTCGGTCTTGGGAAAGCTCGTTGCCGCCACCAGAAACAACAGCGGATCGATGCCGTAGGCGGCCGCGATCGGCATCGGCTTGCCCAGCTTCCACCACTTCTCGCGGTCGAGCGTGGCGTCCTTGCCGGGCGAGGTGTAGATGCCGATCTCGCGCGGCCCCTTGATCATCATGCGATAGGTGCCGACGTTGACGCGCCCGGTCTCCGGGCATTGCGTCACCACCGCGTCGCCGGTACCGAGATAAAGCCCGCCGTCGAGCGGCCACATGCGCTGCGCCGGGAATTTGCGGATGTCGACTTTGTCGCCGGTCTCGATGTTCTGATTGCAGATCGCGGTGTCGGCCGGCACTTCTTTGGCTTTGATGGTGCGGCCCATCTTCCGCTGCAGCGCCTGCACCGCTTTGAGCGGATGATCGACCGGCTCCTCGCCGATCATCAGGCAGAAGCGCGACAGATTGCAGCCGATCATGTTGTAGAGCGCGCGGTGCCCGGGATGGCCTTTGATGTTTTCGAACAATAAAGCGGGGCCTTTTTCGTTGGCCGCGAGATAAGTGATGGTGGCGGCTTCGAGGTCGGGATCGACCTCCGCGCTGATGCGCTTGAGCTCGCCCATCGCCTCGATCTTCGCCAGCCATTCGTCGAGGCCGCTGGAATTGGGTCTGGTCTGGCTCGCCTCGCCTTCGTTCGCGTGCGCCTCTCTTTGCGGCGCAACTGACACGCTCATTTCCATGGCGATCCACCCTTTGGCAATTTTCCACCCTGTTGCCGCGACCTTATTGGTTCTGGCGCGCGCGGGAAAGCCGCAGCAGGCGTGCGGAACGATGGCAGCAGCCATCCGTTGCCCCAGCGAGAGCAAAATGGCCCGCACGTCAAAGAACCTATCGCAATCCACGGTCGTCATTACCGGCGCATCCGCAGGCGTCGGCCGCGCCGCGGCCCTGCGCTTTGCCCGGGCCGGCGCCAATCTTGCCCTGATTGCGCGCGACCGCGAGGCGCTCGACGCCGTTCGTGGTGAGGTCGAGCGGCTTGGCGGCACCGCCATGGTCGTGCCGCTCGACGTCGCCGACGCCAATGCCGTATTCGCGGCGGCCGACGCGGTCGCCGCCGAACGCGGCGGCATCGATATCTGGATCAACGACGCGATGGTGACCGTATTCTCCCCCGTTTGGCAGATCACGCCGGAAGAATTCCACCGCGTCACCGAGGTGACTTATTTGGGCTTCGTGCATGGCACCATGGCGGCGCTGCGCCACATGCGGCCGCGCAATCGCGGCACCATCGTGCAAGTCGGCTCGGCGCTCGCGTATCGCGGCATCCCGCTGCAATCGGCCTATTGCGGCGCCAAATATGCAATCCGCGGTTTCACCGATTCACTGCGCACCGAATTGATCCATACCAACAGCGCGGTGGCGCTGACCATCGTTGAACTGCCGGCGGTGAACACGCCGCAATTCGACTGGGCCCGCACTCACATGCCGCGTCAACCGCGTCCGGTCGCGCCGGTGGTGCAGCCCGAGGCCATCGCCGACATCATCTTCCGCGCCGCGCTCGAGCCGAAGCGCGAATATTGGCTGGGCTTGAGCACGCTTAAAGCCATCCTCGGCGGCATGGTCTTGCCGGCCTTTCTCGACCGCTATCTCGCCAAAAACGTCTACGGCGCGCAGGAGACGGAAACTCCGGTCTCGCCCTCGCGCCGGGATAATCTCATGACTCCGGTTGCCGGGCTTCACCGCGTCCGGGGACGCTTTAGTGATGAAGCCGCAAGCAGCGTCATGACGGTGCCGGGTCCCTTGGCGAGGCTCCTGCCGGTGGCGGCGAGCGGACTTATCGGATTGTCGCTCGGCCTGTTGCTGGGGAGTCTTTCGTCCCGCAAGGTTCGGCACGCCCTGCCGCGCCGGCGTTTCGGCCGTTTACGCTAACGGCGAAACTTCCGCCGCAACATCATCTTCATCTTCGTCCGCCTCGACATCTGCGGCGCCGGCTTCGTGACGGCGATGCTTGGTCTGCGCCGCGAGCGCATGCGCGGTATTAATCAGACCGATATGCGACAGCGCCTGCGGAAAATTGCCGACCAGGCATTTGGCCTCGACGTCGTATTCTTCCGACAGCAATCCGACGTCGTTACGCAAGGACAATAGCCGCTCGAACAAAGCCCGCGCCTCCTCGCGCCGGCCGAGCAAGATCAGATTATCGGCGAGCCAGAAGCTGCATGGCAGAAACACGCCTTCGCCGGGCGGCAGGCCATCTATTCCGGCGGCGCTGTCATAGCGCCGCACCAGGCCATCGGCGACCAAATGCTTCTTGATCGCGTCGACTGTACTTTTGACGCGCGGGTCCTGCGGCGGCAAAAATCCGACGAGCGCGATCAGCAATGCGCTGGCGTCCAGTTGCTTCGATCCGTAGCTCTGCGTGAACGCGCCGAGCTCTGGATTGAAACCGTAGCGGCAGACGTCGTCGTGAACGGCCCTGCGCAGTTTTCGCCAGCGCGCGATCGGACCCTCCAGCTTGAAATGCTCAACGGTCTTGATGGCGCGATCGAAAGCGACCCAGGCCATGACCTTGGAATTGGTGAAGTGCTGCTGATCGCCGCGCACCTCCCAGATGCCGTGATCGGGCTTGGCCCAGATCGTTTCGAGATGGTCCAGCAACCCGCGTTGCAAGTCCCAGCCTTCTTCGCTGGCACCGAGCTTGCCGTGCCGGCCGTGGTGCAGAGCATCCATGATCTCGCCATAGACATCGATCTGCAGTTGCTTGAACGCGGCATTACCGACGCGAACCGGCTTGGCGCCGTGATAGCCGTCAAGCCAGGGCACTTCCCATTCCGGCAGGCGATGCTCGCCGGTGACGCCGTACATGATCTGGACCCGCGCCGGGTCGCCGGCGACCGCGCGCAACAGCCAATTCCGCCAGGCCTGCGCATCCTCGTAATAGCCGGCATTCATCAGGGCGATGAGCGTAAACGTCGCGTCGCGCAGCCAGCAAAAGCGATAGTCCCAATTCCGCTTGCCGCCCAATCGCTCCGGCAGCGACGTGGTCGGCGCCGCGATAATACCGCCGGTCGGGACATGGGTCAGCGCTTTGAGCGTGATCAGCGAACGGCGAACCGGGTCGGACCATTGCCGCGCCGGCTTTGCCTGGCTCGCCCAGCCGCGCCAGAAGGCTTCGGTCTCGGTCAAGGCCTTGATCGGATCGATCGCTTCCGGCGGCGCCAAGTGCGAGGCGCCATAAGTCAGGACGAACGGAACGATCTGTCCCGCCGACACCGTAAATTCGCCCGCGATCGTGCGGTGGTCGGCGTGCAGCGGCGCCGGGGTTCGCAGCACGGCGCTATCCGGACCGGACACCGCGCGCCAGCAGCCGTCGTCAAGACGCGTGAGCCACGGGAGAAGCGAGCCGTAATCGAACCGCAGGACGAGCTCGGTCCGCAACGCGAGCTGTCCACGCTGCCCGCACACCAGGCGCACGACGTTCGAGGTCTCGCCGCGCGGCGGCATGAAGTCGACCACGGTCGCCGCGCCGTCGGCGCTCTCGATGACGGTTTCCAGGATCAGCGTGCAATCCCGGTAACGACGCGAACGGCGGGCGCGAACATCGGCCGCCGCCAGGAGCCAGCGTCCATGGTCCGGCGCGCCGACCAGCGCAGCAAAGCACGCGGCGTTGTCAAAGCGCGGCCAGCATAACCAATCGAGCGAACCGTCGCGTGCGACCAAGGCAGCCGTCGCACCGTCGCCGATCAGAGCATAATCTTCGAGTGAGGAAGCCATCGCGCGGGTTCGCGCCCTATAACCTAACGCGGCGCGTGCGGCCTCGTTCCCGAGCGGGCGACTGCCCAACCGGTGCTGCGCGGGAATGCCGCTTTTCTTTAGCGGCCGCCTGCCTTAGCTTTCGGCCGAGGCGACTAAGCGCCACAACAAGAATCTTCGGGGGGAACGATGGCCGGCGAGGCAAAGGTTCAGGTTTCGCAGTTTCTGGACGAAAACGGGCTCGGCTCGTTCCAGATCAAGCTGATCGTCTGGTCCGTGCTCCTGGCGATGATCGACGGCTACGATATCGGCGCCATCGCCTTTGCGGCGCCGCATTTGATCGCCGAATGGCACATTCAGCCGAAGGCACTCGGCCTCGTCTTGAGCGCGAGCAATATCGGCGTGCTGTTCGGCTCGCAGATTTTCGGCTGGGTCGGCGACCGTTACGGCCGCAAGACCGCACTCATTCTGTCGAACATCCTGTTCGGCGCGCTCACTTACGCGGCCGCCTATTCCACCGATCTGACGCAACTGTCCTGGCTGCGGTTTTTCGCCGGGCTCGGTATCGGCGGCGTCATTCCCAACCTCGTCGCCATCAATGCCGAATCGGCGCCGCGCCATTTGCGCGCGACCTTGGCGATCATCGCCGTCGGCCTGGTGCCGCTCGGCGGCGCCATAGCCGGATTTGTCGGCGCGGCGCTGGTGCCGCAGCATGGTTGGCAGATCCTGTTCGAAATCGGGGGCATCGTGCCGGTCGTGCTGGCGCTTGCCGGCATCTTTAGCCTGCCGGAATTGATCAAATTCATGACGCTTCACGAGAGCCAGCGCGCCAAGATGACGGCGCTGCTCACCGCGATCCGCCCCGATTTCAAGGTGCCGCCCAATGCACAATTCGTGATCGAGGACGAGCAGCAGGCGCCGAGCTCAAATCCGATCTACCTGTTCGGTAACGGGCTTGCCGCGATCACGCCCCTGACCTGGCTGATGTTCGCGCTCAATTTGATGGGCTATTTCTTCCTCATCAGTTGGACGCCGACGCTGATGGGGGCCGCGCACGTGCCGCCCACCACGGCCGCCCTGGCCGGCGCGGCCTTGCAGGTCGGCGGCACGGTGGGTGCATTGGTGCTGTGCTGGTGGCTGCAGCGGGCGCGCTTCCTTGCCATCGCCATCCTGTTCGTCATCGCGGTCCCGGTCGTCGCCTCGATCGGGTATGCGGGATTGAGCTCGACGACCGCGCTCCTAACGGCAACGTTTTTTGCCGGCGCGCTGGTCCTCGGCATCCAGTCCGGCATCAACGTCGTGGGCGCGCTGATCTATCCGACCATGCTCCGCGCCAACGGCTCCGGCTGGCAGCTCGGCATCGGCCGGCTCGGCGCCATCGTCGGTCCGCTGATGGGCGCACTGTTCGTCGGGCTTCCGGTCGAACAGCTCTACGTCTGGTCGGCGCTGCCATTCGCCGCCGGCGCGGTGGTGACGTTCATCATCTTCGTGCTGAACAGAGCCCGGCTCGCGGCGCATCCGGAGCTGGCCAAGGCGCAGTGACGGCGGGCGCCGTTATTTCGATCGACCCGATCCGGGGCTGACCACGCGCAATCGCGCGTCGCCGTCGAACACGCTATTGCTGAACCTGTTCGCTGTCCGGCTTGGCAGGTGGCTCGGCAATGCCGAAAGGCGGGAAGCAAATCAGGCTTCCTGCCGTCAACAAGGCCGTTTCGCGGAGGATGCAAAGCCCTGGCGCGGATCGGCACGCCTTCGGATCTCAACGACGTTCACCAGCGCCATGCATGCTTCGGCATTATATGGCAGCACGGGCCGGTCGGATATATCAGCGCGATCGAGACGGCTGACCGGCAGCCCAGTATTTGATTGCCGCCGAAACGGCATCGCAACGTCGCATCGGGGAAGGCTCAGTCTATCAAGAGGTGATATTCAATCGCTTCGCGATAGATCGCGCCCGGAGGCAAAATAGTCGTTGGAAACGCCGGTTGGTTGGGCGCGTTGGGGAAGCCTTGGGGCTCAAAGGCAAAACCGTCGGATTGACGGTAAGCGCCGCCCCTGCCGATCACGGAGCCGTTCAAATTATTGCCGGTGTAGAACTGTGTTCCGGGTTGGGTCGTGTATATCTCGAGTACCCGGCCGCTCCGTGGGTGCCGGGCACGGGCGGCAAAGCGCGGCGTTCCGTTGGCCGCTTTTCCCAGAACAAAATAATGATCGTATCCCTTGCCATAGACCAACTGCGGCTCGGCATGGCGAATGCGCGCCGCCGCAGTCATCGGTTTGCGGAAATCGAACGCAGTGCCGTCGACGGGACGGATTTCACCCGTCGGTATTTGCTTCGCGTCAGTGGGAAGAAAGGCATCGGCCGCGATGGTAAATTCGTGGTCGAGGACATTGCCTGACGAAAGTCCGGCGAGATTGAAATAGGGATGGGCGCTGAGGCTGACGGGCGTCGCTTTTGTGGTTTGCGCCTCAAGCGCGAGGCAAAACGCGTGGTCCCTTAAATGATAGGTGGCATAAGCTGTTAGTTCACCGGGAAAGCCCTGGTCGCCATCGGGGCTGACAAGTTTAAGAACAAGCGTCGTCGCGTCACACCGATCCAGCCCCCAGACCGCTTTATCGAAGCCGGCTTTGCCGCCGTGCAGTGTCGTGTCGCCTTCATTTTTCGACAGGTCGTAACTGCGCCCATTCAATGTGAAGCGGCCGCCGGCGATGCGGTTTGCGGTACGGCCAAGCACCGCTCCAAATGCCCCCTTGGCGTCGACATATTCTGCAACCCCGTCAAATCCAAGCAGAACATGATCGTGACGGCCGGTCCTGTCCGGAGCCTCGACCGACACGATGCGGCCGCCATAATCGGTAATGCGCACGCGCATATTTTGATTTTGCAAGGTGTAGAGTGCCGCCCGATGCTCGTCCGGCGTTTCGCCGAACGGCGCGACCGGCGCTGCCGCACCGGCCGCAGCGAGCGGCGCCATTGGCGTCATGTCGGTATCCAATCGGCTGCCCTTGTTCAATTTCTCCTCGCACCCCGGCGATCAACATCGCTCATCAATTTCCAACAATTTTGCGGAAAAGCCGTTCCCGTCCGGTCGTGCTGCCGTTCGCCGCGGGCACTTCTAAAACGGGTCAAAACCCTTGAGCGCCGGGATCACTTTCTCGCCGAACAGCCCGATCGAGCGCAGCAGCGCCTCCTCCGGCAGATCGGCAAAATTGAATTCGCCCATGAAGACGTTGAACACGCCGGTCTCGGCGGCGGCGCGGATTTTGGCGGCAACGGTTTGCGGCGAACCGATGAAGACAAGATCGTTCTTCAACAGATAATCGCCATCGAACAAATGCTGCATGATCTCCGAGGCGCCGGGTTCGCCACGGCCGACGAACATTTTGGCGTGTTCCTTGGCGCGCTCCTCGAAAGTCTCGCCCGGCTTTGGCGGTTTGAGAAAACCCTCATAGGCGCGGCTCGCCCGGAACAGCGCGGTGTCGATCGCCTTGTCGTCGGTCTCGTCGACATAGACCACCGTGCAATAGGCGATATTCGGCTTTTGCGCGCGGCCGGCCGCCTGCCAATCGGCCAAAAATTTGCGGTAGCGCGGCGCGGCGTCGGCGCGCGGATAGACCAGGAAATAGCCGGGGTTGATGGCGTTCTTGGCGCAGAACTCCAGCGTCTGCGGATCGCGGCTCATCATCCATAGCGGCGGATGCGGATGCTGCGCCGGCGCAACCGAAATCCGCGCATTATCGGTATGAAAATCCTGGCCGTGAAACGAGAACGGCTGGGCCTCGCCGAACGCCGCCCGCAGGTAATCAACGAATTCCAGCGTCGGCGATTTGCGCTGGCCGTAATCGAGCCCGAACGGCCGGAAGTAATCGGCATTGATGCCGGGCACGAGCCCAAGCTCCATGCGGCCGCCGAGCATCTGATCGACGATGGCGATCTCTTCGGCCAGCCGCAGCGGATGATAGAGCGGCACGATATAGCCCATCGGCCCGATGCGCAGCCGCTTGGTTCGCGCCCCGGCGCCGACCGCGTAAAGCGACGGCGACGACATCCAGCTCTCGTCTGGCCGGAAATGATGCTCGACGCAGAACGAATAATCGAAGCCGAGCGCATCGCAGGCTTCGAGCTCCCGCCACAGCTGTTCGTAGCGCTGATGCGGCGTCATCCCGGGCTTGGCCCAGATGTGGGAGAAGTGGGCGAATTTCATGGTGTGCTTTGTAGAAGTTTGGGCGCTGGCTTGCCAGCCGTAGCCGCGAAGCGGCGAAGGCTGGTGCCCGTGGAGGGAATCGAACCCACACTCCTTGCGGAACACGATTTTGAGTCGTGCGCGTCTACCAGTTCCGCCACACGGGCATCCGGCGCTTTCTATATATTCCGCTCGCGCTGGCGTCCATCGCCGGGCTTACCTGGCACCGCTCGTCCCCGCGAAAGCGGGACCAGGCTTGAGACGAGTGCTGGATTGCCGCTTGCGCGGGAATGAGCGGCGATATCGTGCCGGCCTTGCTTCCGCCCTCAGGATCGGCAAATTGCGCTCCGTAAAGGGCGTCGTGGAAAGGCCGGCGGAAAATGGCGAAGCAAAGCTGGATTGATCGGGCTCGCGACGAGCCGGCCGCGGCCGCGGCGCTGGCGATCTTCGTCATCAGCGCCGCGACGCTCGCCGGCGCCTGGTATTTCCAGCTCGTGGTCGGGCTGCCGCCCTGCCCGCTGTGCCTTGAAGAGCGTATCCCCTATCACATTGTCATCCCGCTCTCGCTGTTGATGGCGATCGCGGCGCTGGTGCGGGCGCCGCCAAAGCTGTTGATGGTCGGGTTTGCCGTCATCATCGTCGCGATGGCTTGCAATGTCGCGCTCGGGGCCTATCACGCCGGAGTGGAATGGCATTGGTGGGCCGGGCCGACCGATTGCACCGGGCCGCTGACCGATCTGCGCTCCGGCGGCTCGCTGCTCAACCAATTGCAATCGATCCATGTCGTGCGCTGCGACGAAGCAGCGTGGCGCTTTCTCGGCATTTCGCTGGCCGGTTACAACGCGCTGATCTCGCTGTTACTGGCGGCGATCGCGGGTTTCGGCCTCGTGGCGCGTAAGCCAGCCTGACCGGACCGCCGGCATCGTCTGCAACCGGCCTAGTACCGCGCCAAACCTTCAACTAAGCTTCGGTCGTGTTCCTGACACGGCGCCGGCTTAGCGTCCGTTTTTTCGGCGATGGAGAACGATCATGGGTTTATTCGACAGCTTGAAGGGCGCGTTGGAAAGCGAAGCGTTGCCGGTCTTGATCAATACCGTGCTGGCGCAAACGCAATATCACGATCTCCCCGGCCTGGTAGCGGCGCTGGAGAAGGGCGGCCTTGGCCCGCAGGTACAATCCTGGCTGGGCAACGGCCAAAACCTGCCGGTCACCGAAGATCAGCTCAAAGCGGTGCTGGGCAATGCCCAGGTCCAGGAGTTCGCCCGGCATCTCGGCCTGCCGGTCGACCAGACGCTTTCGGTGCTGGCGAAATATCTGCCGGAGATCATCGACAAGGCGAGCCCGAACGGCGTGTTGCAAAAGCCCGCCTGATGCGAGAGGCTTTAACATTGTCCGGGTAGCGAACACCCAATGGAGATCAACATGAAAACGATTGCAGTTATTGTCGCTTCGCTTTGCCTCGTCAGCGCCGCGATGGCGCAGAATGGCCCTGCCACACCGCCAGCCGCGGCACCCGCGCCGGCTCCGATGGCGCCGATGGCTCCAATGTCGGCCGCCCCGGCAGCCGCCGCTCCGGCCGATGCCGCCGGCGCCACCTGCCAATCGCAAGTCTCCGCCAAAAAGCTCAAGGGCGCGGCACTCACCAGTTCGGCGACAAAATGCTGCAAAGACGCCGCCAAAGCAGCGAAGCTCAAGGGCGCCGCGGCCACGAGCTTCACCAAGAAGTGCGTCGCCGACGCCACCAAGGCCTGAGCTTCGGCACGTCTGAAGCCTAGTTGTTCCGAACCATCGATCGGTGCGGCCCGCGGGCTTGACCCCGCGGGCGGCGCGACGCTAAATCCGTGCCGCGCGTGATCCGGTGACGTGGTGATCGGGTTCCCGATAACATCATGTTTCACCTTGGTTTTTCGGGCGGTTAGCTCAGCGGAAGAGCACTTCCTTGACATGGAAGGGGTCAGAGGTTCGATCCCTCTACCGCCCACCAGTTCCGTCATTCCGGGGCGCGCAAAGCGCGAGCCCGGAATCCATAGCCGCCGGCCCCTCAAACACTGCGCTGCGTTGCCCCACCTCGATCGTGGAGACGATGAATTCCGGGCTCCTCGCTCCGCTCGGCCCCGAAATGACGGCTCAATACACCGCCCGGCCGCCGGAAATATCGAACACCGCGCCGGTGGAGAACGAGCACTCCTCCGACGCGAGCCATGCGACCATGGCCGCAATCTCGTCGACGGTGACGAAGCGGTTCATCGGAATTTTCGACAGCATATAGTCGATATGCTCCTGCTTCATCTGGCCGAACAGCTCGGTCTTCGCCGCAGCCGGCGCGATGCAGTTCACCAGCACGCCCGTGGTCGCCAGTTCCTTGCCGAGCGACTTCGTCAGCCCGATCAGGCCCGCCTTCGACGCCGAATAGTGCGAGGCGTTCGGATTGCCGTCCTTGCCGGCAATCGAAGCGATATTGACGATGCAGCCGTAGCCGGCGGCGATCATATGCGGCACCACCGCGCGGCAGACCAGATACGGAGCGACCAGATTGACCTCGACCACGCGCCGCCAAACCTCGGGCGCAAGCTGCCACAGCGGTGCATTGCCGCCGGTGATGCCGGCATTGTTGACGAGAATGTCGATCCTGCCGACGTCGCGGATCAGCGCGTCGACGGCAGCAGCGATGGAAGCTTCATCGGTGACGTCGACGACGGCGGCATGGATGCGACCGCTTTGCTTGAGCGAGGAGACGGCTTTGTCCAGCGCCGCCGCATCGATATCCCACAACGCCACCGTCGCGCCCGAGGCGAGACACTTCTGCGCCGTTGCATGACCAATCCCGCGCGCCGCGCCGGTGACGATCGCCATGCGGCCTTTCAGATCGATGGCGTTCATGGCGGGCGGCCTATGGCGTCGGACTAAAACTTCACGCGGTCGCCGCCCTTGAGCCCCAGCATCGCCCGCGCCTCGGTGGGCGTGGCTATCTCATGGCCTAGATCCTCCACGATGCGGCGGATCTTGGTCACCTGCTCGGCGTTGCTCTTGGCGAGCTTGCCCGGGCCGATATAGAGCGAGTCCTCGAGCCCGACGCGCACATTGCCGCCGATCATCGCGGCGGCGGTGCAGAAATTCATCTGATGGCGGCCGCCGGCCAGCACCGACCACAGATAGTCCTTGCCGAACAGCTTGTCCGCGGTTTGCTTCATGAAGAACAAGTTGTCGAGATCGGGGCCGATGCCGCCGAGGATGCCGAAAATAAGCTGCAGGAAGATCGGCGGCTTGAACATGCCGCGGTCGACCAGATGCGCCAGATTGTAGAGGTGCCCGGTGTCGTAGCATTCGTGCTCGAATTTCACGCCATGGCCTTCGCCGAGCGTCTTGTAGACCTTCTCGATGTCGCGGAACGTGTTGGGAAAGATATAGCCGTCCGAGTTGAGCAGATAGCTCTCCTCCCAATCGTATTTCCAGGTCTTGTAGCGTTTCGCCATCGGATAGAGCGCGAAATTCATCGAGCCCATGTTCATCGAGCACATCTCCGGCGACAGCGTATTGGCCGCTGAAATGCGCTGGTCGACGGTCATGGTGACAGCGCCGCCGGTGGTGATGTTCACCACCGCGTCGGTCGCCTGCTTGATGCGTGGCAGGAACTGCATGAACACGGACGCTTCGGACGACGGCCGGCCGTCCTTGGGATCGCGCGCGTGCAGATGCAGGATCGCGGCGCCGGCCTTGGCGGCGTCGATCGCTTGGGTGGCGATCTGATCGGGCGTGATCGGCAGCGCGTCCGACATGGTCGGCGTATGGATCGAGCCGGTGATCGCGCAACTGATGATGATCTTGTTCGCCATTGGTTCGTCTCTCCCTCAAAGCCCTACCGTTGTTCGGCGGTACAGTCATTCGCCGCGCGCGCTTCGTCAAGGACGTGACGGCGCTAGCTCTTGCCTGCCTTGGCTTGCTGGATCGCGGTCCAGATCGCGTAGGGCGTGACCGGCATGACCAGATCGCGCACGCCGAATTCCCCCAAGGCATCGAGCACGGCGAGCACAACCGCGGCCGGCGCCGCCGTGGTGCCGCCTTCGCCGCCGGCCTTGATGCCAAGCGGATTGGTCGGCGACAGCACCTCCGCGATCCCGGTGTCGAATGACGGCAGCGTGTCGGCATGCGGCATGGCGTAGTCCATCAGCGAGCCGGTCAGCGGCTGGCCGGAATCGGCATCGAGATAGACCTGCTCCGACATCGCCTGGCCGACGCCCTGCGCGATCGCGCCGTGGGTCTGGCCGTGCACGATCAGCGGATTGATGCAGCGGCCGACGTCGTCGATCGACACATAGCGGGTAATGCTCATGGCGCCGGTATCGGGATCGATCTCGGCCTCGCAGATAGCGGTGCCGTTGGGAAACACCGGCTCGTGCATCTCGTTGTCGGTAACCACCGCGATGCCGTCCTTGAGCGCCTCGGGCAATTGATGCTGCGCCGCCTCGCGCGCCAGTTCGAGAAAATCGAAGGTACGGTTGGTGTCGCGCGAGGAGAACCGGCCGTCGTCAAATGAGACGTTTTCCGGCGCCGAGCCCATCACGATCGCGGCGATCCGTTTGCCTTTGTCGATCAGCGCGACGGCCGCCTTGGCGAACACGGTGGCGGCGTGGCGCATGGAGCGGCCGGAATGGGTACCGCCGCCGGCGTGCACCACATCCGTGTCGCCCATAATGATGCGCACGCTTTCGGCCGGCACATGAAGAAGGTCGGAGACGACCTGGGAGAAGCTGGTCTCATGCCCCTGCCCCGCCGGCTGGGTGCCGATGATGACATCGATCCTGCCCTCGGACTGCACCTTGATGCGCGCCTGCTCGCGCGGCGCGCCGATCGAGGATTCGACGTAATTGGCCAGCCCGAGGCCTAAGAGCTTGCCGCGTTTCTTCGCGGCGCGGCGGCGGGCGGCAAAACCTTTCCAGTCGGCGACTTCCATCGCCCAATCCATGTTCTCTTCGTAGCGGCCGGAATCGTACAGCATCCCGACCGCATTGCGGTACGGCATCGCGTCCGGCCGAATGAGGTTCTTGCGCCGCAGTTTTACCCGATCGATGCCGAGCTCTTCGGCGGCGGCGTCGACCAGCCGTTCGATGGCATAGGTCACTTCCGGCCGGCCCGAGCTGCGATAGGCGTTGGTCGGCATGGTGTTGGTGTATACCGCGACTGCGCGCAGGCTCGCCGCCGGAATGGCATAGGAGCCGGGAATGAGCCCGGCGCCCTTGCTCAACGGCGACAGCGACACGCAGCGCGCACCGACATTGCTGATATTGGTCGCCCGCATGGCGAGGAAGCGGCCGCCGGCGTCGAGCGCCAGCTCGACCTCGGTGACGAGGTCGCGGCCCTGGTAATCGCTCAAGAACGCTTCCGAGCGCGTGGCGGTGAATTTCACCGGACGGCCGAGTTTTTGCGCGGCCCACAGCACCAGGCCGAACTCGACAAAGACGCGGTTGCGGGTGCCGAAATTGCCGCCGATGTCGTAGGCGAGCACATGCAGCCGCTCCGGCGCGATGCCGAGCACAGTCGAGAGCTCGTTCTTCTGCCGCACCGCGCCGCCGGAACCGGCATAGAGCGTATAGCGCCCGGTGGCGGCATCGTAGGCGCCGAGCGCGGCCCGCGGCTCCATCGGCACGCCGGTGACGCGGCCGACGTGAAATTTCCGCTTCACGACATGCGCGGCTTGCGCAAAGGCCCGATCGGTCGCCTCGGCATCGCCGAACGGCGTATCGACTGGCACATTGTTCGGCACTTCATCCCAGATCGCCGGTGCATCGGGCCGCATCGCGTCTTCCGAATGCAGCACGAACGGCAGTTCCTCGTAGGTCACCTCCACCGCTTCCGCCGCGTCCATCGCCTGCGCTTTGGTTTCGGCTACGACCATGGCGACGGCCTCGCCGACATGCCGCGCTTTGTCCGCCGGCAGCAGCAGATGCGGCCCGATGAAAACCGCGCCGCCGCCGGCCCCGGCAAGCTTCATGTCGAACTTGGTCTTCGGCAGAGGATCGTGCGGAATTGGCTTGAGGTTGTCCGCGGCGCAATCGGCGCCGGTGAATACGCCAAGCACGCCCGGCATCGCCTTAGCCTGCGCCGCTTCGATAGTGACGATGCGCGCGTGCGGATAAGGCGACCGCACCACCGCCGCATAGGCTTGGCCTTCGAGACTGAAATCGTCGGTGAAACGGCCGTGGCCGGTAATGAGCCGCGCGTCCTCCTTGCGCGGCATCGGCTTGCCGATGAAGCGGTAGCCGGTTTGGTCCGGCCTTGTTTTGTCGTCCATCGGTCCTCGCCCGGTTTACGCAACGCGCCGGGGAATTTACTGCGGCACGCGCACTATCCCAATAGCGCCGCCGCTGGCGCTGCCGTCAATCGGCCGCACCGAAGGCGAGCCTTGCGGATGACGCAATCTGCTACTCGGGCTGGGAATCATCGCTCGGTCAGCTTGAACTCGATGCGGCGATTGCGGCGGTAAGCATCTTCGGTGGTGCCGGTGTCGATCGGCTGGTATTGGCCGAAGGCGGCCGCCACCAGCCGGTCCGGCTGGACGCCCTTTTCGATCAGATATTGCACCACCGCAATCGCGCGCGCCGCCGACAAATCCCAGTTCGACTTGAACTGCCCGCCACTGATCGGCCGTACATCGGTGTGGCCGTCGACCCGCAGCACCCAGCCAATGTCGGGAGGAATCTGGCCTTCCAGTTCGACGATTGCACCCGCCACTTTGTCGAGCTCGGCACGGCCTTCCGGCTTAAGGTCGGCCCGGCTGGTGTCGAAGAAGACTTCCGATTGCAGGACGAAGCGATCGCCGACGATGCGCATGTCGGGGCGGTTGCCGAGTATCGTGCGCAGCTTGCCGAAGAAATCCGAGCGGTAGCTTGAAAGCTCCTGCACGTCTTTTGCCAGCGCGACGTTGAGTCGCTGGCCGAGATCGGTGATGCGCTGCTGCGATTGCGTGTCTTTCTGCTCGGAGGCGCCCAGCGCGGTGTTGAGCGCCGCGAGCTGCTGGCGCAGCGCCGCGAGCTGCGTATTGAGCGTCTCGACCTGGGCCAGCGCCTTCGCCGAGATATCTTTTTCGCCTGCAAGCTCGCCGGACAGCGCGGTGGTCTTGCTTTGCGCCGCCGTCGCATCCGCGGCGGCGCCTTGATAGAGCGTCTGGTATTTGTCGCGGTCGCTCTGCGCGCCGGAGAGCTGGCCGGACAGCTCCGTGACCTTGTCCTTCGCCGCCGCCGCATCGGCGGCCGCGCCGCGATAGAGACCCTGGTATTTGTCGCGATCGCTCTGCGCGCCGGCGAGCGACGCCTGCAGGCCGGCAAGCTGAGTTTCAAGGTCGGCCTTGTCGGTCTTGGCCATCGACAACTGCTCGGAAAGCCCGGTGATCTGCGCATTGAGGCGTTCCAGCGCCGCGTTCTTGCCCTGCACTTCCTGCTGCAGATAAAACTGAACCACGACGAACACGCTGAGCAGGAAAATGATGCTCAAAATCAGCGTCGACAACGCGTCGACGAAGCCGGGCCAGTAATTCATGCCGCTTTCGCCGCGGCGCGTCCGTGCCAGCGCCATGCGCCCTACTCTCCGACTTTCGCCGCCCGCATCCCGCACGCAGGGGCAGACCGCCGCTCATATTTCACGGCGTTCACGAGTTGACGTCCTCGCGCACGATCAATTCCAACAGCCGCTTGATTTCGCCTTGCTGCTCGGCCTGGCCTTCGACCCAATCGCGAATGGTTTGCTGCTCGGCGCGCATTTGGTTGACCAGCCCTTGGATGGCCTCGGCGAGATCGGACATCACCGCGGTGGCGGCCTTATTGCCGCCGGCTTCATTGACGGCCGAGCGCAGGCGCTCGATGGCGCTGCGTATTTCGCCGAACCCGGCGGTGGGGACAACCGGCTCGGCGGCCTGGTCGTACACCGTGGTGGCGAGCCAATCTTCGAGCTCGGTATAGAAGCGGTTCTGTGCCTGGCTCGACTGCAGATCGAGAAATCCGAGTACCAGCGATCCGGCAAGGCCGAACAGGGACGACGAAAACGAGATGCCCATGCCGCTGAGCGGCGCCGCGAGACCCTCGCGCAAGGAGTTGAACATCGAAGCGGCGTCGCCGGTCGGCTTCAGCCCCTGGATCACGCCACCGACCGAGCCTACCGTCTGGATCAGGCCCCAAAACGTGCCGAGCAGCCCGAGGAACACCAGCAAACCCGTCATGTAACGCGAAATGTCGCGTGCCTCGTCGAGGCGGGTGGCGATTGAATCGAGAATCCCGCGCATCATCTGCGCCGAAATCGTCATGCGTCCGACACGGCTGCCCAGGATCCCCGCCATCGGCGCCAGCAGCACCGGCGGCCGCTTGACCGCAAGACCGGGATCAGCGCGGCGAAAATGATTCACCCAGCCGATTTCCGGATAAAGCCGCAGCACCTGCCGAAACGCCAGCACCACGCCGATGACCAGCACCAGGATGATCAGGGCGTTGAGCGCCGGATTGGACATGAATGCGATCTCGATCTGCTTGTGCAGCAGAAAGACGATCACCGCGAACAGCGCGACGAACACCAGCATCCGGAACAGGAAGATGCGCGGGGAAGACAGCTTGAGCGGGTCGATTTCTATTGCCATCAGCTCGAAACGAAACGGCGGTCCCCCCGGTCTGCCGCATACTATGCCACAGATCCGTGACAAAGAAAAAGCAGACAAGGAAGACACCAATCTAAAATTGGGTCATTGCTGTGTCCGACCGCCGCCTCACCATCGTCAATAATAGCCCACGGTTGCGCCGCCATCGACCGCGATGGCGGTGCCCTGAATGTGACGCGCCTTCTCCGAGCACAGGAACAAAGTGAGCGCCGCGACGTCTTCGGCCTTGCCCAGCCGGCGCAAGCCGTCTTTGGCGGTGGCCTCTTGCTTGAGCTCTTCGACCGATTTTCCCGATGCCTTTGAGCGCTGCGCGATCAACTGATAGAAGCGCTCGGTCTCGGTCGCGCCGGGATGGATGATATTGACGTTGACGCCGTCACGTTTGCCGAGCTGCGACAGCGCCTTGGAGAAATTGCCCATCGCCGCATTGACCGACGCGCCGATCGAGAAATCGGCGCCGGGCGAGCGCGCCGCGCCGCCGCCGATATTGACGACAAAACCCTGCGCGGCCTTGAGCATCGGCCAGAACAGCCGGCACATGCGCACGCAGCCGAACAATTTCAACGCATAGCCGTCGAGCCAGGCCTCGTCCGGCAGATCGACGAAATTTCCGGCACGGGTCGCGCCCGCCGAGCAGACCAAAATGTCGCAGCGATTGAATTTGTCCTTAACCGCGTCAAAGACCTGCTTGCAGCCGTCGAGCTGGCGCAGGTCCGCGGCGACGGCAACGGGCGCCAGGCCGCCGGCCGCGGTGATGATCTTGCTCGCAGCGGCGAGGCGTTCCGCCGAGGATGACACGATGACCGTTTGCGCTCCTGCGCGGGCGAACTCGACGGCGATCTCGCGGCCAATGCCGCGACTGCCGCCGGTGATGACTGCGACCTTACCGGAAAATTGGTCTGGCATTGTCCATCCTGTTGTTCTCGGCAATGAGCCGGGCCGAGCGGATTAGCGACGCACCTTACCGCGCCGCGCGGCCGGTCCCAACAGCCTCGCGGAAAACCCGCAACGGCGCTCATCTGTAGCAGTGAAGAAATTCAATTTTCACGCTCGTCAATCGTTTTCAACAAATAAATGGCTTAGCCTCAATGGCGCCGGCTCGTCGCGCTCGGTGCGCTTGAGCCATTCGACCGTCTTGCCGAGCATGTTGTTATCCGCGATATACGCGAAACGCTGCGGCAAACGGATCTCGGCGAGTTTCGTCACAAAGGGTATTTGGCCGACTCTTCCGGACTTGATATTTGCGGTGAAGATGGCGCGCGCACCCAGGACGATCGCGCGAAGAACGGCGTAAAGAATCTCCAGCAAGCGAGAGACGAATTTACACGCGCAAGAGAAAACGGTTGTAGCAAAGCGGGTGACCTCTTCGGCGATATGTCGCCTTACCGCCCGCACGTCACCGGTGGCGATCCAGAGATCGATCGGAATAAAGAGAATTCCGATCAGCATGAGCTCCAAACCGAAGGAGAACGCCGCCGCGTGATCGACCGGCCAGCGCCACATCTCGCCGAGGTAGTTTGCGCTGTTGTAGATCTTTTTGACCGGAATGAATTTGACGCAATCCGCGCGGATCGCCTGCTCTTGATCGTCGGCAAATCCCCCCAGCCCGAGCAGAACCAGCAGGTAATGATCGAAATCGCCTCGGCCGCCGGCCTGTCCGATGCCACGGCCGGAATAGGCTCCGAAACTCTTGCGCGTGGCTTCGCTGACCGTCACGCTCTGATCGGCAATATCGGCCAAGCGCCGTTCCCACTCGTGGGCCCCCACCTCGAGCTTGAACAGGTCGGCATACCATTCGGCATAGCGCACGTGCAGCATCGCGCCGCGTTCGGAGTCTTGCTCGCGGCCGTCCTGCTCGTTGACGAGGCGATACAGGCCCCCGGTCTGATTGGCGGCCGGCTCTTCGCTCATCGAACGAGAGCGCCACGCGCGAACCGCTTCGGGCGCCAAAGCATAATGATTGTTGAGCTTGATTTTCGATCGCAGAACCGCATTGACGAAGAACGGGCGCACGCAGCTTGCCGCCACTTGCCATATTTCCGCGGTCTCGACCGCGGGCGCGTTCGGCGCGTCCGCCTTCACCCACCCATATCCGGCCTCGGCCGCGCGTAAATTTTGCGCCCAGTCGAACAGCGATGCGCTCAATATCGCGCAGCCCAGCACGACGAAGAAAATGCGGATACGTGAGACCGTAATACGCAACATACTGCTCGGTGGCGGCTAACCGCGCGTCACGCGGCGTTGATTCGCAAAGACTGGAAAGCGCTGTGTAAATCGGCGCGCGCAGACGAAATGTGGCAAGGCGCAATCCAAACGCGGACCGTCATTGTACACCCCCCTCAACGCCACCGACCGGCCTACCGTCCGGCCAATTTGAGCCGAAATTAAGACAACATGCTCTGTGCGATTCGTGACATTGGAGCTGCCACAATTGGCGCAGCGCACTGCCTGTCCCGACGCACCGGCATCCATTGCCAAACTCCGACACTGATCCTTATTCCGGTTTGATTTTTGCGAACTTGATGACGTCACCCCACTTCTTGGTTTCGGCGGCGACAAACTTGCCGAAATCGGCGGACGAACCCGGCAACGGCACGCCGCCAAGATCGGCAATCCTCGCCTTGAGCGTGGCGTCGGCCAATCCGGCATTGATCTCCCGGTTAAGCCGTTCGACAATCTCAACAGGGATTTTCTTCGGCGCGCCGATACCGACCCATTGCCCAGCCTCAAAACCCGGCACGAACTGATCGACCGTCGGAATTTCGGGCAGCAATGCGGAGCGCGCCGTGCTGGTCACCGCCACGGGGCGTAAGCCTCCGGACTTGATTTGCGGAAGCGTCAATAACACGGTGCCGATAGCGCCCTGGATCTGTCCACTGAGCGCGTCGCTGATCGCCGCCGGACCGCCGCGGTACGCAACAAAGACAATGTCCGCGCCGCTCATCATCTTGAGCAGCTCGCCGGCGACGTGCTGCGGCGAGCCGAGCGGCGGCGTGCCAATGTTGATTTTTCCGGGATTCGCCTTGGCGTATGCCAATAACTCAGGAAAGTTTTTTGCCGGAAAAGACGCATTCACGGTGATGACCATCGGAAAAGTAACGACGCCGGAGATCGGCGCGATGTCGCGGATGAAATCAAATTTGAGATTGGCGAACAGCGTGGCGTTGATCGCATTGCTGGCAGACGCCAGCAGCAGAGTATAACCATCTGGTGTCGCATCCACCACGGCTTGGGTCGCAAGATTGTCGCTAGCGCCGTTTTTGTTCTCCACGAATACGGTTTGGCCGAGCCGCTGTGATAGCCACTGCGCCATCAGCCGCGCGATCACGTCGGGCGCGCTGCCCGGCGTGCCGCCGACGATCAGGCGTACGGGACGCGTCGGATAGGCTTCCGCGATTGCGATCCGCGGCACAGCGGCAATCGCGGCTCCAGCGGCAGCCAGGCGGAGAAGGTTTCGACGTGGAAGTTTCATGATAATTCCCCCGGCTGTTCAGAAAAGGTTGTCGGTCGAACGCGCCTAATCCAGCCGCACAGCCTGCCCGGTCGCGACGGCGCGCTCGATGGCGTAGGTCGTTTTCAGATTGAGCATCGCCTGCTCGGGCGTGCAGTGGATGCTGGGCCGGCCGGTAGCGAGAAAATCGAGCCAGGCGCGCGTCTCATTGCCGAGCGGGCCCCAGAAGTCGCCCATCGCCCAATCGCCCGCGGTGTTGCTGCCGAGAAACGCCATTTCCACGGAATGGCCGGGCACGTAAGGGTGCGGGATGCCTTTCTCGGAAAAGATCAGGTGCTCCATGTGGTCGTCGTCGATGATCATAGTGCCGTCGGTGCCGAGGAGCTCGACGCGATCCGATTGCCCCTGCGTCGGATAATTCGCCGGCAGCGCGTAGCCGATGCCGAAATTGATCACCGCGCCGTCGGCGAAGGTGACGATCGCCCAGGTCACGTCCTGGGCGCTGTAGCCGGCGTCGCGGAAAATGCCGGACTGGCCGCGCGCCACCACCTCGACCGGGCGGTTGCCCTCGAGGAACCAGCACATCAGGTCGACGTAATAGGTCAGCACGTCGAGCACCGGCGTCGCGTGCGGATCGCGCTTGAGGATGGCGAAGGTCTGGGCCCGCGAATTATAAACGCGCGCCAACCCGCCGCTCACTTTGCCAAGCCGGCCGAGCCGCATCTGCTCCTTGGCGCGCAGGAAGCATTCTTTGAAACGCCGGCTGTAGCCGACGCGCAGCGTGCCGGAGGTCGCTTGCAGCGTCTTGAAAATCGCCTCGGCGTCGTTGAGCGAGAGCGCCAGCGGTTTCTCGACCAGCACCGGCTTGCCGAGCTCGAGCGCCTTGCACACCGGCGCCGCATGCTCGCCTTCGGGGGTCGAGACGAACACCGCGCTCACTTGCGGGTGCGCGATCACGTCAGCGTTGTCGGCCGAGTAAAAGTCGGCGCCGGCGAGCTCGGCGAGCTTTTGCGCCTGCGCTGGGTCCTTGTCGGAGACCGCCAGAAAGCGTACCGCGGGGTGTTTGGCGGCGAGCCGCGCCCGCAACGTGCCGATGCGGCCCGAGCCGACGACGGCGATGCCGAGTTCCTTTGCCTGCGCGCGCTTTTCCATGGCGTTATGCTACTCTCGTCGCCGACGGGAAGCAGGAGACTATCATGAGTGTGCGCGCCCTCGAATTCGTCGAGACCTGGGTGACGGAGAAGATCGAAGCGAAGGATTTTGCCGCCGCCGGCAGGACTTCGTCTGGCCTCGAGGCGCAGGCGAAAAGCTTGGCCGATCAATGCGTGAAGGACGCCCAGAGTAACGGCATCCCTAAATCCGAGATCGACCAGGCCTTCGACGATCTTGCGGCCTTCATCGCGGGTCAGATCGACGAGGCCCGCGACCGCGGCGCAGACCGCTCCGGCGAAGCCCACCCTGGTAGTCTCATCGAAACCGACGACACACGCGTGATCGACGAAGAGGAAGACGAGGCGGAGGAGAGCGCGAAAGGCGCTTGATGCTTCGGTCAGCGGGACTGGGCTAAGCCACCTTCCTGGCAGCGAACTCCCGCTGCCAGCGCCGCACCCGCCGCTCGTCGACCTCGATGCCGAGGCCGGGGCGCTCCAGCACCTCGACATGGCCCCGAACCACCGCGGGCGGCTCGACCACGACGTCCTCCGCCAAGCCAGGATTGGTTACCGTCAGCCCCCAGTCGAGCGCCGGCACCGCGGTGGCGACATGCGCGGCCGCCGCCGATGCGACGCTCGATTCGCCGGTCTTGCAGGAAATATTGATCTTCATGCCGAGCCGGTCGCACAGCCGGCTTGCATCGAACAGCGCGCGCAGGCCGCCGAGCTTGATCGCCTTAAGGCTGCCGCCGCGCGCGGCCTTGCGCTCATGATACCGCACGATGTCGTCGGCGGAATGAAGGCCCTCGTCGGCGCCGATCGGCACACGGCTCGCCGCGGCGACGCGCGCCATGCCGTCGAGATCGTGCGCTTCGACCGGCTGTTCGAAGAAATCGAGCCCGCAATCGCCGAGCGTGCGCACGTAATCGAGCGCATCGCCGACGCCAAATCCCTGATTGGCGTCGGCGGAGACAAGACACGGCTCGCCCATGCCCTTGAGCGCCAGGCAAACGGCGCGTGTGCGTTCGGCATCGGCCGACGCCGACGCCAATCCCACTTTGATCTTGAACGCGCGGTAACCCGCGGCCCAGCGCTCTTTCGCCTCGCGCAAATCCGCCGCGACATCGTCCGAGCCGATCACGGCGAGCACCGGCATGCGGCTGCGTTGCCGCGCGCCGAGGAGAGCGTAGACCGGCCGGTTGGTGGCGCGGCCGACGAGGTCATGCAGCGCGATCTCGATGGCGGCTTTGGCGCCGCTATTGCCATAGAGCCGCGCCGCCATCGCCGCCGAAGCGCCGGCGAAATCGCCGGCGGGACGCTTGAGCAGGCCAGGCGCCAGAAGCACCACCGCCGCCGTCATACTGGCGACGGTTTCGCCGGTCATGGTCGGCGCCGAAGCCGCTTCGCCCCAGCCGACCACGCCATCGTCGGATTCGATGCGGACGAGGACGTTGTCCGCGCGCGTCACGGTCTCGCCGGCCATCTGCACCGGCTTCTTCATCGGCAGACTGACTGCAATGGGCTCGATCGTTTTGATCTTCATGCCGCGCCTTGCTGCCGATACTACTTTACCGCCGGTCTTTCTTTCGGTTCCAAGTCAAGTTTCCGCCGCCATATTGGTCCTTGTCAAATTCGCCGCACGGCTCATCTGCGCGACCATTGCGCGGGGTCGACGATGAGCATAATTGAGCTTCCGCGATCGATGCGGGAGTGGGCCGTTATGTCGGACAGCGGTGGGGGCCCGCCAGGAGGTCGGACGATGCGCCTAAGGTTTGTCATGGTCGCGGTGGCGCTGTTGTCGCTCATCGCTGCAACTTTTGCGGCGAGCGCGGATCCACTGGCGCCGGCCGATACGAGCCCTGCCGCGCCCAATCCCGCGGGACTCTGGCAAGCCGTCGACAGCGACAGCAAGCAACCCACCGGCTGGTTCCTGATTACCGATCACGACGGCGTCTATGACGGCATTATCGCCAGGATGTTTCTCAAGCCCGGCGAAGATCCCAACGTCGTATGCGATCAGTGCAAAGACGATCGCCACGATCAGCGCTGGCTCGGGCTCGAAATCATCCGCGGCATGAAGCAGGAAGACGCCGACAAATACGGCGGCGGCACCATTCTCGATCCGCGCGACGGCAAGATCTATCACGCCACCATGAAGGTGACGCCGGACGGTCAAACGCTCGTGGTGCGCGGCTACATCGGCATCGAGCTGTTGGGCCAGAACCAATATTGGTCGCGGCTGCCGGATTCCGCTTACAGTATGCTCGATCCGTCGGTTAATCCCAATCCGGCGGTCAATCGTAATCTGGTGACGCCAAAACACCCGACAGCGCATCGCTCGCAGCTTATGGCGCCCGCGCAAAATGGCACGGGGCGTTGATCTTATCTAAGCTTCCGGCTGCTGTTCGCGCGGCTTGCCCATCAGCACCGGCTGGAACACCGCCGCTGCGGCCATCGTCGTCAACAGCGAGATCGCCAGCAATTTGCCCATGCTCGATGTTCCGGGATGGCTGGAAAACCACAGGCTGCCGAAAGCGGTCGCCGTGGTGCAGGCCGAAAACGTCACCGCGCGGGTGAGCACCGATTGCAGCAGATTGGTCTGCCCTTCACGCCACGCCATGATGTAGTAGATCTTGAACGCCACGCCGACGCCGAGCAACAGCGGCAAAGCGATGATGTTGGCGAAGTTCAGCGGCAGGTCGACCAGCACGCAAATTTCCAGCGTGACGACGCCGGCCAAGAGCAGCGGCACCAGCGTCAGCAGCACGTCGCTCAATCGGCGCAGCGTGATCCACAGCAAAATGGCGATCGATATCAGCGCGCAGGCGCCGGCCTCCAGGAAGGCGCCGACCACGGCGCGGCGCGCTTCGAGAATCGAAATCGGCCCCTCGGTCGCGTTCGGCGCCACCGTCTGCACGGCATTCGCGAAATTCTGCAACACCGTATTGTCGTTGGAATCGCCCGTCGGAGCGACGTCGACACGCGCTTGGCCGTCCGAAGTCACCCACTGACTCTTGAGGCCCGGCGGCAGATTATCGAGCGTCACCTCGTGCGCCTTGAACAGATCGCGCAGATCGTCGAGCGCGGTATGCAGCGGCTGCACGAACACCGTCTCGGCGCGCTGGCGCACCGGCGGGTCCGCCTTGGCGAGCGCCGACAGCGCGGTCGCGAGGCGCCGCGCCGCCACTGCGCCTGAGCCGGTGCCGGTGCCGGCCAGCCGGTTGAGGAAGTCGACGGTGGACCCCATCATGCTGACGTTCTGCGCGTCGGTCGGCGGCGGAGTAGAGGCCGTCGGGTTGAGCGCCGGATCGAGCGTCTTCGCCGCATCCTGGATCAGCGGCAGGTTTTGTTGCTGGTCGCTTGGAATGAAGTTCGACAAAGTCGTAACGCGCGCCACTTGCGGCAGCGCCCGCAGCTTTGCCGCGACTTGATCCGCCACCGTCAATGACGGCTCCAGCACCTGAATATCGTTGGCGCCGGCCTCCGGATCGCTCTTGAGCGCGAGATAGGTGGCGACTGCCTCGGTCTTGGGGCTGCGCAGATTGATCGGATTAAAATCGAAGCGCAGCCAGTACAACAGCGGCAATCCCGCCGCGACGACGGCAAGCGTGATGATCAGGATCGGTATGCGATGCCGCGCCAAAAAACGATCGACCGGCGCCAGCACCTTGTAGCCGAGCTGCGCCGGTTCGCTCGGCGGCTTGAGCACGCTCAGCAAGGCCGGCAGCAGCGTAATGCTGGTGGTAAACGCGATCAGCATGCCGACGCCGGCGATGAGGCCCAATTCGGAAACGCCCTTGTAGACCGTCGGCAGGAACGACAGAAAGCCGGCGGCCGTCGCCAAGGCCGCGAGCGTCAGCGGCGCGCCGGCGCGCCGGCCGGCTTGCAACAGCGCCTCGCGCACATTGTCGACCTCATGCCGTTCCGCCCGATAGCGGACGGAAAATTGCAAGCCGAAGTCGACGCCAAGGCCGACGAACAGCACAGCGAAATAGACCGATATCAGATTGAGCGTGCCGACCATCAGCAGGCCGGCCGCGGCGGTCATGGAAAGCCCGACCGCGAGGCAGGCGAACACCGCGAAAATGATGCGGACCCAGCGCAGCGCCAGCCACAAGATCACGAGCACGACGGCGATGGTCACTGTGGCGTTGAGCGCCGCATTCTCTTTGATGGTGGCGAATTCCTCGTCCGCCATCGGCACCGGGCCGGTCAGGCGCAGGCGGGCCTGATACTTGGACGAAAAATCGAGGTCTTTGGCCGCCTGCCGGATCGCATCGGTGGCATGCTTGCCGGGTTCGAGCTCGGAATAGTCGAGCGAAGCGCGGATCTGCAGGAAGCGCAGCAGCTCGTCGGGCGTCGAGATGCGGCCTTGCACCAGCTCATGCCATGAGAAGCTCGCCGGCTGTCCGGCATTGACCTTGTCGAGCGTGTTGGACGCGAGCGTCAGCGGCCAAGTCATATTGTCGAGCGTGAGCTGGCCGCCCTGAACGCCGAGCAGGCCGAACTGCAAAGCTTGAATGACGCCGCGCAGTGACGGGTCGCCGGCCAGCACCTGGATCAGGCGTTGCGCCTGCGTGAGCGCCTTCAATTGCGGCGCAAGATCCGACGTCTTCTCGAACAGAAATCCGTTCTGCGCGAAGAAGCTGCCGCCCTTTAGCTGCTCGATGGATTGAAACAAGGCCTTCTGCTGCGACAGCTGCGCCACCAGCGCATTGGTGGCTTCGTCGACCAGTTCCGGCGTCGGCGCATCGATCACCGCGACGATGGTCTCGAATTGCGGGAACGCCTTTTCCAAGGCGGCCTCGCGCTGCCGCCACGGAATGTTCGCCGAAATGAGCTGGTTGACGTCCGTCGTCATCGCAAAATGCGTGGCGGCGTACCACGACGAAACGACCGTGAGCAGAATCGCCGCGGCGATCACCGGCCAAGCGTATTGCACGCAAAGATCGATTGCGCGGACTACGAAGGCGGTGATCGTTTTCATGGGCTGGTCAGCGGAATGGGATGATCAACGGGAAGGGTAAATCGGCGAACGGGTGTGAGGCGTCAAGAGAAAGGCGAAATGGTGACCGATGAACCGCGGCTGAGGAGCTTAGATGCCCTGAATGGCTCGAAAAGTGAAATCCTGGATATTTTCCTAGCCCATTTGCCGTGTTTTGCCGCCCTGGCCTGGCTGCCATGGGGAAATCTCGATTTTTGCGTCAATTCAGCCCACAACGCGTGAAAATCCGAACCGGTTGCACGAAATTGCGTTCTCATTTGACGGTGGGGAGCAAAGCCTGGTTCAACGGCTGGAATGGGCCGGCGCGGCGGCCCCGCTGGACAAGAGGCCCCATTTCCGCTCAATGAGCCGGTTTATGGGGTCATTCCTCGGCCGCTGCGGCGGAACCTACCTTAAGCAAGGAAATCCGGGCTTGATCGCAGCGCATTCGCGGCCAAGTAACTGAGCAAGCAACTGAGTAACCGCGGCAGCCGTTATTGCGACGCAAGGCCGCAGCGTAGACATTAACCGTGATGTACCGGCGATTGACCGGGAGGTCTTGATGAAAGTGATACTCGCTCAACCCCGCGGCTTCTGCGCCGGAGTGGTGCGCGCCATCGAGATTGTCGAACGGGCGCTGCAGAAATTCGGCCCGCCGGTGTATGTGCGTCACGAAATCGTCCACAACAAGCACGTGGTGGAAAGCCTCAAGGCCAAGGGCGCCCGCTTTGTCGAGGACCTCTCCGAAGTTCCCGCCAATGCGGTCACCATCTTCAGTGCCCATGGCGTCGCCAAGAGCGTCGAGGAAGAAGCCGCTTCGCGCAATCTGCCGGTATTGAACGCCACCTGCCCGCTGGTCACCAAGGTGCACAATCAGGGCAAGCGCTATGTCGGCCAGGGGCGCCGGCTCATCCTTATCGGCCATGCCGGACATCCGGAGGTCGAGGGCACAATGGGCCAGATCGCCGAGCCGGTGACGCTGGTGCAGACCGAGACCGACGTCGCCGCGCTCGACATTCCGGTCGACACCCCGGTCGCCTATGTCACCCAGACTACGCTATCTGTCGATGACACCCGCGGCATCATCGCCGCGCTGCATCGGCGCTTCACCGACATCGTCGGCCCGGAGACCCGCGACATCTGTTACGCGACGCAGAATCGGCAGACCGCGGTGCGTGAACTCTCCGATCTCGTCGACGTTATCCTGGTGGTTGGCGCCAAGAATAGTTCCAACTCCAACCGGCTGCGTGAGATCGGCGAAGAGGCCGGCACGCCGAGCTACCTGATCGCCGACGGCAGTGAGCTCGATCCGGCCTGGTTCGACACGGCCAAGACCGTCGGTATCACGGCGGGCGCCTCGGCGCCGGAAGTGCTGGTGGAGGACGTCATCAGCGCGCTGCGGCGGCTCGGTCCGGTGGACGTCAGCCAGCTGCACGGCCGGCACGAGACGATAGAGTTCCGCCTGCCGCCGGAATTGACCGACGGCGCCACCGCGGGCCGCGTTACCGCGAAAGTATAGATTGAGCGAAAGTCTGAATCGAACGGTTTTCGGCGGCGCCAGCACAGACAGAAAGAACAAAGAGGATCGTAGCCTTGGGTGTATCTCTGCGACAGAAAGTAAAAGTCGGCGCCTATGTCATGCGTCAGCGTCTGGCGGGGCGTAAGCGCTATCCGCTGGTGCTGATGCTCGAGCCGCTGTTCCGCTGCAATCTCGCCTGCACCGGTTGCGGCAAGATCGATTATCCGGACGCTATCCTCAACAAGCGCCTGTCGGTGCAAGAATGCCTCGACGCCGTCGACGAGTGCGGCGCGCCGATGGTCGCCATTCCGGGCGGCGAGCCGCTGATCCACAAAGAGATCGGCGAGATCGTCAAAGGCATCGTCGCGCGCGGCAAATTCGTCTCGCTGTGCACCAACGCGCTATTGCTGGAAAAGAAGCTGCATCTGTTCGAGCCCTCTCCCTATCTGTTCTTCTCGGTGCATCTCGACGGCATCAAGGAGCACCATGACAAGTCGGTGTGCATGGACGGCGGCTACGAGAAGGCCGTGTCCGCGATCAAGGTCGCGCAAGCCAAAGGCTTCGCCGTCAACGTCAATTGCACGGTGTTCGACGGCCATCCGGCGGAAGACATCGCCAAGTTCCTCGACCTTACCGCCGAGCTCGGCGTCGGCGTCTCGATCTCGCCGGGCTATGCCTATGAGCGCGCGCCCGACCAGGAGCATTTTCTCAATCGCCGCAAGACCAAGGAGCTGTTTCGCAAGGTCTTCGCGCTCGGCAAGACCAAAAATTGGAATCTCACCCATTCCGGCATGTTCCTCGACTTCCTCGCCGGCAATCAGGAATTCCACTGCACGCCATGGGGCATGCCCACCCGCAACATTTTCGGCTGGCAGAAGCCTTGCTATCTGCTCGGCGAAGGCTACGCCAAGACGTTCGCGGAGCTGATGGACACCACGGATTGGGATCTATACGGCACCGGCGCCTACGAAAAATGCGCCAACTGCATGGCCCATTGCGGCTACGAGCCCACAGCGGCGCAGGCGATGATGGACCACCCTCTGCAGGCGGCAATGATCGCCTGGAAGGGCATCAAGACCGAAGGCCCGATGGCGCCGGAAATCTCATTGGACGCGCAGCGCCCCGCGCAATACGTCTTCGACGGCCAGGTGCAACAGACGCTGTCGCAAATGCGCGCCAACGAGGCGCGCGAGAAGGCGGCGAAAGAAGCCGCAAAAGAAGCAAACAAGTCTGCGGCGCAGACTTCGGCCAGCGCGGCGTAGCAATTCTCCGTCACCTCGGGTGACGGAGACATCACATCCCCCACCCCACCGCGCGCGCATTGCCGCTCTTGAGATTGCGGTAGCGCGCCAGCGCCCACAGCGGGAAGAATTTCGCATAGCCGTGGTAGCGCAGATAGAACACGCGCGGGAAACCCGTCGCGGTGTAGCGCTCTTCGGTCCAGAAGCCGTCGGCGCCCTGATTGTCGGCGAGATATTTGATGCCGCGTGCCACGGCCGGATGGTCGACTTCACCGGCGGCCATCAGGCCGAGCAGTGCCCAGGCGGTCTGCGAGGCGGTGGACGGCGCTTTTTCGTAGCCCTTGTAGTCGAGCTTGTAGCTTGAGCCGTCCTCGCCCCAGCCGCCGTCGTCGTTCTGGATCGCGGCGAGCCAATCGGCCGCCTTGCGCATTTCCGGCGCATCACGCGACAGCCCCGCGGCGTTGAGCGCACAGAGCACCGACCAGGTGCCGTAAACGTAGTTCATGCCCCAGCGGCCGTACCAGGAGCCGTCGGCAAGCTGCGTACGGCGTAGATAATCGACGGCGCGCGTCACCGCCGGGCTTTGCGTGTCGCCCAATTGCGCCAGCATCGACAAGCAACGCGCGGTGACATCCTCGGTCGGCGGATCGAGCAGCGCGCCATGATCGGCGAATGGAATATTGTTGAGATAATAATATTCGTTATCGGCATCGAACGCGCCCCAGGCGCCGTTCTCGCTCTGCATGCCGACGATCCATTCGCGCGCGCGCGCGATCGCGGCGCGGTAATCCGCCGGCACCGACTCTTGGGGACTGCCTTGCGGCGGCGTCATGCCCTGCAGGCGGTCCATCGCCATCGCCACGACAGCGGTGTCGTCGACGTCGGGATAATGCGGATTGGCATATTGAAACGCCCAGCCGCCGGGCCGCAGCGCGGGCCGCCGCGCGATCCAGTCGCCGCGCAGGTCGAGCACCTGCATCGGCACGAGCCAATCGAGACCGCGCTTGACCTGTGCCGCCAGCCGCTCGCCGCCGGCCTCCAGCAGCGCGTGGCAGGCGAGCCCGGTGTCCCAGATCGGCGACACGCAGGGCTGGCAGTAGGCCTCGTCGTCATGCACGACCAGAAGCTTGTCGACCGATTTACGCGCGATGGCGCGCTGCGGATGGTCTTCCGGATAACCGAGCGCTGCATACATCATCACGCTGTTGGCCATCGCCGGGAAGATCGCGCCCAGCCCGTCCTCGCCATTGAGCCGCTCGCCGACCCAGGCCACGGCGCGATCGATGGCGCGCGCCCGCGTGCGCTTGGGGAACAACGGCTCCGCCGCGCGCAGCACATTGTCGACGCCGCGGAAGAACCAGAACCACGACGCCTTCTGCTGCGGCGCCCTCGGCGTCGGCCCGAGCGACCGCGGCGACTCGAGAAACAGCTCGTCCATGGTGACGCCCTTGGCGTTCACCGCGCGCGGCTTCTTCGCCATCAGCACCAAAAGCGGCACGATCACGGTGCGGCTCCAATACGAGATCTTGTCGAGATGGAACGGAAACCATCTCGGCAGCAGCATGATCTCGACCGGCATTTCCGGCACCGCGCGCCACGGCACGATGCCGTAGAGCGCCAGGAGGCAGCGCGTGAACACGTTGGCCCGCTCAGCGCCGCCGCGCAGCCGGATAGCCTCGCGGGCGCGGTGCATGTGCGGCGCCTGCGGCGCGTCGCCGATCATCTTGAGCGCGAAATAGGCCTTCACCGTTGCGCTCATATCGAATTCGCCGTCGCGGAACAGCGGCCAGCCGCCATGCGGCGCTTGAATGCGGCGCAGATAGACGGCGATTTTTTGCTCCAGCGCGGCGTCGACCGGCTCGCCGAGATAGTGGCGCAGCAGCACGTATTCGGCCGGGATGGTGGCGTCGGCCTCCAGCTCGAACAAAAAATGCCCGTCGGCGCGTTGCGTTGCCAGCAGCGCCCGGGTGGCCGCTTCGATGGGGCGGTCGAGATCCATTGCGCTCATCGGGATCGCATCGCTCATTGGAGTTTAACTTGGCGACCGGCGATGAGTTCGGCGGCCCGGTTGCCGGAGCGGATCGCGCCCTCGATGGTGGCGGGCAGGCCGGTATCGGTCCAATCGCCGGCCAGCATCAGATTGCGCCACGCGGTTTCCGCGCTCGGCCGCTTTAAATCCTGCGCCGGCGTCGCGGCAAAAGTGGCACGGCGCTCGCGCACGATCTGCCAGGGTGGTAATTCCGGCGGCAACCCGGTGACACTCGCAACTTCCGCCCAGATGCTCTTGGCGAGCTCCTCCCGCGGCGTATCAACCAGGCGGTCGCCGGCGCTGATGGTGACCGACAACCGGCCAGGAAAGGCGAAAATCCATTCGACCGTGCCGTTGAGCACGCCGAGGATCGGCGGCTGATCCGCCGGCGGCTCGATCCGGAAATGCGCATTGACGATGGCGCGGAACTCGGTCGGCACGTCAAGCCCGCGGATCAGCGAGGCGGCGGCATACGGCGGTACTGCGAGGATGACTGCGTCGTCCTCGGCAAGCGCGATGGTCTCGCCGCCGAAATCGAGGGCATCGACACGGCGCGTGCCGAAGCGGAGCGTGCGAAGCTGATGTTCGAGGAGGACACGCGCGCCGCGCTGTTGCAGCAGCGCAAGCGCGGGCTCGACCAGCGTCCCGCTCAAGCCGTCGCGCGCGACCAGCGGCCGGCAGGCGCCGCCGCCGGCGGCGAGCGTTTCGCGGATCACGGCAGCGGCGAGCTTCGCCGAGCCGTGCGGCGGATCGATATTGAGCGCGGCGAGCAATAATGGTTCGACCAGCCGCCAATAGAGCGGCCCTTTGGTCGGAATGATCTCGCCGACCGTCTTGCCGGCCGGCGGCCACAGCAAGCGCGCCAACGCCAGATAATCGACCACGCGCGTACCGGGCACGCGCCGCGCCGGATCGAAGATCCACCACGGCAGGCGGCCATCGTTGAAACGCAACGTCCAGCGCTGTGCACTTGCCAAGTCGACAAACTCAAACTCGGCCGCCGGCGGCCCGATCAGCCGATCCACCGCGCCGACCTCGCGCAGATAATCGATCGCGGCACGATTGCCGGACAGCAACAGGTGATTGCCGTTGTCGATGGTCATGCCGACCGAGGCATCGTGATAGGAGCGGCAGCGGCCGCCGGCGAACGCGGTCGCCTCGTGCACGACCACGTCCTCGCCGTGCGCGGACAGCTTGAGCGCAGCCGAGAGGCCGGCAAGGCCGGCGCCGATGATGTGGGTGGTGCGGCTCATTGCAAAATCGGCATCAGAACAGATTGCGCAGCACGATCAAAAGAAGCTTGGCGCGCGGCAAATGCACCGGCGCGCGCGGCGGCGCAAAGCCCCGCCCGATCAATTGGTCCAGAATGAGGCGATAGGCCTCGGCCATGATGCGCGGCGCCCGCACCGCGCGCCGCGGGCATTGCGCCATGACGACGCCGGCTTGCTGGAATTCGGCCTTCACCAGCGCGACGATCGTCTTGCAGGCCTCGCCGAGCATCGGATTGGCCAGTACCGTCGCCGGATCGGTGCTGATGATGCCGGCGTCGCGCAGCGCTTCGCGCGGCAAATAGAGCCGCCCCAGCGCCGCGTCCTCGTCGAGGTCGCGCAAAATATTGGTGAGCTGCAACGCGCGGCCGAGATGATGGGCAAGCGCCATACCGGCATCGCGGTCGAGACCGAACACGCGCACCGAAAGCCGCCCTACCGCGCAGGCGACGCGGTCGCAGTAGAGGTCGAGTGTCGCCGTGTCGGGCGCGCGGATATCGGACACCACGTCCATTTCCATCCCGGCGATGACGGCGAGAAAGTCGCCGTGCGCGAGGTCGAAATTGCGGATGGCTTCCGCCAGCCCCAACAAATGCGGCTGGGCCAAACCGCCGTAAAGCGCCGCAAGATCGCTGCGCCAGCGTTCGAGCGCGGCACTGCGCTCGTCGCGCGGCCCGGGATCGTCGGCGATGTCGTCAACGGCGCGGCAGAACGAGTAGATCTCGAACATGGCGTTGCGCTGGGCACGCGGCAGAATCCGCATCCCGTTATAGAACGAGCTGCGCGAGGCGCGTTCGGCCGCCGGGGTGGGCTCGTTCACTTAAGCACCCCGCGGCTTATGCGCGGCGGCACAAAAACGCCGGCCGAAGCGATGCGCACCGCCGCGCAGCATGCCGAGCAACGTGACCCCGGCGACGGCGGGCAGCGACAGATGCACCCGTTCGCTCAACGGATCGCGGACTTTGAGAATACGCGTCAGCCGATGAGCCAGAGTATTGATCACAGCGACTTCCAGGCCGAGCCGCGCGTCGGTGATGGCCGCGGCAAAAACGTCGCTTTCGCCCAGCAAGCGTTCAGTGCGCTCGGCCAGCCGGTGCAGGCAGTCACGCAGCGCCGGCGATGCGCGCGCGGCGCCGAGCTCTTCGACGCTCGCCCCGCTCGCGACGAGCGCGTCCTGCGGAATGTAGACCCGGTCGAGATTGCGATAATCGTCCTTGCAATCCTGCAGGTGATTGATGATTTGCAGCGCGGCGCACAACGCGTCGTTGGCCGGCCAGACCGACCGGCTCTCGCCGTGGACGTCGCAGACGAAGCGACCGACCGGCATGGCGGAGAGCGAGCAATATGAGATCAGATCGTCCCAGTCGCGATAGCGCAGCTTGGTGACGTCGAGCTTGAACGCCGCGATCAGATCCTGGGCGTGCTTCGGCGACAGCCCCCGCTCGGCGAGCACGGTGCGCAGCCGCACCGCGACCGCGTCGTCGGTGTTGGCGCCGGTCAATCCGGCTTCGAGCCGATCGAGCAGCCGCAGCTTCTCATCAGGCGGCAGCGTCACATGATCGGCAATGTCGTCGGCGGTGCGGACGAAATTATAGAACGCCAGGATCGCGCCGCGATAGCGCGGGTGAATAAGGAACGACGCCACCGGGAAATTTTCATCCCGATGCCCCTTCCCCGACCGTAATCCACTGGCGTCGTTCATCGCGCTTCCGAAATATTGGCCTGCGCGCGGCCTTTCCACATGCCGCCGCGCCCGCGGGCATGCTGATAGGCGGAATTGACGGTGAAGGCCATATACATCGCCGCGATCGCCGGCAGCAGCGGGGCCCACAGGATTGACAGGCCGTAGAAGCGCAGCGTGCGGCGGAACGCGAAAGCCATGAGGAGCCACGTAAACAGGCCGATGAACTGCGGCACCCCGCCGGCGAAGAGCGCGAGCGCGACCGGCGCGAGGTACGTCAGCGCCAGGCCGACAACGGTGCCGGCGAGCAATAGCGGCGAATAATTGAGCTGCGCATAGGCTGAGCGCGACACCATGCGGCGTATGTCCGCGATCGCTGGATAGGCGCGGATGCTGAGCACGCGGTCGGTCAGCGCAATCGAGATCGGGCCCTGGTGCTTGAGCAGTTTGGCGAGCGCGCAGTCGTCGATCAAGGCATTGCGGATCGCGGCAAGGCCGCCGGCCTGCTGCAGCGCCTCGCGGCGCACCAGCATGCAGCCGCCGGCCGCGGCGGCGGTCGAGCGCCGCGGATTGTTGGCCCAGGCGAAGGGATAGAGCATCTGGAAGAAGAAGATGAAGGCCGGCACGAACATGCGTTCGGCAAAGCTCTTGCAGCGCAGCTTCGCCATTAGCGACGTCAGCACCAAGCCGCCCACTTCCGCCCGCGCCACCAAGTTCGTTACAGCGTCCTCGGCATAGACGATGTCGGCGTCGGTCAGGAGCAGATAGACCGGTGGCGCCGCGGCACTCACGGCAAATTCGACGCCCTGCTGCTGCGCCCAAAGCTTGCCAGTCCAGCCGGGCGGCAGCGCCCGGCCCGGCAAGACGGTCAGCCGCTCGCCGGCGCCGATCAAGGTCGCGGCGCCACGCGCGATGTCCGCGGTGCCGTCGCGGCTCTGGTCGTCGACCACGATCACGGTGAGCTCGCCGGGGTAATTTTGCCGCAACAGCGAGGTAACGGTCTGACCCACGCACTCGGCCTCGTCGCGCGCCGGAATGACGGTCGTGACCGCCGGCCAGGCCTCCGGCGGCGACACGGGCGCGTCATCGCGCTCGGCCAGGCGCCAGAATCCACCGCGGGCGGCGATGAGATAGAGCCAGGTCGCCAGTACTATTGACGCTATAAGGTCGTTCGCCACACATTCTCCTTCAGGGGCGGCTAGAGCCGTTTCTGGCGGGGTTTTACCCGCCCGTTATCCCTTAAATGTAGGACCTGATATAGGACCCCGCTTCCCTGGCCCTGGCTTCCCCCTGCGGGCCGGGAAGGGTGGCGAAGCCAGGTAGATAAGCTGATGGATGTCAAAAGCAGCCCTTTTCTGGCGCGCCTCGATGCGGTCGCGGCCGATACCGAGGCGCTCCTCGACCGGCTGCTCGGCCCGACGGCGGCCGCCGGCGAATTAAGCCGCCCGGCGCGGCTTCTCGAGGCCATGCGCTTCTCCAGCCTCGGGGGCGGTAAGCGGTTCCGGCCGTTCCTCGTCGTCGAATCCGCGAACCTATTCAAAGTGCCACGGGACAACGCCCTGATGGCGGGCGCGGCGCTCGAATGCGTGCATTGCTATTCGCTGGTGCATGACGACCTCCCGGCCATGGACAATGACGAACTGCGGCGCGGGCAGCCCACCGCGCACCGGAAATTCGACGAAGCGACGGCGATCCTGGCCGGGGACGGATTGCTCACTTTTGCCTTCGATATCCTGTCGCGGCCGGAAACCCATGCCGATCCGGCCGTCCGCATCGAGCTTGTCAGCGCGCTCGCCCGGGCCGCCGGCCTCGGCGGAATGGCCGGCGGCCAGATGCTCGACCTCGCTGCGGAGGGCCGCTTCGGCGCGCAAGCGCACGGCGCCGGCAACGTGCGCCTGTTGCAGGCGATGAAGACGGGCGCGCTGCTGCGGTTTGGCTGCGAGGCCGGCGGCATTCTCGCCACGGCGGCAAAGCCGCAGCGCACGGCGCTCGAGCGCTACGGCTCGGCGGTCGGGGAGGCCTTTCAGATCGCCGACGATCTTCTGGATATCGAGGGCGATCCGGCGCTGGTCGGCAAGCAGACCGGCAAGGACGCCGCCGCCGGCAAGGCGACCTTCGTCAGCGTGCTCGGCGTCGACGGCGCCAAAGCGCGACTGCGCGAATTGGTCGCCGAAGCCGAAGCGGCGCTGGCGCCGTTCGGACAGTCAGCGGCGATCCTGATTGAAGGAGCGCATTTTGTTGCCGACCGGCATGCCTAGTTTGTGAAAGGACGTGCAGCTCTCGACCGGCATTGGGCCGATACGTCGCAGCGTCGTAACAGTATCGTGGGAATTGAACGTTTTGAGACGTAATGGCGATGCCGGAGGAGGTCGTTAGGCAAAGCCCAAAGCCACCATCCGGCGCGATTGCGGTTCGCCGCGATCGCTCCTATTTGCCGCGAAGTTGTGTCGCGCAGAAAATACACCAACCGGGCCGAACCTGCGGCCGATATTGAAAGACTAAGCTGATAATGAACCATTCCACGCGCTGGACGATCTCGACATGCGCCGCCGCCACCATGCTTGCTGCGACGTTTTCACTTTTGCCGCAAGGCTCGTTGGCCGCCGCAACAGCGCAGGCGCAGAGCGCGCACCATCAGGTTGGCGCCCGCGCCAAAAAAGCACCTGCCAAACCGCCCGTTGCACCCCCCGGTGCGGCCGCACAACAGTCAAAATTGCCACCGCGCACGCCGTTCACCGCGGCCGACGATGCAGTCGCCGCGATCCCGGGTATGCCGGATGCGCGGTTCTGGGCCGACTCGGTGCCCGACTTCGAGAAGGCGCTACCACCGCAGCCCGGACCGTGGCTCATTCTCTCGACCGGCGGCTCTGACGGCGCCTTCGGTGCCGGTCTCCTCAACGGTCTGAGCGCCGCCGGTAACCGCCCGGACTATGCCGTCGTCACCGGCGTGAGCACCGGCGCGCTGATGGCGCCGTTCGCCTTTGCCGGCCCGAAATACGATGAGGTCTTGAAGGACGCCTACACCAAGATCACCTCGGCGGATATTTTCGAAGTCGGCTCGACCGGCGAGAGTTTTGTCGATTCCTGGCCGCTCAAGGATCTCATCGCCAAACAGATCACCCCGCAATTGCTCGCCGACGTCGCCGCCGGCTATCAGGCCGGACGGCGGCTGTTCGTCGTCACCACCGATCTCGACGCCCAACGCTCGGTGGTCTGGAACATGGGCGCCATCGCCGCGCACGCGAGCGACAAGACCGACGGCGCCGCCGCGCTCAATCTGTTCCGCACCGTGCTCTTGGCCTCGGGCAGCATTCCCGGCGCTTTTCCGCCGGTGCTGATCGACGTCGAAGGCAACGGCAAGCACTTTGCCGAAATGCACGTCGACGGCGGTGTTGGCGGCCAGTTCTTTGTCGCGCCGCCCGCCATGCTGGCGAGCAACAGCACTGACCGGATTCCGGCAAGCCAGCTTTACATCGTGGTCAATAGCGGCCTGCAGCCGGACTTTCAGGTCGTCAACCGCACGACACCGGTGATTCTCTCGCAAGCGGTCGGCATGGCGGTCCAGGTCGACCTGCGGCTGATGCTTGACCGCACTTATGTGGCGGCCAAGAATTCAGGCGTCGGCTTTAATGCCGCTACCATTCCGGCGGATTTCAGCGCGCCGAGCCGCGGCCCGTTCGACCCCAATTACATGAAGGCGTTGTTTGACGTCGGCTTCGCGCAAGGCAACAGCGCCGCCGCATTTGCCAACGCGCCGCCGCCTTATCCGCCGCCGCCGGCGACGGACCCCAAATAGCAAGGAAACGACATTGCACAACCGGGAGCGACCACATGAGCAGACTGGGAGGTTTTGTTTCGGTAACAGCAATCGCAGTGGCGCTGGCGACCATCGCAGCGACGCCGTCCGCTGCCGCATCAAAGAAGTACCCGCGATCGCACGCTTATGACGGGCTGTGGAGCGTTGCGATCCGCACCCAGGCCGGACCTTGTGATCCGAGCTACCGTTATCCGGCGCGCATTGTCGGCGGCCAGATCCGCCAGGCCGATAACGATTTCAGCTATCAGATTTCCGGCGTCGTGGTGTCGAGCGGCGCCATCGCGGTAATGGTAAGCAAAGGCGGCCAGAACGCCACCGGCTACGGCCGGCTCTTTGGCACAACGGGCTACGGCCACTGGAGCGCCGGCGGCAATACCTGTTACGGCACCTGGAGCGCCATGCGGCGGGCGTCGAACTAAGGTCGCCTGTTTGAACCTTCATGCTGCGTCGCTGTCCCAATGATCGATGAGATCTCAATTTGGGGCGCAGGCAATGGACCGCGACGCGGAAATCGAGCAGACCAAAGGAGAGCTTGCGCTGCTACGCGGCCGCTATGCTCAATATGGCCGAATGGCGCGGATCTTGAAGGCCTTTTGCATCACGGTGATGCTGCTCTTGGCGATTGGCGCCTTGGCCTTCGCCGTCAGATTTTTCCTGTTCGATACGCTCTATGGGATTTTCTTCATCGGCGCATTGCTGGTTTTCGTTCCGGGCATCGCCTGGCTGGTTGGTTCCTTGGACCTGCGCTGGATCGACCTCGCATCGCCGCAACTTCGCGGCATCTATAGCGCCAATTTCTTCTATCCCGATGCCGACGCGCACCACAAATTCCGCAGCTTTGCCGATCTGACCGAGCAGCAAATTGCCGATCGCGAGCGACGCCTGTCCGAATTGGAAGCGGCTGCCACTAACGGCGACAACCAGGCATAGGCACGATTTTGGCCGCCCTACTCCGCCTTGCGAGCGGGATGCTGCACGCAGCAATTCGGCGGCACCATATTGACTGACGCGGTCGGGATTGTCCCGACGCCCGACGCCGCCACTTCGATCGCCACGTCGTCGATATCGACGTTGAGAATGACCGCGTCGGCTTCATCCTGATGCTGATCGTTGGCGGCGTGGTTCATGGCAACAATCTCCCTCATCCAATTCGCTTAAGTTTAACCATTCTAACATCTTAGCGAAAGGCACCGCGAGAGCGAATACCGATCACACCGCAATCGCGAAAATGCGATTTGCATGAGCGCCACGCGTCGCCATTTCTTTTCGGCTTGGTCAGTTCGACCAAGAAACGCGACCCGAGGAAACGCGGCCCAAGGAGTTGAAACAATCCTGACGGACCAGCCAAAGCTGACGTTGGGATAATGGAGAGCGGACTATGAATAAGCTTCTGCTTGTTGCGGCTCTCCTCGCGGCCATGACGCCGGCAGCGCTGGCATCGGGCCGTGGCCGCACTGTGTTCTACGACTCCGCTGCCGGCCGGGACTTGGATGCCGCCGTCACTTTGGTCAACGCGCCCGGCGGCGACTATATCCAGTGCGACCCGCGCAACCCGTCGTCGCCGGTCCGATGCAAGGCGGATAGCTGGTAGGCGTTTCTTACCCGGTCTTGCGCGCCGGTACGTTGGCGTTCCACCACGGGCAGACGTCGGCGGCGCGCAGATAATTGCCGTCCATCACGTTGAGCGGCGCGCGGCCGCCCGACTCGGCGACGCCGATACGGATGCTGCGCGCTTCTTCGCGCTTCTCCGGCGTCAGCCACATGCGGTCGTGGCCCCACAAGCTCGGCCCTTCGGTGCGCTCATGGGGCGTCCAGTTCGCGGTGTCGATGGAGCGGCCGCCCCAGCCGTATTCGACCAGGAATTTCGATGGCGAATAGGAATAGAACGACGTCACCTGATCGTTGGCGTGGCGGCCGAGCGTGGTGCCGATCATCTCCGGCTGGCGCAACGCGAGATCGTAGGCCTGGCCGACATCGTCGAGATAGCAGACCTCGAACATCATGTGATGGATGCCGTTCTTGCCGGTATCGATGAAGGCCAGCGAATGGTGGCGCGGATTGAGGTGGAAGAAATAGGCCTTGAACGGCTTGAGCAGATAGTCGGTCGGCTTGAAGTTGAGGATCTCGGTATAGAACGGCACCACGTCCTCGAGCCGCTCGGCGGTGAGCACGGCATGGCCCATGCCGAGCACGCCGGTGCGGAAGCCGGAGATCGAGCGGCCGGGCTTGAACGGCTCGGTGGTGACTTCGGCGCCGTGAAAGACCTCGAGCCGGTTGCCGATCGGATCGGCAAACACGATCAAATCCTTGACCCGCCGCTCGTCCGCCAGCGCGCGGGAGCCGCGCGCGATCTTCACGCCCGATTTTTCCAGATGCGCAGCGAGCGCATCGAGCGCCGCGGCGTCGCCGACCTCCCAGCCATAGAACGACGGCCCCTCGTCCTCGTCGGTATGCACGATCACGCGCTGTTTGCGATCGTCCATCCGCAAAGCCAGCGTGCCGCGGCTCTTGTCGACGAGCTGCATGCCGAGGAAGCGCGTGCCGTACGCCGCCCAGTCTTCGAGGCTCTTGGTGCGGATGCCGACATAGCCCAGCGCGTTGAGATTCATCGCGGATCACTCATTGTTCCGGTTCACCTCATATCACATTGGGGCCAATGCGTAAATTGACGGGCCCTGTACGACGTCTTGAGCCCGTCATGCCCGCACGCGTTGCGGGTCTTTGGGCCTCAACATGCGAAAGACGTGGATGGCCGGGACAAGTGTTTAGCCCGGCCATGACGAGGCGGAGGTAAGTCTTTCAATCGTGACGACAAGTCGCCGCCCAGATCACGTCAGCTTGATGCCGGCGAACTTGATCACCTTGCCCCATTTGTCGATTTCGGCGGCGATCAGCTTACGATAATCCGCCGGGCTCATCGGCATCGGTATGCTGCCGAGATCGACAATGCGCGCGCGCAATGTCGGGTCCGCCAGCCCGGCATTGACCGCGGCATTGAGCTTGTTGATGATTTCCGCCGGCGTGCCGCTGGTCGCGCCGAGGCCCAAGCCTCCGGTGACTTCGTAACCAGGCACGAATTCGCTCACCGTCGGCGTATCGGGCAGCGACGCGACCCGCTGCGGCGTCGTCACGGCGAGTACGCGCAGCTTGCCGGCCTTGATGGCGCCGAGCGAGGCGATGATGGGATCGAACATGACCTGGGCGCGGCCCGATTGCAGATCGGCCTGTGCCTCCATCTCGCCGCGATACGGCACGTGGTAGAGATCGACGCCGGCCATCATCTTGAAATACTCGCCGGCGACATGGGTGAGATTGCCGGTGCCGTTCGAAGCCATGTTGATCTTGCCCGGATTGGCCTTGGCGTAAGCGATGAATTCGGGAACCGTTTGCGCCGGGAACGACGGCGTCACCACCATGACGAACGGCGTGGCGCCGAAATAGGCGACCGGCGCGATGTCGCGCTGGATGTTGAATGTCAGATTGTCGTGCAGCAGCCCGCTCATCTCGTTCGGGGTCGCGATCACCAGGAGCGTATAGCCGTCGGGCGCGGCGCGGGCGACCGCCTCGGTCGACAGATTGGTGCCAGCGCCGGGCTTGTTCTCGACCACGAATTGCTGGCCGAGGCGGTCCGAAAGCCATTGCCCCATCAACCGGCCCTCGACATCGGGCGAGCTGCCCGCCGTGTAGCCGACCAGGACGCGGACCGGACGACTGGGATAATCGAGCGCCGAAGCCAAGCGCGGCGCGAACGGCAGAGCGGCGGCGACGGCGGCCAGCTGCAGCGCGTGACGGCGGTGAAATTTCATGGCGATGCCTCCCGATATGGATTTATGATGTGATCTGAACGTTCCCTCAATGCAGAGCATAAGCGCGAACGGATTTTGAGGCGAGCCTATTCCGGATGGGCGTCGCGCATTCCGGATGCGACAAGCTGGTGGCTCCCACATCGACGTCACGCATTTGGCATCGCGACTGGCTTGACGGCGCTCTTTGTAATCGCAATCATTTTTCTAAGCCTTCGAAGCTACTATTTACGAGACTCGAGGCAGTCTGAAGCTTTCGCCCGTGCGGCCGAAAAGGTGAATTGGGCAGAAAATGCAGCAGCGACGAAGGTCCGAGATAGAAAGCCGGCGCCTTGGCTTGGCTGTTCTGGCGGCGATTGCCGCGCTTGCTCTCACGGGATGCGGCTCCAGGAATACGTTCGTTCCCCCGCCGCCTCCAAAAGTGGTCGTCGCGCAACCGTTACAGATGCCGGTGACCCTGTATCTTTACCTGACTGGCAATACGGCGGCGTTCAGAACCGCGAATCTGGTCGCGCGGGTCCAGGGCTATCTGGAATCGATCGATTATAAGGATGGCGCCGCGGTCACCAAGGGAACGCAGCTCTTCGGCATCGAGCGCGATACCTATCAGGCGCAGCTCGACCAGGCGAAGGCGCAATTGGCGAAAGACCAGGGAGTGCTCGGAGAAGCGCAGCTCGATCTGACCCGCTACCAAACATTGGAACAGCAGAAATCGATTGCGGCGCAACAGGCGCAAGACCAGGCCTTCGTCGTCGAGCAGGACAAGGCTACTGTTGGAATTGATCAGGCCAATCTCGAAACTGCGACTATCAACCTTGGCTTTACCAAAGTTCTCGCCCCGTTCGACGGCATCGTCACCAATCATCAAGTCGATGTCGGCAATCTCGTCGGCGCATCCGGACCGACCACACTCGCAACCATCGTTCAGACCGACCCGATCTACGTCAATTTCACGCTGAGCGAGCCGCAAATCCTGGCTGTCCGGAGAAGCAACGCCCAAGCCGGCCGTCCGGTCAATACCGCGGACCTGACGTACCTTTCGACCATCCCGATCGAGATCGGTCTCCAGGATGAGGAGGGCTATCCGCATAAAGGCCATCTCGACTATGTCTCGCCGCAAGTCGACCCCTCGACTGGGACGGTCGCGGTGCGCGCGATATTCGACAATAAGGACAATGCGCTGCTGCCGGGCCTTTTCGTGCGCGTCCGGGGACCGATCACGCAGCAGGACAAGGCGCTGCTGACGAGAAACGACGCAATCGGCACGAGCCAAGAAGGAAGTTACGTGCTGGTGGTCGGCGCGGACAATGTCGTCCAACGCAAAATCGTCAAACCCGGACAAAAGCAGGGGCAGCTCGTGATCATCGATTCCGGTCTCGATCCGGGTGACTGGGTCGTGATCCAAGGCATCCAACAGGCCTTTCCGGGCGCCAAGGTCGAGCCGCAACGATCCGAACTGAATTCGGCCGAAGCCGGCTCATCGGACGACGCCAAGACGAACGCCTCCAACCCGGCGCCGAAATGAAACGTCGCGAGGGACGGGCATGATCTCGCGGTTTTTTATCGATCGACCGGTGCTGGCCAACGTGCTGGCAATGGTGTTCGTTTTGATCGGCCTGGTCGCGCTGCTGCAATTGCCGACCGCCGAATATCCCAATGTGGTGCCGCCGACCATACAGGTCTCGACCCGGTACCCGGGCGCGACCGCCAAGACGCTGGTCGACACCGTCGCGCTCCCGATCGAGCAGCAGGTCAACGGCGTCGAAGACATGCTCTACATGCAGTCGACGAGCGCGAGCGACGGCACCTACACCCTGACCGTCACCTTCGCGATCGGCACCGATCCCGACAAAGCGCAAATCCTGGTTCAGAACCAGGTCTCCGCCGCCCTTTCATCATTGCCCGCGGCCGTGCAAGCGCAGGGGGTGACGACGGCAAAGAGGTCGAGTTCCCTTCTCGAATTCATCGCATTGGTTTCGCCGGAGAGCCGCTTCGACAGCCTGTTTCTGTCGAACTACGCCGTCATCAGCGTGCAGAACGAACTGGCTCGCCTCAAAGGGGTCGGCGCCGTGACGATCTTCGGCGCCGGTCAATACGCCATGCGGATCTGGATGAATCCGGACCTGCTTCAAACGCGGGGCCTGACGCCGCAGGACGTGATCAACGCGATCGAGGAGCAGAGCCAACAAGTCACCGCCGGCCAGGTCGGCGCGCCGCCTGCGCCGAAGGGCCAGGATTTCCAATATTCGCTCGATATCAAAGGCCGCCTGGACGATGTTGCCGAATTCGAGAACATTATCGTCAAGGCCGCTGACACAAATGGCGGCCAAATCACCAAAATCCGCGATATCGGCCGCGTCGAGCTCGGCGCTCAAACCTACAGCCAATCCTTCAATCTCGACGGTCGGCCGGCAGCCGGGATCGGCATCTCGCTGCTGCCGGATGCCAACGCCATTGCGGTCGCCGACGCGGTGAAGGCGAAGATGGACGAGCTCGCCAAGGCTTTCCCTCCGGGCGTCAGCTATGTGATCCCCTACGACACCACGAAATTCGTGAGAGCCGCGATCGGCGAGGTTTACAAGACCCTGATCGAGGCCGCGGTTCTGGTGCTGATCGTCATTCTCGTTTTCCTGCAGGATTGGCGGGCGATGCTCGTCCCGGCGACAACGGTGCCGGTGACGCTGATCGGCGCTTTCGCCGCGATGGCTGCGTTCGGATTTAGCGTCAATCTCGCGACGCTGTTCGCGATCCTGCTGGCGATCGGCATCGTCGTCGACGATGCGATCGTCATCGTCGAGGGCGTGTCGCGCTATGTCGAACAGGGTATCCCTGGCCGCGAGGCGGCCGGCAGGGCGATGGATGACCTGATTGGTCCGGTCATCGGTATCACGCTGGTGCTAATGTCGGTGTTTATTCCAGCCGCCTTCATGCCGGGGCTGACCGGTCAGCTCTACCGGCAATTCGCGCTTGTCATCGCCGCCACCGCCTTCATCAGTGCGATCAATGCCGTAACCTTGAAGCCCACGCAAAGCGCGCTATGGCTGCGGCCGCCGGTCCCGCTCGAGCGGCGCAACTTTCTTTATCGCGGCTTCAACGCCGCCTTTGGCGCCACCGAGCGGGGCTACGTTCGACTTGTCGGCGCGATGACACGCCGCAGCACGGCCATGGTGATCATTGCGCTCTGTCTCGTCGTCATCGCGGTTTGGGGGCTGGCGCGGGTACCGACCGCGTTTCTGCCGGACGAAGACCAAGGCTATCTGATAGTCAGCGCACAACTGCCCGACGGCGCTTCGAAGGAGCGTACCGACGCGGTGATGCAGCAGATCTCGGCGATCGCCAAGAAGGTTCCCGGCGTCGCCAATGTGATCACTGTCAGCGGCATCTCCATACTGGACAACTTTGCCAGCCTCGCCAACGCGGGCGTTGCCTTCGTGGTTCTCAACGACTGGAACGTGCGCCTCAAGCAGAAGGGACAGGATCTCCAGTCGATCAACCAAAACCTGAATCGTTCCCTGCACGGCGTAACGCAAGCCATCGTGTTCGCGCTCGCCCCGCCCCCGATCCAGGGGATCGGCAATGTCGGCGGCTTCACGATGCAGGTCGAGATCAGGAACGGCGATTTCGATTACGCGCTGTTACAGAGCCTGGCCGACGCCGCGGTCCGGGCGGGCAATGCGCAATCGGCATTGCAAAGGCTGAACACGACATTCCGGGCCGGCGCCCCCGAGCTCAACGTCACTGTCGACCGCACCAAGGCCGAGACGCTCGGCATCACGGTCGGCAATGTCTTTTCCGCCCTGTCGACCTATGTCGGATCGAACTATGCCGCGCAGTTCACCAAGTTCGGACACGTCTTCCAGCTCTACGCGCAGGCGCTGCCCGATTACCGCGCGAGTGCCGATGACATCCGCAACCTCAAGGTCAAGGCGGGCAATGGAACCATGACGCCGATCGGAACGGTCGTCGACGTCAAGATGGTCCAAGGTCCACTGCTGATCAGCCTCTATAATCTCTATCCGTCGGCAACCGTGGTCGGCAGCGCAGCGCCTGGGTTCAGCTCGGGAGAGGCGCTCGACATCATGGACCAGATCGGCCAGCACGAACTGCCGCCCGGCACGGGATACGAATGGACTGCCATGTCCTATCAGGAGAAGGCGGTCGGCTCGCAGATGTATTTCGTCTTCGGTCTTGCGCTCCTGCTGGTCTATTTCGTGCTGGCGGGCCAGTACGAGAGCTGGATTCTGCCGTTCGCCGTGATCCTCGGCGTGCCGCTCGCCCTGCTCGGGACAGTCGGCGCGCTGACCGCTCTCGGCGACGCCAATAATCTCTATACGCAGATCGGCGTCATCCTCCTGATCGCACTCGGCAGCAAGAATGCGATTTTGGTCGTGGAATATGCGCGCCAAAGGCGAGCGGAGGGAATGGAGATCGTCGCGGCGGCGGTGGAGGGAGCCCGGCTCAGGTTCCGGCCCATTCTCATGACATCTTTCGCCTTCATTCTGGGCGTCCTCCCGCTCGTCGTCGCGACCGGCGCAGGCGCCGGAGCGCGGCGGTCGATCGGATTGCCTGTCTTCAGCGGTATGATTTCCTCGACCTGTCTTGTGGTTGTGTTTGTTCCGTCATTCTTCGTCGTCATGCAGCGCCTGCAAGAGCGATGGACAAGACGCGCCTCGCCCGGTGCGGACAGCGCGGCGCCAAGGTCGTCGGCGTAAGGCTTGAAAGCGGTTGTAGCCTGGGCCGCGCGCGGGCGGTTAATTCCTCTCCCCGCACGCGGGGAGAGGGGGCGCGGGCGCACCGCGAGAGCTTTTCTTGGCGCCGCTGATTGACAAACGAATGGGGTGGGAAAACTGCGCTCACTCAAAGCCGCAGAACTTGCAGAACTCGTCAAGCTCGGCGCGCGGAGCGCGGAAATTGTTGGCAGGATGCGAATGATCGCCGTAGCCGATAGCCATCGCGCAGAACAGCATTTGCTCCGGCGGCATGCCGACGAACGGGCGTACCACCTCGTGGATCCGCGCCCAGGATTCCTGCGGGCAGGTGTCGAGCCCGTAGCCGCGGGCCAGATACATCAGCGCGTGGATATAGCCGCCGAGATCCGCCCATTGGCCGGGGCCGAACCGCCGCTCGATAGCGACGAACAGCGCGACCGGCGCGTTGAAGAATTCGAGATTGCGGTTGTATTGCTCAAGCCGCGCCGCGGCGTCGCTTCGGTCGATGCCCAGCGCGCCGTAAAGCTGCACGCCGTGATAATCGCGGCGGCCCTTATAGGGCTCCCACAGCGTCGCCGGGTAGATCGGATATTCGGAGTCGATATGGCGGGCGTCACGGCCGGCGATGAAGGCGGCAACCTGCCGCTTCAGTTCGGCAAGCGGCGTACCGGTGAGCGCATAGACCTGCCAGGGTTGCAGATTGCCGCCGGACGCCGCGCGCGCCGCCCGCGCGATCAGATCGCGCACGATCGCGGCATCGACCGGCTTGTCGAGAAACCAGCGGCAGGACATGCGGGAATCGACGGCTTCGAAAACATCCATGATCTTGACCACCGGAGCGGGCAAATGGGATACCCGCGGTCATATACTATCGGCCGGCAAAGGCCAGCCGCCGGGCTGGCAGCCGGACCGGGCGCGGTCAACGCGCGCCGATAAAACATGGGGGGACACTATGGCGGAAGGAACGATTACTGTTGCGGCGCGGCTCGACCGGCTGCCGCCGTCGCGCCATACGCGGCGGCTGGTGACGCTGCTGTCGCTCGGCGGCTGGTTCGAATTCTACGATCTGTTCTTCACCGCCTATATCGCGATCGGCCTATTCAAGGGCGGCATCTTCAAGCCGACCACGGCCGGGCTGTTCGACCTGCAGGGCTTCGCCAGCTTCGTCGCCGCGCTGTTCCTCGGCCTGTTCATCGGCACGCTGGCCTTCTCCTGGCTATCCGACCGCTTCGGCCGCCGCTCGATCTTTACCTTCGCGCTCTTGTGGTATTCGGTCGGCGCCTTCATCATGGCGTTTCAGAATACGCCGGAGTCGATCGATCTGTGGCGGCTCGTCGCCTCGATCGGGCTCGGCGTCGAGCTGGTGAATGTCGACACCTATCTGTCGGAGCTGGTGCCGAAGACCCAGCGCGGGCCGGCCTTTGCTTATAACCAGTTCATCATGTTCACGGCCGTGCCGATCGTCGCCTTCCTGGCCTGGCAATTGGTGCCGCAGACGATCTTCGGGCTCGACGGCTGGCGCTGGGTGGTGCTCATCGGCTCGATCGGCGCCTTGGTGATCTGGTGGATCCGCCGCCGCCTGCCGGAATCGGCGCGCTGGCTCGACCAGCACGGCCGCACCGCGGAAGCCGAGGCGATCGTCGCCGACCTGGAACAAAAAATCACCGCCGACGGCGTCAAACTGCCGCCGCCCGAGCCGGTCGCCGGCGAAACCGAGCGCAAGACCGGCGCCTGGATGGAGATGTGGGACGAGGCCTATCGCGGCCGCACCATCATGCTGGTGATCTACAATCTGTTTCAGACCATCGGCTATTACGGCTTTTCCAGCTGGGTGCCGACACTGTTGATCGCGCAAGGCATCGGGGTAACCAAGTCGCTCACTTATACGTTCATCATAGCGGTGGCGGCGCCGATCGGGCCGCTGGTCGGCATGAACTTCGCCGACCGGTTCGAGCGTAAATGGCAGATCGCCTGGGCCGCGGCCGGCATCGCGGTGTTCGGGCTGTTGTTCGCGCAGCAATCGAGCGCCGCCGGCGTGATCGTATTCGGACTCCTGATCACGCTGTGCAACAACTGGATGTCGTTCTCGTTCCACGCCTACCAGGCCGAGCTCTATCCGACCCGCATCCGCGCCCAGGCGGTGGGCTTCGTCTATTCGTGGAGCCGGTTCTCGGCGATCTTCTCCGGCTTCGTCATCGCTTTCTTCCTCGGCCATTACGGCACCGTCGGTGTGTTCAGCTTCATCGCCGGCGCCATGGCCGTGGTGTTCGTGGTCATCGGCACCTTCGGACCGGCAGTCACCCAGCGCCGGCTCGAGGCGATCGCGGCGTGACATAATAGTGTCGGCGGCCGCGGCTAGAATTCGTGGCGTGGCTGCCGACAGTTGGGACAAATTCGCGCCTTATGGCTGGCTGCATCTGGTCGCGGTGTGCGGCTGCCTTGCCGTCATCGCCGGCCTCGTGCTGGTCGGCCGGAGCTTGGACGAGACACAACAGACGCGGCTGCGGCGCAGTCTCGGTGTTTTCGGCCTTGCCTATTGGCTCGCTTATAACATCTGGTGGAATCGCAACGGCATCGACGTCGCCACCGGCCTGCCGCTGCAGATTTGCGACATCAACGGCGTGATCGCGCCGCTGGCGCTATTGACGCTCAAGCGCTGGCTCCGCGCCACGCTTTATTTCTGGGCCTTCGCGCTCACCACCCAGGCCTTTATCCAGCCGGCGCTGCAGTTCGGCCCGGCGAATCCGATCTTTTGGTGGTTTTGGGCGCAGCACACCATCATCCTCGGCTACGCGGTCTTTGATGTCGCGGTGCTCGGCTTTCGGCCGATTGGCGGGATTGCGGTCGCGCCTGCGCCGCGGGCGCCGCCTATCTCGCGATCGTGCTGCCATTGGATTTGTCGCTTGGCGCCGACTACGGCTATCTGGGAGATCTGCCGCCGGAGCAGATTCCGCCGTTCATCGCCGCGCTCGGCCCGTGGCCGGCGCGCGCCGTCATCGTGGTCGCGCTCGCCGCCGCGGCGTTTGCCGTCGTCGAATTGCCTTGGCGGTTGTCGCGCAGCAACAATGCGGCGCGGGGGCTGCGCTCCATCACATGAACGAGGAGTGCCGCAGAAATCTCCCTGCAAATCGACAGCTATTGCGGGGCGGATTTGGAAAATTCGGCACGATGCCGCGCGTGTTCACCCATTCCGCCGGCGGGCCAAAATCGCGCAACATGACGACGGACCCGACCTTGCCATCGCAAATCAGCACGCAAATCAAAACGTCTGTATTGGAAGTGAGCGGCCCCGGCTCGATGCTTGCCAGCTCAGACCAGAAGGGAACCTACCCGGAGCCGCTCTTCTCTTGGGGCACATTGCTACGCTACATCACTATAGCCGGGCACGATACGTTGCGTTTGTTGTCTTTCGCTTAATTTCGTCATTGGTGTAAACTCGCATGTGATGCACCAGTCTGACGAAAGGAGTAAAACGTATTCAGCGGCTGCGTATTTCTTCTTACGCAGTTTCCAGTACGGAAATTCCGCGATGTTGACGACGGTCATCCGTGCTAAATTACGTTCTATTGCGCGAGACCGCTGGCAAAATGAAATTATCGATCGCAATAGAGATCGGAGAAAATTTGCAATCCGATTGGGTTGGTCTTCACGACACACATGACGAGTTGCGACAAAACAATCCAGGATCGTTTCGCATATCCGCGAACTTCGTAGCTCAACTGGCGGCAACATTCCTTCAGGATAGCGACGACCGATCTCATCAGAGATCTGGCGCAATTCAGCGCTATGAGGTCGCTTCGGTGCCCGCCTCATTTCCTCCCGGCGCCATGATGTGCCGAAAGATCTAAACACCGGAACGATCGTGCGAAACAAGCCGCAATCGCCGGACGGCGGCCTGCCGCAATGGCACCAGACGAATGCCGATTAATACGCCATCTTGTTGATCTCACCGGAACCGGTGACGTACCAGCGTTCGCTGATGAAAGGCTTGCCGGCGAGCCGGTCGGCCAGCCAGTCCGCGAGCAGGATCGGCGGGAACGGGCCGAGATTGGCGGCCGGCACATTGCCGACCGAGTGGCGCGATTCCTGATACACCACCATCTGCTTCGGCCCCTTGAGCGCGGCCATCAGCGCGTCGGAATGCACGAGCGGGCTTAATTCCTCGGCTTCGCCGGCGACGCAAAGATAGGGCGCGCGGATTTTGTCGGCGTACCCCTGCCAGGTGATTTTCTTGCGAAATTCGTCGAATTCGTCTTCATCGGTGATGCCCGACATATACATGAAGCGTTTCTTGAAGGTCGGCGAGGCTTCCTGAAAGATGGTGTGGCAGCCCGGCTCATGGCAAACCGACATCACCGCGCAAGCCTTGATGCGCGGCTCGCTCGCGGTCAGCACCGTGCCGAACAGCGAACCGAAGCTTGTCCCGGCGACTCCAATTCGTGCCGCATCGAGCTCCGGCCGCGCCGCGATCCAGTCGACCAAAGCCGGCCCGGCCGCTGTCCAATTCTCCATCGTGAAATACAGCCCGATCATCGGCGCCTCGTATTGGCCAGGCCCGTCGATCGCCAGCACTGCCATGCCGCGGTTGAGATATTTATCGCCGTACAGCGCGACCTGGATCTCCTTGTAGCTGTCCATGCCCGGGATCGCGATCACGACCGGCAGTTTGCCGCTGGAGTGGCCTGGCGGCAGATGCAGCCAGGCCGGAACCGCCTTGTCCTGAAACGGCACCCACACCGCCTCAACATGGTGATCGGCGAGCGTCGCGTATTTGGCGAAACACTCGCGCTTCTTGTTGTTGTAGGAGATGTTGGTTTCGTCGTTCTCATCGTAAGGCCATTGCGCGGCACCCCAATGGACCGCAGCCATGAAGAAATTATCCCGCGCGGTGACCTTATGATCGGCCAACGCCGCCGCGTTCGCCTTGGCTTCGCGGCGCCGCGCCACCGCGGCGAAGGCCGGCCCGATATCGGCCATTTTCTTCACCCGCTCGCGGATGCCGGCAAAGTCGGCATTGGCCTCGATACCGCACGGCAAATGGATATAGAGCGAGCGCGGCTGGTCCCAATCGATGCCGTTGGCGCGGATAATGTTGTCGATGAGCCAGCGTTGCTCGTCAAAGCGGCGCACCTGTGGCGGGCCGCGATGGTCGAGAATTGGCGGGAATCCTTGCTGTGGGCGATTCATGGCTTGACGCTCCCTCACCTGCGACGGCGCGAGCATCACAATACGCCCGCCATCTTGTGGCGGCCATTATCGGCCAAACAGGTGGCGGGTTGTCAACGTAACCTCGCTGGCCAAGCGATGTCGCCTGCGCCTAGCCAGCCCTCACCCGGCACGCTGGTACCCCCGCTAAACTGGCGCCAGCGTCGTCTCGCCAATCTTTTGCATCGCGTCGTCGGCAACCCTGGTCGATAGTTCGGACGCCCGCCGCATGCTCTGCAGCAGCGCCTCGAAATGATCGCGGACGATTTCGGTCTGTAGCGCGAGACAATCTTGGACGGTTCTGCAATCCATAAGTTCGTCGAACCGGTCGAGATTGTCCTCGAAACGCGACTGGGCAAATCGCGTCCATTCTCCGGAAACGTTCTGCAGACCGCCGGCGATGATAATGGTGGTGCTCTCGATCACGGCCCGCAGATTGCCCGATGAGCGCTGCAGGGTCTGTCGTGCCGTATCGCTGATCAGGCCGAACATTTTGGAAAATTGATCCATCGATCTTTCCGCCATCCGGCTTGCCGCATCGGTACCGCTGCGCCAGCTCTCATTGAGGTTCTCGGTGTTGCGCCGAACTGCCTCGGCGCCGGCCCGCGCGGTGCGTTCGGTCGCCTCCGACATCGTGCGGGCGGTTTGTGCCGTCTGCTCGGCGGCACGCCGGGTCGACGCCTGACCCATCTCGGTGGTTTCTCGCTCAGCTTGTCGTGGATTGTTCGCCATAGTTCCCTCCACTGCTATTAAAGGGTGAACGTGTGGGGTATGACGCCGTTCCTCGGAGGGCTGCTTTTTTGAACGACGGCGCGCGCTAGCAGCCGCGGCGATCGGCTGCGCATTTGGTGGGAACCGCCACGGCCGTGCCAGGGAACACGCCCCCGGATTCAACTCGGAGGCATGCTTTACGCGCAGAAGTCTTCTTGCACTGGCCCGCGCCACCGGCCATCTTGGCCGCCGCCCGGAGGAGCCGATGGATCAGAGCAACGTCAAAGCCGCCATTGCTTACGACGATCTGCGCGAATGGCTGTCGCTCGCCGAACGGCTCGGCGAAGTGCGCAATGTATCGGGCGCGAGCTGGCAGGAAGATATCGGGCTCGCCGCCGAGGCGGTGCTGCGCTCCGAGAACGGCCCGTGCGTGGTGTTCGACGACATCCCGGGTTGCCCGAAGGGCTTTCGGGTGCTTCTGAACATGTTCGCCGGCACCCGCCGCAACATGACCCTCGGCTTTCCCGATCACCTGTCCAAATGGGAACTCAGCGATTCCTATCGCGAGGCCTATCTGACGGAACAGAAAATCATTCCGCACGAGATCGTCGAAGACGGTCCGGTGCTGGAGAACGTGCTTCTCGGCGACGACATCGATCTCACCAAATTTCCGGCGCCGATCTGGCACGAAAAGGATGGCGGCCGCTATATCGGCACCGGCACTTACAGCATCACCCGCGATCCGGAGGAGGACTGGCTCAATGCCGGCGCCTACCGCGCGCAGCTGCACGACCGCAATTCGGTCGGGCTTCTGATCGCGGCCGGACATCATGGCGACATCCATCGCACCAAATATTTCAAGCGCGGCGAGCCGATGCCGGTAGCGATGGTGCTCGGCGGCGATCCGTTGAGCTTCTTTTATGGCGGGCTCGAAGCGCCCTACGGCACTTTCGAGCTCGACATCGTCGGCGGCTTGCGCGGCCGGCCGATGAAAATGGTGCGGGGCAAGATTACCGGACTGCCGTTTCCGGCCGGGGCCGAGATCGTGCTCGAAGGTTTCGTCACGCCAGAGCGGCGTGAAGTCGAGGGTCCGTTCGGCGAGTGGACCGGCCATTATGCCGGCGGCGCCAAGCCGACCACCGTGCTCGACGTCAAGGCGATTTATTACCGTAACGATCCGATCCTGGTCGGCGTGCCGCCGATGGGCGGCGGTCCCGATGAAATGGCGCGCTACCGCGCCGTCCTTCGCTCGGCGACCATCAAGCAGAACATGACCAATGCCGGAGTGCCGGGCGTAGCGCAGGTGTGGTGTCACGAGATCGGCGGCGCGCGGCTGTTCCACGGGGTATCGATCACGCAGCGTTATCCGGGCCATGCCGTGCAGGCCGGCCATATCGCGGCGCAATGCGGGGCGTCAGCCTATGCGTCGAAATATATCGTGGTGGTCGACGACGATGTCGACGTCACCAACCTCGATCATTTGCTCTGGGCGATGCTGACGCGCACCGATCCGGCGCAATCGATCCAATTCATCAACGGCTCCTGGGACTCGCCGGCCGATCCGGCGCTGCCGCCGTGGAAACGGGCCTCGGGTGACATGACCCATTCGGTCGCGGTGATCGATGCTTGTCGCCCGTTCCACTGGCGCGACAAGTTTCCGCCGACCAACACACCCAGCCCGGAGGTCGCGCGCAAAGCACGCGAAAAATTCGGCTGGTTGCTGGACGGAAAGAAGTAGCGCGGCGCATGCTTATGAAACTCGCCGTGCCGGACATGATCTCGAATTCGTATTTCCCCGCCGAGGCCGCGGTCGAGCTGGGCTTCTTCAAGGCCGAAGGGCTCGACGTCGAACTCGAACTCATCTTCCCGGTCGACAAGGCTTACGCTGCGTTGCGCGACGGCGCGGTCGATTTCGTCGGCGGCTCGGCGCATTCGGCGCTAGCGGCGTTCCCGAATTTTCGCGGCGCGAAGCTCATCTGTGCGCAGGCGCAGGGCATGTATTGGTTCCTGGTGATGCACGCCGATCTGCACGCGCGACGCGGCGATCTTGCCGTGGTCAAAGGCCGCAGCATCGGCGCCGCGCCGTGGGTCGATAAAGGCTTGCGCGGCTTGTTGGCCGAGGCCGGTATCGATCTCGATCGCGACCGCGTGAAGATTGCACCGGTGCCGGGCTCGCTCGAGGCCGGGGTCAATTTCGGCGTTACCGCGGCGAAAGCCCTGGAGGACCGCAAGATCGACGGCTTCTGGGCCAACGGCATGGGCGCGGAGGTAGCGGTGCGGCGCGGCATCGGCACCGTCGTGATTGACGTCCGCCGCGGCGATGGGCCGAAGTCCTGCTTCAACTACACCGCGGCCACGATCGCCGCGACCGATGCACTGATCGCGGGCGCGCCGGACAGGGTCGCTGCCGCGGTGCGCGCCATCGTCAAAACCCAAGCCGCACTGAAGGCGGACGTGACGCGGGCCGCCACGGTCGGCAACGCATTGTTCCCGCCTTCCGAAGCCGCATTGATCGTCGAACTCATTCGCCGCGACCTGCCCTACTATGATGCCACGCTGTCGCGCGAGTTCGTCGCCGGCATGTCGGATTTTGCCCGGCGGCAGGGCATACTCGACGGCGAGGTCGCCTATGAGCAGATTGTGGCGACGCAGTTCGCGACGCTGTGGAACGACTAAACTCCAAGACCAAGAGGAATCCCGATGAGCACGACTTCGCGCCGCCATTTCTTGACTCTTGCTAGCGGCGCACTCGCCATACCCGCCTTGTCGCGCCAGGCCTTCGCCAACGACTGGCCGAAAGACAAGATCATCCGCGCCGTGGTGCCCTTTGCGCCCGGCAGCACCATCGACATCATCGGCCGGGTCGTGCTCGATCCGTTGGGGAGACAACTCGGTCAGACCATCGTGGTGGAAAACCGCGGCGGCGCCGGCGGCACCATCGGTTCAGCCGTCGTCGCCAAAGCGGACCCGGACGGCTATACGCTGTTGATCAATGCCTCGGCACATTCCGCCGCGCCCGCCGCTTATCCGAATCTTTCTTACGACCCGTCCAAAGACTTCGCCGGTGTCGCCATTTTCGGCGTGGTGCCGAACGTGCTGCTGGTGGCGCCGTCGAAAGGCATCAAGACCGCCAAAGATCTCGTCGCCCAGGACAAGGACGGCCACATGACCTTTGCCTCGGCAGGAGTAGGCAGCGCCACCCACTGGGCGGCCGAGCGGTTCCTGCTGTCGGCCGGCATCAAGGCGACCCACGTTCCGTTCAGCGGCGGACCGGCCGCGCTCACCGAAGTGATGACAGGGCGCGTCGACTTCTGCTTCATCGGCATTTCTTCGGCAATTCCGTTCATCAAGAACGGCCAGCTTATGGCGCTCGCGGTGAGCATGCCCAAGCGCTCGCCGGCCTTGCCGGATGTACCGACCACAATCGAGCTCGGCTTTGCCGATTCCGACTACGTGTTCTGGAACGGCATGCTGGCGCCGGCGAAGACGCCGCGGCCGATCGTCAACCGGCTGCACGATGAGGTGCAAAAGGTGCTGGCGCTGCCCGACGTTCAAGCCAAGCTCGGCGCCCAGGGTGTCGAGCCGATGCCGCTGAGCCCGCGGGAAATCGACGCCATGATCGCCAAGGAGATCGTCCAGAATATCAAGCTGGCGAAAGCCGCCGGGCTGAAGTTCAACTGACATTTTCGCAGCGCTACTAACGAAAAGACTGACTAAGCCAATACTGCAGCCGTTCTTCGAACGACAGCATCCAATGGCTGATGCGCTCGCTGGCGATCCCCCTGTGCTCGCGCCGCAGCACAGGCGCGTTATTGCCGCAGGGCAAGCGCGAGCAACCGTCTTGTGCTAAGGTTTGATTAGACTCGCAGCATCGAACAAAGCGCGGGACGATAAGACTTATTCAGGGAGGGAGAATGTCGATGAGCATCGTTCGACGCAGATTCCTGAAATCCACATTGGCCGCGCCGTTGGTTTTGGCGTCGGCGATAGCGACTGGCCGCGCCCAGACTGACTACCCGACCAGGCCGCTCCGCCTCATCGTTGGGTTTGGGCCCGGCGGTGGCACGGACATTCTTGCCCGCTTAGTCGGCGCCAAGCTCTCTGAAATCCTCGGCCAATCGGTGGTGGTGGAAAACCGCCCTGGAGCCTCCGCGCGGCTCGCCGCGGAATACGTCGCCGGCCAGCCGGCCGACGGCTACACACTCCTGGCCAGTCCGGTCGGACCGATGTCGATGGCGGCCGCCATTTATTCCGATCTTAAATATGACCCCATCAAATCCTTCGTTCCGCTCTGCATGATTGGGCAATTTCCGGAGATCTTCGTCGTCGCGGCGGATACCCCGGTCAAAAGCGTCAAGGAACTGGTTCAGTTCGCCAAGCAACATCCTGATAAGGCCAATTATCCGAGTACCTCGCCGGCTTTCACCATTCCGATGGAGGAGTTGAAATTAGCGTCCGGCATGCCGGGAGTGATGGTGCCGTATAAGAGCAGCGGAGAAATGGTTCTCAGCGTCATCGAGGGCCAGTCGATGATGGCAATGATCGATCCGCCGCCGACCCTACCGCAGGTCAAGGCCAAAAAGCTCAAGGCCCTTGCGGTGACCGGAAAGGAACGCATGCCGGAACTCCCGGATGTGCCGAGCATGGCGGAGGCCGGCTACCCGACGGTCGACACGCATTTGTGGAGCGGCACCTTTGCGCCCATTGCGACCCCGCCTGCGATCGTCAGCCGGCTGCAAAGCGCTTTTACCAAGGCCATCCAGGATCCCAGGGTTGCGGCAAAGCTAAAAGCCTTGGCAGTCGGCCCCGGAGTAGCGACGCCCGAGGAATTCAAGCGCGTCATCGAAAGCGAGATCACCAAGTACAAAGACGTGATCGCGGCCGCCAATCTACACTTCACTTGATCGGAGATTCCTTACACGCTTATTGGCGTCAAAACCCGCCGGCGGTGAATTGCAGGCGCTGGGTAACGTCGTAGGGCTGCTTGGCGACCGGGTAAGCGTAATCCACCCGCAGCGCCCCGAACGGCGAATCCCAGATCAGGCTGGCGCCGACCGAGGAGCGCACCGCGCGCGAATTGGCGATCTGTTGCGACGGGCTTAGGGAAGTCGCCATGCTGGAAACACTCGACGCATTTGTCGCCCACAGGCTGCCGGTATCCGAGAACAACGCGACCTTCAGTTGCGCGTCCGGCGTCACGAACGGCATCGGCGATTGCAACTCCGCCGTGGTGGTCCAATAGGCATTGCCGCCGAGATTATCCATGGTCGTGCCCGGCGTGATGTCGCGCGGTCCGAAGCCATAGGGCGCGAAGCCGCGCACCAGCTGCGGGCCGCCGAAGAAACCGTCGAGCAGCGGCAATTGCTGGCCACCCCACGGCGTGACGTAGCCGCCTTGCGCCCGCACCATACCGACAACATCGCCGGCGATCGGGCGATAAAGGCGCACGTCCTCGGTGGTCTTGGCGAAGTTTGCCGCGCCGCCGAGGCCGGCAAATTCGTTATTGGTCTGCGCGCGGATGCCGGTGGTTGGATCTTTGGGATTGTCGAGCGTCGAATAGGTCACGCCGTTGCCGATCGACGACACCCAATACGAGCCGGCCTGCGCCGCTTGCTGGATCGGCAGCGATGCTGTCCCGAGCGCCGGGTCGAGCGAAAGACCTTGATTGTAGATCGAGTAGTTCCAACTGACGCCGAGATTATCGTTCAGCGGCGTGGCAACGGAGAATTTCGCGCCGTACATCAGCGTGTTGAAGGCCTCGTTGCTGTTGGCAAAGGTCTGGTTCGCGAACGCATCCGCGCCCACGCCGATGCGTTGGCCCATGAACAATGGGTCGCTGAAAGCGAGATTGAAGCCTCTGGCATATTGGCCGTAGGTGACCGAGGCTTTGGCGGTGTCGCCGGTGCCGAAGACATTGGTATCGCTGATCGAAACCTCGGCCAGCATGCCGGCAGTCGTGGAGTAGCCGCCTGAGATGAAGAAATTGCCGGTTTGCTGCTCCTGCAATTCGACGTCGAGCGCGACGCGGTCCGGCGCCGAGCCCGGCTGCTCGGTGATTTTCACGGACTTGAAATAGCCCAGCGCCTTGAGGCGGCGCTCGCCGCGATCGACCAGCACCGGGTTATAGGGGTCGCCTTCGCCGAAATCGAATTCGCGCCGGATCACGTCGTCGCGGGTCCTGGTATTGCCGTGGATGTCGATGCGCTCGACGTAAAGGCGTTTGCCCTGCTCAATCGTGTAGATCAAATCGATCAATTGGCCCGGCTGCCGTTCGCTGCCGGCCACCACGGTTGCAAACGGCTGGCCGGATTTAGCCAGCGCCATCGTCATATCCTCGACGGATTTGTGGACCGCATCGGCGTCATAAACAGCGCCAGCCGGCGTGTGCATGGCATCCCGCACTGCCGCAGCATCAACGGAGTTCACGATCGATTCGATCTTGACCTTGCCGAGCCGATATTGCGGACCTTCGTCAAGCTTGAATGTCAGTACGACGCCTTTCTCCGTAGCGTCGTAGCTTGCGGCGGATGACACCTTCACGTCCGCATAGCCGTGATCGAGATAGAAATGGCGGACGAGATCGCGATCGGATTCGATGCGGTCGGCATCGTAGATGTCGTTGTCGAGCAGAAAGCTCAACATATTGGTCGTGCCGGTCTTGACCACGGCCTTGAGCTTCGTGGTCGAAAACGCCGTGTTGCCGACGAAGCGGATTTTCCGTACCGCGAGCTTGTCGCCTTCTTTGATCTCGAAGACGAGATTGACGCGGTCGATTGTTGCCGAGCGTTGCGTGATCTTTTTGCCAGGCTTTTGGGCGGCGATCGTCTGCGGAGCGACGTGCACGTCGTAATAACCGTGCTGACGATACAGCGCGAGGATGTTGACGACGTCGCTTTGCACGGTTTCGCGAGACAACGGACCGTTCGCCTTGGATTGAACCGTCTTGGTCAGATCGGCGTCCTTGATCTTCTTATTGCCTTCGAAACTGATGACGCCAATCGTCGGATTTTCGACGACCGTGACTAGAACGCGGCCGCCAGCGCTCGAGATCTTCACGTCCTTGAACAGGCCGGTCGCATAGAGCCGTTTGAGCGCGGCATCGAGCTCCGTCGCTCCGAGACGTCCGTCGGGTGCCGGGTGAAAATAAGAGCGGATCATATCCGCGCCGATATGCCGGTTGCTGGAAATGGCAATGGTAGGAGCGGCGCCGGTGGAAACGCCCGCGCCGGCCGCAGCGGCTTGGCCGGGTGCAGCAAACGCAAAGAACATAGCGAGGACGACGGCAATCCCCCAGCAACGCATGAAATGCAGCTCCCGAGACTTCGTCGGTCAAGCAAACCTCAACAAGTCCCCAGGGCGGGAGCGTGACCGATTATGTCGAAATCTGAGGTATTGTTGGGGCCTCTGCCACAAAGGTTTACGTGCAAACCGCGCTGGCGGGCCCTGCCCGGCCGGCTGGGCATAGTGCCGTTTACCAGCGCGCGAAAACTCGGTGCATACACCGATTGCTTCTTAGTGCCCGGCCAGCACCTGACGGCAGCTTCGTCCCAACAGCCAAATAAGCGCAGCGAACGACAATGCCGCTATCGGGATAATCGGCTCACCTTGGCTGAGCCCGTAGAAAAACTCCACGACGTCCCACAACACGATCGCCGCGGCGATGATTGTCGCCGTCCAATAAAACCAATCTCCCAGATGCCTGGCCATTCAGCGGCCTATATCTAGACGGCACGCCCTATCCGCGTCGCCGCGGTTTCGAGACCGGCGGAGCCTGAGCGCCGCGGGGGCGCCGTTAAGTTAGAGATAAGATCCGGCTCCGTCTGTTCGCCAGCGGGACATATCGCCGCGTATAAGGGTGCGCGATGCCAAAAAGCGGAAGCCGGTTGCGGCCGTCCTCGTGAAGTCGGCTTGCCCGGTCAATCATTCCGACTTGAGACCGGCAAGCTTCACCACATTCGCCCATTTCTTGACTTCTGCGGCGACAAACTTTCCGAACTCGCCCGGGGTCATCGGCATCGGTTCGGCGCCGAGACTGTCAAACCGGTCTTTCACGCCGGGATCGGCGATGACGGCAGTGATCTGCTGATTGAGCCTGCTGATGATATCCGGCGCCGTGCCGCCCGGCGCGCCGACGCCGTGCCAAACGCTTGCCTCATAGCCCCGGACAAATTCGTCCACCGTCGGGATATTCGGCAGCGCGGTTGAACGCATTGCGCCGGTCACCGCGAGAGCGCGGAGCTTGCCGGCTCTGATGTTGGCGATCGACGTTGCGATCGGAGCGAAGGTGACTTGGACGCGTCCAGCGAGCAGGTCGGGCATGTAGCTGCTGGTATAGGGAACATGCACCAGGTCGACGCCGGCCATCTGCTTGAACAGCTCTCCCGCCAGATGCGGCGCAGTACCGACGCCGCCCGAGGCAAAATTGACCTTGCCGGGATTGGCCTTGGCGTAGGCAAGAAACTCAGGAAGCGTTTTTGCTGGAACCGACAGGCTAACCACGAGCACGCTCGGCGAACGTACCGTGCCGGCAACCGGTGCGATGTCTTTGGTGATATCGAAATCCAGGTGCTGAAAGAAACTGGCGTTGATGGCGTTGCCGAGCGTAACGTAGAGCAGCGTATAGCCATCGGCTGGCGCGTGGACGACAACCTCCGCGGCGATATTGCTCCCGGCGCCGGGCCGGTTGTCGATAATGACATTCTGCCCGAGACGCCCCGACAGCGGCTGTGCGATCACACGCGCGACGATATCCGGCGCGAGCCCGGGCGCAAAACCGATGGCCAGATGGATCGGTCGAGTCGGGTATTCGAGCGCCAGTGCGAGCCGGGGAAATATGGTCGCCACGACAGCGCCCGCCGCCCACTGCAAAAACTGTCGGCGAGGCGTCTGCATATTCCGATCCCCCTGTACTACGGTCCGTCCGTCGGGCACATGTTACGTGATATGCGTCGTCGCGCGCAACGCATCACGCCCGGCCTGCGGGAGGGTGCTAGCCCATCCGATTCGGCCCCACTACCACTTCGATGTCACAGACGGCGCAGAATATTTTCCCGGCTGGACCAGCACGAAAGCCCTCCGAAACGCGAGTCAATGTGGTGTCCCAGTCGCCGCGTTGATAAACTGGATCCTCATTCTCCTCCCAAACTGCCGCCCCTTTCTGCCCGCACTTTGGGCAGACCACATAAGCAATGAATCGTTCGCGCATGGCATCCGTACTCGCTACCCGCCGGCAATATCGAAACGATACGGTTGAGTTTAGATCTTAAATATGGCCGCGCGCGAAACGGCGCGCCATTGCGTTCGCGAACACTGCACATTTTTGACGGCATGCTGCCCGTGTTCTGACAGGAAGTGATTTTAGCGTGGCGCTAACGACGGGCGATCTGAACGCCCGCGACCGTCAGCGTTTGCGTAGTGTGATCGGCGTCGCGTGCTATGGTTGAGCTGGGAAGCAGCCAAGAGGTTTCACTGGCGCTGGTCAACGCGATCCTGCTCGCGTTGTGGCCGGTGCTACCGGCACTGCTGCTGGGCTACGCCCGGAAAGCCTTGGCGGTACGCCACACATGCCCGGAATTCTCGCTGCGTAAATCCGAAGCGCTCGAATTGAACCGCGCCGTGCGGCTGTACGAGAACGTCCGCAGCCGCCTCAAGACGCTTGAAAAACAAGGTGAACGCTCGAAAAGCCTCTGGAAGGGCCTTCTTCGTCAAGACGGGATTGAGCGCGACACCGATGAAATGAACGATCTGCAAGCGCATGCACAGCATCTGCAGGAGACCATCGTCCGGCTCAAGCACCGCCCGCTACAGCGGCTAAGATCGTGGATGCACTTGATCAGCTCGAAATCGGCGTTGGGGCGCGGTCTGGCCGCGCACGTGGTGGGATTCGCCCTGCTGCTCGTCATCTTTCGCGGTCCCGAACAACCCGCTTGGGCCGACGAAGTGGCGACCGGCGCGAGGACCATGCTGGCGTGGTATCCGTTCGATGCGCGGTTCTTCTACGCCAACGCCGTCGCTACAGGCTTTGCCGCCGCAGCGGTGCCGCTATTCTATCTGGCACGATGGATTGGGCTGCGTCGCGAATACGGCTACGAGTTCAGCACATTCAAGGAGCTGGCGCGCAGCGATCCCGGACGGCTTGTCGATCAACTGGATATCGCTGAGGCCGGTGCGGACGCCGCACCGGGGACGGATACGACCGAGGCCGGAGCAGATGGAGCCTGGCATGACGTCCTCGGTCTGCCATCCTCCGCCACGATCGAGCAGGTCAAAGAAGCCTTTAAGCGGCTCGTTAAGCAGAATCATCCGGATCGTCTCCACGACATGTCGCCGGCATTGCGGACGCTTGCCGAGACGGAGACTAAACGGCTCAACGCCGCGTTCAGGCAGGCGCTGGTTGCCGTATCGCCGCCGAACGCGGCGACGAATTGACGGACCGATGGAATGAGCGGACTAGGCAGCCTGACCGTGCGTTACGGCGGCGCTGGGGCGCGCTTCGTTGATCGCCGCCACGGAGCGTTCGACTGCAGACCAGAGCCGTGCGACTTCGGCGGCGGCGAGCGATTCAGGAGCGACCTCGCAGACGCTGGCGCCGGCCGCGAGCGTCAGCACATAGCCGGTGCGCTGACTAATCTGGCCCGACCATACCGGGATGCCGAGGCTGTCAAAAAATGCCCGCGATTGCCCTACCGCCGGCGCCTCCTTGTCCTCGCGCTTCACCGGCGCGGCATTGAGCACGACCGCATAGGGCTTGTTGCGTTCGCGGGCGGTAGCAACCGTCTCGCGCACGGCGTTGAGATCGAAGAAGCCGGGGCGGGCCGGGATAAGAACGAAGGTTGCGGCACGGATCGCCTCCAGCGCCACCACCCACATGCTGGCGGCGGTGTCGATAAAGGCCCATTCGTAGCCCTCGACCATCGCAGTGGCGAGCGCGCGATCGACACCCCGGGCGGCGCTGCGCAGCGGCGGCTTGCCGTCGGCGCGGAGCGAATGCCAAAGGCTCAGCGAGCCTTGCGGATCGGCGTCGATAACGACGCAACGGTGGCCGGCCTGTTGAGAAAACGCGGCAAGGTGGGCTGTCAAAGTGCTTTTGCCCGCCCCACCCTTTCGCGACGCCATCGTAATGATGTTCATGCGTGATCTCCCGATCACTTGTTTCGGCAATGCTGCGGTAAGAATGGTTAACGAAAGGTTACAGCAGCATTTCCGGCGCGTTTACGCGCATCCGGCTGTACGCTCGTGGGCGTCACAAAGCTCCCGCCGGACCAGTCGATCCGGCAAGAATCAATCACAGCGACTGCACCCAAGCTTTACCGAATTCCCATGGCTTTGGGAATCCTCCCGGGACTCGACAGCCTTTGCCCGGGCTATCCCGCGATTTTCGGGTCTTCCGGAAGATTTTTGACGCTCTCGGCGACGATCTTCGTCAATTGCATCACCGATTGGCTCAGCGTCGCGTATTCGACGATGTCGCGCTGAACGCGGTCGCCGTCGGACTGCAGCTTCTCACGCAGCGTCCGCAATTCGCCGATCAGATTGTCGATCTGGCGGGTCGAGCTTCCCGAAACGCGGCGCAGCAGAGTGCCGAGATTATTCGCGGTCATTTCACTGTCACTGTTGTCGCCCTGGCGAAGCGCGGCGCTGCCGCGGGTCAGCTCGCGAATATTTCCTTCGACTTCCGCCTCGGTCGACTTCTCGATCTCGACGGATCCAAATGGCTTGGCAAAATTCATGACGCACCCCTGCTCTTTGGTCCGCCCATTGCGGGCGGCTCCACCACGCGCAATGGCCGCATGAAAATGTGACGACTTCGCGGCCCAAGCTGGTCGCAAATGATCATAGTTCGATCACGCCGTTGCCGGATTCGCCTGCAATGACTCGGCGTCTGCGTTGCGCGATGCGGTGAAATCAACGCCGATATTGAGCGTGAGCGATTGAATCAACAAGTTTGCGGTGAACGGCCTTAAGGATTGCTGCTACGTTTGTGTGTGTGTGTTGCGTAGAGTAAGCCTACCGCGCGGGGGTGAACATGCGGGCGTATCTGCGGCGATCATTCGGATCGGATCTGCTCGGATTCAAACAGCTAAGCTCGATTTTGCTGATTGCGGCCCTCGCCGCAGCCGTGGGGATTTCGCCGAGCTTTGCCGAGAAGAAGCATGTCGTTGACGGCAACGCTCCGATCCCTGACAAACCCGATCTCGGCTCGTTCGGCGCACAAATCAACGCCAACACCATCGCGATCGTGTCGGGCAACATCAATGCTGCGTGGCTCACGCTCGCCTACGACTTGTCCGCGGCGCTCGACGACGGCAATAATTTCCGCGTGCTGCCGGTCATCGGCAAAGGCGGTGCACAGAACGTCCGCGACGTCCGCTATCTCAAAGGCATCGACCTTGGCATTACCGTCACGAGCGTGCTCGGAAAATTCCGCCGCTCCGGAGAGCTCGGCGACATTTCCGACAAGATTGACTACATCACCAAGCTATCCGACGACGACATGCACGTTCTTGTGCGTGCCGATTCCGGTATCACGTCGCTCGATCAACTGAACGGCAAGAAGGTCAACTTCAGCGATATGGGCAGCGCCACGGAAGTCTCCGCCGGCGACGTGTTCGAACGGCTCGGCATCAAACCGGTCGAAGTCAATATGGGCCAGGCCGACGCCTACGAGAAAATGAAGACCGGCGAAGTCGCGGCAACGATCCAGTTCGGCGCTAAGCCGGCGCCGGCCATCGCGAAATTGCATGCCGCGGATGGCATTCGCCTGCTGCCTATTCCTTACGACCAGCGACTGCAGCAGGACTATTTGCCGGCAACGTTCACCAACAAGGACTATCCGGGAATCATCCCCGACGGTCAGAGCGTTGACACCATCGCATATGGTGCGGTGATGATCTGCTATAATTGGCCGAATGGGACCGATCGCTATCAGCGCATTGCCAATTTCGTCGATCACTTCTTCTCGCACTTTGCCGAGTTTCAGAAGCCGCCGCGTCATCCGACCTGGCGCGAGGTGAATTTGGCTGCGGATTTGCCCGGCTGGAAGCGCTTCCCGGAGGCGCAAGAGTGGCTCGACAATCATCGGCCTCCGGCGGCGCCACAGGCTTCGACGCAACAGACGGATTTCGACCAGTTCCTTGCGCAGCGGGCCGGCGGCGTGCCGGATTTGAGCGCGCCGCAGCAGCGAGACGCGTTATTCCGCGAATTCCTGCAATGGAGCCAGCAACACCCTCACCCGCAGAACACAGGCGGGTAGCTGCAAGCGGAGCTCCTGTTTGCTCCGGCTCCGAAGCTCTATAGCGAGCGCGTGGTGTCGTCGAACAATTCTTCGACCGCGTAGCGCCGCGGGATAATCTTCATCTCCATCGCGTAGCTCGACATCAGTTCGAGCGCCGGTTTGACGGCTTCGAAGCCGAACGGAATGGTATCGATGGCGCCGGGCTTGGGCAGGCCAGCGGCCTTTTTTGCCGCAGCCAGCATGCGATAAACCTCGCGCACCGCACCCGGATCGGACTGCGACAGCGAGCTCTTCACGACGACCATATGATTGATCGGCACGATGCCGTGCTTCTTATACCATTCCTTCGCCGCGGCGTCGGGATCGGGGATCACGCTCTTAAGCCGCGGATCGTTCGGCACATTGCCGCCGAAGATGGCAGCGTCAAGCTCGCCTTCGAGCACCATCTTGGTCATATCCTTGCCCTCGGCGGCGCGTTCGACGCCGGGTGGATCGCGGTATTCCGGCACGTGGGCATCCTCGAACGTCACCCAATTGATTTTACCGAGATCGACGCCGTAATCCTTCCAGAGAATCCCGCGCAACCAAACGCCCGTGGTCTGCGAGAACGCGCGCACCCCAATTCGCCGGCCGTGCAGGCTTTCGGGCGTCACGTGTGCCGCGCTCGGAATTGTACAACATTGTGCCGTGCTGAAAGCGCCCGAACATCGTCGCCGGCATCAAGACCATCGGCTTGCCGTAAGCCTTGGCCTGCAAATAGGTGGCGATCGCCATCTCACTGACGTCGAACTTCATTTGGCGTACCATCATCAGGAACGCCTTGTTGATGGGATTGACCTCATTGAAGCGGAGCGCCACACGGTCGGATTTGATGTCGCCGTCCTTCAGCGGTTGGGTATGCGGGTAGGTCCCGAAACAGACGTCCAGTGTCTCGACTTTTTCCGCAGTCATTGTGCTCATGTCGGCTTACCTCCCGAATGCGTTTAATCCTATGATCTGACGCGACCCGAGACCAGCCCTCACCCTGCCCCGCGGAGCATGACCCGTATGCCCAATGACGTTCCTCGCGTTCCAGCCGACCGTCTTGCCGGCTTCATAGTCCGCGCCTTCACCGCAGTCGGATTGCCGGCGGAAGACGCGCAAACCCTCGCCGATCTTATGGTCGAGGCAGACCTGCGCGGCAGCGATACCCATGGCGTGATCCGCTTGCCACTCTATGTGCGACGCATTCGCGCCGGCGGCGTCAACCCGAAGCCGGATATCCGCATCGTGAGCGACCGGCCCGCCGCTGCCCTGATCGACGGTGACAACGGCATGGGCCATCTGGTGATGCGGCGGGCCGCCGAGCTCGCGATCGAAAAGGCTAAGGCGACCGGCGTCGGCTGGGTCGGCGCCCGCATGAGCAATCATGCCGGCCCGGCGGCGCTTTACGTCACCATGCCGCTCAAGCACGACATGATCGGGCTCTATTTTGCCGTTGGCAGCAGCAACCACCTGCCGCCGTGGGGCGGCAGCGAGAGTCTCTTGGGCACTAATCCGATGGCCGTTGCGGTCCCGGCGCTCGACGAGCCGCCGATCGTGCTCGACATGTCGCCCACGGTCGCAGCCTACGGCAAGGTGCGGCTCAAAGCGCAACGCGGCGAGCAGATGCCGGTCGGCTGGATGATCGATCGCGACGGCAAGCCGCTCACCGATCCGAAGCGCGCCGACGAAGGTCACCTGCTGCCGATCGGCGACTACAAGGGCTCGGGCTTAAGCCTGATCATCGGGCTTCTGGCCGGCGCGCTCAATCGTGCCGCAATCGGGCGCGATGTCGTCGATTTCGTCAAGGAAGCCGGCAAACCGACGAATACCGGGCAGGCAATCGCCGCGCTATCGATCGAAGCGTTCATGCCGCCTGCCGAGTTCAAGCGCGGCGTCGATCGCCTCATTCGCGATATTCGCAGTTCGCCGCGGCTGCCAGGCGTCGAGCGCATATGGCTGCCGGGCGAGCAGAGCCACACCAAGCTGTTGGACCGCCGGGCGCACGGCGTGCCGGTGCCAAAGGCGCTGCGGGAGAGCCTCGATAACGTCGCGCGCGATCTCAACGTCGAGTTATTGGGCTAGCGCCATGGGGAGTGGCACTTCAGTCGGCCTTATCGGCTTAGGCCTGATGGGCGAAGTCTATGCGCGCCGCATGCTCGCGGCGGGTCTGGCCGTAGTCGGCTACGACGTCGATGCCGAGAAAAACGCGCGGCTTGCGGCGATCGGTGCCCGCACAGGATCGCTTGCCGACATCGCGCGCGAATGCGAGCCGATCGTGCTCGCTGTCTTCAACACCGACCAAGTCGAGGAGGTGGTTGAGCGTAACCTGCTTCCCGCTGCGTCGGGTAAGATCGTGATTTGCACCTCGACCTGCGATCCCGATCGCATCGCGGCGCTCGGTGCACGGGTGGCGGAGCACCTGCGCTTTCTCGAAGCGCCGGTGTCCGGCACCAGCGAGCAGGTGCGCCAGGGCGACGGCGTCGGCCTGATCGGCGGCGATCCGCAGATCGCCGCAGCCGCCGCGCCGGTGCTCGAGGCGCTGTTTCCGCGGCGTTTTCACATCGGCAAGATCGGCGACGGCGGGCGGGCCAAGCTCGCTATCAATCTGATCCTCGGCCTCAACCGCCTTGCACTCGCCGAAGGCCTGGTGTTTGCCTCCCGGCTCGGCCTCGACCCGGCCGCCTTCCTTGATGTGGCGCGGGTGTCGGCTGCGGCCTCGCAAGTGATGGATACCAAAGGGCCGAAAATGGTCGCCGGAAATTTCGTCCCGGAAGGCCGTGTGCGCCAGACTCTCAAGGATACGCAGCTCATGCTCGATCAGGCGCGCAAGGCCGGCCAGCAATTGCCGCTTCTCGAGATTCACGCCGACGTGCTCCAGGCCTGCCTGGCTCAAGGCGAAGGCGAGCAGGACAACAGCA
>CAWARC010000025.1:0-191065 GCA_963784325.1 uncultured Alphaproteobacteria bacterium | reverse complement strand
GGCGCGCATTACCGCGTCGTCGCCGGCCCTTTCCGCATCAATGCAGCCAGTGCGAGATTAGTTCGGGCTTATGGCGAGAGATGGATCGCCGCCGGCGACGCCGCGCAATCCTTCGACCCACTCTCCTCGCAAGGCATCGTCACTGCCATTGTCGGCGGTCACAATGCGGCCGCCGCTTTGGTTGCTATTCATTCATCGGACAGGAGCGTGCTGGAAAAATTGCAGGCGGACCTCGATGCCCGGTATGCCGCGTACCTCAGCGAACGGCTGACCTATTATCGCGCCGAACAACGCTGGGTGGCGCGCCCATTCTGGCAACGTCGTCATAGGCTTTTGACCGCGAGCCGAGCGTCCCATGTCGGCCGGTCGGACCAGCCTAGCCCGCTTTAAGCGTCCAAATGCCGATGATAATGTCGTCCTCAAAGAGCCGATAAAAACTCTGCATTGGGAGGACGACGCAATCATGTTGAATATGACCATAGACCAGATCTTGCCGGGGACAGCCCAGCGGCTTCCCGGCAAGATTGCATTGATCTTTGGCGAGCGGACGGTCAGTTACAGCGAGCTTGAGCGCCTGACCAATCAAGCGGCCAATGGACTGAAGGCTCTTGGTGTCGACAAAGGCGATCGAGTTACGCTGTTCGCGCCGAACAGCGTGGAGTGGGTCATAAGCTATATTGGCATCGCCAAGGCGGGAGGCGTCGTCAACCCCGTCAACGCGATGTTGACGGCCGAAGAATTGGCTTATGTCGTCAAGGATTGCGGCGCGAAAGTACTCATGACGACGGTCGAGCGCGCCGGCACGGCGCAGTACCTCAAGAACGGCGGTGATTTGAAGGAAATCGTCGTGCTTGGTGGCGCCGCAATCGCCGGCACGATTTCATTCGACGATATGCTGTCGGGGCAAGCCGATACGATTGAGGCGCCGGGCAATCTCCCCAGGGAGCTGTCGACGATCTGTTACACGTCCGGCACCACCGGATTTCCCAAAGGCGCGATGCTCGATCACCGCAGCGTTGTCCTCAACGCGGCGATGACCGCGGCCATGAACGTGCGCACCGAGCGCGACGTCCAGTTTACCGGGCTGCCGCTGCCGCATGTTTACGGCACGGTGGTGATGAATCTGAGTTTACTGCTCGGGCTGACCTTCGTGATGCTGGAAAGATTCGATGCCCGGCAGGCGCTGGAATCGATCGCGCGTCACAAAGTCAGTATCATCGACGGTGTGCCGACGATGTATCTTTACATGCTGGCACATCCCGACTTCGACAAATTCGACCTGTCCTCGCTGCGTGTCGCCGTGGTCGGCGGACAAAGCATGCCGGCCTCGAAATCGATGGAATGGCAGAAACGCAGCGGCGCGCCCATTCTGGAACTTTGGGGCATGACGGAACTTGCCGGTCCGGGCATCATGCAGCATTCCTATTGCGAAAACCGTCTGGGCTCGGTCGGCATCATGATGCCGTTCATGCAGGGCCGCATCGCCGACCCGCTGGATGCATCGAAAACGCTGGTGGATGGCGAAGTCGGTGAACTGATGGTCAAGGGACCGCTCAACATGCTCGGTTATTACGGCAACGAGGAAGCAACCAAGGACACCATCGAGCCGGACGGCTGGCTGCATTCCGGCGATCTCTGCAAGATGGACGCCGAAGGCTATTTCTATATCGTCGACCGCAAGAAGGACATGATCCTCACCGCGGGCTACAACATCTATCCGGCCGAGATCGAGCGCGTCATTGCCGGGCATCCGTCGGTCGCAATGGTCGGCGTCGGCGCCAAACCGGACGCGACCAAGGGTGAGATCGCCAAGGCCTACATCGTGCTCAAATCCGGGGCCGACGCCGATGCGGACGGCATTCTCGATTATTGCCGGCAGCATCTCGCGGCGTACAAAATGCCGCGGGAAGTGCAGTTCGTTCCCGCGCTGCCGACAACCTCGTCCGGCAAGATCATGCGGCGCCAGTTGAAAACGCTGGACACGCGTGTCGAGGCCGATCCCGTCCGCCGGCACGTTGGAGCCGGCTAGTTGCTGAGTCTGCGCGTGATTGCTCAGGCGCCGACTTCGGGCGCGGCCTCGGCTTGTTTGCGTGCCGCGTCGGCGCGTTCGGTCTCGCCCAGGGCGGCCAGCACCTCGGCATACGAGTGCCAGTTTGCCTTTCTGGTGCCACGACCGATCACGCGCTCGGAAAAGAGATTGCGGGCCATCGGCAAGTTACGCGCCCGCAATGCGGCATCGCAGATGATCTGCGCGAACAGGTCACGTTGCGCGTGGCTGCCGCCAATTGAAACGATCTCGTTGCGCACCGTCCATAACAGGTCGCTCGCCTTGTCGTAGTACCCCTGCTCGTAGGCAAGGATGCCTTCGCACAGCGGGATCAAGACGTCTCTGGTCGCATCGGCACGCCAGCCTTCGTTCTGCGATGCAAAATCGGCCATCGATTTGATGTGGCGCCGGGCAACGTCGAAATCGCGGTGTGCCGCCAGCGCAAGGCAGAAATGCGCGTCGCGAAACGGCAGCATGTGATCGTGCATCCGCAGTTGCGAGTGTTCGGCAAGCGCCTTCCAGCGATCGCCGATATCCACGCTACTGAGCTGCAGTCGCTTGAGCAGTGCCGCCTGATTGGACACGTCGACATAAGTCTCGGAATTTACCGAGCACAGCGCCCGGTCATAGAGGTCGAGCGTGCGGTCGCAGTCGCCCTGCGCCAGCAAGAACAATGCAGCGTGCCACCAGACATGGGCTTTGAACGGGTTTTTGTCGGTCCATTGCTGCGGGGTGTAGGCGAGCCATTTGGCGCCTTCGGCGGAGCGGCCCTGCATTTCTAATACATGGGCGACCGAATGAATGGCCCAGAGGTCGCCGGGATTTCGTTCGACGGCTTGGCGTCCCCAGCGTTCGGCATCGGCATAGGCGCCGCATTCTTCGAGCGCATAGGCATACATCCCCTGCACGCAGCCGTAACCCGACACCTTGTCATCCCATTCGCCCAGCACGCCGGAGATGACCGCACGCATCACTTGGCAGCGCCCGGCATAGAAGCTCATGGTGTGGTGAAGCTTGAGCGCCATAAGATCGAGCGGAGATTCCATAAGGATCTCTTCCCAGTGCGAGCAGGCCAGCATGATGTCGCCCGCGGCCCAGGCTTCCAGCGCGCGGACGTGGTAGCGCTCGCGAGAAGTGACCGCGGCGAGATTGGGCCGGATCTCATCGAGCGTCTGCCGGACCTTCGGCAGGATCGCTTTGTTCTCCAGCATTAAAAGGAAATAACCGCGAAAACACAGCGCCAGCACGAAAGCTGGATCCTGTTGCAGCGCCAAGCGGATATGGCCGAACGCCGTGGTGCGGTAATCGAGGTAATCCGTCACGGCCGCGTCGATGTGCTTGGCCGCGGCCTCATTCTCCGTCGTCAGCGCCAGTCCCCGGCAATCCGCGTACATGCGAGTTCGCTCCGTCGCCTCACACTTGGCTCGGCAGCATGCCCAATCCCTTCAATACGCGCTCTGGCGTCGCCGGGAAGTCGTGAATGTCGCCGCCCCGGCGATTGAGCGCATCGGCCACCGCGCAGGTCACGGCGCCGAGCGCGCCGATGATCGAGCCCTCGCCGCAGCCTTTGAAGCCGCCCAGCGCCGCCGACGGCGTGTTGGCGTGATGTAGCTCGATGCGTGGGATTTCCAGCGCCGAAGGCACCAGATAATCCGCCAGCGTGACCGTGCGGGGCTGGCCGGCCTCGTCATAGACCAACTCCTCCAGCAGCGCCTCGCCGATGCCCTGCGCGATGCCACCGATGATCTGGCCCTCGACCACGGCGGGATTGATGATGGTGCCGACGTCTTCGGCCGCAACGTAGCGAACGATTTTCACCTCGCCGGTCTGTGCATCGACGTCGACCACCGCAATGTGGGCGCCCCCGGCGAAGCTGCCGAATTTGGGGTCGTAGAACGAAGTGACCTCGAAGCCCGGATTGAGCTCCGACGGAATGGTCTTGGCCGAAAAATAGCTTTCTTCCGCCATTTCGCGGATTGGCAGCGTCTTGGCGCGGTCGATTGTTTGGATCACGCTGTTGACGATGGTGAGTTCGCCCACCGGCACCTGCAGAAGATGCGCGCCCAAAGCGAGGATGCGCCGGCGCAACTCCTTGGCGGCCTGGATGACGGCGCCGCTGCCGAACACCGCCGTGCGCGAGGCGAAGGTGCCAAAACCATAAGGCGCCATTGCGGTATCGTTGTTGACGCAAGTGATGTCGTCGAGCGCGATACCAAGCTCATCGCAAGCCACTTGGCGCATCGCCGTCATGATGCGCTGGCCTTGCGACGGCAGCGCCGCGGCGATGGAAAGAACGCCCGTCGTCTCCAGGCGCAACGTCACCGCGTCGCGACCGGGCTGCAGCAGCGTGCCTGGGCCGACCGCCGTGCTGGTGCCGAGTCCGGTCAGTTCCGCGTAGCAGGCGATGCCGATGCCGCGCAATTTGCCGTTTGCGCTTGCGCCATGCTGCTCGGCGCGCAGCCGCTCATACTGCGCCTTGGCGGCAGCGAGCTTGAGGCAGGGCAGGTAATTGACGTTGTCGTGCACCAGATTGTTGGCGTTGCGGTAAGGCATCGCTTCGATCGGGATCAGGTTGCGCGCCCGCAGCTCGACGGGATCGAGTGAAAGCCGGCGTGCAACTTCATCCAACAACAGTTCGAGCGATGCCGAGGCCGACGGGCGGCCCACGGCGCGATAGGGACCGACCGGCGTCTTGTTGGTGGCGACGCCTCGGGTCAGATAGCGCATCGCCGGAACTTTATAAGGACCCGGCATCAGTCCGGCGGTTTGCAGGGGCTCCATCCCCGCCGACCACAGATAGGTCGAGTAGGCGCCGACATCGACGCACACGTCGGAGCTCAGCGCCAGGATGCGGCCATCCCGATCCACCGCCACCGCCACTTCGATCGCCTGATCGCGCGCATGCGTGGAGGCGACCATGTTCTCAAGCCGATCCTCGACCCACTTCACCGCCCGGCGCAGCGAGAGAGCAAGATAGGCGCAGACGAATTCCTCAGGGTAAATCGATGCTTTTTGACCGAAGCCGCCGCCGGTGTGGGGAACGACCACACGAATATCGTTCTCCGCCAAATGCAGATGATTGGCGAGATAATGACGCACGACATAGGGCAATTGATGACTGATCCAGAGCGTCAGGCCGAACGTGCTTTCCCGATAACCGGCGACGCAGCCGCGGGTTTCCAGACACAGTGCCTGCTTGCGGCCAATCTTAAACTTGCGCTTGACGACGAGGTGCGCATCGCGAAACGCCTCGTCGACGTTGCCGCGCTCGAACTCGCGCCTGATCAGGTAATTGTTCGGGCAGGTGTCGTGGACCAGCGCCGCGCCTTCCTGTTCGCCAAGCCGCGGGTCGGTCACCACCGGCAGCGGCTCGTAGTCGATTTCGATCAGTTCGGTGGCATCTTCTGCGGTGGCGCGATCCTCTGCCACCACTGCACAGACGGCCTCGCCACAGAACCGGACCTTGTCGACGGCAAGCCAATGCTGGACGGATTCGCCGCCGGAGAAACGGTTCGGCATGCTGCGGAACGGTTCGACCTTTCCCAACAGCTCCTTGCCGGTCAGCACCGTGATCACGCCGGGCAAAGCGCGCGCTTTCGATGTATCGATGAAGCGGATCCGAGCGTGGGCATGCTGGCTGCGCAGAAAAGTCACATGGTTCATGCCGGGCAAATAGATGTCGTTGAGGAAGCGGCCGTCGCCTTCGGCCAGCGGGATCGCCTCGTCGGGCAGCACACGCGAACCAACCGCTTTCTGATTGACGAAGCGCGCATCCGACATCACGCGATCTCTCGCTTTTTTGTAGCTTGCGCGTCGCGCGCCACCGCCAGCACCGAATCGACAATGGCCTGATAGCCGGTGCAGCGGCAGATATTGCCCGACAAGGCTTCGCGCACGTCCTGCTCGGACGGCCGCGGATTCTCCCGCAACAACTCGATCGCGGTGATCAGCATTCCCGGCGTGCAGTAGCCGCATTGCAGTCCGAAATTCTCGAGAAAAGCCTGCTGCATGGGATGCCGCGTGCCGTCCGCCGCGCGCAGACCTTCGATGGTGACGATCTCGGCGCCATCGGTTTGCACTGCCAGCGTCAGACACGATCGCGCGCTGCACCCGTTCATCGATACCGTACAGGCACCGCAGACGCCGTGCTCGCAGCCGAGATGCGTTCCGGTGAGATGCAAATGATCGCGGAGAAAATCCGCCAGCGACAGGCGCACCGGCACGGTTCGTTCATAGACTCTTCCGTTCACGGTCAGCCGGACACTTTGCTCGCGCGCCATGGCTAATGCACTCCCGCGCGCGTGCGCGCCATTTCGAGCGCGCGCTTGGCCATAACGCCTGCGAGATGCCGACGATAGGACGAGGATGCGTGTACGTCGTCAGCCGGCTCGACCGCGGCTCTGACTTTTTCCGCCGCTTCGGCGAAAATCTCGTCGCATTCATCAGCCCCAAGGCGATGCGCCGCGAGCACGTCTTCCGCCGCCCGCGCGCGAAACGGACCTTCGCCCATGCCGACAATGGTCAGTCGCGCATGTTCGCAGATGCCATCGCGCATCGTCAGGGTGGCGGCCGCTCCGGCCATGGCAAAATCGCCGAGGCGGCGGGCAAATTCCGCAAAGCCGGCACCGGCCCCCGCCGGCGGCCGCGGATAGCGTATCGCAACCACCATCTCGCCGGGCCGCAGCGCTGTCGATAAAATGCCGGTGAAAAACTGCTCGGCGGGAAGTTCCCGGCGGCCGGCTGCGCCGGCAATGACCACCGTGCCGCCTAAGGTCACCAGCACGCTTGGATGCTCTGCGGCCGGATCGTTATGGGCAACGCTGCCGCACACGGTGCCGCGATTCCTGATCGCGGGATGGGCGACTTGTTTGGTCGCCTCGAACAGCAAGGGCCAGCCGTCCCGCACCCTGGCGTCGTGTAGCAGATCGACGTGGCGAACCAGCGCGCCGACCGTCAGAGTATCGTCCGTGACGTCCAGGCGATTGAGCGCCTCGATGCGATTGATGTCGACCAGGACGTCGGGATTGAGAAGGCGACAGTTGAGCATTGGCATCAGGCTCTGGCCGCCCGCCAAAACCCGGCCGTTGGAGCCGGCCTCGGCCAGGATGCGCAACGCCTCGTCCAAACTGCGCGGCGCGTAATAGTCGAACCAAGCCGGCTTCACGACTGTTGCAGCCTCTCATCAGAAGAGCCAACGCGGATACCGGTGTCCCGATCGGCACGTGCGTGCCGGCCGGCGGCGAGGCTCCGTATAGGTCAGGACTTTCATAGGTAAGGACTTTACTATATGAGGCCGCCGCCGCTAGGGTGTCAACGCAACGCAAGCAAGGCGCAGCGATGGATATGCAGCTCAAGGGGCGCGTCGCTCTCGTCACCGGCGGCACCCGGGACGTCGGCCGGGAGATCGCGCTCACGCTTGCCGCGGAAGGCGCGGCCGTCGCGGTCAATTACCGGGATGCGGCCGACGAAGCGGCCGCAGTCGTTGCCGAGATTCATGCGCAAAGCGGCAAGGCGAAATCCTACCGGGCCGATCTTTCCGAATACGCCTCTGTGCAGGCGATGATTGAGCAAATCGTCGCCGACTTCGGCGGCCTCAATATTCTGGTGAATAATGCCGGGCTGGCGATCCGCAAGCCGTTCAAGGACACCACGCCCGCGGAGTGGCGCAGTCAGATCGATGTCAATCTTCTCGGCGCCATTCAGCTATGCCACGCCGCTGGGCCGCACCTGGAAAAGGGCGGCAACGGGCGGATCATTGCCATCGTCGGCGACTCTTCGCGTATCGGCGAATTGGGACTTTCCATCGTCGGCGCCGCCCGGGCCGGCGTCATTGTCTTGATGAAATCGCTGGCGCGCGAAATGGGTCGCGCCGGGGTCACCGCCAATACCGTCTCGCTCGGTCTCGTCGAAACTGGCCATGACCCGGAATGGCTCGCAGCCAATCGCGAAAAGCTTGTCCGCCTCTACCCAGTTCGGCGGCTCGGCCGTGCCGACGATATCGCGCCGACCGTCACCCTCTTGGCCTCGCCGCGCAGCGGCTGGATCACCGGTCAGGTGATCAGCGTCAGCGGCGGTTACTGCATGGTGTGAGCCGCAGCGATGTCTAACCGCCGGGGACGCCGACGGCCCACGTTTAGGCCCAAGCCATGAGAATGCATCTTCTGCCTTGCGGCCGGCTGCGCATGCGCAAGAGCATTTTCCTGCCCGCGGCCGAGCGTGGCGAAACCATCGAGCTTCCGGTGTCGAGCGCGCTGTTGCGGCATCCTCAAGGTAACGTGCTGTTCGATACCGGCTGCCACCCCGCGGTTGCCGAGGACCCGGAGCGCCGCTGGGGCGGGCTCGCCAAGTTGATGACCCCGATCATGCAGCCCGGCGTCCATGTGCTTGCCGGACTTGCCGAACTCGGGCTTGTTCCCGACGACATCGACGTGGTGATCAATTCGCATCTGCATCCCGACCACTGCGGCTGCAACGCATTTTTCCACAAGGCGACTTTCCTCATTCACAGCCATGAGATCGCTGCCGCCCGCGAACCCGGCAGCGACGCGGCCGGCTATCTCGCCGCCGATTGGAATCAGCCGATGCCGATCGATGAGTTCACAAGCCAGCGCGACCTTTTTGCCGACGGCCGCGTCGTGCTGCTCCCGCTGCCCGGCCATACGCCGGGCTCGCTCGGCGCCTTGGCGCGGCTCGATCGCAGCGGCACGTTTTTGCTCGCCGGCGATACCGTGAGCCTACGCGAGACGCTCGATACCGGGATCATCCCGCGCAACACCTGGAACGGCGAGGTGCTGGCGAAATCGCTGGCCGAAGTGCGCCGTATCGAAACGTCGGGCGCGACCATCCTGTGCAGCCACGACGCGCGCCAATGGGACGGCTTGCGCAAGGGAGCGGACGTTTATGACTAAGCGGCGCGCTACGGTGCGGGTGGAGCGCTCCTGACATGTCGCTTCGCTTCGCGCTTCTCGGCTTGCTCGCGGTCGAGCCGGCGTCGGGCTACGACCTCAAGCGCGCCATCAATCGCTCGACCTATTTCATCTGGAACGCCACAGGTCCGCAAATCTACAACACCCTGCATAAGCTGCGGGAGGAAGGTTGCATCACCAGCCAGTCGCTGGCGCAGGACGGCAAGCCGGACAAGCAAGTCCATACTATCACTGCCCGTGGTCAGATGCGGCTCGAAGAATTCATGAGCGAACCGATCCAGGCCTCGGTGACGCGTGACGAGGTTTTGCTGCGCATTTTCTTCGGCAACTTTGCCGGTAAGAAGGCCATCCGGCGTGAACTCGGATCTTACCTGCAGCGCATACGCCATGAGCGGGCTTTTCTGGAGGCGACCGAAGCCCGCATCAACGCGCATCCCGGCCGCAAGCACGAAGCGCGGCGCTTTCAGCTCCTGTCGCTTCGCATCAAGGTCGCGCAGTATCGGGCCATGGAGCAAGAGCTGGTCCGATTTCTTGGCGACGGCGCCGGTGCGGGGCAACCGGCGAAACAACTCTCGCGCCGCCGCTCAAATTAGGGCCGAATGTAGCTCCAGCCCTGTTCCTCAAGCTCGCTGAGCCGCACCACGCCGGCCGGCACCATCTTGGCCTGTGGAATGATGGTGATGGCGTGACCTTCGCGCTTTTCCATGCCTTGCAGGGTGTTGTTGCAGGCGGAGAACGCAATCTTCGACGGGAAAGTGGCGTCTGTGCTGGCAATCTGGGCGATGCGGTCCTTCACCGGCGAGGTGTCGTCTCGCAGCATGTTCAAGCCCGGCCCGTAGGCGACGATCTCGACATCCACCTCCTCGCCCTTGTCGCGATAGTATTCGATGATGTTCTCGGCATTGTTCAGCGCCAGGTTCATCACCGCGGGATCGTTCTGATCGACCTGGATCGCAATGCGATGCGGCTTGCTGTCTTGCGCGTGAGCGCCGCACAATGCGAGGAGCCCGACGGCAAGGGCAACGACAACGCTTCGAGTGATCGCAATCATGATTGTCTCGCTGGTTTATGGACGGACGAGCGTGTAGCCCTTTTCAGTGAGGGCGAGAATTTGTGCGACGCCGGCTTCGACCGGCTTGGCATTCGGGTTGAGCGGCACGCGGTGTCCGGTTTCCCGCTCGACGGTCTCGACCGTGTTCATGCAAACGTCGAACTTAACGCCCTGTGCGACCAGGCTGTCGACGAACTTGCGGTTTGGGCTGTCGGAACGCAGCAGCGCGATGCCCGGACCGAAGGCTACGACCTCGATTGCGATTCGGTCCGGACCGTAGAATTTGAGCAGGTTGTAAGCGACGCTGATGACCAGGCTTTTTTTGTTGGCGTTGTCGTCGGAGAGCTGAAGGACGAGGCGGTGGTCGGCAAAGGGCTTGTCGGCGAGCGCATTGTTTTCCGCCGTAGCGGCAGGCAACGCCGAAATCATTGCAAATATCGACAGGGTACAAACGGCGGCCAATGCGCCAGCAATCAACGCCATAGCGCGCAGGTGAACGCGGGTCATCGTGCTAGCCTCCCCGGCCAAGGCCCGGATTGTCGGCGACGCCCTTGAGAACGACGCGGTTGTGGCGCTTGATTTTTACGGTCTTTTGCCTTCGCAGATAGCCGGCGACGACTTCGCCGACGGGCTTGCCGGTTTGCGGATTGACGGATGCCCAGCCGGCGACACGATAGCTCTTGTCCGCATCCAGCATTGTTCCGTCGTCGAGCGTCATGTCCGAGATGCGGTTGCCCGCCGCTTCACTCGGCGCACAAGCATAGTCCATGCCGCCGATACGAACCATGTCGCCGCCCTGCTGATAATAGGGATCGGGATTGAAAAGGTTGTCGACGATATCCTCCATCACCGCCTTGATCTGACTTCCGGTCATGTCGGTCACATAGACCTCGGGATAGGTGATCGCGGTTTCCGCCAGTACGTCCTCCATGGTGATCGGCTGACCTGCCAAGAGAGTGGTGCCCCAACGGAAGCCTGGCGACAATGCGATTTGCGCGTCGAGCTCGTGGCGGAGCGCATCGCAAATCACTTGGTCCATCGGGCCGGTGAAATTGCCGCGCCGAAACAATAGCTCATCGGCCGTAGCGAGCTTCTCGCCGAACTTTGCCGCATGGGGCGCGCGCAGCCGATCGATCAGCGCCTGCATGTCACGATCGGGCTTGATGAGATTCGTGTAAATCGGCAGCAAATGGTAGCGCGCGTCCTTCACGCTGCCGCCGTTGCCGATATCGAGATCGAGCACCGCGAGGAATTTGCCGCTTGATCCGGCATTGGTGACCAGCGTCTTTCCCGCGGCATTGGCGACCAGGGTGGGCTGCGGCACGGCGTCGTGGGTATGGCCGCCGAGAATGACGTCGATGCCGGTCACGCGGCTGGCAAGCTTGAGATCGACGTCCATGCCGTTATGCGACAGCAGGACGACGGCATCGACCTTGTCTTGTTGGCGCAACCCGTCGATGACTTTTTGCAGTTCCGCATCGCGGATGCCGAATGTCCAATCGGGCGTGAAACGTTTGGGATGTGCGATCGGCACATAGGGCATGGCCTGGCCGATGATGCCGACGCGGTGGCCGTTTACTTCCTTGATCGTCGCCGGCTTGAAAACGCGGCCGGATGCGGAATCGAAAGCGGGTGCATTGTTGAAGGCCGCCTCATCGGTCAAAAACACGTTTTGCGCCAAAAACTCCCCTTTGAACCCGTCGAGATTTTGACGCAGGACTTTTTCACCATAGGTGAACTCCCAATGGCCGGTCATCACTTCGATGCCGAGTAGATTGCCGGCCTCGACCATGTCCGCGCCTTGCATGGCGTCGGCGAGGCCGCTGCCTTGCCACAGATCGCCGCCGTCCAACAAAACCGAATTGCCGGCACCGGCTTCGCTGCGCAGCCGATCGATCAGCGTCTTCATATGGGCGAAGCCGCCCATGTGGCCGTAGCGATGGGCGGCCTCCTGATAATCGAGGAAGGTGAAGGCATAAGACGCGCGGCTGCCCGGCTCGATGCCGAAATGCTTGAGGAATGCCTGGCCGACCAGATGCGGCGCTTGGCCGGCCATCGCGCCGACGCCGATATTGACGCTCGGCTCGCGGAAATAGACCGGCAAAAGCTGCGCGTGACTGTCAGTCATATGCAGCACGCGGGCATTGCCGAATTGCCCGATATCGTAAGGGTCGTCGGGGGCCGCAAGGCCGATACGCGGCACGACGCCGGAGAGCGACGCCGCCGCGAGTCCTTTCAATACGTCGCGGCGACGCATCGCAACACTCCTCGATGCCGTTTCAGGTCAGCGGATGACGGCGTTCTTCCAGGCCGTGGCCTGTTCTTTGGCTTGGGCGATGGATGCATTGGCCAGCGCCTCGGCCTCTTGGGCGTGCTTAGTCGCCTCGTCGAAATTCCCGGCGTCGGCTGCCTTTTTCGCCGCCTTGAGCTCGGTTTCCGTCGTCGTCCATTGGTTCTTGAGCGCGCCCGCTTGATTTTCCGCGGCTTCCGCCTTGGCGTAGGCCGCCTTGAAGTCGTCTGCCGAGGCCGCCAACGCCGCCGTCGCCAGCCCCGTGGCCGTGACGACGACAGCGACCCTGATTAAAGCAGACAAACGCATATGAATTCCCCTCCGAACAATCATGGGCGTGCGCCTGGTCCGGAGATCGGCAATCCGTTGCTCATATACGACAGATAATATTCGACGTCGCGGTAAAGCTCGTCCTCGGGCTTTAGCGGCACGCCGCGCACCTGGCTGTTGCACGTGATCAGCCGGCGGCTCGTCGTTCCCATGCCGCCCCATTCCGAGCGATAGATCGGCAGTGCCGCGACAATACCGAGCGCCGGCGCCAGGACTTCAGTGCGGATGTGGTCGCCCGGACTCTGCACATGACAGCTTGCGCAGGAGAAGTTCAATTGACCGCGGCGCGTGTAGAAATATTCTTCGCCCTTACGGTAAGCGGCGAGCGCACGCGGATCGTTGGGGATCTTGATGTCGAGCGGCTTACCGCGTGACGTGAACGCCATATAGGCCGTCAGCGCCGCCATATCGTCTTTGGTATAATCGAGCGGTTCTTCGCCATTGGTCTGACGGCATTGGTTGAGCGCGACATCGAGCGTGATCACTTCGCCCGACTTGGCGTCGAAATAGGGATAATTCTGGCGGATGCCGATGCCCTTGTTCGCAAAGCAGTCGGCGTAGGTCTTGCCGTTCCTGAACGGCGCCTCGAACATCTGCTTGCCTTTATCCAGCGCGAATTGGTAGGGCGGAAAGGCGTCGATCTCCACCCACTGTCTGCGCAGATCGGCATCCATCGAATAGGGCCCGTTGACGAAATCGTTCAACGGCACTTTGGGAAAACGCTTGGTGAAATAATCGCGGAATGCCTTGAAGTCGGCCTTCGGATTGATTGTGTCCGCTGCGGACACTGGCGGCGCAGCCAGAGCGAACAGCGCAAGTGCCAGCACGACTGCGCGACGCATAGACGTCCTCCCTCCGTTCAACGGCGCGTTCACACGCTATTGAATTTTTCCGACCAGTGAATCGGTTGCGCCTTTGTTGTCGACCCAGCTGACCGTCAGGTCGTCACCCTTTTGCGCGCCTTTGAAGCTGAATTTGATATAGGGATCCTTGGAAACTGCCGGACCCCAATAAGCGGTGAAAACCGGCTTGCCGGCGTGCTCGAACTCCACCACTTCGATGTAATGCGGCGGAATGAGATTGCCCTGCGCGTCCTTGACGAAACCGGAGTCCATGGGGTGCTGCACGAGCGCCTGCACTTCCGTGGTGTCGCCGCTTGCGACCGCGCGTATGCGAATTGTCGATGCCATCGAATTTGCCTCTTGTCGGTTTACCCACTCAGCCGCCGCAGCCGCCGACCGTCACTTTGACTTCTTTGCTCGCGCTAAACACTTTGTCTCCAGAGGTGACCAGCGCGATCACCTTGCTGGTCTTCGCCATTTTCAGCCGATTGGCCACCATCGGCGTAGTGCCCGCCGGAATCGGGTAGATGGCGGCGAGCGGGAACGGATTTTCGGAAACCATGATGGCGATCGAGGTGACGTCGGGAAGCGTCGTGGAAACGGAGATCGGCACCACGGCGCCGTTCTCGGCGATTTCCGGCGCGTCGAGATTGACCTTGTCGGATGCTTCCGGCGTTTTGCCGGCAAATAGCGCCTTGATCGCGTCCGCCTCGGTCTTTTGGCCGAAGGCGTCTTTCGGCCACTGTGGCCGCGTCGGCGGCCGCGCGCGCCGGACTAAGCGGCGCAACAGCCGGCGAGGCCCAACCCGGCCAGACTTCCGGCGATCGCGCCTTGCACGATTGCGCGCCGTGTCGGCCCGGATCGCGCGGCGCTTGTCTTTTTGTTTGGGGCTTTGTTGTTCATTGCGACGCAGCGCTCCTATCGTGTGTAAAGAAAATCGACGACCGATTCGATTTCCTGCTTGGTCAGAATCAGGTTCCGCCCGAATGGCGGCATGACGGTAAGCGGATTACGCTTGGTCTCATCGAAGATGATCGCGGCGAGCTCCTTGCGGTCGGGATAGCGGCTCTTCATATCGGCCAGCGGCGGGCCGACATTGCCGGGCGCATCGCCGCCCTTGATGTCGTGGCAGGTCAGGCAATTGCCCTTGCTGCGGTCGAAGGCCAGCGCCTCGCCGGGCATGGGAGCCGCCGGCCGGTTGCGCCGGCTGTGCGATCACCGCGTGTGCAAAGACCGGCATCGCGCTTAATACTGGCGCCGGCGACGATCGCCGCCATTCGCGTAGACTTGATCGGTGCAGACTTGGTTCGTGCAGACTTGGTCCGTGCAGACTTGCGTCCGCCTTGCATCGCACCCTCCCGCGAGGCTCTTACCGTCACTGGACTATTTCCCCGTCATCGTGTCGAGCGGACCCGTGGTTTTAGGTGTCAGGTCCTTACCCTCTGCGGATGAGATAATTTTCACAGCCGTGGGATCGATGCAATCTTTCATGCATTCCTTGGCTGCGGTGTCGGGACGCGGGTCCTTCCAGGTGAAGTTGTCGCGGTTCGGCATTTTCACCTTGGGCAGACTGTCGCGATCGGCGACGAAACTGCTCGGTACGATATTATTGAAGTTGAGGATATAGGCCACCACGGCATAGACGTCGGCGGCGGACAACGTGTGCGGCGCCGAAAACGGCATCGCCCGGTTGATATAGTCGAACAGGGTAGGCGCGTAGGGCCAATAGCTGCCGACGCTCGGCTCCGGACGGTCGCCGGTCAGCGTGCCTTCGCCGCCCATCAGTTTTGGATAGCGGCCTTCGCCCTCGCCAAACGTGCCGTGGCAGGCCGCGCAGGCTTGCGCAAAGACGTCAGCCCCGTGGTTGACGGTGCCTTTGCCGTCCGGCAAGCCGACTCCGTCCTGGCCGCGCACGTCGATATCCCAGCCGGCAATCTCAGCCGGCGTTGCCGGTTTGCCGTAACCGAAATAGCCGGGCCCGGCGGCGTCGGCGGTGAGGCTCGATAAGAGCACCATCGCTAGCGCGGTCATTCCCGCGCAAAGGAGAAGCCGGCGAAATGAGGCAAAAGGCCTAACCGAGCTGGACATCGAAAACTTTCCCATCCGGTTTGATCTGCCAGGTCTGGATGGAATTGTTGTGATAGATCGGATTTGTGCCACGCACTTTGCGCAAATCCGCGATGGTCGGCTGCACATAGCCGGTCTCGTCGACGGCACGCGATTCCAGCAACGCCGGCTGTCCGTCCCACCGCCAAGGAATGGTAAAGCGCGTGAGCGCCTTCGACAGGACCGGTTCCTGGAGCTGGGCGCTGTGCCAGTTCACGCCGCCGTCGAAAGAAACGTCGACCGCTTTGACCTTGCCGTGACCGCTCCAGGCAAGACCGCGCACTTCGTAGAGGCCCGGCGCCGCCACCGGCTTCTCGGGACAGGGAGAAGTGATGACCGATTTCGCCTCGTTGACCCAGGTGAAGCCGCGCGCTTTCCCGTTGGGCATCAATTCGGTGTATTTCGACGTTTCCTCGCGGGAGAACCACGGCTCATCGCCGACCTTGATGCGGCGAAGCCATTTGACGCTGACATTGCCCTCCCAGCCCGGAACCAGAAGCCGCAGCGGATATCCCTGTTCGGGGCGGAGCGCCTCGCCATTCTGGCCATAGACGACAAGGCAATCGTCCAGGCATTTTTCGAGCGGCAGGCTGCGGTTCATGCGCGCGGCGTCGGCGCCTTCGACCATCACCCACTTTGCTTTCTTTTTCAGCCCGACTTCGTCGAGCAAGGTTGACAGCTTGACGCCCGTCCATTCGGCGCAGCCCACCATGCCGTGGGTGAATTGCAGGGAATTGAGCTGCGCCTCGCGCCATTCCATGCCGCCATTGGCCGGGCACTCGATGAAGTGAATGCGCGACACCGACGGAAACCGCATGATGTCGTCCATCGTCAGGATCAGCGGACGGTCGACCAGGCCATGGATCATAAGGCGATGCTGGTGCGGATCGATGTCGGCGCGGCCGGCGTGATAGCGCTCGAAAAACAGCCCATTCGGCGTGATGATGCCGTCGAGCGACTGCAGCGGTGTAAAGCTGACCGAGGATTCCGGAGTTGCGGTGAGCCAGGGCACGTTACGCCGAATGACGTCTTTTTCGAATTTCGACGGCGCCCCATACGGCTGGTCGACCACGCCGGCGCCGGTCGCCTCGGTCCAGTCCGGTTCACCGGGCGGCGAGCTTTCTGGCGCGGCGGCGTTCCCCGTCCTAACGAGCATTGCGCCGCCGGCCGCCGCGGCGCCGAGGCGCAAAAATGACCGCCGCGAGTTACGCCAAATGTGTTGGCCCGAGAACCTAGCCATCGTTTCCTCCCTGACGAGCCGTCCCGCCGGACTTAATTGCGCGTCAGACCTGTTGCCGCTTGTTGTTGCTGCCCGTCGGCATTTGGCTTAGATTGCCATCTATCAATGGCCGCTAAATTAGTCAATTCTAAATGATACTCTGGATACAGTCTTGCCTGCTGAGAATTTGACCGCCGCGAGCAACTCCATGGACGCCAAAACACCACCGCCGAGAAAAGTCACGCGCGCCAAGCGCCGGGGAGCGACCGCATCACGCCGGCGCGGCGGTTCCGAGCTTGAAATGCTCGCCGCCCAAGCGGCCTCGGCGGCGCGTATGTTAAAACTGCTCGGCAACGAAAATCGCCTGCTCATCCTGTGTTCGCTCGCCGTGCAAGGCGAGATGAAGGTCGGCGACATCGTGGAGGCGGTGGGCCTGAGCCAGTCCGCGCTGTCGCAGCATCTTGCGCTGCTGCGCGCAGATGGCCTCGTCGCGTTTCGTCGGGAGTCCCAGACGTTGTATTATCGCGTCAGCGATCCCCGCGCCGCGCGGATTCTCAAATTGCTGAAAGATATCTATTGCGGCGACCTCTGATGCGCGGAGACGGATGGAGGGTGACGAGAGGCGGCATCGGACGGATCTTGGCCGGCACCATTTTTGCAATCGTTCTGGTCTGGCTTGGCCGGGCCGCTTTCGCCGCTGGCCCCGAGCCATACGCGCCGCTCACACATCCGCTTGTCGTCGAACAGGTCCCCGGTGAACCGATCTATTACACTTTGGGCAATCCGGGCGTCCCAAACCATGACAACGAGGGCAATACCTCGAACGCCGGCTTCATCGTCACCGCCGACGGCGTCGTCGTGTTCGACGCGCTCGGCACGCCGAGCCTAGGCTGGAATTTGCTGCAGGCCATCCGCAAAGTGACGCACGAGCCGGTCCGCTACAACGTGGTCAGCCATTATCACGCCGATCACATCTACGGCCTGCAAGCGTTCAAGGACCACACTTTGAGCCTCATCGTGGCGCAGGAGCGCGCCACCGAATACCGCGAGGACGAGGAAACCTCCGGCGAGCGCGCCGATCAGCGGCTCGATCAGCGCCGAGAGGCATTGGCGCCATGGGTCGACGCCAAAACCCGCGTTGTGCCGCCGGACATCACTTTCACACAGCAAGCGACATTGTATCTGGGTGGCAAACGATTTGAGCTGATCTATGCCGGGCCTGCGCACTCGGCGAGCGACTCGATGATGATGGTCGAGCCGGACCGCGTGCTGTTCGCCGGCGACGTGGTGCAGAACGGACGCATTCCATTCATGAATGCAGACGACGTGGACACCGCAAATTGGCTGCGCAGCCTCGACACAGTGGAAAAGCTCGCCCCGAAATTGATCATTCCAGGCCACGGCCGCCCATCGACCGATGCCAAGGACGCCATCGCGTTCACGCGCGATTACATTACTTATGTGCGCGCGGCCATGGGCAAGGCGGCCGCGGACTGGGCCGATTTCGACATCGCCTACGCGCAGACCGATTGGTCAAAATACAGGAATATACCGGCGTTCGATGCCAATAACCGCGGCAACGCCTATCGCATTTTTCTGGAGATGGAGCGTTCGGAATTCAAGACTCCGAGCCGGTGAGCGGCGCCAAAAACTTCCCCGGAGCTGCTACTCCGGCGGGTTCACCGGCGAAGTCGTCGAGACAGTGGTTTGCGGCGCTGTGGTTTGAACGACCGGCTTTCGGACCGGGCGGATCCGCCTAATGATGACGCGCCGCCGGGCCGGTTGTGGCGATTGTGTCCCCGGTGGCAGGGTCCATTGAAAGACCGGCTGCAAAGTCGTGAAACCCTGGACCGGTGCAGCCAGCCGTGCTCGCTGGATCCGGCGCGCAATTATCGGTCGATGGCGCAACGTCACCCGACTGCGCTTTTCCGGCGTTGCTGCCGACGGACTTGCCGGCGCGATTTCGGATTTCGGCGCGGACTCATCGGCTGATGGGGTGGCCGGAGTTTGTGCCGCTAGATTGCCTTCTGCGCTGGGTTTGGCATTTTGTCGGCCGTCCTGCGGAGCTTCCGACAGAGCGTTTTGAGCGGCAATTGAGCCGGTCGCGGCCGGGCTTGGCGTTTCGGTCGCATGATCGGAGGAAGCCGGCGCGGGGGCGGGTTCGGCCATAACATCCGATGCCGTTGCACGGGCGGTCGCAGCGGTGGCGGGATTTGCCGCCGGCTCAGAACTCCGGCTTAGGCGCATTGGCAGGCTGCGTCGTTTGAACGACCGCGGTGCGATCGGGTGTTTCAGGGCTGCCGAGGGCTTCGACAGCGGCGGGCGGTGGTGGCGCTTGGAAGCGGAATTCGAACGGCGCCGCAGTATTTACGACCCGCCCCGGAGCTGCATCGCTTGAGCCGAGCTGCAATGGCGTGCCGGCGTTCGACTCCCGCAAAAAGGAATCGTGGCTGACCCGAAATTCAGCGAAAAGGCCCAATGCGCAGCTGATGCCCAGGATCGAGGCCAGCACCGCCACGACCATCAGGCGCAAATTCGGAAACATTCGACCTCGCGAACGCCCCGCGCGATCCGCCAGTCACTACGGCCCGATTTGGCCTAAGCGCCATGAGTTGGTGAGTCATGGCCGCGAGATCGTCGTCAGAGTAGGGGCCGGACAGTCCCGTAGCCCGGCGCCCGCGAGACTAGCTGAGTTGGGGAAATCACAAAATTAAAATTAAGTCCGAAAAATGAGGGTGGAAAATGAGCCTTGGCGCAATCCAAACCGCGCCACCGCAGGTGGAGAAAAGCACGCGCGCCTTAACCCATCAATTACCAACGCCGTGGCGCCCTGCCAGGCCCGTTTGGCGCCGCGCCGGACCGTTGCGGGCCGACCTTTGCCATAATTCAACGGGACCATGGCGTGTTTTTGGACAAGCGCGCCGCAATGCGGCGGCGGCGCCTTGGAATCATCCAGGCAGCATCATACCGCCGCCCAATTGCCTGACGAACATCACCCATGACCGCGTAGGAACGCGCATCGCAATAAAGCGCGTCTGTTTTTCAAGCGCGGCAGTTGGTGGGTGTCAGACGTTGCGGATCTCTAGTGCGAGTGTTTGTGTGTGGCGTAGCGCCTAGATCCGCCGCTCGGGGGTAGCTATGGGGGGACTGCGGCGGCCCAATCGGCCATTTCCGGTGGCATGCGTATTGGCCGTGGATTTGCTGCCCGCAGCAATTTCCCAACAATTCGGTCCCAGTGAGTGCGCCGGTCCGCGACCAGTGCCGGCTGAAACTAATCTTGTTGCGCTCGGCGAACGTCTGAACGCCAACTCGATCCTGTCGGCAATTCAACACGACTGTTTATCGGCTACGACTGGCGCATCGCGCAACTTGTCGATGTCAACGATACTCCAGTGCGCCAGCGCCAATGGCTGAAGGAGACGAATACTCGTTTTGTAACATCGGAGCTTGAAAGCATGGGAGGCGATCATGAGTTCTCCGATCCATCAAGTTGAAGATCTCGACCCGGCATTGCGATATGCGCCGCGGTGGGCACGAGACCGAGTCTCGCCGCTGCCGGGACGCCCTCTTCCGCCACCCGCGGCAAGGGTAGCGCGAAGAGCAAGTCCCGAATTCAGCGGCGATCGCGCCATGGTCGAGCTGCAGCGTCAGCTCATTCTCGATCCCGACGCTATTCCGGAGCCGCCCGCGGACGACGAGGGCGCTTTGCGCCCGATCGTGCTGCGCTTTTCAGCGGTGATGGGACTCGCCGCGCTTATTGCCTGGGGCGTCGTATCGATCCCCGGCATGAAGAAGGCCGCCGATATCATGCCGCCGGACGCGAGAGCGCCGGCAATGACCATTGATCCCGCCAAGGATCCCGCCAAGTCCGCCGATCGTGTTCAAGCGGATTCAAGGAATGCCGCGTCGACCGTGAACAAAGGATCGCTGACGATGAATGATCGGCCGCCGGCCGCCTCGCCAGGCCCGATGGTTGCCTCGATTGCGCCGGTGCCGGCCATCATGGCCTCGCAGCCGGCAAGCGTGGCTTCGCAGCCGGTATCGATGCCTTCGCCGCCGGCAGCCGCACCATCGGCGCCGCCAGCCACGCCGGCACCGACCAACAACGCGACTGCCCCGCACATCGATAATGCGGAGATCGCCGCGATGATTAAACGCGGCAAGGACATCCTCATGAGCGGCGACATCATTTCCGCACGCCTCTTATTGCGCCGTGCGGCGGATGCCGGCAGCGCGGAAGCCGCATTGGCGCTCGGGGCCACCTTCGATCCGATCGTCATCCGGCGGCTGGGCGTCGTGGGCATGACGCCCGACAGCGCGCAAGCGCGGCAATGGTACCAACGTGCGGCCGATCTCGGCTCTGCGGCGGCAATAGGTCAGCTCGCGAAACTGGAGCAGACACAATAGCGACGCAACCGCTGAACATCTGAATTCGGCTCGGCCGAATGGGCCGCACGCTTGGCTTGGGCCACGCGTCAGCGGATGCCGGCGCGCATAAAGCTTTGCACGAATTGTCGCTGGAAGAGGAGAAAGGCCAGCAGCAAGGGCGCCGAGGTCATGAGCGTGGCGGCGGTGATCACCGACCAATCGATGCCTTGATCGGCGGAAGCGAAAATCTGCAAGCCGACCGTGAGCGGCCGCGTGCTGACCGAATTGGTGATGATGAGCGGCCACAAGAAATTATTCCAATGGTAGCTGACCGAGACCAGGCCGTAGGCGATGTAGATCGGCTTGGCGAGCGGTACATAAACTTTGAGCAAAACCTGCAGCGGCCCGGCGCCTTCGACTCGCGCCGCCTCGTCGAGCTCGCGCGGCACAGTTTTGAAGGTCTGGCGCAGCAGGAAAATGCCGAAGGCCGAAGCCATATAGGGCAGGCCGATCGCGGGAATCGTATCGACCAGGCTCAAAGCTGTCATGGTCCGGTAATTCTCGACGATCAGCACGTCGGGCATGATCATCAGCTGCAGCAGCACGAGAATGAAGGCAACGTCGCGGCCAGCAAACGAGAATCGCGCAAAAGCATAAGCCGCAAGCGTGCAGAGAACGAGCTGCGCGGCGAGGATCATCGTCACCAAGACGAAAGTGTTGAGGAAGTACCGGGCAAACGGCGCGGCATTCCATGCCTTGATGAAATTCCCCAGCGTGAGCGGAGCGTCTGGGACGAAATGCGCCGAATATTCGCTGGGGTGAATCGCCGCCCAGACCGCATAGGCTAGCGGCAGAATCCAGATCAGCGCCAGGAGCCATGCCCCGGCGGCTTCCAGAGCCGCGCCGCGACTTCTCTTCTCCGCCACGCTCATTGGTAGTGTATCCTGCGGTCGAGGACCAGAAACTGGCCGAGCGCGAGGCACGCGAGCAGCACCAGCAGCACGACTGTCAAGGTCGCCGCGTAGGCGGTATCCCAAAACTTGAAGCCCACTTCGTAAATGTAGAACAGCAGCAACGCCGTCGTATTGTCCGGCCCACCCTGCGTCATGACCACGATATGATCGACCAGCGGGAACGAATTGATGACGGCGTTGATCAGCACGAACAGGGTGGTCGGCATCAATAGTGGAAAAGTGACCCGCCGAAAAAAATACCAGCGGCCTGCACCCTCGATCGCCGCGGCTTCGGCCAATTGCGGCGACATTTGCTGCAAGGCGGCGAGATAGAAAATCATGAAGAAGCCGGCATCTTTCCACACGGCTACGGCGATCAGGCAGCCGAGTGCGGTATGTTCGTTGCCGAGCCAGTTATGCGCACTAATGCCGAACAGCCCGAGTATCTGATCCAATAGTCCATAGCCCGGCGAATAGAAGAACAGCCAGATATTGGCGACTGCGATCATCGGCAGCACGGTCGGCGTGAAGAAAGACAGCCGCAGAAAAGGGCGGCCGGCGATCTTGCCGTTGATCAATAGCGCCATTGCCAAGGCCAGCGCGATGGTCAGCGGGATGACGCTCGCTGCGTAGATGACGTTGTTTTGCAGCGCTCGCCAGAACACCGGCTCGCCGAGCATGGTTTGATAATTATCGAGACCGACAAAGACCGCGCCACGCCGCCCGTGCGGGGTCGGGTAGAAGCTGTCGATGAGCGTCCGCAGCGCCGGATAATACGTGAAGGCAACCAGCAGCACCGCGGCCGGCAGCAGCAACAGCCAGCCGTGAGTATGCACCGCAAGCGCCGGTCCGCCGCGGAGGGATTGCGACCGCGGCTGCGGTCGGGCGTGGGCATTGGGTTCGACGCCGTGCATCACTGATAGGGCTTGAGGATGCGGGCCGCCTCCTGTTGCGCGTCCGCCATGGCCTGCTGCGGCGTCTTGGTGCCGGTGAGCGCCGCCTGCAGGCCGTCATTGAGCGCTTTGGTCACACGCTGATTGTCGTGGGTCGACAATTCGGCCACCGCATATTTGAGCTGGTCCCGCGCCACCGCCGCAGCCGGGAAGTCCGCGACATATTTCTTCATCGTCGGGGTATCCCAGGCATCGGGCCGCACCGCGACATAGCCGGTCGCGATGCCCCAATCCGCCGCGCGCTCGGGCGAGGTCATCCACTTGACGAATTTGAAGGCGGCGGCGCGTTCTTCATCGGTCATTTTCTTGAACAGATAGAAATTGCCGCCGCCGGTCGGCGAGCCGCGCCCCTCATGCGCCGGCAGCATGGCTACGCCGAATGGAAACTTCGCATTGGCGCGGACATTGGTCAGGTTGCCGGTCGAGGTCCATATGATCGCAGTCTTGCGTTCGAAGAAATCCTTCGGCGTCGTGCCCCACTCGATGGTGCCTTCGGGTTGGATCTTGTATTTGCGGCTGAGATCGACCCAATATTGCAGCGCTTGAACTACGTTCGGTTTATCGAAATAGGTCGCGATGCCCGCCTGATTCATCAGCCGTATAGCGTTGGCGGTGGTCAGCCCTTGAAACAGCCAATAGGGAAAGCCGGTTGATGGAATTTCGACGCCCCACTGGCTGACATTGCCCGACGCGTCGCGCTTCGTAAGCTTGCCGCCATCGGCCACCAGTTCGTCCCAGGTGTCGGGAGCCTTATCAGGATCGAGGCCGGCCTCCTTGAACGCATCCTTGTTCCAGAACATCACGATGGTGGAGCGCTGGAACGGGATGCCCCAGGTTTTGCCGCCGGTCTGGCTGTTCTCCATGAAGGCGGGAAAGAACGACTTGGCCCAGGCTTTGTCGGCATCGGTTTTGAGGAGATCGTCGAACGGCGCGATGGCGTCCTCGTCGATCAGCGTGAACATGTAGGTCGAAAGCAGCACCGCGATGTCCGGCGGTTCACCGCTCTTGAACGCGGTGAGCGCCTTGGTCAGCGTGTCCTGATAGGTGCCGGCATAAATCGCGTTGATCTTGATGCCGGGATTTTCTTTTTCGAAATCCGCCGCGTAGCCGTCGATGATTTTCGTGATCGGACCGCCGACAGCGACCGGATAGTAGAACGACAGCGCGATGTCTTTCGCCGTGGCTCGGGACGTCATGGCGCCGGTTACGACAGCCACCAGAACCGCTCCGGCGACTGCCGTCAGCCAATTCATTCTAAACATGCTCTCTTCTCCTCAAATGACGTGGCATTCTCGGGCGATGCTGGCATTTCCCGCGACGAAGTCGGCCGCGTCGTCGCGGCGTAGCCCGCTTGCGGCGTCGAAGAAATGCTGATTTTCAGGATGCCAATGAACGCCGACCGCCGCGCCGGTCGGAAACGCGGCTTTGCCGGGCACGCGCGCCGCGAGCGTCCCCCCACCATAGGCACAGGTGACGATCGTATCGGCGCCCAGAAATTCCGCGCTCTGCACGCGAGCGGGGATGCCGCTGTCGCCGAGTATGACGTGCTCGGGGCGGATGCCGAACAAGAGATCGCCGCGATCCGCGCTTGGCGCGACCGGCAGGATGTTCATCGGCGGCGTACCAATGAACCGCGCAGCGAAGGTGCTCGCCGGACGAGCGTAGAGCTCTTCGGGCGCCGCCGCCTGTTCGACGCGACCGTCGCGCATGAGAATGACACGGTCGGCCATGCTCATCGCCTCGCTCTGATCATGGGTGACATAGACCATGGTGATGCCAAGCTGCTGCTGCAGCGCACGAATCTCGCGGCGCATCGCGGCGCGCAGTTGTGCGTCGAGATTGGACAGCGGCTCGTCCATCAGACAGACCGGCGTCTCCGCGATAATGGCGCGGCCGAGCGCGACGCGTTGCTGCTGGCCGCCGGAAAGCTGCGACGGCTTGCGTTCGAGCAGCGCATCGAGACCGAGCAACGCCGCCACGCGGTTCAAACGCCGCGTCCGCTCGGCCGCAGGCACCTTGCGCACGCGCAGCCCGAATAGGATGTTCTCGGCGACGGTCAGATGCGGAAACAGTGCGGAGGACTGAAACACCATCGAGATGCGGCGTTTGGCCGGAGGTAACGCGGTCACATCCTTGCCGGCGATTAAAATTCGGCCGCTCGTGACCTGTTCGAGGCCGGCGATCAGCCGCAGCGTCGTCGATTTTCCGCAGCCGGAGGGCCCCAGCAGGACGACGAGCGCGGCCTCGGCGGCGTCGAAGCTCACGCTTTCCACCGCTCGCGTTGCGCCCCAATATTTGCTGACGTTTTGCACCGAGAATTGCGACACGGGGACTTCCTGCTCGGCCGGGGCGTCCCGCAAGACCGCCTCGCGATCGAGTCACGATGCCGGTAAATCATTGTATTGTGAAGCCCGTGTTGCGAAGCCTGCCGAAACGGCGGCTAAATCGGCAGAATGAGAAGAATAAGGGAAGAAACGCTTGGCGCCGTATGTCCTAGCCATCGACCAGGGGACCACCTCGACGCGCGCTATTCTGTTTCGCGCCGACACGTCGGTGGCCGCCGTCGCACAGCAGGAATTCCCGCAGCATTTTCCCGCCGACGGCGAAGTCGAGCACGAGCCGGAGGATCTGTGGGCAACGACCGTCGCGACCTGTCGCGGCGCGATGCGCCAGGCCGGAGCGACCGTCAGGGATATCGTCGCCATCGGCATCGCTAATCAGCGAGAGACGACGCTCCTTTGGGAGCGCTCGACCGGACGTGCAGTCCATCGTGCGCTGGTCTGGCAAGACCGCCGTACCGCCGATTTGTGTGCGCAGCTCAAAGCCGCCGGCCATGAAGAATTATTCGCGGCCAAGACCGGACTTCCGCTCGATCCCTATTTTTCCGGCTCCAAGCTTGCCTGGCTGCTGAGCAACGTTTCCGGTGCCGCAGAGCAAGCTGCGCGTGGCGAACTCGCCTTCGGCACGGTCGATACGTATTTGTTATGGCGGCTCACCGGCGGCAAAGTCCACGCCACCGATGCGACGAATGCCTCGCGCACGCTGCTGTTCGATATCCGCGACGGCCGCTGGGACGACCAACTACTGAAAATCTTGAACGTGCCTAGATCCGTGCTGCCCGACGTCCTCGATTCGTCGGCGGCCTTTGGCGCCACCGATCCAGAACTTTTCGGCGCCGCCATCCCAATTTACGGCATCGCTGGCGACCAGCAGGCGGCCCTGATCGGACAGGCGTGTTTTGCGCCGGGAATGCTCAAGGCCACTTACGGCACCGGATGCTTCGCGCTCCTCAATACCGGAGAGAAGCCGGTTCAATCGCACAACAAGCTTTTGACGACTGTCGCCTATCAGCTTGCCGGCAAGCGGAGCTATGCGCTTGAGGGCTCGATTTTCATCGCCGGCGCGGCGGTGCAATGGCTGCGCGACGGCCTGCACGTTGTGCAAAGCGCGGCCGAGACCGGCGCGCTTGCAGAAGCCGCAGACCCGACGCAAGAGGTCATTCTCGTGCCGGCTTTCGTCGGCTTGGGCGCGCCCTATTGGCGGCCGGAGGCGCGCGGCGCACTATTCGGGCTGACGCGCGCGACCGGCCCGCGGGAATTGTCGCAAGCCGCGCTGGAGAGCGTCTGTTTCCAGACCGCCGATTTGCTCGCCGCCATGAAGGCCGATTGGCGCGAGGCCGGCACCGGACTGAAAACCTTGCGCGTTGACGGCGGCATGGCGAATTCCGATTGGTTCATGCAGCGCCTCGCCGATATCATCGGCAGCACGGTCGATCGTCCGCAAGTCAAAGAAACCACCGCGCTCGGCGCTGCTTATCTCGCCGGGCTGCATGCCGGATTTTATCCGGCGCCGGATCGGTTTTTGGAGGGCTGGCGCTTAGAGCGTCAGTTCAAGCCGCAGATGGATGCTGCGGTGCGTGAACGGAAATTGGCGGCGTGGAGTACGGCCGTTCGCCGCTTGCTCGCGTAACGTGCGAAGACAAGCGAGAAATCGACGCTATAAGCCTTTGTGATATCTGAATAAGTTTTACCGGCGGCCGCCGCGTCAGGAACTCGACTCGCCCCGAGAGCGTTATTGCGGATTGGTGGGCAAGTCGTCGTTCTGGACATGATGAAATGTGCGGCATTTGCGGCGAGCTAACCTTTAATGGCGATCCGGCAGGCGGTTCGCTCGCCACCATGATGCAGCGGATGTGGTCGCGCGGGCCCGACGCCGGCGGCGCATTCTCTCAGGATGGCGCGGCGTTCGGCCATCGCCGCCTCAGCATCATCGATCTTGCCGCCGCATCCGCCCAGCCGATGATCGATCCGGAACTCGGTCTTGCCGTCGTCTTCAACGGCTGCATCTATAATTTCCGCGAATTGCGCAGCGAACTTGCGGGCAAGGGCTATCGGTTCTTCTCGCAGGGCGACACCGAAGTCATCCTCAAGGCCTATAAGGAATGGGGACCGCGCTGCGTCGAGCGATTTTATGGGATGTTCGCCTTCGCGATCTGGGAGCGCGACAGCGGACGCGTCGTGCTGGCGCGCGACCGGCTCGGCATCAAGCCTCTCTACTATGCGGAGCGGCCTGGCCGTTTCCGCTTTGCTTCGACGCTGCCTGCTTTGCTGGCGGCGGGCGACGTGGATACCGCAATCGACCCGGCGGCGTTGCATCATTATTTGAGCTGGCACGCCGTGGTGCCGGCGCCGATGACAATCCTCAAGGGCGTGCGCAAGCTCGCTCCAGCGACGATCTGCACCATCGAGCCCGACGGCCGCCGCCGCGAGGAAATCTATTGGCAGCTCGAAGTCGGTCCGCGCACTGCAGATCGCGCGCTCAGCGAAGCGGAATGGCGCGAGGCGGTGCGTGACGCACTCGGCAAAGCCGTCGATCGCCGCCGCGTTGCCGACGTGCCGGTCGGCGTGCTGCTTTCGGGTGGACTCGATTCGTCTCTGCTGGTCGCCATCCTCGCGGAGCTTGGACAACATGATCTCAAGACCTTCTCCGTCGGCTTTGAGACGATCGGTGATGTCGAGGGCGATGAGTTCCGCTATTCCGATCTGATCGCCAGCCGTTTCGGCACCGATCATCACCGCATTCGCGTCGACGGCGCGCTGGCCATAGAATCCTTGCCCGGCATGGTCGCTGCGATGTCGGAGCCGATGATGAGCCACGACGCCATCGGCTTTTATCTGCTGTCGCAGGAGGTTTCGAAATACGTCAAGGTCGCGCAGAGCGGGCAGGGCGCCGACGAGATTTTTGGTGGCTATCATTGGTATCCGGTGCTGATGCGGTCCAACAACGCAACGGAAGATTATGCCCGCGTCTATTTCGATCGCGATCACGCCGAGATGGCCGAGCTGGTCGCGCCTGCGCTGATGAACGGCGACTACAGCCGCGACTTCGTCGACGCTTATTTCCGCAATTGCCGCGGCACGAGCCCGATCGACCAGACGCTGCAGCTCGATGCCGAGATCATGATGGTCGACGATCCGGTCAAACGCATCGACAACATGGCGATGGCATGGGGCCTGGAGACGCGGGTGCCGTTCCTGGATCATGAGGTGGTCGAGCTCGCCGCGCGTATCCCCGCGGAGCTTAAAGTGCGCGGCGGCGGCAAACATATTCTCAAGGAAGCCTCGCGTGGGCTTGTTCCCGACGAGGTGATCGACCGGCCGAAGGGTTATTTCCCGGTGCCGGCGCTCAAATATATCCGCGGCGCGTTTCTCGATTTTGTCCGCGACGTGCTCGATGCGCCGCAATCGCGTCAGCGCGGGCTGTTCAACCGGCCTTATATCGAGCGCTTGCTCGCCGACCCGGAAGGCGAGCTGACGCCGAAGGGCCATTCGAAGCTTTGGCAAGTTGCGTTGTTGGAGTGCTGGTTGCAGACGCAGGGTATCTGAGAAGCAGACACATCGCGCAAGCAACGGACCCAGATCATGGAATTTCGATTCGACCCGAATGAACGACGACTTCACATTCGGACGCTGGCGCCCCCGGGCGAGCAAGCACGCGTTTTTGCGCCCGACGATAATTTCCAGTTCGGCATCGAGGAAGAATACTTTCTTGCCGACTCGGAAAGCGGTCAAGTTCCGGCGGAAACGCCTGATTCGCTGTTCCAGGCCGCCGCCTTCGGCGCGCCGGGAAATATCGGCCGGGAGTTTTTGCAGGCCCAGATCGAGGTGGCGACTGAGCCCCATCGCAGCGCCGAAGACGCGCGGATCGAACTGCGCCAGCTGCGCCTCAATGCGGCCGCAGCCGCCGCCGAGCATGGGCTTGCGATCCTGGCCTGCGGCACCCATCCGCTGGCGTCGTGGCGCGAGTTGGTGCAGTCGCCGAAGGACCGGTATAACAAGGTCATGGACGATCTGCAGATGATCGGCCAGCGCAACATGCTGTGCGGGATGCATGTGCATGTGGAGTTTCCCGATCCGGCGCGCCGGATCGACGTGATGATGCGCATGCTGCCCTATCTGCCGCTGTTCATCGCGCTGTCGACCTCGTCTCCGTTCTGGCAGCGCCACGCCACCGGCCTGAAAGGCTATCGTCTCGCCGCTTATGACGAATTGCCGCGTACAGGCTTGCCGGAATTATTCCGCACCGCCGAGGAATACGACGCCTATGTCGATGCCATGGTGCGATCTGACGCAATGGCGGACGCCAGCCATCTGTGGTGGTCGATCCGCCCCTCGCTCAAATATCCGACCCTGGAGCTGCGGGCGCCGGATTGCTGCACCCGTCTCGACGATACCGTCGCGATCGCGGCGCTTTATCGCTCCTTGGCCCGCTTCCTTTACGGCCATCCCGAGCACAATGCCGGGCTCGACGTCGTCGACCGCGCGATTGCGGTCGAGAATAAATGGCGCGCCCAGCGCTACGGCGTGCAGGGCACGTTTGTGACGCGCACAGGCGGCATCCGCGTTGGTGAAATGCTTGCTGGCGTCCTCGACCTCGTGGCGCCGGATGCCGAGGCGCTCGGCTGCGCCGAGCAGGTGGGGAATTGCCGCGCTATCGTCGCAGAGGGAACTTCGGCCGATGCGCAGCTCCGTATCTTTACAGAAAATAAACACGAAGGTGCCGAAATTGCCTTGCACAAGGTGACACGGTGGATTTGCGACGCCACATTGGTGGCGTGACCCTTCGAGACAAAGGCCGAATTATGTGCCGCTGGATCGCCTATCGCGGAGTAACCACGGCGCTCGAGCATTACGTGACCGAGCCGTCGCATTCCTTGATCTCGCAGAGTATTCAAGCGCTCGAATCGACCGCCGGCACCAATGGCGACGGCTTCGGGCTCGGCTGGTACGGCAATCACCCGGAGCCCGGCCTCTACCGCGAGGTGCGCCCGGCCTGGTCAGACGAGAATCTGCGTTATTTGTGCCGGCATCTGCAGTCGCACCTGTATTTCGCCCACGTCCGTGCCGCGACCGGAACTCCCATTACGAGGCCGAATTGCCACCCGTTTGCCTGCGGCAAATGGATGTTCATGCACAACGGCTTCATCGGCAGCTGGAGCCGGCTGCGCCGTCAGGTCGAGGGTTTGATCCCCGACGAGCTCTATCCGGCGCGCATCGGCACGACGGATTCCGAAGCGGTCTTCCTCGCCATTCTCGGCGCCAGCATGGACGATCCGGTGGGTGCCGCGGAAACGGTCTTGGCCCGGCTGACGGCGATGGTGAACGAGACAGCGCCGCCGGACCGACTGCGCTTTACCGCCGCGCTGTCGAACGGTCGCGATCTCTACGCATTCCGCTATGCGGTGAACGATCGCGCCAATACGCTCTATTACCGGGAATCGGACGCCGGCATCGTCATCGTTTCCGAACCGCTCGACCGCGATCACAAGAACTGGATCGTGGTGCCGGAAAATTGCGTCGTCGTGGCTTGCGCCGGCGAGCGGGCGCGCATCGTGCCGCTGTTCCACAGGCATTTGGAAGCTGCGGAGTAGCTACGCTACCAGCCTTACGGCTTCCAGCCCTGCTTCCATGCCGGCGGCGTCTTGCCGTCGATGAGGATGAAGGCGATGCGGCACGGCTTTGTGCCGTTATTGACCCAGGCGTGATTGGTGGCCTGCTGCACCAACACGTCGCCCGCCTTGACGTGAACCTCGGTGTCGTCGAGCAGCATGTCGATCTCGCCGTCCAGCACGATGGCGTAGTCGATGGTCCTGGTGCGGTGCGTATTGTCGTGCCGCGCATAACCTTGCGTCGCCGGATCGATGCCCATCGAAACGAGGATTTGATGATGATCGACCGGCGCCGTGTTCGGCGGCAGCGGCGCAAAATCGACGATTCGAAATACCGTGCCGTTGGCGGGCGGCGGCACGCCGACTTGCGTCTGCGCCCGGTCGGCGGCGCCGCCGACGTCAACCGGCGATTCGCCTGTCACCCATAGCAGCGTCATGCCATTGCCGCCGGCATTGCGCTGTTTCGCTGGTAGCGCAGCGTCTAACAGCACCACCGCTTTGCCCTGCGCGTCATGCCCGGTCACGATCCGGCGCGTCGCTTTCAATTCCATCGTCAAGTCCTCCCGCGTATTTCGCATCGATATGCAATCTCACTTAGTAGCAAATTTACAAGATCGAGACAGCCCAAAGCTTATCGTTAGATGCGATGCCGGCCGGTCGCGGGGCAGGCAGACTCGCGTCGTCGCACGCGGCCGCAGAACACGATACCCAGGGTTGCCCAGCCGTACGTCAGGCAACGCCGCAATCAAGGAAGACGAAGAATTCTAGCGGCGTGCGCCGTCCTTCCATCGCGGTGACGTTGCAATCTCTGCGGCTTGCTTGCCAAGCCGCGGCGCATTGACGATTATGATCGCGCTGGTGGAGTGCAATATGCACATTTGCAATTGAATTGCGCGCGGACGATGCGCGTTGGGGAGGATTGAGTGAGTGTCGAGGCGTCGCGTTCCCAGATCGAAGATTAGAATTATTGCCGTCGGCTGAAAATCCGGGACCGAGTTACGACCGCGAACCGACTTTCTCATCGATCGCCCGCGACATCGACGTCATGGTGCCGATGCGCGACGGCGTCAAGATCTGCGTCGATATCTACCGCCCGGAAGCCAGCGGAAAATTTCCCGCACTGTTGGCCTTCGCCATCTACAACAAGGACTTTCAGGGGCCGGACATGGCGGCGGCGCTGCCGCCTCAACCGGCTTGGTCGCCGCTGTGGACCGGCCCGCTGGAAGCCGGTGATACTAAGTTCCTTGTCTCGCGCGGCTACGTCCACGTCATCGGCTCGCCGCGCGGCGTCGGCAAGTCGGAGGGCGGGGGCTCGCGCGAATGGGATTGCTACGATCTCATCGAGTGGATCGCGGCGCAGGATTGGTGCGACGGCAATGTCGGGATGGTCGGCATCTCCGGCTTCGGCGCCGAGCAGCTTGCAGTCGCCAAGAAGCAGCCGCCACATCTCAAGGCGATCTTCCCGTTCGATTCCCGCGGCGCCTATGGCGAACTCGGTGGTTTTCGCGATGAATATCCGGGCGGCGTCATCCACCTGTTCCGGTATCTCGTCGGCCATTTTTCGGCGATGCATCAGCACAAGGGGCCGCCCGGCGCTCTGCCGGCGGAGCGCGAGGCGCTCTGGCGCGACGCCATGAACAATCCCGACTACAAGATGTATCCGCACGTCTACAATCTGGTCGCGCAAAAAGGCCAGCACATGCCGCCTTATTACAATGTGCTGGTCGATCCGTTCGACTCCGAAGCGGCGGTGCAGAAAAGCGAGGCGGAGTTCGAACAGATCAAAGTGCCGACCTATACCGGTTCCGGCTGGTACGGCTACACCTATAAGACGCATCTCAACGGCTGCCAGCATTGGTACCGCAACATCAAGTCGCCGAAAAAATTGTTGCTCGCCGGGCCGGCCCATCTGGAGCGGCCGTATCACACGTTCCATAGCGAAGTTTTGCGCTGGCACGATCATTGGCTCAAAGGCCTCGACACCGGCGTCATGGACGAGGCGCCGGTGCGATTTTGGGTGATGGGAGCCAATAAGTGGCGCAGCGCCAGCGACTGGCCGCTCCCGGAGACGCAATGGACCAAGCTCTATCTGAAAAGCTGGGAACGGCTGACGACCGACACGATCGCGCCGTCGAGCGCGACCGAAACGCAGCCGCCTGACGCCTTCGTGCAAATGCCGCCGTCGCAAACCAGCGCCATCCAGCGCCTGCGCTACATGACCGATCCGCTGCCGCACGACGTGCTGGTGGCCGGCCCAATCGCGCTGACGCTTTATGCCTCGATCGATCAGGACGACACCAACTGGATCGTCATCCTCAAGGACGTCGGTCCCGACGTTTCGGTCTTGAGCGTGCGCGAGGGAGAGCGCGAAGTGCCGAAAAATCTGCCCGAGCGCGAAGTGACCCGCGGTTGGCTCAAAGCCTCGCACCGGGCCATCGACACCAAACGCTCAAAGCCGTGGTGGCCGTGGCATCCGCTGACGCGGGCGGCCTCCAAGCCGGTCGCGCCGGGCGCCATCGAGGAATATCAGATCGAAATCATGGCGACGGCGAATTTGTTCCGCCAAGGCCACCGCATCTGCCTCGACATTACCAGCCTCGATTTGCCCACCGGCGTCGCCGGCGCCACCAACGCCGAATATGTGCCGTACCACATCTGCTCGAGCAAGACGGTGATGCACAAGGTCTACCATGACCGCGAGCATCCCTCGCATCTGCTGTTGCCGATTATCGCCGAGTGAACCCTGTTCTGCTAAATTCGTCTGCGCCAAAATGGACGGCAAGACGCGGCATGTTGAGCGCTATTCCCATCGTCGATCTGCGTGAGGGCGGCCCGCCGCGTCATGCGCGAAACAGCGCGCCGCGGGCGCGCGCGTTGCGCGATGCATGTCTCGGCTTTCTGCCGCGCGCGTGCTTGCCCCTGGTGCCGGCGCTCGATTGGGCATCGCGGCACTGGCTCGAACGCTCGCGTTCGCCCTATGTCGATGAGATCGGGCAAATTGCTTCGGCGCTCGATTTCTCCGGCGTGTGGCTCCTCAATGCGTCCTATCAATGGGCCTGCACATCGCTTGCCGTCGAGCACAACGGCGCGCCGTGGATTCTCCGCACGCTCGACTGGCCGTTTCTCGGACTGGGGCGCTATGCCGAAGTGGCGCACATGCACGGCGACTGCGGCGATTTCTATAGCGTCACCTGGCCGGGCTATGTCGGGGCGCTGACCGCCATGGCGCCCTTTCGCTTCGCCGCTTGCGTCAATCAGGCGCCGATGCGCCGGCGTACTGCGCATCGCTGGCTGCGGCCCTACGATTTTGCCGCCAATGCGCACGCGATCTGGCGATCGGCGGATCTGATGCCGCCGGACCAGTTGCTGCGCCGGACCTTCGAGCTTTGCCGGGATTTCTCAGCGGCCCGTCATATGCTGGAGACGACGCCGGTGGCGCGTCCCGTCATTTACGTGCTGGCCGGCTGCACGGTTCACGAGCGTTGCGTTATCGAGCGCACCGAGACCGATTTCGTCACCCGCGAGGAGGAGACCTGCGCCGCCAACGATTGGGTGCCGTCGCGCGAAGGCTGGGAGGGCCGCATCGGCACGCGGCGCTTTCTGACCAGTTCGTTTGCCGATGCGGCGAGCTATAGCCGCGCGCGCCGCGAGGCGCTTGACGGATGGGACGGTGCGGCGTCGGCGCCGGGTTTCGATTGGGTGCGCGAGCCCGTTCTCAATCCCTATACGCGGCTCGCCGTCGCCATGTGCCCGGCCGAGGGCGTCTTGCGCGTGATCGGCTACGACCGGACGGAGGCATTACTCCCGGAGCCGGTGACGGCAATTTGCGAGATTGCCGTGCCGTCCGCGCCAGAGGCCGCCTGAAGCCGCTGCAAAACGCACTGCAACTACCTCCACTTCTTCGATAAAAATCATTTAATATCAATTAGTTATATGTAAAGCGTCAATCTGTGCTCGTGATCACATTTCGCATTGCAAACTCTGCCTAGAGTGCAACTAACGCTTCACCTGCCGGATTTGGAGACAGCCATGACGACCACCACGATGACCAGCTTTCGCACCCACGGCATGTTCAGTTGGGATCGGATTGTCCGGCGCATTGGCGAATGGCAGCGCCGCTCCCGCTCGCGCAATGAATTGGAAGGTTTGAGCGACGCAACATTGCGCGACATCGGCATCACCCGTTGCGACGCGCACCGCGAAGCCCACAAGCCGTTCTGGATGGCGTAATCGACGACGAATTTCGGCGAACGCTCCTTCCGGCTACGAGGGCCGCCCTGTTCGGGGGCGGCCTTTTGCTTTGGCGAGACCGCTTTCGTGTGCGCGGTTCCCGAATTTCTGTAACATCAGAGCCCATTGCGCGGAGTAGGGTTCCTCCCATGCGGAAGATCACGGCAGCCGACGCCAGCCGCTGGTTCGCGCACAGGCTGACGGCGGCATGAGCAGAGCCGAAGGCGCAGCGCATCGGTCGCCATCTTTTTTGGCGCCGTTTCGCCATCCCGCCTTTGCCGTCATCTGGACGGCGACGCTCATCTCCAATGTCGGCTGGTGGATGTACAGCGCCGCATCGGGCTGGCTGATGACGAGCCTCAATCCCGATCCGTTGATCGTTTCGCTGGTGCAGGCTGCGAGTTCCCTGCCGATTTTCCTGTTCGCCATTCCGGCTGGCGCGCTCGCCGATATTTTCGACAAGCGAAAATTCTTGCTTGTCGTTGAATCGCTGACGACTGCGGTTTCGGCGGTCTATGCGGTGATCGTCGGTTTTGGCCTGGCGACGCCGGGCAATCTGCTGCTGTTTACCTTCCTTATCGGCGCCGCCGGAGCCTTGACGGTGCCGGCGTGGCAGGCGGTCGTGCCGCAGCTTGTGCCCAAGGATGATTTGCCGCCGGCTATTGCCGCCAACAGTGCCGGCGTGAACGTGTCGCGCGCGCTCGGGCCGGCGTTCGGCGGCTTGGTCATATCTGCCTATGGCGTGGTCGCACCGTTTTGGGCCAACGCGATCGCCAATCTGGCGATTGTCGGTTCGTTGCTGTGGTGGCGGCCGCGACAAGGCGCGCGGACTTTGTTGCCGGCCGAACGTTTCGGGCAGGCCGTCTTGGCCGGCCTGCGCTACGCCCGGCATAATCAGCATCTGCGCGCAACGATGGTGCGGGCCGCGGGGTTCTTCCTGTTCACCAGCGCTTATTGGGCGTTGCTGCCGCTGGTCAGCCGCGAGCAGATCGGGAGGGGTCCGGAATTTTACGGCGTGCTGCTCGGCGCCATCGGCGCCGGCGCAGTGGGCGGCGTGTTTTTCCTGCCCTGGCTGAAAGGCAAGCTCGGACCGGATCGGCTGATGGCGCTCGGTGCGCTCGGCCAGGCCGTGGCGATGGTGCTCTATGGTCTCGCCCGCGACCCAATCACTGCGCTTCTCGCCAGCGTCATCGCGGGGGCATCATGGATCGCTGCGCTGGCGACGCTCGGAGTTTCGGCGCAGGTGGCGTTGCCGGACTGGGTGCGCGCGCGCGGGCTTGCCCTCTATACAACGGTGTTCTTCGGCTGCCTGACGCTCGGCAGCGCCGCCTGGGGCGAGATTGCCGTCCATGTCGGGTTGCCGGCCGCGCATTTTCTCGCCGCCGCAGGCACGGTCGCAGCGACGCTTCTCACCTGGCGGTGGAAGTTGCAGACCGGCGCCGGCGTCGATCTGACGCCGTCCATGCATTGGCCTGCGCCGATCACCGCGCAGGTGATCGAACAGGACCGCGGACCAGTCCTGGTTACCGTCGAATATCGGATCCGGCCCCAGGATCGCGAGGCGTTCCTCGAAGCTCTGGCGCAACTCGAACACGAACGGCGTCGCGACGGCGCCTATGCCTGGGGCGTCTTCGAGGACGCCGCCGCGGCAGGCCGGATGGTCGGAGACCTTCCTGGTAGAATCGTGGATGGAGCACCTGCGCCAGCATGAGCGCGTAACCAATGCCGATCGATTGGTCCAAGACGCGGTGCACCGGTTCACTTTAGGTGGCGCGCCGAAGGTGACGCATTTCATCGCCGCGGAACTGTAGCGAACTCATCAGTCATCGCCACGCGTGGCTGCCTGGATCGAAGTTTTCAGCCGCTTGTTCGGAGGACGTGTACGCGCGCGGAGTGCGCTTTCCAGATCGTGCAACTGGCGCTTGGCTGCGCCCGTCGCCTGTATTTCGATCGCGCGATATTTCTTGATCAGCTCGCGCCCGAACGGTGCAAGCGCGGCGCCGCCGCCGCGGCTGCCGCCGGGCTGCGTGGTGACTACGGGCTCGCGAAAGCAGCGGTTCAGATCGTCGACCAGAAGCCAGGCGCGGCGATAGGACATCCGGAGCGAACGCCCAGCTTGCGAGATCGAGCCAGTCTTTTGGATGGCCTCCAACAGCCGGATCTTGCCTGGCCCGATTGCGCCGGCCGAGCCGAAATCGATCCGCAGCGTCAGCCGCACGTCGCTCATCGATATGTCATCCACCGATCATCCTGCCGCACGATAGCGCGTCCGACGCGGCGAATCGACTTCTGTACCCGCTGCAAACGCTATGGCAATGTGCAGGGCTTTCCGCGACGCGCCGCTCGGGCGCAATGTTGAGGGGGCCAGGGAGAATATTATGAGCGGAAGAAGAAACAGCAACTACGCGACTGTCGCAACATTTCTTGCCGCGGCGTTGTCGGCGATTGTCGGACTGGCGTCACCCGCCGCAGCGCAAGACGCCAATCCGATTATCATGAAGCTGAGCACCGCGACGCTCAATGATACGCAGCACGAATGGCTCAAGCGATTTGCCGCCGCGGTGGAAAAGGATTTGGGCGGCCGCATCAAAGGCCAAGTCTATCCGGCGAGCCAGCTCGGCTCCATTCCTCGGCAGATCGAAGGGACGCAATTCGGCTCGATTCAGGGCTGGGTTGGGCCGCCGGAATTTCTGGTCGGCGTCGACGAGCGTTATGAGGTATTGAGCGCGCCGGGGCTATTTGCCAGCCGCGAGCAGTATCTGCGCGTCATCAACGACCCCACCGTTCGCGATCTGGTTTTGGGATTGGGCGCCAACAAGGGTCTGCTCGGCGCCGGCATTTTTCCCATCGGACCGTCCTCGATCATCACCAAAAAGCCGATTCACAGTCTCGCCGATTATGCCGGGCTGAAAATTCGCGTGCTGGCGTCGCAGTTCCAGCTGGAGCTGATCAAGCGCATGGGCGGCTCGCCGGTGGCGATGACCTTGGCCGACGTCTTGCCGGCGCTGCAACAAGGCGCCATTGACGGCTCGCTCACCACGATCACGCAATACACAACCTTGCACTATATCGATGCGGCAAAATATGTCGTGGAAACCGGTCAACCCTACGTCAGCTCGATCGCGGTCTTGAGCAAAAAATGGGTCGAGGGATTGCCGCCCGATCTGCAGAAAATCGTCCGCGACGATGCGCTGAAGGTGTCGGCCGACATCGTTCCGTTCATCAACCAGTTCTTCGACACGCAGCGCAAGGTGTGGACGGAATCCGGCGGCAGCTTGACCAGCCTGCCGGAAGCCGATCAGGCCGCCTTCATGTCGAAGATTTCCAGCATCGGTCTCGACCTGTCGGCGTCGAAGCCCGATCTGAATGCGGCGATCAAGGTGGTGATGGCGTCTGCGGCAAAGAACAAATGACGTGATCAGCGGCTCGCTGCGGTGGCCCGCAGGAAATTGCGCAGCCGCTGCGGCGTAACCGGCAGCTCGGTCACGGCGCCGGGCCGGCCGAGCGCATCGTCGAGAGCCGCGGCGATGGCGGCGCCGGCTGCATTGGTGCCGCCTTCGCCGGCGCCTTTGACGCCGAGCGAATTGAGCGGGCTCGGCGCGTCCTCCGTGATCATCACCTCGATCGGCGGGATTTCGCGCGCCGTCGGCATCAGGTAATCGGCAAAATTGACGCAGAGCGGCTCGCCGCGCGCATCGTAAAGAAACTCCTCGAACAGCGCGCCGCCGATGCCCTGGGCGACGCCGCCGGCGATCTGGCCGTCGACCAGCATCGGATTGACCGCTTTGCCGATGTCATAGGCGACGAAAAAGCGCTCGACCACGGAGGCTCCGGTGTGGCGATCGACACGCACCACAGCGATGTGAATGCCGTAGGGGTAGTTCATGTGCTGCTGCTCGAACAAACCTTCGGCAGACAGTCCCGGCGCCGCTTCGCCGACAAGTTTTGAGCCGGGATTGAGCGCGCGCGCGACGTCGCCGAGCGAGATTGACGGTCCTTGAGCGGCGTTTTTCCGCACCACCATGCCGTCGATCACGTCGAGCGTCGGACCGGGAGTTTGCAGGAGACTGGCCGCGGCGGCGAGCGCCTTGGCGCGCAGCTTTGCCGCTGCGATGCGTGTGGCCTCGCCGGTCATCACCGTGACCCGCGAGGCGAACGTTCCCATGCCGTAGGCGATGCGGTCGGTCTGGCCGTGCACGACGCGCACGCGCCGGTAATCGACGCCAAGCGCATCGGCGCAAATCTGCGCGATCACCGTCTCCATGCCCTGACCGACCGAAGTCGCTCCGGTCACGATTTCGACGTTTCCGCCGGTATCGATCGAGGCGCGCACGATGTCGAAAGGCCCAAGCCCGCTTTTCTCGACGAACATGGCGAGACCCACGCCGACCGCCTCTCCGGTGGCGCGCCGGCGCTTGAGATCTTCGCGCAGTTTTTCCCAGCCGATGGCGGACAGCGCCTTGTCGAGAAGCCCGGCATAATCGCCGGAGTTGTAGGTCATTTCCGTGCCCAGGGTATCGAGAGGACGAGCATAGGGCATCTCGCCCGCGGCAATGAGATTGCGGCGGCGGATTTCGATCGGATCGATGCCGAGCCGCGCGGCGATCGCGTCCATCAAGCGTTCGCGCACGAAAGTGCTCTCATAGCGTCCCGGCGCGCGATAGGTGCCGCATGGCGTCTTGTTGGTCAGCCGGATGCGGCCGACCATGCGATAGGCGGCGACGCGATAGGGCCCGAGCATCATGGTGGCGGCGAGGTCTGGTACGGTCGCGGCGTGGGTGCGGACATAAGCGCCCTGGTCGTGAAAGAATTCGCCGTCGATGGCGAGGAGCCGGCCGGCTTGGTCGACGGCGGCGCGCACAAGGTAGTGCTGCTGGCGCGAGTGATTGGCGGCGATCAGATGCTCGCGGCGGTCCTCGATCCATTTCACCGGGCGATTGAGTCGCAACGCGCCGAGACACGCGAGCACGTCCTCGGGATAAAGTTCGCCGCGCACCCCGAAGCCGCCGCCGGTGTGACCCTCATGCAGGTGAACGGAGGAGGACGACAGCCCGAGCATGCGCGCCAGGCTGTCGCGATTCCAATGCGGCACTTTGGCGGCGCCAAAAAGCTCGAGAACGTTACGCGCCGCGTCGTAGCGGGCGATGGCGCCGCGCGTCTCCAGCGGAACGCCGCTGTGGCGGCCGATCTTGAGCGCGAGCGCGACGATCTCATGCGCCGCGGCAAAGGCCGCGGCGACGTCGCCGTAGCCCTTGCGCACGATCGCGGCTTCGGTTGAGTGCCCGGCGGTGAATTCGCCGGGCGCCGCATCGGCGGCGAGCAATTCAGGCAGTGCTTCGATCTCGACCGCGACCGCGTCGGCCGCGTCTTCCGCCGCATAAGGGTCGGCTGCAAAAACGACGGCGACCGGCTCGCCGACATAGCGCACGCGGTCCCGGGCGAGAATCGGCTGCCGATAGGGCTCGAGCCCCTCGATGCGGGTAAGGCGAAAATCGATCGGCGGAATTACGGCGACGTCCGCCGCCATCCAAATCGCCACGATGCCGGGTATCGCGCATGCTGCGTCCACATTGACGGCGACGATGCGTCCATGCGCATGGGCAGAACGGACCACGCGCATGTGCAATTGACGCGCAAACGAGATGTCGGCGGCGAAGCGTCCCTGGCCGGTGACCAGCGGCCGGTCCTCTAGGCGGGGCAGCGAGCGACCGACATAAGGGAGCCGAGTTTGCGCCATGGACTAGGTCGATCCGCACAGCGGCATCATCGCGGGTCTTGCTCGTTTGCAACAGCGTCGAGATGCTGGGTTGCGTTGATGCCGCGTATGCAAACGTTTCCGCCGCCGATATCGATCTCGTTGATGCAGCACGGGTTCTGTGCGATGCGCCAATAGGCGGATAACGGCAGGCCGAGAAAGCCGAGCAGCAACACGCGATTCACGCTGTCATGGCCGACCAGCACGATCGTCTCTTCGGCATGCCGCGCCAGAACCACGCGCATCGCGTCGGCAACGCGCGCCGCGACGTCCTGCAGCGACTCGCCGTTGGGAAAGCGGACGAGGTGCGGGGTCGCGAACCATGCGGTGAACAGCGCGGGATCGAGCGCCTTCGCCTCGGCGAAGGTCTTGAATTGCCACGCGCCGTAATCGATGTCGTTCATTTCGTCGCAGCTTTTGGCGGCAATACCGCAGGCCTTGGCGATGGCGGTTGCAGTTTCGATGCAGCGGCTTAGCGGGCTTGTATAGATATGACTAGGCTGCCAGGCACCGGCGATGCGTTGCGCCAATGCCGCGGCCTGGGCGCGGCCGTGCACGGTCAGCGCAAGCGGCGCGCGGCCGCGAAATCGCTCAGGCTTGATGCCTTCGACGTGACCGTGCCGGGTCAGCAGGACCTTTGTCATGCGGCGCACCCAGATTTTCCTGGAGTCTGCCGGGTCCGGCCGCGCGCCGCAATGCCACGACTCGATCGGTTAAAGCCGGCGCAGCGGCAGCGACCAGGCAAGCAAGAAGCCGCAGCCGGTGAAACTGGCGATGGTCAGAAAAGCCGCGCGGAAAGCGTCGCCGATCTCGCCATGCACAATCGCTTGTCGCGCCGGAGCGAGCGTTGCGAGCGCTTCCGGTCCCCGCTCGATAATCGTGCCGAACAGAATAGCCGTCTCACGATCCTTTGCCGTCAGAATCGAAAACAGGATCGCGGCGACCGTGGCGGTGCCGAAAGCGGCGCCCACCGAGCGGGAGAACTGCACCATGGCCGCGCCGGTGCCGAGGAGACGCGGGCCTGAGACCGCCTGCACCGTCACCTGGACGACGCCCATAATCGTGCCCATAAACAGCGCAATGATGCAAAAAGCCCAAGCCATTCCGGCGGTCGACAGATGCGGGATCCAAAACGCGATGAAAACCAGTCCTGCCGTCGCGCCCAACAACCCGCAGGTCGGGAATACCGCGGTGTAGCCGGTTCGCGTCACCATCTGTCCGGTAATCATCGAACCAATGCCGATGCCGGCGGTGAGCGGCAGCAAGATGAGCCCGGTTTCGCCCGGAGACGCGCCGCGGACGGCCCGCAGATAAATCGGCAGAAACGTGATCAGCGAAACCAGCGCCCCGCCGTGAAGCGCGGCCATCGCGTCAGCGCGCCAGATCGAGGGCTGCCGGAATAGCTTCGGCGGGATAAGCGGCGCGGCGGTAAGCCGCTCTTGCCACGTCAGCAGACCGAGCGAGATCAGGCCGACGGCGAGCAAGACCAGCGCCATCGGCATTGCGCTCAACTGCATCCGCTGTACCTGTTCGAGCGCCAATATCACCGGACCGACGAAGAAGATGAACAGGACCAGGCCGGGAGAATCAAACGTCGTGCGGCGGCGATCGCCCTGGCGCGGCGGAATGCGAAACACGAACAGCATTGCGATCAGCCCGAGCGGTATGTTGATGAGGAAGATCGACTGCCAGCCGAACGCCTGAGTCAGATAGCCGCCCGCGACCGGGCCGAAAGTATTGGAGCTGACCGCGATGCCGGCGAGGTAGCCCTGATAGCGGCCGCGTTCGCGCGGCGGGATCGCTTCGCCGATCAGTGCTTGTGACAGCGTCATCAAACCTCCGCCGCCAAATCCCTGCACCACCCGGAATGCGGTAAGGAGCTCGATATTGGGCGCGAGCGCGCACAGCACCGAGCCCGCCATGAACAGCGCCAGCGCCAGCACCATCATCAAGCGGCGGCCGAACGTGTCGCCCAAACGGCCGTAAACCGGCGCCGCGATCGTATTGGCGATCAGGTAGGACACCACGACCCAGGAGGCGCGCTCGATTTCGCCGAGGCTCGAGGCAATGGCCGGCAACGCGGTGGCGACGATGGTCTGGTCCGCGACTGCCAGAAACATTGGCAGCATGATTGGCGGAAAGACGGTGAGGAACTGCGCGGCCGTCGACGGCTCCGGGTCCGGCACCCGGACGGCGTCCGGTTGGGCATCGGACGCAGGCGTCGCTGCCGGCTGGGCAAGCGAGGGATCCGTAGCCGCCGGTTGGTCGAGCGATTCGTTCATTGTCTGTTTTTGGCGAACGCTTAGTGGCAATGCGCATATAGTGGCCGACCGGCAGAGCGGTCGGCCATTGGGGGACTCAGGACCGGCAATTTTCCACTGTTCCGCCTGCGAGTCACGACGAAATCCGGGCGGATTGGCACCCGCCCGGGTCAGTGGCCGTCGTGAGAGAAACGTGTACGCGGAGACCCCGTTCCCGGTTGTCTAGCAACCGAGACTTGCGTCCGTCGCGGGGGCACGATGGCGCCGGCCGCCTCAGGCGGCCGGCTTTGCTATCGGCGAAGTATCAGCCGACGTAGCTGACGCGTTCCTGTTCGCGCGCCTCTTCGTCGGTCTTCGGTTGCGCCGGCAACTGCAGCACCGTCGCTCCCTGGCCTTCACACAACAGGGTCAGCAGCACGGTGCGTCCGTCAGGAAACTCGAGCGCGTCGTGATGCGCGGCCATCTTGTCCTTGTTGACTTGCCGGAAGATGGCCGTTTGGAAGTTGATCGTCTTCGTCTTCCAGCCGAGCAGACCGGCCGGTAGACAGGCGACTTCGCCGGCAAAGGCCAGCTCGGTGCCAGGCAGAATGCAGACCGCCATTCCGGGCTCATCGGAAGCCGAGAACCCGCGGGTTCCAGTTCCGAAGTCACGCGTCACGAGCTTATCACCGACTTTGGCCGGTCTCGACCGTACGCTTTGAAGGCTAAAGTCACACATTGGCGACTCCTTTCTTCCCAGATCTTGCGCTAGTCAGCCCCACCACCCCCTCGTCCAACGAGTTTAAGCAAGTTTGGTGCCGCACTGAGGCAGGCTCAGGACATTTCGGTGCATACACGTAATCGTGTAGCTGCAAGCTTGGAGATTGGGCTCTCGGCTACCCGGCGACGCTGTCAGCCACGCAAATTTAGCGCTGCCGAGCGCGGGGGCGATTGCCCTTCGATCAGCAATGCGCGTTACGCGGGCACATTTTTTGGCAGCCTGCCTGTGACGAAGGCGGGCGGGCGGCTACACGACGGCTCTGCGGTGTCTGCCGATGCTGCGGCATTTATTCGACGGTGATGCCGCCAACCATGCCGTTCCAATCGTGGTCGGCGCATCGCAGGTCGTAGGTGCCCGGCTTGCCAGGGGTCAGGAAAACGTCTTTGACGTCGCCCGGCTGCATCACCACCTCGGTGCGCTCGCGGTTGAGCACATTGGGATTATCGATTTTGGCGGCGGCGAAGAAGACCGGGGCCGTGAACTCGTGCGTCTCCTTGCCGTGGTTTTCCAAATGCAGCTGATAGTGCACGCCGTGCTTGAAGGTCAGATGATCGGGTTCGAATTTATAGTCGATCATCGTCACGGTCACAGTCACCGTCGCCGAATCCGGCGCGGCGGCGCCTAGACAGAGTGTGAACAAGGTCAAAAGACATAGTTGTCCGACAGTGCGAAGCATGACTGCCTTCCCGGGCAAGGCCATCGACGTTTCCTCGTTATTCACCCGCACCTTAGGCGTAATATCGCTACGTCGCTCAGATCCGTGAACTAACACATTCGGCCCCGCAAAATTCCGCCGGCCGCTCACGAATGCTTTACATCAGTGTCCGGCCGCCATTTGCCCCTGATTTTGCACACGCCGGACCATGATCAGGACCAGCGGTATCATTACCGCCGCGGTAATGGCGCAGACGTAGAAAACGTCGATATAGGCTAAAATCGTCGCCTGCGTTTGAATGATCTGGCCGAACAGTCCGAGCGCTTCGCCGCGCGCCGCGCCGGGGGCGGCGCCATGCTGGACAAGGTACTTCGTCACCGCCTTCAACGTGGACTGGAAGATCGGCGAGGCCGGCGTGGTGTTCTCGGCAAGCCGCGATTGATGGAACTGCGTGCGCTGGGTCAGCACGACGTTGGCGAGCGAAATGCCTATGCTGCCGCCGAGATTGCGGGCGACGTTCATCAGCGCCGACGCCTGATTGGTCTTGTTCGCCGGCAGCCCGTCATAGGCGATGGAATTGATGGGAATGAACAGGAATGGTAGCCCGATCGTCTGGTAGATGCGCACCCAGGCGAAATAATCGAAGCTGGCGTCGGGAGTAAGCGAGGTCGAATACCACATCGACAGCGCAATACCGGAGAGGCCCAGCACCATCAGATATTTCGGCTGAAATCGGCCGGTGACCTGACCGGCGATCGGCATGATGATCAGCATGGCGAGGCCGCCTGGCATCATGGCCAGGCCGGACAGCATCGCGGTGTAGGGGAACGTCGTCTGTAGGAGCTGTGGCATGATCTGGTTCGAGCCGAACAGAATCGCGCCGATCATCAGCATGGTAAAAAACGCCATCCCGAACTGGCGGTGAAACAGCAGCCGAATTTCGATGATGGGATCGTCCTGACTGAGCTCCCACGGAATGAAGGCGAGAAACGAGATAGCGGCGAGCACCGTGAAGGTGACGATGGTGCCGGAGCGGAACCAATCGTCGATCTGGCCGCGGTCGAGCACGACTTCGAGGCAGGCCAGCGTCGCCGCGATCAGCGCAAAGCCGATCCAATCGACCTTGAGTCCGCCGGCCAGGCGCTCCTCGCGTTCGCGCTCGAGCACTTCGGGTTCGGCGACGAACCAATGCACAAGAGCCAGCGACGCAAGCCCGATCGGCACATTGATGAAGAAGATCCAATGCCAGGAAAAATTGTCGGTGATCCAGCCGCCGACCGTCGGGCCGACCGTTGGCGCCACGATCACGGCGACGCCATACAGCGCGAAGGCTTGACCGCGCCGTTGCGGCGGAAAGGTATCGGTGAGGATGGCCTGCTCGCTGGTCGGCATGCCGCCGCCGCCAAGGCCCTGCAGAATACGGAAGAAGATCAGCGCCGGCAGGTTCGGCGCCAGCCCGCAAAACAACGAGCTGATCGTAAACAGCGCCACGCAGATCATGTAGAAGCGCTTGCGGCCGACCACATTCGACAGCCAGCCGCTCGCCGGCAGCACGACCGCGTTGGCGATGAGATAGGTCGTGACCACCCAGGTGCTTTCGTCGACGCTGGCGGCGAGACTTCCGGCAATGTAGCGAAGCGACACATTGGCGATGGCGGTGTCGAGCACCACCATGAAAGTGGCGATCGAGACGATGACCGCGACGAGCCAGGGGTTTCGATCGCCGGCGGCCGAACGGCTCGAATCCCAGCCACTCGACCGCAATTGATCGCTCATCGCACCTTGACCGTCGGAACCACCGACATGCCGGGACCGAGCAATACGTCGGGCGGTTTGTTGAAGACGATCTTCACCGGCACGCGCTGCACGATCTTGACGTAGTTGCCGGTCGCATTTTGCGCCGGCAATAGGCTGAACGCGGTGCCGCTGCCGGCCTGTACGCTGTCGACGTGTCCCTCGAAGGTCCGGTCGGGATAGGCGTCAATTTCGATATCGACGGGCTGCCCGGGATGCATGAGGTCGAGCTGCGTCTCTTTGAAGTTGGCCGTGACCCAGACGTCGCGCGGTACGAACATCATCAGCGTCTGGCCGACCGCGGCGTAAGCGCCCTTCGCGGCGGTAAGCTGGGTGACGCGACCGGCAACCGGCGCGGTGATGATGGTGCGCGATAGATTGGTCGCCGCCTGCGCCAGTTGCGCTCGAGCGGATTCCAGCTGGGCCTTGAGCACACCTTCCTGTTTATCGTTGGCAACGGCATTGGCCTGGGCGGCTGCGAACGAGGCCTTGGCTTGCAAGAGGTTCGAGGAATATTGCTGCGCCTGTTCGACGGTTGCGGTGCCTTGCTTGGTGAGCAGCTGATAGCGATCGGCTTCCTGTTGTGCAAAGGCCAGCGCCGCGTCTGCCTGCGTCACCTGCTTCTCGGCTTGGTCGATCTTCGCCTTCTGCGAGGCGATTTGCGCGATGAGATTATCGACATTCGCCTGCGCCTGGTCGCGCTGCGCGATATAGTCGCGGTCGTCCAGCCGGACCAGTTCGGCGCCGGCTTCGACCGACTGGTTGTCGGTGACCGGAACCCCGACGACAGCAGCGGCGACCTGCGGGCTGATCTCGACGGTGCGGGTGTCGATAAAGGCGTCGTCGGTCGATTTGTAGTTCCTGGCGTGAAGCCACCACAGGACGACTGCCAGAATTATGACAGCGGATCCGACGATAAGGGCGATCGCCAAGCCGCGGCGCTGGCTGATTTTCTCGAAAAGCGACCGCTTTTTAACGGCCCTGCCGGAAGCGGGCCTCGCTTCCTGGCTGGGCGCCGAATTGGCGCGGCGTTCGTTATCGACACGTTGATCCATGACCGAGGCTTAAACGTCTGCCATGCCAAATGGGTTGCCGGTGGCGCTTTTTCAAACGCCCGTATGCCGTCTGGCTTTTACCCGGTAATGGCGGCGCAAGCCAGTCAGGACGGGTTGCCCCGGAATGCAGCGGAGATTTTCTGCACAAACTCGTCGAGTTCGGCCGCATCGAGATCGCTGATGGCCCAGAAGTCGAGGCCGCCGGCCGACCAATGGCGCACATTATAGCCCTGGACCGTCCGGTCGGTCACATTGGCGTGCGAGGTGCCCAATCGCTGTGCGACGAACAGATTGATCACGTGCTTGCGGCGTTTGTAGACGACAGAGGCGACGGGCTCGCCATCGATATAATCGAGCCGGCCGCCGAGCAGCGTGAACCCTTCGGCGGTAAGATCGATCACCGGCGGCGCCACGTCGACTTTGCCGTCGAACCACGGCTTGACCGTGTGCTGGTCGCTGGTTTCGACGTCCATCAGGTGGCCGGGTTGCAGCGAGCGGATGTGCGCGGAGACCACCTCGTCGGCGACGGTCTGCTCGCGGTCGCTGCTGAAGACGGTGAACACAAGTGTGGCGGCGACCGCCGCTGAAAGTGCGGTGCCGACGGCAAAGCCGCCGAAGAAGGACCGCCGCGACGGCTGCGGGAATTGCCTCTGTCTGACGATTTCCGCCGATGCCTGCGCGGGCGGCACGGGCAGCATCGCCTCGATGCGGCTGCGCAAATGCGCCGGCGCTTTGTCTTTCAGGTCGGCTTTCGCCATCGCGTCATGCATGGCGCGGAACGCCTTGAGCTTGTCGGCGCAGCCGGCGCAACCCGCCACATGCGCCTCGACGTCGCGCGCATGCCCGGCGTCGAGCTCGCCGTCGATCAGCGCATGCAGCAGAACCTCGCATTCGGCGCAGTTCATGACACCGCCCCTGGGATCGAGCCTTCGGCGCTGTTCCACGCCGAACGCAGCATCGAACGCGCGCGCGCAAGCCGCGACATCACCGTTCCCACCGGCACGCCGGCGACCTCGGCAATTTCCTGATACGACAATTCATTGACCTCGCGCAGCACGATGGCTTCACGGAACGGCTGCGGCAGCGCGGCGACCAGACGCCGGATCGTGTCGTCGTCCTGGCGGCGCAGCAAAGCGGCTTCGGGCGAGGCTAACGGCTCCTGCCACAGCGTCGGCTCTTCCGACGCCGGCTCGTCGTCGGCGTCATCGACCGGAATGTCTTGCTTGCCGCGCCGCGCGAACTCGGCGTTGCAGACGTTCCTCAATATTGCCAAGAGCCACGGTTTCATCGTCGGACCGCGATAGCTGTCAAAATGGCGCAAGGCCCGCAGATAGCATTCCTGCACCGCATCCTCGGCGTCGGTGGCGTTGCGCATCAGATAACGCGCCAGCGCGAAGACGTCGTCGAGATAAGGCAGCGCGGCGTCACGAAAACGCCGCGCTTTCTCTTGTTCGGCATTCGCGTCGGCAATCATCGTGTCGCGCTCGGCCGTCCAAACTACCTTCGGTGCTTCGCTCCGCAACCGATCGAGCATCGCTGCGGCGCATCGTCAGCCGTTGTTGGGTTCTACCACAATCGTGCCGGTCATGTGCGGATGCACGTAGCAGAAATATTTGTAGGTGCCGGGCGTGGTAAACGTGAACGAATAGCTGTCGTCGGTATCCAGCGCCTTCGATTTGGCGAAGCCGTTGTTCTCCGAGGCGATGCCGTGCGGGATGTCGTCTTTGTTTGTCCAGGTGACGGTGGTGCCGGCCTTCACCGTCAGCGTCTGCGGTGTAAAGGTGAAATTGTCGATTGCTATGGCGCCGGCGGCGGGTTGCGCACTTTGCGCCGAGCCCGGCAGCACGACCGTAGCGAGCATGGCCGCGGTTGCCGCGCCGAGCCCGGCTGCGACCAGCGCGCCGCGCATGGTGTTTGATAGGGATTTTGCGACGGACATGGGCCGCTCCTTTCAGCTTTTCAGCGGACTGTCGATGATGGCGAGCCGCTGTTCGTTCTGCTTGAACGTGACGTTGGCGATGCCGAGCATCTTGCGCAGCTGGTCGTCCGGCACTTTCATCGGACCGGGCGAGGGAGCTTGCCCCGGCGCCGGTTGTGGAAATGCCGTCGAGCGCGCGGTGTGGAACGTGACGTTGCCCTCCACCTTTTGCATGACCTGGTGGATATGGCCGTTGAGCACGGTCACCGAGCCGAAGCGCTTCAAATAGGACAGCGCCTGAGCTGAATTGTCGGTGCCCCAGCCCCAATCCGGGTAGATCGTCCACAGCGGGATGTGGGCGAACAGGACGATCGGGGTCGACGCGGAACGGCCCTTCAAATCGTCCTCGAGCCATTCGAGCTGCTCGGCGCCGAGATCGCCCATGCCGCCGCCTTTGAGGTCGAAGACGTTGACCAGGCCGACGAAATGCACGCCGTTGGCGTCGAACGAGTACCAGCCGGCGCCCTTGGTGCCGCGGCCGTAGCGTTGCAGATAAAGCTTGCGGTCGGCGTCGAGAAAATCGTGCTCGCCGGGAACGTAATGCACGTCGAGCCGCGCCTGCGAAATGATGCGATCGGCATCGTCGAATTGCGAGTTCGAGCGACAGATGGCTGATGTCGCCGGTATGGATCAAAAAAGCCGGCTTTTGCGGCTGCGCATTGACCTTGGCGATGGCCTCTTCCAGCGTGCCGAGCGCATTCGGATTGGCCGGCTTGTCGAAGCCGACATGACTGTCGCTGATCTGCAGGAAGGTGAGGCCCTTCGCTTCGGCCGCGGCGGCTTCACCCATGATTACCGAGCGAGTGCGGCACGCCGCCGGATACGGTCCATAACACGCCGGTGCCGACCCAGGTCATGCATTCCAGCACTTTGCGCCGGCTGGGGCCGTCATCGCGATCGGATTCGCTCATTGTCGCTCTCCTCTGAAAGGCCGATGGCCAAGAAACCGCTATGGCCGGTGGGGCTCTTGCGGCTTCCGAGGACTTGATTGGGAAGATCCGCGGTTTATTCCCGGGAGGGGTGCGAATTTTGATGGGCGGCGCAATCGGCCCGCTGCTATACCCTCCGGGCCAACGACGGCGCCGGGCGCGCCAGCAACGCGGAATTCATGCTGCAATCGGCAGTCTCCTCGGTCGAGACGCGGACCTCTTGGGTTGTCGCCAGCATGATCCTCGTGGTTATGGCGATTGCCTTCGGCGCGCCATGGATCACCGTGGTCGCGCTCAAGGACATTGCAGCAGAGGTCAACGGCGAGCGCTCGGTCCCGGCTTTCGCGAGCGCGCTGATGTGGATCGGCTCCGGCGTCGGCGGCATCCTCATGGGCCGGATCGCCGAGCGGATCGGCGTGCGCTGGACGGTGATGTTCGGCGCGGCGATGATCGCGGTGGGGCTGGCGCTGTCGAGTTTGGGTCCGTCGTGGCCGCTTTATATCGGCCACGGTTTGTTCATCGGCCTGATCGGCATCGGCGGCATCAATGCCCCATCCTACGTCTATGTCAGCCGCTGGTTCGACCGCCGCCGCGGTTCCGCGCTGGCCTTGATTTCGAGCGGCGCTTATCTCGCCGGTGCGATCTGGCCGCCGATATTTGCGCGCGCGATCGCGTATGCCGGCTGGCGGCATACGATGTTGTATTACGCCGTCTTCGAGCTTCTCATCATCGCGCCGGCCGCGGCGATATTCCTGGAGCAGCCGCCGGCCGTGCCGCATCACACGCTGCACGCAGCCGCCGCGCACAAACAAAAATCGGTCATGGGCTGGCCGCCGAATCTTGTTTTTGGGCTGCAGATGTGCGCGATCTTCACCTGCTGCATTCCGATGTCGATGCCGCAAGGCCATCTCGTGGCGTTTTGCACCGACCACGGCATCAGTGCCGCGCACGGCGCGGCTATGGTGTCTGTTCTCCTCGGCGCGGCTTTTTTCAGCCGGCAGGTTTGGGGCGCGATCTCCGACCGGATCGGCGGGCTTTATACGATGCTCGCCGGCTCGGCCTGCCAGGCATTCGGTATGTTCGCGTTTCTCTTGACGCAGAACGAGGTCGGATTGTTCACCGTTGCGGCGCTGTTCGGGATGGGCTTTTCCGGTCTGGTCCCCGCCAACATTCTGGCGTCGCGCGAAATGTTTCCGGTCAACGACGCCTATTGGCGGATGCCGACGCTGCTATTGTGCAGCGGCTTTGGCATGGCGGCGGGCGGCTGGATCGCCGGCGTGATCTACGACTATTTCGGTTTTTACGCGCCGGCTTTCGCCACCGGGCTCGGCGTCAATATTCTCAATTTCATGATCATCAGCGCGCTGGCATTGCGGCAGAGCCAGGCCGCGCCGGCGTAACCGGCGATTGCCGTGGTAGGCTCAAATTGCCGCGGTTGAGCGGCGCGACGGCCTTCGCCTCGACTGGCTTGGCGCGCGCCGTGCAGAAATCCTCCACGGCGGCAACAATCGCCGCGCTGGTGAGCGTCCGGCGCTCGGGGCTCGCCAGCTGCAATTCCTCCTGGCGGTTGACGATCGATCCGGCCTCAAGGAGCACCGCCGGCATGTGCGTTGCGCGCAACACGATCAGCTGGTCATAGCGATAAACGCCGGCCTTGGCGTCGACGAGCTCGCGGCGGCGATGTCCCATCAGCGGCAGTGTGTAATGCGGCGTGTACTGCAAGCCGCGCGACTGCAGCTCCTGGCCGAGAAATCTGCCGAACAGCAGGCTGCCGGCGCGATGCGGGTTATCGTTCGAGATGAAAATGGCATAGCCGGGATAGTCGTCGTTGTAGTGCTGGTCCTGGCCGGCGTACTGCCAGGTCTGCAGCAGATTGTCCGGAACGGAATCGTGGTGAATGGCGATGAACAGATCGGCGTGCATCGCGTTGGCGCGCGCCGCGCGTTCGAACAGTCCCCGCCAGGGCGCCGTGGCGGTGATGAGCAGGACCGTCTCGCCAAAGCCGGCGTCGGCGAGCGTTTGTTTGACCTGTTGCGCAAGCTGAAGATTGAATGCGTATTCGGGAATCCCGCGCGCGCTCATCGCGCCGGGCACATCGACGGTGTGGCCGACATCGACCACGACGCGGAATTTTGCGCGCTGACAAAGGTCCGGCTTCGCCGCGGCCGGCGCCGGCTCTTCGGCTCTGGCCGCCGATTGATCGGCGACGAGGAGAGCCACAGCGAGCAATGCGCAGCGCGTCAATCCGGCGTGCCGCCAAGCTAACATGAGCCGCGCCATCCTTCCGCTGTTACCACCATGTCCGCTTTCGAGGTGGGCGTGAAATCCTCAGTCTATACGCAAGCTTGCGCTTGTGCGAGGCGTTCTCCTGTCGTACCAAACGAGATGACATTTGTGGGGTGAGGCTGGGTATTTTGATGACGAGATTTGTCGGAATTTGCGTTGTCCTGTTTGTGCTTGCGGTCGGGCTCATCGTCGTGAGCCAGCCGCAGGATATGGCTGCATTGTTCGAAGCCTTCCGCTCTGAACCATTGGCGCAGAAGCTTGCCTGGTTCCTGGTCGTTCTCATTCCACTGGCGCTGATCCCCTCGGCGCTCTGGCTCACTGACGCCTTGCTGCGCCAGCGCCGCGCCAACGACGCGCTTGAGCAGCGCCTCGGCGGCGTGCGCCAGGGCGTGCGCGAACTGGCCAAGTCGCAGGTCGACGCCGATGCGTCGGTGCATCATCTCGCCCGCACCGATCCGGAAGGCGCCATCGGCGCGGTCACGCAGCGGCTGACCGATGCGGAACGCGTCACGCAGGTGCAGGAAAGCCGTAGCGAGATCGGCGGCGACCTGCAGTCGCGCGTCGATGAACTGCGCGCCCGCCAGCAGGCTCTGCGCGATCGGCTCGTTCCCGTGCTGGAGAAAAGACGGTCGATCGAAAAACTGTTCGCCGACCTCGATAGCCGCGAGAGCGACATCGAGCGGTCGCTTGCCGAGATCGTCAGCGGCGACGACGCCACCGCGATCGAGGTGCGTCTGAACAATTTGATGGAATTCGTTCGCCGCAGCCACGAGCGCTGCGACGACATCGAGCAGGCGGCGAAGACGATCGGCGGCCTGAAGGAGGATTTTGCCGGCTTGCAGACGCGGCTCGAGCCGCAAGCGGCGGCGCAAGACGGCATCCGCCGGCGGGTCAAGGATCTCGACGAGGCCAAAGACCGGTTGGCGGCGGAGATCGCAGCCTTGCAGCAGACGCCGCAAGGCAGCCTTGCCGAGCGCGTGCAGGCCTTCGCCGAGGACAAGATAAAGCTCGAACACGGTGTGGCCGACCTGGAAATGCAATTGTCCCGGCTGGCGTCGCTGCGCAAGGACGTCGAAGGCGTGTCGGCGAATTTCGATCGCGCCCTCGATCTTGTTTCAAGCTCCGCCCCCGGCGATGCCGAAGGCCGCCTCGCCGAGCTTTCGCAATTCGCCAAAGCAACGCAAGCACGCCTCGACGAGATCGAGCGCAGCATGGCTACCGTCGGCCAATTGCAGGTGAGACTCGGCGATCTACAATCCCGCCTGGTGCCGCTCGAAGCCAGCGATGGCGGCGTGGCGGATCTGATCGCGAAGGTCGCGGCGATCCGCGACCGTCTGGCCGCCAAGATCGAAAGCATCGAAGCCGACGAGAATGGCGACCTCGCCACGCGGGTGAACAGGTTCATCGAGACCAAGAAAGAGCTCGAAAGCCGCGTTGCGACCGTCACCGACCAATTTTCAAAGCTGGCGACCATTCGGAGCGACATCGCCGGTCTGTTCGATAAATTATCGAACGCAGCGGACACGTCCTCGAACTGATCTGCGCGCTGGCTGTCAGCCACGCATGATTTTGCCGCAGGTCAGGTTCCCAGTCGGCCGGTTTTCGCTTGCGGGCGGACAGGCGCTGAGGCAAATTCTCCGGCAATAAAAATCAGAGGTCGGGTCGGCCTTGTCGCCGAGCCCCGCCAGCAATGGGAGGATTCGCATGAAACGCGCGTACGGCGTTGCGGCAATCGTTATTGCCGCGTTTCTGGCAGCAATGCCGGGGCGACTCAATGCTCAAAATGCCGTCAGCGTCAAAGCCGATGATATCGGCGGCGTGGTCACCGGGCCGCACGGTCCCGAAGCCGGCGTTTGGGTTATCGCCGAGACCCACGATTTTCCCACCCGCTACGCCAAGATCGTCGTCACCGACGACCAGGGCCGCTACGTCGTGCCCGACCTGCCCAAGGCCAAATACCAAGTTTGGGTGCGCGGCTACGGCCTTGTCGATTCCGCCAAAGTCGACGCCGAGCTGGGCAAGCACGTCAATCTGACCGCGGTGCCGGCGCCTAACGACGCGGCGGCGGCAAAGTATTATCCGGCAATCTACTGGTTCGCGATGCTGAAGATTCCCGGTCAGGACCAGTTCGGCGGCAAGAGCGACATTCCGGATAATGTTACGCAAGTCGACTGGCTGACTGCGTTGAAGAACCAAGCCTGCGTCGGCTGCCATCAACTCGGCCAGCTGGCGACGCGGACCGTTCCGGCGGAATTGGGCGAGTTCAAGAACGGGGAAGAGGCCTGGGAACGGCGCGTGCAATCCGGTCAGGCGTCGCCGCTGATGGTCAATGTGCTCGCCGGCAAATTCGGCGGCGTGCCGTTCAAATATTTCGGCGAGTGGACGGACAGTATCGCCAATGGCGCGCTGCCGTTTGCCAAGCCGGAGCGGCCGCAGGGCGTCGAGCGTAATATCGTGATCACGGAATGGGATTGGAGCGCTCCCGACAAATATCTCCACGACCTGATTTCGACCGATAAGCGCAATCCGACCGTCAATGCCAATGGTCCGCTCTACGGCTCGACGGAATACGCTACCGACCACGAGCCGGTGCTCGATCCGAAGACCAACAAGGTCTCCTACGTCACCCCCCCGGAAGGCGCCGACGTGCCGGAGGCTTTCGGTCCGGGCCACGCCGCCATCGAAAAACCGCTCGCGGCATCGGCCTATTGGGGCATGCAGCAGATCTGGGACACCAAATTCGATAATCACAACGACATGATCGACGCCAAAGGCAATGTCTGGATGACGGGAACCAATCACGCGCCCGGCACGCCGGCGTTCTGCCGCAAGGGCTCGGATAATCCCTACGCCAAGGCCGCCCCGCTCGATTCCAACGAGCGCCAACTGGCGATGTACGATCCGAAGGCGAAGAAGTTCACCTTCATCGACACCTGCTTCGGCACCCATCACCTGCAGTTCGGCTTCGACAAGGACAACACCTTATGGACGAGCGGCGCCGGCGTCGCCGGTTGGCTCGACACCAAGGTGTTTGCGGAGACCGGGAGCGCCGAGAAGGCGCAGGGCTGGGCGCCGTTCGTGCTCGACACCAACGGCAACGGCAAACTCGACGACTTCACCAAGCCGGGCCAGCCGATGGATCCGAGCAAGGACATGCAGGTCGGCGGTTCTGGCACCTACGCGGTGATGCCGAATCCGGTCGACGGGTCGGTCTGGTACACGTGGGATGTGTTCGCCGGCAAAAGCGGCATCATCCGCTTCGATCCCAAGACCAAGCTGTCGGAGGTGTACAACATCCCGATGCCGGGCTTCGGCCCGCGCGGCGGCGATATCGACTCCAAGGGCGTGGTCTGGGTGTCGCTCGCCAGCGGCCATCTCGGCAGCTTCGACCGCTCGAAGTGCAAGGGCCCGCTCAACGGCCCGAAGGCCACCGGCGATCAATGCCCGGAAGGCTGGGCGTTCTACAAATATCCCGGTCCCGGCTTCCAGGGACTCGGCGACAATAGCGCCGAGGCGAGCTACTACACCTGGGTCGACCAGCACAACGCGGTCGGGCTCGGCAAAGACGTGCCGATCTCGACGGCCGACGAGAACGACGGCTACGCGGCTCTGGTCGACGGCAAGATGGTAATGCTGCGCGTGCCTTATCCGCTCAGCTATTACACCAAGGGGCTCGACGCCCGGATCGACGATCCGAAAGCCGGCTGGAAGGGCAGGGGCCTGTGGGGCTCGGAGGGCGATCGCACGCCGTGGCTCAAGGAGGGCGGCAAAGGCATGACGCCGATGGCCGTGCATATCCAGATCCGGCCCAATCCGCTCGCGGATTAAGCGATACCGCAGAGCCATAAAGCAGATACCGCCCGGCGCAGCGCAGCGCCGGGCGGCTTGCTTTTGCGGCCGGCCTCTGCCGGTATTGCCGCTCACGCCATTTGTTTGAGGAGCGGAAAATGGTTCGCGAGCCCATTCTGACGACGATCGACGTTGCCGATCTGCGTCCGACCCAAATCACCGTCGGCATGCGCGAGGTCATGGCGAAGCGTAAACGCTGGCGCGAAACACCGATTAAAAAAGGCGAAAAGTTTCTCGGCCGACACATGATCCCGGTGATCCTCGGGCCGAAACATCGCCATTACGTCATCGATCATCATCATCTCGCCCGCGCGTTGCATGACGAAGGGATCAAAGATGCACCGGTTACCGTCATTGCCAACCTGGCCAAGCTCGACACCGACGAGTTCTGGAACGTCATGGACAATCGATCGTGGATGCATCCTTTCGATGCCAAGGGCGACCGCCGGCCCTACAGCGATATTCCCAAATCGGTGACCGGGTTGGCCGACGACCCGTTCCGCTCGCTGGCCGGCGAATTGCGTCGGCAAGGTGGATTCGCCAAGGACACCGCGCCGTTTTCTGAATTTCTCTGGGCCGATTTCCTGCGCCGGCGCATCAAACGCAAGCTGGTCGAAAGCAACTTCGAACACGCACTGGAGAAGGCGATGCAACTGGCCAAGAGCGAGAATGCCGGCTATCTGCCCGGCTGGTGCGGCCCTGTGCCGGAGGAATGACGGCCGCGGGCTGCCCCGTGGATCTGCGCTGAAGTGCGCGTGAACCGGCAAAATGTCTCTGCTATATTGCCCGCAATGCTGACGGGTGCGTGGGCGTAAGTGCTTATGAATAGGATACAATTTCGCAACTTCGTGGCGGGGGCGCTGATCGCGGCGGCATTGGCCGGCTGCAGCGGCTTTGGACCTAAGAAGGAAGAGGCCGTTATCGATCCCAACGCGTATCCGGCCACCTACCGCAGCCAGATCGCTTCGTTCCTACGGCAATCGTTGACCAACCGGACCGATTTCCGTGGCGCCTTGATCGCGGTGCCAATTCTGATGCCCATCGGGGACAGCCAGCGCTACATGGTCTGCGTGCAATTTCATGGCAATGGCCAGGTCAAGAACAAGGTCGCGATCTATTTTGGCGGCATGATCTCTCAGTTCATCGATTCCACGCCCGAGCAGTGCGGTGCGGTGGCCTATACGCCATTCACCGAACTTGCCGCTGCGCTGCCGCCGGGGTAATCGCTCCCTCGATGACCCAATTGGACAGTGACGTTCTCATCGTCGGCGCGGGACCGACCGGTCTCACGCTCGCCATCGATCTCGGCCGGCGCGGGGTGCGCTGTACGCTGATCGAGCAGAAGGAGCGCCCGGCGTTCTTGCCCAAGATGGAGCGCATCAATGCGCGTTCCATGGAAATCTATCGCCGCATGGGGCTTGCCGACAAAATCCGCGCCGCCGGCTTGCGGTCGGATTGTCCGATGGACGTCTATATCATTCTCAAGCTGACCGAGCCGCCGCTGCTGCACCTGTCCTATCCGTCGGTCGATGAGGCGCGGGCGAACACGCGCGCCAGCAACGATGGAACGCTGCCGCTCGAACCCTATCAGCTGGTCTCGCAATACACGCTCGAGCCGTTTCTCAAGTCGGTGGCTGAGACGCTGCCCACCGTAACGGTACGCTTTGGCTGCGAATTTCTGTCGCTGCGCCAGGACGGCGCCGGGGTCACCGCGCGCGTCCAGATCGGTGGCGCCACGCAGGACATCCGCGCCGCTTATCTGGTCGGCTGCGACGGCGGCGCCAGCCCGGTGCGCCGCGAACTCGGCATTTCGCTTTCCGGCGAAGGCAATTTGCTGGGGCTGCGCCAGGCGCTGTTCCGCTGCGACGAGCTATTTGACCGCCTGCCGATCGGGAACGGTCCGGGTCACGGCCGGCACTATCACGTCGCCGACGCCAAATCGACGTTTCTGATCATGCAGGATTCCACCAAGCACTGGACGCTGCATTCCGTCGTCGACACCGAAGAAGAAATGAAGGCGGCATTCGAGCGAGTTGTCGGCGTTCCGGTGAAATACGAGATGTTGTCCTGCGCGCCGTGGCGGCAGAATCTGTTGCTCGCCGACCGCTACGGCAAGGATCGGGTGTTTCTTGCCGGCGATGCCGTGCATCTTGTCATCCCGACCGGTGGGCTCGGCATGAATTCCGGCGTCGGCGACGCCGTCGATCTGTCGTGGAAGCTTGCCGCGACGCTGGCCGGCTGGGGCGGCCCGGAATTGCTCAAATCCTACGAGATCGAGCGCCGCCAGATCGGCGACCGCAATGTCGGCGCCTCGCGCTACGCCACCATCGGCCGGCGCAAATGGCGTTCGATGTGGCGGCCGGACATCGCCGAGGCTTCGCCGGCCGGCGGCACGACCCGCAAAAATCTCGCCGCCGTCGCGGACGTCGAGCAGCGCAAGAGCAACGAGATGATCGGCGCCGAGCTCGGCTATCGCTATGTCGACTCGCCCGTCATCTGCAACATACCGGGCGGGCCGGAGCATCTGTTCCGCGAATATCAGCCGACCACATGGCCCGGCGCACGGCTGCCGCATGTCTGGCTCGACGACGGCACGCCGATGCAGGACCACGTCGGCGACGGCTACGCGATCCTCAAACTCGGTGGCACCTCGGCCGATGTCAGCGGCCTCGAACGGGCACTTGGTTCGCATGGCGCGCCGGTCGTGGTGCTGGACATCCCGGACCGCATCGCGCGCGATATCTACGGCCATGATCTCCTGTTAATCCGTCCCGATATGCATGTGGTCTGGCGCGGCAACGCAGCGCCGGAGGATCCGGAGCGCGTGGCGGCCATTGCTACGGGGAATTCTTCGCAATTTTCCTAAGCGGCGACCTCGCCGGGCGTTGATTGTATCTTCTTGTTATCCTGGAGGGTCGACCTCGAATTTTCTGAAATCAGTAGCTGTAAAGTTTGATTCATGTCGCTGTAGCGGCCCGTCAACTCCGGCCACGTGCGCACGGCGGGACCCCAATCTTTATCATTTTCGTCGTAACCTTCGAGCTTGCTCTCTATGTAGTCCATATCTTCTTTGTAGCTCTTCATTCGGAACGTGAGGCGATCGAAACGAAGTCCATCCTTTTGGTAAAGCTTGGAAAGGAATGTGAAACATACTAGTTCCGTCAACAGAATTATCATAATACTTTCAGCCTTGGTCGGCTCAAACTCGATCAGCTCTTTGGTCGCTTTTCGCGCGCTCTCGTGACCGAGATACAATACGTAAATCAAATTGGCAAAGGTTGTTTCCGCAATCTTGGCCGGTTCATTTTCGGCAAGCCTGCGCTGAAGGTCGCGCGCGGTCTTCATGTACGTATAAAATTCGGTAATGTGGCCGACCACGGTAGCCTCCAAGGATTCCAGGTCGTGCGAATTGCTGCCAAATACCGGAAAATAATCTTCTCCTGATACGAAGCCCTTTGCTTCCGGCGATCCGGTCGCGCTGCCAAGTGGCTCGCCTCCGCGGTCGGCTTTAATCAGTGCATCGCACTTATCGTGCCGTTCGATGTAAATCTTGCCAACGTCGAAGGCCGCACCGACGCGACAAACCGTGCAAATTTCGCACGCAAAAAGGTCGACCACCCCGAGGCGGGTTGCGGCGGACAGATAGGCCCACGCAACGATGCCCCCGTAGATAGGAACGGCAGGGCCGACTGAGGGAATGAGCAGCGCGAGTACCTTGGCGTTGAGCACATCAATGCCATGTGTGATCGACCATTCCATGCCGCCGATCACTTCGTTGATTCCTCGACCACCAACCTCCGCACCATGCCGGAGCAATCTTTCGGTATCCTCGTCTGGGCGTGCGGCGGCGCCAATTCGGGAGATTGCCGGTATAAGATGTCGAAGATGCTGATAGAGACTGATCAGATGGGTCCAAGAAAATCGGAGAAAATACTCGAACAGATGGATTGTCGGGTTGACGATGGTGACTGCTGCCAAGATTAGGAAGTAGGCGCAAAGGACGATCGTTGCGAGGGTGACGAGCACTCTGAGATCGGCGACGTGCTGGGAACGGAAGAATCGGTAATGTGTTGACGCCGAATCTTCGGCGCTGAGCGTGGCCTTATTGGCGGCGCGGGCTTTCCGGAGCCTTGTCCAATTATCGGCAATGTAATGTTGTGCTGCCGGGAAGGCCTTTGCCAAAATTTGCGCGTCCGCAGCTAATCGCGATGCGCGTGCCCTGATGCTCTTCATGCTCATGGTCAACACCGCCCGTTGAAAGGCGCATCGTGACGCTACTCAGGTTGCGGACAAGTGACCTTGGTCACACTATGGGCATCCTCCCAGTCCTGCTCCTCCGAGCGCGCATACAAGGAGACAAGCCACGGCGGCGTCTTCCACATGAACAGCAATAAAAGGGCAATTACCTCGAGGGCGAAATCGTTGGCGCGCGAGCAAAATCAGAGCTTGGCGATCGCCAAAGCAATCCCGCCAAGCGCGCCGACAATGACCACCAGGAGCGGCGGCGCACGCCAGACGGTCAGGAGAACGAAGCCGACCAGCGCGACGCCGAAATCTCCCGGCGTCTTGACCGAACTGGTCCAGACCGGACTGTATAGCGCCGCACCGAGCAGGCCGACGACGGCGGCATTGATGCCGCGCATGACCGCTTGCGCGCCGGCGCGCTTACGAAATGTCTCCCAGAACGGCAAGGTGCCGAGCAAGATCAAAATGCCGGGAAGAAAGATGCCGATCAGTCCCAACACCGCGCCGGCGACGCCGTGCGGCGACGGTTTGACCACTGTCCCGAGATAGGCCGCAAACGTGAACAGCGGACCGGGAACCGCCTGCGCGGCGCCATAGCCGGCCAGGAAGGTATTGTCGCTGATCCAGCCGGGGCCGACAAAGGCTTGGCGCAACAGCGGCAGCACGACATGGCCGCCGCCGAAGACAAGCGCGCCGGATCGATAGAAGGCATCGAACAGCGCAACGCCGGGGGCGGCTTCGACGCTCTGCAGGATCGGCAGCCCCAGGAGCAGAACGAAGAACAGCGTCAACGCCGCCAGCCCCATTGCGCGGCCAACCGGGATCGGCATATGCGCTCCCGCGACCGGTTGCGCGCCGCGGCACAGCCACAGCCCGGCAAGGCCACCGAGCGCGATCGCCAGGATCTGCGCCACCGAAGAGGTGCTGAACAGAATAACGAGCGCCGCCACCACCGCGATCGAGGCGCGCTCCTTGTCCGGACACAGCGTGCGCGCCATGCCCCAGACCGCCTGCGCCACGATGGCGACTGCGACGAGCTTCAGCCCATGCAGCAGGCCGGTGCCGACCGGGCCGATCAGCGCGCCGGCGCCATAGGCAAAGAGAACGATCGCAATCGCCGACGGCAGCGTAAAACCCGTCCACGCCGCCAGCGCGCCGCAATAGCCGGCGCGCATCAAGCCGATGGAAAAGCCGACCTGGCTCGAAGCCGGACCTGGCAGAAACTGGCACAGCGCCACGAGGTCGACATAGGCCTGCTCGTCCAGCCATTTGCGGCGGACCACAAACTCCTCGTGGAAATAGCCGAGATGCGCGATGGGGCCACCAAAGCTCGTCAGCCCAAGCCGCAGGAAAACCAGCAAGACTTCGGCCGCGGTGCCGCGGCGGCCGTCCGTAGCGACTGCCGCACCACTATGCTCCGACATCCCGTCCATTGGGCCTCACTCGCGTTGGGCGGCATTGTCGAGAAGTTCGATGACGCCCGCAAGATTCGCGCTGGGCTGCCGCAAGCTCTACCCGTGGATCGTTGACAATTTTGCGTGCGCGGGCAACAGTTTAAGACAACGACGCGCACGTCGTGTCGGCGCCGCATAGCAAAATCAAAAAAGCGCGCTCGTTCGGGGAGGATCAGATGACCGTCACGGTTCCGCAGCGGTTTGCGCGCGACACCGCCACCATCGCCGCGGCCACGCGCGTGCGCTGGACCTATATTGCGCCGACGCTCTTGGTGTTCTGGATCGTGTCCATGTTCGACAAGAGCAATATCGCGCTTGTCATCGCCGATCCGAAATTCCTCGACGAGCTGCAACTTGTCGGCCAGCCCAAATTGCTTGGCTGGCTGGTGGGCAGTCTGTTCATCTCCTATAGCTTGGCCGCGCCGATCTGGGGCTGGGCGGTGACCAAATACGGCCCGCGTCACGCCATTATGGCGAGTCTCGTCATCTGGGCGCTGACCTGCTTCTGGTCGGGGCTTTCGAACAGTTACGGCATGTTGCTCGCCTCCCGCATCGGCTTGGGCATCGGTGAAGCGGCCTGCTATCCGGTGACGCTGGCGTTGGTCGCCAACTGGTTCGCGTTGCGCGAGCGCGGCACGGCGACCTCCTATTGGTGGATCGGCACCATGATCGGGCCGATGCTCACCGGTCTCATCGTCACCAGTCTGATCGTGATGGCCGGGTGGCGCGGACAGTTCTATGCGCTCGGCATCCTGGCGCTGATCCTGCCGCTGCCGATGGTGTGGTTTCTGGTGCGCGACAAGCCGGAGCAGCATCCGGCCGTCAATGCAGCGGAGGCCGATCTGATCGAGGCCGGCGCCATCGAGAACAACGACGATGCGCCAGGCCGAATCCTCAAAGACGTCACCAGCGTCTGGACCAACTACCGCTTCTGGCTGATGACCATCGCCATCTCTGCCAATGCGATCTTCTTCTGGGGCTGGTCCGGCTGGCTGCCGACTTATCTTCGGTCTGAGCGGCATTTCGCGTTCAGCACGTCGGGCTATCTCACCTTCGTGATCTACGGCTTTGCGGTGGTGACTATCCTCACCATCGGGCGGGTCTCGGATCGCGTATTTCGGCGTGCGCCGTTTGCCGGACTGGGATGGGCAGCGGCCGCGGTATTCTTGATGGCGGCGGCGCTGGCGCCGAGCCCGACCTTGAGCGTGGTGCTGATGATCTGCGCTCTGTGCGCGCAGCAGGTCGGAATTTCCTGCGCCGAGATGCTGATGCATAGCGTCGTCGGCACCGCGGACATGGGCAAGTCCCAGGGCGTGCGCGCCTTGGTCACGCAGATGTTCGGCGCGTTTTCGCCGGTCATGATTGGCTATATCCTGGCGCTCTCGGGCGGCGCCTTCATCGGCGCCTTCGCGGTTCTCGCCATCGCCGTCGTGATCGCGGCCGGCTGCATGATCGCGCTGAGCAGGGAAGGATTCTAAAAATGACGGTGTTGGATGTGAAGCTGCCAAGCATGACGGTCGGCGGCGTCGAAGTGCAGGGCTTGAGCGACGGCACGCTGCCCACGTCGGTCGACAAGGTCGTCGATATGGAGGCGGCGGAGGTCGAGCGCCTGGTCGGCGGCACCGACAACGGCACGTTCCATATCCCGGTGAACAATTTCGTCATTCGCCGCGGCGGCAAGGTCATCATGATCGACGCCGGCGCCGGCAATACCATGTATCCGACGCTCGGCCGGCTGCCCGGAAACTTGCGCGCGGCCGGCATCGATCCCAAGGCGGTGACGCATATCGTGATCACGCATCTGCACGGCGACCATGCCAACGGCCTGGTCGACGACGCCGGCAATGCGCATTATCCGAATGCCGAGATCGTGGTGCACGAGATCGAAGCCGATTTCTGGATGGCGCCGGACGGCGCCAACGATCCCGATAAGGTCAAGGGCAATCGCGCGCGCACCAGGATCAACCTGAAACCCTATCTCGACCGCATCCATCGCGTGCGCGGTACCGAGGTCTATCTGGGCTTCGTGCCGGTGGTCGCGCCCGGCCACACGCCGGGACACACGTGCTGGCTGCTCACGGCGCCGGGCGGCGGCGGCTTCATGGCGCTGGGCGACGTGGTGCACGTCTCGGCCATCCAGGTTTCGCATCCCGACGCCGGGATGATCTACGATCTCGACAAGGATTTGGCCGTCAAATCGCGCAAGCGCATCCTCGATATGGCGGCTTCCGAGCGTCTCGCCATCGCCGGCGCCCACGTCAATGCGCCCGGCTTCGGCCATATCGTCCGCAAAGGCGCGAGCTTCGCCTTCGAGCCGGCGTGAAAAACTGCGCGCCGCCCCGCGAGGGGAGGCGTAGTATCGCTGGCGCGCGAACTGCTATTGTCCTCCCGTCACCACCATCGAGGACATGATGACCCCTGTGATCGCGATCATCGCACCCGGCGCCATGGGCGCTGCCGTCGGCAAGCGGCTCACCGATAACGGGCTGAAGGTGCTGACCTCGCTTGGCGGACGCAGCGCGGAGACCGCGGCGCGGGCCAAAGCCGCCGGCATGGCCGACGCCAACGACAAGGAAATCGCCGCCGCCGATTTCATCCTCTCAATTCTGCCGCCCGGTGATGCGCTGGCGCTGGCCGAGCGCTTCGCGCCGGCGCTGCAAGCCAGCAACGCCAAGCCGGTCTATGTCGACTGCAACGCGATCAATCCGGCCACCGTCGAGCGGGTAATGGCGGCCATCGCGCCGACCGAATGTCCCTTCGTCGATGCCGGCATCATCGGCTCGCCGCCAAAGCCGGGCGATGCTGGTCCGCGCTTCTATGCGTCTGGACCCGCGGCGCCGCGTTTCGCACGCTTGCGCGATTACGGGCTCGACGTTCGTGTGCTGGGCGGCGCGATGAGCGCGGCCTCGGCGCTCAAAATGTCCTATGCCGGCATCACCAAAGGCACCCAGGCGATCGGTGCGGCGATGATGCTGGCCGCCATGCGTGCCGGTTCCGCCGACGACCTGTTGGCCGAGCTGCAGGGAAGCCAGAAGCAGCTGTTCCCCTGGCTCAAGCGCCAATTGGAGCTGATGCCGCCCAAGGCCTACCGCTGGGTTGCGGAAATGCAGGAGATCGCCGGCTTCGTCGCCGACGATCCGGGGGCACGCGACCTCTACGAAGGCGCCGCGCATTTCTACGAGCGATTCGCGCAAGATTTCGAGAGCGGCGACAAGAAGGCCGCCGCGGCGCTCGAAGCGTTTCTGGGAAAAAGCTCGTCCTGACACTCGTCAATCGGGCACGAGCGAAGCGCGTCGCCAGGGGCGGCGCCGGCCCTCGGCACCGACAGCGCGCGCTCAGTAGACGAATTTGCCGAGTCCGTAGTCCGGCGCAGCCGGCCAATTGGGGCTGTCGAGCGGGCCGGGGAACACCTCGTCACAATCTGTAAAAGTGTATTTCGCCCTGCTGGCGTAGGTCACTTCCAGCACTTCCGGAAACAGCACATTGCCGATCGCGAGCAGCGGTCTGTAGTTGTTGGCGTGAACGTGGACTACGGCAAATTTCTCGTCGAGCTTGGCGAGCACGGCCAAAGCCTGCTCGAACCAGTCGTCGTCGAGAACGTTATTGAAGCCGTGGAATTCGCCGAGCACTTGCGTGAACATGTTGAGCGTGGCGGGTGAGGTGGCCGCGAAAGCCGGCCATTCGCTGTCGTCGATATCGATTTTCAGGATCATCGAATGGGGCCGCGTCAGGCGTGCTCGCGCCAGAGCGGACTCGATGCTCTCGCTGTCTTGGCTGGCCTGCGCTCCGATCTTGCGTCGATGAAAACGGAAATTGGCGTGCGGGAAGGGCGGTCCTTCGACGGTGTGGTCATATTGGTAGATAGTCAGCCCACGATCGGCCATTTCGGCGTCCCAGGAGACTTCGGCGGCAATGCCGAGTGAAAGCGCGGCCTCAAGGCCGTCAAAGTCATCGAGGCAAACGTAACCGCAGTCGTTTGAGGCGCCGAGCCGCACCTTTTTCACGCCGCGCGCCTGCTGCGGACGCAGCAGGCGGCCGAGCTTGGAAATGCGTTCCATTGCGAGCGGCGAATTTGCCAAAGCCCGCATCTGCCCGGCCGATTGCGCCATCAGATTTTCATGCGCCTTGACGCGTACGACGCGAAGTCCGAGCCAGTTTGTCAGCTGATGATTGATTGCGTGCGACAGCATCGCGAAAGCCCCCGTTAAAAACAAGATCAACGTTGGTCATGCGTGGAGCGCCGGGCCACAAAATCTTAGGCGACGCTCCTGCGATTACAGGCGCACGCGATATCACGATGCGGGGTTGCGTCAAATTCACAACACGGGCCGTGGTTAAAGTGCGGGGTGCGGAGCTTGGTTAAAGCGTGAGACGGAAATTGATCGTCTGCGGCAGTGCGGATTCGAAATCGTTGTTCCGGACACATCGTAAGATCGAAGGCCGTCCAGATAACCGAACGCATGTGCCCCCCAATTAAGGCTAATGAGTTCGTGGTCGGGCTACCGATTAAGCCACCGCCGCGCAAAGCCGAGAATACCCTGCGGCAGAAAGATAATGATGGCGATGAAGATGATGCCGAGCGGGATCAGATAAGGAAACTGGTCGCCGAACCATTGTGACAACAATTGGCGCGCAAGCTGAAAGAAGCCGGCGCCGACGATCGGGCCGACCAATGTGCCGATGCCGCCCATGACGTTGTAGATGACGGTGTCGCCCGAGGTGAGAAAATAGACGAAATCGGGTGCGGCAAATTCCTTCTGCACCGCATAGAGCACGCCCGCCAGTCCGGCAAACAGGCCGGACAGCATCACCGAGACCATCTTATAGCGTTCCACCGCATAGCCGATGGCGCGGGTACGCGCCTCGTTCTCGCGGATCGACTGCAGCACCATTCCGAACGGCGATTGCGTCACCCGCCTCAGGATCAGATAGGACCCCGTCACCACCGCCAGCACGAACCAATGCATCGTGGTCGGAGTGAAGCGGGCGTCGACCAGGAACGGAATCGTGAAATGCGGCCGGGTGAAGATCAGTCCATTCTCGCCGCCGGTTACCGCGGTCCAGGTGAAGATGATGACGTAAAAGATCTGGCTGAAGATCAGCGTGGTGATGGCGAAATAAATGTCACGCAGCCTGGTGGAGAAATAGGCCACGAAGAGCGCGGCGCCGGCCGCCCCGGCGAGCCCCAACAGGATCGCGAGCCACAGATTGCCGGGGTGTACGATCAACAGCCCCGCCGCCGCGCCATACATGCCGAGTCCGAAGAACGCCGAATGGCCGAACGACACCATGCCGGTATAGCCGATCAGCAGATCGGACGACATGGCCAACAGTCCCCAGATCAGCATCTCGGTCAAAAAGCCGCGCCAGAATGACGGCAGCACCAGCGGGGCCGCGATCAACAGCGCCATCACCGCGCAAAAGCCGATCCAGAAGACGGCGGTGTGGCTCAAACCGGTCTTCTTGAGCGGTATTGTCTTATCGAGCGGTGCGGTGGTCATTTCGGGGTCGCGAACAGGCCGGTGGGTCGGAACAACAGCGTCACGATGAGGACGACGAAGGACACGATCACGGCCTGCGATGGATCGAGCCAGACCGCGGCATAGGCCTCAAGCAGGCTGATGAAGATCGCGGCGACGATCGAGCCGGCGAGATTGCCCATGCCGCCGACCACCACGACGATGAAGGCCTCCAGCACCCATTGCAGACCCATATTGTAGTCGACGCCGCCGAACGGAGCGAACAACACGCCACTCGCCGCCGCCATGGCGGCGCCGAGCGCGAACACGCCGGTGTAAACAAGCGGCACCGGAATGCCCATGGCCTGCGCCATCACGCGATCCTGTGTCGTGGCTCGGATCCAGACGCCGAATTTGCTCACTTTCAGGAACAGCCAGAGCGCGCCGATGATGGCGGCCGACAGCACCGCAATGACGATGCGGTACCAGGGATATTGCAGATAGAACAGCGTGAACTCGGCGCTGATCGGTTCGGAAATCTTGCGCGCCACCGGCCCGAACTGCCACAGCGCGTAATTCTGCAAAACCAGCGAAATGCCGAACGTGGCGAGGATGGTGTTGAGCGGGTCGCGGCCGATCAGCGGCCGCAGCGTCACGATCTGCAGCGCGGCGCCGAATATCCCGATGATCAATGCGGACAGCGCCAGCGCCAGCCAGAAGTTGCCGGTGGTGGCGAAGACGATCACACCCATATAGGCGCCGAGCATGAACAGTTCGCCGTGGGCGAAATTGACGACGTCCATGATGCCGAAGATCAGCGTCAGGCCGGAAGCGACCAGCGCCAGGATCATGCCGGTGACGATGCCGTTCACCGTCTGGATGATCAATAGATCGATCGGGATCGAGTGGATGAATTGGCCGACCGCGCCCACCTCAGACCCCCAGATATTGCTTGATGACCGCGTCGTTGACGTCGATCTCGGACGCGGCGCAATGGTGGCGCACGGCGCCCTTCTCCATGATGTAGACGCGCTGGCTCGCCGCCAGCGTCAGCGGCACGTTCTGCTCGACCAGAAGAATGGCGACGCCTTCGTTGTGCAGGACTTCGATAATCCGGCTGATCTGCGAGACCATGCGCGGCATCAGCCCTTCGGTCGGCTCGTCGAGCAAAATGATCTTGGGCTCCAGCATCATGGCGCGGGCGATGGCAAGCATCTGCTGCTCGCCGCCCGACAGCGTGCCGCCGGCCTGGCCGCGCCGCTCCGCCAGCACCGGAAAATAGGTGAAGACCTTGTCCAGCAGCGTCTCGCGCTTATCCGCGGTCATGCCATCGCGGTCGAGCCCGGTGCGCAGGTTTTCCATCACCGTGAGCAGGCGGAAGATGCGGCGGTCTTCCGGCACATAGCCGATGCCGCGGCGCGCGAGCTTGTGCGGCGGCACGCCGGCGGTGATCTTGCCTTCGAGCTCGACCCGGCCTTGGCGCGGCTGCACCAGGCCCATGATGGTTTTCAATGTCGTCGATTTGCCGACGCCGTTGCGGCCGAGGAGGCCGACCACCTCGCCCCGGCCGACGGTCAATGACACGCCATGCAGGATGTGGCTCTTGCCATAATAGGTGTGCACCCCGTCGAGCGCGACGAGCGGGCCGTTCGGCGTTGGCGCGGCTTCCGTCATGGCGCTCATGTCTTGAGGTAAACCTCGAGTACTCGCGGGTTGTCCTGGATCTCGGCGGGTGTGCCTTCGGCGAGAATCGAGCCGTAATGCAGCACGGTAATGCGATCGCAGATCTGCATCACGATCTGCATATCGTGCTCGACGATCAGAATCGTGAGACTTTTGCCGATGCGCCGGATGAGCTCGGTGGTCTCGTCGGTTTCACCCTGGCTCATGCCGGCGGTCGGCTCATCGAGGCATAACAGCTTGGGCTCGGTAGCGAGCGCGATGCCGATTTCGAGGTTGCGCTGCTCGCCGTGCGACAGATTGGACGCCAGCTCTGCCGCCTTGCCGAGCAGGCCGACGGCGTCGAGCGCGGATTCGGCTTTGCTGTTGATGTCGCTCAACGCGTTATGATGCGCGACCATGTTCCAGCCGTGACGCCGCGATTGCGCGGCGATGCGCACATTTTCGAATACCGTGGCGTTGGGCAGAATATTGGTGATCTGATAGGAGCGCGCGATGCCCTTGCGCGAGATCGCATCGGAGCGCAGGCCGGTGATTTCTTCGCCGTCGAATATGATGCGGCCGCTGCTCGGGCGCAGCACGCCGGTCAGGCAATTGAAAAAAGTGCTTTTGCCTGCGCCGTTTGGTCCGATGATGGCGCGGATTTCGCCGCGCGTAAGTTCGAAATTGACGTCGGCCAGCGCCGACAGTCCGCCGAAGCGGACCGACAGCCGTTCGGTCGTGAGGATAGCGTTCGACGCCGCTCCCCGGCTTGGCGCCGGGGAGCGCGCGTCGGTCAACGTTTCCGCGCTCACTTAGGCAGAGAAATTGCAGGCCGGCGGCACTACGGTCTTGCTGCCGGGCACTGTCTCGATGAGGTGGTAGGTGCCGCCGGAGACTGTGAAGATGAACTCCTGCGGGAAGGCCTGGTGGTCTTCCTTGCGGATGGTCTTGGTGCCTTGCGGGAAATCGGGGCCCGCCTTCAACTCGAGACCTTCGAGCGCCTCGATGAGCTTCATGGTGTCGTCGCGACCCTGGAACTTCGACATTTCCATGCCGATCTTGAGCGCATTGAGCGCCTCGAAGTTCGACTGCACGTATTTATCGGGCAGCGGACCTGACGGATCCACCTTGAGGAGCCGCGCCTTGGCCTCGTCGAACCAGGCGTGGTGATACGGCGTGTCGAGCGGACCTTGGAACACCGGAATGTACCGGTTGATCGCGGTGAAGCCGTCGATCTTGTTGCCGATCGCGAGCAGGTTGGTCGATTCCGAGATCGAGCCGTCGCCGGCCCATTTGTATTTCTTGGTCAGGCCGAGATCGTAGGCCTGGGTGGCGATAGTCACGCCGTCCTTGCCGAAGAAGATGCCGAACAGGCCGTCGAAGTCGCCGGATATCTTCGACAGAAACGGTGTCATGTCGGCGGTGCCGAGCGGGATGCCGGTGGTGCCGACCACTTCGCCGCCGTTGTCCTTGATGTGCGCGATGTAAGCGTCGCGCGTCGACTGGCCCCAAGAATAATCGGCGAAGGCGACGTGCCACTTCTTGCCCATCTTGGTCAGCGTCGGCGCGAAGGCGACGGCTTGCGCGGGCGCATAATCGTAGGTGCGGAAGCTGTAGCGGTTGCAGTGCGTGGTGGTGAGCGTGGTGTCGAGACAGACGCTGATCATGTTGATGATCTTGGCGTCTTCCCACACCGGCATGCAGGCGATGCAGATGTTGGACAGGAAGCCGCCGACATGGGCGTCGATATTATCCTCTTGAACCAGCTTCTCGGTCTTTTGCCGGGCGACCGCCGGTGAGCTTTCGTCGTCGACAATGTCTAATTCGACCGGACGGCCGTTGATGCCGCCGCTGCCGTTGATGCGGTCGGCGGCCATCTGCAAGCCGACCACCGCGGTTTTGCCGCCGGCGGCGCCGGCGCCGGACAGCGGCTGCTCGGAGCCGATCTTGTAGGCTTTTTCGGCACCGAACGCGGCGCGCCACGGCGCCGGAACCAGCATCATGGCGCCGATCGCGCCGCCGCCCCAACCGACCAGCCGGCGGCGCGTGACCTTGCCGCTGTACCAAATGTCCTCAGCCCACTTCTCTTCTTTCCATTTCTCTGTCATCGGATGTCCCTCCTACTGGATTTAGCCAAAGCCCCATGCTTGCCGGCCCTTGATCGGGCTTTTTGTGCGCAATTTCGCCTTAGCAAACGCGATCTTGGGACGAGTTTCAACCGAATTCGCGCGCTTTGCGCTGGCCCCGACTGCGGTACCGCGCGTAACATCGTCGCGGCGGGAGTATGGCTTGGTCCCGGCTTGCTTGATGATAAAATAGGCAAGAGCTTAAAGCTTCGCGGGGACATTGGATCGGAGTGCGTCATGGCAACCGCAGCGATGCGACGGGACAATCCGGAGGCGCTTGTCACCGGCCGCGCGGCCCGGCTCGCCATCCGGCGCAATGCGCATTCCGGCCCGACCTCGGGGCTGGCGCCCGGTTTCGTGCAGGCCAATCTCGCGATCCTGCCGCAGGCTTTGGCGGAGGATTTTCTGCAGTTCTGCCGGCGCAATCCGAAGCCGTGCCCGCTGATCGGCGTCTCGGCGCCCGGCGATCCGCACATTCCGGAACTGGCCGATGACCTCGACATCCGCACCGACCTGCCGCGCTATCGCGTCTGGCGCAACGGCGCGCTAGTCGACGAGCCGGGCGATATCGACAAATACTGGCGCGACGATCTGGTCACCTTCGCGATCGGCTGCTCGTTCTCGTTCGAGCAGGCGCTGCTCGATGGCGGCATCGAGCTCCGCCACATGACCTGCGATTGCACGGTGCCGATGTACCGCACCGCGGTGGAAACGGTGCCGGCCGGGCCGTTCCACGGCCCGCTGGTGGTCTCGATGCGGCCAATGAAACCGGCCGACGCCATCCGCGCCGTGCAAATCACGACGCGGTTTCCGTCGGTGCACGGCGCGCCGGTGCATCTCGGCAAGCCGGAATCCATCGGCATCAACGACATCGCCAAACCCGATTGGGGCGACGCGGTGCCGATCCACGATGACGAGATTCCAGTGTTCTGGGCCTGCGGAGTGACACCGCAATCGGTGATCATGGCGGTCAAGCCGGAATTCTGTATAACGCATTATCCCGGCGCCATGCTGGTAACCGACCGCCGCAACACCGAATTCGCCATCATGTGACGCGCAGCGTCATTCCGGATTTCCGCGCAGCAGAAAGTCCGGAATCCATAATCACGAATTGTGGATATGGATTCCGGGTTCCTCGCTTCGCTCGGCCCCGGAATGACACATAAGGACCCCCATGCTCATCGACTTCCAGCAACACTACACGCCGCCGGAATTGCTCAAGGGCGATCCGGGCAAGGTCACGGTCGACCTCGATCGCGATGGCAACCCGAATTATCTGCTCAATCCGCTGCTCGCCGATCTGAACGCGCATGTCCGCATGATGGATGACGCCGGCATCGATGCCGGCGTGCTTACCTGCGGCTCGGGCTTCGATCAGCCCGATCTCGCGATCTGCCGGCAGATCAACGACCGCATGCGCGAAGCGGAGAAGGCGCATCCCGGCCGCTTCATCGGGCTTGCGCACGTGCCGGCGCTCAAGCCCGCGGAAGCTGCGGCCGAGCTGAAACGCTGCGCCGTCGAGCTTGGCTTTCCCGGCGTCGTCATCGGCTCGGAATTGCAGGATCAGCCGCTCGATGCGGAAGCCTTGCGGCCGTTCTGGAAAGCCTGCGCCGATCTTGATCTCTATGTGTTCATCCATCCGCTGCCGCGCGTCATCGCCTGGGCGCGCATGGATGCCGACGATCTCGGCCGCATGCTCGGCTGGGAATTCTCGCTGATGACGGCGGCGGTGCGGCTGATCAATTGCGGCCTGCTCGACGAATTGCCGAGCTTGCGGATTCAGTTCTCGCATTTCGCCGGTGGCATCGGCCGCTATCTCGGCCGCATCCGCGGCTTTCAGCAGCGCAACAAGTGGGGCACAGCCGCCGTGCCGCGCCATGGCCGGCAGCCGCGCCAGCCGTTCGATCATTATCTCGATCACCGGCTTTATTACGACATCGCCGGCTGGGCCGGACCCGATCATGCGGCGGAATGGGGCGCCGACTGGGTGCGCTTCGGTCTCGACGAGCTTGCCTTCTCGCAGCTCGTGTTCGCGTCCGATTATCCGCAAGCGGTGCGCGAGCCGGACGAGGTCGCCGGTTACGTCGAGGCCGTGCGCGCACTCGGCGGCAACGGCCGCGCGCTCACAGCCGGCGTCAATGCCGAAAAACTCATTCCCGATATCGCCCAGCGTCTTGCCGCGCGGCAGAAAACCAAGGTGCCTGCATGAACGACAAGGCGGTGACGACGGATGTAGCGTTTGATCCAGCCGCACACGGGTGGGAACGTGTTAAGGCGCATAATTTTGGCGAACTGATCGGGCCGGTCTGGCGCAAGGGCGACGCGCTGTTCGGCATCATGACCGCGGACAAGCACAGGAACCATCGCAGCATGCTTCACGGCGGCGTGCTGATGAGCTTCGCCGATCAGGCTATGGGCATGACCGGCCGCCGCTTAACCGGCGACAAGCCCCACGCCACCATCGAGATGAACATGCAGTTCATCGCCGGAGTGAAGATCGGCGATTTTGTCGAGGCGCATTGCACTGTCGTGCGTGAGACGCGTTCGGTGCTGTTCATCGAAAGCAAGCTGAAAGTCGGCACGCGCATCGTCGCTTCGGCAAGCGGGATTTGGAAGATTTTGGGGGAGAAGTAGTCGCCGTTCCCCGTCACCCTGAGGCGGCCGCGAAGCGGCCCTCGAAGGGCAACGGCCCGGGCCGTGCATCCTTCGAGGCTCGCTTCGCTCGCACCTCAGGATGACGGAATAAAATTATTCCCGAAACCTCTTCAATGTCCCGCCCTTCATCACCGTGCCGGGCAGCGGATGGCCGACGATGTCTTCGGCAAGCTTCGCGCAACTGATCAGCGCGTCGAGATCGATGCTGGTGTTGATGCCCATTTCCTCGCAGAGAAAAACCAGGTCCTCGGTGCAGACATTGCCGGCGGCGCCGGCGTGGCCGGCGAACGGGCAGCCGCCGAGCCCCGCCACCGCCGCGTCGAAACGCGTTACGCCCATCTCTAGCCCGGCATAAGCATCGGCGATGGCCAGTCCGCGGGTGTCGTGCAGGTGCAGCGCTACGTCGAGATCGGGCCAGCGTTCGCGCAAAGCGCCGATCGTGCGCTTGATCGCCAGCGGCGTTGCCCAGGCCATGGTGTCGGCGAGCGTGATGTATTTCAGCGTGACGCCGTGTTCTTTCGCCACGTCGAGGATCTGCTGCGTCAGCGCGACCACGCGGGAGACCGGGATATCGCCTTCGAAATTGCAGCCGAACGCCGCCATGATGCTGCCGCGCTCGACCGGGATGCCGGCCGCCTTGTACAGCTCGACGATGGCATGTTGCCCGGCGAGCTGTTGGGCCGCGGTTCGGTTCTGATTGCGGATGGAAAACTTTTCCGATGCGCAGAGCTGGATGGTGCCGGTATTGGTCAGCCGGTTGGAATGTTTGAGCGCGCGCGCAAAGCCCTTCTCGTTGAGCCACAGCGCGGTGTATGCGACGCCCGGCTGCGGCGTGATGCCGGCCACGACCTCATCGGCGTCGGCCATGCCGGGCACGTTCTTCGGGTTGACGAAGGACACGATCTGGATGCGGTCAAGCCCGGTCCGCGACAGCGCGTCGATCAGCTCGATCTTGCGTGCAGTCGGGATCGGCCCTTTCTCGATCTGGAACCCTTCGCGCGGACCTTCTTCGGTGATGTGCACGGCCGCCGGCAAATCGCTCATGAGGCTTCTCCGGCGATCACGATTTTGCGTTTGATCAATCCACCGATCTCCTCTGCGTCAAGCCCCAGCTCGGCGAGGATCTCGCCGGTGTGCTCGCCGATGCGCGGTGCCTGCCGGCGCAACGCGAAGTCGTGCTCACCCATCTCGATCGGCAGCCGCGGCAGCTTCGCGCGCTTGCCGTTCTGGAAGGCGACGTCCAGCATGCGGCCGCCGGCATTGAGCTGCGGATCGTCGAACAGGTCGCCTGGCTTGGCGACCGGCGCAAACGGAATATCGATGCGGTCGAACAGTTCGGCAAGTTCGGCGAGCTTGTGCCTGGCGACGATTTCGGCGACCAGCGGGCGGAGCACCGGCCGCGCCCGTACGCGGTCCTCGTTGGTCTTGTAGGCAGGATCGGCCAACAGATCTGGCCGCGCGAAATGCTCGCAGAAACGGCGCCATTGGCCGTCGCTGGTGATGCCGACAAAAATCTGCTCGCCATCGGCGGTGCTGAAGGGCTCGTAGATCGCCCAGGCGCCCTGGCGAGACGGCATCGGCGGCATCGGTTTGCCGGTGACCACCTCGCCGGCCATGTGCGACATCATCAGAAATGCGGTGGATTCGAACAACGCGGATTTGATCGCCTGGCCGCGGCCGGTTTGCTCGCGCTCGCGCAGCGCCGCCTGGATGCCGATCACGGCGAACATGCCGCCCATGATGTCGACCACCGAGGCGCCGGCGCGCAGCGGCTGGCCGGGCGGCCCGGTCATGTAAGCCAGGCCCGCCATGAACTGCACGACTTCGTCGAGCGCCGGGCGATGCTCGTAGGGGCCGCTGAGAAATCCTTTCAACGCGCAATAGATGATGCGCGGATTTTTCGCCGCCAGATCGGCATAGCTGCAGCCGAGCCGCTCCATGGTGCCGGGCGCGTAGTTTTCCAGGACGACGTCGGCGGTTTGCGCCAGCCGATAGAGCAGCGCGCGTCCGTCGGCGGACTTCAAGTCGATCGCCAGGCTGCGCTTGTTGCGGTTGAAGGTCGGAAAGAATCCGGCGGCAAAGCCGTAGAGCCGGCGGGTGTGATCGCCGGCCACGGGCTCGATCTTGATCACGTCGGCGCCGAGATCGGCGAGGATGAGGCCCGCCGTCGGGCCCATGATGGTATGGCAGAACTCGAGCACGCGAATGCGGGCAAGCGGCAGGTTGGAGGTCGAATTTGGTCCCGGCTCGGTCATTGCCATGCTCTATAATGATGCAAAGCAAGGGGAGGAAGCCATGCAAAAGTCGTTCGTGAGCGGCCCGTGGGCGAAGACGCGCGCTTATTCGCCGGCCGTCATCACCGAGGGTGGCAAGACCATCTGGCTTGCCGGCCATACCGGCGCGGTGGACGATGCCGGCAAATCGCTCGCCGGCGATTTCGACGCGCAGTGCCGGCAGACGTTTCGCAATATCGAAAAGACGCTGGCCGCGGCGGGCGCGAAACTTGCCGACCTCGTCACCATGACGGTGTTCCTGATCGACGCGCGCCACACCACGCGCATGACCGAGCTGCGCACCGAGATTTTCGCCAAGGACTTTCCGGCCAGCGCCGCCATCACCGTCGCCGGCTTCGCCCGGCCGGAGATGATGATCGAGATCCAGGCCGTGGCGGTGATCTGATTTTCCAGCAGAGAGGTCTGGGCCGGCGGCGGAAACACCGCCGCAGGTTCCCGATACGGCTGGGTTTCGCCAAACGATGAAACCCCACGTTAAGCCGCATGTGATGGGGTGACGAAGTCGATTGGCGGCGGAGCGTGTTCCGTCGCCGCGACACTGCCGATTTTCGGATTACGCCGCGATGAGCGCCACGCCGGATCCCGCTGACAATCAGCAAATCGTCCTGTCCGAGCTGCTCGGCGCACTCAGCCACGCACTGGATATGGTCGAGGGCCAGCCGGCCGGCCACTGCGTCCGCTGTTGTTGGATCGGAATCCATATCGGCCGCGAGATCGGTTTGAGCGAGCCCGAAATATGGGAGCTCTATTACACGCTGCTCTTGAAGGACCTCGGCTGCAGCAGCAACGCGGCGCGCATCTGCCAGCTTTACATGACCGACGACCTGAGCTTCAAACACGACGCCAAATTGATCGACGGCAGCTTGCCGCAGGCGCTTCGCTTTGTTCTGGCGCACACCGGATTGAAAGCCGGGCTGGCGGAGCGCATCCGCGCGCTGATCGCCGCGTTCCAGACCGCCGGGACGGCGCCCAAAGAGCTGGTCGAGACGCGCTGTCACCGCGGCGCGGAGATCGCGCGAAAAATGCGGTTTTCCGAAGCCGTCGCGCAAGGCATCCAGAATCTGGATGAGCATTGGGACGGCAGCGGCCTTCCGACCGGCGCCGCTGCGCACGACATTCCGGTGTATTCGCGGATCGCTTTGTTGGCGCAGGTCGTCGACGTGTTTCAAGTCGGCGCCGGCATCGACGCCGCGCGCAAGGAAGTGCGGCATCGCTCCGGAACCTGGTTCGATCCGCAACTGGTCGACGCCTTCGAGCGGACCGCCGCGCGTGCGGAGTTCTGGGAGACCTTGCGCTCGGACAAATTACAGGCGGCGCTCTACGCCTTGGAGCCGGCGCAGGAGCGCATCGCCGTCGACGAAGACTATCTCGACGATATTGCCGCCGCTTTCGCGCAAGTCGTCGAACTCCAAGAGCCCTTACACCAGCGGGCACAGCGAACGGGTCACGCTGTTCACCGATCTGATCGCCGAGCAGATGGGCTTGTCGAACGAAGAGCGGCGCTGGCTCAAGCGCGCGGCCTTGCTGCACGACATCGGCAAGCTCGGCGTCAGCAACTCCATTCTCGACAAGCCGGGCAAACTCGACGCCGACGAATGGGCGGCGATGCAGATGCACGCCGCTTACAGCGAAACGATATTGTCGCGCATCGCCGCGTTCCGCGATCTTGCCGCCATCGCCGCCGCCCATCATGAGCGGCTCGACGGCAAGGGATATCCGCGTGGGCTCTCCGGCGATCAGATCGCGCGCGAAACCCGGATGATTACGGCAGCCGATATTTTCGATGCTCTGACCGCCGACCGACCCTACCGGCCTGCCATGCCGGTCACCAAAGCCCTGGCGCTGATGGCGGAGATGGTCGGCACGGCGATCGATCCCGACTGTTTTGCCGCCCTGCGGAGCGCCATGGGACGCATCGACCATTCACTGGCGGCGTGAGGCGGCGGACGGAGCGTTTCGTGCAGTCGCGTCGCGATCAAGTCAGATGGTGACGAGATCCTCGCCCAATTGGAATTTTCCGGAAATAGCCTTGATCAGCTCGGACGGCGGCTTGCCGACGCCGTGGGCCGTCGAGCCCTTCAACACGGACGCGAGAAGAATCTTCTCGTTGTCGTCCAGGCTCTTCTGCAATTGGTCGAGCTTGGCGCCAAGCAACTCGACGGTCTTCTTGTCCACGGTGTATTCCATCACGCTGTCTCCCTGTCGAACGCAGCTAGCGGCTGACGAGAATGTCAAAGCTATACCAGTCCTGCCGGGATTACGTAGTTGACACCACAAGCCACAAATGCTAGTAATTGGCCATTGGAGAGAAGCCATGGCCAAGAACCAGTTCGCAGAGTCCCATTTTCACGATGAGGAAGCCGCCCGGGTGTGGTTTGAAGCCGCCCGTTGGCCGAATGGCCCGATCTGCCCGAAGTGCAAAAGTGAGAAGTTTTACGCGACCAAGAAGCTTGGCCGTTACCGTTGCGCCGCCTCTACATGCCGCAAGGATTTCACCGTCATGACCGGGACGGTGATGGAGCGTAGCCACGCCAAGCTCACTCAGTGGGCCGCCGCGTTCCATATGGCGGCATCCAGCAAGAAAGGCTTTTCAGCGCACCAGCTGCATCGCGAGTTGGGCTGCCAGTACAACACCGCCTGGTTTCTGCATCATCGGGTCATGGAAGCGATGCGCCGTGGCGGCCTCGATCTGCCGCCCATGGGCGGCGAAGGCAAAATCGTTGAGGCCGACGAAACCTACATCGGCAAAATCCCTGAGGCAATGCAGCCGAAGTTCAAGACTAGTGGTCGTCCGTTTTCTAAGAGTAGCACCGGGACCCACGGGGCGCGGCACACCAAGCAGACGGTCATTGCCCTCGTTGAGCGAGGCGGTAGCGTTCGCTCGTTCTCCGTTCCCGGCTCTCACCTTGACGAAGTTGTTAGCATTGTTCGCAACAATATCGCCCGAGAAAGCCGCTTACATACCGACGAAAGCAAACTATACCATCGCGTCGGCAAAGAATTTGCGGCTCACGAAACCGTCGTTCATAGTCGCAAGGAATATGCTCGCGGTGATGTAACTACAAACACGGTGGAAGGCTATTTCTCGATCTTCAAGCGGGGAATGCGCGGCATCTATCAGCACTGCAAAGAGAAGCATCTACACCGTTATCTTGCGGAAATTGATTTCCGCTATAACTACCGGGCCTCGCTTGGGTTCAATGACAATGACCGCACGATTGCAGCGGTACGTGGCGCAGAAGGCAAGCGCCTCACTTACCATCAACCTCACTAAGCCGGATTGGAGGTTTCAGGCGGCGCGCTTCTTGCGCTGGCGACGCCGCTTTCGGGGTTGAGGCTTGCGCTCCGAGCGTTGCTCGCCACGGCGTGTTGGAATGTCCTTGAGAGGCGTGGGCGCGCCAGCAAAAGCGGCTTGTAAAACAGCTTCCAATCGGCGCACAGTTTCCTGTTCGGAAAACAAATCTTCCGACTGCTTTCGGGCCATTGTGCCTCCGTAAACCATTGAGCAATCGCAAAGTTTGCAAATGTCTCAATGAGTTAGTATATCTTCGGATAGGTTGACGACGCCGCCAGGAGCCTATCCCTGACGACGCCCATCAACTCAAGCAACTATTGTTGCATGTGCCACCTCCCGTACCGGCTTCACGGCCTTACGCTGGTGGTTCCCTTGAGACGGCTAGTCTCAAGGCTCGAATGCCGAAGGGTGACTTTTGCAGAGGCATCCCTTCGACGGCTCATATGAGGCGCTCGTCGGTCTCCCGACGGGCGCTTCATTCGTTTATGGTTGACCCCATTCGTCATGCCGCGCCTGCGTGGCTATAGCGGGGTTTATCCTCAGGGCGCGTGTCCATGTTTCTAACGTTTTTCGGGATTCCACATTTGTCGGCTACCTTGCGCCACATGCGCCGAAAATAGATGTTGTCCCAAGGAAGGCCGTCGCGCTCGCAAACGATCACTGCAATGGTTTTTGGTCGGTTGCCTATCCGAGCAAGCTCTGTTGCAACGGTCGGGCAATTCCGCAGATTGATTTCAATCTGCTTGAGATCAGCACTCATCCTGTGGCGAAGAATCATGTTTTCGTCGATTTCGTCCCAGCGAAGGCCGCGGAGCCACTTGCTGCCATTATGCAGCACATCCGATAATTCCGGTTCACTCTGGGGCACCCATTCGCCGATCACATCGCGCTGTCCTAGTCCACAATCAAACTGAAATGCCTGGGCAAGTGCGATCGAGTGCATTCCCATTTCGTGAGCCATGCTAATGATTGCGCCAATCTGTTCAGCGGTTAAGCGCTCGTCACGTCTTCCCGCTGTTGCAAAACGCAAGCTTCGCAAAATGACCGATAATCGTACGCACTGATCGTCATTAAGAACAGTCGCACCATAGTTGATCAGAATGCGGAGCATTCCGACCATCGCATGCCCCATTGCTGTCTTTCCCCCCTTTGACCAGCTCTGATGAAGACGAGTGATATCGTCGGCTTTTAGATCTGCTAGTTTGTCATCACGACAATCTTCAAGAAGCCGCTTGATCAGGGAATCGTAGTGTTTGCGCGTTCTAAATCGTAAGCCGTGATAAGAGGCTCGTTCGTCTTTCAGATATGAATGCACCAAGGAAGCCACACTTCCGTTCGTTGCATGGTGTTTGTTCTCGCGGAGCTTTGGCGCGCGGCCTGCTGGTTTCTTCGGCCGCTTGCCGACCGTGCTGATATCAAGCCCCCATGTCGTCGCGATGCGATCAAATTCGGCCATATCACGCTCAAGCGCAGCCGCGTCCGCCAAAAGTCGGGCGTGCTTGCGCTCAAGAATTTCGCGCGGGGTCAATTTAGAATCGCTAGTCATAGCGCCTTTATAGAGCCAGCGCCATTAAGGGACAACCCCGCGGTCCATTTACCGCTTTTTAAAACTGAATAAACATATACTTTTCAATGGCTTACGCAATATTTTGACCTTGAAATAAGTGACATAGCGACATCACTTATTAAGGACACTCCCCAACAACTCATTGAAAAATCAAGAGAAATAAATAACGACTCTATTCTAGCCTAGAATTGTGGTCTGTGGTGTCAACTACGTAATCCCGGTCCTGCGTGTAGGCTTCAAGACAATGCACTAATGGCCGCGCGCCTCGTGGATCGCCCGCCATAACACTTCCGGGGTTGCCGGCATGGCGACGTGCTTGATGCCGAGCGGCGAGAGCGCGTCGACCAAAGCGTTGGCCACCGCCGGCATGGCGCCGACGCAGCCGGCCTCGCCGGCGCCTTTGACGCCGAGCGGATTGGCCTTGGTCGGCACCGGATTTGAGTCGACGTGGAACGCAACGAGATCGGTGGCGCGCGGCATCGCATAGTCCATGAACGAACCGGTGAGGATCTGGCCTTCGGTGTCGAACTTGATGTCTTCCATCAAGATCTGGCCGACGCCTTGGGCGATGCCGCCGTCGATCTGGCCGTGCAGCAGACAGCGGATTGATCACGGTGCCGACGTCGTCGACCACGTTATAATTCACGATCTCGACGGTACCGGTTTCCTCGTCGATTTCAAGCTCACAGACGTGGACGCCATTCGGATAAGCCGCGACCTTGCCGGAATAAATGGCTTTTTCGATCAGGCCGGGCTCCATGCCGTCCGGCAGGTTCTTGGGATCGAGCGAGGCTTTGGCGACCTCCTTGATCGTCATCGTCTGATTGGTATTTTTGCTCGAAAACAGCCCCTCGTGGAAATTGACGTCGGCGACGTCGAGCTTGAGCATTTTGGCGGCGATCGCCTTGGCCTTGGTCTCGACCTTCTCGGCGGCGAGCGTGAAGGCCGATCCCGACATGGCCGCCGAGCGCGAGCCGCCGGTGCCTTCGGCGAAGAACACCTGGTCGGTGTCGCCCTGGATGTAAGTCACTTCCTTGGGATCGAGCCCGAGCCGGTCGCAGACGACTTGTTTGAACGCGGTCTCGTGACCCTGGCCTTGGTTGATGCTGCCGGAAAAGATCGACACCGAGCCGGTGCGGTCGAAGCGGATCTCGGCGCCTTCGAGTCCGGCCGCGGCCGAGCGCTCGATGGTGTTGGAGAAGCCGAAGCCGCGCAGTTTGCCGTTCTTCTTCGATTTCGCACGCCGCGCCTCGAAACCTTTCTTGTCGGCGGCGTCGAGCGCCATCTCCAGATTCTTTTCGAACTCGCCGCAGTCATAGGTGAAGGTGACGCTGGTCTTGAACGGCATGGCGCTCGGCGGAATGCTGTTGCGCTGGCGGATGTCGGCCGGATCGATGCCGAGCTGGTCGGCGGCGAGATCGACCATGCGCTCGATGACATAGCCGGCCTCGGGGCGGCCGTTGCCGCGATAGGGCCGCACCGGCTGGGTGTGGGTGTACACCGCGGTGACGTCGATATGCGACGCCGGCGTTTTATAGACGCCGGCCATGGTGCCGAGATTGCCGGTAAAGGCCGGCATGCCGACCTGCAGATAGGCGCCGATGGCGGCGATGATCTTGGCGCGGAAGCCGAGGAACATGCCGTCCTTGTCGAGCGCCATTTCGGCCTCGGTGACATTGTCGCGCGCCTGCGCGTCGCATAGGAAGGATTCCGAGCGGGTCGCCACCCATTTCACCGGCCGGCCGATCAGTTTGGCGCCAAGCAGCACCAAGGCGACTTCGTTATAGACCGCGGACTTCATGCCGAAGCTGCCGCCGATGTCGCCGCACACCACGCGGATCTTGTTGTCGGGCACTTTCAGCACGAATTGCGACAGCTCGGTCTGGAACACATTGGTCCGCTGCAGCGTGGTGTAGATGGTGTAACGGCCGTCGGCCGGCTCGTAGAGGCCGATGCAGCCGCGCGGCTCCATGGTCGCGGCGGTGACGCGGTTGATGACGAATTTCTGCTTGACCACATGCGCCGCGCGCGCGAACGCCGCGTCGGTCGCGTCCTTGTTGCCTTCGACCTGGATGAAACCGATATTGTTCGCGCAATCGTCCCACACCAGCGGCATTCCGGGATTGAGCGCATCGCCGGTCGAGACCGCGGCCGGCAGGGGCTCGTAATCGACCTCGATCAGCTCCGAGGCGTCGACCGCCTGGAAATAAGTCTCGGCGACGACAAAGGCGACATAGTCGCCGATCATGCGGACTTTATCCTCGACCAGGGCCGGGTAACGCGGCCGGTAGCCGGGAACATCGTTGCGGCGCTTCAAGCCGCCGGGCACCGGCAGGTCGCCGAAGCCCGCAGCCTTGTAGTCGGCGCCGGTGAAGACGCCGAGCACGCCGGGCGCGGCTTTGGCCTTGGCGGTGTCGATCGAGCGGATACGGGCATGCGCGTGCGGCGAGCGCAGCACATAACCGAAAGCCATGCCGGGAAACGTCATGTCGGCGATATAGCGGCCCTGGCCCTTGACCAGCCGCGGATCCTCGAAGCGGGGAACGGGTTGGCCGATCGCGTATTCACCCATCGCAATCCTCACATTTCCTAGCGCGGCGACGGGTCCATCGATCCGCACCGCTGCAATGGCAGTCATTCATGAACATGCCCGGCGCAACTCTGCGAGAGCCGGCCGGGCATTGCAGGAAGACGAGGTTTTACAACGGCGTTGCGGGCCCTTCAATCGGCCATCAGTAGGCGGTAGATTAGTTCCGACGCCCGGTGGCTCATGCCTCACCTCTCCCCAGAGGGGAGAGGTCGAGCGAGCGAAGCGAGCGAGGGTGAGGGGGCTCGGATGCTAAAGTTTTTCTCATATACCCGAGCCCCCTCACCCCAGCCCTCTCCCCTGCGGGGAGAGGGAGTCGCACCGCCCGCAAGCTGGTAACCTTCGTACGCCGTATCGTTCTTCTGTAATATTGATGGCAGTCCGCCATGCCCGAGACCTTCGAGTCCGCCCTGCAAAGCCGCGTCGACACCATGATCGGCGCCTGCACCCGTTGCGGCAAATGCGTCGAGGCTTGCCCGGTCACCGGTGCCGCCGGGCTGGAAACCGCGGCACGCGACAATCCGGTCGGCGTCATTGGCGGCGTCATCGACATTTTGCGCGGGGGCGAGGGCAGCGATGCGGCGCGCCATTGGGCCACCGGCTGCGTGCGCTCCGGCGATTGCATCGAGGCCTGCGACTACGGCGTCAATCCGCGCTTCCTCCTTGCCATGGCGCGGGCCGCCATGGCGCGCACCAAGAACGATGCGGTGACGGTGCGCCGCGGCGGCGTCGAGGGTTTTCGCAAGGTTGCGCGCGACGTTCATGCGATGACGCGCATTCAGCTCGACGACACGCTGCTGGCGCGGCTCGGGCAGGACGCAACGCGCCCCGCGCCCGACGCGCCGGCGGATTTCGTCTTCTACACCGGCTGCAACGTGCTCAAGACGCCGCACATCGCGCTTCTGGCGCTCGACATCATGGATGCGCTCGGCATCAGCTATGCCGTCATGGGCGGCCCGACCCATTGCTGCGGCATCCAGCAATTGCGCGCGGGCGACCTCGCCGCGTTCGGCCGCTTCGCCGAGAGCACGCTCGACAAGCTGTCGCACAGCAAGACCGGCGAGGTTTTGTCGTGGTGCCCGTCCTGCCACGTCCAGTTCACCGAGATGACGCTGCCGGCGGCGGAGAAGACGCGTAACGCAAAACCGTTCGAGATGACTCCGTTCACGCTGTTCGTGCACAAAAACCTCGACCGGCTGCGGCCGCTGTTGCGCCAGCCGGTGCCGATGCGGATCGCGCTGCATAAGCACCCCGGCGTCCGCGGCGTGGTCGCGGCGGCCGAGGACATTTTGCGCAGCATCCCCGGCGTCGAACTGGTCGATCTCCGGCAGCCGGCGGTCGGCCTGCAGGCCAACGACCTAAAGCCGCTGCCGGCCCATCGCCGCGCGCTGCAGGAAGCCGAGCTAAAGGCCGCCGAGGAAGCTGGCATCGATGCCCTGGTCGCGCTCTACCACTCCGATCACCGCGAGCTCTGCGCCCACGAGCGCGATTTTCCGTTCCAGATTCTGAATTTGTACGAAATCGTCGGCTTGAGCATGGGCCTGTACTACGAAGACAGCTTCAAGCGGCTGAAGCTGATGCAGGACGCCGACTTAATCCTCGCCGATTGCGAGGACTTGGTGGAGCAACACGGCCTCGACCGCGAAGCGACGCGGGCGGCGATCCAGACGATGCTTGATGAGCAACCGGCGCCGCTGAGGGGTGGGGTTGATCTGCGTCCATCATCCTGAAGCGCCCGCTACCTTGCCCTCGTGCTCCCACATCAAGAGAGCGAAATAGGCGTTGAAATGTGCGCTATTGGCATCCTCCTTCTCCTGGATCTCGCGCAGGATGGGAATGACGCGCTCCGGCATCGATTTTATCATATAAGCGCCGGCAAATACCTGCACCCTCGGGTCGCTGTCGTCGAGCAGCGTGGCGAGTGCGGCCCGGTCGGGGTCGATGGCGTCCAGCGCTTCGACGATCGTGTACATCAGATTCACAACTTCAGTCTCTGTTTTCGTATCTCGGAATTCGTCATGCAGGGTCGACGCCAGCTTGGCACCGAATGCGAAGCCTTGGGGAAGAGATGCTGCGCGTTCTGCTTGAGGGACAGCGCCGGTATCGTGTGGACTGAGCAGCGCCGCGAGGGCTGCAATCCGTCAGCTTTGAGGCGATCGAACTCCTTCGCGATGTCGAATCCTTGAAGCAGGGCCTTGCCCTGTGCAGCGCGGTCTTGCGATTTGAATGTCGGAAGATTGACCTTAAACCACACATCCAGCTTCGCTCCCAGCAAGACGATAAATTCTTCTAAATCCATGAGCAGCCTCCGCGTGGTTCAAGGCTTGATGTTATTTTAAGATATGCAAATCGCGAAGGATATCGAGTCCGATCCGACGTTGAACGTCATAAGGTTGGGTCTGCAGCCATTCGTACAGCGTCCTGTTTGAACCGTCTGGCGCGGACTTTAAGTATTCATCACTGACCGCCTCCTGCAGCAGCGCTGGGAGAATGATAATGTTTTCAGTATTCTGCAACTGCTCGGGCGGGATCGTGTCCGCGTTCACACCGCCCTGCGTGACGATGTGATGGTATTGATTTCCGGCACCCGCACTCCCGAACCGCTTGATTGTCAGGTCCCAGTTTGGTTCGCCTTTTACAAACTGTCCGTAAGTGGAAAACTCTTCATAATTGTCCGCTGAAACCTCGAGGTCCTCAAGGCGGCAAATCTCGCCCTGAAAGGACACCGCCGGGTGACGCCGGCGGCTAGGGGCGAGTGCGGTTCCCGCGGGTGGGGTTGTCAGCCCCGCTCCCGGGCGGCTCCGGGTAAGAAACGCCCGGCCGGCACGATGACCGGTCTGCGGGCTACATCGCCCGCTGCACTGGGACGGCAGGGGACGGATAACACCCGTCCCTCAGTAGCTCCGTTCCAGGAAGTGCGTGAACTGGAGCTGAGCGGTGGCGTTCGGTCGCTGCCGCAAGTGCCGTGGTGGAACGCCGGCAGGCGAGCGCGCCCGAAGCGGAAGGGCGGCGCAAGCCGCCTTCTCCGTGGCGCGCCCTGTGCGCCGCTTGCGTACAGGTCGTGGACTACGCGTCTGCCGGCGTTCCGCTTCCCTTCTTTTATTTGCCGGAAGCGAGCCGTAAAGAGTTCGTAGCTCGGGTTGAACGAAGTGAAACCCGGGATGGACAGTGAAGCTTCCTCCTACAGACCGTTCCCGGATTTCGCTCCGCTCAATCCGGGCTACGGGGAGGAGCTACGGCGTTCGTGACATCGCTGTTTGACATCACTCGCGCGCCGGTCGCGCCGCGAGACCGGATCGTATTGCATCCGCCCCCGCGAAGCGGGGGAGGGGGACCGCGCGTTTGCGCGGTGGAGGGGGCGTCAGACTCGACGCTTCGTTGTCGGAGCAGAAGAGCGTCGCGGCCCGCGCCCCGCCCACCGCGCTTAGGCGGTCCCCCCTCCCCGCTATCGCGGGGCGGGAAAAAAGATCAATCCGCCTGGATATTGGCGTCCTTGACCATCTTCTGCCATTCGACCAGCTGGGCTTTTATGTAGTCGCCGAGCTCCGCCGGGGTCGAGGAAAAACCTTCGAAGCCGACGTTCTTGAATTTCTTCTGCACGTCGGGGCTATCGATGATTTTGCGCAGCGCGCCGTTGAGCTTGGCGACGACGTCAGGCGGCACACCGGAGGGCGCGACGAGGCCCGCCCAGGCGTCGAGGTTGAAACCCTTCAATCCGGACTCGTCCATGGTCGGCAGATCCGGGAACAGCGACGAGCGCTTGATCCGCGATATCGCCAGCGCCCGCAGCGTGCCGGCCGCGACATGCGGCATCGCCGTGGTGAGGTCGGCGAACATCATCGAGACGCGGCCGGCGATGATGTCTTCGAGCGCCGGCGGCGTAGAGGTGTAAGGCACGTGGATCAATTTGATCCCGGCCCAGTTGGCAAGCGTATCGCCGCCGACGATGCCGGCGGTATTGCCGCTGGCGAACGACAGCTGGCCGGGATTGGCCTTGGCATAGGCAACGAGCTCCTGCACCGAATGGAACGGCAGCTTGGGGTTGATCACCAGCATCAAGGTGAAGCTGCCAACCCGGGTGACCGGCGCAAAGTCCCTCATCACGTCGTAGTCGACCTTGTGCAGGAACGGGTCGGCGGACAGCGGCGAATTGGTCGCCATCAAGAGCGTGTAGCCGTCGGCCGGCTGGTGATGCACGTAGGCCGCGGCGACCGCGCCATCGGCGCCAGGACGGTCCTCGACGACGATCGGCTGCCCGAGCGCCTTGCTCAGCGGATCGGCAAGGATGCGGCAGAGCGTATCGCTGGCGCTGCCGGGCCCGAACACGGAAATCATCGTGATCGGCCGTGACGGGTAATCGTCGGCGCGCAGCGGGTTGTTGAGCAGGCCGTTGCACACAATGGCCACGGCGACCGTCACGAAAACGGCAAAGAGCTTTTTCATGGCTTCCCTCCTGGTGGCGCAATTTTTTGATTGCCGGCGTGTCGGCTTGCGGCGCCGCACGGCCTTATAGCCGGGGAAGGATAGCAGATTTATCAGCGGCCGCGTCAGGCCCTGCCGCGACAACTCGTTCCAGGGACGCCCGCAAAGCCGCCGTCATCCTGAGGTCGCCGCGAAGCGGCCCTCGAAGGATGCTTCTCAAGAGCCCCGGCCGTCGCCCTTCGAGGCTCGCTTCGCTCGCACCTCAGGGTGACGGAAAGTCACCTAATGAACGTACCGCCGCGCAGCTCGGCAAAGGCCTGCTGCAGCTCGGCCTGCGTGTTCATCACGATCGGGCCGTGCCAGGCGACCGGCTCCTCGATCGGCTTGCCGGAGACGAGCAGAAAGCGGATGCCTTGTTCGCCGGCCTGCACGGTGACCTCGTCGCCGCGGTCGAACAGCACCAGCGACCGGTTGCCGGTCTGCTCGCGCACGACGATCTCGTTGGCGCCGTCGGTCTTCTCAGTCAGCACGCCGAACGGCGCCGAGGCGCCACGGAAATCACCGGAGCCCTCGAACACATAGGCAAAGGCATGCCGCTCGATTTCCACCGGCAGCGTCTTGCGTTTGCCCGGCGGCACGAAAATATCGAGATAGCGCGGATCGGCGGCGACGCCTTCGATCGGTCCGCGGCGGCCCCAAAAGTCGCCGCACACGACGCGCACGCGGGTGCCGTCGTCGTCGACGATCTCGGGGATTTCGGCGGCCTTGACGTCCTGATAGCGCGGCGCCGTCATTTTCAGCGACGACGGCAGATTGGCCCAGAGCTGAAAGCCGTGCATGCGGCCTTTGGCGTCGCCCTGCGGCATTTCCTGATGCAGAATGCCGCGGCCGGCCGTCATCCATTGCACGTCGCCGGCTTCGAGATTGCCGCGGTTGCCGAGACTGTCGCCGTGCTCGACCGTGCCCGCCAGCACATAAGTGATGGTCTCGATGCCGCGATGCGGATGCCACGGAAAGCCCGCGCGATAATCGTCGGGCCGGTCGTTGCGGAAATCGTCGAGCAGGAGGAACGGATCGAATTCGCTCGTATTGCCGAAGCCGAAAGCGCGGTTGAGCTTGACGCCGGCGCCCTCAATGGTCGGCTTTGAGGTGACGATGCTTTTCACGGGCCGGATGGACATGATGTTATGACCTTGGCGTTGTAACCTTAGCCTGAAGGATTTTGTGGCTCCTAAAATGGGAGACCCGCCGCCCGGAGCAAGAAGGCACATGTTTGATACCGCTGGCGGTTACTCCAAGGTGACCATGCCGCTCCAGAACTGCTGCACGCTACCGACATCGACATCGTATTTGCGCACAAAGGAAAGCCTGCCATCGGCGCCGATACGCATCACCGTGATGCCGGCCGGCAGCGCGCCATCCTCGGCGGCCATGATGCTGGCGACGACCAGAAGCCGGCCGCTCGGATCGATGCCGAAAGTGCGCAATTGCAGGCCGCGGCCATCGAGGTTTTGCATCAGCCGCGGCTCGCCCGTCGTCTCATCGATGGCGAAAGCGGCGACGCTGTTCTCGCCGCCGGGCGCGACCTTCCGCGCGCCGGGACCCGACGCCGGAAAGGTGCGGTTGGTGAGATAGACGAATTTGCCGTTGGGATGAACGTGGATCGGCCCGGTGCCTTGCGGCACCTTCGTCTTGGGATCGGACAGTGTCTCTTTGGTGAACAGCGGCGCCCGCGAAAGACCGGTCTCGCTATCGAGAGCGTAGACGTAAAGCTTGTTCTGCCGCTCGATCGAGACAAATACCCATGGCTTGGTCGGATGGAAATCGAGATGCCGCGGTCCGAAGCCGAGCCCGTTGCCGGGCGCGATGGAGGCGAGATTGCTCAGCACGCCATCGTTGAAGCGGAACGTCTTGATCGCGCCGGGATCCTCGGGCTTGCCCTCGCCGGTATTGTTGCCGCGCGTGATCAAAATCGCGGTGCGGTTGTCGGGCGCGAGGCGGATCTGATGAGCATAGATGCCGGTGTCGAGATTGCCGGGCTGCGCCACCGGCGCGCCGATCGTGCCGTCGGCCTTGAGGCGATGAACGGTCACGCCGCTCGGCGAATTGTAGGCGGCCAGCAAATACCGGCCGCTGGCGTCGACGCGAAGTATGGATCGGACGCGACGGCAGCGCCGCCGGATCGCCATGCGGCCGCAGCGCTCCGGTCGCAGGATCGATCGAAAGCGCACTGGCATAATGTGTGTCGCCGGCGATGCCGGGCCCGCCACTGCTCGACACAACATACAAAAAGCGCCGCGACGGATGCGGCCAGGCATATTGAATATTGGCCGGCAGCGCGACCGCGCCGCGCTTTATCAGGGCGGCGCCGTCGACGTCGATATCGTAAAGCGTCAGCAGGGGGCCGACGCTGGCGTAATACACGGTCTTTGCCATGGTGAATTTCAGTTTGCGGATTTGAATCAGAATAATGCGCTAAAAAAATGAGCAACGGAACAATACCTCGTCGAAAGATATCGAGCAATTAGGTGCGTATGCAAAAAGGTTCCGCGCCGGTCTACCTTATTTGCCCCAATATTTGGAACGCCGCCGTCCCGAACGCGTTCTCATTGATATGTCGTGTTGATATGTCGTGCCTGCGAGCAAAGTTCCCGAACATAGATGTGTGACAACAACGGAGAATAGGGATGAAAACAACGATCAAATTGGCGATGGCGGCTGCGTTATTGGCAGGCGCTTCGTCCTTCGCGCTGGCGCAAACGAACGGCTCGACCGAGAGTAATGCCGCGAAGAGCGGTGGACCCGGCACGCACCAGGTTGGCGGACCGAAGACCGGATCTGCCTCCAATACGCAAAAGGTCATGAAAAATCAGAACGGCTATCAAGGCCGTCAGTAGAGCCGCCGACAGTTGGTCTTGTCTTTGCACTGCAAGCCCGGGATTGGGAGCTCATCCCAATCCCGGCTTTTTTTATGCCTGCGTTAACCGGCGAATTACGATGCCGGTGCGTTGGCGCAGGACTTCAGCAGGCGTTCGATGAGCGCATCGATCCTGGCGACGCTGCGAAAGTTGGCCGGCGTCATCTCGCGGTCCGGGATTTTCATGGCAAATTCAGCCTCGACCGCGAGCATGAGGTTGACGGTGTCGAGCGACGACAATCCGGCCACGCTCAAATCCGCGTCATGATCCACCGCGCGATCGAGACCGCGCTTGGCGAGGATTTCGCGCACCAGTTCGGCGATGCGATCGGCCGTCGACGAATTCATGCGATCCAGCACGGTGAATTTTTCCCAAACCTAAATGCGAAAAGTCGCGGCTTTATGGAACCATCATCGCATACGGCGCTCGCCGAATGGTTAGCACGATGCGGGTTTTCGATCGGTAACCTTTACGATAAAGAAGCGCGCTAATTCCCGATAAAAGCCGCGCTGATTTGTGAGTTTTGCGCTAGCTGTCGTGCAACGATATCGCGTCGAATGCGACAGCCGGCACTTCCAACGCGAGCCCATTTATGAATGTGCGAACCGCAACGGTTCTAGAGGTCGACCAAGACGTTCAGACGGCGCGCACTGCCGCGCGCGGCATTATCGCCGCGGCGAGCAATCTGCGCACCGCCGACGCCGGCGATCTGCTGGCGCGCGCCAAGAGGGTCGCGGCGATTGCCGCCGAACATGCCGCGGCGGTCGACCATGAGTTGCGGTTTCCCGACGAAGCGATAGCCGCCGCGCGCGCCGAGCGCCTGCTCGGCATCGCCGTGCCGCACGAACTTGGCGGCGAGGGCGCGAGCGTCGCTGAGATTATCGACATCTGCTACGCGCTCGGCCGCGCCTGCGCCTCGACCGCGATGATCTATGCGATGCATCAGACCAAGGTCGCTTGCCTGGTCCGTCACGGCCGCAGCAGCCCCTGGTATCAGCTTTTGCTGCGCCGGCTCGGCAGCGAGCAACTCTTGTTCGCATCGTCGACGACCGAGGGACAGAATGGCGGCGACGTGCGCAACAGCGCCGCACCCATTACCCGCAATGGCTCGCGCATCGGCCTGGAACGGCAAGCCACCGTCATCTCCTACGGCAAGGCAGCCGACGCCATCGTCACCACCGCGCGCCGCGCCGCCGACAGCGCCGGTTCCGATCAGGTTTTGGTCACCTTCCTCAAGCAGGACTACACGCTCCAGCCCCTGGTCGGCTGGGACGCGTTCGGTATGCGCGGCACCTGCAGCGAGGGTTTCAAGCTCGTCGCCGCCGGTTCGAGCGAGCAGATCGTGCCGATGGGCTATGACAAGATCCACGCCCAGACCATGATGCCGGTCGCGCATCTGCTTTGGAGCGCGGCCTGGACCGGAATCGCCACCGCCGCAGTCGAGCGCGCCCGCGCCTTCGTCCGCGCCGCCGCGCAACGCGCCGGCGGAAAATTGCCGCCCGCCGCCGCGCATCTGACGCGCGCCAACGCATCGCTGCGGACGCTGCGCGGCCTGATCGCCAGCGCCCGCCAGCGCTTCGAGGCGGCCACCGCCGATCCGGCTGCGCTCGAAACCATCGATTTTCAGACCGGCATGAATCTGCTCAAGGTCAACGCCTCCGAGCTTGCCGTCGCAACCGTCATGAGCGCGATGCAGACCTGCGGGCTGTCGGGCTACCGCAATGACGGCGAGTTCAGCGTCGGCCGCCATCTCCGCGACATCCTGTCCTCGCCGATCATGATCAGCAACGACCGCATCCTTGCCAATATCGGCGCGGCGTCGCTTTTGAGCGGCGCGCCGGACTGGATCGGCGACTGAAGATCTCGCCGCTCCAAAGCATGGAATAAAGAGGCACAAACGAAATGAATGTTGCATTCAAGCAACCGACGAGACCGACGCATTCGCTCGATTCCATCGCCGAGTCGCTATTGCTGCCGAGCGGCATCGACGGCGTTTACGCGCGCACGGCCGTGTTTGAGCAGGTCGTCGACGGCCTTGGTGCGCTGATTTCGCGCTACCGCGAGCCAGATACCGAAGTGCTGCGGTTTCCGCCGGTGATGAGCCGGCGGCAACTGGAAAAATCCGGTTACCTGAAGAGCTTCCCGCATTTCCTCGGCTGCGTGAGCTGCCTCACCGGAGACGAGTTGCACATTCGCTCGAGCGTCGAGCGCTATGAGACCGGCGAGGATTGGGCGTCCGGATTGGCCGCCTCCGATCTCGTTTTGAGCCCGGCCGCCTGCTATCCGGTCTATCCGCTGGTCGCGAGCCGCGGCGGGGTGCCCGCCGGCGGACTTGTTTTCGACGTCGCCTGCGACTGCTTCCGCCGCGAGCCGTCGAAAATGCTTGATCGGCTGCAGTCCTTCCGCATGCGTGAATATGTCTGCGTCGGCGAGCCCGAGGAGATCCAGGAATTCCGGGCGCGCTGGATGAAGCGCGCCGAGGGTTTCGCCGCCCAATTGGGTCTGCCCTACCGCATTGAGCAGGCCAGCGATCCGTTCTTCGGCCGCGGCGGCAAGATGATGGCGATGAGCCAGGTCGAGCAGGAATTGAAATTCGAGCTGCTCATTCCGGTGCATTCGGAGGAGCAGCCGACCGCCTGCATGAGCTTCAACTGTCACCGCGATCATTTCGGCACGACGTGGAATTTGCGCACCGCGTCCGGCGCGACGGCGCATACCGGCTGCGTCGCTTTCGGCATCGATCGGCTGGCCTTGGCCTTGTTCGTCACCCACGGCGTCGCGCTGGCGCAATGGCCGACGCGGGTGCGCCAAGCGCTGATGGTCTGAGCTAGACGCCCATAATCGCGTATTCGGTATAAGCAAGATCGCCGAGCCGTGGGCGCTGCGGACCCTTGAAATATTTTGGCTTGCTGCCGCTGCGGAATATTCCGATCAGCCCGGGGATCGGGCCATTGGCGTCGACAATGGCGACGGCGCGGCCGCGCCGCGCCAAATAGCGGCCGATCGGTGCGGCGAAGCGGGTGAAATCGGCGAGATCGCGGCAGTAGATCAGTTGCGCGCAGGGTATGAAGCCTTTGACCAGGCGCGGCCGAAAGACGAACGGAAAAGCGCGGCCGCCGCTTACCGCCCACAGACTGATGCAGCCATGCTCGGCATGTTGCAGCAGGATGTCCCGCTCGAAGGCATCGACGGCGATCGCCGGCGACGCATCCGCGGCCATCACATGCACCTTTTCGCCGCCGGGCGCCCGCTGCAAGGCCGGCAGACAGACGAAGATGCCCTCGCTGTAGCGCGAAAACCCCTGGGCCTCGATGATCGGCCAGGTATGCGGCGCGGCCGAGACATTCGTATAGGTGACCTCCTTGTGGCGGAGTGCCTGCGATACCAGGAGCGGCGCGTAAGTCCGGAATGCCGGCTCGACATACCAACTCGACAGATTGCAGCGTGGCGCGAATGTGCCGCCGGTCCGCATCGCCGAGCAAATCATCAGGATGGCGCCAACCGGCGCGCCGCCCGATTCCAAGAGGTAACCATATTTCGGCAATCCGGGCGGCGGCTCGCGCCGCGCCAGCGCGTTGAGCGCGCGTTGCCAGAACCGACGATTGCGGTTCGGAAAACCCCGTCGCAACAGCTCAGCGACGGCGTCAACATCGCCTTCGTCGATCTGTCGGCAGCGAATTGCCGGCGAAGCGGAAACCATTCGTGTTGACCACGTCCCGTTCGTGAACTTGATCGTAATCGTTGCTGGAATATATCGACGCGAAATGAACAAAGCGTAGGCTCGATGTTATGTCAGTAAAATTAACCATAATGGGCCAGATGGAAGAGATCGCGCGCGAGCACGGCAAGATTCTGGCGCCGTTGCGCGACGATCTCGTGCTGTTGGATTCGGGCCTCGACTCGCTTGGCTTCGCCGTGCTGGTGGCGCGGCTTGAAGACAAGCTCGGCATCGATCCGTTCACGGCGTCGGAGGACGCGCTGTTTCCCGTGACTTTCGGCGATTTCGTGAAAGTCTACGAAAATGGCGCACACTGAGGCGCGATCGCTGCGCCAGTATATCGGTTCGGAGGAGCGCTTCTTCTTCGATCGTCACGCGTGCGTCCGCATCACCGATCTTGCCGGCGGCACGAGCCTCGGCGGCCGGCTCGAAGAACTGACCGGAAAATCCGTTCTCGTCGCCACCGGCAGTCAGTTGACCACGGCGCTCGCCTTGATCGAGCTTGACGGCGTCGCGCGCCGGCTCGCCATCCTGCCGCCCGACGTCGACCCCGAACACTTCGCGGCGATCGTCGCCGGCGCTGACGCCGATGCGGTGGTCGTCGACCAAAGCTCGGTAGCAAGCGCCGCGTTTGATCTGCCGGTCCGCGTCGCCTGCGCCGCGGACATTGCCGCGGCCGGGCGGCTTCCCGCCCCCTCACGCCAAACCGATTGGGTGATGCTCACGTCGGGCACCACCGGCGTGCCGAAAATGGTGGTGCATACGCTCGCCGGCCTGACCGCGGCGTTTCGTGGCCGGCCGGTCGGCGACGATGCGGTCTGGGGTACGTTCTACGACATCCGCCGCTATGGCGGCCTGCAGATTTTCTTGCGCGCGGTGCTCGGCGGCGTTCCGCTTATTTTGTCCAGCGCCGGCGAGCCGATCGGCGATCATCTCGAACGCCTCGCCCGCCACGGCGTCACCCATCTGTTGGGAACGCCGACGCATTGGCGCCGTGCGCTGATGTCGCCGGCGATCCGCAATATTTCGCCGCGCTATGTCCGGCTGTCCGGCGAAATCGCTGACCAGGCGATCCTCGACAGCTTGCACAAGGCCTTTCCGCAAGCCGTCGTCAGTCACGCTTATGCTTCGACCGAAGCCGGGGTTGCGTTCGAGGTTCGCGACGGTTTTGCCGGATTCCCCGTCGAATTTGTCGAACGCGTTCGCGACGGCGTCGAGATGAAAGTGCTGCAGGAACTCGCTGCGCATCCGCTCGCCTCGCGCCGCCTCGCGCTATCTCGTCGCCAATGCGCCGCTCGCCGATCGGGACGGCTTTGTCGATACCGGCGACATGGTGGAGTTGCGCGGCGATCGTTACCTGTTCGCCGGCCGCCGTGGCGGCATCATCAATATCGGCGGCCTGAAAGTGCATCCCGAAGAGGTCGAAGCCGTGATCAACCGCCATCCGCAAGTGCGCATGTCGCTGGTGCGAAGCAAGCGCAGCCCCATCACCGGCTCGGTCGTGATCGCCGACGTGGTACTCAAGGAAGCAGTGCTGAAATCCTCGGCCGACGCTGCAATGAACGAACTCGGCCGGGTCAAGGGCGATATCTTGAAGCTGTGCCGTGACGCGCTGCCCCGCCACAAGGTGCCGGCGGCGATCAGCATCGTGGCTGCGCTCGATATCGCGGCGACCGGAAAATTGGCGCGGCACCATGGCTAAAAAGGCTGCCAAAGCGTCACGCACCGTGCTGGTCACCGGCGGCAGCCGCGGCCTCGGTCTCGGCATTGCCGGCACGCTCGTCGGGGCCGGCTATCGCGTGATCGCCGTGGCGCGCAAGCCCACCAAGGAATTAATCTCGGCGATTGCGCAGGCCAAGCGCGGCAAAGGTGGGTCGCTCCACTTCGTCGCCTTCGACCTCGGCAAAATTGATGAAATTCCCGGCTTGGTGCGCAAGCTGCACCAGGAATTCGGACCGCTCCATGAACTCGTCAACAATGCCGCGCTCGGCCGCGATGGTGCGCTGTCGCTGATGCACAATTCGCAGATCGAAGAGCTGGTCCGCATCAATACGCTGTCTCCGATGGTCCTGACAAAATACGTGGTACGCACGATGATGTCGGAGCGCAGCGGCCGCATTGTCAATGTCGCGTCGATCATCGGTTTCACCGGCTATAGCGGGTTGTCGGTCTATGCCGCCACCAAGGCCTCGATGCTCGGCTTCACCCGCTCGCTCGCCCGCGAAGTCGGCCGCCTCGGCATCACCGTGAACGCCGTGGCGCCCGGCTTTCTCGATACCGACATGACGCACGGCCTCGCCGGCGCGCAACGCGAACAGGTGGTGCGGCGCAGTGCGCTGCGCCGCCTCGCCGGCGTCGACGACGTCGCCGATGCTGTCGCTTTTCTGCTCAGCGATAAGGCGCAGAGCATTTCCGGAACGACGCTGACTGTCGACGCCGGCGCGACCGCCTGAGTAACCGCAATCGGCGTAGCCTCGCGCCGCAATAACGGCTAATGATTTCCTCCAAGCAAGCAAAAGGGCGAGCACACCCAGCATGTGGCGCGCCCACCAGGGGAGGGTCATTATGAAGCTGTCTCGCCGTCATCTCGTCGCCGCAGGCGCTACCACGCTTCTCGGCGGTGCCGTTGCAGCGCCATTCGTGGCGCGCGCCGACCAAGCGAAATTCACTTACAAATACGCGAACAACCTGCCTGACACGCATCCGATGAATATCCGGGCGCGGGACATGGCGGCCGCCATCAAGCAGGAGACCAACGGCGCGTTCGATCTGCAGATTTTTCCGTCGAGCCAGCTCGGCTCCGATACCGATACGCTTTCCCAAATCCGCTCCGGCGGCGTGGAGTTCTTTACGCTGTCCGGGCTGATCCTGGCGACGCTGGTGCCCGCGGCTTCGATCAACGGTATGGGCTTCGCGTTTGCGAACTACGATACCGTTTGGAAAGCAATGGACGGCGATCTCGGCGCCTATGTCCGCGGGCAGATCGCCAAGACCAATCAGCTCGTCGCCCTGGAGAAGATTTGGGACAACGGCTTTCGCCAGACCACGACGTCGACCAAGCCAATCAAGACGCCGGACGATTTTCGCGGCATGAAGCTGCGGGTACCGCCGTCGCCGCTATGGACCTCGATGTTCAAGGCCTTCGACGCCGCGCCGGCCTCGATCAATTTCAACGAAGTCTATTCGGCGCTGCAGACCAAGATCGTCGACGGCCAGGAGAATCCGCTGGCGATCATCTCCACCGCCAAATTATACGAGGTGCAGAAATACTGCTCACTGACTAATCATATGTGGGACGGGTTCTGGTTCCTGGCGAACAAAAACGCCTGGGAGCGGTTGCCGGCCGACATGCGCACGATCGTCGCCAAGCACGTCAACGCTGCGGGCGTAGAGGAGCGTGCCGACGTCGCCAAACTGAACGCCAATTTGCAGCAGGATCTTGCCGGCAAGGGCCTCGTCTTCAATGCGCTCGATCCAGCGCCGTTCCGCGACAAGCTTCGCGCGGCGGGCTTCTACACCGAATGGAAAGGCAAATACGGCGAAGAGGCGTGGGCCATACTCGAGAAGTCGGTCGGCAAGCTGGCGTGAAGCCGTGGCGGAGTTTCGAGCGCCGTCGCTTGCCGGTTCAAGCGAGGCGGGGCCTCGCCGCGGGATAAGCGGCCTTATCGACGCTTGGCTGGGCGCCGCCATCGAACTCATCGCCGCAGCCTTGGTCGCGGCCGAGATCGTGATCCTTTTTAGCGGCGTGGTAGCGCGCTACGTCTTTGACGCGCCGCTGGTGTGGTCGGACGAGCTGGCCTCGATGCTGTTTTTGTGGCTGGCGATGCTCGGCGCCGTCATCGCTTTTCGGCGCGACGAGCATATGCGCATGACCGCTGCCGTCGGCATGCTGTCGGCGTCGTCGCGGGCTTTGCTCGATACGTTTGCGACCGGCGCCGCGCTGGCATTTATGCTGCTCATTGCGTGGCCCGCCTACGACTATGCGCTGGAACAGATGCCGATCCTCACACCGGCGCTGCAATTTACCGATGCCGTTCGCGCGGCGGCGCTGCCCGCTGGTATCCTGCTGATGGCGATCTTCGCTGTATTGCGGCTCGCCAGGACCGGGTCGCGCCGCGATATTGTCGTCGCACTCGGGGCCGTCGCCGTTTGCGTCTTGCTGTTCTGGCTCGGCGAGCCGCTGTTTCACCGGCTCGGCAACCTCAACCTTCTGATCTTTTTCGTCGGCGTGGTCGCCGCCACGGTCTTCGCCGGCGTGCCGATCGCCTTCGCGTTTGGCTTGGCAATCTTCGGCTACCTGGCGCTGACCACGCAAACGCCGGTGATGATTCTGGTCGGGCGCATGGACGAAGGCATGAGCCATCTCATTTTGCTTGCCGTGCCGCTATTCATCTTCCTCGGCCTGCTTATTGAAATGACGGGCATGGCGCGCGCCATGGTCGCCTTCCTGGCAAGCCTGTTGGGCCATGTGCGCGGCGGCTTGCAATATGTGCTCGTCGCGGGGATGTATTTGGTTTCGGGTATCTCGGGCTCCAAAGCCGCGGATATGGCAGCGATCGCGCCCGTGCTGTTTCCCGAGATGAAGGAGCGCGGCGACAAGGGCGGCGAGCTGGTCGCACTGTTGGCCGCGACCGGCGCCCAGACCGAGACCATTCCGCCGAGCCTCGTCCTCATCACCATCGGTTCGGTCACTGGCGTGTCGATCGCAGCGCTGTTCACCGGCGGCGTGCTGCCGGCCATCGTCTGCGCCATCCTGCTCTGCTTCGTCGTCCGCCGGCGTTTTCGCCACGAGCAGCTCGGTCATGTCGAACGCGCGAGCGGGCGACAGATCGGCCGCGCCTTCCTCATTGCGTTGCCTGCTCTCGTCCTGCCGTTCCTCATTCGCGCGGCCGTGGTCGAGGGTGTTGCCACGGCGACCGAGGTCTCGACCATCGGCATTGCTTACGCGGCGCTCGCCGGGCTTCTGATTTACCGCCGCTTCGACTGGTCGGCGCTGCGTCCGATGCTGGTCTACACGGCGAGCCTGTCAGGCTCGATCTTGCTGATCATCGGCACGGCCACGGGCATGGCCTGGGGCCTCACGCAGTCCGGCTTCTCCCGCTCGCTTGCCGCGGCGATGGCCGGCCTGCCGGGCGGCGCGGTCACTTTCATGGCCGTCTCGATCGCCGTCTTCATCGTGCTCGGCTCGGTGCTCGAAGGCATTCCGGCGATCGTCTTGTTCGGGCCGTTGTTGTTTCCGATCGCGCGGCAGGTCGGCATCCACGAGGTGCATTACGCCATGGTGGTGATCCTGGCGATGGGCATCGGCCTGTTCGCGCCGCCCTTCGGCGTCGGCTATTACGCCGCCTGCGCAATCGGCCGCGTCGATCCCGCAGCCGGCATGCGGCCGATCTGGGGCTACATGCTGGCGCTTGTGATCGGCACTGTCATCGTCGCCGCCGTGCCGTGGCTCTCGATCGGCTTTTTGCGGTAAAGGCGTTCGCCGGGCGCCACCATCTGAAAACTTCGGTGGCGCCGGCGAACCGCCCGGGATGTTAGCCGAAGCTACGGGCAGGGGTGATACTGTCCGTCGTAGCCCAAATACGTTCCAGTCGCAGGATTGTACGAGCGGAATCGGGATTTACAGTAGGCGACGGAATTGCCGACTCCGATCACCGGAGCTGGAGCCACGGCATAGCCGTAGCCCGGTCCGTAGGCGTAGCCGGGATCATAGTCGTAATAGCCCGGCGCCCAGAGCGGCGACGTTGCCGCCGCAAGGGCGCCACCGATCACTCCGGCCGCGATGGCGCCGCCCCATCCGCCGCCGCCGTGCCAGCCGCGGTGCCAACCCCACGGCGCCGCGGATGCGGGCGCGGACGTTGCCAATACCGTGCAGGCGGTGAGAGCGACTGCCGCTGCGCCGCCCAATAGTTTCGACCTCATGATTTTTTCTCCCATATCTGAAAGTTCCACATCGGTTGGGATGCGACCGGTTTGGTAGACCGCGTCGCTCGACCATTAATTGTTCTGATCGTGCTGTTGTTCCGGCCGCTCGGCCGTAGCCGTTCGCGCAGTGCCGCGGAAAGAGCGAGCGCGGCCAATATGCCGCAGGGCTGCCGTTAGAGTTCCGCCTAAAGCCGAATTTTCCCGGCGACGATCCGCTCATACAGCGCAGCATCGAATTCAACGTAGGCCCGCCGTTCCGGATCGTCGAAATAGATCTCATCGCGCACCACTGCAACGTCGAAGCCTTCGCGCGCGAGCTCGCCTTTGTTGTGTTTGAAAGTGGACGTCGCGGCAATATTGGCGGAGAGCCGCAGGAACAGCGGACGGGCGTAACCCGGCAACCGCTTCGTCAAATGCCGGCGCAGTTCGGCGAAATCCAGCGTGCGATCGATGACCAGCGCCGCCATGCCGGCGGCACCTTCGGTGCCGGGCACCGCGACACCATAAACCGTTGCCTCGCCGATGCCGGGGAACTCGGTGAGTGCGGCCGCGACCTCCGACGTCGCCACATTCTCGCCCTTCCAGCGAAAGGTGTCGCCGATCCGATCGACGAAAAAATAGAAGCCGTGCTCGTCCCTGCGCATCAGGTCGCCGGTGCGAAACCAGGCGTCGCCGGCTTCGAATAGGTCGCGCAAGATTTTCCGCTCGGTATCGGCGGCGCCGGCATAGCCTTCAAATTCCCCGCCGGCGTCCGCACTGCCGTGTCCGATCCGGCCGATCGCTTCGCCGATTTCATTGGTCGCGCAGCGGATGGTGCGTCCCTCCGCATCGCGCGCCGGCGCGCCGGAGGGAACATCGAACTTCACCAAGGCTAGCGGGAAGCGGTGCGACAGAAACGGCGGAACCCGGCCGATCGCGCCAATCTTACCCTCGACGTTATAGAGCGACACATTGCCCTCGGTCGCCGCGTAAAATTCCAGGATCTTCGCAATGGCGAAGCGTGACTGGAACTTCTCCCAGGTGTCGGCGCGCAGCCCGTTGCCGCACGCTAGCCGCAAGCGATGCTCGCGCTCGCGCGGATGTTCCGGTGCATTGACGAGGTAGCGGCAAAGTTCGCCGATATATTGAAACAACGTGCAATTCCAATCGGCGATGTCGTTCCAGAATTGGCTTGCGGAAAATTTCTCGCGAATGGCGACCGATCCGCCGCGAACCAACAGCGCCCCGGTCGCGACCACGCCGCCGACCGAGTGATACATCGGCAGGCAATTGTACATGCGGTCGTCCGGCCGGGTGTTCATCAGGCCGGCGAACCAGAGGCTCCATTGCATGATCCGCCGGTGACTGACATTGGCTGCCTTGGGCAGACCAGTGGTGCCGGAGGTGTAGATCGTCAGCGCGCGATCGGCGATCGAGGTGGCGCGGCGCTCCGCGTCGGTCAGCGGCGAGGGCGAAAATCGTTCCAGCTCGCGATCGATCGGTAAGTAGTCGCTGCCGCGGTACGACCAGATTTTCGGCTTGGTGTTCAATTGCGCAGAGCGGAACTGTTCGACACATTCGGCGGCGACGATCGCATGCGCCGGCGTGACGATGTCGATGCAGTGCGCCAGCGACGGGCCGCGCAATTGGGTGTTGACGAGCGACACGACGCCGCCGACCGCCGTGATGCCGAGCCAGACCGCCATGTAATCCGGCCGGTTCGGCATCATCAGGCAAACGGTCTGTCCCTTGGCGATTTCTTGTTCGAGCGCCCAACGCGCATAACGGCGGCTGCGCTCGACAAGGGCGCGATAGGTCAGCGTACCGCGCTCCGCGATCAGCGCCGGAGCGTCGCCGCGGGTCTGCGCAATCTCCTCGATAGCGTCGAGCAGGAGACGCTGCGGCTGGCCGGGGATAGGCGCCGTGGCCTCCAGCGCGCGCACCCAGTCGCGCAGCGCGCTGTCCTTGCCGCGGCCGTCACGCGTCGGGCGATCCATCTCGACCAGAGTCATGCTTTCAGCATCGCGCAACAAAGTGAATCTTTCGCTTCAACAACGCATAAAATTTGAATGAAACCGGAACCTCCATGGCAAACAATTAACGTTATTCCTTCGAATTCGCGGCGGTCGCGTTGTCCGCCTTTTCAGGCACCGATAAGAAACCCAATTGACCTATAAAACCGTGTTTTCTGACAGGCGGTGGGACGCATGAAGAACGAGACACTGGCCGTTCACGGCGGCTACGATTTCGACCCGACCACCAAAGCGGTGGCGGTGCCGATCTATCAGACCGTCGCGTACGAATTCGACAGCGCCGATCACGGCGCCGCGCTGTTCAACCTTGAAGTCGAAGGCCATCGCTACAGCCGCATCAGCAATCCGACGGTCGCCGTGTTGGAACGCCGCGTCGCCCTTCTGGAAGGCGGCATCGATGCGCTGTGCGCAAGCACCGGCCAGGCGGCGTTGAATTATGCCGTGCTCAATCTCACCGCGATTGGCACCAATATCGTCTCGGTGCCGCAGCTTTACGGCACCACCTACACGCTGTTCGGCCACGTTCTGCCAAGCCAGGGCGTCACCGTGCGTTTTGCCGAATCCGATCGGCCCGACGCCGTGGAAAAGCTCATCGATGACAACACGCGCGGTATCTTTTGCGAAAGCGTCGGCAATCCGGCCGGCAATATCTGCGATATCGAAGCGCTCGCCACCGTCGCCGCGCGGCACGGCATCCCGCTTGTCGTCGACAATACGGTTGCCACACCGATCCTGTTGCGGCCGATCGACTACGGCGCGGATATCGTGGTGCATTCGCTGACCAAATTTCTTGGCGGCCATGGCACCACGCTCGGCGGCGCGATCGTCGACAGCGGCAAATTTCCCTGGAAGAAGCACGCCCAGCGCTTTCCGCAATTCAACGAACCCGATGCGTCCTATCATGGGCTGATCTACAGCGATCACTTCGGCGAAGCCGCCTATATCGCCCGCTGCCGCAGCGTCTATCAGCGCACCACCGGCGCCGTGCTGTCGCCGCTGTCCGCCTTCCTTTTGCTGCAAGGCATCGAAACGGTCGCGCTGCGGGTCGAGCGCCATGTCGAGAATGCGCGGCGCGTCGCCGAATATCTGCGCCAGCATCCGCAGGTCGAGTGGGTCAATTACGCGGGCTTCGCCGACAATCCCTATCACGCGCTGGCGGAGAAATATCTCGGCGGCCGCGCCTGTTCGCTGCTCACTTTCGGTATCGTCGGCGGGCTCGAAGCCGGCAAGGCATTTTACGACGCGCTCCATCTGTTCAAGCGGCTGGTGAATATGGGCGACGCCAAGTCGCTCGCCTGCCATCCGGCCTCGACCACGCATCGGCAGATGTCGGCCGACGAGCAGCGCGAGGCCGGCGTGCGGCCGGAAATGATCCGGCTTTCCGTCGGTATCGAGCACATCGACGACATCATCGCCGACCTCGATCAGGCGCTGGCGGCGTCGCGGTCGCGCTCCTCGGCTTTGATCGCGGCTGAATAGAGCCGTCGCAGAGAGGGAGCCAATGCCGCTTTTCTTGGACTTCGACCGTTCCGGATCGCGGGCCGAGCTCAATGCGGGCAATTGCATCACCATCGGCCTCGTCAATAACATGCCGGATGCGGCACTCGATGCGACCGAGCGGCAGTTCACCGATTTGATCCGGGCGGCGACGCCGAATGCCGTCGTGCTGCTGAAATTGTTCGCGCTGCCGGAACTGCCACGCGGGGAGGCCGCGCGCAGCGCTCTCACCGAACGCTATCGCGACATTGCAACGCTTTGGGATACCCCGCTCGACGGCTTGATCGTGACCGGCACCGAGCCGCGGGCCGCAAACCTGACGGACGAGCCGTATTGGGAGACGTTGAGCAAGATCGTCGACTGGGCGAAAGACCATACCGCTTCCACCATCTGGTCCTGTCTTGCTGCGCATGCCGCGGTATTGCACAGCCATGGCATCGAGCGCCGCGCCCTCGAGCAAAAATTGTTCGGCGTGTTCGATTGTCGGCTGGTCGCCGATCATCCAATGACCGAACATTTTCCCGAGCCGTTATGGGTGCCGCATTCGCGCTACAACGATCTGCCGGAACAAGCGCTGGCGGATTGCGGCTATAAGATCCTCACCCGCTCGAGTGCCGCCGGTGTCGATGCTTTTGCCAAGCAGGACGGCAGTTTCTTTTTGTTCTTCCAGGGCCATCCGGAATACGAGGCGGATACGCTTTTGCGCGAGTACCGTCGCGACGTCGCCCGCTTTCTCGCTGGCGAGCGCGAGCATTATCCGCAAATGCCGCTCGGCTATTTCAATGACGATGCAACGGCTCTGGGCGAGGCTTTCCGAACGCTGGCGCAGCACGACCGGCGCAGCGAGCTGATCGCCGAGTTTCCCAAGTCGAGTCTTGAAGCTGGCCTGCAATGTCCCTGGCGGGCGGCGGCGCGCGGCATTTACGAAAAGTGGTGCGCCTATCTCAGCGCCCGGAAGACGGAGCGGCGGACCGCCGTGCCTTTGCCGGGGGTGCGGCAGCGCCGGACTTGGCGCGACTGGCCGCTCGGCGCGCGCCAGCCGGCCCGCAGTTCAGTGCCGTAAGCGCCGCTGAAACGCTTGGAATTTACGCTTTGTTCGGCACTGTCGCGATTTAATGGCCGCGAAAATACCCCGGAGACCGCCGTGCCTCACCCCGTCGTATTTGCCGTTCCCGCCGATGTCGAACTTCATCCCGCACCCATTCCCGCGCACTGGGTCACGGAAGGCAATCCGCAAGCGCGGTCGAAACGGTTGGGCGCAAGCGCCGACGGCACCGCCTCGATCATGGCGTGGTCGTGCACGCCTGGCCGCTTCACCTGGCGTTACCGCGTCGACGAATTCATCCACATCCTCTCCGGGGAGATTTTCGTCACCGACGAAAACGGCCAGCGCCGCCGGCTCGGTCCGGGCGACATGGTCTTCTTTCCCGCTGGCAGCGTCAGCGACTGGCACGTGACCCAAGAGGTACGGAAGCTTGCCGTGTGCCGGCACAGCATGCCCTGGCCGCTCGGCATTGCGCTGCGCGCCTGGAACAAGCTTGCCGCCATGCTCGCCAGTCCGGGGGAAGCCGCCGATCCGCTGGCCAGCCAGCCCGGCGCCGCCGTCGAGCGCGAACGCGTCACCGCCGCATAGCAGAAAGCGCGATCCGACCATGGCCCGCACACCGATCCGCCGTGTCATCACCGGTCACGGCGCAAAGACCAACAGCGCCAAGGTCATTCTCGATGGCCCGGCGAGCAACACCAAGACACCGCGCGACGGCGTCGCCTCGACGCTGATGTGGTGCACCGACCAGATGCCCGCCGACATTGCCGTCGGCGAAGACGTCGAGGACATGGGCGCCCGCATCCTCGGCACCGCGCCGCCGGAAAACGGCTCGCGTTTCATCGTCATGGAATTCGCCCCCGGCATCGTCTCCGAAATGCACCGCACCGAGACGATCGATTACATCGTGATGCTATCGGGCGAGATCGACATGGACATGGATGAAGGCAGCGTCAAGCTGCGCGCCGGCGACATCATGGTCCAGCGCGGCACCAATCACGCCTGGGTCAATCGCAGCACGGCGCCGGCGCGTCTCGCCATTGTGCTGATGGACGCCAAGCCGCTCGGCATCGGCCATCCGCGGCTGCGCGGCCAGCAGGCGCGATAGCTTTCTTATTGGAGCGCGCGGTCGCGATCCCGAATCCCGGCTGAACGCGGATCAACATGGCTGGCTGTTTACTAAGCCTCATCCCCGAGTTTTTCGAGAATGGAATTCGATGGGACGAAGAACGTGGTTCCCGTAGTCGCAGTTGAGAAATCCAACAGGCGATCGTACTGACCTTCGGGAACGCCTACAAACATATTGCTCAACATCTTTTCAATGACCCATAGGTTTCTCGCGTATCCAATGAAATACGTTCCAAATTCAGAATGTCCGGGCCGTCCAAACGGCATGTTGTCCCGCAGAATGTCATGCTCGTTGCCCTCCGAGTCGACAATAGTCGCCAGAGTTTTGTGCGATTTACGCTTATTGGAGTTGTCCAGCTCGACATTGTCGAACTTAGTCCGTCCGATAATGCTCTCTTGCGATGAAGTCGGCAGAGCATTCCACGCGTCAAGTTTATGCAGATATTTCTGCACAACGACGTAACTGCCACCGTCGAAATCGAGATCGTCAGACTGAATAAGGCAAGCAAGCGGCAATGCGTCCCCGGTCGGATTTTCGGTGCCGTCGACAAAACCAAGCAGGTCTCGTGCATCGAAATAGCGAAAGCCTTGAACCTCGTCTTCGACGGTTACGGCGCCGCCGAGCGCATCGAGGATGAGACGCTCGAGCTCGAAACACATGTCAGGTCTTTCCGCTCGAATGTGAAATAGCAGGTCGCCCGGCGTAGCGACTGCCGTATGGACCGAGCCGCGAATCTCCGCAAAGTTTCTTAGTTCCTTGGGACGCCTGGACCACCGCAGGCGGTCCCATGCGTTGCTGCCGATTCCCACATTGCAAGACAGCCGGCCTTTTAGATCGCGAAAGCCGACCGTGCGTACCAACCCGCCAATGTCGGCAATGACCCGGCGTACTTTTGCCATCGCTTCGGCTTCCGCGCCGACGGTCAAAACCAAAAAAACGGCCGCTCGAGATAGCGGCGCAACGACACTTTGTGGTTCTATCGGGACGCGATCCCAAGAATTCGTCATTGCGAAGAGCTCCGATCGGGCGATTTGGCGCAGCTTTCCCGGAAATTCAATCTGCCGCAACTGGGCGGACTTGAACGACCGCCTTTCCCTGTCTCCCGGGGATATGGAGCGCGGAATTCATTTCTATCGCGCGCCAGTGGCGGGTTATGAGTTTGCGGCCCCGATCGGCACTGCTGCTTTCGTCGTCACGCGTGCCGGCTCAAGCGCCGCGGCAAGCGCCGGAACTTTGGCGCGGTCGCAAAAGGCGGGAATCACCGTTGTCGCCTGCGTGGCGCGCACCAGCGCAATTGTGTCGGAGAGGAGCGGGTGCACGTTCCAGCGCATGGTTTGCGCGCGGCCGCTCTTGGTCAACCGCTCCGCCGGCGTGGTCGGATTGACGTAGCCGGTGAACAGGATCGTTACCCCGGGCAGATTTTCGAATTGCGGAATGAGCCGCGCGGTCGCACCGGACGTGCCGTCGGCGGATGCGGCGAGCATGACCCCGCGCGCGCCGTTGATGGGTTTGACGATTTCGGCGAGCCGCCTGATGTCGTCGACGGCATCGGGCCGTAGCGCGCCGGCATCGGAGCCGCTCAACTGTTGCAGCGCCGTTCGCATGGCGTCGTCGACGCAAATATCCACGACGCCGTGGCGCATCAGTTCGAGCGCAATCTCCGGACCGCGCCCATTCGCCGGCACCGGCAATAATAGCGGGCCGCGCTCCACAAATCGGGCAAGGTCGTGCCAGCACTCCGCGAGCGGCTTCTGATAATCGGCATAGGAGCAGTCAATCAGCACGGTCGCCGCCGCCTTTCCCGGCGGGTCGTAGGCATAGAGTATCGATTTAGTCGAATAGTCGCCGGTGTAGAGAAGGCCGCCGTCGACGCCGAAATGCAGCCAGACGCCGCCTGGCGCGTGGCCGTTGCGGCCGGTCGTGATCGTAATGCCGAGCACATCGGTCGTGCCGCCGATCGGCAGCGGCCGTGCAGCGATTGGTTTCGGCAGGCCGCGTGCGACGATCTCAGTGGCATAAACCGGCGGATTGCCGAGTTCGGGCAACAGCGACAGGCCACCGACATGGTCTCTGTGACCGTGGCTTAAGAGCAGCGCGTCCACCCGGCCGATCCCGGCCACGTCGGGCAGAAGCCCTAGCGGCGGCCCCTCGCCGAGGTCGAGCACGAACCGCCTGCCGCTCGTTTCGAGGAGGAAGCAGGCCGGCCCCTTGGTACCGACGCCGGAAATGAGCCGCAGCGAGCCCGAACCGGTATTCATTCTTAAGCCTCTCAGCCAAATGCCCGACATTGACAAGCGGAAGCCGCGTCCTTAATCAACCGGCAAAAGGATCTGCGCCATGAAAGTCCGCAACTCATTGAAATCCTTGCGTAGCCGCCACCGCGACAATCGTCTCGTGCGCCGCAAGGGCCGCGTCTACGTCATCAACAAGACGCAGCGCCGCTTTAAGGCACGACAAGGGTAATCCAAGAGCCGCCGGCTTAAGTCGGTCTGCCCATTTCAGCCGCATTCCTCCCGCCTGATTGAGCAGTTTTACGGCTTGCCGCATTGCGGCGGGCGAATAGACTCCTGCTCATGAAGCTGCGATTCCCGATCCTTCTCGCTGCCGCCGCCATGCTTGCGGCGACCTTGCCGCCGGCGTTAGCCCAAAACCCGCAGGATATGCTGTCGCCGCCGAGCGATTTGGCGCATCCCCAGCACGGCGATCCCGCCTTTAGTCTCGATACCCTGTTCGGCGCCTTGAAGATCGCGCCGGACGCGACAAGCGCCAAGGCCATCGAGAATCGTATCTGGCAAGCCTGGAGCGAATCCGGCAGCGACACCTGCGATCTGTTGATGACCCGGGTAAAGGACGCGATCGAGGAGAAGGATTACGATCTCGCCGTCCGGCTTCTCAATTCCGTCATCGCCATCCGGCCGGGCTATGTCGAAGCCTGGAACCAGCGCGCCACGGTCTATTACCTGAAAGACGACTACCCTCGCGCCATCGCCGACATCGCCGAGGTACTGGCGCGCGAGCCGCGTCAATTCGGTGCGCTGGCCGGGCTCGGCATGATGCTCCAAGACATCGGCGACGACAAGGATGCGCTCGAGGCCTACCGCAAGGCGCTCGCCATCGATCCCCACCTGGAAAACATCCCCGACGCCGTCAAGACGCTGACCGACAAGGTCGAAGGCCGCGATATTTAATCAGGCCGTTCTCTTCGTCATTGCGAGGAGCAAGGCGACGAAGCAATCCAGGCTTCACTGCGATGGATTGCTTCGCTACGCTCGCAATGACGGGAGAAAGCGCCATGACAATCGACGACGATAAACGCATTATCCGCGAACTCGTGGAACACTGGGCGGTCTGGCGCGACGCGCGGCTGTGGGACCGCTTCCGCACCGTGTGGCACCCGGAAGGCCGCATGTGGGCGACCTGGTTTCAGGGCACGTTCGAGGAGTTCATCAAGGGCAACGACGAAGGCTGGAAGCGTGGCGTGCGCATCCTGCACTTTCTCGGCGGCAGTGCGATCGACGTCGCCGGCAACCGCGCGATTGCGCAGACCAAGATGACGATCTCGCAGCGCGCGCCGGTCGACGGTGTCGTTTGCGACGTGGTCTGCACCGGGCGCTTCTACGATTTCTTCGAGAAACGAGACGGCCGCTGGGGCTTTGTGCTGCGCCGGCTGATCTACGAGAAGGACCGGCTCGACCCGGTCGATCCCGCGGCCGAGCTCGCGCTTGATCTGGATCTGCTGAAGCAGTTTCCCGAGGGCTACCGACACCTCGCTTATCTGCAGAGCAAGATCGGCTACAAGGTGAAAACGGACATGCCTGGGCTCGAGGGGCCCGACCTCGACGCGCTCTATGAGCAAGGCGCGCGCTGGCTGCGAGGGCAAACGATCCAAACCTGATGCATCACGCGCTAAGCGTCGCCGTCGAAATCCTTGCCGCCGGCGCGGTCGTCACTTTTATCGGCGCACGGCTGATCGAGCGGGCCCATCCGCCGCGCGGTCGCTTCGTCGACGTCGGCGGCTTGCGCCAGCATGTGGCCGAGCTCGGCGCCGATGCCGGATTGCCAATCGTTCTTGCCCACGGCGCCGGCTGCAATCTCGAAGACATGCGGTTGGCGCTGGGCGAGCGTCTTGCTACGCGACATCGTGTCATCCTGGTGGACCGCGCCGGGCTCGGCTGGAGCGAACGCCAAGGCCGGCGCGGCAGTTCGCCGGCCTATCAGGCGGCGGTGCTGCGCGACGTGCTCGATAGTCTCGGCATCGAACGCGCCGTCGTCGTCGGTCATTCCTGGGGCGGGGCGCTGGCAACGACTTTTGCCCTTGATTATCCCGGGCGCGTCGCCGGCCTGGTGCTGCTGGCGCCGCCGCTTTATCCGTTCCCGCGCGCCATGACCTGGCTCTACGCGCTGTTCGCGACGCCGATCTTCGGCTGGCTTTACGCGCGCACGCTGGCGCTGCCGCTGGGCGCGCCGTTCATCGGCGTCGGCCTCGGCTCGGCTTTCCTGCCGCAATTGCCGCCGCAGCGCTACGTCAAGCGCACGGCCGCATTGTTGTTGCTCCGCCCGGCGACATTTCTCGCCAATGCGCGCGACGTCGCCGATCTGCGCGCCTTCCACGCCAAGGAGGCTGGCCGCTATGCCACGCTCGCGGCGCCGACCGTCATTATGACCGGCAGCAATGACATGGTCGTCGCGCCGCGGCGTCATGCCTTGGCCTTTGCCGCCGCGGTGCCGGCAGCGAAGCTCGTCATGCTGCCAGGCATCGGCCACATGCTGCATCACGTGGCGGCGGAAAAGGTCGTCGACGAGATTGAAGCGTTGATTGCAAGCGGCGCTTGATTATTCCTCGCCCGCGCCGTCCCCCACATAAGCGATGCGCATGAAATTGGTGGCGCCGGGCGTGCCGAGCGGGACGCCGGCGACGATAATGATGCGCTCGCCGGCTTTGGCGAAGCGCTCCTTGAACGCGATGCGGCAAGCGCGCTCGACCATGTCGTCCTGGTCTTTGGCGTCTTCGTCGATGACGCAGTGGATACCCCACACCACCGATAATTTGCGTCCCGCGCCCTGCATCGGCGAGATGGCGACGATCGGGCATTTCGGCCGCTCGCGCGAAACCCGCAAGCCGGTCGACCCGGACACGGTCCAGCAGACAATGGCCGAGAGGTCGAGCGTCTCGCCGACCTGCCGTGCCGCCGTGGCGATGGCGTCGGCGCCGGTACGTTCCGGCGGCGTCTGCAGCATGTGGACCGACGGCAGATACATGGAATTGTCTTCGACTTCCTCGGCGATGCGGTTCATCGTCGCCACCGCCTCGACCGGGTATTGGCCCGATGCCGATTCCGCCGACAGCATGACCGCATCGGCGCCGTCGAAAATGGCGGTGGCGACATCGGACACTTCGGCGCGCGTCGGCACCGGGCTGGAGATCATCGATTCCAGCATCTGCGTGGCGACGACGACGGGCTTGCCGGCGCGGCGGCAGGCGCGCGTCATTTCTTTTTGCACGCCCGGTACTTTTTCCAGCGGCATCTCCACGCCGAGATCGCCGCGCGCCACCATCAGCGCGTCGGCGAGTTCGAGAATGTCCGAAAGTCGCGCCACGGCTTGCGGCTTCTCGATCTTGGCCATCACCGCGGCGCGCCCGCGGGTGATCTTTTTTGCTTCGGCGATATCTTCGGGCCGCTGAATGAATGACAGCGCGATCCAATCCACGCCGGCATCGAGCGCGGCTTCAAGATCGGCGATATCCTTCGGCGCCAGCGCCGCCAGCGGCACGACGGTGTCCGGCAGGCTCACGCCTTTGCGGTTCGACACTTTGCCGCCGACTTCGACCTGCGCGACGATGCGCTGCGCCGCGACCTCGGTCGCGACCAGGCGAAGCTTGCCGTCGTCGATCAACAGCGCATCGCCCGGCTTGATGGCGGCGAAAATTTCCGGATGCGGCAGCTGCACCCGTCTGGCGTCGCCCGGCGCCGGATCGGCGTCGAGGACAAATTCCTGGCCCCTGTCGATTTCGGCCGTGCCGTCCTTGAACGTGCCGAGCCGCAGCTTCGGGCCTTGCAGATCGACCAGGATGCCGATCGGCCGGTTATATTCCGCCTCTACTCCGCGGATATTGGACACCAACTCACGCATCCGGTCGTGATTGGTGTGGCTCATATTGATGCGGAAGACGTCGGCGCCGGCCTGGAATAGCCGGGCGATGACCGCGCGATCTCCGGAGGCCGGTCCGAGCGTGGCGACGACTTTGGTGCGCCGTTGCCGTCTCATCGCGCGCTCAAGGCATTGTCACGGGCTGGCATTGTCATGGAGTTTTATTTCCGCTCGGCGTCGACGGCATGACGCCCGGAGGAATTTGCGGCACCGCGGGAGTAGACATGGGAGCTAGCGACGGCGACGACGATGACCCGATCGTGGTTCCGGGCGAAGGGGCTCCGCTCACGGCAGGTGGCTTTTGCACGGGCTGCTCACTTGATTCGGTCAGCTGCACGGTCCAGGCGCGCTGTTCGCCGGTATCGACCTCGAAAAAGCCGGTGCGGTCGTAACCGCGGGCCAGGCAATCGCCGATGCCGCGGATCGTAAATTCCTTATCGCGGGTGCACATATAGGCTTGGCCCATCCATTCGCCGCCGCGATCATAATCGATGGCGTAGACATAATAATAACGGGCGACAAGGCTGCCCTTGAGCACCGTCTCGCAACTGCGTGCCGGCAGGTTCCACCAGCCTTCGGTGGTCCAGCCTTGCCCGTCCTTGTAGCCGACGGCGACGCCGACCCGGCTCGACGTGTTGTTGCAGAGCCGGAAGTCCGCCGCGGCGGGCCCCGCCGACGCCAATAGCGTTGCCGCCGCAAGCGTGAGCAGCACCAGCGCACCCGCTGCCGTGTTGGTAAAAGGCGCTCTCATTCTTGGTTCAGATCCGCATCCCCGGGCCAGCTTCGGTGTCAAAACGCTGGTCTGTCAACGACAATGGCGCGGAAGTCGGTGACGTTGGTGAACGTCGGGCCGGGCGTGAATAAATCGCCGATGCCGTTGAAAAACCCCGTGGAATTGTTGTCGGCGAGAAAGGCGGCGGGATCGAGGCCGGCGGCCGTGGCCCGCGCCAGGGTGGTATCGTCGATAAAGGCGCCGGCCGGATCGTCCGGCCGCCCACGGCCGCCGTCGGTGCCATCGGTATCCGCCGCCAGCGCCGCTATTCCCTTGGCGCCGGCAAGATGGATGGCAAGCGCCAGCGCATATTCCTGGTTCGGCCCGCCGCGGCCGCCGCCTTTGATGGTCACCGTAAGCTCACCGCCCGACAGAATTGCCATGCGGCGGTGGGTCGCGGCGAAGTCGCGGGCGAGCCGCGCATGCGTGGCGGCGACCTCGCGGGCCTCGCCCTGCAAGCGATCGCCGAGCACCACGCAGTCGTAGCCCGCTTCCCGCACCCGGCCTTGTGCCGCAGCCAGCGCATCGGCCGGGCGGGCGATGATCCGATAGCTGGTATCGGCAAAAATCCGGTCTCCGGGTTTTGGCGATTCGTTGCCGGGATCGTTCAGCGCGCGCTTGACCGCTTCCGGCAGGTCGAGCCGGTATTTGCCGACGATGGCCCGGGCGTCGGCGAGCGTGGTCGGGTCCGGCACCGTCGGCCCCGAGCCGATCACCGCGGGATCGTCGCCCGGAACGTCGGAAATGGCGAGCGTGACGACCGGGGCCGGGTGAGCGAGGCGGGCGAGGCGGCCGCCTTTGATGCGGGACAGGTGTTTTCGCACACAATTGATCTCGCCGATATTCGCTCCGCTGCGCAACAGCGCCCGGGTGGTCGCCTGCTTGTCGGCGAAGCTGATGCCGGGCGCCGGCGCGATCCAGTTCGCCGAGGCGCCCCCGGAGAGCAGCACCAGTACCAGATCGTCGGCGCCGGCCGCCTGGGCAAAAGCGAGCGCGCGCTCGGTGCCTTTGAGCCCGGCCTCGTCCGGGACCGGATGGCCGGCTTCCACCATGGCAATGCGGCGGGTCGGCCGGCCGTAGCCGTGGCGGGTAACGGCAATGCCGTCGAGCCGCTCTTCAGGGATGCGCGCGAGGTAGTGCTGTTCGGCGACTTCGGTGAGCGATCCCGCACCTTTGCCGGCGGCGAGCACAATCAGCCGTCCGCGCGGCGGCGCTTCCGGCAGAGCAGGCGGCAGGCAGCGCGACGGGTGCGCGGCGCCGACCGCAGCGCGGAACAGGGATTCCAGCAATTCGCGCGATTGCGTCGCCAATTCGAACCTTCACCGCGGGCGCGAGCTATGGATCCCGACTTTGGAACTATGGAAGACTTGGGAACTATGGAAAGTGTCCGGCCGCGTCTTTATCTTTCCATAGCTAACCCGCGGAGAAGATCATGGCTACCGACCCGAATACCCGCACGGAACTTGAGGCCGCCGTCTACCGCCGCCTGGTCGAGCATCTGCGCTCGCGCACCGACGTGCAGAATATCGACATGATGAATCTGGCCGGCTTCTGCCGCAACTGCCTGTCCAATTGGATGAAAGACGCCGCCGACGCCAAGGGCGTGGCGATGACGAAGGACGAGAGCCGCGAGCTGGTCTACGGCATGCCATTCGATCAATGGCGCGCCAAGTATCAGAAGGACGCGTCGCCCGAGCAGAAGGCGGCATTCGAAAAAGCAAGCCAAAAGCACTGAAAGCGCAGCGGCCGCCTCGCCGTCCTGTGCAGAGCGTGGATGAATGCGGGAGCGCCTTGACCGGAGGCGCTCCACCTTCGAATTGTGCGGACTCATGGTAAGGAGTCTCGCCACAATGGCCACCGCAGCCGCCGCCACAGACGACCAGCCCGCCCACCGTTTCGCCAAGGATCAGCTCAAGGCCTTCGTCGAGCGTGTCGAACGGCTCGAAGAGGAAAAAAAGGCGCTCTCCGACGACATCCGCGACGTCTACGCCGAAGCCAAGGGCAACGGTTTCGATGTCAAGACGCTGCGTGTCGTGGTGCGCCTGCGCAAGCAGGACGTCAACGAGCGCAAAGAGCACGAGGCGATTCTGGAGACCTACCTGCACGCGCTGGGAATGCTGTAGTCATCGCAAACCGCCCGCTCGTCCCAGCAGAAGCGGGGACCTGTGAAGCGAGGACCCAGGTTTGAAATGCGGTAAAGGGTGGATTCCCGCTTGCGCAGGAATGAGCGGTGCGGAAAGCTACTGCAGCGACGCCGTATGGGTCGCCTTCGCGTAATTGACCGTCGGCACGAAGGCGATCGCCGTGCCGCTGAAGTGGTCTTGCGACAGGCCGGGATACGGATCGGCCGAGAAGCCCATCTTCACCGCGTTGCGCGGTTTGACCATCAACGACGCCAGCGAACGGAAATCGCGGTCGCCCAGCGCCATGGTCGTGAGGAAGTGCTTGACGCTCGGCGACAGCACGATGGCGCGCAGCCAAGGATTGGCGACATGCACGCCGCTCTTGATCACCATCATCGACGAGGCGCTGGCCGTCATGACCGCGGACTCGACCTGATCGGTGGCGCGCTTCACCGCGATGGTGGTCTTGGCGGGAATGTCCTGCCGCGCGGCAAGCGCCGCGGCGCGCAGCGCGGCGATGCCCATGGCGGCACTGTCTGCGGCGCCGTCGCCGCTGCGCGAATTGGCGTAAGCCAGTGCCACGCCGCTTCCATTGCCATGATCGATCGCGCCGGTGGCATTCGGATCGGCGTCGGCGACCTGCTCGCTGCGACGATAGGCGATCTCGGCCAGCGGATTGGCGACCGCCATGCCGTCGGGCGGGCCTTCCCAATAGCCGCGCGCGAGAATGACCTGGTTCGCAGTCAAGCCGGTCGCGGTGGGGATCGGGACGATGGGCGGGGTGGCGGACTGTTGCGTTGCCTGGGCGGGCGCGGTGGCGGCAGCGGCGTTCGGCAGGAGCTTGGCGATGTGGACCATCTTGAGCTTGGCGATTGCGCTCGCGACTTTGGCCTTCACCGCGCTCGCGACCGCGCTCGTCTTCTCGGTCTTCGGATCAAGCCCGGCGAGCGCTGCGGCGTTCGGGTGCCAAGCCACCGGTATCAGTGACGCGTCGGCCTCTTCTTCCTCGCCGTCTTTAGCCAGGCCCAACAGCTTGGCGAAAGGATTGGTGGCGGCCGGGCGATCGTTGCTCGCCACGAGCGTGTCGACATTGATACCGGCATTGCGCGCCGCTTCGAGTGAATTCGCCGACGGCACGGCGCCGCGCTTGGTGACGTCGGCCAGCGCCAACGCGTAACCGGGGAGCGGCTTGCCGTCGATCGGGATTTGCACGGTGCGGCCGTCCGGGAACACGCGGGAGAGTTCTTCGCGGGTCATGCGCGGCCACATGCGAATGCCGCCGACGTCCATGTGCACGAAGGGCGAACCGGACTCCGGATAGAAGCCGACGCCGCCCCGCGCCAGGCGCAGGCCGATCTCGCGGACTTGTTCGAGCGAGATGCCGGGAACGTAGAAGTCCATGGCCCGGCCGAGAATATGCTGGCTGTAACGCGCCACGCCCTCGCTGCGGCGGCGCAGCATGGCGTTGGTCGAAGGCGAACGGTAGCCGCAGACGACCTGGACCGGCTGGTTGGTGCCGGTCTCGCGCTGCACTTCCCAAACCAGATCGATCAGGCGCGGATCCATGTCGGTCGCTTCGCCGCGCCGCCAGTCGCGCAGGAACCAGTCGAGCTTCTTGATCGCGTCGTCGTCGTAGCGGCCGTCGCGCTTGTAGGTGATGGTGATGTCTTCGCCGGTATGGATATGGTGCAGGGATATGGTGCGGGTGTCGCCCTCGGCGACAGCGTTTTGCAGCCCGCGCGAGCCGAACAGGAAAACCAGAAGGGCGAGACCGCAGGAATAACCTGCGCGCGCCACGAACAGTCGACCAGTCTTCAGCCCCACCTTGGCAACGTGCACTGGCAATCCCGCATTGACGCATTGGCAGCGCCGACCTCGCGGTGTTAACCGCGCGGTAACGCTAACACATCGCTAATTTGGGAAGGGTTAACGAGAACTTATGTCACCCCATCCCCGACACCGCTATTAGGGCTAACGGTGCAGTGTGGCAAAATATGGCCGTTCCGCCACAACCGTGGCGGGGGCGGCCCGAAGTGGGGAAAACTGGTTAATATGCCGAGATGGGGCGGCCGCCGCCGAGCGCTTAGCGTTCGACGGTCTGCTTGGTGTCCTTGGCCCGGCTCAGCTTCTTGGTATGGGCGGCGGCGTGGTGGGCCGGTATTGGCTGCGGCGGCGGGCCATTGAAGCCGCCGAACAGCCGCGAGAAGAAATTGTCGCCGCCACCACCACCGGTAGCGCTCCTGCCATTGGGATAGTAATCCGCGCCGCCGAATAGGCCGCCGCCACGCCCGAACAGCGACGGCTGGTCCGGCATCGCCAGCACTTCGCGGTGGCTGATGTCCTCTTTGTGCTCGACCGGAATGTCCGCGTCCTTGCGATCGCCCTTGAGGATGGCGATCAGCGCCTTGTCGCGGCCGTAGATATCGTCGCGGAATTCGAGCTTGCCGTCACTGTCGACGAAGGCGGTCTGATAAGTGAGATTGACCGGCACGAAATGCGGGAAGTCGATATTGACCTCGTTCGGGCCGAACATCTTCTTGATGCGGTCTTCGGTATAACCGTCATTGGGGCGCACCAGCGACAGCAGAACTTCGGCGTAGTGCGCCGGATCCTGCACCCGCATGCAGCCGTGGCTGTAGGCGCGCTTGGCATAGGCGAACAGATACTTGTCCGGCGTATCGTGCTGGTACACCAGGAACTTGTTGGGGAAATTGAAGCGGATGCGGCCGAGCGCGTTGGCGTCGCCGGGCGGCTGCCAGATGTGCACGCTGCCGTCGGGATTGCGCGCGATCTTGAGGCCCATCCGATCGAGCACGGTCGGGTCCTGCTGTAGCGCCGGCAGATATTCGTGGTTGATGATCGATGGCGGTACGTTCCAGGTCGGATTGACCGTGATGAATTTCATGTCCGCGGTCATGATCGGCGTCACGGTATCGGGTTTGCCGATCACGATTTTCGTCTTCCAGACCTGCTGGCCGTCATGCATGACGCGCAGCGTGTAATCGGGCAGGTTGACGATGACATAGGTATCCGGGAAATCGTGCGGCGCCCAACGCCAGCGTTCCATATTGGCGATGATGACGTCTTCGACGTGATCGGGCCGCGGGCCGTCGATGGCGTCGACGGTGGCGGCGGTCAGCGTACCGGTCACCGCGATCTGGTGTTCCTTCTGGAATTTCTTCACCGCTTCGCCGAGCGCTTTGTCGTAGGTGGTGCCACCGTCGCCGAGCACGCCGAGCCGCTCGCGCAATTCCGGCACGCGGTTGTCCTGCATGCCGATCTTGAGCACCGGTCCGCCGGCGATCGCCGCCTTGCCTTGGTCGGTCTTGCCGGCGCGGATTTCCGCAAGCTTGGCTTTCAGCGCCAGATAGCCCGGCGTGTGCGGCTCATAAGAATCGAGCGCGGATGCCACGTCCTTGGCGTCGGCGATGCTGGCGAGCACGTCGGCCGGTTCCGGCGCCGGCCTGTCGTATTCGATGTCGGCGGAGACGCGCGAGAAGGCGACGCGGCCGATGCTGGCATGATGCGCGTAGGTAATGACCGACATGGTCAGCTCGAGCTCGGCATTGGCGAGATCGGCGGGCATCGAGAGCGACGCGAAATTCGGCACCGGATAGTCGGAGGGAAACAGCCCGTCGGCGTCGACATGGCCGAGATAGGCGATCGCCGCTTTGGCGCTGTCATTGGGCTGACCGTCGGTGATCCACAGCGGTTTGTAGTTGCGCCCGGAATAGAACGCATCGATCTGCATCCGGTCTTTCTTGTTGCTGATCGTGTGGTCGAACTTGCCGTTGGCGAGTTCGCGCAACTGATCGGATATCGCCGCATCGGGGCCGGGAGGCGCCGCGGGCGGTGCTGCGGCAGTCTCCGGGCTGGAGGCCGCCGGCGTGCTCACCGTCGCGGCTGAAGGGGTCGCTGAAGCCGGGGTAGCCTGCGCCGCGGCCGGGGGCGCCGACTCTGCTGCCGGAGCGGGGTTTGTCGTCGCGCTGCCGGACGCGTCAGACTTTGGCGTTGCGGGCGCGGCGCCCTGCACGGAGTTGGGTTGCGTCTGGGTTGCCGATGGGGCCGCGGACGCCGGAGCCGCGCTGACCGGCGCTGCGCTGGTGGGCGCGGCGGTAGCGGGCACGGAATTCATAGGCTTGTCGCCGGTCGCGGTTGCCGGATCGGCTAAGACGCCGCCGGCTGAGGCGGCGAGCAGGAGTGCGACAGCGGTCGAGGCCAGCAACCGATCGACACGAATCCCGGGCATTACCTATTCTCCCTCACGGCCGTGCGGCCGGAAAACGCATACACATTGGGATAAGCGCCCCCAATCATGGCATCTGCCGCTTTGACTGCGTCGCGGCCGCGGCACCTTACGTGAGCCGTCCGATTTTGTCCTGTGATCTGCGGGAATAAATCAGGCGAATTTCGGAGGCTGTCGCTCCGCGGCCACGGCTTCGCTATCCCCTTCGCGACGCTCGCTGTTTAGGCCCAGCGCTTCGAGTTTGCGGTAGAGCGTGGAGCGGCCGATTTGCAGCCGCCGCGCCACTTCCGACATCTGCCCCCGATAATGGGTAATGGCGTACCTGATCAGCTCGGCTTCGACCTCGTCCAACGGCCGCACCTCGCCGGCGGCATCAAGTACGGCCAGCGCGTCGCTCGGCAGCGGCGGCAAGAGGCCCCCGGATGAAGCCGGCGTTGCCTCGCCATAAGGCGTCGGGGCCAGTGCCGGCAAGTCGTCGGCGGGCGCCACTGACGGCGCTTGAGTTGCAGCATCCCTCGGTTCCTCTGACGGAGCCGTGGCCCTCATGCCCACTTGCGCGGCGATTTGCGGAAACTCATCGAGCCCGAGGGCATCGGTTTCGGCAAGCACGACGGCGCGGAATACGGCATTTTCCAACTGCCGGATATTGCCGGGCCAATGGTGGGCCGCGAGCACGCGCAGCGCTTCTGGCGTGACAACGCGGATGCGCTTGCCTTCCTCCGCGGCAAAGCGCGCCAGAAAATGCCGGACCAGCGCCGGGATATCCGCGGGCCGCTCGCGCAGCGGCGGCACCGTGATCGGGAAAACATGCAGCCGATAGAACAAGTCCTCGCGGAAACGGCCGGCTTTGACGTCGGCGATCAGATCGCGATTGGTGGCCGAGATAAGCCGCACGTCGACTTTGACAGGCTTCCGCGCGCCGACCGGCTCGACCTCGCCCTCCTGGATGGCGCGCAGCAGCTTCACTTGCGCCGCCGCCGGCAATTCGCCGACCTCGTCGAGGAACAAAGTGCCGCCCGAGGCTTCGACGAACTTGCCGACATGGCGTTCGGTGGCGCCGGTGAAGGAGCCTTTCTCGTGGCCGAATAAAATCGACTCGACAAGATTTTCCGGCATGGCCCCGCAATTGACCGCGACGAACGGTTTCGCCCGCCGCTCGCCGGAGCCATGGACGGCGCGCGCGATCAATTCCTTGCCGACGCCGGATTCGCCGGAGATCAAGACCGGGATATTCGACGCCGCTGCCTTCTCCGCGACGCGGATGACGGCATGCATATTCGCGCTCTTGGTGATGAGGTCGGTGAAGCCGAGCGTGCCCGATTGGCTCTTCTTCATCCGCGCCAGTTCGCCTTCCAGCGCGCTGGCGTTGAGCGCGTTGCGCAGGCTGACATGCAGCCGCTCGGCGCCGACCGGCTTGACCACGAAATCGACGGCGCCGGCGCGCATCGCCGAAACCACATTGTCGATGCCGCCATGCGCGGTCTGCACGATCACCGGCACGTTGATCGCCGATTGGCGCATTTTCGCCAGCACGCCCATGCCGTCGAGATTGGGCATCACCAGATCGAGGATCACGCAATCGATCCGCGCGCCGTCGGGTCCCGTGAGCAGAGCAAGCGCCGCGTCGCCGGAATCGCGCACGATCGTCTCGTATTCGAACTTGTGCAGGGTGGCTTCAAGGAGCCGGCACTGCACCGGATCGTCGTCGACAATAAGAATAGTCATGAATGCCCCGGCGGCCGCAAGGACGCACGCTGTGCCGTTTCGGGTCACTTTGCGGCAGGAGGCTTAAAGGGGTGTTAAGTCAATCACCTATCCCCGCTGCGCGGGGAGAGGTCGAGCGAAGCGAGGGTGAGGGGGCCTCTCAGCGATTCTGAGCGTTGGGGGTGGGACGACCGCGTATCAGACCTTCCCGCAAAGCTCGGACCAGCGGCAACGCCCCCTCATCCCGACCTTCTCCCCGCACGCGGGGAGAGGGAGTCGGGTGACTCCCGCGTCGGACGTTACCGTACCGACCGCAGCGTCAGCCCCGCGACGCCGAGCGCGAGATTGACGCCGACATTGCCGGAGACCGACAGCGGCTGCAGCGCGAAGGAGCGGTGCGAGCCGCCGACCAGCGCATTGGCGCCGACGCCGACGCCGGCCGAGACGCTGCCGCTCGCGCCGGCATATTGTCCGGCGAGCGCGCCGTGATGCCAGCCGTTGACCGGCGCGACGACGCCCCAGGTCATGACGCCGCCGGTGGTGACGCCGAGATCAAGCCCGACGCGGGTGATGTAGCCGGCGTAATTGTCGGGCCGGCCGCCGCCGGCGTCGGGCGTAAAGCTGCAGGCGATGCGCTGGTGCGAGCCGACGATCAGCCCGATGCTGGCCGAGGTGCGGCAGGTGAGCACGCCGACCTTGGTGCCGCCAGGCTGCTGCGCCGCGGCGGGAGCAACAAGCGCCGCGGCAAGCGCGAGTCCTAACAGAGTGTGAGCATGTTTGTGCATGAAGGGTTCCCTTTCATGTTTGGATGGCGCGCCCCGCCTTAGTCGCTGGTCTTTATTGCGCGGTAAGAAGCATAGGCGGCAGCGGTGAGCAAGCGCGGGGCCGCCGGCCATTCGCCGCTTGATTCAGAGCCATCCGCACCGTTGAATGCGGCTGCCTTGCACTTCGAGCCCGCACGATGCCTGCTCCCGACGCCAAGACTGTCCTCACCGGCCTGTGGCGCAGCGCCGGTCACGACGACGCAGCGCTCCGCCAAATTCAATTCACCGGGTCTGAGCCGGTATTGCCGTCGTCGTTTGCGGTTGGGACGGCGGCGCAGGCGACCATCGGCGCCGCGGCGCTGGCTGCGGGTGAGCTGTGGCGGCTGCGAACCGGACGCCGCCAAAATGTCGGTGTCGATATGCGCCATGCGGCGATCGAATTCCGCAGCGAGCGTTATCTGCGCGTCGACGGCAAACGGCCCGACGAATATCACGACGACCTTGCCGGGCTTTATCGCTGCGGCGACGGCCGCTTCGCGCGGTTGCACACCAATCTGCCGCACCATTGCAGTGGGCTCCTCAAGCTCCTTGGCGTGCCGCACGACAAAGCGGCGGTGCAGCGGGCGCTCGACGGCATGACGGCCGAGGCGCTCGAGAGTGCGGCCGCCGAAGCCGGCCTCGTCGTCACCGCATGCCGTTCGTTCGCGGAGTGGGATCGGCATCCGCAAGGCCAGGCAGTGGCGACGCTGCCGTTGTTGTCCATCGAGAAGATCGGCGAAGCGCCGGTAAATAATCTCGCGGCGGCGGATCGGCCGCTCACCGGCGTAAAGGTGCTCGATCTCACCCGCATCATTGCCGGGCCGGTTTGTGGGCGCACGTTGGCGGCGCATGGCGCTGACGTGCTGCTGATCACTGCAAAACATCTGGCGTCGATGCTGCCGCTGGTGATGGATACAGGCCGGGGGAAATTATCGGCGTCGATCGATCTGCGCGAGGCGGACGGCCGCGAGCCGCTGGCCGCGCTGGTGCCCGAGGCCGACGTCTTCGTGCAAGGCTACCGGCCCGGCGCCATCGCCGCGCACGGGTTCTCGCCGCAAGACGTGGCGCGGGCCCGCCCCGGCATCGTCTATGCCTCGCTCTGCGCTTATGGGCATGCGGGCCCATGGGCCAACCGGCGCGGATTTGATTCGCTGGTGCAGACCGCGAGCGGCTTCAACGCCGCCGAAGCCGAAGCGTTTGGTTCGCCAAAGCCGAAAGAACTGCCGACGCAAGAACTCGATCATGCCACCGGCTATCTGTTGGCCTTCGCGGTGATGACGGCGCTCAAGCGTCAGGCCGAGGAGGGCGGCTCCTGGCACGTGCGGGCCTCGCTGGCGCAGACCGGCTATTGGCTGCGCCAGCTCGGCCGCATCGACGGTATGAACTGTCCGGATCCCAAATTCGACGACGTGCGCGATTGCCTGGAGGAAACCGCAAGCGGCTTCGGCCGGTTGACGACCGTCCGTCACGCGGCCGTCATGTCGGAGACGCCACCGCATTGGACGCGGCCGAGCGTTCCGCTCGGTACCGACGCACCGGCTTGGCCGCACTAGCGTCAATTTGCAGTCGTGTTGCCTTGCGGGAGCCTTATCGCTGGGCCACATGAACAGCCGGTGAGGGTCAGGTCAGCACATGGCAAAATCGTCAAGGAAAACTGTCGCTAAACGTTCGGGCGGACATGCCCCGGTTTCTCGCAAATCCGCGCTGGGCAAATTGCCGGAGTGGAATCTCAACGACCTTTATTCCGGTCTCGACGATCCGGCGATCAAGCGCGATCTCGACCGCATCGACGCCGAATGCGTCGACTTCGAGACCGCCTATAAGGGCAAGCTCGCCGCGATGGCGGCCGGCGCAGGCGGAGGCTCGGCGCTCGCCGCGGCGGTGCGGCGCTACGAGGCGATCGACGATCTGATGGGTCGGCTCGGCTCCTATGCCGGCCTCATTCACGCCGGCGACACGGTCGATCCGGCGCGCACCAAATTTTACGGCGACATGCAGGAGCGGATGACGGCGGCCTCCACGCATCTCCTCTTCTTCACGCTCGAGCTCAACCGCGTCGACGACGCGATTCTCGATGGCGCGATGGCCGATCCGGCGCTCGGGCATTACCGGCCGTGGCTCGAGGACGTGCGGCGCTACCGGCCGTATCAGCTTGAAGATCGCGTCGAGCAGCTGTTTCACGAAAAATCGGTGACCGGCTACTCTGCCTGGAACCGGCAATTCGACGCCACCATCGCCAAGCTACGCTTCAAGGTGGCGGGCAAAACCCTCGCCATCGAGCCGACGCTCAATCTCATGCAGGATCGCTCCGGCTTAAAGCGCAAGGCCGCCGCGCAGGCGCTGGCCAAGACCTTTGCGGAAAACGTGCAAGATTTTGCGCTGATAACCAATACGCTCGCCAAGGACAAGGAAATCTCCGACCGCTGGCGTGGCTTTGCCGACATCGCCGATGCGCGGCATCTCGACAATCGGGTCGAGCGCGAAGTGGTCGATGCTTTGGTCGCGGCGGTGCGCGCCGCCTATCCGCGGCTGTCGCACCGCTACTACGCGCTCAAAGCCAAATGGTTCGGCAAAAAGAAATTGCCGCACTGGGATCGCAACGCGCCGCTGCCGACCGTCGTGCAGCGCACCGTCGGCTGGACCGAAGCGATGGATACGGTGCTCACCGCTTACGGCGCGTTTTCGCCAAAAATGGCGGCGATCGCCGAAGAGTTTTTTGCCAAGCGCTGGATCGACGCCCCGGTGCGCCCGGGAAAGGCGCCGGGCGCCTTCGCGCATCCGACCACGCCCTCGGCACATCCCTACGTGCTGCTTAATTATCAGGGCAAGCCGCGCGATGTGATGACGCTGGCGCACGAACTCGGCCACGGCGTGCATCAGGTGCTGGCCGCGCCGAACGGCGCCTTGATGGCGCCCACGCCTTTGACCCTTGCCGAGACCGCGAGCGTATTCGGCGAAATGCTGACCTTCCGCAAATTGCTGGCCAATACCCGCGACGCCAAAGAGCGCAAGGCGATGCTCGCCGCCAAGGTCGAGGACATGATCAACACCGTGGTACGGCAGATCGCGTTCTACACGTTCGAGCGCGCCGTTCACACCGAGCGCAGGAACGGCGAGCTCACCGCCGTGCGGATCGGCGAATTATGGCTTGACGTGCAGCGCGAAAGCCTCGGCCCGGCCATTGAGCTGAAACCCGGCTACGAGACGTTCTGGGCCTATATCCCGCATTTCATCCATTCGCCGTTCTACGTTTACGCCTATGCATTCGGCGATTGCCTGGTGAACTCGCTCTACGCTGTCTACGAGCACGCTTCGGATGGTTTTGCCGAGCGCTACCTCGCCATGCTCTCGGCCGGCGGCACCAAGCATTATTCCGAGCTGCTCGCCCCGTTCGGCCTCGACGCCCGCGATCCCGGCTTCTGGCAGGGCGGGCTAGGGGTGATCGAGCGATTAATTACGGAATTGGAAGGCTTGGGCTGACGCCGTATGCCCAACCGCGAAAAACCCGACCGCGAAAAAAACCGCTTCTCGGCCCGCGCGGCGCGTTACGCCCGGGTCGGCGCCAATGTGAGCGGCGTCGCGGCGCGCTATGCCGGACGCCGCATGCTCACCGGCGCGGGCAACCGCGCCAGCGAGGCGACCGCGGTTGCTTCGGCGCTCGGCCGGCTGAAGGGCCCGCTGATGAAGGTCGCGCAATTGATGGCGACCATTCCGGATCTCCTGCCGCCGGAGTATGCCACCGAACTGCAGAAGCTGCAGAGCGAAGCGCCGCCGATGGGCTGGGCTTTCGTCAAGCGCCGCATGATGGCGGAGCTCGGCGCCGACTGGGAGAAGAAGTTCGCAAGCTTCGAGCATCAGCCGGCGGCCGCCGCTTCGCTCGGCCAGGTGCATCGCGCCCACTCGCTCGACGGCGCGGCGCTCGCTTGCAAGCTGCAATATCCGGATATGCAGTCGGCGGTCGAGGCGGACCTGTCGCAGCTCGAATGGCTGCTGGCGATCCGCCGCCGCTTTGACTCCGCAATCGACACCACCGAGATCGGCAAGGAGATCGGCGCCCGCGTGCGCGAGGAGCTCGATTACCGCCGCGAAGCCAAGCATGTCGCGCTGTACCGCGAGATGCTCGCCGGCATCGATATCGTTCGCGTGCCACGCGCCTGGCCGGAGTTGTCAACCGGCCGGCTCCTTACGCTCGATTGGCTCGACGGCACCAAGATGCTCACGCACAAGAACGATCCGCTCGCCGTGCGCAACCGGCTGGCGACCGCGATGTTCACCGCTTGGTGGTTTCCGTTCAGCCGTTTCGGCGTCATCCATGGCGATCCGCATCTCGGCAATTATTCGGTCTTTGAGCACGGCGGCAAACCTGCCGGCATCAATCTTCTCGATTATGGCTGCATCCGCATTTTCGCGCCGAAATTCGTCGGCGGCGTGGTCGACCTCTATCACGGCCTCCTTCACGGCAAGGACGATCTCATCGTCAATGCCTACGAGACATGGGGTTTTCGCAAGCTGTCGCGCGACGTTATCGACACGCTCAATATCTGGGCGCGCTTTATCTACGCGCCGCTCCTCGACGATCGCGTGCGCAGCGTCGCCGACGGCGTGGCGCCGGGCGAATACGGCCGGCGCGAGGCGTTCCGCGTGCATCAGGCGCTCAAGAAGAAAGGCCCCGTCAAAGTGCCGCGCGAGTTCGTGTTCATGGACCGCGCCGCAATCGGCCTCGGCGCGGTGTTTCTGCATCTCGGCGCCGAGCTGAACTACTACCGCCTGTTCAACGAGGCGATCGAAAAATTCTCGCTCGATCGCGTCGCCAAGCGCCAAGCCGCGGCGCTGGAACGGTCGGGCTTGTAATCCGCCATCCTGAGGTGCGAGCGCTGCGAGCCTCGAAGGATGCCGGAAACTTAGCAGCAATCGCAGTCGAGGCCTTCGAGCGCCACCAGCGCATTCTTCAAAAACGCCGGCGGCAGGTCGTCCTCGCTCACCTCGGCGAGCGGCTTGAAGATTTTGAAATGATGCCGCCCCGCCGCGGTCCAGAACACGACGTGGGTCTCGATCGGTGGACAGCCGGGCACCCCGCAGGCGATTTCCGAGACCATGACGGTTTCGTCGGCGGTGAGCGCGAAGCGCGCGCGCGTCCACTCCCGCGCGCGGTCGAGCGCGGCGTCCTGGAACGGGGCTTTTCTTGGTAAAGCCAAGCATGGCAATTAACGCCGTCATGCCCGGCCTTGTGCCGGGCATCCACGTCTTTATACACCTTAGCCGGCAAAGACGTGGATGGCCGGAACAAGTCCGGCCATGACGACAGAGAGGGCGTGAACGTGGCCGAAAAAGTACTGGCGGCGGTGCGCACCGGGCCGAGCAAGACCGAAATCCGCGATTATCCGATGCCGGACATCCCGGAGGATGCCGCGCTGATGAAGATGGAGGTCGGCGGCATCTGCGGCACCGACGTCAAGCTCTACAAGCATCCGCCGTCCGCCGCGCCGGTGATCATGGGGCATGAGAATATCGGCACCATCGCCAAAGCCGGCCGCGAATTCACCCGCCGCAAGGGATTCAAGGAAGGCGATCTCGTCTTCGTCGAGCATTATGTCTCCTGCGGCAAATGCGAATGGTGCCACGCCGGCCAATACCGGCATTGCGAGAACACCAATTGGCGCACCAATCCCGACGCCATCCGCTACGGCTACACTTCGGCGGAAAAGGCGCCGCATCTGTGGGGCGGCTTCGCGCAATACGTCTATCTGCCGTGGAACGCCGTGGTGCATCACGTGCCGAAAGGCGTCTCCGCCGAGCTTGCCGGCCTGGTGACGCCGATGGCCAACGGCGTCGAATGGTCGCTGTTCGATGGCGGCGTCGGCTACAATTCGACGGTGCTCATCCAGGGCCCCGGCCAGCAAGGCTTGTCGCAGACCGTGATCTGCAAGCAGGCCGGCGCGTCGCTGATCATCGTCACCGGCACGTCCAAGGACAAAGCCCGCATGGACGTCGCCAAGAAGCTCGGCGCCGACCACGTCATCGACGTGCAGAAGGAAGATCCGCTCGCCCGCATCATGGAGATCACCGGCGGCAAGGGCGTCGACGTTGCGCTCGACTGCACCGCCGGCGCCGGCACCATTCCGATGCTGCTCGGCATCGAGGCGCTCAAGCGCAAGGGCGGGGTGATCGTGGCGCAAGGCGAAATGGCGCAGTTCCCAAATTTCCCACTGGAAAAATTCACGGTGAAATTCATCACCATGAAAAGCGCCCGCGGCCACAGCTACAAGGCCTGCGAGCTGGCGCTGGCGCAGCTCGCCTCAAAACGCTTTCCGCTAGAGCTCGTCACTACCCATCGCTTCGGGCTCAACGAGGTTGATCTCGCCATTCGCTCGGTCGGTAACGAGGGCGTGCCCGACGTCATCCACGCTTCGCTGATGCCGTGGATGTGATTTGGAACGACCGCTCATTCCCGCGAAAGCGGGAATCCAACGAGAGGCCACTGATTACAGATATCTGGGTCCCCGCCTTCGCCGGGATGAGCGGATAGCGTAGGAGTGAAACCACTGGGCGTTTTGATCGGTGTTGTTTGTTCTTAAGGGGATTGCTCCGTTGCCCCGTTTTTTAGTCCGCAAATCCATTGCCGCGTTGCAGGCGGAAGTGGCCGATCCGGAAATCCAGGCGCTCGCCGGGCATGGCGGGGTGCCGCTCAAGCGCAGCCTGACCGCGATCCATGTCGTCGGGCTCGGCATCGGCGCCATCATCGGCGCCGGCATCTTCGTTCTCACCGGCCACGCCGCCGCGGCGAATGCCGGTCCGGCGATCACGCTGTCGTTCCTGCTCGGCGCCATCGTCTGCGGCTTCGCCGGACTGTGCTACGCCGAGATGGCCTCGACCGTCCCGGTCGCCGGCAGCGCCTACACTTATGCTTATGCGACGATGGGCGAGCTCGTCGCCTGGATCATCGGCTGGGACCTGATCCTGGAATATGCGCTGGGCGCCACCACCGTCGCCATCGGCTGGTCGGGCTATGTCGTGAGCTTTTTGAGAGACTTCGGCATCGTCGTGCCGCCCGACTTTGCGAGATCGCCGCTTGACTACGACGCCGCGCAGCACGCTTGGCACCTCACTGGCGCGGTGATCAATGCGCCGGCCATGGTGGTGATCGCTATGGTGACCACGCTCCTGGTCGTCGGCGTCCACGAATCCGCGCGCGTCAACAATGTCATCGTCGCCATCAAGCTCGTCATCATCGTGCTGTTCATCGCCGTAGCCGCGCCGCATGTCTCGACCGCGCATTGGGCGACGGCGAAAAACCCGGCGGGCGATTTCATTCCGCCCAATCTCGCGCCCGGCGAGTTCGGCTGGAGCGGCGTGCTGCGCGGCGCCGCGGTGGTGTTCTTCGCCTATATCGGCTTTGACGCGGTGTCGACCGCGGCGCAGGAAGCCAAAAATCCGCAGCGCGACATGCCGGTCGGCATCCTCGGCTCGCTCCTGATCTGCACCGTGCTTTATCTCGCGGTCGGCTTCGCGCTCACCGGCATCGTCGCCTACGACAAGCTCGACGTCGCCGACCCGATCGCCGTCGGCATCGACGCCATCGGGCTGACCTGGCTGTCGCCGGTGCTCAAATTCGGCATCATCCTCGGGCTCACTTCGGTGATCCTGGTCGGGATGCTGGGCCAGCCGCGGATTCTCTACGCCATGGCGCATGACGGCCTGATGCCGCCGATCGCCGCCAAGGTGCACCCGCGTTTCCGCACGCCCTATGTGACGACGCTGTTCACCGGCAGCATCGTCACCGTGCTGGCCGGGCTGTTGCCGATCGGGCTCGTCGGCGAGCTGGTCAGTATCGGCACCTTGTTCGCCTTCGCCGTCGTCTGCCTTGGGGTGCTGGCGCTCCGCATCAAGCAGCCCGATTTGGAGCGGCCGTTCAAGACACCGGCCGTCTTCTTCGTCGCGCCGCTCGGCGCAGCCTCGGCGTTCTTCCTGATGTGCGGCCTGCCGATCGACACCTGGCTGCGGCTTGGCACATGGTTCGTGATCGGCTTCGGCGTTTATTTCTGCTACGGCATCCGGCACAGCCGGGCGCAACAAGTGCAGCCTGGATGAGCGAAGCGATATCCGGGGTCCGCATCGCCGCAAACGTTGCCTGATGGGATTTAGGGAGGCGATGTATGGGACAACTCGTCGACGGCCAATGGCGGACCGAGAATATCCTCGTCAATCACGACGACAGCGGGCTCTACTTCAAACGCCCCTCGATTTTCCGCAGCACCATTGGCAGTGAAGCCCAGTCCGAATTTCCCGCAGCGCCGGACCGCTATCATCTTTATTGCGCCGTCGCCTGCCCATGGGCGCATCGCGCCACATTGATGCGCACGCTCAAGAAGCTCGAGCCGTTTGTGACGCTGACCAACACCTTTCAGGAGCCCGATGGCCAGGGCTGGTCGTTCGGCGAAGCTGGCCACGTCGTGCCCGGGACCGATCGGCGGGTGCGGTGGCTGCACGAGCTTTACACGATCGCCGATCCTGCTTGCACGACCCGCGTGACCGTTCCCACGCTGTGGGACGCCACGGCATGCCGCGTCGTCAATAACGAGTTCCTCCGAAATCATCCGCATATTCAACACGGCGTTTTCCGGCATCGCCGCGCCGACGCCGGATTACTATCCGCAGGCGCTGCGTCCCGAGATCGACGCGACCAACGCGCTGGTGCTCAAAGGCGTGAACAACGCCGTCAACGGCTGCGGCTACTCGATTTCGCAGGAGGCCTACGACAGCTCCGTCGAAGAATTGTTCGAAACACTGGACGGCCTGGAAGTGCGGCTGTCCAACCAACGCTATCTGTGCGGCGCGGTCGAGACCGAAGCGGACTGGCGGCTGTTTCCGAGCCTGGTGCGCTTCGATCCCTGCTATTACGTCGGCTACAAATGCAACCTGCGCCGGCTCGACGAGTACCGCAATCTCTCGAACTATCTTCGCGACCTCTACCAGACGCCGGGCATCGCCGCAGTGTGCGATATCGCCGCCATGAAGCGCGGCGTCTTCGGCAAGGCCGGCCCGGTCGGCTCGAACGGCATCATCCCTGCCGGCCCCACGGTCGACTATGCGCGGCCGCACGATCGCGGCCGTTTCGCGCGGCGGCATTGATTATCCGGCAACCGTGACGTGGGCGAGATGACGTCAATCGAGCGGCGTGATAGCAGTCGGACAAATCAAACGCAGGCGTTTCATGGATCCCATCTTCGTCACCCGCGACGCTGCGAACGCCATCCCGATCTGGTTCGTCACCACGGCGAATTACGCCGACGTGCGAAAGGTTTTGGGTCCGGAGCTTTCAGGTTTCGCCGAAGCCGCGGGATTTGAGGCGAAGGCGGGCCGCTCGCTTCTGCTGCCGGGCACGAACGGCAAGGGTGCGCTTGGCGGCGTGCTGTTCGGACTGGAAGGGCCGGATGAAGCGCCTGACCCGTTTCTGCCCGGCCGGCTGGCGCAGCTTTTGCCGGCGGGCACCTACCGCTTCGCCAACGAGCCGCACGATGCGCGGCTTGCCGCGCTTGCCATCGCGCTCGGCCTCTATCACTTCGCCCGTTATCGCAAGGCCGAGGCGCGCGCGATAAAACTCGATCTGCCGCAAAGCCTCGACCGCGACGACCTTGCCCGCATCGTCGAAGCGACGACGCTGGCGCGCGATCTCATCAATACGCCGGCAAACGATATGGGGCCGGCGCAGCTCGAGCAGGCCGCGCGCAAGCTCGCCTCGCGCCACTCCGCCACCATCAACGCCGTAGTCGGCGAGGAGCTGCTGGACCGGAACTTTCCGCTGATCCATGCCGTCGGCCGCGCCGCGACCGGCGCGCCGCGGCTGATCGATCTCACCTGGGGCGACGACAAGCACCCGCGCGTGACGCTGGTCGGCAAGGGTGTCTGCTTCGATACCGGCGGCCTCGACATCAAGCCCGACAGCGGCATGCTGAACATGAAGAAGGACATGGGCGGTGCGGCCACCGCGCTGGCGCTCGCGTCCATGATCATGGCGCGGGGGGTGAAAATCCGGCTGCGCGTGCTCATTCCGGCGGTGGAGAACTCGATTGCCGGGGCAAGCTTCCGCCCGCGCGACATTTACACCTCGCGCAAGGGCATCACCGTCGAGATCGGCAATACCGACGCCGAAGGCCGTCTCGTTCTCGCCGATGCGCTGGCGCTCGCCGACGAGGACAAGCCCGAACTCATCGCCGACTTCGCGACGCTGACCGGCGCCGCGCGCGTCGCGCTCGGTCCCGACCTGCCGGCCTTTTTCACCGACGACGACGCGCTCGCCGCCGAGGTGATGCGCCATGGCTTGGCCGAGAACGATCCACTGTGGCGGTTGCCGCTGTGGCGGCCCTATGAGGCGATGCTGGACTCCAAGGTCGCCGATATCAACAATGTCGGCGGCAGCCAGGGCGGCGCCATCACCGCGGCCCTGTTCATGCGCCGTTTCGTGACCGCGAAATCCTGGCTGCATGTCGATCTGTTTGCCTGGACTGCGGCGGCCAAAGCGGGCCGGCCCGAGGGCGGCGAATTGCAGGCGGCGCGCGCGCTCTACGCCATGCTCGCGGCGCGCTACGGCTGAGCAATATCAATGATACGGATCTCGGCTTTCACCCACCGCTCGTCTCCGCGAAAGCGGGGACCCATAGCAATAATGGCAACATCATCACGCTCCCTCTGGTGTCCTGCATTCGCGGGAATGAGCGGGAAATCGTAATGCGCGACTTCGACTCTCGCGTGACGCCGGTGCGCGCCGATCTCGCGGCGAAATCCCTCGAGGGCAAAGTGCCGGCGCCGCGTTATGTCGAGGGCCGCTTGCGCGAAGTCATCGCCTCGCAGGCGCCGTTGCGGCAAGCGCCGCGGCCGGATGCGCCGCTCGACACCGAAGCGCTCAAGGGCGAACGCGTCACGATCTATGACGAGAACGAGGAGGGCTGGGCCTGGGGCCAGCTCGCCGCCGACAATTATGTCGGCTGGCTGCCGCTTGGCGCGCTGGCGGCGCCCGGCGTTCCGCCGACGCATAAAGTCACGGCGTTGCGCACCTTCGCGTTCCCGGGGCCGTCGATCAAATTACCGCCCGTCGAGGCCTTCCCATTCGGCGCCAGGCTCGCCGTGACGCGCGTCGAAGATCGCCTGGCGCTGACGGACTCCGGATTTTACGTGCCGGCGATTCATCTCCAGCCGGCCGGGGACAACGAAGCCGATTTTGTTGCGGTCGCCGAGCGGTTTCTCGGCGCGCCCTATCTGTGGGGCGGCAAGACGGTTCTGGGCCTCGACTGTTCGGGCCTAGTGCAGGTCGCGCTTGCGGCTTGCGGCGTCCCTTGTCCGCGCGATACCGATATGCAGGAGCGGGCGCTGGGACCAGCCGTCGGCGATTTAGGTCATTCTGCGTTCAAGCGCGGCGATCTGATATTCTGGAAGGGCCACGTCGCGATCGTGCGCGACGCCGTGAATCTGCTTCACGCCAATGCCTTTCACATGGCGGTGGCGATCGAGCCGATCGCGGAAGCCGTGGCCCGCATCCGCGCCGCGGGCAGCGAAGTCACCGGCGTGCGGCGGATCGGGAAGATATCGTCGAGTTGAGCATGATCTTATCCGAAAACCGGATTCCACTTTTCGGGATCATGCTCGAAGCAGCAAGGTGGCGTCCCCGCCGTTGGTGATCTACTGTTACGATCATTCGTCCCAGCGGGAGCAGGCGCGATGAACACCGAAACACCCCCTCTGAGCGTCCCGTCAGTCCGTCCGCAGGCGCCTTACCATCATTTGCTGCGCGTCAGTTTCTGGATCCGGGAACTTCCGTTCGCCCTGGTCCTGATCCTGACCACGATCGGCGTCGCCTATACCAGCTTCTCGAAGAAGCCGATCACCGGCTATTGGGAAGTACTCGCGCCGTTGATCGCGCTGGTCTGCGTCGGCGCCGGGTGGGAAAACGCCAACGACAATCAAAAGAAGATCCGTTTGATCGTCACTCAGGCGCTGCACTGGATCGCCTTCATCGTGGTCATGAACATGATGCTGCTCGCCAGCGTGCAGCGCGATTTCAGCGCCAGTGCGACCGGGCTCGCGATCTTCACCTTGCTGGCGCTCGGCACCTTTACGGCGGGCGTGCATGTGCTGTCCTGGCAAGTCTGCCTGCTCGGCCTGGTTATGGCGCTCGGTATCCCGGCGATTGCCTGGATCGAAAACTCGGCGCTGCTGCTCGTGCTGATCGCCGGTGTCGTTGTCGCCATCGTTGCGGTGTTCTGGTGGCGCATCCACGAGAGCCGAACGCGCCGGCCGGCGTCATGACGCCGCGTCGGCCTGTCCCGGATGCCGGCCCGCCCGCTGTGGCAGGATGAGAAGGCAAGCGATAATGAACACGGCGATGACCGCAGACGCGATCGGCCGGCTCAGCGCCATGCCGCCGTCGCTTCGCGGCTTGTCGAGAAAATCGCCGACGGTGGCGCCGAGCGGCCGGGTGAGAATGAAGGCCGCCCAAAACAGGAAGACGCGCGACACGCCGGTCCAGAAATAAAGCGCGGCCAACACCGCCAAGCCGGCGGCAAACACCATGGCGCCGCCGTCATAGCCGAGCCCGGTATCGTCCGCGGTCCAGTCGCCGAGCGCGGTGCCGAGCGTCTGCGAGAATGTGATCGCGATCCAATAGAAGGCCTCGACCTTCGGCGTATTGACGGTGGCCACCGAGATCGAGCCCTGGGTCCAATACCAGACGGCGAGCGTCGCTATCAGGCAAACGAACAACAGCGACGATCCACCTGCATAGCCGATGCCGAGCGAGCGGTCGGCGAAGTCGGCCATGGTGGTGCCGGCCGTGGTGGAGGCGACGATCGTGGCCCAGTACAGGGAGGGATGGAATTTCTTCGCGGCGATCTGCAGGATCACGAAAATAACGAGCAGCGACAGGAACAGCGCGGTGCCAAGAAGATAGCCCCAATTGAGCGTCATGGTGACCGTATCGCCGCCGGTCTCGCCCAGCGTCGTTGCGGCGATCTTGATGAGCCAGAATACCAGCGTGACTTCGGGAACTTTGCTCGCGGTTCGTTCGACCACGTTCATCCAACAGCCTCGGGTTGTTTTGACGTCTTACTGTGCAGACTTCAGGCCAAGTATCTTTGCGATACCAGCCAGCTGGTCGTTCTGCTCCTTGATGTTCTCGGCGAAGTCCGCCGGACCGCGCAGCGTCATGATCTGGCCGGTGTCGGCCAGCCGCTTGCCGATGACCGGATCGTTGGCGGCGACGTCACGGAAATCGGCGGCGATCCGTTCGCGCAAGGCATCCGGCATCGTTTTCGGTCCGTATACGCCGCCGGCGGTCTCCATGGTCAGCGCCGGATAACCGGCCTCGGCGGCGGTTGGGATCGACGGCGCGCCGAGCGCGCGCCGCTTGCTGGTGACCAGCAAAACCTTGATGCGGCCGGCCTGCATCAACGGCTGCGCCACGGCGAGCGAAGTCGACATCACCTGGATGCGGTTTTCGGCCAGATCATTCGGCGCCTGCATGATGTCGCGATACGGCACTTTGACAACCTGCAGGCCCATTTGTTTGAAGAAACCGTAGATCAGGAAGTCGGAATTGCCGGTGGCTGCTGCCACATTAAGCTTGCCGGGCTCGGCGCGCGCCAGCGCCACCAGCTGGTCCATCGTATCGATGTGCAGCGATGTCGGCACCGAGATCGCCAGCACCGTGACATAGATCTGTTCGATCGGGACGATGTCGCTCGGATCGTAAGGCGGCGCCGACTGATCCTGGTCGTAGAGATGAACCAGGAATGCGCCGGCCGGCCCAAAATAAAGGGTATGGTCGTCATGGGCGTCGATGAAGGCCTTGACCGAAACCAGGCCATCGCCGCCGGGCCTGTTCTCGACCACCACCGACTTGCCCCAGCGCGCGGTCAAGCGATCCGCCAGTAGCCGCGCGGTGATATCGGTCGCGCTGGCGGGACCGAACGGCAGGATGAGCCGGACCGTTCGCGTCGGATAGGCTTGTTGTGCTGGAGCGCTGCTGCCGAATTGCAGCGCGGCCACAATTGCCAAAGCCGTGGCGGCGACGAGCCTTCGCATCGAATCCTCCCATATGCTTTTGGCCATACGATAGCAGGAATTACGCGGCGCGGTCCGGCCGTTGCAGCGGTAAGCCGAAGCACCTGAGTTTGAAAAGTGGGTTCAAGGGTATTGAGCCGGCTACGCTGGCGCAGCCGCCAATGCTCCACTAACATCCGACGCCGAACAATGGGACGGACGGGCCGATGCCGGGACGTGTCGAGGGTAAAGTTGCGCTGATTACCGGCGCGGGATGCGTGGGACCGGGCTGGGGCAATGGCCGTGCCGCCGCAGTCTTGTTCGCGCGCGAGGGCGCCAAGGTCTTTGCCGTCGACAAGAGCGCGGAGACGATGGTGGAGACCGTCGCCCGCGTCGGCAATAACGGCAAAATCGTCACCCACGTCTGCGACGTGCTCGACGATGCGCAAGTCGGCGCCATGGTGGCGGCATGCTGCGAGAAATTCGGTCCGATCGACATCCTAGTCAACAATGTCGGCGGCTCGGCGGCCGGCGGTGCCGCCGAAATGCCGGAAGAAATCTTCGACAGCCAGATCGACTATAATCTCAAGAGCGTGTTTCTTGCCTGCCGCCACGTTATCCCGGTGATGATCGAGCAGTCCGGCGGTGGGGCGATCGTCAACACCGCATCGACGTCCGGTATGCGCTATACGGGCTCGCCGCAAATCGGTTACGCATCCTCGAAGGCCGCCGTCATTCAATTCTCGCGGGTGACCGCCGTGCAATACGCCAACCACGGTATCCGCGTGAACACGGTGGTGCCTGGCCAGATGCATACGCCGATGGTCGAAGTGCGCCTTGCCAAGCAGCGCACCGGCGGCGACATCGACGCGCTCCTCAAATCGCGGGTCGCGCGCATTCCGCTCGGCTTCATGGGCGACGGTCGCGATACTGCCAATGCGGTGCTCTTCCTTGCTTCCGACGAAGCGCGCTTTATCACCGGCACCGAGATCGTGGTCGACGGCGGCATGACCGCACGCTGCGATTGATCACCGAGGATTGAAATTGCATGGCTATCCGCGCCGACGATCTCACCCCGACCATTGCGCCACCGGATCCGAATCCGAAAAAGCCGCGGTTCAAATTGCCGCCGCTCGCGTGTGATTCGCATTTTCACGTGTTCGGGCCGCACGGCAAATTTCCTTATGCGGCGAAACGGCCATTCACGCCGACCGACGCGCCCAAGGAGGAATTGTTCCGCCTGCATGCGTTCCTCGGTTTCGAACGCGGCGTGTTCGTCCAATCGACTTGTCACGGCAGCGATAATTCGGTGCTGGTCGACCTCCTGGCCGCCGGCGAGGGCCGCTACCGGGGCGTCGCGCTTCTCGATCCCTGGACGCCACAGGCCGAGGTCGACCGCTTGGACGACGCCGGCGTACGCGGCGTTCGGCTGCATTTTTATTTTCCGCATCTCGGCACCCCGATGCGGCGCGACGACATGCTGCAGGTGATCGAGAAAGTAGCGCCGAACGGCTGGCATATTGCCATGCATCTCGGCGGCCAAGGGGTGCTCGACCACTACGATTTCATTACCTCGATCGAGGCGCCGGTGGTGATCGATCACATCGGGCGCATCGACATTGCCGAAGGGCTGCGCGGCAAGACCTTCTCGGTGCTGCGCCGTCTACTCGATCGCGGCAACGTCTGGGTCAAACTGTCGGGCACCGATCGCATCACCAAGCAGCCGTATCCCTACGCCGACGCCGTGCCGTTCGCGCGCGATCTTGCCGCGCATGCGCCGGAACGCGTGGTCTGGGGCACCGATTGGCCGCATCCCAATCACAGCGCCGTGCCCAATGACGGCGAACTGGTCGATCTCATTCCCGAGATCGCGCCCGATGAGCGCACGCGCCGGCTGATGCTGGTCGATAATCCGGCAAAGCTGTTCGGGTTTTAAGCACTGCCATGACCAAACAGAACTCTCGGCAAGCTCCCGTCCGGCGCCTTTGGCATGCTGGAACTGCCGGCGCTGCCGTCCGGCATTATCGAGGGCTATCGCGCGCTGCCCGATCTCACCGGCACGACCTCGGATGTGCTGGACGAACTTGGCATCGTCGGCGCTGTGCCGGCCGCGGTGCTGCGGCCGAACGATCCGACCGCGCGCGTCGTCGGCCCGGCGCTGACGGTGCGCAACATCCCGGCGAGCTCGTCGGTGCCGGACAGGGTCAAGAGCGGCGTGTCGGGTCTCGGCGAGATCGAGGCGCATAACCTTGCCGCGCCGGGCGACGTCCTCGTGGTGCAAGGCGTCGATCAAGTGTCCAATCTCGGCGGCCTATCGGCCACGATCGGACACCGGCAGGGCGAGATCGGCGCCGTTGTCGACGGCGGCGCGCGCGACGTCGATCACTCGCGCGCCATCGGCCTGCCGGTTTGGTCGCGTAGCGTCAGCCCGATCACCGGCAAGTGGCGAGTCGAGACCGTGGCCATCAACAAGGCGGTCACGATCTGCGGGGTCAACGTCAATCCCGGCGATCTGGTGCTGGCGGACGAAACCGGCGTCTGCTTCATCCCGCGCGAGCGCGCCGCCGAGGTGCTGGCCCGGGCGCAACGCAATGTGGCCGCGGAGAGGCTGCGAGAAGACAAGATCGCTGCCGGCGTTCCGATCGCTGAGCTTATGAGCAAGGCAAAATAGCGCCGTTACTCTCCGGTAATGCCAAGCTTCTTGATCGTGTCCGGCCAGGTGGAGAATTCCTTGGCGAGCCTCTCCGCAAAAGCGTCGTGGCCGAGCATGCCGTGAATGGCGTTGCCGGCCAGGTGCTGCCTGATCTCAGGCTCCGCGATGACGGCAAACAGCGCCTGCTCAAGCTTGTCGCGCACGTCGTTCGGCGTCCCGGCGGGCAACAGCACGCCGTACCAATTTTCCATCACCACGCTCGGCAGGCCGAGTTCTACGGTCGTCGGCAAATCCGGCAACAGTGGCGAGCGCTGCTCGGCGAACAAGGCGAGCGCCTTGACCGAGCCGGCTTTGACCAGCGGCAGCAGGACCGGCAGATCGGCATTGAGCATGTCGACATGGCCGCCGAGCAGGTCGTTGATGGCGGGCGCGGCGCCGCGGTAGGGCACGTGGGTGATTTTTACGCCGGCCGCGGCGTTGAGCATTTCGACCGCGATGTTCATGGTCGTACCGGGGCCCGCCGAGCCATACGTGAGCTTCTGCGCCTTCGCCTTGTTGATGAGTTGAGGCAACGATGCAACGCCGAGGTCCTTGTTGACCACGAGCAGAGACGGCACGACGCCCACCAGCATGACCGGCTCGAACGATTTTACCGGATCGTATGATGTCGGCGATTTCAGGATCGGGCTGAGTACTTGCGAGCCGAGGCTGGCGAGCAGGATCGTCTTACCGTCTGGTGTGGCGTGCGCCACGTATTCCGAGGCGATCGCGCCGCCGGCGCCGCCGCGATCGTCGACGATGACATTGGCATTGAGCTTCGGGCCCAGTCCGTTGGCGAGGATGCGCGCCAATTGATCGACCGGACCGCCAGCGGCGAACGGAACGACGATCTTGATCGTGTCAGCGAGCGCCGGCGCCGTCAGAAGCAATAGCGCGGCGCAGCACAAAGCAAATAACCCGCCCCGATGGCGCTGCATTGGCGTCCCCCTAAGACTCGATTTTCAACACGCCACCTTACCGCAAGTCCGGGACGCATCGACAATCTTTTGCAGCCCGTCGCGGCCCGGATAACCGAGGATCGCGACCCCGTCGATGATGAAAGCCGGCGTCGCCGCAAGGCCGAGCGCATCGCCGAGCGCGACATGGGCTTTCATGATCTTGGTAGTCTCGTCGCTATCGCCGAGTTTGGTCAAGCTGCGCTCGTCGAAACCGAGCCCGCGCGCCACATCGAGCGCGCGCAGCCCGTCGGTCGTGCCGCGCTGCGCATAGATCTTGCGGTGGAAATCGTAGAACTGGGCCGGCGTGCCGAGTTTCGCCACGGCAAGCTCGACGCGGCTCGCAGCAATCGAGGCAATGCCGAGCACCGGAAACGGCACCAGCACAAGGCGAAGCTCCGGATCGACGGCGACCATATCGGCGACATCGGCTGAGGCGATCCGGCAAAACGGACAGTTGAGATCGTAGAATTCTACCAGCGTGGTCTTGCCTTCCGGGTTGGCGGCGACGACCACGCCGGGCAATTTGTCGATCGGGCCGGCCAGCTTGACGCTGTGATTGGGCAGCCGCTGGCCATCGTCGTTGAGCAGCGGATACTCGGAGACGAGCTGCATCGAGCGGTCGCGGCCCTGAGCGCCGGCAATCCCGCCCAATGCGATCAGCGCGGCGATGACAATCGCTGTGGGCGGGATGATCGAAAACGGCGGTTTCATCTGTCTGTATCTAATATCGCCGCTGCGCCCAGAGCAGGGTCGATTTATTGCTCGACCACGTCCTCAGGCACGGCTTCCAGGTTGAACGCGGCGGCAAACAGTGCGCGGGTATAATCGGTCTTGGGATTGCGGAACAATTCGGCGGCGTCGCCGGCCTCGACGACGAGGCCGTGCCGCATCACCACCAAGCGGCTCGCCAGCGCCGCGACGACGCGCAGGTCGTGTGAGATGAACAGATACGTCAGATTGTGCCGCTTCTGCAGGTCGCGTAACAGATCGACCATCTGCGCCTGAATCACCATGTCGAGGGCACTGGTCGGCTCGTCGAGCACGATGAAACTCGGCTCCAGCACTACGGCGCGCGCCAACGCGATGCGCTGGCGTTGGCCGCCGGAAAATTCATGGGGAAAGCGAAAGCGCAGCTCGGGGTCGAGGCCGACGTCGCGCAAGGCCTGAACGACGCGCTCGTCGCGCTGGCGATCGGGCATGTTGGGCTGATGGACCTTGAGGCCTTCCTTGATGATGTCGGCGACCGACATGCGCGGCGACAGCGACCCGTAGGGATCCTGGAACACGATCTGCATGTCGCGGCGGAACGGGCGCATTTCCTTGAAATTCAAGCCTTGCAGGTCGCGGCCCATGAACGCGATGAGCCCGTCCGACGAGATCAGCCGCAAGATGGCGCGTCCGAGCGTCGACTTGCCAGAGCCGGATTTGCCGACCACGCCGAGCGTCTCGCCTTTGCGCAGCTCGATGGTCAAGCCGTCGCAGGCTTTGACGTGGCCGACGGTCTTGCGCATCAGACCGCGCGTGATCGGAAACCACACTTTGAGCTGATCGGTCTTTAGAAGGATCGGCGCGTCGGGCTGCGGCGGCGCCGGGTCGGGCCGCGGCTCGGCCGCGAGCAGCGCTTGCGTATAAGGATGCTCGGGCGCGGAAAACACGCGCTCGACGGTGCCATGTTCGACGATCTTGCCGTCTTTCATCACGCAGACCCGCTGCGCGATCTTTCGCACGATGCCGAGGTCGTGAGTGATGAACAACAGCGACATATGCAGCCGCGACTGGATTTCCTTAAGCAGCGCGATGATCTGCGCCTGCACGGTAACGTCGAGCGCGGTGGTCGGCTCGTCGGCGATGAGCAAATCGGGCTCGTTGGCAAGCGCCATGGCAATCATTACGCGCTGGCGCTGACCGCCGGAGAGCTGATGCGGATAGCTCTTGAGCCGGCTCTCCGGGTCGCGGATGCCGACCTGGGTGAGGACTTCCAGCGTGCGCGCGCGCGCCGGCGCTCCGGTCAGGCCGCGGTGCAGCAGCAGGATCTCGCCGATCTGCTTCTCGATGGTGTGCAGCGGGTTGAGCGAGGTCATCGGCTCCTGGAATACGATGGTGATCTCATCGCCGCGCACTCGCTGCATCTCGCGTTCCGAGAGCTTCAAAAGATCGCGGCCATGGAAAGCGATACTGCCCGACGGATGGCGGGCCGCCGGATAAGGCAGCAGTCTTAAGATCGACAAAGCCGTAACCGATTTGCCGGAGCCGGATTTGCCGACCAGCGCCATGCACTCGCCCTTGACGATGTCGAACGAGACGTGGTCGACCGCGAGCATTTCTCGCCCACCCGAACGGAACGCGATAGAAAGATCGCGGATGGAGAGGCAAAGGTCCTTGCCCGGCTGCTTGCTCATGTGAACGTCTTTCGTGGGTCGAAGGCGTCGCGCACCGCCTCGCCGATGAAGATCAGAAGCGACAGCATCAGCGCCACGGTGAAGAAGCCGGTGAGCCCCAGCCATGGCGCCTGCACATTGGCCTTGGCCTGCGACAACAGTTCGCCGAGCGAAGGCGAGCCGGGCGGCAGGCCGAAGCCGAGAAAATCCAATGCGGTAAGCGTCATCACCGAAGACGACATGATGAACGGCAGAAATGTCATGGTCGCCACCATGGCGTTCGGCAACAGATGCCGGAACATGATGACCTTGTTGGACACGCCGAGCGCGCGCGCCGCCTGGATATATTCGAAATTGCGGCCGCGCAAAAATTCGGCGCGCACCAGGCCGACCAGCCGCACCCAGGAAAACAACAAGAGAATTCCGAGCAGCACGAAGAAGCCGGGCACCAGCACCGAAGAAATGATCAGCAGCAGATAAAGCTCCGGTACCGAGGTCCAGATTTCGATGAAGCGCTGGAACAGCAGATCCGTCCAGCCGCCGAAATAGCCCTGCACGGCACCGGCAGCGACACCGATGATCGAGGAGACGATGGTCAGCACCAGTCCGAACAGCACCGAAATGCGGAATCCGTAGATTACCCGCGCCAGCACGTCGCGGCCCTGATCGTCGGTGCCGAACCAGTTATATTCGAGTGTGCCGCACTTGGCGTAGCCGTTCTTGGCGGCAAAGTCGCAATCTTGCGTGGTCAGCATCCAGGTCGGCTTGGAGGGAAAAGCCGATGGTGGATTGTCGTTGATGGTGTCGTAGGAAAAGCGGATCGGCGCCCAGATTTCGATGGCGTTGTGCTCGTCGAGAAATTTCTGCAGATGCGGATCGCGGTAGTCGGCGGCGGTGCCGAGATCGTCGCCGAAATCGGTGTCCGGATACGTCACCAAGACCGGGAAGAAGGTCTTGCCGTCGAAGTGGATGAACAGCGGCTTATCGTTGGCGATGAGTTCGGCGAACATCGAGACGACGAACAGCACGAGAAAAATCCACAGCGACCAATACCCCCGCCGGTTGGCCTTGAAATTCCGCCAGCGCCGTGCATTGAGCGGCGAGAATTCAAAGCCGCGCGGCAAACCGAAAAGTCCCAACGGGCCGGCCGGCTCGAGATCCGGCTTCAGGTCCTGCGGAATGCCCGGCTCGATCTCGCCCTCGAGATTGTCGGGAAAGGTCTTGTCGTCCACCTCACACCTCCCTCGTCTCGAAGTCGATGCGCGGATCGATCCAAGTATAGGTGAGGTCTGAAATAAGATTTACGACAAGGCCGACGAGGGCGAAAATGTAGAGATTGGCGAACACCACAGGATAATCGCGGTTGAGCACGCTTTCGAAGCTCAATAGCCCGAGGCCGTCGAGCGAGAAGATGGTTTCGATCAACAGCGAGCCGGCAAAAAACGCGGAGACGAACGCGGCCGGGAAGCCGGCGATGACGAGCAGCATGGCATTGCGGAAGATATGCCCGTACAGCACTTGGCGCTCGGAGCAGCCCTTGGCGCGCGCGGTGAGCACGTATTGCTTACGCAGTTCTTCGAGGAACGAATTCTTGGTGAGCAGTGTCATGGTGGCGAAAGCAGCAAGCCCCATGGAGACGATCGGCAGCGTGAGGTGCCAGAAATAGTCGAGAATCTTTTCCCACCAGGGAAATTGCGACCAGCCTTCCGAAACGAGTCCGCGCAGCGGGAAGATTTGCCAGAACGAGCCGCCGGCGAACAGCACGATCAGCAGGATCGCGAACAGAAAGCCCGGAATTGCGTAGCCGATAATGATGATGCCGGAGGTCCATACGTCGAACTGCGAGCCGTCGCGCACCGCCTTGCGGATGCCGAGCGGAATCGAGATGAGGTAGCTCAGCAGCGTCATCCAGATACCGAGCGAGATCGATACCGGCAGTTTCTCCTTGATCAGCTCGAGTACGCTGACATCGCGGAAATAGCTCTTGCCAAAATCGAAGCGCAGATAGTTCCACATCATCAGGAAGAAGCGCTCGTAGGCCGGCTTGTCGAAACCGAACTGCTTCTCCAGGCTCTTGATGAAGGCCGGGTCCAGTCCTTGGGCGCCGCGGTATTTCGAGCTGACGTCGAATTGTGAGCCGGCTTGCAAGGAGCCATGGGCAAAATCGCCGCTGGTCGAGCCGGAAATACGTGACGTCGCGCCGGTATCGCTGCCGCGCAACTGGGCGATGACGCGTTCCACCGGGCCACCCGGCGCGAATTGAACCACGACGAACGACACCAGCATGATGCCGAAAATCGTGGGGATCATGAACAGGATGCGGCGGACGATGTAGGCAGCCATTGAGTCCCAGCAGGTCTTATCGTTGCGCCGGTATCTTAAAGCCATTGGCGCGATGCGCCACCACTCTTAAATGGCCCAAATGCGGCCGCGGCATCGCATCCGAGCATGACGGAAACGCGACGGTCGTCGGCGGGAGCGACTTTATAGCATGCGACATACTGGCGTCCCGCCTTCAAATTCGCGGCCCTATCGCGCCGGCCGGTTTTTCGCGGCTTTGGCCGCGTCATACCACCAAGTGTCGGGAATACCGCGAAAATAGCGCGGTTGCGCCGGCGGCCGGCCGAATACGTCCCAGTAAGCGATCCAGTGTGAGGCTTTATACCAGTTCGGAATCCAATAGCGGCCGGCGCGAATGATGCGGTCGAGCGCACGGCAGGCGGTCACCAGCGCGGGGCGGGAATCGGCGGCGATAATGGCTTCGATCAGCGCATCGACCACAGGATCGGCGATGCCGGCGAGGTTGTTCGAACCGTGCAGCGCTGCCGCCTGCGCCGAAAAATACGACCGCAGTGAATCGCCCGGCGTTGCGGAAAAGCTGAAGCGGTCGATGGTGATATCGAAGTCGAAATTGTCGAGGCGCGCCCGGTATTGCACCGGATCGACGACGCGCAAAGTGGCTTCGATGCCGAGGATGCCGAGATTCCTGATGAACGGCATATGGTGCGGTTCGAACGCCGGCTCGTCGATCAGAAATTCGACGGTGATGGGCTCGCCGTTCGGCAGGACCCGCTTGCCCTCGCGAATGATGCAGCCGGCATCTTGCAGAACCTGCGCCGCCTTGCGCAATTGCGGGCGGTCCTCGCCCGAGCTGTCGGAGACCGGCGGCGTATAGGGTTCGCCGAAGACTTCGGGCGACACACGGCTGCGGAACGGCTCGAGCAACGCCAGTTCGGCGGCGCTCGGCGGCCCGACCGCCATCAGATCGGAATTCTGGAACACCGAGACCGTCCGCTTATAGGCATTGTACATGATGGTCTTGTTGGTCCACTCGAAATCGAACGCATCATTGAGCGCGTCGCGCACCCGAACGTCGGCGAATTGCGCCCGTCGCGTATTGATGAACCAGCCTTGCGCGCCCGATGGCGTGTCGTCGGGAATTTCGTCGCGCTTGACGCGGCCGTCCTTGACCGCCGGAAAATCGTAGCGTGTCGCCCAGAAACGCGAGGTGAACTCCTCGCGGAACAGGTAGGTGCCGGCCGAGAAGCCTTCGAAGCCGACGTCGCGGTCGCGATAATATTCAAAACGCACGATGTCGAAATTGCCCTGGCCGCGGCCGACCGGCAGAGCGGCGCCCCACCAATCCGTGACGCGACCATATTCGATGAAGCGGCCCGCATCGAAGCGGCCGACCTGGTAGGCTCCCGAGCCTAGCGGGATGTCGAGCGTGGATTCGTCGAACGGCCGCGTCGCGTAATAGGCGCGCGAGAAGATCGGCAGCCCGGCGACAAACAGCGGCACGTCGCGGGCCCGCTTGGGCGCAAAGCGCACGGTGACGGTCGAGTCGTCGTCCGCGGTGGCGCCTGCGAAATCGCGCAGCGACTGGCTGATCAGCGGATGGCCCTTTTCCTTCAATATTGCGAGCGAAAAGGCGACGTCGTGGGCGGTCAGCGGCGAGCCGTCATGGAATTTTGCTTCCGGCCGGATGAAGAATTGATAGAGGAGGCCGTCGGCCGAGCGGCGCACCTTCGCCGCGGCAAGTCCGTACATGGCGTCCGGTTCGTCGCCGGAGCGTACCATGAGCGAGGCGAAAGTTAGCTCCATGCCCTGCGCGGCGTCGCCCTTGAGGATGAATGTGTTGAGCGAATTGAAGGTCAGGAAATTCTGGTTGTAGATCTGGTCGGGCCCGATCTGCGAGAACGTGCCGCCTTTCGGCGCATCGGGATTGACGTAGTTGAAATGGGCGAAGTCCGGCGGGTAGGCGAGATCGCCGAAGGACGACAGGCCGTGGGACTCGATGGTGTCCTCGGCGCGGACGATGCCGGCGCGCAACGCCGCTGCGCCCGACAGGACGCCGGCGGTAAGCGTAAGGATGCGCCGACGGGTGGGCCGGTTCATGCCCCTGATGTCAGCCGGTCTTTGCGGCTTTTTGCGCGTCCCACCACCATACTGTCGGGAAGCCCGTTACGCCGTATTTCGGCATCGGATCCGGGTGGCTGAAGCGGTCCCAGCGCGCGGTGCGGGCTTTGAAATAGGCCCATTGCGGCACGACGTAGTAGTTCCACAGCAAGATGCGGTCGAGCGCTCTGGTGGCGGCCTCGAGATCGGCGCGGTTCTTGGAGAACACGATCTTATCGATCATGGCGTCGACCGCCGGATTTTTGACGCCGATCAGATTGTCGGAGCCGGGCTGGTCGGCGGATTGCGAGCCCCAATAGCCGCGTTGTTCGTTGCCGGGCGACAGCGATTCCGGCCATGAGTTGGTGATGATGTCGAAATCCCAGCCGCGCAGCCGGTTCTCGAACTGCGCCTCGTCGACGGTTCGCACCGAGACCGTCATGCCGAGCCGCTCGAGGGAGGGTTTATAGAACAGGAAGATGCGCTCGAAGCTCGGGCCCGCCGAGAGAAATTCGACGGTATAGGGCTCGTTGGTCTTCACGTTGACGAGCTGCTGGTCCTTGACTTCGTAGCCCGCCTCTTTGAGCAGGCGAAGCGCCTCGCGCAGATTGTTGCGCACCGCGGCGGGATTACCGTTCACCGGATTGGCATAGGGCTTCTTGAAAAGCTCCGGCGGCACCTGATCGCGCACGGTTTCGAGCAGTTCGAGCTCGCGGCCGGTCGGTACGCCGGTGGCGGCAAGGTCGGTGCCGTCGAAATAGCTGTCGATGCGCTTATATTGCCCGAAGAAAATCTCCTTGTTCATCTCCTCGAAATCGAACGCGTAATTGAAGGCAAGCCGCACCCTCGGATCTTGGAATTTGGGGCGGCGAATATTGAAGACGAAAGCCTGCATCAGCCCGAAATTCCTGATGGGGAATTCCTCGAGCAGCACGCGCTTGTCGGTGACCGCGGGGAAGTCGTAGGCGGTGGCCCAGTTCTTGGCGAGGTTCTCGACGCGCCAGTCGACCGTGTCCGCCTTGAAGGCTTCCAGCGCGACGGTGGTGTCGCGGAAATATTCGAAGTGCAGCTCGTCGAAATTGTCGCGGCCGATATTGACGTTGACGTTGCCGCCCCAATTGTCCTTGACGCGCTCATAGACGATGTTGCGGCCGGCGGAAAAATCCTTGATGCGGTAGGGCCCGGAGCCGAGCGGCGGCTCGAGCGTGGTGTCGGCGATGTTGCGTTTCTTGCCGTTGGCGTCGGTGCCTTCCCACCAGTGTTTCGGCAGGACGGTCAGTTCGCCGACGATCTGCGGCAGCTCGTGATTGCCGGGGCCGTCAAAGGTGAAGGTGACCTCGTGATCGCCGGTCTGCTCCACCTTGGTGACGTGACGGTAATAGGCGGAAGACTGCGGGCTAAGCTTTTTATAGGATTCGAAAGAGAAGATGACGTCGTCCGGCGTCACCGGCGTGCCGTCATGCCATTTCGCCTCCGGCCGCAGCCGATAGCTGACCGACGAAAAGTCATCCGGATAGCTCAGGCCGTCGGCAAGCAGTCCATATTCGCTCGACACTTCATCGAGCGAGGACACGGCGAGCGTGTCGTAAATCAGGTTGATGCCGGCGGCGAGCGTGCCTTTGACGCCGGCGACGACCGCGTTGAAGTTATCGAAGGTGCCGTAAGCGACCTGCCGCGCTACGCCGGTTTTCGGCGCTGCGGCGTTGACGTAATCGAACTGCTTGAAGTTCGGCTGGTATTTAAGCTCGCCGTAGAGCGAGGTGCCGTGACGCCAGGTTTTGGCCGGCGATGGCGCCGGCGCGGCCGGCTGGGCCTGCGCCCGCGCGGCTGTGGTCCAAGCCAACGGAAGAGGGGAGGCCGCGGTAGCGAGCAACGCAGTCTTCAGCAAGGATCGGCGGTCCACCTGATACTCCCTAGAGGTCTCAGAAGCTTCTCGTTGCCGGGCATTATCGGCCTTTTCGACGCCGACGCCAGCGGGCAGGGGTGCGCCGCGGCGAAATAGACTGCGCATCCCCCTGCGACAGGGGGACGACAGGACGGCAGTGAAAACGGCGCTAGTGTTGGGCCGGAGCAGCCCCAGCCGGCGCGGCCGGCGCCGGCGGATTGGCCGGAGCGGCGGCCGGGGTACCGGCGGCGGTCGGGGCCGGCGCGGGAGCTGCGGCCGGGGCGGCTGCGCCCTGCGCTGCCGGCAGCGGCACCGGATGCGGCGAGAGCGTATCGAGATAGGCGATGACGTCGGCGCGCTGCTTCTCGTTGGACAGGCCGGCAAAGGTCATGGCCGTGCCTGGAGCAAAGGCGCTCGGCTTGGTCAGCCATTTGTTCAGCGTATCGAAGTCCCATTTGCCGCCAGCTTTGCCTTTCAGCGCGGCCGAATAATTGAAGCCCGGCGCGGATGCGATGGGGCGGTCCACGACGCCATAGAGGTCGGGGCCGACCTTTGGTCCCTGACCCTCCTGGAAGTTATGGCAGGCTTGGCATTGCTTGGTGACCTGTGCGCCGCGGTCGGCCGATGCGCTTGCAAGCAGCGTCTCAATCGGCTGCTCCGCAGGTGCCGCGGATGCTGCGCCGCTGGCCGGCTGCTCTTCCTTCACAGCGATGACATAGCCTGGCTTTGCCGGCGGCTCGGGTGTGAAAATGGCGCCGGAGGCGATATGCATGGCGACAAGAACAAGGCACGTTCCCAGCAACGCGCCGAGAACCTTATTGATTTCGAACGAATCCATCGCGGGGAAGCTCCGCCGGGAAGAGATGTGGGCGGTGCACAATTAGCCAGTTTGCCCCGTGTCTTGCAACCCGTATAAGCACCCTTCAGCGCAATGGCCGACGTTCTTATCCTGATTCCCGCCCGCCTGGCCGCATCCAGGCTCCCGGGCAAACCGCTTGCCGTTATCGCCGGCGAGCCAATGATCGTGCATGTCCTGCGCCGCGCGCAGGCAGCCGATATCGGTCCGGTTGTGGTCGCGACCGACTCTCCGGAAGTCGCCGCGGCTGTGGATAAGGCCGGCGGCCGCGCGGTGATGACCGCGCCGGATCACGCCTCCGGCTCCGACCGCATCTTCGAGGCGCTCGGCAAGGTCGATTTGGAGCGGCGCGCCGAAATCATCGTCAACGTGCAAGGCGACTTGCCGACAATCGAGTCTGTGGCGATCCGCGCGGCGCTCTTGCCGCTTGCCGACGCCGCCGTCGATATCGCGACGCTGGCGGCCGAGATCAAAGTGGCTGCCGAGCGGCTCAATCCCCATGTCGTCAAAGTGGTGGGGACGCCGGTTGCGCTAAGCCGGCTGCGCGCCCTTTATTTCACCCGCGCCACCGCACCGGCGGGGGATGGCCCGCTCTATCATCACATCGGACTTTACGCGTTTCGCCGCGCCGCGCTGGAACGCTTCGTCAAGCTGCCGCCGTCGCTCTTGGAGCGCCGCGAAAAGCTCGAACAGCTGCGGGCGTTGGAGGCGGGCATGCGCATCGACGTCGAGATCGTCGACGCCGTGCCGCTCGGCGTCGATACGCCCGAGGATTTGGAAAAAGCGCGCGCCATGCTAACGGGACAGGCGGGAGCGAAATCGCCAATGACCAGGCCATGAACAAGCGTAGCAGCAAGCGCCGCAAGATCGCATACCAGGGCGAGCCCGGTGCGAATTCGCATATCGCCTGCAAGGAGGCGTATCGAGACTACGAGCCGCTGCCGTGCCCGACCTTCGAGGATGCCTTCGCTGCGGTCCGCACCGGAGGGGCCGCGCTCGCCATGATTCCGATCGACAATTCGGTGGCCGGCCGGGTAGCGGATATCCATCATCTGATGCCGGCGTCGCGGCTGCACATTGTGGCGGAATGGTTCCTCCCGGTGCAGCACCAGCTGATGGCGCCCAAAGGCGCGACGCTCAAGACCATCAAGACGGTGGAGAGCCACGTCCACGCGCTGGGGCAGTGCCGCAACATCATCCGGGCGCTGCGGCTGAAGGCCGTGGTTGCTGCCGACACGGCCGGAGCGGCGCGTGAAGTCGCCGAAACCGGAGATATTACGCGCGCCGTGCTGGCGACCAAGCTCGCCGCCAAGATCTACGGCCTGCGGATCCTGAAAAAGGACGTCGCCGACGCGAAGCATAACACCACCCGCTTCGTGGTGCTCGCCCGCGAGCCGAAATGGGCGGGCCGCAAGGACAAGCGCCTGATCACCACCTTCGTATTCCAGGTGCGCAACATTCCAGCGGCGCTTTACAAGGCGCTCGGCGGTTTCGCCACCAACGGCGTCAACATGACCAAGCTGGAAAGCTACATGGTCGACGGCAGCTTCACCGCGACACAGTTTTACGCCGACGTCGATGGTCATCCCAAGCATCGCGCGCTCGAACTGGCGCTCGAGGAGCTCGAATTCGTCTCGGTACCGAAGTCGCTGCGAATACTGGGTGTTTATCCCGCCCACCGGTTCCGCGACACCTTTAAATAGCGCATCATAGCCGCATGGCGGGCCGGATTCGGGGAATACCGTCCGGCCGGCACTGTTCGTGCTCGCGCGGGAAAAGTGAGGGAATGCAGCCGATGGCCAACGACGAACAACCGACAGTCCGGCGCACGTTGCAATTGCGGTTCACCATGCCGGCGACGGACACCACGCAGTTCGTCGCCATGATCAAGGCGGCGGCGCCGTTCTACCAAATGTTCGGCAAGGCCGAAGTCCGTCTGCTGCAGAACGTCGACGATCCGGCCAAATTCATCCAGGAGATCGAATACGAGGCGGATCCGGGCTGGGAACTCAACCGGCAACGCATTGCCAGCGACGCCCGCATGCAGGTTTATCTGCAGACTTGGCGCACGATGTTTCCGGGCGCGTTGGAGATCGACGTGTTTCAGGAGGCGTGAATTGTTTGCTGTCACCTCGAGGTGCGAGCCAAATTCCGCCGGCCCGATGACAAGCTCCGCGAGCCTCGAAGGGCGACGGCGCGCGGGGTGAGCAGCATGCTTCGAGGGCCGCTTCGCGGCCATCTCAGGATGACGGTCAGTAGTTCAGATCGTCTGATTATACTCGCCGACTTCCTTGTGCGTGCGCAGTACCGTGTCGAGCGACTTGAACATGTCGCGCATTCGCGCTTCCGAGACCGGGCTTTCGACGACGACCACCAGCTCCGGCTTGTTGGATGAGGCGCGGACGAGGCCCCAGGTGCCGTCCTCGACCGTGACGCGCACGCCGTTGACGGTGACGAGATCGCGGATCGGCTGCCCGGCGACCTTGCCGCCGCTCTTCTGCTCGGCCTCGAAATGCTTCACCACGTCGTCGACCACGCCATATTTGGTCTCGTCGGCGCAATGCGGCGACATGGTCGGCGACGACCAGGTTTTCGGCAGCGCGTTTTTCAGGCCAGCCATGGTCTTCCCAGGATTGCGGTCGAGCATGTCGAGAGCGGCAAAGGCGAAGATCAGTCCGTCGTCATAGCCGCGGCCAAACGGCTTGTTGAAGAAGAAGTGGCCGGACTTTTCGAAGCCGGCGATGGCGCCGATCTCATTGACCCGGCGCTTCATGTAGGAGTGGCCGGTCTTCCAATAGTCGGTCTTGGCGCCGTTCTTGATCAATAGCGGATCGGTCATGAACAGGCCGGTCGATTTGACGTCGGCAACGAACAGCGCGTTCTTGTGATTTGACGAGATATCGCGCGCCAGCATGACGCCGACTTTGTCGGCGAAAATTTCCTCGCCGTCGTTGTCGACCACGCCGCAGCGGTCGCCGTCGCCGTCGAAGCCAAGGCCGACGTCGGCCTTGTTGGCCAGCACCGCGTCACGCATGGCGTGCAGCATCTTCATGTCTTCGGTGTTCGGATTGTAATTTGGAAATGTGTGGTCGAGCTCGCAGTCGAGCGGCACCACCTCGCAGCCGATTTTTTCCAAAACTTGCGGCGCGAAAGCGCCGGCGGTGCCGTTGCCGCAGGCGCACACGACTTTGAGATGGCGCTTGAGCTTCGGCCGCTTGGTGAGGTCGGCGATGTAGCGCGCCGGAAAGTTCTCGACGAATTCATAGGCACCGCCGGCTTTCGCCTTGAAGCGGCCTTCGAGCACGATGTCCTTGAGCCGGCTCATCTCGTCGGGGCCGAAGGTGAGCGGCCGGTTGGCGCCCATTTTCACGCCGGTCCAGCCATTGTCATTGTGCGAAGCCGTGACCATGGCGACGCACGGCACGTCCAGATCGAACTGCGCGAAATAGGCCATCGGCGTGACCGCCAAGCCGATGTCATGCACGCGGCAGCCGCCGGCTATCAGCCCATTGGTCAGCGCCATCTTGATCGACGCCGAATAGGAGCGGAAATCGTGGCCGGTGACGATGTCCGGCTTGACGCCCAATTCGTGGATCAGCGTACCTAAGCCCAGGCCGAGCGCCTCGACGCCCATTAGATTGATTTCACTGCCGAACAGCCAGCGCGCGTCATATTCGCGAAAGCCGGTGGCTTTCACCATCGGCTCGGATTCATAGGCGTAGGTATTCGGCTTAAGCGAAGGTTTTGGCTTGGGAAACATTGAAAAAATCGTCCGAATCGGGAATCCGCGCGCAGCAATAGCTTAAACGATGAGGGGCGGAAATGGTTGCCTACCGTCGGGCGCGGCCATCGCCTGGAGGCCAGGAGTGACGAAGTCTATTGTTCGAGAACCAGCCTGCCCTCGGAATATTCGAATTTCCGCAGCCGCGACAGGAAGGTGAGCCCGAGCAGATTGTCGTGCAACGCGCTGTCCGGCAACACCATGGCGGCAACGCCATGGACGACGATGTCGTCGATCTCGACGCGGTCCAGCGTAACCGGCGCGGCACGCACCGTGCCGTTCGCAGTCTGCACCAGGGCGACATACTCGCTTTCCGCTGGATGGATGCCGAGCATCGCCGCATCGCGCGCCGTCAAGGCGATCACCGACGCGCCGGTATCGACCATGAATTCCAGGCGCGTGCCGTCGACGCTGCCGGCGACCTCGAAATGTCCATTAGGTCCGGGCGAAATGACGACGGAGCGCGAATCCGCGGCGCTAGAAGACGCGGACGCTTCGGCGTGTGCCGCCATCACGGTCGGCGCCGCAGCGCCGGCGTGCATTTGCGCAGCGTATTTCGGCACGGCGATACCGGCCGCAATGGCGAAAGCTGCGAAAGTCAGGATGGCACGCATGAAACTGGTCCGGCTGTTCGCGCGCACTTCACCACGGTACGGCGAAGAAGGCGCTAATGTCAGCCGATAGCGAGCCCCATTTGCCGGTCGACGGTAAGCGAGGGATTACAATGACCGCTAAAATTTGCCCAAAGCCGCGGCATTGAGCATCAGCGATCAGATCGTGGCGAAACTGACGTATGCCTAAAACTTAACCTCGCAATTGTTCTAATCATTCTTATCTATTGCTCACCACCGACAGCGGCCCGTGCCAGGCGTTGGTGGCTGAGAGTTCGTAGCGCTCCCGCCTGTTCAGGGGAGTTGCGCATGTCGAATTATACTCACGCACCTTCAACTCCCGCCATCGAACGCTTGCCTCGTATACTCGAGAGCACGCCGACCATGCTTTGCCTCTCTTGCGGCGACACCATGAAACATTCGCGCACGATCGCGCAGTTTCGCGTGCGTCCGCAACAACTCATCTTCGTCTGCCCTTCCTGCAAGGGGATCGATACCAGGGAAGCCAAGCGGCTGGCGTGACTTATGCGTATCCATCTCGGTTGCGAACTCAATTTCGAATTTCCGCAAACAACGCCCATGATTTTGACGTTGAACGTGCACTTTTCGCGCGCGTCCGACCTGGAGCGTCCAGATTATCTGATAACGAACCCTCCGGTTCCCGTTGAGGGCTACCGCGACAGCTTCGGCAATTGGTGTACGCGGCTCGTTGCGCCCGCCGGCCATTTCAGCCTCGGCACGGACGCCGTCATTCGTGATCGGGGACTATGGGACCCGGTCGATCTGAACGCCGCGCAGCACCAGGTTGAGCACTTGCCGGCAGAGGTCATACTGTTTTTGCTGGGCAGTCGTTACTGCGAGACCGATCGCCTAGCCGACGAGGCTTGGCGGCTGTTCGGCAGCACGCCGCCTGGTTGGCCGCGGGTGCAAGCGGTCTGCGACTTCGTTCATAAGCACATAAGCTTTGGTTACGAGCATTCTCGGGCAACCAGGACGGCCTCGGAAACATACGCAGAGCGTCGCGGCGTATGCCGCGACTACGCTCACCTTGCCATTACCTTTTGTCGCTGCTTGAACATCCCGGCGCGCTATTGCACCGGTTACATCACCGACGTCGGCCTTCCGCCGCCGTATCCGCCCAATGATTTCGCGGCGTGGATCGAAGTCTATCTGGGAGGCCGTTGGCACATGTTCGACCCGCGCAACAATGCGCCGCGTATCGGCCGCATCCTGATCGCGCAGGGCCGCGACGCCGCGGACGTACCGTTGACCCATACCTTCGGCCCGGGGATCTTGTCGGGATTCCGCGTCTGGGCGGATAAAGTGCCCTCAGAAATAAGAGCCACCGGCTAGTCGCACGCGGACCCCGTCGCGGCTGCGAAGGAAAGCTTCGCCGTCCCATCTTCAGCGCGCTCGTTGACCATCCCGATATCGCCGCGCTTCCAGGCGCTGGTATCTGCCGCAGTGACCTTCACCGCGACTTTCATGGCCCGATGATCTGCCGCCGTGCCGAACCAGGTGCCCTGCAGAGGGATTGCCTCGCGCGCCTCAGGTGCGACTGCGACGCGGATGAGATTTTTATTTCCCACGGCGCCTCCCGACGGATCGAAGTCGACCCAGCCAGGCCCGGGCACGTAGACCTGGACCCAGGCATGGGTGTTGCCGCCGATGTCATCGTCGTCATCGGGCAAATGCAGATAGCCGGATACGAACCGGGCGGCAATTCCGCGCACGCGCAGCGCCGCTATCATAAGCACGGCGAGGTCACGACAACTGCCGCTGCCGAGTTTGAGCGTCCAGGCCGGAGCCTGGATTCCCTTCTCGTGCCGCGCGACGTGCTTGAAGGTCCGCCTGATGGTCCGTGTCATGTCGCCGAGCAACTCGTAAGTGTCGGCGGAGCCATCCTTACGGAAGAACGCGGCGCTCCAGAGGTCAACCGCCGGATGCGGAGACAGCGGCTGGATGAAGGGTTCGAGGCCGGGCCGATCTTCCGGCGCGTAGGCAAACGGATAGGATCGGGCAAAATCCCTGATATCGGTTGCGCGAAACTCGCTCGGCGCATGGTCGACACGAACATTGCTGGCGAAGCGAAGCTCGCGGGCACGGGCGTCAAAATGAGCGATCGCCACATGATTGCCGAAACCATCCTTGGTCCAGGCAAGTTGCCTGGGACTGGGCGTTATTTCGAGCTCCGATTCGATGATCCTTTGATCGTCGTCGTCGCGCGGACGCAGCATCATCCGATGCTCGCCGAATGCGACCGTGCGATTATAGTGATATGTGGTGACGTGTCTGATGCTGAGAATTGGCATTATCGCGCCATGATAATGGATACGTCATCGACGTCCTTTGCGACCGCAATAAATCTCCACAGCATGTATGACAACATGCATTTCTTGGGCCAGATTGGTGTGTCTTTTCGGCAATCATCGCCGAAACTGCCTACAAAATCGCCGGCTGGCCCGAACGGCTGGACCGGGTGCTTAAAAAGACCCCAACACTCGTGGGCCGGCCGAGCGCCTGTTGCTACTCGATCCGGGCATGTCTCTGAAATCTGCATCACTCTGAAACGATCTGGCTCTTCCTGGGCTTTGCCCGCCTGGTCGCGCTCGCCGCTATCGGATCGTCGGGCCAAGGATGCTTCGGATAGCGGCCGCGCAGCTCGGCGCGCACGGCGGCGTAGCTGCCGCGCCAGAAGCCCGGCAGGTCGCGCGTCGTCTGCACCGGCCTATGCGCAGGCGAAAGCAATTCGATGACAAGCGGAATTTTGCCGCCGGCGATCGTCGGATGACGGCTGAGCCCGAACAGTTCCTGCACCCTGATCGCGATTTTCGGTCCGCCTTCGGCGGCGTAATCGATCGGCACCCGGGTGCCGGTCGGCGCCTCGAAATGCGTCGGCGCCCCTTCCTCGAGCCGCCGCGGCAGCGGCCATGGCAACAGCGCGTGCAAAGCGGTGTCCAATTCGTCCGCCGTGATTTGGTCAATACCGGTCTTGGGCAAGAGTGTCGGTGCGAGCCATTCGTTTACGCTCCCGGCAAGTGCCGCGTCGGACAAATCCGGCCACTCCTCGCCTTCGCTCGCACGCAGGAACATGACACGATCGCGCCACTGGGTCAGTGCCTTGCTCCACGGCAGCCGATCGACGCCGGCGCGCGCGATATTGTCGGCGAGTAGCTTTGCCGCGGCTTCGCTCGGCTCGACCCGAATTTGCTGATCGGAAAGCGCGATGGCGCCGAGCCGGCGGCTCTTGCGTGCGCGCAGGCTGCCGCTTGCCGCGTCGAAAGTGATCTCATCACGCGCCTCGATGCGCTCGGCAAAGCGCGCCTCGATCTCGGCAAGCGCGATCGGAGCGGCGGAGAGGACGCGGCCGGCCGCGGCGCTACCCGATAGTTCAGCTACGGCGAGAAACGGCTCGCGCGCCAGCGGCGACGCCGCATCGATGGTCGCACCGCGTCCGTTCGCCAGCAAAAATGCGCCCGCTGCGCCACCGCCGCGCTTTTTTGCGACGCGTTCAGGATAGGCGAGGGCAATGAAAATGCCGACGCCTATTTCCGTTTTCTTGCGGGGGGCAGGACTGGTCGTCGCAATCTCCGCCCAGCGCTCGGCCATGCTCCGGGCGTCGCGCCCGCGGCGCGAGCGGTCGCGGTGCAGCGCGTCGAGCCGCGCGCGCAAATCGACGTCGTCACCACCGAGCCCACGCTCGCCGATGATCGCGGCGATTTCTGCGGCTACAAGTGCCGCGCCTTCCCGCGCGGCGTCGACCACCATGCGGGCAAGCCGCGGCGGCAGCGGCAGCCGTCGCAAATGTCGGCCCTCGTCGGTGATGCGGCCGTCGGCGTCGATGGCGCCGAGCGCGGCGAGCAGCGCTTTCGCCTCGGTCAGCGCCGGCCGCGGCGGCGGATCGAGGAAGGCGAGCTGCTCCGGGCCGCTGCCCCAGGCCGCCAGGTCGAGCGCGAAAGAGGAAAGATCGGCGGCGAGGATTTCCGGGCGGGCATAGGGCTCAAGCGCCGCCGTCTGCGGTTCGTCCCACAGCCGGTAGCAGACACCCGGCTCGGTGCGCCCGGCCCGGCCACGGCGCTGATCCGCCGCGGCGCGCGATACCCGCACCGTTTCAAGCCGCGTCACGCCCACGTCGGGCTCGTAGCGCGGCACCCGCGCCAATCCCGAAATCGACGACGATGCGCACACCCTCGATGGTGATCGAGGTCTCGGCGATCGAAGTCGCCAGCACGATCTTGCGCCGGCCGGGCGGGGCCGGTGCGATGGCGCGGTCTTGTTCGTCGCCGCCCAGCGCACCGTAAAGTGCGACCACGTCGGTCAAGGCCTCGACGCGGTTTTCGAGCTGGGTTTGGGTGCGCCGGATTTCGGCAGCACCCGGCAGGAAGGCGAGCAGTGAGCCGGCGTCCGCGCGCATGGCGCGGATGATCGTGTCGGCCATCTGCGGCTCGATCGGACGCTGATCGCGGCCGATATAGCGCGTCTCGACCGGGAAGGCGCGGCCTTGGCTTTCGATCACCGGCGCGCCGCCGAGCAGCCCGGCAATGCGCGCGGCATCGATCGTCGCCGACATGACGAGAAGCCTTAAATCCTCGCGCAGGCCCTGCTGTGCGTCGCGGCCGAGCGCCAGACCGAGATCGGCATCGAGCGAGCGCTCGTGGAATTCGTCGAACAGCACCGCAGCCACGCCGTCGAGCATCGGATCGTCGAGGACAAGCCGGGTGAAAATCCCTTCGGTGACAACTTCGATCCGGGTTTGCCGCGAGATTTTTGAGCCGAAGCGCACCCGCAAGCCTACGGTTTCGCCGACGCGTTCGCCCAGCGTATGCGCCATGCGCTCGGCGGCGGCGCGCGCGGCGAGTCGGCGCGGCTCGAGCACCAGGATGCGGCGGTCTTTCGCCCAATCCTCACGAGCAAGCACCAGCGGCACCCGCGTCGTCTTGCCGGCGCCGGGCGACGCTACCAGGACGGCTACGTTACGCGCGCGCAACGCCGCGGTCAGTTCCGGCAGTGCGGCATCGATCGGCAGCGGCGGCGAATAGTCCACAGTGCGATCCAATGACGGTGCTAATCGGGGCCAAGCCCCTATATACTGGCCATCATGCCCGCAGCACAAAAAGCCCCGCCCAAAGCGGCAAAACCGCAACTTTCCGCCAAACCGTTGCAGAAAGGCGACCACGTCTTCCTGGTCGACGGATCGGGCTACATTTTCCGCGCCTATCACGCGCTGCCGCCGATCAACCGCAAATCCGACGGGCTGCAGCTCAACGCCGTATTCGGCTTCTGCAATATGCTGTGGAAGCTTCTGCGCGATATGAAGCTGGAGGAGAAGCCCACGCACCTTGCCGTGGTGTTCGACCTTTCCGAGCGCACCTTCCGCACCGAGATGTATCCCGACTACAAGGCGCATCGGCCCGACCCGCCGGACGATTTAAGGCCGCAATTCCCCCTGATCCGTGACGCGGTGCACGCCTTCGACATTCCCTGCCTGGAGCAAAAGGGTTTTGAGGCCGACGACCTGATCGCGACCTACGCGCGCCAGGCCTATGAGTCCGGCGCCACCGCCACCATCGTCTCGTCGGACAAGGATTTGATGCAGCTCGTCAACGACCGCATCGTCTTGTTCGACACCATGAAGGACAAGAAGATCGGCCGCGCCGAGGTGATCGAGAAATTCGGCGTGCCGCCGGAAAAGGTCATCGAGGTGCAGGCGCTGATCGGCGACTCGACCGACAATGTGCCCGGCGTGCCCGGCATCGGCGTCAAAACCGCCGCACAGCTCATCGGCGAATACGGCGATCTCGAAACGCTGCTCGCGCGCGCCAGCGAGATCAAGCAGGAGAAGCGCCGCCAGTCGCTGATCGAGAACGCCGAGAAGGCGCGGCTCTCGAAGAAGCTCGTGACGCTCGACGACAAGGTGAAGCTCGATGTGCCGATCGGCGATCTCGCCGTGCACGAGCCCGACTATAAGCGGCTGATCGCGTTCTTGAAGGCGATGGAATTTAGCTCGCTGACGCGCCGCGTCGCTGAATTTGCGGATATCGATACGAGTGCGATCGAAGCTGACGGCAGCCTCGCCGGGGAACACTCGGCGGCTAGCTCGCAAACGCGGGGAACGGGCGCGAGCCTCGAACTTCCTATGGGGCGGCCGGCGCAGCCGGGCGATGATCTGCGCAAAAGCAAAAGCGAGCCGACGCCCTCCGTATCGCTGACACCCATGGCGCTGGTCACGGCGCGCAGCGAAGCGGCGCGCCGCGCCAAGTTCGACCGCGGCCGATACCAGACCGTCCGCAGCCTCGATCAATTGGCGGCCTGGATCGGGCGCGCGCGGGATATCGGCATGGTCGCGCTCGACATTGCCAGCGACGGTATCGATCCGATGCAGGCGGAGCTGTGCGGCTTTTCGCTTGCGGTCGCGCCGAACGAAGCCTGCTATGTGCCGCTGTCGCACCGCCAGGGCGGCGAGGGCGCGGGGCTGTTCCGCGGCGACGTGGCGCCGGCCCAGATCGCGGAAGGCGCCGCGCTCGACGCGCTCAAGCCGCTCTTTGCCGATCCCGGCGTCATCAAGATCGGGCACGATCTGAAATTCGCCTGGCAAGTATTCATGCGGCGCGGCGTGGAGATCGTGTCCTACGACGACACGATGCTGATGTCGTACGTGCTCGATGCCGGGCGCAGCAGCCATGGCCTCGATTCGCTCGCCGAGCGCACTTTCGGTCATGCAGCGCTGGACGTCGGCACGCTGACCAAGGCGGGCAAGACCAAAATCGGCTTCGACGCCGTCGGCATCGACCGGGCGACCGAATATGCGGCCGAGAAGGCCGACATTGCGCTCCGGCTATGGCACGTGCTCAAGCCGCGACTGGCCGCCGAACAGGTGCGCACGGTGTACGAGACCCTGGAGCGGCCATTGTTGCGCGTGCTCGGCGACATGGAACGCCGCGGCATTTCGATCGATCGCAGCATCCTTTCACGATTGTCCGGCGAATTCGCCCAGGAGGCCGCCGCCCTCGAAGCCGAGATCAACACCATCGCCGGCGAGACGGTCAATCCAGGCAGCCCCAAGCAGCTCGGCGATATTTTGTTTGGCAAGCTTGGCCTGCCAGGCGGCACCAAGACCAAGACCGGGCAATGGGCGACCGGCGCGCGGGCGCTCGAAGAATTGGCCGAGCAGGGCCACGAACTGCCGCAAAAAATTCTCGGCTGGCGCCAGGTGTCGAAGCTGAAATCGACCTATACCGACGCGCTGCCGGGCTTCGTCAATCCGACCACGCATCGCGTCCACACCAGCTACGCTCTCGCCTCGACCACGACTGGGCGGCTGTCATCGTCGGAGCCTAATCTGCAGAACATCCCGATCCGCACCGACGACGGCCGCAAAATCCGCCGCGCCTTCATCGCCGACCCCGGGCACAAGCTCGTCTCCGCCGATTATTCGCAGATCGAGCTGCGGCTTCTCGCCGAGATCGCCGGTATCGAGCAGTTGCGCAACGCGTTCCGCGAAGGGCTCGACATTCATGCCATGACTGCGTCGGAAATGTTCGGCGTGCCGATCAAGAACATGCCGGCCGATGTGCGCCGCCGCGCCAAGGCGATCAATTTCGGCATCGTCTACGGCATTTCCGCGTTTGGGCTTGCCAACCAGCTCGGCATCGGCCGCGAGGAGGCGGGCGCCTATATCCGGAAATATTTCGAGCGGTTTCCCGGCATCCGCGACTACATCGAGGAATCGAAGACATACGCCAAGGACAATGGCTACGTACTCACGCTGTTCGGCCGTAAATGCCACTATCCGGAGATCCGTGCCTCCAACGCGTCGGTGCGCTCGTTCAACGAGCGCGCCGCGGTCAATGCCCGGCTGCAAGGCACCGCCGCCGACATCATCCGTCGGGCGATGGTGCGGATGGATGCCGCTTTGGCGAAGAACAAGCTCGGCGCGCGGATGCTATTGCAGGTGCACGACGAGCTTGTCTTCGAAGTGCCCGACGCCGAAGTCGAAAAAACGCTGCCGGTCGTCACCGCGGTGATGGTCGACGCGCCGATGCCGGCGGTGTCATTGTCGGTGCCGCTGCACGTCGAGGCCAAGGCGGCGGACAATTGGGACGCCGCGCATTGATTTGGCGTGAACTAAAAGTCGCTCGGACACTGCACGGCCGCCCGGCCTTGAATTGGTTCGGATGAATAACTAAGTATGTTAACCAGGTTTTGCGCGGCACACATATCTTGGCGGGTAAACGGGACGTGCCGGTTCCAATAACGGCCTGGGCTTGATCGCGGCCTTAAGCTTAATACCGGCCCAGGCTTAATCCCGCCCCATTGCGCGATCACTGCATTCGATGGCGTCATCATCATCGGCGGCTGATGTCGTCGCATCGGCATTGGGGAGTCGTCAAAAGTCATGCGATTCCATGAATTGCCTAAAATCCTTCTTCGTTGCATAGCGCGATGACTCTCATCCTGACGCTTGCATCCCGCAATTTGTTTCATGACAGGGTTCGGTTGGTCGCCACGGTCGTCGGGATCGTCTTCTCCATTGTACTCGTCACCGTTCAGCTCGGAGTCTTTCTCAGCTTCGAGCGCATGGTCACGACGATGATCGACCATGCGCAAGCGGATTTCTGGATTGTCCCCGCCGAAACCAAAAGCTTCGAGGGTTCCTCTTTGCTGGCCGGACGCGAGCGTCTCCAGGCTTTGTCCATCAACGGCGTCACCGCGGCGGTTCCGGTCGTCGTCGGTTATGCATCTTGGCGAAAGCCGAATGGCGGCGCGTCGACGCCGGTCTTCGTCGTCGGCACGCCCGAAGCTACCGCCGGATTGCAGCCGTGGAACCTCGTCGAAGGCAGCCTTCGCGATCTGTCGATTCCTGAAGGTGTCGCCGTTGACCGGTCATATTTCGACGAGCTCGGGATCTCTCAAATCGGCGAGCGTGCCGAGATTGACAATCAAAAGGCGCGGGTCGTCGCCGTTACCAAGGGCATCCGCTCTTTCACGACGATGCCGAATGTTTTCACGTCGATCGAGCGCGCGCGCGCCTATTTGGGCGTGCCGTCCGACGAGGCGAATTATTTCATGGTGCGCGTCTCGCCGGACGCGGATGCCGCGGCGGTTCGCACCCAGCTGGCTGGCCGTCTGTCCGACGCAGAGGTGCTGACGCCTGAACAGTTTCGCCGCCGCACGCGGCAGTTCTGGCTGTTCGACACCGGCGCCGGAGCCGCGCTCCTGGGCAGCGCCATTTTGGGCATCATCGTCGGCACGATCATCGTGGCGCAAACGCTCTATTCCAGCACCAAGGATCATCTCAAGGAATTTGCCACGTTGCGCGCCATTGGCTCGTCGCGGACTTATATCCTCAAGGTCATTCTCAGCCAGGCGCTCATCAGCGCCGTCATTGGTTTCTCCATTGCGGCCTGCATCGACCTGACGCTGGTGAAGTTCACCGCCGATGCGGCGTTGCCCGTTATCATGACACCCGGTCTAACGCTCGGCCTGTTCGTGCTCACGGTCGTGATGTGCGCCATCGCGGCCATTTCGGCGATCAGGGTCGTGACGCGGATCGATCCCGTCCTGGTGTTCGCGCAATGACAACAACCATGGTCAAGGCGACCGATATTGTGAAGGTTCTCGGTGAGGGAGCCGGGCGCGTCGAAGCGCTCAAAAGCATCAATCTGTCGCTTGCCGGCGGCGAGTTGACACTGCTGATAGGTCCCTCCGGCAGCGGCAAGACGACGCTACTGTCAGTGCTTGGGTGCATGTTGTCGCCGACCGCAGGTACCATGGAGATTCGCGGCCGTTCGACGACGGGCCTCGACGCCGAAGAACTGGCCGAACTGCGGCGGGACAATGTGGGATTCGTGTTCCAATCCTATCATTTGTTTCCCACCTTGACCGCCGCCGAGAATGTTCGCCTGGCGCTCGATGTGCGCGGCGACCGCTCGCCGCTCTCGCGGGTCAAAGCGGAAAAAGCCCTGGCGACGGTCGGACTGTCTCACAAGGCAAACGCGTTTCCCCGCGAGCTGAGCGGCGGTGAACAGCAGCGCGTGGCTATTGCCCGCGCGATCGTCGGCGATGCATCCGTCATTCTCGCGGACGAGCCGACGGCGGCACTCGACAGCGAGAATGGCCACGCCGTCATGACGGTGCTGGCGGAGATCGCCAAGGATCGGGCACGTGCCCTGTTCATCGTCACGCACGATCCGCGCATCATACATTTTGCCGACCGAATTCTTCGTATCGAAGACGGCCGGATAGTCAGCGATCAACGTGGCGGCCGCATCGGCGCCGTCCGTTCGCTGAAATATGCGAGTTGACAGGAGAGCAGCATGCTCACACGGAACAGAAAAATATTGCTGCTTGGGGCCGTTGTTCTGACGGCCGTCGCTTCGACGCTGCCGGGATTCGTGCAAAAATTTCGCGCCGAAGAGTTGCACCAGGATTCGTCCGGATCGGCTGTCGGGGGCTCGTGGGAAACGGTGACGCTCGGGCGCGTCGAGCCGAGGTCGGGCGAGATCAAGATCGGTGCGGCAGTGCCGGGACGTATCGCCGACGTGCTGGTCAAAGCCAACGACGACGTGTTCGCCGGGGAATTGCTGGTTCGTCTCGACGACGCGGAGGCGTTGGCGCGCGTGGCGGAAGCCGACGCTCAGGTCGCCCTGCACAAGCGCGCCCGCAACGACCAATCCACGCCGGCTGGATCGGCAGATCGGCGCAAGGCCGAGGATGCGGTGGCGGATTCCGAGCGAAGTGTCGCCGATGCGCAATCGGCGTTGGACAAGGTTACGGCCGACTACCGGGAGGCTGGCGCATCAAAAGCCGATCTCGAGGCGGCTCGTTCCACTTTGTCACGCGTGCAGAGCCGTCTGCGCGATCAACAGGGCTCGCTTGCCAAGCTCAAGTCGGCCTCCGACACGCCGCTGCCGACTCGATTGGAGGGCGAGCTCAATGTGGCGCAAGCCGACTGGACGCTAGCGCAAGCCGCGCTCGAAAAAACGCGAATTCGCGCGCCGGTCGACGGCGTCGTCTTGCAGGTCGACGCCAAGAAAGGCGAAATGGCGGTGCCTGCCGTGGAGCCGGCGATGCTGGTCATGGGCGATCTGTCGGCATTGCGCGTGCGCGCCGAAGTCGACCAGCAGTACCTGGGAAAGATCCAGGTCGGACAACATGTGGAGGTTCGTGCTGCCGCGTTTCGCGGCCGCCGCTTTGACGGCAAGGTTTCGTCTATTGCCCGCATTGTCGGACCGAGCCGCATCAATTCAGGCGACCCGCGCAAGTTCAATGATGTCGATGTGCTGGAGGTGGCTGTAGATCTGACGGATCCCGGGCCACTCGTCGTCGGCGAGCAGGTCGACGTTTACTTCAAATCCGACCAGTCGGAAACCCAATAGCAAATCCCTTTAGCGCCAGCCTATTGCGCCGTCAGGCCGCCATCGAGGGTGAGCTCGGCGCCGGTGACAAAAGCGGACTCCTCCGAAAGCAGATAGACGCACAGGTTGGCAACCTCGCCGGGCGTGCCGAAGCGGCCGAGCGGGACCATTGCCGCCATGCGTTCGCGGGCGCTGGCCGGATCGCGGACTTGCGCGATGAGGCCGTCGACCAGCGGGCCTTCGATGAAGGCCGGATGCAGGGAATTGCAGCGCACCGGCGGCTTTAGCCGCGCGCCGTGGAGCGCGACCGATTTGCTCAAAAGCCGCACGCCGCCCTTCGACGCATTGTAGGCAGCGAGGTTGTGGCCGCCGACCAGCCCGGACACTGACGACATATTGACGATCGAACCGCCGTTGCGCCGCATCAGCCGCATGGCATATTTGCAACCGAGGAACGTGCCGTCGAGATTGACCGCCATGACGCGGCGCCAGGTTTCGAAGTCGGTGTCCTCGACGCTACCGACGGCGACGATGCCGGCGGCATTGACCAGGCCGTCGAGGCGTCCGGACTTCTGCTCGACGGCGGCGATGACGCGCAGCCAGTCGGCTTCGGAGGTGACGTCAAGCGCGTGAGCAACGTCCCCATGTCCAACAACACGGCCGGCAAGATCGCCGGTGATTGCGACGCCGCCCTGTTCTTCGACAGCGCGGGCAATTGCCGATCCGATCGCGCCCGCCGCGCCGGTCACCAGAACGATCTTGTCTTTTAGCCGCGTCACGGGAAAGGCATTCAACCATTGCGCCGCGCTGCTCTTACGCTGCTGCGATTCGGATGCCGGCCTGCTCGCAGGAATTGGCGACGTCGCAGACGGTGGCGCGCTGCATGTCGCGCTTCCAGCGCAGATCGTCGAAGTCGGTGCCACGGTGCATGGTGCAGCGATTATCCCAGATCACAAGATCGTGGACGCGCCAGCGATGGGTATAGATGAACCGGCGCTGGGTGGCGTGCGCAACGAGTTCCTCGATCAGCGCGCGGCCTTCGGGCTCGGACATGCCGAAAATGCGGCCGGCGTGGGACGCCAGATAAAGCGATTTTCGGCCGGAGCCGGGGAGGGTGCGAACCAGCACTTGCGGCACCGGTGGCAGGCCTTGCCGCTCTTCGTCGCTGAAATTGGTGAAGCCGAGTTTTGCCCGCGAGTTGAAGATGGAATGCTCCGCCACCAGCGTGTCGAGGCGGCGCTTCATCGCGTCGGAGAGCGCATCATAGGCCGCGCGTTCGTCGGCGAATTCCGTATGGCCGCCGATCGGCGGGATCGAGCGCGCATACAGCAGCGAGGCCAGCGCCGGCAGCCGCTTGAACGATGAATCGGTGTGCCACAGCCGGTTGCCGAGCTGGAACATGCGTTGCCGGCTTTCCTTGCCCCACACTTCATTGTCGGGACCGAGATTGGAGACGTCGGCGAACTCCTTGCGCACGCGCAGCTGCGCATCCTTGCGATGCAGCGCGATAGTGGTCTCCAGCGGTCCGAAATGCCGCGCGAAGTCGAGATGCTGGTCCTGCGACAGATGCTGATCGGGAAAGATCAGCACCGCGTAGGTCGCGAACGCGTCCTTGACGTCGGCAAGATCGGACGGCGTCAGCGGCGCCGACAAGTCGACGTCGCCGATTTCGGCGGCAAAGTTCGGCGTGACCGGACAAACGGTGATGGCCATGGTCATGCCTCCCGGTGCGGGTCTTTATGTCGTTGCCGGATTAAATCACAACGGGCCGGCGACGGCAACGCCGTCGAGCCGGCCCGAAGGCGTGAAGAAAGAGCCTATTGCGTCCGTTTCGCCGCTGCGGTGACGATCTGATAGGCTTGGTCGAGCAGCGGCTTGGTCTTGGAGACATCGGCGCCGACGCTCGAAAATGTCTTCATCATCTCCACCTGCTCGTCGGACGGCAGACTGATCAGCTCACCGCCGGTGTCGGTCCATCCCTTGCGCGCCTTGTTGACGATGTCGTCTGCGAGCGGACCGAGTGCCGCCTGCTCCTTGGCGGCGTCGTCATCGACGAGCTTTTGCAGGTCGGGCGGCAGCGATTCGTACCAGGTCTTGCTGATCTCGACGATCGCGTAGACCGCGGGTTGGCCGGTCTCGGTCACGTATTTCGCGGTGTCCTGAAAGTGCATCGGCGTCCACACCACGATGCCGCCGATCGCGCCGTCGATGGCGCCCTGCTGGATCGCCGGAATGACGTCGCCGAGCGTCATCGCCACCGGCGTGGCGCCGAGCCGGGCGATCGCCTGGGTCTGGAACGGCGAGGCGAGGACGCGGATCTTCTTTCCCTTGAAGTCCCCGAGGTGGCGGATCGGGCTCTTCGCGATCACCGAGGAAGGCGCATTCATGAATAGCGCGACGCCATGTAGCCCTTTATTGGCGCCAAGACCAAGCATCAGCTTTTTGACCTCCGGGTCGGCCGCGACCCGCTGCCCGTGATCCATGGAATCGACCAGGCCGGGCGCCGCCATCACCTCGAAGCGCTCGTCGACGCCGACAAAGAATTCCGGCGGAATGAGCGCGCATTGGATGGCGCCGAATTGGGTGCCTTCGATCTGTCGCGGAATCGAGCCGAGCTGGCTCGCCGGATAAATCTCGGTTTTGATGCGGCCGCCGGAATCTTTCTCCAGCGCAGCGGCATAAGCCTTGGCGAAGAAATAGCTCGGATCGTTGAGCGTCGGCAGCGTCATCTTCATCGTATAGGTCTTGTCTTGCGCCTGCGCCGCATGAAGCCCCAGCGCCGACGACAAGAGAATCGCGCCGGCAGCCGTGATGGCTCGCGCGACGGAAATTCCTTTAAGAACGGTCATTTCGCCTTCCTCCCCAATATTATTGGCAGTCATCTTAGATGGCTGCGGCAAAATTAGTAAGTTGCGCGCTGGTTTCGTTGTTAAAAAGTTTCCCGTCAAAGTACACAAAGCGCGCGCGGAGCCGATGCGGCTTATAAGCTCAGTTCAGTCGCAGCTCGGTAATGTGCCGCGGGTCGGGCTTCAGCTTCCCCTTTTCGACGCGCTTGACGATATCGACCAGCACCGCATTGGTGCGGCAGGCGATGCCAATCTTCTCGCCCTCGCGCACAATGAGGCCGTTCAAAAATTCGATCTCGGTGCGGCGGCCTTTCTGCATGTCCTGGCCCATCGACGGGCGTTGTCCGGCGGCGGTGTGCGCGGAATCCTTGAAGCGCTGCGCGTCGCAAGTCTGCTCTGCCATCGCATCGCCTTCGCCGGCGCGCGCGATCGTTTCCGGCGGCAAATGCAAGATGTCCTCGAGCTGATAGCCGTGGGCCTGGCCGACGCGAATCGCCTCGGAGCCGAGGCGGGTGGAGAAGCGGCGGATCGGATCGTTCTTGAGCATGTCGCCGCCGCCCAGCCCGGTGCAGGCGGACAGCCCGTTCTGCATGGCGTTGGCAACGAGCTTCGACCAGCGCTCGCCCCACAGATTGCTGGTTACCTTGGCGCTGTCGGCGTAGGCGACCAGGCGGCAGACTTCTTCCGCGCGCTGGGTGACGCGGCCGTGCACCTCGCCGGCGCGAAACACCGTATGCGCCGCGCCATGCTTGGCGGCGCCGCGGTGAACGAGGCCGGGCTCCGGCAGATTGACGGTGATGCTGGAGGCGATGCAGCCGAGCGTCTTGCCCCAGCCGACGACGCCGGCAATGGTCTCTTCGTTCATGCAATTCTGCAGCGACACCACGAAGCCGTCCGGCGCCAGATATTGCCGGATCAGCATCGCCGCCCAGGCGGTGTCGTAGGACTTCATGCAGACGAAAGCGATGTCGACCGGTTGTTCCTTGGCGAGCTGCTGCGCGTCGGTGACGTGGAGCGCACGCACCGGCACGGTGAATTCCGGCTCCTTCATCGCATGCGTCACCCGCAAGCCGTGCTTGCGCATGTGCTCGACATGCGCCGGCCAGGGATCGATGAAGGTCACGTCCTCGCCGGCCTGCACCATATGGGCGCCGGTATAGCCGCCGACCGCGCCGGCTCCGACAAAGGCTATTTTCTTGCCCATGATCTCCTCGCCGTTTCCCCTCGGTTGATTTTTACTGCTCCAGGTGGGCTCGCGTCGCGGCTTTAGTCCACCGGCACCACCGCGATGGCCTCGATCTCGAACAGCGCGCCGTCATGCGCCAGCTTCGAGATCTGAATGGCGGTCGAGGCCGGCGGCGCCTTGGTGTTGACGTAGCGGTTGCGCACTTCGAGATAGGTGTGGATGTTGGCGATGTCGGTGAAGAAGGCGGTGACCTTCACCACGTGCTCGAAACTCGCGCCCGCGGCGGCGAGCGCGAGTTTGAGGTTTTCAAAACACTGCGCCACCTGGGCGTTGAAGTCGGTGCCGGCGAATTTGCCGTCCGCCGTCATGCCGAGCTGCCCGGCGATATAGATGGTACGGCTCGGGCTTCGCGTCTCGACGACATGGGTATAGCCCCGTGTTGGCGGCATGGTCGAGGGATTTTGAAAGCGATGGCTGGCCAATTCATGTCCTCCCGTTTCCAGGCATTTGGCGGCTCTTTATCGTGCATAATGCAAAGATCGAAGCGTCATGGCAAACTGCCCGTGATGCGCACCCGCTTCATCGCCTTGCTTGTCGTCGCCACGTTGCTGCCGAGCGCGGCCAATGCCGCCGATCTCGACGGCGCAAGCCTGGCGTGGCCGTGGCTGCTGCCGTTTATTGGTATTCTGCTTACGATCGCGCTCGGGCCGCTGCTGTTTCCCCGCCTATGGCATCACCATTACGGTAAATTCGCCTTCGTCTGGGCGGTGCTGACGCTGGCGCCGCTGGCGGCGATTCGCGGCGCCGACACGGCGCTGGCACTGTTCGCCCATGCCATTCTCGGCGACTATATCGGCTTCATCGCGCTTCTGTTCGCGCTTTATGTCGTCGCCGGCGGCATCATGCTGACCGGCACGCTCCGTGGCACGCCGCTCCTCAACGCCGCGGCGCTGGTGTTCGGCGCACTGATCGCGAGCATCGTCGGCACCACCGGCGCCGCCATGATTCTGATCCGGCCGCTGTTGCGCGCCAATGCGGCGCGGCTGCACAATGTCCACGTCGTCGTGTTCTTTATCTTTCTGGTCGGCAACATCTGCGGCGCGCTCTCCCCGCTCGGCGATCCGCCGCTGTTCATCGGCTTTCTAAACGGCGTCGATTTTTTCTGGCCGCTGCAGCATTTGTGGCGGCCCACGCTTTTCGCCGCGCTCTGGGTGCTGGCGCTGTTCGTGGCGATGGATCTCTGGTTCTATTTTCGGGATCGCCGCGCCGCGCCGGTCGGCGAGGCGCCTGCCGAGCGCGAACCGTTGCGCGTTCACGGCGTCGTCAATCTTCTCCTTCTGGCGCTGATCATCGCCGCGGTCGTCGATTCCGCGCTGTGGCAGCCGGGGATCAGCCTTTCGGTCTACGGCACCACGCTGCAGTTGCAGGATCTGGCGCGGGATGCGCTCCTGATCGTCGCCGCGCTCGCCTCGCTGTGGCTGACGCCCAAAGCGCAGCGCGCCGCCAACGGCTTTACCTTCGAGCCGATCCTCGAAGTGGCGTGTCTGTTTGCCGGCATCTTCGTCTGCGCCGGTCCGGTGCAGGCCATGCTCGATGCCGGCCATGACGGGGCGTTCTCGTGGCTCCTCACCGCGGTGACGCGCCACGACGGCACGCCGCATGAGGTCGCCTATTTCTGGCTCACCGGCCTGCTCTCGGCGATCCTCGACAACGCGCCGACTTATCTCGTTTTTTTCAAGCTCGCCGGCGGCAATGCTGCCGACCTGATGACCACGCTTAAGCCGGCGCTGGCGGCGATCTCCATGGGCGCGGTCTATATGGGCGCGCTCACTTATATCGGGAATGCGCCGAATTTCATGATCTACGCCATCGCCAGCGAGCGCGGCGTCAAAATGCCGAGTTTTTTCGGCTACATGATCTGGTCGATCGTCGTGCTGGTGCCGCTATTCGTCGCCATGACCTACTTTTTTGTCGCGCCACATTGATGCGCGGGCGGGCCTTCATCCCGCCGATTATCGTTGCCTTCCCATGCCGCGCCGGTTACGCGAAGGACTGGGCAAAGACGACGCCGTGACCGAGCATTTCACACCGCACATCATTTTCGGCCTCGACCCGATGTGGTTCGCGACCGTCCTGTTGTGCGTGACCTATGCGGTCATCATCTGGGACCGGGTCAACCGCGCCATCATCGCTCTGGTCGCCGCCGGCATTGCGGTGCTGGCCGGCGCGCTCGATCAGGCCGAGGCGCTCAAGGGCATCGACTGGAACACCATCGGCACGCTGACCGGGCTGATGATCATCACCTCGATCGCCCAGCGTTCCGGCGTGTTTCAATATGCCGCCGTGCGCTCGGCGCAGCTCGCTCGCGCGCACCCCGCCGCGCTGTTGCTGCTGATTCAGCTGGTGACGTTCTTCGTCTCCGCAGTCCTCAACAATGTCAGCACGGTGCTGCTGATGGCGCCGGTGACGCTTGCCGTCACTCGCGAGCTGCAGATCGCGCCGTTTCCGTTCCTGATCGCCGAAGTGCTCGCCTCCAATATTGGCGGCACGGCGACGCTGGTCGGCGACCCGCCGAATATCATGATCGGCTCGCAAGCCGGCTTGAGCTTCAACAGTTTCCTCTTTCATCTGGCGCCAATCGTCGTGGTGGTTCAGGCGGTGCAGGCGCTGATGCTGCACCTGCTCTGGGGCCGCGCCACGCATGCCACGGTCGAGAACCGGCTGCGCGTGATGACGCTCGACGCGCGCGCCGCCATCGTCGATCTGCCGCTGTTGCTGCAATCGACGGCGGTCCTCGCCGTCGTGATCGTCGCGCTCGTTTTCGAGGATCGGCTGCAGCTCGAGCCGGCGACCATCGCGATGGGCGGCGCGGCGGTGCTGATGCTGCTCGACAATTGGGAGCATCGCGGCGCAAAGCAGACCGTCAACGTGACGCGAACGCTCACTGAGGTCGAATGGATCACCATCTTCTTCTTCGTCGGGCTGTTCATTGTCGTGCATGCCGTCGAGGTGAGCGGGCTATTGCAGCTCCTTGCCGGCAAGCTCGTTGCGGTCACCGGCAACAACCTCGCTTTGGGCGGAGTCATTATACTTTGGCTGTCGGCGTTCCTGGCCGCGCTCATCGACAACATCCCGTTCGTCGCGGTGATGATCCCGGTCATCAAGGCCATGGCGCCGGCCTTTGGCGGGCCGGCGCATATCGCGCCGTTGTGGTGGTGCCTGTCGCTCGGAGCCTGCCTCGGCGGCAACGGCACGCTGATCGGCGCCACCGCGAACCTCACCGTCGCCGGCATCGCCGAGCGCAACGGCATCGCCTTCGGCTTTGTGCGATACACGCTTTATGCGCTGCCGATGATGATCGTTTCGATCCTCATCTGCCAGCTTTACGTCTGGCTGCGGTATTTCTAGCGCGGCGCAAGATTCAGAATTTCTTTGCCATACAAGCAGAACCAGGCGCCGCGCCGGGCTTCGGCCACATGATCGTGAACCTTTTCCGCCATCCTTGCCTCCGGACAAAGCAGGGAACCCACCCGCTCACCACACCGTTGATGATCCGGGCTCTGGGTCGGAAAGAGGCATTGCCGTGGCGCGTCGGCATCCAAGCAAACAGTCGATCGGGCATGCTGCCGTGCTTGCCGGCCTTTTGACCGTCATTGGCTTCGCGCCTGCACCGGCGCAGGCGGGATTTTTCGATTTCCTGTTCGGCAATTCGCAGGACCAGCAGCAGCCGCAGCCGCAATCTTATGCCGAGCCGCCGCCCCCCGCGCTGGGACGCGTCGCGCCGGCGCCGCTGGGTGCCGAAAGCGTGCGCCAGGGCGGCGGCAGCAGCGGCCGCGCGATGGCCTATTGCGTGCGCCTGTGCGATGGCGCGCACTTTCCGATCGAACGCCTGGCGAATGCAACGCCGGTCGAAGCCTGCCGGGCAATGTGTCCGGCGAGCCAAACCAAGGTGTTCTACGGCAGCGAAATCGGCGGCGCGGTCGCCAAGGATGGCGCGCGCTATGCCGACCTCGACACCGCCTTCATCTATCGCCAGCACTTGGTCGCCAATTGCACCTGCAACGGCCGCAACGCGCGCGGGCTGGCGCCGTTCGACCTGTCGAGCGATCCGACGCTGCGGCCGGGCGACATCGTTTCGACCAAAGACGGATTTGTCGCCTTTACCGGCAAGCCGGGCCAGGCCGACGCCTTTACGCCGGTCGATCCGGCCAGCATCGCCACCGAGCTCAACTCGGACACCTCGCATGTCGCCGCCGTTTCCCGGCGGACCCGGGAGACGCTGGCCGACGCCGATGCGGGGGCGAGATCGCAGCCAACGCCGCCGGTCGATCTCGGCGCCGCCATGCGCGGCCAGATCGCCCGATAAAGGGCAGCAGACTTCCTTCGGAACGCAGCAATCTGAAAGTTCCCGCATGTCCGAAAATTCACGGAACGTGCATCGGTGCGGCCGGTTGACCGTGTGCTGGGCGGCGGACCTAAGGAGAACAATACAATGCGACTTTCACTTCTTGCCACGGGCGCGGCGTTGCTGCTGTGCACGACGGCGGCAATCGCGCAAACCAACGCACCTAATCCATCCACGGCTGCACCGTCCGCCAATTCGGCCGACACCAGCACAAATACCGCGACGCCGCTTCGCGACAACATCCGCGATATGCTTCAGAAGTCCGGTTTCTCCGACATCCGGATGCTGCCCAGTTCCTTCATGATCCGCGCCAAGGATCAGCAAGGCAATCCAGTGGTCATGAGCGTCAGTCCGGATTCCGTCACCGAAGTTTCGGAACTTGGAACTTCGAGCGCCAACGGACCGGGCGATCATGGCGCGAATAGCGCCGCCAATGGCGTGTCGGGTTCTCAATTCGTCTCGGTGGGTCAGAACGAGAGGCTAAACTCGAATCTGGTGGGCCTCGATGTCTACAACGCATCTAATCAGGACATCGGCCAGATTAAGGACCTCGCCGTGGGCCCTGCGGGCCGCACACGCGCCGATATCGTGTCAGTCGGCGGCTTCCTCGGCCTCGGCACGCATTACGTGGCCATGAACCCGTCGGACGTCAAAGTCTCGTACAACAGCTCCGATCAGAAATGGCATGCGACGACCAATGCGACGTCGGATCAGCTCAAATCCGCCCCGGAGTTTCAATATACCGGCCGCTGGAACGCGAGTAAGTCATAACGTCCCGATCAAAGCGTCGATTTCGGAGAGACCGCCGCGAGCAGGCCGTGTGAAAAGTAAGAGGCTCCGGTTTGCGGAGCCTCTTTTTTCATGGCTCAGGCGAGGCTTGCCCTGAGGGTGGCGGCACCGACCAGATTGATCGCCCGGATGATATTGTAGGCGAGCACGCTGAGCGCTGCTTCACCACTGACTTTTCTAAGTCCCCGGGTGAGGAACCGCCCGCCGGCGGTCATTCGTTTTATGGTTCCGAAGGGGTGTTCAGAAGCGCATCGGCGCTGGCGGATCAGGCTCGGATCAGCTTGGAAACGGGCGTTCATTCGTTCCAGTGCATCCTCATGCTGATGGCGACTGACAAAGCGACGCTGTGCGGTGGTACATCGAGGCTTGAGTAAGCAGCCGGCGCAATCGCGCGCCACATAGAGGATCATATGATCGCGACGCATCACCTCCTGCTTGCGGGCGAGAACCTGACCCGCCGGACAGATATAGGTGTCCGTCTCCGGCTTGTAGACGAAGGCTGATCGGCCAAACAATTTACCGTCGCCCTGACTGTGTATCGACCGATTGGTCGGCACGCAGGCCGTGATGCCGTCAGCCTCGCAGGCCGCGGCAGCCGTGCCACTTGAGTAGCCGGCATCGGCCACGACCGTCACATTTGAAACGCCGAGTGTATTCTTTGTTGCCTTCGCCATCGGGTATAGCTGGCGGGTGTCATTGGGCTCGCTGGTCACCTCGTGGTGGACGATGAGGCCGGTGTCGGCATCGACGGCCGTTTGCACATTGTAAGACGGCGGCTTCGGTCCCTTGCCGATCCCCATCGGTCGGGCATCGAGCTCGCCATCCACCAGCGTGGCGCGCTCCTCGGCATCGAGCTTGGCGGCCAGCCGATCGAGTTCAGCGCGTCGTGATTTGAGGACTTGAAGCGCTGCCGCCGTCGCGTTCGGTGCTTCATCAGGTTCGCGCGCGTCGCTCGCATCCAAACCGGCCAGATATTCGGCGATCCGGCGGTCGAGACGGACGGCCTCTTCTGCAATCTCTCGTCGGCCCATAACCCGCCTGGTGCTGGCTGCGGCACGGAACTTCGACCCGTCGAGCGCCACCAACCGCGCCGTGAACAGGCTCTGATCCCGGCAGAACAGCACAAAAGCCCGGCATGTCCCCACGATCGCTGTGCCGTTGTCGCGGCGAAAGTCCGCAATCGTCTTGAAGTCGGGTGCCAGCCGACGCAGAAGCCACATCACCTCGACATTGCGAGAACACTCACGCTCCAGCCGACGCGACGAGCGCACCTCGTTCAGATAGCCATAAACATACAGCTTCAGGAGGTCCCGAGGATCGTAGGGAGGCCGCCCGGTTGCTGCCGGCGTCGATCGCCCGAACCCGAGCCCATTCACATCGAGCCCGTCCACAAATGCGTCGATCACCCGAACCGGCGCATCAGCCGCCACATAGTCCTCAATCGCCGCTGGCAGCAGCGCTGCCTGACCACGATCCTCGCCCCGAACGTAGCTCATGAAAAAGGCCGCATCGTTGTTGATGCGGCCCTCCTTATCTTGACTCGCTCAGTTCTCACACAGCCTGCGCGAGGCGGTCTTTCTGTTTTGCGTCATTTCACGGCCTGGTCAGGCCAAATCTTTCACCACCGCTTCCGCCAGCGACAGCGACGACGTCAGCCCCGGCGATTCGATGCCGAACAGATTGACCAGCCGCGGCAGGCCGTGGTCGGTGGGGCCGGCGATCAGAAAATCGGCCTGACCTTCGCCCGGTCCCCGCAGCTTCGGCCGGATGCCGGCGTAATCCGGGACCAGCGAACCGTCCGGCAGGCCCGGCCAATAAGTGCGGATGCGGGCGTAGAAGCTTTCCGCCCGCCGCGGATCGACGGCGTAATTTTCTTCCGCGATCCACTCGACGTCGGGACCGAAGCGCATGCGCCCGGCGAGGTCGAGCGTGACGTGCACGCCGAGCCCGCCGTCGATCGGCGTCGGATAGATCAGCCGCGAAAACACCGGCCGCCCGGCGAAGCCGAAATAATTGCCTTTGCCGAGCACCAGCCGCGGCACTTTTTCGGCCGGATAGCCGTCGATGTGGCGGGCCAGGTTTTGCGCGCCCAGTCCGGCCGCGTTGACCACCGCGTCGAATTGAACAATGCCCGGATCGCGGCCGCCGAATTGTACCTGCCATTGCCCCGCCTTGAGGCTCATCCGCTCGACCGGGGTTTCGAATGCGATCATGCCGCCGCAGTCTTCCAATTCGCCCCACAACGAGCGCATGTAGGCGTGGCTGTCGATGATGCCGGTTTCCGGCGAGTGCAGCGCGCCGATGCAGAACAGCTCCGTCTCCATGGCGCGCGCCGCATTGCCGCCGATCATCTCGACGCCTTCGACGCCATTCGTTTCCGCCTGCGCCAAAATGGTTTCGACCTTGGCCAGTTCCGCCTCATTGGTGGCGACGACAAGTTTGCCGCATTTGCGGTGCGGCACCCCGTGGCTGGCGCAGAAGTCGTAGAGCATGCGCCGGCCGCGCACGCAGTGGATCGCGCGCAACGTGTCGGTCGGATAATAAAGGCCGCCGTGGATCACTTCCGAGTTGCGCGACGACACGCCGTTGGCGATGCCGCCGGTCGCCTCGGCCACGGTCACGTCGTGGCCGGAAAGCGCCGCGGTGCGCGCGATCGCGAGCCCGACCACGCCGGCGCCGATCACCAGAACCTGCATTGCGCTTCCGCCCTCATGTTTTCCCGGTTACAGGAAACGACTATATAACAGGCGCCGAAAGGGGAGGACCATGGCGGAAAACGTCGTTCGGGTTTGCGCGCAAGCCGACATCGCGCCGGAAACGGTGAAGGCCTTCGAGGTCGGCGACAGCCGGCTCGCGGTCTACAATATCGAAGGCACGTTCTACGTCACCGACGACGAATGCACCCATGCGGCGGCGAGCCTCGCCGACGGCCTCCTGGAAGGCGATGTCATCGAATGCTGCGTGCATTTCGGCGCCTTCGACGTAAAAACCGGCGCGGTGAAAGCGCCGCCCTGCCAGGTCGCGCTGCGCACCTATAAAGTGGTGCTGCAGGGCGACGACATCTATGTCGACCTCGACCGCGACGCCGCCGGCGAGCCGGCGTGAATTGGTCGATGCGGCGGCTCAACCGAGGGCGCGGACTCATTGATCCTGTTCGCCGAATGTCCGCTTCGCTCGAAACCCATCGAATTCCTCATCGCCGGGAAACATCGCGATGGGCCTCTGCCGATCCTTCTCCGGAGTTCCCGGCAACAGGGATGACACAGCGCCGAAGCTGGACAAGTCACCGCTACGCTGCCAATAAGACCTCCGATCTCTCGTTCGGCGTTGAAAAACGCGCGGAAACTATTTCGCCGAAGTCTCGGCCCTTCTTGCTCATTTCCAACGCGATACAGTCAGGTCCGATCCGGCTTAGTGATGGATATTGCGACAGACGGCGATACTCGTTCTCAAGCGATTTCAGCTTCGCCTTCAGAAGATCGCCAAGCAGACACCGGGCCGGGGCCGGGTCGCCCGTTGGTGTTTGCGGCTGCGCTGTCCACAATCTTCATGGCAGCCATCGAAGGAACGATCGTTGCCACCGCCATGCCGACGATTGTTGGCTCGCTGGGCGGCATCGATCTCTTTAGCTGGATTTTCGGCGCTTACCTGCTGACGCAAGCAATCTTGATTCCGATTTACGGGCGCCTATCCGACCTCTACGGCAGAAAGCCGGTGCTGCTGTTCGGGATCGGTGTCTTTCTTGTCGGCTCCGCGCTTTGCGGACTGGCGTGGAATATGATTTCGCTGATTGCGTTTCGTATCGTGCAGGGCGTCGGCGCCGGCGCGCTGATTCCGGTTTCACAAACCGTGGTTGCCGACATCTACAGCGGCGAAGCTCGCGCCAGAATGCAGGGCTACATTTCAAGCACTTTCGGCAGCGCCGCCATCATCGGGCCAATGGTCGGAGGGCTCATCGCAATTCACGTGAGCTGGAGAGCGATTTTCTGGATCAACATCCCGCTCGGGATCATCGCTGCTTCACTGTTGGCCATCGCACTCAAGGAAGAAGTGAAGAAGCGGCGCCATCGTATCGATTACGTCGGTGCCGTGCTCCTGGCGTTGGCGACCGCGATCATCATGATTGCGCTGATCCACGCCGATACATTCAGCATCGCGGCACTGGCCGGCGCGTTCGGCGTATCCGCGCTCCTGATCGCTGCGCTGATTTTCTACGAGAGCCGCACGTCCGAACCGATGATCCCAGTGCGATTGTATCGCGACCGCCTGGTGGCGGGCGGTAACTGGATCGGCGCCGCCAATGGCGCGATCACGATGGCGGTCATCGGATTCCTGCCCGTGTATATGCAGGGTTTGATGGGCTCAAGCACGTTGACGGCCGGCGTGGCGCTTGGAGCAATGTCGGTCTTGATGCCGCTTGGCGGGTTCGTCGGCAGCCGCCTCGTGCTTCGTATGTCCTATCGTCTTTCATCCACCATTGGCGGCGTCATTCTCGTGACCGGAAGCACGCTGCTCATATGGCTTCATCCCGGCGCCGATCCGTTGCATCCGATCATCGCCGCCGGAATCATGGGGTTTGGCATGGGCGTTACCAACCTAACCTCCGTGGTGGCAATCCAAGCCAATGTCGACTGGTCGCAGCGCGGCGCTGCGCTGTCGAGTGTGTTCTTTTCCCGCATTATCGGGCAGTCGTTCGGGAGCGCCATATTCGGCGGCATTCTCAATGCGGGACTGGCAAACCGAGGTTCAGTCAACGGCAACGAGTTCGTCCACCTGCTCCAGGAAGGGCGCCAACAGATTACCAATGTTCCGGGGATTCAGGACGTTCTCGACGCGCTGGCGCACTCGCTACACAGCATTTATCTGCTCAGCGGCTCGATCGCCGTGTTGGTGCTGGCGGCTGTTCTCACTTACCCAGCCGGCCTGAGATTGCTTGAAAAGCGCTGAGGTCTCCGCTCTGGACACGGCCTCGGGCCACTGACCGCTTTGGGTGTGCGCCGTGACAAGGCGGCGCTTTCCAGTGGGTGCAAGTCCCACCCGGCGAACGCTCCAGCCGGAAGCAGCCGGAGCAGCTATGGAGGTGACGAAATAGCTGAAGCCTTCGGAAAGCGTGTCACGAAATACGGTGACAGCGCGAGTGTGCAGGCCGTAACGCGAGTGAACGCCGAGCAAGCCTCGAAAAGGACGATGCGCAGGCCGACCCGACAACCCTTTCGGGGAAGGCTGACACGGCTGGGATGAATGAGCGAACTGATACGCCCAGTCGCTGCGCCGGGGTAGTGGCGACAGCACGCACACAAGGAAAGCGCACGCAACACGGGAGGCCCCAAGGCGTGGTCAGCGATGGCCAACCGGACGCCCGCGAGGGACAGGCTGGGCGCCCTGGGGTGACGGAGAGGTTCGCAGTACCGCTGAAGCCGGGTAACGCCGGGGGAGGGAAGGGGCCTCAGTTCAAGACGAACGCAAGACGTGGTGAGGGACCTGGAGATTGGGCAACCTATCAACTCCGAAGAGTGTTCAGAAACTGCAGACGGCGTTGCACGCGAAAGCGAAGGCAGAAGCCGGCTATCGCTTCTATGCTCTGTACGACAAGATCAGCCGTGAGGATATTCTGGCTCATGCGTATGCTCAGTGCCGCTCCAACAAGGGCGCACCGGGCGTGGACGGGCAGGAATTTACGGACATTGAAGCGTATGGGGTGCAGCGGTGGCTTGGCGAACTGGCGCTTGCGCTCAGGCGGAAGACTTACCGACCGGAACCTATCAGAAGAGTGTTCATACCGAAGGCCAACGGCAAACTCAGGCCATTGGGCATCTCGACCTTGCGCGATCGGGTATGCATGACAGCAGCGATGCTGGTGCTGCAACCGATCTTCGAAGCCGACCTTCCACAAGAGCAGTATGCCTACCGTCCTGGGCGCAACGCCCAACAGGCGGTGGTCGACGTGGAAGCGCTGGTGTTCCGGAGCCATCCGGAAGTCGTTGACGCCGACCTCGCGGACTACTTCGGGAGCATTCCGCATGCCGAACTTCTAAAATCGCTCGCGCGACGCATCGTATCGGCGCGTGCTGCATCTGATCAAGATGTGGCTGGAATGTCCCGTAGAAGAAACCGACGATCGAGGAAGGACGACACGTACGACCGAGGCCCGGGACAAGCGATGCGGCATCCCGCAGGGCTCACCCATCTCACCATTGCTGGCAAATCTGTACATGCGCCGGTTTGTGTTGGGGTGGAAGATGCTCGGGCTGGAGCGAAGCCTTGGCTCTCACATCGTAGCCTACGCTGACGATCTCGTGATCCTGTGCCGGAAGGGCAAAGCCGAAGAGGCCTTACAGCGACTGCATGAGATCATGGGAAAGCTGAAGCTTACGGTCAATGAGGAGAAGACACGCATCTGCAAGATACCGGAAGGAGAGTTCGACTTCTTGGGCTACACGTTCGGGCGAATGTATTCGGCGAGAACCGGCCAGGCGCGCCTGGGATACCGGCCATCGAAGAAGAGCATTAGGCACGCGGTGGACAACATCCACGCGCTGACCGTCCGAACGGGGACGTGGCAAGAGACCACAGAGCTGGTGGACAAGTTGAACCGCACGCTGCGCGGATGGGCGAACTACTTCAGTGTAGGCACCGTCACCAAAGCGTATCGGGCGATCGACAACTACACAGCGGTGCGGTTGCGCCGGTGGTTGCGCATCAAGCACAAGGTCAGGCGACGCAAGGGCGGGACCTATCCACTCTCGCATCTTTACGGGCACTTCGGGCTCGTACGCCTAACCGCGCTTGGGCATGACGTGCCGTGGGTGAATGCGTGAAGTCTCGTCCGAGAGCCGGATGCGGGAGATCTGCATGTCCGGTTCGATGAGCGGGATGTGGAAACGGAGTCACGGTTGAACCACTAAGGCACCGCCAGACGAAAGGGGCGGAAACAGATATGTTCAGCCTACTACCACCGCGCCACATTCCGACTCTACCATTCGCTAACCGCGCGAACCAGCATCAAGTTCGGCCGTGTCCGGTATGGCCCGAAAGCGGCTGACAGCCGTTTCGTGGCAACGTGTCAGTCGTAGCCCGGAAACGGGCCTTGTCCCCGAGAGCCGGTTTCGTTTACCGGCAAAACCGACTATATGCCTCGGGCAGGCATGGGACTTCTGCCGAGCGGAACCGGCAAGGAAACGATCAAGAGGAAGTAGCGATGTATCAAGGCCCCGGAGTGAAGACGAGCCCGGATTTCCCGGTTCCAGACAAGATGAAAGCCTGGGTGCTCGGCAATCCCAACGAGCTCAAGTTGACGGAAAAGCCGGTTCCCGTACCCAAGCGTGCCGAAGTGCTGGTGCGCATCGACGCGGTCGCAATCTGCGCCACCGACCTCGAGATCATCGAATTCGGCTCGCCGGCGCTGTTCCTCGGCGGCAAGCCGTTCAATAAGAATTTCACCCCCGGCCACGAATATATGGGCACCGTGGTGGCGCTCGGTCCGGGCGTCGACGAATTGCCGATCGGCCAGCGCGTCACCGTCGAGATCCACGCCGGCTGCGGCCAGTGCAAGCGCTGCCGCGAAGGCATGTACACCTCGTGCCACAACTACGGACTCAATTACGGCGACGTCGACAAGGGCCACCGCGCCAACGGCTTCACCACCGACGGCGGCTTCTGCGAATATCAGGTCAACAACATCAACACCGTCATCCCGATTCCGGACGCGATGTCGGATGAGGAGGCGACTCTCGTCGTCACCGCCGGCACGGCGATGTACGGGCTGACCGAGCTCGGCGGTCTGGTCGCCGGCGAAAGCGTGGTGGTCACCGGGCCGGGGCCGATCGGTCTTCTCGGCGTCGCGGTGGCGAAGGCGATGGGCGCGCAGCCCGTCATCCTCACCGGCACGCGCGACAACCGGCTCAAGATCGGGCTCGAGCTCGGCGCCGATGCCGTCATCAATGTGCGGAACGACAAGGATGTCGTCGCCGCGGTCAAGAAGCTCAACGGCGGCAAAGGCGTCGATTACGTGGTGGAATGCTCCGGCGCGCCCAATGCGGTGACCGAAGCGGTCCGCATGGTCAATCGCGGCGGCAAAGTCTGTCTCGCCGCGTTCCCGCACGAGGAGACGCCGGTCGACGTCGCCCACATCGTGCGCAACAACATTTATCTCTACGGCATCCGCGGCGAGGGCAAGAGCGCGACCCACCGCGCCGAAGCCTTCATGTCGCAAAAGCGTTTCGACGCCACCAAGATCCACACCCACACGTTCGCGCTCGACGATCTGCCGACCGCGATCCGCTACGCCAAGGACCGCGTCGACGACGCCATCAAGGTGGTGGTCAAGGCGAGAGGCGTGGCGGCGCACCGGGTCGCGGCGGAGTAGGGAAACCCGTCATCCTGAGGTGCCCGCCGCAGGCGGGCCTCGAAGGATGTTGCACCACCCGGGCCGTCGCCCTTCGAGGCTTGCTCCGCTCGCGCCTCAGGGTGACGGGAATTTTGTTGTCACTAATGTGTTGACAAGTGTCCCCGATATAGATACCTACTAGCGAATCATCTCGCCCTAGGGGACGCCGGGTGATGCCGGGCGGCAGGGGCGAGGGCGGTGCCCGCGGGTGGGGCCTCATCAGCCTTACTCCCGGGCGGTCCGGGCATCATGTCTGCCGGCATTACGACCGGCATGCGAGGTGCGTCGCTGGAAGTGGGCCGATCGCCGGCGGAGTGACCCCCGCCCCTTGGACGGTTTGCCCACGAAACCTGGCCCGGATCGCACCAAGGGACCACACACCCCTTGGGAAGAGCCGAGGTGGAACGCCGGCAGGCGAGCGCGCCCGATAGCGGAAGGCGCGGCGCAAGCCGCTCCTTCCGTGGCGCGCCCCGCACCCGTTTGGTGTGGGTGGTAAGGCCCGCGCTTGCCGGCGTTCCGCTTCCCTTTATTTGCCGGAGGCGAGTTGCAAAGAGGCTGGTTCAGAGTTTCCGCTCGGCCTCTATTGCAGCACCTCCGCATAGACCGCCAGGTCAAGCCGGTGGTGACGAGGAAAATGACATCGCTGTTTGACATCGCTCGCGCGCGGAGTGCGCGCGCGGGAACGGGAACGCTTGCATCCGCCCCCGCGGAAGCGGGGGAGGGGGACCGTCCGTAGCTCGCGGAGCGAAGCGAAGGATGGTGGAGGGGGCCTCTGACTCGACGTTTCGTTGTCGTCGCAGAAATATCGTCGCGGCCCGCGCCCCGCCGACCGCCTTCGGCGGTCCCCCCTCCCCGCTGTCGCGGGGCGGGATGCGATCACTTCTTCCTGATCCGGAACGTCGTGAGCTTCTTGTCCTTGCGCGTGTCTTCCAGCGCGTCGCCGGTCTGATTGAGGAGGTTCGGGATGTCGATGCGGGCAAGAGGATCGGTGCACTCCACGATCAATATGTCGTCGGACTGCGCCTGGCCGAGCGCCTTTCTGGTGCGCAGCGCCGGCAGCGGGCATTTGAGGCCGCGCAGATTGAGCGTCTTTTCGGTCATTTCATGCGAGAGTCGTAGATTCACTCAAACGTCCTTATCATAACGGCGATGGCCAAAGACACCAGCAACCAGCATTCCAGCCCGCATTCCGGTCTTCAGCGCATTTCGCGGCTGACGCCGCTGCGCGCCATCCTCGGGCTTATTGAATCGCGCGTTAGTCCCGTCAAAGCGCGAAAATGCGCAACCGCAGCGGCGGCGGGTTTTACGCTCGCGGACGATATCGTGACGGCGGAGCGTCCCACGCGTTCTATCGCGCTCACCGACGGATTTGCGGTGGATGCGGCGGCGGTCGCCGATGCGGGCCCATATGCGCCGGCGCTCCTGCCGGCGCTGCCGCAGTGGATCGAAGCCGGCGAATCTTTGCCGCGTGGAACCGATGCGGTGGCGCCCCTCGATGCCATCACGCAGCGCGGCGAGCGGGTCGAGGTTATTGTCCCCGTCCTGACCGGCCAGGGCATATTGCCTGCCGGCGGCGATGCCGCGGCGCAGACCGTCTTGCGCCGCGGCGGCGAACGAATGCGCGACATCGACTGCGCGGTCGCCGCTGCGGTCGGTTTTGCCGAATTGAACGTGCGCGAGCCGCGCATCTGGATCGCGCGCGGTCGCGCCGCAACGACGCCGCTGATCGATGCCGGCCTTGCGATGCTGGCGCGCTTTGTCGGCAAATCCGGCGCAACCATCCACGGCGAACTAACTGACCTGCATGAAGCATTGGCGCGCGATGAAGCCGACTCAGTGATCGCGCTCGGCGGCACTGGCGGCGGCCGCGATGATGAGAGCGTGCGGACATTGGCGCGGCTCGGCCGCGTCGAGGCCCACGGCATTGCGGTATCACCCGGCGAAACGGCAGCCTTCGGCTTTGCCGGCGAGCGGCCCGTGCTGCTGATGCCCGGCCGGATCGACGCCGCTCTGGCGCTGTGGCTTTTGATCGGGCGTCGTCTGATCGCGAAATTGGCCGGCGGAAGCGTCGCCGACACGTCAACGATCATGCCGCTCAAGCGCAAAGCGACGTCCACCATCGGCATGACCGAACTCATTCCGGTGAGTTGCGCCGACGGCATGGCAGAGCCGCTCGGCTCCGGTTATTTGTCGTTTATGGCGCTGGCGCGCAGCGACGGTTGGATCGTCGTTCCCGCCGACAGCGAAGGTTTTGCAGCGGGCGCGCAAGTCGCGGTGACGCCATGGCCATAAAACCCGAACGGAGTCAGACCGTCACGGCGATGCTCGATGTGGTCCGCCGCGCCGCGCGGCAGGAGCAGTTTTTGGAGGTCGTGTCCGCGGCGGAAGCGCGCCGGCGTTTCGAGGCCGGCACCGATCGTTCACCGCTGTCGCCCGAAACTGTGCCGCTCGCCGCAGCGCTCACCCGCGTGCTTGCGGCCGATGTGATCGCGCCGGTCGACGCGCCGCCATTTGATCGCTCGAATGTCGACGGTTTTGCCGTGCGCGCCGCCGACACAGGCGGCGCCAGCGACGGCGCGCCGAAGCGCTTGGCGCTCAACGCCGAAGTGATCGCCTGCGGCGTCGCACCGGCGCTCGAAGTGAAGCCCGGCACCGCGACTGCGATCGCCACCGGCGGCGTCATCCCGCGCGGCGCCGATGCGGTGGTGATGATCGAGCAAACTGAATTGATCGGGCACGAGACGGCGCCGGCGATCGACCTGCGACGCGCGGCGGCGAGCGGGCAGTTCATTTCTTATGCCGGCTCCGACATCGCGCGCGGCGAGACGCTGCTGCGCCGCGGCACCCAAATCGGCTCGCGCGAGATTGGCATGCTGGCGGCCTGCGGCCTTGCGCAGCTCGATGTGGTGCGCCGCCCGCGCGTCGCGGTGCTGTCGACCGGCGACGAACTGGTCGAGCCGGGCCAGCCGCTGCGCTCCGGCGGCGTCTATGACAGCAACGGCGCCATTCTTGCGGCCGCCGTCGTCGAGGCTGGCGGCGAACCAGTGCCGTTCGGCGCGTTTCCCGACGAGGAGGTCGCCCTCGAATCCGCTATGCGCAAGGCGCTCCAGTCGTGCGACATCGTGGTGCTCTCCGGCGGCACCTCGAAGGGCGCCGGCGACCTGTCGCACCGCATTGTCTCTCGGCTTGGTCCGCCCGGCATTTTGGTTCACGGCGTGGCGCTAAAACCCGGCAAGCCGCTGTGCCTGGCGGTGATCGGCGACCAGCCGCTGATCGTGCTGCCGGGATTTCCGACCTCGGCGATTTTCACCTTTCACGCTTTTGTCGCGCCGCTCATTCGCGCCCGCGCCGGGCTGTCGCAGGAAGCTGCAAAAACCGTCACGGCGCGCGTACCGGTTCGGATCGCGTCCGAGCTCGGCCGCGAAGAATTCGTGCTGGTGTCGCTGGTCGCCGGCAGTGATGGTCCAATCGCATTCCCAACCGGCAAAGGCTCGGGCGCGGTTACCGCTTTTTCGCAGGCCGACGGTTTTTTGGCGATCGACGCGCTGGCTTCGGCGCTCGATGCCGACTCCAGCGCCGAAGTGACGCTGATCGGCGAAAGCGAGCGCGCGCCGGATCTTGTCATCATGGGCAGCCATGATGTCGCGCTCGATGTCGTGGTCGGTGCACTCGCCGAGCGCGGTTTCAGCGCCCGCACCATCGCCGTCGGCAGTCTCGGCGGCGTTAATGCCGCGAACTCGCGGCGAATGCGATGTGGCGCCCGTGCATCTGGTCGATCCCGCGACCGGCATCTACAACAAACATCTGCTTTCACCCGGTCTGTCGCTGGTGCCCGGCTGGCGGCGGATGCAAGGCTTTGTGTTTCGCCGCGGCGACGCACGCTTCGCCGGCGGCAGCGCGGACGCCGCGCTGAAGACCGCGCTTGCCGATCCCGCGATCCTGATGGTCAACCGCAATGTCGGTTCCGGCACGCGCGTGCTCGTCGACGGCCTACTGCGCGGCGCGCGGCCGTTCGGCTATGCCAATCAGCCACGCTCGCACAACGCCGTCGCCGCGGCGATCGCGCAAAACCGCGCCGATTGGGGCGTGGCGATCGAACCGGTGGCGCGCATGTATGGGCTCGCCTTCCTGCCGATCGCGCCGGAACACTATGATTTCTTGCTGGTCGAGGCGCGCCGTGAGCGGCCTGCCGTGCAGGCCTTCCTGGCCGCATTGCGCGATGAGGCAACCCGCGCCCGCATCCGCGCGCTGGGCATGGAACCGGCCTAGTCGTGATAGTAGCCATATATAATGTCAGCCATGCGCATCATCGGTCTCGCGGGCTGGAGCGGTTCCGGCAAAACCACGCTGGTCACCAAGGTGATTCCGGTGCTGGTCGGCCGCGGCCTCAAAATCGCGACCGTCAAGCACGCGCATCATGACTTCGATACCGACCAGCCCGGCAAGGATTCCTGGCTGCACCGGGCGGCCGGCGCCAGCGAAGTCGCCATCGTCTCGAGCCGGCGCTGGGCCATCGTCCACGAACTTGGCCGGCCCGACGCCGAGCCGCCGCTGACCGACATGCTTGGAAGCTGAGCCTGGTCGACATCGTGATCGTCGAGGGTTTTAAGCGACACGCGCACCCGAAGCTTGAAGTCTATCGCGCCGCCGTCGGCAAGCCACTGCTGCATCCCGATGACGATTGCATCGTCGCCATTGCCACCGACGCGCCACTGCCGCAGGCGCAGGTGCCGGTCATCATGCTCGACGACATCGAGGCAATCGCCAACGTCTTGCAGGCGGAGGCGCTACCGCGCGAGCAGATCGCGTCGGCACGGGACAAACCGTGATGGCGCAGCTCCGCGACGATTGCTTCGCCTTTGATGGCCCGCTGCTTCCTGTCGCTGAAGCCGAGCGCCTGATTGCCGAGCGGGTGGCGCCGGTCGACGGCCGCGATACCGTGACGCTGCGCCAAGCGTTGGGCCGCGTGCTCGCCGAAGATGTCGTCGCGCCGGTGAATGTTCCGCCGTTCGATAACTCCGCCGTCGACGGTTACGCGGTGCGCGGCGACGATCTTACAGCCGAGGGCGACAAGCGTCTCACCATCGTCGATCGCGTCGCCGCCGGTCATGCCGCGACGCATGGTGTGAACCCCGGCGAGGCGATCCGCATCTTTACCGGCGCGCCAATGCCGGCGGGCGCGGATACCGTATTCATGCAGGAGGATTGCCGCGTCGACGGCGGTAGCGTCGTCGTGCCGCCAGGCTTGAAGCGCGGCGCCAATCGGCGGCTTGCCGGCGAAGACTTGCGGGCAGGGGCGGTTGCTATGCCCGCCGGCCGGCGGCTTGCCGTGCAGCACGTGGCGCTCGCCGCCGCACTCGGTCTCACCAAGCTTACCGTGCACCGCCGGGTGCGCATCGCGCTGTTCTCGACCGGCGACGAAATCGTCGAACCCGGCGCCGCTTTGCCGCGCGCCTCGCTGTACGATTCCAACCGCTATCTGCTGTCGGGATTGATGGCGCGCTTTAACGTCGAAGTCACCGATCTCGGCATTCTGGGCGATGAACCGAGCGAACTTAAACGTGCCCTTGCCGCGGCGGCCGCCGAGCACGATCTGGTGCTGACCTCGGGCGGCGTCTCGGCCGGCGAAGCCGACCATGTGCGCAACGTAATTGCGGGCATCGGCCGGCTGGTGTTCTGGCGCGTTGCCATTAAACCCGGCCGTCCGGTCGCGATGGCCGTAATTCCGAGCGGCACGACCGGTCACAGCGCGGCTTTTGTCGGGCTGCCGGGAAATCCGGTGGCGGTTTTTGTCACCTTCGTGCGCGTCGTCCGGCCATTGCTGCTGCGGCTGTGCGGCGCTTTGCCCGAGCCGCTCCTCGCCATGCCGGCGCGGGCGACGTTCTCCTACAAGAAACGCAAGGGCCGGCGTGAATATGTCCGCGTCGCGCTGCGCGCGGCGGCAGACGGCGTCATCGAAGCCGTCAAATACGAGCAGGACGGCGCCGGCGTGCTGACTTCGCTTACGGAGACCGACGGGCTCGCCGAGCTTGGCGAGGACGTGACCAATATCGAGCCTGGCGCGACGGTGGGTTTTCTGTCTTACGCGTCGCTGGTCGGTTAGATGTCGGGATATTGCGCGGCGATATCCGTGGCGCGGGCGGCGTCTTCGGGTGTGTTGACGTTGAAGAACGGATCGACCGGCGCGGCCGGCCAATCGGCGAGGGCGGCGCCGTGACGCGCTGTCCAGATTTCGATCTTGCGCAAGCCGTCGTCGATCAGCGCACGGCGCAGATCTTCGCGCAGTGCGACCGGCCAGAGCGCGACGACGGGATGGCGCCATTCGCCCGAGCGCGCGCAGGCCAACGGCGTCCCGGCCGCGATGCGCGCTTCGTGCAACCGCGTCACCAGATCTTTCGGCAGGAACGGGCAATCGCCCGGCACACTCAACAGCCATTGGCAATCTTGCGCATGTGCGGTCGCCCAATCGAGCCCGGCGAGGATGCCGGCAAGCGGGCCGGCAAAATCCGGCACGCTGTCGGCGACGACGGGCAGCCCGGTATCGGCAAAACGCGCCGGATCGCCGTTGGCGTTGATGATGACGCCGTTGCATTGCGGGCCGATGCAGGCGAGCACGCGCCGCAGGATGGTTGCGCCGCCGATGCGAAGCCGCGCTTTGTCGCCGCCGCCCATGCGCCGCGCCAAGCCGCCGGCAAGCACCAGACCGAGGGTCGAAGGCATGCTCACGCGCGTTTCGGCTTAATCGTCGTGCACCGCGGCTTTGCGGCGGTGCTTGGCGCTTTCGTCCTCGACATAAGCGAGGTCCTGATCGAACACGATGCGCTCTGCGCCGGAAAGCGCAATGAAGCGCTTGCCGCGGGCGCGGCCGATCAGCGTCAGGTTCGCTTTGCGCGCGAGTTCGACGCCCCAGGCGGTGAAGCCGGAGCGCGAGATCAGAATCGGAATGCCCATGCGCACCGTCTTGATCACCATCTCGGACGTGAGCCGGCCTGTCGTATAGAAGATCTTGTCGGCCGCGCCGACGTGATTCTTGAACATCCAGCCGGCGATCTTGTCGACGGCGTTGTGGCGGCCGACGTCTTCCATATAAACGAGCGGTCGATCCTTCACGGCCAGCACGCAGCCGTGGATGGCGCCGGCCTCGAGGTAAAGCGACGGCGTGGTGTTGATTTTCTGCGTGAGCGTATAGAGCCACGAGGTGCGCAATTCCGCCTTCGGCAGGGTGACGTTCTCCAACGCCTCCATCAAATCGCCGAACACGGTGCCCTGGGCGCAGCCGGAAGTCTGCACCTTCTTCTTGAGCTTCTTTTCGTAATTGGTCTTGCGCTTGGTGCGCACGACGACGACGGACAGCTCTTCGTCGTAATCGACGCCGGTGACGGTGTCGTCGGGCAACAGCATGTTCTGGTTGAGCAGGTAGCCGAGCGCCAGATATTCGGGATGATCGCCGATCGTCATCGCGGTGACGATTTCCTGCGCATTGAGAAAGATCGTCAACGCCCGCTCGACTACGACTGCGGTCTCGATCGCGGCGCCGGTCTGGTCGATGCCTTTGACCCGCTCGGTCAGGCGGGGATCGAGCGGATCGGGGCGAACGAGATAATCGTCGGGGAGCGGATTCATGCCGCTAATGTAGGGCAAGGCGCGCGCCGGCGGAAGCGATGGAGCGGACAGCAAGAGGCCCGGCTCGCGCCGGGCCTCCGCACACTCACTTACGTCGCCTGTCTTTGGCCTAGCAATATCAGCCGTGAAGGCCGCCAAGCACCCAAATCAGAAGAATGATCGGCAGTGGAATGCCGAGGAGCCATAGCAATAGCCCGCGTCCCATGACTTCCTCCTGTGTCGCCCTCCTGTGTCGCCTCAGTAGGACTGCGGAATAACGGTAAGGCCGGGCGAAAGTTCCGCCCCCGGATTAACGCGGATTTCATGCATGGACGGCATTTGTGCCCGTGGCGGCGGTCTTGTTCGCGCGGGTTGTAACTCAAGACCCGGCCGCTATATTGCGCTCGCTTCCGTGATCCGGAGGGGTGGCCGAGTGGCTGAAGGCGCTCGCTTGGAAAGCGTGTATACGGGAAACCGTATCGTGGGTTCGAATCCCACTCCCTCCGCCAA
>CAWARC010000024.1:0-70702 GCA_963784325.1 uncultured Alphaproteobacteria bacterium | reverse complement strand
CGTTGCGTCACTTAGCGCGATGTTCTCAAGCCCTTTTTTCGACAGCATCGACCCTGAGCGGACATGCAATCTGTTCGTCTTCATGTCCGGTATTGGCTGTAAAGCCGACCCCTCCGATCCTATCTGGACGCCTGGAATTCAGCGGAGAAAGCCTCCGCCACCGGTCCTTGATCAGACTCAGCTTTTCCGCGCTAGCCAAATCCTTCCCACAAAACCACCCACGAACAGCAACGAACGGCAGCGAAATTTGTCCAATTTTTCTCGCTCTAGGGCAGAGTCCCGGCAGGTCAGGAGCGAGTCCGTTTGAGTCCGGATCCAAACTCAAAACTGCATTCGCAATCCTCCGCTGCGATTTAGGGTCGGTCGCTGGGATTCAGAGCCTGGCGCTGCGCTACGTAAATTTGGCCGTGCACTCGTGGGACCGAGTCAAATGGAATCAAGTTCGCCATGTCTCCGACACGATCCGGATGCGGCTCCAGTCACCCGTGCCGCACGGTAAAATTTGCTGCCACCCCAAAGCGAGTCCGCTTTGAGTCCAAAATGTAATGTTGCACTCTTTTGCAAAGTGGACAGGGGAGGGCGATTGACCTTCATGCACGATAACCAACCATAGCGCCAAGAGTCCGCCGCCTTTCGTGGACGTCATTTCGAAAACTTGAGTAGCGGATTTACCACCCACCCCGAAATATAGAAAGTAATGCGGTTTTTTGGATTATGGATGTAATGACGATTTCCGCACTATGAAATCTTCGATTTCAGTGACGGCGACCGTCACTGAAAATGGTCATTTTACGTCACTGGCTTTTATTTCTTGGCAGCGCGAGCTGATTTGGCGGTCGCGGCGGCTTGCTCGTCGGTTTCGATCCGTTCCCATTCGTGGGTTGGCGGACCGTTATCGATGTTTCTGTAGGTAAGGCGGAAAAGGTTGGGCTTTCGATACTCGGCGTTGCCTGCGCGTCCGGGCTCTGTCACCTCAACGAAGCCGAGAGCGACAGCCTCCCGGATCGCCGGCGCCACCGAATGCCGATGGATCCCATAGGCTTTGAAATCATCATAGGTGACCGGCAGCTTGCCGTTATTCGTACCGCCGTGATCGGCAAACTCGAATTCCAGGCGGTCAAGAAGGCGTCTTGCGGACAGGCTGAGCTCCCGAAATGCCGCTGAACGAATTATTCGGACCGGTCGCGCGGCGAACTGTTCGGCCAATCGTGTAAAGCGGTTCGTTTTCCGCCGGCCCGTGCTACGGCCCGTGGCATCGGCGCGAAGTGATCCAAGCGCAGTCACGAGCGTCGCTCCTTTAGCATTTTGAGGAACGCCACGCGATCTGTGGCGTAAAACAAAGTCTTTCGGCCGAATTTGACCGGCTGCAGATGGCCCTGTTTCACCGCCGCATAGAGCGACGTGCGCCCGATGCTCAGGAGATTGAAGAGTCTCGCTGACGGTGTAGGCCGCCTTAGTCAGGCCGAAAGCCCGTGGGTCGACCGGCAGACTGGGGGATTTGGGCTGCGTGTTACGATTTTGCAAGTTCATGGTTCACCTCCATTCCGAAGGACTCCCACGAACTCGCCCCGAAAAAGAGGAGGGGTTTTTCAGAATCCCACTGCTAGGAGGCCGCTGATCAAGATACGAACAACCGGACAGCGCGCGGAGCCGTCATGTAGCGCAGCGCGATGGCCGGTTGCAGTGAGATGATCGGCGTAAGCCGCCGGCGTCCTGTAACCGAGCGAGGAATGCGGCCTCGTCGTGTTGTAGTCGGCGACCCAGGCAGCAATGATTTGGCGGGTCTGGTCGAGATCAAGGAACAGGCTCTCGTTGAGAAGTTCGTCCCGCATGCGGCCGTTGAAGGATTCGATGTAGCCGTTCTGCATGGGCTTGCCCCCTCCCGGCACGCGGGTTCCTACCGCCTTGCGGCGACTTCTGCGTTTGCGCACGGCCAGTCCCTCCTCCCGATAGAGTCGATAGATGCGGTTGACGCCGGACGGCTCGCCCTGGTCTCGCAACAGGATGAACAGGCGGCGATAGCCGAACCGGCGCCGTTGATTGGCAAGCTCGCGCAAACGGGCACGCAGCTCCGTGTCGGGCGCCCGACGTGATCGATAGCGGATCATCTTGCGATCGGCGGCAATGAGGCTGCAGGCCCGCCGCTCGCTCATCTGATGCACGCCACGCAAATGAGCGACAGCCTCTCGCTTGGCAGCGGGCCCTACCATTTTTTTGACAGCAGCTCCTTCAGGGCGGAGTTGTCGAGCATCGACTCCGCCAGCAGCTTCTTCAGCTTGCGGTTCTCGTCCTCCAGTGTCCGCAGCCGCTTGGCCTCGGATACCTCCAGGCCACCGTATTTGGCCTTCCAGTTGTACAGGGTTGCTTCCGAGATCCCGTGCTTGCGCGCCAGATCGGCCGTCTTCGCACCAGCCTCGTGCTCGCGCAGAACCGCAATGATCTGCTCTTCCGTGAACCCAATCCGCTTCATCGTCCGTCCCCTTATGGAGGCCGGACTCTAACTCCGCGTGGAGGAAAAACTCAGTGGCAGGTCATAAGTTATTGAAAGCATTGGCGCGCCCTAGGGGTCTCGAATTCGTGTTCCCGCAGTGAAAGAGCGGTGGCTGTGCGACACAATTCTAATTCAAAGGGACCGCAATTGGATTACCTTGTCTGAGGCCGCCGGCTTTAGACAATACTGTGACCACGTCTCCATGAGCTGGCGCCGCTTGTCGAAGAGATCCCCGCGCCTGTAGGCCGCCTCTGTCTTATCGTTGATCGAATGCGCGAGGGCCATTTCGATAACTTCGCTGGCGAAACTCGTCCGCTCCGCAGCCCAATCACGGAACGTCGACCGAAAGCCATGCACGGTGAGACCCGCACGTCCCATCCGCTGCAGCAGTTTCAGCATAGCCATGTTGCTCAGCGGCTCGCCAGGACTTCGCCCCGGGAACACGAAACTATCTTTGTCGTCCGCGCCGGTACCGACGTCTTCGATGACTTTTAGGGCACGATCCGACAAGGGCACGCGATGGTCCTTGCCGGCCTTCATGCGATCGGCCGGTATGGTCCAGAGCTTGCTTTTTGTATCGATTTCGTCGCGCTTGGCGCCGATGGTTTCGCCGGTGCGGGCCGCAGTGAGGATCGTGAACTCGAGCGCGCGCGCTGCGACACCGTCCTGTTCGCGCAATTTGATCAGGAATGGCGGCAGTTCGGCATAAGGCAGGGCGCTGTGATGGCGCGTCTTGCGCACCTTTGAGCGCGACGGGAGCAGCATGTCGAGATGGCCGCGCCAGCGTGCCGGATTTTCGCCATGGCGATAGCCGCGCACGGTCGCCCAATCGAGCACGGTTTCAATGCGGCCGCGCAGCCGGTTGGCGGTCTCCGGCTTTTCCGACCAAATCGGCTCGATCACCTTCATGACCAGCGTGGTGTCGATCAGGTGTAACGGCAACTCGCCGATGATCGGATAGGCGTATCTCGTCAGCGTCGCGGGCCACTGCGCCGCATGCTTGTCGTTCTTCCAGGCGACGCGATGGGCCGCCATATAGGCCGCCGCCGCGTCCTTGAATTTTAAAGCCTTGACCTGCTCGATCGCGGCCTCGCGCCTCGCTGCTTCATGGGCGTCGATCGGATCGATATCTTTCTCGCGCAGTTTTCGGCACTCCAAGGCGCGCTCGCGCGCTTCCGCCAACGACACGGTAATGCACGAACCCAGTCCCATTTCGCGGACGCGGCCCGAGCGCTTCTTGGTTGTTGGATCGACGACGAGTTCCCCGGTGACCCGATCACGCTCCGGGACCCAGAAGCGGAAGATCCAAGATTTCGTGCCGGCCTTTGTGACCTGCAGATAGAGGCCGCGTGGCGTCGCGAGGTTGGTAGGAATTGAGGGTGGCGTAGTCTCCGGGGTGTTCAACCTCGAATCATCTGACGTTGAAGCGTCAGATAGGAGACCACGCCATGACGATCACTACCACGAAGCCTGATTCTTCGCAGCCTGCATCCGAGATGGCTGTTGATCTTTTCGACAACTGGTTTGATCCGCTCGAGACCGAGGTGCGCGCTCGGGCGCGTGAGTTCATCGAAGAGCTGATCCGCGGCGAGCTCGATACTGTGCTTGCCCGCCCGCGTTACGGGCGAAGCCAGATTGCTGGCGATGAAGAAAGGGCGGTCGTTACCGGCCACCGCCACGGGAGCCGGACGCGGTCGCTGACCGGCACGTTCGGCCCGATTGAGATCGCGGTGCCGCGTGCCCGGCTGAACACCCCGGAGGGCAAGACGACGGAGTGGAAGAGCCAGGCGTTGCGGGCTTATCAGCGCCGCACGCTGGCCGCCGACGCGCTGATCGCGAGCACCTATCTGGCTGGCACCAACACGCGCCGGGTGCGCCGTGCGCTCGGTGCCCTGTTTGGCGGCGCGGTCGGCAAGGATACGGTGAGCCGGACCTGGCGCAAGGTGAAGAGCGATTGGGACGCGTGGAACACCCGCTCGTTGGCCGAAGAGCCGATCGTGCGGCTCATTCTCGACGGCACCGTGGTGCGCGTGCGGCTTGACCGCAAAGCGACCTCCATCTCGCTCCTGGTCGTCATCGGCGTACGCGAGGACGGCCAAAAGGTAGTGCTCGCAATCAAGAGCATGGGTGGCGAGAGCACTGAGGCTTGGCGCACCGTCCTCGACGATCTCATCAAGCGCGGCTTGCGTCGCCCCGAGTTCCTCATCGTCGATGGCGCACCCGGGCTCGACAAGGCGATCGCCGCAGTGTGGGACGGCGTGCCGGTTCAGCGCTGCACGGTCCACAAGCACAGGAACCTTTTCGCGCACGCGCCAGAGCGTCTGCATGACGAGATCACCGCGGATTATAACGACATGATCTATGCGGCGACGCGTCAAGAAATCGAAGCGCGCCGCAAGGCCTTCATCCGCAAATGGAGGCTCAAGCACCGCGCCGTTGCCGATAGCCTGGAGGAAGCCGGCGACCGGCTGTTCACCTTCACACGACTGCCGCCAAGCCAATGGCGGAGCGCGCGGACAACGAATGCAATCGAACGACTGCACGAGGAGTTCAAGCGGCGGATCAAAACCCAGACCGTGCTGCCATCGGCAGATACCGCGGCGATGTTGTTCTGGGCGTTGCTCGCATCGGGCCAGATCAATATGCGCAAGGTCGATGGCTGGCAGACGCTCTCAACAAAACTCATCGATCAGCCAATTGACCTCGCAGCCTGAAACGATACCTTCATGTTACCGGAGATCGCGCCACGCCTAATTCCAACCGCTTTCCGGACGCCAGCAGAGGCCGCCGCCATCGCCACACATGCCCGGGCGCTTCTCGCGCGCCACCTTCAGAGTGGTGAGTCTGCCGATGATCAGCATCGAGTGTCCGCCATACTCGAACCTTACTGCTAACCCACCAATTTTGTGGGTTAGGAGCGAATTGCCACGAATGGCTACAGTCCGAATATAGGGCAAGAAGTCCCCGTGTTAAAGGGGTTTCTTGAACGTTGGCGAACAAATGCGAACGCCAAAATGGCGGAAGGGGTGAGATTCGAACTCACGGGAGCCCTTGCGAGCCCCGCCGGTTTTCAAGACCGGTGCCTTAAACCACTCGGCCACCCTTCCATCGCAGCAACATCAAACACTTAGAGATATAAAGATCGTGAACATTCGGGCAACTTCGCGGGCTTTGTGCCCAAGCTGTGCCCAACAGCACTATTGCAGCATTCCCTTGAACAGCGCGCCGGTGATGTTGGCCGCCGAGGTGTCCGCCTTGCGCGTGCGCTTGGCGTAGCTCCGCAGCAGCACGGCAGGATCGTGGCCGCATCGAGCGGCGACTACATGCACCGGCACGCCTGCATCGAGCAATAGCGTTTCATGTGTTCCGCGAAGGTCATGGAAGCGAAGCGAGAAGCCGAGCTTCTTTACCCGCCGCTGAAACTCCTTTGTTGTGTTGCGAGGATTGCGCAGCGCCGTGAACGAAAAGCCCTTGCCAGCCGGCGGATTTGGAAACATCAGAGCGCCGTCCGGGATCTTGACCAGTGCCAGATCGACCGCGACGCCGTCAGGGACGCCAGCCACGATACGCAAGTGGGTGTCGCGTATGCAGAGGAGGGCAGACAATAGCTCGTCGTCGATTGTTATGGTTCGCTTCCCGCGTTCAGTCTTGGGGCCTTTGATCCGCAAACCGTAAGCGCGGGTCTCGTCAATCGCCCGCTCTATGCGCAATGTCTTTTTCTCGATGTCCAAATCCGACCACCGCAACGCCAGGATTTCGTTGCGCCGCGCTCCGGTAAAAGCTGCGACCGCAACGATGCCGAATAGCGAGGAACCCTTGAAGCTCTGAACCAACGCTCGCAACTGATCGGCCTCCAGCGCTATGCCGTGATCGGCTTCGCCCGGGGAGGGGACTTTCGCTAGCTCCATCATCGGATTGCGCACGATCTTGCGCGTGCGCGCGGCGGCACCGAAACAGGCGCCGAGCACACGATGAACGTGAAGCGCTGTGTGCGCTGAAATCTTGCCATCTAGCGAGGCATACACGGCATCAATCTCGGTCGATTGGACTTGCTGCAGCGGCCGGGCACCTAACAGCGGCACAACATGGACGCGCAGCAGATCGCTGTACCGCTCGATCGCCCGGGTGCTGACTTCGCGGCGCCGCTTGTTGCCGGGACAGCCAATTGAAATCCAATGATCGATCCACTGGCCGAGGGTGAGCTTGTCGGGCTCGACGTGTTCGCCCTTGTCGCCCGCATGCAACAGATCGCGCAACGCCCGCTGCGCCTCAGTTTTCGTGCCGCGCACCGTCTTTGCGAGACGCCGGCCGCCGACCCGATACCGGCACAACCACGTATTCTCGCCGCGCTGAACGATTTGACCTTCGCCGTATCCGCGTTTCTTGCTCATGACTTGTTCTCCCCATATCTGCGGCCAAAAATAATCCTGAGCGGTTCGCCCGGGGTTCGCGGAATTTGAGACAAGAATTTTTGAAAGCTGCGGGCGATCGTACGGCCAAGTGTCGGCGGATCGTCGGGCCCAAATAAAAGCTCGACGGCAAGGCTTTCGGTCGGTGGGATCGACGCCTCCAAGAAATGCTGAATTGCAACCGCTACCGCCTGCCGGCCTTTCACTGTGACATGCCAAGGATGCCCGACTTGCCGGCTCACCTCGTCGGCGATCCACATAATGGCATCGCCTAGCGCGCGTGTTTGTTCATCAAACGCGTCTTCATCGAGCGTTCGATCCACGCGGCGTCTGACTTCTTCGGACACGCCCCGCTCACTCCGCCGAAGCTGCTCAAGCACATCTGGCGGCAAGACCACGGCAGTGTGAACGCCGCGCGCGCGCTTCGACTTTTTCATAGCCTTCCCCATGATGCTACACAAATAACTTGATTATGCTACGCTGGTATGAAATGTATTATACCTGTGGCGTCACGTAGTCAAATGCTTTGATACTAAATGGACAGGAGACACCGATGTCCGGGAAGAATTCTCAAATACCCAAAGAGGTTAAGGCGGGCACAGGCCGCCTGGATAATCAGCGGGAAGCTTCCGAATTCAGAGCGGAGAACGCTCACGGTCGAGGAAGCCGGCCGCATTTTAGGGATCAGCCGCGGCGCTGCCTACGCGCGGGCTGAGGATGGAAGCATTCCGACGATCCGCCTCGGCAAGCGCCTGCTCGTCCCGAAGGCTGCGCTGGATAAGTTGCTGATGACCGCTTGAAATACCACGGCCGCCCGCGCGGTTGCTTCGCGCGAACGGCCGGGGCACGGCGATAGTAAGTCGATCTCCCCGCTGTGTACGCCGCTCCCTGACCGACGCAAAGCACCCGAGCGATCGTCCCAACAGGAGATCGCGATGTCGATCGATTGTGCGTTTTTCGGGTTCCTCGCCGCCGATGCTGAGAGCCGGACCAGCCAAGCCGGCAAGCTGTGGATTAGGCTTCGCGTTGGCGTTGGCAAGGACGACGCAGTGCAGTGGGTTTCCGTCGCGGTATTTGGCAAAGCCGCTGAAACAGCGGGCAATCTGAAAAAGGCCGATCGCTGCTACATCGAGGGCAGTATCAAGCTCGACACATGGCGCGGCAATGACGGTGCCGAACGACACAGCTTGAGCGTCGCCGCTTTCCGGTGCGAACCCACACATAAAATCGGCCGCAACAAGCCCAAGCGCAAATCCAGCGACGAGCAGCCGAACGGTCAAGCCACTGCGGCTGCCGGCGGCGATCTGGACGGCGAGATTCCGTTCTAATGAACACGCTCGATCTTGCACTCGTCGGACAGCTCGCCCACGGCCGCTTTGGCGTCTTTGATGCAGCGTGCCCGCAATGCGGCCCGGAACGGCGCAGGGCCACAAATCAGCGGAAGCCTGTGCTGCGCATCTGGCGCCTCGACCAAAATTTCGCGTCTTATCACTGCGCACGGTGCGGCATGAAAGGCCACGTCCGTGATGGCTCGATTGCGCGCATCGACCCGGACGCAATCGCGCGCGCGAAAGCAGATGCAGCCGAGCGGGACCGCATCACCAGGACAGAGCGGCTTTCACGGGCGCAATGGCTTTGGTCGCGCTCCCTATTGCTGAAAGGCACGATTGCTGAACGCTACTTGCGCGACGGCCGCAGCTATGACGGGCCGTTGCCGGCAACCTTGCGCTTTCTGCCGGCTCGCGGCGACCACGGTCCCGCGATGCTCGCGGCTTTTGGTCTCGCGAGCGAGCCCGAGCCCGGCCGCGTCGAGATCGACGCCCGCGACTTGTGCGCCGTGCACATCACCCGCCTTGCGCCCGACGGCTCAGCCAAGGCCGGCGCCGATCGAGACAAGATCATGGTGGGCTTGTCGGCAGCCTCGCCGATCGTTCTTGCCCCGCCGAATGATTTACTCGGGCTCGCCATCACCGAAGGCATCGAGGACGCATTGTCGGTGCACGTCGCCACCGGTTTGGGCGCATGGGCGGCCGGCGCCGCGTCCTTCCTACCCGCGTTGGCGTCAACGATACCGCCCTGCATCAATTGCATCACGATACTAGCCGACGACGACCCGGACGGTCGGCGCCACGCCGCCGAGCTCGCCCGCCGCTTGGGAGAGCAGCGCCGCACGGTGCGCCTTGTTCGTTTCGCTGCCACAGCGTCGCGGCAGACGGCAGCATGAGCAGCGTCGACGCCAACGACATCTTGCGCAACGTCGGCAGGGCACACTTGCGCGCGGCAATCGACAACGCCACGGATATTCCGCCCGCCGCACCGCCCATAGTCGTGGAGCCCAAGCCGGCTTTGCTGTCAAAGGCCGCCTTCCTCGCCGACTACACGCCGCCCGATTGGCTTTTAGACGGCATTCTGCAACGCCGCTTTGTCTATGCACTCACGGCCAAGACTGGCGATGGCAAAACCGCGGTGGCGCTTTTGATTGCCGAGGCCATAGCAGCGCGCGACCGTCGAGACGCCTTTGTGGGTCCGCACGCGGTGGACAAAGGCAACGTGATTTATTTTGCCGGCGAGAACCCCGACGATTTGCGCAATCGCATGATCGCCAGCGATCACAAATCCGGCCGCGATTGTTCGCGCGACCGCATCAGCGTCATCCCGGGCACGTTCAGCATCGAAGCCATGCGCGCCGAATGTGAAGCCAAAGCAGCGAGCCTGCCAGACGGCAAGATCGACGCCATAATTGTGGACACGTCGGCGGCGTATTTTGTCGGCGACGACGAAAACAACAATCCGCAAATGGGCGGCCACGCCCGCAAGCTTCGCGCCCTCACGACATTGCCCGGCGGCCCTTGCGTGTTGGTGTTGACCCATCCGATTAAAAACGCCTCCGACCAAACTCAGCTGCTGCCGCGGGGCGGCGGAGCTTTCATCGCCGAAGTGGACGGCAACCTAACGCTATGGCGCACCGACGACGTCACCGAGCTTTGGCACACCGGGAAGCTTCGAGGCCCCGGCTTCGAGCCCATCACGTTCCGACTTGAGCGTGTGCTGTGTACAGCGCTCGTGGACACCAAAGGCCGCATGAGCCCGACGGTTCGCGCCGTCGCCATCAGCGACACCGACAAAGACGACTTGGCCCGCACCATGCGCAGCAACGAAGATACGATGCTCGTTGCCATACTCGAGCAGCCGCGCCCGATCGCTGCGCTCTGCACCGCATGCGGCTGGGTTTCAGGCAGCGGCGAACCGCAGAAATCAAAAGCGCACCGCATCCTGAAAGGGCTTGAGCACGCCGGCCTGGTCAAGAAAGGCCGCGGCGACACCTACGAGTTGACCGATCGCGGCGACAAGGCAGCTAAAGCCGCCACACGGACTAGCGCCGGGCAATGACCGCCAACGGCACGCCCAAGGCCGCGCATGTGCCGGCCGCCACGCCGCGCCCGATCGCCGTTGTGCGGTCCTACGACGATTTGCGCCGCGCACTGCAGGCTTGGTGTGCCCACATCGGCATGACGCGCGCGGAGTTGGACGAGCAGGCCGGACTTGCGGATGGGCACAGCGGCAAGCTTCTCGCGCCACGAGCAGTCAAGAAATTCGGCAATGTCTCCCTCGGGCGAGTATTAGCTGCAACCGGGCTCGTGCTTGTGCTGGCCGTCGACGCGCAGCCCATCGGAGATGCTCACGACGATGCTTGCGATGCTAAGGGCGACGACCAAGCGCATCATTGGCGATCAGTAAAAGGCCGCGCATGGGCTCGCAGGATGGCCGCACGGCGCGCGCTCAAGCTGTCGGCCGAACAGCGCAGCGCTATTGCACGGAAAGCAGCCGAAACACGATGGCAGCGCCAGCGATCAATTGCAGCCGTCGAATAGCGGCCAAACGGCCAATTTTGCCGTTCCACGGCTTTGGAACGCTCCGAGCCGATTTGTGCAGCACCGTTCCATGGAACGTTCCAGCCGTTCCAAGCAGCAAAAAAACGCAAATTCCCCTGACGGATCATGCCGTTCCACTGGAACGCTGACGCCCAAAAGGCAGGCATCTAAACTGCCTATTTGGGAGCGTTCGTTCCAATCTCTTTCCCTATAGGGAACGCCCTCAACTTCCCGATCCTTGCCCGAACTCGTGAAACCTCCGAAAACCCTGCTGGCTGTCCTACCGATGGGCTCGCCTGTCCGCGCAGCGATTCCCGACGGCCCGCCCGCCGGCGCTGTGTCTTGCCGTCGAGGCCAATGCGCGGGCCATCCTCGCGCTTGAGCTCGTCGGTCTACACCCCAATGGGCACTGAAACGGGCACCGAGCCGGATAGCAAACAAACATCACCCAGCAAATACCGACGCTTGTGCTGATCGCGGCACCGGTTTGCCAAATCGGTCTCGCGTTTCGCAGCACGCAATGATCGTTCGATCGGCTGCCACCAGGTTGCCCCCTGGTCGACGCTTAGCATCGCGTACATCGCCGCTGATTTGCCGCCGCTCCGTCGCCCGATATTCGGGCCGTCGTCCGACAACGCTTATCAGCGGCCACCGCTGAGTCACCGCGGGGCATTCGGCATCGATCCGGCCGGTGCAACAATCGGCGCCAAAGGGGTCTATGCGCGCGGCACTTCGACTAGCTTCCAGGTAAGACGCGCGCGAGGCTCGTCACCATCCCCGATCGCCACCGGTTTTCCGCCGGCATCAGCGCCGAGATTGTCAGCTCGGTCCTGGCAATCGGTCCGAAAAGACCGGTGCCATGCCGGGGTACCCCAGGACAGACCGATCTCATTGGTAAGTCGCTGTCCCAAATCCCTAGCGAACGCCGTCCCAAAACTGCGCGGTCCGGCGCTGGTGCGTTGTGAGCCCGGGTGATCCACGTAAGCTATCCAGCATGAAGCGCAACAACACTCGCCTGGAAATCCTTTTGCCGGAGGCGAACCGGCGCGAACTGCTTGAACTTGCGGACGAGGTTGGCGTGAGCACTTCCGATCTCGTCAGGCTCGGCCTTCGCTGGGTTTTGACGCATCGCGCAGCGCTGTTCCAAGCGCCGATGGAGAATCCACGATGACTGCACCGAAACCGCCTGCCGCCGAACGCCTCGCCGAGGCGCGGCGCCAATTGAAGCAAGTCGATCTTAAAATCGAGGCCGCGGCAGAGCATCGCCGGCAGGTTCTCCGTGAGGGTTCTGCCACGTCGGCAGCGGCCGATCGCGCCGACCGTGAGCTTGCCGGCCAGAAGCTGCAGCGTTCCCGTCTTGCCGATCAGATCGAATTGTTGCCCGAGCTGGTCATGCGCGAGGAGAGCGAAGCGGCATGGCCGCCGACGGCCGCACTGGCGCGCAACAAGTTGCAGGAAATGAAGCAGCGGCTCGTACAACTTCAATCGAGAAAGAAGCTCGATAGGTCTGCGGCGAACGACGCTGAACTCGACGCGCTCATTCCCGGCTGCGGCGCGATGAGTAAGCACGTCGAGTTTTTGGAAAAGTTTGAGGCGAACAGCCGCGGAGAAGTCGCATGACCAAGTCCTATACGCCTGGGGCCACGCCTGCCACGCCGGCAGAAGCCAGCGCAAGACTGGACACCTTGGCCAAAAATTCAGATTGGGCCTCAGGAGTGCTGACCGGCTCGGGGCCTCATGTTCGGGAGTTTCAGGAACTGGTCGCCAAAAAGAGCGGCGGCGACAAGCTCGATCAGATCCTGACCGGCACGATTGAACCGCCGCTCTTTGAAACGGTCATGCCCGGCGAGCTTTCGACGCGCAACGTCATGACGTCGGTTGCCGACCTTCGGGAGATCGGCCTGGAGGACGCAACGATCCGACAAGTGGTCGAAGGCAAGCCGGTCAGCCGCGCCGAGCATGACGCGGTGAAAGCACTGAAGGCCGATCGATTGTCCGACAAGGAGTGGCGGGCAAAGTTCTTAGCTGGCGATCGGGCAGCAGTGCGAGACATGGCGTTGATGAACATCGTGATCGTCGGGGGTGCAGCATGAGCGGATACTCGCCGGCCGGCATGTCTCTTTTCGCGGGCTCCTCGCTGACCGGCAATATCGGCGGCGAGACGGTCGAACAGCGACGAAAGCGACTCCTTGCCATCGCCAATAGCAGCGCGGCCCGATCACTGAGCAGCTCAGCCGGTAACGCTCTTGCGTCGGGCTACGGCGCCGGCCTTTTCGGGTGACACCATGCCAAACGACAACGCCACGACGAAAACCGGCACGGTCAAGATGTATAAGCCAGGCGGCGGCTGGGGTTTTATCCGAGCAGATGATGGTTCGGATATATTTTTTCACATAAGCGACTTCGCCGAACGTTTTGACGAGCCGTCCCGTGGCGCCCGCGTGTCGTTCGTTGCCGGCAGCCGTCACGGCAAGCCGCGTGCGAGCAACGTCACGCCGATGCAGCCGCCTGTCAGTGAGCGTTCCAGCGTTGCGACTCGTTCCAACAGCTAGGCGCAGGAGCGCGGATCATGAAACGTCCAAATTTTGCTCGCACTGCCATCGCAGTCAGCCTAACGGCGATAGGCCCATGCTTTTGGTGGCAATACTTTTCGGGCGCTTCCCCGCTCGCATCCATCGGGGGCGTCTGCGTCACCGCGGGAACCAAGGGTGCAAGTGGCGATGTGTCGGATTGGACGGCAAATTCGACCGGATGCTCCGGCGGTTCATTCACCGCAACGCTAAATGGTTTTGAAGTTTCGGCCATCAGCGTGTGGCATTAATTATGCGCCAACGCCGACCAAACGAAAGAAGCCACGGTGAGGGACCGGGCTTACCGGGTTGTCGTGGCTCTCAGCTTTCGCCTCTTAGCTTTGAGCCTCAATCTTCGCTGCAGTCGGTTGTGTTTCTGCCGGTAGCTCTTGCCGCCCATGTGCGGTTTCCTCTTGTGCTAGGTCGAAGGCTTGCCAGTGTGCCTCGATCGCGGCCGCGAAGCGAGCGGATCGACCGAGCGATCCTACCGTTTTGGGCCGACAAGAACATGGATCGCTTCGTCGTTTTGGCTGGCGTTGTTGTTGTCCGCGGTGTTCACGTCGATGTCCACCGCCCGCAGTGCTGCTGCTAGTGCCTCGACCGCCGGCATAAGTGCCGAGCGGAAATCCGGGCGCACCTCAAGCGAAACGTTGCTGACGTTGGCGCGGCCATACGTGCGTATGGTGCCGTACCAGTTTTTCTTGAATGTCTGTCCACCAACCCAATCGACGTGGACCCAGCCTGCCCGTGAAAGTGTGGGCTTTAAACTCCACAAAAAGTCCCATGCCTCCCGGTCCAAATCATCGCTTCCGACGTCAAATTTGGTTTTAGGGAATGCTTTTAGCTGTTCAACCATGGAGGCCATTACTTCCGTGGTGAGTATGGATTGCCGAGAGGTGCGCAGTTTTATGTATGCCGCGTGGGCTTCGGTCGCGCGATCCAATGCTTCAGTAAGCTTAGCATCGCTTATGGATAGTAATGCCTTCTGCGCCCTTGCAGCTTTGCCACTGAAATGGATTTCACCGTACACGCCCAGTGCCACCATTATATCGGCGAGCACCGGCGACCAGTTTTCTAACTGTGACTTACCTTCTGAGAAATTAAACGCCAACACTACTTCTACGACCAAGCCGGCAACAAGCACCCATGCGGCCCATTTTGAACGTGATTTATTGCGCTCGACGTCGTCCCGCAATCGGTCGCTGGCGTTCTTCATTGCTCTCCCTAAACCACTCATCTGTGATTAGGACGAAACGTCCCTTGACGTGAGTCCCCGGATCGACGCAACTTAAGGCGCAGTCGGCGCCGTGTTCAGCGACGCCGGCCACTTGCCACCGACAGCCCGGGCGGACCGTCGATGACCACTTTTACAAATAGCATGAGTCCGTGCGGCTTTCCGCCTTGGCGTGTGGCGATCATCCACAAACCAATGGAGACGAAGCCATGACGACCACGACATCACGCCGCGCCATCCTGGCCGGCGCCGGGTAATGTCTCAGTTTGAATTTTTGTCAGCCTTTTCGGCGCGCTTTCGGTATTCGGCTTCCTTTGCATCAAGCCAAAACCGGATTAGGCGAACGATACGGATCGGCGTTGCCGCCGCCGACGGATACGACAATGTCAAGTAGAGCAGGTTCAAAGCACAAAAGACCGGAATGGCAATAATGGGCCATTCCGGATCTTGGATGACGATTACTGCCCAACACGTCGATGTACCAGATCAGACAGCCTATCCAGGCGACGATAAGCAGGTAGCGCAACCAAGCCATTATCATGGCTTAAGCTGCCTGCTTCTTGTACGGCCCGCGCTTGCCCGACTTCGGTGCTGCGGCGTCAACCATTTCGGCAAGCTCCTCCGTCGCAATCCGCATGACGTGGACCGCATTGCCGATCACGTCGGCGGGGCGCTTCTCGCCTTTCACAGGGCCTCGGGGCATCAGAACTCTTCCCGCAGGAAGGCTTTGAAAGTGCCGTTCGGGAGCTTAATGCGCAGTACCACCTCATCATCGGGCGCAAGGCCGAGCGTTGCCGCCCATGCTTTCGAAGCCGGAAAGGCTTCGTCGTCGCCATTGGCGCTAATCGTGGTCGAATCCACGTTGTCGCTGCCACGGGTGATAAGAGCTATGTAATCCAAGGCACACCTGCTTATGCCGCTGACCATACCATGGCTTGGACAGCGCCGCGACAGACAGTCAAGACAGCCAAATTTCAAACTGAGACATTACCCGGCGCCGCAATGCTTCCCGTCCCGTCACTGCCGGCGGTGCAGTCATGACTGCGGAAATCATTCAATTCGGTAGGGCGCCGTCGAGCGGCGCTAAGCTGAAGGCCGAGCCCATTGCGATGGCTCGCGCAACGTCTCAGGCGAAACCCCTGACGGAAGCCATTCGTTGCACGGTCGATGGCAAGCTCTACGAGGTTAAGTTTCGTGGCAAAGCCGTCTGTAAAATTTCCGCTATCAGTTATCGCCACAACCGCCGTAATGGTCGCATAGAGACATGCCGGCTTCAGCACTGGAGCCCCAATGGGTATAGCCGCCACGATTGCGATCCTAAGGTTGTCGAAGCGGCATGGCGTGTGCGGGACCAGGGCGGCGGCAATGAGAGCGATGCAGAAATGGTAATGAGCCAACTTCGCGAGCGTCACGCGCGCCTATTGCGGGAGGCTGAAAAGGTCGGAGCGACAATTGCCGCCTTGGAGGCGCAATCGATCCCTCGTTGAGACGGTAAGGCGCGGGGCCGGCAGCCGCTTGCCCCGCGCTAGGGACGGCGCCGCGTGGTGTTGCGCCTTACCTTAGCTTGCGACTTGGCGAGGACGACAATCGGGCCTATGGTAAGCTTTCATTAGGGATTGGTTGCATACTGCGTACCTAAAGGAGTCGCGCAAATGGGAACTGGTGCCCCCAATCCATTGGTGCTTACGCCTATCTCGGGTGCGGTTCGGCCGCGCGTGTACGGAGCGGTACTTAGCTTTGGCGCCGAAATCGGCCATTCGCGCTCACGCCCGGTGGGGCGAGACAGTACTTACAAGCCTCGGACAGTAAAGCCTGTCGCACCAACAGAACGACCGACAGAGTTTGCCCCTACGGCGCTGCCGCTGGAGCCTGCGCGGGTGCCTGTTCCTGGCGCCATCCCTGGCTAAGCGTCTCTGTCCGAACCAAAGGCTCACCCTGTTGGCCAAAGTTGGCGACGACGAATCTGCGTTCGATATTGTAGATACTCGAAAGACGCAAACTTTCCACGGCCGCGAGTTTTGATGAGCTTGTGGTGTAAGTTCCGGGCGCAATTATTGACATTTGACCGACGACTACAGTCGGCGCAGGCGCGGCCCCAAAAGATCCCGGCCATCGGATCAAAAATTCCTTTGTTTTGAAGTTCGGACTTAAAAGCCAGATACAGTTTCCACATTGCGGATTCCAGTTCGGGAGGCACGTTTTCCGAGACTTTCAATTTGAGTTCCTCACGCGCCTCTTTCCTGTTGATTGGATGCCCATGAAAGTACAGCTTGGATGCGAGCGTCTCGATTATTTCATCTAACTCATGCTGCGCCGTGCCTTTCATGTGAGTGAGAAGAATTCTTCCGAGCAATCAATCGGCTCTGAGAAACAAAACGCTCGACATTGCCGAGCGCGAGCGGGTGAACGCTCTGCGCAAGGACCTCAACTGCTTTAATAAGTTCATCTTCATGTCTAATCCCGACCGTTTCTTTGATGAACCCCACATAAGCAACCACGTCCTCCACGCTAATGGCGATCTTTTGTTTTGTATTAGGGTCCACGGGATTGAATTCATTGGCGACGCTTGGATCGATCGGTCCCATTTCTCCGAAAGGTCCCATTACAATTTCGTCGGCACCCAGTGCGAGCATTGTTGCCGCGCTGTATGCCTTGTAGGGGATCAGCACTGCTACTTTTTCTGCAAATTCACGAAACAAGCTGACAAGTCGCCACGGTACCGTACCGCTGCCGCCGTTACTGCAAAGAAATATATCGAGTAGCGGAACGGGACGGGCGGGCATAAGGAGCAGGTGATCAAAGATTTCACGAATGGCGTCGTCGGACATTTGCGCCACGCCGTTTTGTTGAATGCTGGTGAGATAGCAAATGACCTTCGAATTTCGAAGGCGTTCGATTTCAGCGATAAGTGGAATGCGTTCAACGTATGTCATGTTCCTACCTGGAAGCGGTGGGGGCATCGGTCCCCGCTAGTTGCAAGTGGTTGTGATCGATCCCGGAATGTGGGTGCAGGTGAAACCAGGATTGATGGCTGGCGCTGGGAGCGGCGGCGGGCGCGTGGCCTCTATCATCGATGCCGCCGCCGATGCTTGCGCCGCCGATGCTGCCTGCTGCTGTGCATTGGCCGAAATTACTTGTGCTGCAGCAGACGCCGTCGCGTTGTGCCTACGCTGACTTTCGTCAATCTCCCGCGACTCCTCCTGCGTAACCAACAGAACAGCTTGCGCGTCTGTAATTTTGCCTGCCGCCTCCTGTTCAGCAACCGCCGCCCGATACGCCATAAAGGTCTGGCCTAAATCACTGTCCGAGCCGAAGGTCGGCAGCCGGATGGCGAATGCATCATTGAGGCATTTCACTCGCGCGACTGCCGTCTTAGGATTGCCGCGCGGGATTCGCGCATTGCAGTCGGCCTCCGCTGCGTTGGATTGTTCTCGGAGTTGCGCGTTTAATGCCGCCTGCTTCTGCGCCTGTTCGCGGGCTTGGATTTGCTGAGCAATCCCGCAACCGGACAGGGCGAGGCCAGCAACCATCGCCACACAAACTCTAATCAGCACGGCAATCTCTCCCCCAAACGACGCCGCCACGCCGCCCTATGCGATATTCTGACAACCCTAGGACGAGCGCAAGGACTGATCGGGGTTAATGGGCACCCCGCTACGGTCACGTCGGTTTCAGCAGCTCTGGCAGCTTTGCGATGTTTGCCGCAATCCGCCGTGCCTCGTCCCTGCTGAGCAGCTTAGCCGCCGATCGCCGGCCGGACTCCTCCTCGTAATAGACATAAGCCAGCGCTTGGCCGGTGCCGTCCCTGACGATGAAGCAGGCGGGCGTCTCCTCGATCGACCAGGGCGGCGGGAAGCGGCGGGTTTCGGTCATGATCTGACTGGTGCGTTGTGTCGAACATTGTACGCCCATAGACCAGCACCATGGCAAAGCCCAAACTCAAAAAGCGGTTGGCTATCCGCATCGCCGCGCCGCTCATAGCCAAGCTTAAGACCTGCGCCGAACGGGACGGCCGGCCGCTGTCCAGCTACGTGCGGAAGGTGCTGGCCGATGCCGCGGCGAGTGCGCGGCCATGAACGAACTGACCAAGCCTGAGACATAGGGCGAGCTCGGCCCGGCCATGAAGGTGCTCAATGAGCGGCAACGGGCATTCGTCCGATTTCTCGTCACTGAGAAGCCCGGTTATGCCGCCCTCACGCGCGCCTATCGCAAGGCCGGGTACGGCAAGAACAGCAAAGCCGCGACGCTTTCCAAGGACGCTCACCACATGAGCCGCGACGAGCGGGTGATCGCTGCCATCGCCGAGGAATCCCGCAAGGTGATCCGGGTCGGCCATCCCGAGGCCGTGGCCGCGCTGTTCGCCATGATCCGTGACCGAACACCGCGACCATGCAAGAGCGGTGATGGGCCTGCTCGATCGCGTCGACCCAGTAGCCACGAAGCACTCGATCGACGTCACGCATCGCACGATCGATCCCGACCAGGAAGCCCTTGAGGAGATGCGCGCCGCCCGCAAACTGGGCGCCACACGCGACAAGCTGCTTGAGCTGTACGGCGCCAATGGGCTCGATCGCCTTGAGGCATTGGAAGCGATCGACAATGCACGGCGGGCGGATGCCGCGAAGATCATCGAGCACCAACCCGAGGCAGATCATGGCCGATAACGACACGCCCGACCCGGCGAAGCTTTTGAAGCTGGCGCGGCAGGCTTACACCTCGTCGGAGTATCGCAAGAAATTCCACGTCGCAGACTATTGGGGTCAGGCCGAGTGGTACGACGCGCAACTGCGGTTCTTCGCGGCCGGCGCCAAGCATCATCAACGCCTGATCCGCGGCGGCAATCAGACCGGCAAATCGTATAGCTGCGCCTTCGAGGCCGGACTCCACATGACCGGCCAGTATCCGAGATGGTGGACGGGGCGCCGCTTCACGAAGCCGACCCGCGGCTGGGTTATTGGCCCCGAGCGCACGCTTGTCCGCGACGGCCCGCAGAAGAAACTCACGGCCATGCAAGGCGAGTTCGGGACCGGCACCATTCCGCTCGCCGCCTTCACCGGCAGGCCGATCATGGTCCCGGGCGGCACGGGCAGCATTGACACGATGTCGGTCGCACACGAGACGGATGGTGTCCGCGATGGCATCTCTACGGCCACGTTTAAGTCGTTCGAACAAGGCAGCGAAAAGATGCAGGCCGAATTGGTCGACTGGATCTGGATCGACGAACGCTGCAGCGAGGAAATCTATTCCGAACTGATCGCCCGCACGACTGCAACGGACGGCATCGTGTTCCTGTCCTACACGCCATTGAAGGGCGGGGGCGAGCTCACGTACCGGTTTCTCAATGAGTACAGCGCCGACCGCATCGACATTCGGATTGACGCTGCGGAAGCCAAGCACATCAGTGCTGAGCGGCGGGCACAGCTTGAGGAAAGCTACCTTCCGCACGAACGCGAGGCCCGCATTCACGGCCGGCCGCAGCTTGGCATTGCCCGCGTGTTCCCGTTCCCGATCGAAACTCTTATGCGCGCCTTCGATCCCGACAAGGAAATAAAGGGCTGGGCCAAATGGATCGTCGGAATGGACTTTGGCTACGATCATCCGTTCGCGGCTGCGCTATGCGCCTGGGTGCCGGAGATTGACGAATTCTTTGTCGTCGACGGCTTCAAAATGGAGCGCAGCGAGGCGCTATATCACGTGAAGCGCATTGCCGGCATGTGTCGCGGGCTGCGCATCCCGATCGCGTGGCCCCACGACGGGCTTCAGCATGAGAAGGGCAGCGGCGTTGCGTTGGCCGACGTGTACCGCCGCGTCGGGGCGCAAATGCTCGGCAGCCACGCGGAGAACAAGGGCGGCGGCTATCACGTCGAGCCGGCCATCGAGGAAATGTGCGGCTTCATGAAGCGAGGCGCATTCTACATCGCCAGCCACATGACCGAGCTCGGCGAGGAGTTGCTGAGCTACCACCGGGACGAGGATTACAAGATCGTCCGGCTACGCGACGACCTGCTATCGGCAACGCGCTACGCCTTTATGATGCGCCGGCAAGGCAAGCTGCTCGATCTCTGCGAAACCTACGGCCGGTCGCCGGGGGTGGACGGCGCTCAATACGATCCGCGGCCGCCACGCCGAGATCAGGGCCGCCGGCAGCAATTCGCGAGGGGCACGCCGAACCACGAGGATGGAGATATCAATCCGTTCACTGGCCAAATGGACAGATGACGCGCCGCTGTGGACGGGGTGGCTTTTCTGTGGACGCGACCGGTTCGAGCAGTGCGCCGAACCCACGACTCGTCAAACAATAAAAAGCAACGAGACAGGAGAGCGAATTATGCCCCGTCGAAATTTGAAGCGAGTTGATCTCTATTGCAGCGAATATGAAACAGTAGCCGCGATTAAAATCGTTGAGGACCATCCAAATGGATGTCCTCACCTCACAGTCGACTATGAAAATGGCGGCCGCCAGGGAGAGAAGCACTTTGCGGTTGCAATTCCGCCTGATTGGAGCGACGGGGATTTAATCGAGCTAATCTTTCTGTCATGGCCACGTCGGGCAGGACGCTATTGGCCGACGTGGGAGCTCTGCACACGCGAACACGCTTCGGAAACACTATTCAGATATTGGAAAAATGAGCCGCCGCCCAATTGATGTTGTGCCCAAGTTTGTGCCCAAACTCGTAAGCACTGCCTAGATTGGATAGCATTAGCTGGACAGGCAGGCGCTAGAAAGCCCTGGAAAGCCGGACAGCGCGGCAGCAAATAACATTGGCTCGCAGCAAACCCGTCTACTTTCAAGACCGGTGCCTTAAACCACTCGGCCACCCTTCCGCAGCGGCTTCGAATTAGAACGGGCTAGCGAATAAAGCTACCTGTGAGGCTCGGCAAAGTTTGAAAAACTTCCCACCGCCGGGCGTGCGGCGGATGCGCGCTTCGCCAGAGGCTCGCCGCTGCCGCAAGGGTCCGTTCACTATCGCAGCCGGGTTGTCCAATTCCGCCACATTCTGACCACGCTAGAATTCGATATATTTCGGTTCGGGACGGGGATAATGCGGGGTCGGCTCAGCTCGGCATTGCGACGGCTTGCGCAATTTGGCGCCTGTGCTGTGCTTTGCCTGCTCGTCGCCAATTGCGCCAACAGGGGCAATATCGACTCCCGCTACGGCGTCTCGCCGAGCGCGCGGCTGGTATCGCCGGGGGAGCCGGTGCCAAAGGGTGGCGGCGTCTATCGCGTCGGCTCGCCGTATATGGTCGGCGGCCGCGTCTATGTCCCCCACGACGACCCCAATTATAACGCGGTGGGGCTGGCATCTTGGTATGGCGACGATTTCTATGGCCGCGAGACGGCGAATGGCGAAATTTTCGATGTCAATTCGATCTCCGCAGCGCATCCGACGTTGCCGTTGCCGAGCTATGTGCGGGTGACCAACCTGAGCAACGGACATTCGTTGATCGTGCGGGTCAACGACCGCGGGCCGTATCACGGCAATCGCATCATCGACGTCTCGATGCGGGCTGCGCATCTGCTTGGCTTCACCAATCGCGGGCTTGCCTGGGTCCGCGTCCAATATGTCGGACGCGCGCCGATCGAGGGTTCCGACGACCGCGTGCTGGCGTCAACTCTGCGGGACAACGAGCCGGCGCCGGCGCCATGGGACGTGCGGCTCGCGGCAACGCCACTGCTGCCGACATTCCCGGATCAGCCGCCGCCGATCCGGCATGAGCGGCTCGCCAGTGCTGTGCCCAGCTTTGTCGCCTCCGATGCCTCGTTCTCGACCGGCACGACCCGCGCAATGTCGCCCGCCGATGCACCCGACGGTGCCGATGGTACCGCCCAATTCCTCAATGGTCGCGGGCTTTATTGACCATTGCCTTCCATTCCAGGTGAAGACTTAGGTGAAATGCACCGCGGCATTTTCACAGGGCCTCAACGCGGGCTTGCGCAGACCCTATTGAGCGCGGGATACAACAGGTCGCGAGCGCGAATTGGAGGCAGATTTGCGAGTAGGATATCGAGCCCTACCGCCGGGGAGGGGACTACGGTATCTCGTCGCCGCAGCGTCGGCCGCGGTTGCGCTTGGTGGCTTGGTCATGGCCCCCGCATGCGCCGCCCCTGCTGCCCCAGCCAAGCCTGAGGGCGGGTTTCAAACCAGCGTGCCTGCCGCGATCCTGCTCGATCCCGAGAGCGACAGCATATTGTACGAGAAAAACTCCAGTCAGCCCGTCGAGCCGGCAAGCCTCGCCAAGCTGATGACGCTGGAATATCTGTTCAACGAGATCAGGCACGGCCGCGTCAAGCTCGACGACGCTTACACCATCAGCGAGAACGCATGGCGCAAAGGCGGAGCGCCATCGCACGGCTCCACGATGTTTGCCGCCATTCACAGCCAGGTTAAAGTGTCCGACCTGATCCAAGGCATCATCGTCGATTCCGCCAATGATGCCTGCATTGCGGTCGCCGAGGCGCTCGCCGGCAATGAGACTGCGTTCGGCCAGCTCCTGACCAAGCGGGCGCGCGAGATCGGCCTGGAGAATTCGACCTTCACCAACGCCACTGGCCTGTCCGATCCCAATTTGCGCGTCACGGCGCGCGACATGGCGGAACTCGCCCGCCACATCATCCAGACCTATCCCGATTTCTACCCCCTGTTCGCCCAGCGCGATTTTACCTGGGACAATATCCACCAGGAGAACCGCAATCCGCTGTTGGGCATGGGCATTGGCGCCGACGGGCTGAAGACCGGAGAGACCAAAGAGGCCGGATACAATCTGGTCGGCTCCGCGGTCGCGGACAATCTACGCCTGATCGTCGTGGTCACGGGAGCAAAGACGGACAAGGAACGCGCCGACGAAGCGCACAAATTGCTCGATTTGGGCTTTCACGGCTTCAAGTCGCGGGTTCTGTTCGCCGAAGGCCAGACCGTCGGCGAGGCTAAAGTGTTCGGCGGCGAGCGCGGCTACGTGCCTTTGGTCGGTCCCGGCCTGGTCAAAGTGATGATACCGCGCGACAACAGCGAGCGGCTCAATGCCCGCATCGTGTATACGGGTCCGGTACCGGCGCCGATCGTCAAAGGCCAGACCATTGCCGAGCTGAAAGTGTGGCGCGGCGACGACCTTGCGCTCGATGTGCCACTGCAGGCGGCTGACGATGTCGGCAAAGGCAGCATGACCCAGCGCGCCATGGACGGCGCCACCGAACTGATCATCGGCCTCCTTCGCGCGGGCGTGGCCAAGCTTTGAGCGTAACGCGTGCGCGGCCTCTTTAAGGTCATTATATATCGGTCACGGAGCGGGCAGTTTTCTGATGTCGTAGTTTCAGAATCTAGCATAACTAGTTGATATATGATGTATTTATGGACTTTGGTTTGGCGATGCTAGGCAAGTTCATCACGTTCGAGGGTGGCGAGGGCACCGGCAAGTCGACACAGGCCGCGATGCTGGCCCTGCGCCTGGAGGCGCTCGGACTTTTCGTCCAATTGACCCGCGAGCCGGGCGGCTCGCCGGGCGCCGAAATCATCCGCCACGTGCTGTTATCGGGCGCGGCAAAGCCGTTCGGTCCGGACGTCGAGGCGATGCTGTTCGCGGCCGCGCGCGACGATCATGTCCGATGCACCATCTTGCCCGCGCTCAATAAGGGCAAGTGGGTTATCTGCGACCGCTTCACCGATTCCACGCGTGTTTATCAAGGCATCCTCGGCCAGGTCGATCAGCGATTGATCAAAGGGCTGGAGCGCGTGTCGGTCGGCGATCTCGCACCCGACCTTACTGTGGTCCTCGACGTGCCGGTGGAACTCGGGCTGGAACGCGTAAAACTGCGCCGCGGCGAAGCCAAGCCGGATCGCTTCGAGGCGGAAAACGTGGAATTTCATCAAAAGCTGCGTCAGGCCTATCTCGCCATCGCTGCCGCCGAACCGGGTCGTTGCGTCGTCATCGATGCCGGCGAACCAAAAGAGGTGGTGGCGCGGAAAATCTGGAACGCGGTCGGCGCCCGGCTCAATCCCATGACCTTCCCGGTCCACGGCGAACGCCGCCGCAGCGAGGTCGGCGCATCGTGAGCCCGCGCGCGACCGACGAAGACGAGATCGACGAAACGCCGCCGCCGCGGGCGACCACCGTGCTGTTTGGCCAGGAGCACGCCGAGGCTGGCTTGCTCGCCGCTTATCGTTCCGGCCGCGTGCCGCATGCGTTTCTGATCGCCGGACCGCAGGGCGTCGGCAAGGCGACGCTGGCTTACCGCATGGCGCGCTTCGTGTTGGCGCATCCAGATCCGGCGGCGCCCGAGGTTGCAGCGGCGACGTCGCTTTTCCTCGATGCCAAACATCCCGTGGCGCGCAGGATTGCCGCCCAGGCCCAACCCGACCTCCTCATTATCGAGCGCACGCTTAACGATAAAGGCGTGTTGCACAAGCAGATCGCGGTCGAAGATATCCGCAAGACGGTGACGTTTTTCGGCTCGACGGCGGGCGAGGGCGGCTGGCGCATCGCTATTGTCGACGCGGTCGATGAATTGAACCGTTCCGGCGCCAATGCGCTGCTGAAAGTCCTGGAGGAACCGCCGGAGCGGGCGCTGTTGCTTCTGGTCAGTCATTCCGCCGCGCGGGTGCCGGCGACGCTGCGCTCACGCTGCCGCATCCTCACGCTGCGGATGCTTGGCGAGTCCGATGTCGCTGCGGCGCTTGCGGCGGCAACTGGGGAAGCGGCGGACGATCCCGACATTGCCGCTGCGGCCGCGGCTGCGGACGGCTCGGTGGCGCGAGCACTGGCTTTGCTTGACGAAGGCGCTTTGGCATTGCGCCAGCAGGCCCTCGGTCTTCTTGACCGGCTCCCGGCGCTTGACGCCAAGGCGCTGCACGCGCTCGGCGAAGCCCTGGCCGGAACCGACCCGGAGCCGCTCGCCGCCTTCGTCGATACCGTCAATGCGTGGCTGTCGCAGCGGCTGATCCGCGAGCAGAATGCGCTCGATCGGGCCCACCGTCTGGCCGGCGCTTCCGAGAGCATCAATCGCGCTGCGCGCGACGCCGAAGTCTACAATTTAGAGCGAAAGCCGCTGGTTTTCAGCGTTTTCGGCTTGCTTGCCGAGGCCACGCGCGGTTGATACCAACCCCCATGTCCGAAAAACAGAACTTGCCCGGCAAGCCCTATTACATCACCACCGCGATCGCCTACCCGAACGGCGCGCCGCATATCGGCCACGCCTATGAAGCGATCGCTACCGATGCCATCGCTCGCTTTCACCGGCTCGACGGCCGCGACGTGTTCTTCCTCACCGGCACCGACGAGCACGGCATCAAGATGCTGCAGACGGCGGCCAAGGAGAACCTGACGCCGCGGCAACTGGTCGAGCGCAACGTACCGCGCTTCCAGGCCATGGTGAAAAAGTTCGAATGCTCGAACGACGATTTCATCCGCACCACCGAAGCCCGTCACCATGCGTCCTCCGTCGCGATCTGGCAGCGCATGGAAGCGAACGGCGACATCTATCTCGACAAATATTCCGGCTGGTATTCGGTGCGCGACGAGGCCTATTACGACGAGAGCGAAACGCGGCTTGACGACAAGGGCCAGCGCGCTCGGCCCGCATGGCACGCCGGTCGAATGGGTCGAGGAGGAAAGCTACTTTTTCAGGCTGTCCAAATACGCCGAACCGCTGCTCAAGCTCTACAGGGAGATACCCGACTTCGTGCTGCCGAAAGAGCGCATGAACGAGGTCGCAAGCTTCGTCCGCGGCGGCCTGCAGGATCTGTCGCTGTCGCGCACCACGTTCGACTGGGGCATCAAGGTGCCGGGCAACGACAAGCACATCATGTATGTGTGGGTCGACGCGCTGACCAATTACATCACCGCGGTCGGCTTTCCCGACACCGACAGCGAAAAATTCAAGAAATACTGGCCGGCCGATCTGCATGTGATCGGCAAGGACATCGTGCGCTTTCACGCCGTGTATTGGCCGGCGTTTCTGATGTCGGCCGGGATCGCGGTGCCGCGGCGGGTTTTCTCGCACGGTTTTCTGTTCAACCGCGGCGAGAAAATGTCGAAATCGGTCGGCAATGTGATCGATCCGTTTGCGCTGGCCGATGCCTATGGCGTCGATCCGCTGCGCTATTTTCTGTTGCGCGAAGTGCCGTTCGGCCAGGACGGCAATTACAGCCACGAGGCCATCGTCAACCGCATCAATGCCGATCTCGCCAACGATCTCGGCAATCTGGCGCAGCGCTCGCTGACGATGGTGGCGCGCGATCTCGGCGGCGTGCTGCCGCAGCCGGGCGCGTTGAGCGCCAACGACCAGGCGATTTTGGCCGCCGCCGACGCGCTGATCGGCAAAGCGCGCGAGGCGATGGCGACGCAGCAACTGCATCAGGTGCTCAATGCGGTCTGGGCCGTCGTGGCCGACGCCAACCGCTATTTCGCCGGCGAAGCGCCCTGGGCGCTGGCCAAGACCGATCCGCCGCGGCAGGGTACCGTGCTCTACGTGACCGCGGAAGTTTTGCGCCAGATTGCGATTTTGGCGTTGCCATTTATGCCGGGTTCAGCCGCAAAGCTGCTCGATCTGTTGGCCGTCCCGGAGGACGAGCGGACGTTCGTGTTTCTCGGCGGCAAGCATCGCATCGCTGCCGGCATCAAACTGCCGCCGCCGGCTGCGATCTTTCCGCGTTATATCGAGCCTGAAAAGCAGGCGGCGCAATAGAAACTACGACATGCTTATCGACAGCCACTGCCATCTCGATTTTCCCGATTTTGCCACGGAGCTTGATGCCGTGGTCGCGCGCGCCCGCGCCGCCGGGATCGAGCGCATGGTCACGATTTCCACGCGCGTGAAGCGCCAGCCGGAGCTGCTCGCCATCGCCGAGCGCTTTCCCGACGTGTTCTGCTCGGTCGGCACGCATCCGCATTACGCCCATGAAGAGCTCGACGTGACCGCGGCCGATCTGGTCGCGGCCACGCGGCATCCCAAAGTCGTGGCGATCGGCGAAGCCGGCCTCGATTACCACTACGACAACTCGCCGCGCGAGGCGCAGGAGCGCGGCTTTCGCAGCCATATCGCCGCCGCGCGCGAGACCGGACTGCCGCTGGTCATCCATTCGCGCGAGGCCGACGACGATACCGCGCGGATTCTCGAAGAAGAGAGCGGGAAGGGCGCCTTCCCCGCCGTGCTGCATTGTTTCACCGGCGGGCGCGATCTGGCTCGCCGCGCGGTCGCGCTCGGGCATTTTGTCTCTTTCACCGGCATTTTGACTTTCAAGAATTCCGCGGCGTTGCGCGCGATCGCCGCGGAATTGCCGGCCGACCGGATCCTGGTCGAGACCGATGCGCCTTACCTGGCGCCGGGAAAATTTCGCGGCAAGCGCAATGAGCCGGCTTTTGTGGTCGAGACCGCAAATGTCCTGGCCGAAACGCGCGGCGTTTCGTTCGACGAGATTGCCCGGCAAACCACCGCAAACTTCTTCCGCTTGTTCAGCAAAGTGCCGCGCCCGCCGACGCAGACAAATTTATGCAGTCTGCGCAAACAAAATCTTCGGCCGCATAATCCTGAAGCGATCGTCGTCCATGACGCTGAAATTCACCATTCTCGGCTGCGGGTCTTCCGGCGGTGTACCGCGGCCGGCTTTGGGCTGGGGCGATTGCGATCCGGAGAATCCGAAAAACCGCCGCCGCCGCACGTCACTCCTGGTCGAGCGCTCCGGCGCGAACGGCAGTGCGACCCGCGTCGTCGTCGACACCCCTCCGGATCTGCGCGAGCAGATGCTCGATGCGGACGTCGATTGGCTCGATGGCGTGCTCTACACCCATGAGCATGCCGACCACACCCACGGCATCGACGACCTGCGCGCATTCTTTCTCAAGCAGCGGCGTCGCGTCGATGTTTATCTCGATGAGCCGACCGCGGCGTCACTGCATGTCAAATTCGGCTATTGCTTCAAATCGCCGCCCGGCAGCGATTATCCGCCGATCGTGACCGAGCGCCGCCTCACGGCCGGCACGCCGGTGACTATCGAGGGGCAGGGTGGCCCTGTCGTCGCGCTGCCGTTCCGTCAGGAGCACGGCGACATTGACTCGCTTGGCTTCCGCTTCGGCAAGCTTGCCTATTCGGCGGATCTGAGCGGCCTGCCGCCGGAAAGCGTTGCCGCCTTGGCGGACCTCGATGTCTGGATTGTCGATGCACTGCGCTACCGGCCGCATCCGAGCCATTTCTCGCTGGACGACGCGCTGACGTGGATCGAGCGGCTCAAGCCGCGCCGCGCCATTCTGACCAATCTGCACGCCGATCTCGATTATGAGGTTTTGCGCGGCAAACTGCCGGTGCATGTGGTGCCGGCATTCGATGGGATGACATTTTCGATCTCAGAAAGCCTATAAATCCAGGTAAATTGGTGTATATTCCATAATATGTCTTATGCGAATCACTGAACTTGGCGCGACGTATTTAAAGTTTGAGCTAAATCTCTACCCCCTCTCACCAAAGGCCCGGAATGAGCCGCCAGCGCACGCGTTGGGCATAGTCCCGATAGCCTGGAAGCTCGGCTTGAAGGATACGGTCCTCGGTAATGGCTCGGTACAGCAGAAACGGTAGCGTGAGGATTGCAAGGAACGCGGTCGCGATCCAGGACCCCAGTGCGACACCGCTGGCCAGCACGACGACGATGCCTGCAAGGTAACCTGGATGGCGGATCACCGCATAAGGGCCGCTCGTCACGACGTGCTGACCGCGGTCGGATTGAATGCGCACCACGGACGAAAAGAACCGGTTCACGTGCATCGCCCAAATGCAGAACGCGTAGCTGCCGGCGAGAGCAAGCAGACCGAGACCTTGGAGCCATAGCGGCACCGTATCGCTCCAATGAAAGCGGCCGCGGTCGAGCCCGGCGATGATCCAATGCAGCACCATGACGCCGGAAAACAGGCGCAGCGCCAGTGGTGGCTTCTTGCCGCCCGGCCGCATCCGCTCGCGCGCGAGATCGGGGTCGAGCCACAGGAACGAGGCAACGAAGATAGCCGCTAAAATGGCGAGGTAAATCCAAAAGACTGCAATCCCGAGGGTGCCGGCCGAAGCGAACAAGGCCGCTGCCGCCAGAACGAAGAAAACCGCACTCTGGACATAGGCTGAAATTGGCATCAGCAGACCTCATCATCGCCGGATCGGAGTACGGAACCAAGGTCGTCGGGCCGACGTCGGTTTGCAACCCCGCTCCGGCTGTTCTTCGGCTGCGACCGGCGTCGGTCGCGGCTATTAATCCGATCTGTTAGGGTCCGCGCCCTAAGGGCGAGACCCAAACGGGACTATGTGATGACCCCTTCCCGCGATATCGCGCGGCTTCTCGATATTATGGCGGCGCTGCGCAGCCCGGAGAGCGGCTGCCCGTGGGATCTGGCGCAAACTTTCTCGACCATTGCGCCCTACACGCTGGAAGAGGCCTACGAGGTCGCCGACGCCATCGCGCGCGGCGATTTGGCGGATTTGCGCGAAGAGCTGGGTGATCTCCTCTTGCAAGTCGCCTTCCACGCCCGCATGGCCCAGGAGCAGAGCGCCTTCGATTTCGGCGACGTGGTGCAGGCCATCACGGAGAAACTCATCCGCCGGCATCCGCATGTGTTTGGCCAAAACTCCTCAAGTGATCACAAGCACACGCCGCAGGCTGTCGAAGGCCTTTGGGAACGCATCAAAGCCCAAGAGGCCCAAGAGAAGGCCGGCCGAAAAGGGGCATCGGCTCATGAAGGCGCCCTCGCCGGCGTGCCCGTGGCGCTCCCTGCCCTGACACGTGCGCTGAAATTGCAGGCCAAAGCGAGCAAAGTCGGCTTCGATTGGAACGATCCGCGCGCGGTCTTGCGCAAGATCCGTGAAGAAGCCGACGAGATCGAAGCCGAGCTCGACCGGGCCGAGCGTGACGACGCGGCCACCGCGGCCGAGGTCGGCGACCTTCTGTTCGCCGTGGTCAATCTGGCGCGGCATCTGCGGGCCGATCCGGAAGCGATCTTGCGGCAGACCAACCGGAAGTTCGAGCGCCGCTTCGCGGCCATTGAGCGCGCGCTGGCCGCCCAGGGCAAGACGCCGCTCGAGGCTACACTCGCGGAAATGGATGCACTGTGGAATGCGGCAAAAGCGCTGGAGTAGTCGGGCACGCTAATTGAGCAGTCCGGCCTCCCGCGGCAGCCAGAGCGCGATCTCGGGGACGAGCGTCACCGCGATCACGATCGCCAGCATGGCCATGATAAAGGGCGGCATCTCGCGGAAGATTTCGGCAAGGGGCGTGCGCGTCAGCCCGCTCATGACGAACAGCAACAGGCCATGCGGCGGCAGAGTCAGGCCAACCATCATGTTGAGCACCACGACGATGCCGAAATGAATGAGGTTAATGTTGAGCCCTTGCGCGATCGGCACCAGTAGCGGCACGATCACCAGCAGGATCGTCACTTCGTCGAGCACCACGGCGAGCAGCAGCATCAAAAGATCGACGCAGAGCAGAAACGCCGTTGGCGATAGAATTCCACCGCAGGAGCGTGCTTTGAATGAGCTGCGGCACGCCCTCGTTGGCTACGGCGTAATTAAAAACGAAGGCTCCGGACATGATGAGTGCGATCATCGCCGTCGCCCGCACCGTGTCGGATATGACTGCCAGTAATTGCGACAGGCTCAGCGTGCGATAGACGATCAGCGCCAGCAACAAGGCATAAGTCGCGGCGATGGCCGCCGCCTCGGTCGGCGTGGTGATGCCGGAATAAATCAGCCCGAGCAGAATTCCCGGCAGCGCAATCGCCGGCAGCGCGCGGCCGAGCACCGCCGGCGTCTGCGACCATGTGGTCCGCTTTTCGCGCGGAAAATCGCGGCGGCGCGCGATGCCGGCGATGACGATCATCAGCGACAGCGCCATTAAGCCCGCCGGAACGAGCCCGCCAAGAAACATGGCGCCGACCGAAGCATTGGCGATCAGTGCGTAGAAGATCATCGGGATAGAGGTTGGCATCAGCGGGCCAAGCGTCGCCGAGACGACCGATGTCGCCGCCGCAAAACCGCGCGGATAACGGCCCTGCTTCGCCATCATGCGGGCCAGTACCAGACCGGGGCCAGACGCATCGGCGACCGCGCTGCCGCTCATGCCCGAAAAGATCAGATTGGTGACCACGTTGACCTGCGCCAAGCCGCCGGGGAAATGGCCCACCATGGCCGCCCCGAAAGCCATCAGCCGCTCGATCACGCCGCTTGCGTTCATGATGTTGGCGACGAAGATGAACATCGGTACGGCGATCAACAGATAGCTGTTGTAGAGGCCGTTCATCGTCTGATCGACGACGAGGCCAACGTCCTGATGACTCGATATCAGATAGACATAGCCGGCGGTAAGCATGGCGAGGCCAAGGGGCGCACCGAGCACCGCCGCCAGCGTGAAGACGCCGAGCAAAACCCACAGCCCTTCCGACACGGGGCGTCCTCTGTGTTCAGATTTCGTTCCACCAGCGCGAGCCGAGCAACCTTCTCACGCTGAGGAGCGAGCGAACGATGACGGCAACGAGAAACAGCCCGAAGCATGAATAAACCAAGTCGAGCGGCCAATTGAGCACCGGCGTGTGCTCGCGCCAAAGAAACCGGATGTATCCGAGTGATCCGGGCAGCGCCCACAAAAAGACGCCGCCGACCAGCACATGGCGCGCCAGTGCCGCAATGCGCTGACCCCGCGCCGGCAGAAGTCGATAGATAAGATCGAATGTGATCTGGTCGCCATCGCGCAACACGAAAGCCTGCGCCCAGAAAATGATCCAGATGAACAGGATCACCAAGACTTCGTCGGCCCAGACCGCTTCGTTATGTTCGAAGTAGCGGGTGAAGATTTTGTAGTTGAAGATCAAGAAGACCGCGGCGAACATCGCCGCGGCAATCCAGTCGGCGATTTGGTGAAGCCGCGCGGCGAGCGGAGATTTGCCCGCTTCAGCGCGATCCAGCCCGTCGTCCGGCAGCGGCATGCCGCATCAGGCCTTTTGTGCGCGCTGCATCGTCGCAGTGTCCCATTGCTTGGCGAGATCGGATTTGGCGTAGACGCTATCGGCATTGTCGCGAAACGGAGCCAGATCGATGGTGTCGACCGCAAGACCTCGTGCCTGCAGCGCCGATGTGATCGCCTTTTCGTCGCCAAGCCGCGCATCGTCCCCGCCCTTTGCCGCGGTGCCACAGGCGTCACCGAGCACTTTTTTCTGGTCGGCATTGAGCCTGTCCCAGACCGGCTTGCCGATGTTGAAAAAGACCGGCTGCACCATGTGCGCGGTCAATACCACCTGCTCTGAGACTTCGTAGAATTTCGCCGCATTGAGGATCGACAACGGATTCTCCTGGCCGTCGACCGTGCCGGTCTTCAAGGCCAGATAAACTTCCGGCATGCCCAGCGGCACCGGAGTGACGCCGAGCGTGTCGCCGAGCAGAAGCCATTCCGGGCCCGCCGGCATGCGCATTTTGACGCCGGCGAGATCAGCCGGCGTCTTGACGCTGCGCTTCTGGCGCAAATCGACCTGACGCGTGCCCAAGTAATGGGTCGCCAGGATCTCGATGCCCATTTTGTCCGCAACTGCCTTGCGATAGTCGTGGCCGATCGGTCCGTCGATAACGCGCCGCATCTGGCCGTAATCGGCGAAGAGATAGGCGCGGTTGAAATAGCCGAGCTGCGGGATCTGCTGTGCCACCTCGAAGGTGGTCATCGTGCTCATTTCGAGATTGCCGCGCTGAATGGCGGGAACCTCGGTGCCCTGCTTGAACAGCGTCGAGGCCGGATGCACGCTGACGTCGAGTCCCACGGCCGCCTTATCGACGTCGGCTTTGACCTGGTTCAGCGCCTTGGTGAGAAAATCGGACGGCGGGGCGGCAGTCGAGATGCGGATCTGTACCGAAGCTTGCGCGTGACTGCGCCTTGAACTGGTGGCGACTGCCGCCACGATCGCGCCGGCGACAAATTTTCGTCGGGTTGTCATTCCGATACTCCTCAACCTTCAGCGATGCCCTCCGTGATCATATACATTTCCCCCGCACTGCGCGGCAACCTAATGTCCGATTTGTGCAAACTTCGTCCGCACCGCTTCCGCTTTGTCCGGCGCCACGCGCACCGTCATGGCGGCGCGGCCTTCGGCGTCGAAAGTCTTGGCAATCACCTCGGTGTGGCGGTGCAGCCAACTCATGCCGGCGCCGTCGGCGGCATCGAGTGCAAGCTCGATCAGCACCCGGTCCTCGGCAAGCCGCGCCTCGATTGCCGCGCTGAGCGCGGCAACTCCCTCCCCGGTGCTCGCTGATACCAGGACCGGCCGTTCGCTTGGCGATCGGCGCTCGGCGATGTTTTGCAGCCTTATGCGCTCGGCTACATCGAGCCGGTCGATCTTGTTCCAGACCTCGATCAGGCTGCGCTTATGCGCCGCGTTCTCATGCGGATCGATGCCAAGCTCGCGCAGGATTTTCTCGACGTCGTGCAATTGCGCCTCCGCATCCTCGTGCGATGCGTCGCGCACGTGCAGGATGACGTCGGCCTCAATCACCTCCTCGAGCGTGGCGCGGAATGCCGCGACCAGCATGGTAGGCAGATCCGAAATGAAGCCGACGGTATCGGAGAGGATGATGCGCGCGCCGTGCGGCAGCGCCACTCCCCGCAGAGTCGGATCAAGCGTGGCGAACAGCATGTCGGCAGACAATACGCTCGCTTGCGTCATGCGGTTGAACAGTGTCGATTTGCCGGCATTGGTGTAGCCGACCAGCGCGACGATCGGATAAGGCACGCGGCGGCGGCTCTCGCGATGCAACGCGCGGGTGCGCTTGACCTTGACGAGCTCGCCTTCGATCTTGGCGAGCCGCTCTTCGATAATGCGACGATCGGCTTCGAGTTGGGTCTCGCCGGGCCCGCCGAGGAAGCCGAAGCCGCCCCGCTGGCGCTCGAGATGGGTCCAGGTCCGCACCAGCCTGCCTTTCTGATAGGTCAGGTGCGCATGCTCGACCTGCAGTGCGCCTTCTCGGGTGCGCGCGCGCCGGCCGAATATTTCGAGAATGAGGCTGGTGCGGTCGAGCACCTTGGCGTTCCAGGCCTTTTCGAGGTTGCGCTGCTGCACCGGGGTGAGCGCGCAGTCCATCACCACGACGCCCGCTTCGAAGCTTTTAACGAGACCGGCGATCTCCTCGACTTTGCCCTTGCTGAGATAAGTCGCCGGGTGCAGCGCGCGAAGCAGCACGATGCCGGATTGCTCGACGTCGAGATCGATGGCGCGGGCAAGTCCGATAGCTTCGTCGAGCTTGGCCTCTGCCGTTCGCTCGGCGCTATCCGCGCGAGCGGCGGCGCGCCGCAGCACTGGCTCGATAACGAGCGCACGTCCGGTCGCCGAGCGGCCGCCCGGTGAGCCTTTGCGGCTCAATCGGTCGGCACGCGTGTCGCGGGGGCGCGGCTCCAATAAACTCTAGTCCCCAGCCGGCGGTTCTTCGGCGCCTTCGAAGAGCTGGACCGGGTGCCCCGGCATGATGGTCGAGATGGCGTGCTTGTAGACGAGCTGCGAATGCCCGTCGCGACGCAACAGCACGCAAAAATTATCGAACCAGGTGACCACGCCCTGCAGCTTGACGCCATTCACCAGAAAGATGGTGAGCGGAATTTTGTTTTTGCGGACGTGATTGAGGAAGGTGTCTTGTAGGTTTTGTGCGCGGTCGGCTGCCATGGCCGTTGTTCCGTTCTTTGTACCGCGGGCCCCTGCCCCACGGGTCGTTTCTTAATGCCTTCTCTTACCGTCACTTTATGCCCCTCGGCCCTTCCGCCAGACTCGGCCGAACCGCCCGAGGAACTGGCCATTAGAGGGCGCGGCGGTGAACGTTGCAAGCCCAAGTTGGGACAAGGCTAAAGGTAGCCTAACAGCCAATCGCGTCTAGCCAGCCTCCGCGAAGCGGTGAAACGCGCGCCGCAACGCCTTTGCGACCGGCCCGGGTTTACCGTCCCCGATCCTGTGGCCGTCGATGCTCACCACCGGCATCACGATCTGGGTCGCCGAGGTCTCGAAGGCCTCGCGCGCCCCATAGGCCTCGGCCAAAGTGAAGCCCCGTTCCTCCACGGTCAGACCCTGCGCTTTAATGACGTCGAGAGCGACCGTCCGGGTGATGCCGCGCAGGATAGCGTGATCGGCGTGCCGCGTAACCAGCGCCCCGCCTGGGGTGGCGATCCAGGCATTGGCGGAGGCGGCCTCGGTGACCTTGCCGTCTTTATCGACGAACCATGCGTCGCGGGCACCGGCATCGAGCGCGGCCTGCCGTGCCAGCACGTTCGGCAAAAGCCCGACAGTCTTGATGTCAACGCGGCCCCAGCGATTGTCGGGGATGCTGACGACAGCGATACCCTTTGCCGCGAGCGCCTCGTTGCGCGCCATGTTGAGCGGCCGAGCCGTCGCGACGACGGTAGGCGCGGTTTGCGGCGCGGGAAAAGCGGGATCGCGCCGCGCCACGCCACGGCTGATCTGCAGATAGACGACGCCGTAACCGATTCGGTTTTTCGCCACCAGTTCGCGCAAAATTACGCCAAGCGCACGCGGCGACATCGGCATGGGGATGCGCAGCTCGGCGAGCGAGCGGTCCAATCGCGCCATGTGGCGGCGTTCGTCGATGAGGCGACCGCCCCTCACCTCGCAGACCTCATAGACGCTGTCGGCAAATTGATAGCCGCGATCCTCGACGTGGATCTTGGCGTCGCGGAACGGCAGGTAACGACCATTGACGTAGGCGTAGCGGGACATTGGAGATCAGCTTGGGCGATCAGCTACCGGTCATCGGAAGGTCGGGCATTCGGCTTATCGTCTGATTGCGGATCACCGACTATCGAATTCTCGATCAATCGATCCCCAGCGCCTTGAGCTTGCGGTGCAGTGCCGAACGCTCCATGCCAACGAATTCGGCGGTGCGCGAAATGTTGTTACCGAAACGGTTGATCTGCGCCAGTAGGTATTCGCGCTCAAAGACTTCGCGCGCCTCGCGCAACGCCAGGCTCATCAGATGCTCGCCACCATTGCCGTTCGGCATGTTGGGAATCATCGAGCCGACGTCCTGCGGCAGCATCGAGGCGGTAATCACGGCTGCCGGATCGCCGCCGGCGAGGATCATCAGCCGCTCGACATTGTTGCGCAGCTGCCGCACGTTTCCCGGCCAATCGTGCGACTGAAGTACCGCGAGCGCATCTGGGCCGACATTGCGCTTGGGTAGTCCGGTATTCTGTGAAATCTGCGCCATGAAATATTCGACCAGTTCCGGAATGTCCTCGCGCCGCTCGGCAAGCCCGGGCACGCGGATCGGCACGACCGACAGCCGGTGATAGAGGTCCTCGCGGAATTTACCGGCCGCGATATCGGCCTCGATATTGTGGCTGCTCGACGACACGATACGCACATCGACCGTAACCTTGGTGCTTCCGCCGACGCGCTGGAACGTTTGATCGACCAGAACCCGCAAGATCTTGTTCTGCGTCTCGCGCGGCATGTCGGCGATCTCGTCGATGAACAAGGTGCCGCCATGCGCTTCTTCGAGCGCTCCGACTTTACGATTGGTGGTGCCGTTGCCGCTCTCGACGCCGAACAATTCGACTTCCATATGCTCGGGCGTGATGGCGGCGGCGTTGATCACCACGAAGGGTGCGTTCGCCCGCGTCGAAAGGCCGTGAATGGTTCGTGCCGCGAGCTCTTTGCCGCTGCCGGAAGGTCCGACGATGAGAACACGACTATTGGTCGGCGCGACTTTCTCGATGGTCTGGCGCAACTGATTAACCGAGGGCGAGCGGCCGACCAGAGTGGCAGCAAGCGGAGCAAGCTGCTTGAGCTCGCGCACTTCGCGCTTCAGCCGTGAATTTTCCAGGGCCCGCTCGGCGACCAAAAGGAGCCGGTCGGCCTTGAAGGGTTTCTCGATAAAATCGTAGGCGCCGTGTTTGATCGCCGACACGGCGGTCTCGATATTGCCGTGACCGGAAATCATTACGATCGGCAGCTCGGGATGCTCCTGTTTGAGGCTGTCGAGCAATTGCAGGCCATCGAGCCGGCTGCCTTGCAGCCAAATGTCGAGAAACACCAGATTGGGCCGGCGCGCGACGACCGCGCCCAGCGCGTCGTCGCTGTCGCGCGCGGTGCGGGTACCGTGGCCCTCATCCTGCAGGATACCCGCGACCAATTCGCGAATATCGGCTTCGTCGTCCACGATCAGGATATCGGATGCCATATTTTGCCGCCCTACCCTGTTTGTTATTCGGCCGCCGCACGTGGTTCGCCCGGCGATCCGTTCGCGCTTGCTGCCACCACCGGCTCCGCGCTGAAGCGCAATTGCATCCAGGCGCCGCGCGCGCCCGGTACCTTCTCGGCAGCATCGCGCAGTTCGAGCTTGCCGCCGTGCTCTTCGAGAATGCGGCCGACGATGGCTAGTCCCAGACCGGTGCCCTTCTCGCGGGTCGTCACATAAGGTTCGAGAAGCCGCGCGCGGTTCTCTTTCGGCAGGCCGATGCCGTTATCTACGACGTCGATGACGATCTCCTTGCCGACGCGTTGCGCGCTGACAACGATCCGGCCGCGGGCGAGCTCGGCCGCCGGAACGGCACCGATCGCCTCGGTGGCGTTCTTGACGATATTGGTCAGCGCCTGCGAAATCAGTCGCCGATCGAAGCGCGCGGTCATGGCCTCGGCGGGCAACTCGACTTCGAAATCGATGTCGGGATGAGCGACGCGCAACAGGAACACAACCTGCCGCACAGTATCGGCGACGTCATCGTCGGCGACCACGGCCTTGGGCATGCGGGCGAAGCGCGAGAACTCGTCGACCATGCGCTTGATATCGTCGACCTGACGCACGATGGTTTCGGTGCACTGCTCGAACACAGCCGGATCCTCGGTGATCGACTTGCCGTATTTTCGCCGCAGCCGCTCCGCCGAAAGCTGGATGGGCGTGAGCGGGTTTTTGATCTCGTGGGCAATGCGACGGGCGATGTCGGCCCAGGCCGAGGAACGCTGCGCCAGCACCAATTCGGTGATGTCGTCGATGGTGATGACATAGCCGTGCTCGGATTCGCCCGATTGCTCGCTGGTCACGCGCACCGAATAGTTCCGCTCCTGGCTGTCGCGGGTGAGCGTGATCTGCCGCTGCAACAGCCGTTGATTGCTGACTTGCGCCGCTTGAAAGATCTCGGCGAGCTCGGGGGCGATCGCCGCGAGCGGCTGACCGAGGACGTCGCTCTCGATGCGGTCGATCAACCGCTCCGCTGAGCGATTGAGAATGGAAATGCGGCCGTCGGCGTTGACGCCGATGACACCGGCACTGGCTCCGGCAAGCACGGCTTCGGTGAATCGCCGCCGGCTATCGATGAGATCGCGGGCGCGAACGATGTCATCATGCTGCGTGCGCAGCTCCTGCGTCATCTTGTTGAAAGTCTCGCCCAATTGAGCGAGATCGCCTTCCGACCGGCGCACCGGCACTTGAATGTGGAGATTACCGGTGGAGACCACGTTGGCGGCGCTGATCAGGCGGCGGATCGGCGCGACCAGCCGGTTGGCGAAGTCCAGCCCGATCCATGCGGCAGACAGCAGAACGATCAGCGCAATCACCGCGAACATCAGCGCGAACGCGATCTGGATGCCGAGCCGCCGCTCTTCGAGATTGGCGTATTCGCCGACGCTCTCCTGGGTATTGCGCAATTGCTGCACGACACGCGGATCGAGCAGCCGAGCGACGTAGAGATACATGTCGTCGTAGCCGTTCAGCTTGACGACCGAGGCGACGTTGTCGCCTTCGGGAATAAAGGCCACTTGCGGTTCCGTGGCGCTGGTCTGGCTGAGCAACTGCACCGACGGTAACACGAACCGCTTGTCCATCGTAATGCCGGTGGGCTCCACGATCGAACCGTCGGCCTTGAGGATGAGCGCCACGGACAGATTGCGGCCGGTGGTCTGGGCGGCGAGGAATTTGCGAAATTGATCGCGATCCTGGTCAAAGACCGGCTTCGCCCGGCTCAAGTCGAATGCCATCGCCATGTCCTCGCCACGCACGTCGGCGGCGTGCTCGGTCACGTAGGCGTTGGCCACGGTTAGCGACTGTTCGATCATGGCGCGGGTGCGCGTCGAGAAGAAGCGATCGAGCCCGCGGTCAAGCGTTGTCGACGCTACCAGAGCAACCAGCACGGTCGGCACCGCGGCAATGACCGCGAACAGGCTGACAATTTGAACGTGAAGGCGCGATCCGGCGCGCCCGCGCCAGCGCGCCTGCACCGCCACCCAGACTTCACGCCCGATGATAACGAGCAGCAGCACGCCGGTGATGGCATTGCCGAGGAGCAGGCCTTTGACGACAGCGTCGACCGGGACGATCGGCGTCAGCCCCGCCATGACCAGAAAGGTCGCCGTGGCGGAAAGCAGGGCGGCGCCTACGGCAATGCCGCCGATCAGGCGCGAAGCCCCGGGAACCGGGGCGGTCGCCGCCACCGGCTCGATTGGCGCGACCCGTTCGACAGTCGTCATTGGCTTCCCGGAGCCTTCCAACCGCTGGATATAAAAAGGGAATTGTCGGATGGAATCCGGTCAACCGCCCCCAGTGATGCTTTTATACAACAATGTTGCTCAATTGCGACAATTACTGGGCGGTCTTTGACAGCCTTGGGACTGCGTCCACCGATAACGACCGGGGCCGCTTTGCCGCTTTACTGGTTCTTGCGCCGCTTAGCCGCCGCTGGTGCGATAAACCTGGATGTCCAGGTCGCGGATCTTCTTCCGCAGCGTGTTGCGGTTGACGCCGAGCAGATCGGCGGCGCGGATCTGATTGCCGCGAGTTGCCGTCAGCGCCGCCGACAAAAGTGGGCCCTCAACCTCCCGCAAGATGCGATGATAAAGGCCCGGCGGCGGCAGACCGTCGTCAAATCCGGCAAAATAGCGCGTCAGATGGCGCTCGACCGCGCTGGAGAGGTTCTCGTCGCCGCTTCGGGTCTCGCCGGGTGCCGCCAGCATCGGTTGCGATAGCTCGGCATCGACCACGGCGGCCGTGATCGTCTCCTGCGGATAAAGCGCGGCGAGCCGGCGCGCCAGATTTTCCAGTTCGCGCACATTGCCCGGCCAGCGGTGCCGTTTCAGCCGCTCGACCGCCGCTTGGTCGATCTGTTTCGGCGGCAATCCTTCGCGCTCCACCATCGTGAAAAAGTGCCTGATCAGGTCCGGAATGTCCTCGGTGCGCTCGCGCAGCGGCGGTAGCCGCAGCGGCACGACATTGAGCCGGAAGAACAAGTCCTCGCGGAACAGGCCCTGCTGGATGAGCTGACGCAGATCCTTGTTGGTTGCCGCGATTATGCGCACGTCAGCCTTGATCGGCGTACGGCCGCCGACTGTGGTGTATTCGCCTTGCTGCAGCACGCGCAGAAGCCGGGTCTGCGCCTCCATCGGCATGTCCCCGATCTCGTCGAGGAACAGCGTGCCGCCTTCGGCTTGCTCGAAGCGGCCGGAACTGCGCGTATTGGCGCCGGTGAAGGCGCCCTTCTCGTGGCCGAACAATTCGGATTCGATGAGGTCGCGCGGGATCGCTGCCATATTGATGGCGACGAACGGTCCGTTACGGCGTTTGCCATAGTCATGCAGCGCGCGCGCCACCAGCTCTTTGCCGGTGCCGGACTCGCCGGAGATCATGACCGTGAGGTCGGTCTGCATCAGCCGCGCCAGCACGCGATAAATTTCCTGCATCGCCGGCGAGCGGCCGACCAGCGGAATAGATTCGAAATCCTCGACTTTGGCCGGCGGCCGCGGTTTCTCCTTCGGCTCCGACAGCGCGCGCCCGATGATCGCGGTCAGCTCCTTGAGATCGAAGGGTTTCGGCAGGTACTCGTAAGCGCCGCGCTCGGATGCGCGAATGGCCGTCATGAACGTGTTCTGCGCGCTCATGACGATGATCGGCAAATCCGGCCGGGCCTTCTTGATACGTGGCAGCAAGTCGAAAGCGCTCTCGTCGGGCAACAGCACATCGGTGATGATCAGATCGCCGTCACCCTGGCTGATCCAGCGCCACAAGGTGGCGGCGTTACCGGTCGAGCGCACCTCGTAACCGGCGCGCGACAGCGCCTGATTAAGCACCGTTCGGATCGCCGCATCGTCGTCGGCGACGAGAATGCTTCCCGCAGGCATCAATGATTCCCTTGTGGCTGAAGGACACCGTCCGGCTCGGCGGTCCCACCGCTCTGTAGCGCGGTATATTTCGGCATAAGGATACGAAATGTCGTGCGGCGCGGCTGCAACTCGCATTCGATGATGCCGCCGTGATCGCCGACAATCTTGGCGACCAGCGCAAGCCCAAGACCAGATCCGCTCGGCTTGGTGGTGACGAACGGATCGAACAAATGCAGCATCAGTTCGTCGGGTACACCCGGTCCGTTGTCGCGGACGCAGAATTCGAGTGGCAACGATACTCGGGCATTGCCTCCCGGCAGCGAGAGCCGCACGCCCGGGCGGAACGCGGTAGTCAGCGCGATTTCGCCGCCCGAGGTGTTTTCCCCGATCAATTCGGCTGCGTTCTTGACGAGGTTCAAGAACACTTGGATCAGCTGATCGCGGTTGGCCAGCACCGGCGGCAGCGATGGATCGTAATCCTCGATGAACTTGATGTGCCGGGCAAAGCCGGATTGCGCCAGCCGTTTGACGTGTTCGAGCACCACATGGATGTTGATCGGCTCGCGCTCGATCGGACGCTCGTCGGTGAAAACTTCCATGCGATCGACCAGTTTCACAATGCGGTCGGCTTCGTCGCAAATCAGCCGGGTCAGTGCGCGATCGTCGTCGTTTACCGATTGCTCGAGAAGTTGAGCAGCGCCACGGATGCCGGACAGCGGATTCTTGATTTCGTGGGCGAGCATCGCGGCAAGCGCGCTCACCGAGCGCGCGGCGCCGCGATGGGTGAGCTGGCGATCCATTTTGTCGGCAATGGTGCGCTCCTGCAGCATCACGACGACGTAGTCGGTCTGCTCCGGCAGCGGGGCGACGTGCAGATCGACCAGCCGGTCGCCGGGATTGCGTGGTGTGCCGAGATCGACCTTGTATTCGTTGACGGCGGCGCCGCGCTTGCGCACCTGCTCGATCAGCGGGAGCAGCGGGCTGCCGAACGGTACCAGGTCACGCAGCAGGTGCCGCCGCAACAGTGGCGCCGAGACCTCAAAGAAGGATTCCGCGGCGACGTTGGCGTCGATCACCTTGCCATCTGACGACACGACGATGACCGGATGCGGCAGCGCGTTGAGCACCGCATCGGCAGCCGACGTCGTCGGCAGCGGCTCGACCGCGCTCATGCCGCGCTCCTTAATGCCCTTGGCGATCCGCCGAATGCGTCGAACGCTTCGGTGAGGCGGCGCCGAGCGAGCACCGGGTCGGTGCAGGTCAGCACGATGCTGCGGTGGGTCTTCAGAAGATGGCGCGGCGTACCTGCGGCCGCCGCGGCGCTGTCGAGCGCCCAGCCCAAATGCTTACGCGCGTGGCGCACGCCGATATCGACACCATAATGGGCTAGAATTTCCTCGTAGAGTTCGCTGACCAATGCGAATTGCTCATCGAGCGGGGGGGATGCTTTGCATTCACCGGTCGCAAGATAGTGCGCGAGCTGGCCCGGAAACCAGGGCCTGCCCTGCGCGCCACGGCCGAGCATCACCGCATCGGCGCCGGACGCCGCAAGCGCCGCGTCGGCATCGCCGAAGCTTCGGATGTCGCCGTTGACCACGACCGGTATTGACACGCTCTGTTTGACGGCGCGCACGGCAGCCCAGTCGGCGCGGCCGCTATAGAATTGGCAGCGCGTTCGGCCGTGCACGGTGACCAGGACCACCCCGGCCGCTTCGGCGCGCCGCGCCAGCTCCGGCGCGTTGCGCAAACCGTCATCCCAGCCCAACCGCATTTTTAGCGTGATTGGAACTTTCACCGCTTGCACGACTGCTTCGATCAGTCCCAGCGCGTTATCGAGGTCGCGCATCAGCGCCGACCCGGACTCGCCATTGGTGACATGCTTGGCGGGACAGCCCATGTTGATGTCGATGATTGCCGCCCCGGCGCCCTCGGCAATGCGGGCGCCTTCGGCCATCCAGTAGGATTCACAGCCGGCAAGTTGCACGACGAGCAATCCGCCCTGCCCCTGGACCCGGCGCCTTGCGTTGCGCTTGCCCGCGGCAAGTGCCGCACAAGCGGTCATTTCTGAGATGACAAGGCCAGCACCCAGCGCCTGGACCTGACGCCGAAACGGCGCGTCGGTAATCCCGGACATGGGGGCGAAAAGCACCGGATTCGGTACCTTGAGCGGACCGACTCTGAGTTCCCGCGCGCTTTTCCGGGCTAGTTGGGAGAAAGAAGCCATCTGCACACTAAATAGGCGTCATGGAATTGTTGCATAGAGTTTAGCCAAAATGCCGGGCAGCGCAAGTGCTGCACTGCAATATAACTAACCTGTGCAAATCTGTGACCGGATCGTCGCGCAGGCCGCTTTTCGACCATTTCCTAGCCACTAGCAGCCAATTCGCAGATCGCGCAGACATGCGCTAAAGCCATCGCAGGGAGCTGTGAATTCATGACGGGTACGGTAGCTGCCATCGTCGTTGCGGCCGGGCGCGGCGAACGCGCCGGCGGCGATGTGCCAAAGCAATATCGCAACATCGCCGGCGAGCCGATGATCCGGCCGACACTACGGGCGTTCCTCAATCACGCGCTGATCGGCATTGTGCAACCGGTCATCAATGCGAGCGACGAGCAGCTTTATCGCGCCGCGACCGCCGGTCTGGAAAAATTGCCGGCGCCGGTTCCAGGCGGCGCAACGCGTCAGGCCTCAGTGCGAGCCGGGCTTGAGGCCCTAGCCGTGCGCGCGCCCGAGTTGGTTCTGATTCATGACGCGGCACGGCCGTTTCTCAGCGGCGCTCTGGTCGATCGCGCCATTGCTGCGGGCAAGTCGGCCGGCGCTGCCGTACCGGGCATTGTCGTTGCCGATACGGTGAAGGCAATCGACGAGGAGGCGACTGTTGTCGAAACCATCGACCGTAGCCGGTTACGCATCGTGCAAACGCCGCAGGCCTTCGCTTTCGATCTGATCCTCGATGCGCATCGCCGCGCCGCGGCAGCCGGGCTCGACAACTTTACGGACGATGCCGCGCTCGCCGAATGGGCCGGCCACCGCGTCATCGTGTTCGAAGGCGAAGCCGGCAACGTGAAAGTAACGACCAACGACGATTTCGCCCGCGCCGAAATTTTGCATCTGGCCGGGCTTGCCGATGTGCGCACCGGCAACGGCTTCGATGTGCATGCATTCGTTGACGGCGATCATGTCATGCTTGGCGGAGTGCGAATTCCGCATTCGCGCGGCGTGACCGGGCATTCGGACGCCGATGTCGCGCTGCATGCGCTGGTCGACGCCATTCTCGGCGCGCTCGCCGATGGTGACATTGGCACGCACTTTCCGCCGTCCGATCCGCAATGGAAGGGCGCATCGTCGGACCGCTTCCTCGCTTTCGCCTGCGAGCGGGTGCGCGCACGCCGCGGCATCATCGCCCATCTCGACGTGACGGTCGTGTGCGAGGCGCCGCGCGTCTCGCCGCATCGCGACGCCATGCGCGCACGCATCGCGGCAATCGCCGGGATTACAGTGGAGCGCGTCGGGGTCAAAGCGACGACCAGCGAAAAGCTTGGCTTTACCGGACGCGGTGAGGGCATCGTTGCGATGGCGACGGCGACGATCCGATTGCCGTGGAGCGCCGCATGATCGACGAGGCGCTGCGCCGCACCGCACGGCGGGTGCTCGATTTATGCCGCGCGCGCGGGCTCCGTATCGCCACCGCGGAATCCTGCACCGGCGGCCTCGTTGCCGCGGCTTTAACAGAGATTGCCGGTTCCTCCGACGTGGTCGAATGTGGCTTTGTCACTTACTCGAATGAAGCCAAGCAGGAACTGCTCGGCGTGCCGGCGGCGACGCTGACGCGTTATGGCGCCGTCAGTCGTGAGACAGCAGCGGCGATGGCTAAGGGCGCCCTGGAAAATTCACAGGCAGACCTTGCGGTGGCCGTCACTGGCATCGCGGGTCCCGGCGGCGGTTCGGCGCGAAAGCCTGTCGGGCTGGTCTACTTTGCGGCCGCGGGCCGCGAAGGCCGTCACCTTGCCCGACGCCGCAGATTTGGCAAGATCGGCCGCAGCCGCGTGCGGCTGCGCTCGGTTGCCGAGGCGCTGGCGCTTCTCGAAATGCTTGCCGAAAACGTACCGGATTGAAACGGGAGCGTCGCTCGACTAGCGCGCTAAGCCGGGTGTGCGCCATAAACGTGATCGGCGCGCCGTTCGAAGGCTGCGGAGAAGCGGCGAAAGGCGGTCTCGAACATGGCTCCCATGAGAACCCCAAGCGTGCGGCTGCGAAATTCGTAGATAATGAAAAATTCGACGTCGCAGCCGGCCGCCTCCGCCGGCTGAAAGCGCCAGCGATTGTTCATTTTGCGAAAGGGGCCTTCGAGGTACTCGACGAGGATCTCGAGCTTCTTGCGATCGAGCGTCACCCGGCTGGTGAAGGTCTCGTGGATGAGCTTGTAGGCGACCGTCATGTCGGCGACGATCACCTCCCTGCCCTCGCCATCGGCGGTGCGCTGGCGCACGTGCAGCGATCGGCACAGCGGCACGAATTCGGGGTAATGCTCGACGTCGGCGACGAGATCGAACATGTCGGCTGCGGAGTGTCGCACCCGCCGCTTGGTCGAAAATTGGGGCATCAATTCATCGCGCCGTCCGCAGCGCCTTTAGTCGTGCAAAATCCTCGCCGGCGTGATGCGACGAGCGAGTTAGGGGACTGGCCGCGACCATCGAGAAGCCTTTGGCGTAGGCGATCGTTTCGAGCGCCTTGAATTCGTCGGGCGGTACGAAACGCACGACGGGATGATGCTTGCGCGACGGCTGCAAATATTGACCGATGGTCAGAAAGTCGACCTCGGCGGCGCGTAAATCGTCCATGACCTGCAATATTTCATTTCGCTCTTCACCGAGCCCGACCATGATCCCGGATTTGGTGAACATTTGCGGGTCGGTCTCTTTGACGCGTTGCAGAAGCCGGATCGAGGCGAAGTAGCGCGCGCCTGGCCGCACTGCCAGATATTTGGACGGCACGGTTTCCAGATTGTGGTTGAAGACGTCGGGGCGCGCCGCAACGACGGTCTCCGCCGCTCCGTCCTTTCGCAAAAAGTCGGGCGTTAGTACTTCGATGGTGGTGGCCGGACAGTGCGCACGGATTGCAGCGATAACGGCGGCGAAATGGCCGGCCCCGCCGTCATCGAGATCGTCGCGGTCGACCGAGGTGACGACGACATGTGCAAGTCCGAGCTTGCGGGTCGCTTCGGCGACGTGTTCCGGCTCGGCTGGATCCAGCGCGCCGGGCAGCCCGGTCTTGACGTTGCAGAAGGCGCAGGCCCGCGTACAGGTGTCGCCCATGATCATGAAAGTGGCGTGCTTTTGCTCCCAGCACTCGCCGATATTGGGGCAGCCGGCTTCCTCGCAAACGGTATGCAGGCCATTGGCGCGGACGATGCGCTGGGTATCGAGATAGCCCGCCGAAACCGGCGCCTTGACGCGAATCCACTCCGGTTTGCGCAGGGCCGGCTGATCCGGCCGATGCGCCTTTTCCGGGTGACGGGGCCGGCCGGCAGCGTCAATCAAGGTGTCGATTAGGACGGCCATGGGCTTTATATGGAGACTCGCGCGGGAATTTGCCCCGCTGCAAATACTTACGGCTCCGGGTGCCGCGCCGCAAGTTCCGGTTCCATTCCTTGCGACCGACGTGCCATTGAAGTCCTGCATGAACGATTGGTTAGGGTTCAACTGCGTTTTCGCCGCTTCGCACCGTAACTTTTGCCACAATAAAACGCATGCTGATCATGTAGCGACGCGCCGCGTCGCGTGAGGATTTCATGACCGGTGGCGAAGTGGTTTCGGGCAAAGAGGCGGCGGCGCTCGCTTTGCACCGATTCGGCTTCGGGCCGGTGGGCGATCAGATTAATACCATCGCCGCGGATCCGCGCGGCGCGTTGCAGGCCGATCTCGACAGACCCGCCGCCGGCGAACTGAAAGTCGATCTGCCGTCGAGCGCCGAGGCGGCGCGCGCGGTATCCGATTTTCAAGCCGAGCAGCGCGCCCAGCAGATACTCGCCCGGCGCGCGCAAAATGAGGCGGCAGCGGGCGACGCACCACCGAGCATGTCCGATGCCGGCAGCGCAGTTGCGCCGCCGCAAAAGCCAACACGGCCGCCGCTGCCGCAACAGCTTCTGTTGAACGAAGCGAAAGCCCGCTTCGACGCCGCCGCCAATGCCGAGATCGGCTTTGTCGAACGGCTGGTGTGGTTCTGGTCGAACCATTTCTGCATTTCCGCGGACAAGATTGTCGGCATGGCCGGTCCCTATGAGCGGGAGGCGATCCGTCCCCACGTTCTCGGCCGCTTCGCCGACCTGCTGCAAGCGGTCGAAAGCCATCCGGCGATGCTGTTCTATCTCGACAATGTCGAATTGATGGGGCCGAATTCGATCGCCGGCATCAACCGCGACAAGGGGCTGAATGAAAACCTCGCGCGCGAGACACTTGAGCTGCATACGCTTGGCGTCCGCTCAGGCTATACCCAGGCCGATGTAACGAGCTTCGCCAAGGTGCTTACCGGATGGACCTGGATCCAGCCGGGCGAGCCGAGCCATGGCGGCGAGTTCATTTTCAACCGGTTGCTCCATGAGCCTGGCGCGCAGACCGTGCTCGGCAAAAGCTATCCGCAAGCCGGTATGGATCAGGGCCGCGCCGTGCTCACCGACCTTGCGCGGCATCCAGCCACGGCGGCGCACATCGCGCAGCAGCTCGCGGCGCATTTCATCGCCGACGAGCCGCCGCCGTCTTTGGTCGCCAAGCTTGCAAAATCCTTCAAGGACAGCGACGGCAACTTGAAAGAAGTCGCCAAAACCCTGATTGCGGCTGACGAATCCTGGTCGCCGCAGCGGCAAAAACTCAAGGCTCCCGCGCAGTGGGTCGCGGCCGTGCTCCGTCTCTCCGGCGTGCAGTCGACGGCTCCGATCGGCATGGTGATGAACGCCCAAGCCACGCTCGGCGAGCCGTTGTGGCGGCCACTGGCGCCTAACGGTTTTTCCGATACTGAAGCGGCCTGGATCGACGGCGTGCCCCACCGCCTTGATATCGCCAACGCCTTCGCCGGACGCGTGCCTGCGGCGGATCCGCCCGCGCTGCTCGAAAGCAGTCTCGGCCCGCTCGCGTCGCCTGAGACGCGTGGGACCGTCGCGCGCGCCGAAACCCGCAGGCAGGCTTTGGCGCTCCTTTTCATGACGCCGGAATTCCTGCGAGGCTGATAATGTTGTGGAGATGAAGAAATGAGACTGCATGCCCCATCGCGCCGTGAACTGCTGCTCACTTCCGGCACGCTGTTCGCCTGGGCGCATATGCCGAGGCTCGCATATGCCGAAGGCCGCGATCCCCGTTTCCTCGCCGTCATCTTGCGCGGCGCGCTCGACGGGCTCGCGACCGTCGCCCCGGTCGGCGATCCGGACTGGGTGGGCTTGCGCGGCGAGGAGGCGCTCACGCTCGGCGGCAAGACGCCGGCGCTGAAACTCGACGATTTCTTCGCGCTCAATCCGGCGATGCCCAATCTGCACCGCATGTTCCAAGGCGGCGAGGCGATCGTCGTTCATGCCTGCGCCACCCCTTATCGCGAGCGCTCGCATTTCGACGGCCAGGATCTGTTGGAAAGCGGATTGGCCAAAGCCGGACCGAGCGATACCGGCTGGCTCAATCGCGCGCTTTCGGCTCTTCAGGCCGGTGGCCGCGTCGATGCAAAGGGCGGCCGCGTGTTTGCAGTAGGTCCGGTGACACCGCTTATCGCTCGCGGCCCGGCGCCGGTTCTGTCGTGGTCGCCGCAGCACATCATGCCTGCGAGCGATGACACTATGGCGCGTCTGCTCGATCTTTATCGGCACTCGGACCCGAAACTTGCAAGCGTGCTTGAGGACAATTCGAAATTGACTGCCATCGAGCAGTCGGGCGACATGGGCATGGCGCAAAAGTCCGGTGGCCCCGGGCCGGCGCAGGTGCGCGCCTACTTCTCCGATGCCGCCGGCAACGCTGCGAAATTTCTAGCGCAACCGGACGGGCCGCGCGTCGGCGCGCTGGCGCTCGATGGCTGGGACACCCATTTCAACGAAGGCATCGCTCAGGGGCGCTTGTCCCAGCTTCTCGGTTCGCTCGACGACGCGCTGGCTGCGATCAAGACCAATATGGGACCGGCGTGGCGCGAGACTGTCGTTGCGCTGGCCACCGAGTTCGGCCGCACCGCCCACATCAATGGCACCGACGGCACAGATCATGGCACTGCGACGGTGGCGCTCCTGATTGGCGGCGCGCTTAAGGGCGGCCGTGTGATCGCCGATTGGCCGGGTCTGAAGCCCGCCGCGCTCTATCAAAACCGCGATCTCGCGCCGACCACCGATCTGCGCGCGGTGCTCAAAGGCGTGCTCAAGGACCATCTGCGTGCCGACGACCGCACGCTGGCGCAAAATGTGTTTCCCGGCAGCGACAGCGTGAAGCCGATGGCCGGGCTTGTCACATCAACCTGACGTGGCGTCCCCGATTCCGTCGGGGAACAGTGTCGCATCGCTCAAGCCGTTTTTGGCGGCAAGCGGTGGTTCGGCGTTAAATTGGAGATCGCCAGCTCCTCCTCATTCATGTCGGCGCCAATATCGCCAAACAACGGCGTCGACAGATAGCGCTCGCCGGTGTCCGGCAACATGCACAGCACTGTCGCGCCCGGCGCCGCCTGCTTGCACACCTCCAGAGCGCCGGCGAAAGTCGCGCCGGCGGTGATGCCGACAAAAATTCCCTCCTGCTGCGCCAGCGCCTTCGAGCATTTCATGGCGTCGGGACCGGCGATGGTGAGGATGCGGTCGATCGCTTTCATGTCCACCGCTTCGCCTGTGATGAGCGGAATGAAATCGGGGCTCCAACCCTGCATCGGATGCGGCTTGAATGCGGGATGTGGCTTGGCCGGCGAGCCGTCGGCATTGCGCTCCTGTTTCTCTCCGGATGTGAGCATCGGCGCATCGGCCGGCTCGCAAACGATGATCTTGGTCTCGGGACGCTCCTTGCGCAGCACGCGCGACACGCCGGTCAAGGTTCCGCCGGTGCCGAACCCGGTCACCCAGTAATCGAGCCGTTCGCCGGCAAAATCGGCGATGATCTCGCGCGCTGTGGTGCGCGCATGGATATCGGGATTGGCCTCGTTCTCGAACTGGCGCGTCATGAACCAACCCTTGGCCTTCGCCAGTTCCTGCGCCTTGCTCACCATGCCGAAGGCGCGCTCGGCGCCGGGGGTCAACACCACCTTGGCGCCGAGAAAGCGCATCAGCTTGCGGCGTTCGACCGAAAAACTTTCCGCCATGGTGACAACAAGCGGATAACCCTTCGCCGCGCAAACCATCGCCAGGCCGATGCCGGTGTTGCCGGAGGTCGCCTCGATCACGGTCTGGCCGGGCTTGAGCTCACCCGATTTTTCGCCCGCTTCTATGACCCCGAGCGCGAGGCGATCCTTCACCGAGCCGAGCGGATTGAAGGCTTCGATCTTGACGTAGAGATTGACGCCTTTTGGCGCCAGCTTGTTGATTTTCACCACCGGCGTATGACCGATGGTGCCCAGAATGCTGTCGTACTTGGCCATGGCGCTGATCCTCACCCCTGTGGTGCACACGCTATCGGCTTTTCCTTCGCTCGGATAGTTTGGTGCAAAGAAGGCGCTGGCGGCGCTCGGTGGCGTGCTGCGTGCCCTATTCCACCTGGACCTGGACCGGCGCGCGGTGGTCCGCGGCGGTCCCGGGCGCGATGACAAGGTAGCGCCGCATCATCTGACCTTCACCGCGCACCACTTGACGTATCGGGCCAATGGCGTTGACGATTGCCGCGCCGGCCGGATTGGTCATGAAGCCGGACAAGCCTTCGAGCGTTCCGCTGCCGTCGGGATGAGCCGACAAGGCCAGAACATAGGGTTGCTTGGGCTGCAGCCCGCTGACAGCGGCTTCGAGAACCTGCGCCAATCCCTGGTCATACAGCGCGACGCTGGTCGGCGCCGGCGCATCCGTTTTTGCGCCCGGCGCCGCCATGGTGATGTGCACGGCTTGGCCCGCAAGACCGAGCGGCATCAGATTGTCCGTGCCGGGCCCATCCGGTACGGCATTCGGCACATAGGCGACGGCCTGCGGCGCCTGGCCGATCGGAACCGAAGCGATGACTTTGTTGGTGAGCGTGTCGATCCCGACCATTTTGTCGTCGGCCTCGAGACCGACATAGACGCGCGTTCCGTCGCCCGACGGCCACACGCCATGCGGCAGTTTGCCGACCGGGATGGTCGCGACTTGCTCGAAATTATCAGTGCGGAAAACCTTTACCTCGTTGAGACCGCCAATCGTCACATAGGCGAACGTGCCGTTAGCGTTGTGCACGATGTTGACGTGATTGCTGATCGGTCCGGTGTCCAGGGTCTTCAACAATGCGAATGGTGGATGCGCATCGAAAACCTGTATTTTGCCGGTGTCTTTCAGGGTGAACCAGACTTGGGTGCCATCCGGCGTCGCCGCGATGTTGGGGCAGAACGGACTCGCTTGCGTCACTTTGCCGACGATGGTGTGGTCTGCAATCGAAATCACATCAGTTTCCGGATTGAACGAGGAACACACGTAGCCATATTTGTTGTCCGGAGAAAAAATCGTCATGCCCGGTCCGTTCGGCGTTATGATTCTGGTCTTTTCCTCATAGGTGGAGCTGTCCAGCACCGAGACGTAATTTTCACCGCGCACGGTGACCCACACCTCTTTGCCATCGGGTGTGAAAAACGCCTCATGCGGTGAGCGGCCGACATAGGTGACGTGCTTGACCGTGTTGGTCGCCGTGTCGATGAAGCTGACGGAATTCGAACCGATGGAGACGACGGCGATCGTATGGTGATCGGGCGAGAAGCCCATCCCGTGCACCAAAAGCTGACCTTTGTACAACGGACTGAAATTTGCCGGCGAGGGATCGCCCAGCCTGATGACGCCGAGCAACTTGTTATCGGCCGGATCGATCACCGACACCGTGTTGGAAAACTGCTCCGCCGCGTAAACGCGGTCGTGGTGGCTTACCGGAATATCGGGATCGCTGGCGGCGCCCGGCGCCTGTCCGGCCGAAGCCGAGGAAAGCAAAGCGAAAACGGCGGCAATCGATAGCGGATTGACGAACATCGCGCGTCGCATGTTACAGCTCCTTTCGCGATTATTGGAGTTCGGATTTGGTGTTTGCCGTGATCGAAGTCTGCCCGTCGGGGGCTGGCTCGGCGGGCGGCAAGGTCTCGCCGACGGCAAGCCGCATAGCGGCAATTTCCTGCTGCTGCGTGACAATGATTTCCTGCGCCATGCGCCGGAGTTGTTCGTTGTGACCGTAACGCAGCTCGGCTTGGGCCATTTCGATGGCGCCCTGATGATGAGGCACCATCATCGCAACAAAATCGCGATCAACGTCGCCCGACGGATAAATTCCCATGTCGACCATCATCTTCGACATGGCGCTGACGTTCTCGGTCAGGAACGGCATTTCGGCGCGCGAGGCATCCCGAAAATGCGCTGCGCAGATTGCACTGATGTAGTCAGCAAGCGATTGTGATTGTTTCGAGCAGGCCGCGAGCAACAAGACGCTTAAGATTGTGACAGCGAAAGTCGTCGCGCGAAAAGGTCTGAATGGCAAGACCGGCATGGCTACGCCTCCGCGTGAACATGCGGGTAATATGCACCCAAATCCGGTCATCTCACAGGCGTGGACAATCACATGTTCAAGACGCGCCCGTAGGCGTCGCGTACCGCCTCGCCCATCATCTCCGATAGCGTCGGGTGCGGGAAGACGGTCTGCATCAGTTCTTCTTCCGTGGTCTCGAGATTCATTGCGACGACGTAGCCTTGAATGAGCTCGGTGACCTCGGCGCCCACCATGTGCGCGCCGAGGAGTTGCCCGGTCTTCTTGTCGAAGATCACTTTGACCATGCCCTGGTCCTCGCCCATGGCGATGGCTTTGCCGTTGCCGACAAAGGGGAAGCGGCCGACGCGAATGTCGAGCTTCTTATCCTTGCAGGCCTGCTCGGTGAGTCCGACCGACGCGATCTGCGGCGAGCAATAGGTGCAACCCGGAATCATCAGCTTGTTCATCGGATGCGGGTGCAGGCCTTTGATCGCTTCGACACAGATGACGCCCTCATGCTCGGCCTTGTGAGCGAGGAGCGGCGGGCCGGCCACATCGCCGATGGCGTAAATGCCCGGAACGTTAGTTTTGCAGGCGCCGTCGATGACGATCATGCCGCGCTCGGTTTTAACGCCGAGTTTTTCCAGTCCGAGATTTTCGATATTGCCGACCACGCCGACCGCCGAAATGACGCGGTCCACGGTCAGCGTCTGCGTGCCACCGTTGCCGTCATCGATGGTCGCGGTAACGCTGTCGGCCTGCTTGTCGAGCTTGGTCACCTTGGCGCCGGTGAGGATCTTGATGCCTTGCTTCTCGAAACTCTTCCGGGCAAATGCGGCGATCTCGGCGTCCTCGACGGGTAGGATTTGCGGCAGCACCTCGACCACCGTCACCTCGGCGCCGAGGGTGCGATAAAACGAGGCGAACTCGATACCGATGGCGCCAGAGCCGATCACCAGCAGCGACTTCGGCATGCGCTCGGGCACCATCGCCTCGAAGTAGGTCCAAATGAGTTTCTTGTCCGGCTCGAGCCCGGGCAGCACCCGTGGACGTGCCCCGGTGGCGACAATGATGTGCTTGGCTTGATAGGCGCCGGGGCCGAGCGTCCCTTTGGGCGCTTCGCTCTTTGACGCTTTCACCGTGATTTTGCCGGGCGCGTCGATCGCCGCCTCGCCCCAGATCACGGCGACCTTGTTTTTCCGCATCAGGAAGCCGACGCCGTCGTTGAGCCGCTTCGACACTGCGCGCGAGCGCTTCACCACGGCGGTCGGATCGTAGGTCACGTCGCCGGCCGATAGGCCGTAGTCCTTGGCGTGTTGCAGGTAATGGAAAATCTCGGCCGAGCGTAATAGCGCCTTGGTCGGAATGCAGCCCCAGTTGAGGCAGATGCCGCCGAGATAGTCGCGTTCGATGATCGCCGTTTTGAAACCCAGCTGGGCGGCGCGGATGGCGCAAACATAGCCGCCCGGTCCCGAACCGATAATGATGATGTCGAAAGCCGTGTCAGCCATTCAATCCTCGCGTATTCCAAGTACCTTACCCCGCCCTGCCCACGCTTGTCGCGGGCATCGACGTCTTTAAGCCTCAGTCATTTAAAGACGTGGATGGCCGGAACAAGTCCGGCCATGACGCGCGTCGGACTAGTCGGGAATCGGGTGAAAAATCCCATCCGCGCCGAGGCGCTCCAGCACACCAGACCGGATGTCGAAGAAGCAGCCAGTCAGCCGCAGTTCGCCGGCCTCGACGGCGCTCTTGATCCAGGGAAACGTCATGAGGTTTTCCAGCGACAGGCGGACGGACTCATGCTCGCAAATGTCCTGTCGCTGCTCCGCCGGCGCAGTCATGGCGCGCGCCCGCGCCGGTTCGGCGATACGCACCCACTGGCCGACGAAGTCCGACACCTCGGCCGGCGCGCCGTTAAGCAGGGCCTGTATGCCGCCGCACATGGCATGACCCATGACGACGATCTCGCGTACGCGCAATGCGCGGACCGCGAATTCGATGGCGGAGCTGACGCCGTGCGGCTGGTCGTCGGGGCCGTAAGGCGGTGCCAGATTGGCGACGTTGCGCACCACGAAAAGTTCGCCCGGCGCGGCATTGAACACCATTTGCGGATCGGTGCGGCTGTCTGAGCAGGCGATAACCAGCGCACGCGGCTTTTGCCCGAGGCGGCTCAATTCCTCGAACCGGCTTCGCTCATCACGCCACGTGCCGGCGCGAAAGCGGCGATAACCTGCGATGAGATCGTCCATATCTTACAACGCCAATCCATTCCCGCGTCTATTTCGCCCGCGTCCCTCGCATAGGCTATAGAGTGAAGCAAGAAGGATGCCTTCAACCGGGATGGGGTCATGGTCGAGTTGAGTGTCTACAGCACCATCGGGGTGCGGAGCGCGGCGGAAGAGCTGTTCCAAAACTTCGAGAAAGCAAGCGGGCATAAGCTCGCGGTCAGCTGGGGCACCGCGCCGATGCTGGTCAAGCGGATCGAGGGCGGCGAAACCGCCGATGTGCTGATCCTCAGCCGCGCCGGCATTGACCAGCTGAGCAAGCAGGGCAAGATCGCGCCGGGTTCCGACGCCACCTTAGCCAGTTCCGGCGTCGCCGTTGCGGTGAAAGCCGGCGCACCGAAGCCGGACATCTCCTCGCCGGAGGCGCTCAAAAATACGCTGTTGTCCTGCAAATCCATCGCCTATAGCGAGCCTTCGGCCGGCGGAGCGAGCGGCGTCTACTTCGCCAAACTGCTGGAGCGCATGGGCATCGCGGAGGCCATGCAGCCGAAGACCAAATATCCGCCGGCCGGCGGTTTTTCCGCGGCGCTGCTGATGACCGGCGAGGCCGAGCTTGCCGTACAACAGAAGCCGGAATTGTTGCATGTTGCCGGCGCCGAGATCGTCGGTTTTTTGCCCGGCGATCTGAACATGGTGACGATGTTCGCTGCCGCGATCATGCAGGGTAGCAAGAATGCCGACGCGGCAAAGGCGTTGATCGATTCGTTGCGACTGACGGCGGCGAAAGACGTGTTCCGCGCTAAGGGTCTCGATCCAGACTGATAATTACACCAGCATCATCACCGGATTTTCGATCAGCGCCCTGAAGGCGCTGATTAGCACCGCGCCGAGCGCGCCGTCGACCGCACGGTGGTCGCAGCCCATGGTCACGCTCATGATGTGCGCGGCGACGATCTTGCCGTCGCGCACCACGGCGCGCTCTTCGCCGGTGCCCACCGCGAGGATGGTAGCGTGCGGCGGATTGATTACCGCGGTAAAATCCTTGATGCCGTACATGCCGAGATTGGACACCGCCGTGGTGCCGCCCTGATATTCCTGCGGCTTGAGCTTGCGGTCGCGGGCGCGCAGCGCGAGGTCGCGCATCTCGTTGGAGATCGCGGAGAGCGATTTTACTTCGGCGCTGCGGATGATCGGCGTGATCAGACCGTTCGGCATCGCCACCGCGACGCCGATATCGGAGTGCTTGTGCTTGAGCATGCCGCCTTCGGTCCAGCTCACATTGGCGTCGGGCACCTTCTGCAAGGCGAGCGCCAACGCCTTGATGACAAAATCGTTGACCGAGAGCTTGTAGGACGGCTTGCCGTCCTTGTCCTTCGGCGCGGTGGCGTTGATCTCTTCGCGCGCGTCGAGGAGCTTGCCGATGTCGCAATCGACGGTGAGATAAAAATGCGGAATGGTCTGCACCGAGGCGGTCAGCCGCTGCGCGATGGTGCGGCGCATGCCGTCATGCGGCACGACCTCATAGCTGCCGTCTTCGTAGAGCGCGCGGATCTGCAGGTCGGACATCGACGGCGCGATTGCCGGAGCGGCGCCGGGTACCGCCGCCGCGCGAAGTCCGCCGCCTTCCTTAGCCTTCGCCACGTCGCGGGCGATGATGCGGCCGTGCGGACCGGAGCCTTGGACGCGGCCGATATCGATGCTGGCTTCCTTCGCCAGCCGCCGGGCGAGCGGCGAGGCAAAGACGCGGTTAGCCGCGGCGCCATGCCCATTGGCCCGAAGCCCCTCACCCCCACCCTCTCCCCGCTGGGGAGAGGGAGCGCGTGGCGCTGGCGGCGGAGGTGGAGCTTTCGCCTCTTTTGAAACAGATGCAGGCGCGATCGCAGGCGCAGCGGCTTGCTGGGCGGCGCCTTCTCCCCGAGGGGGAGAAGGCGGGGATGAGCGGGCTCCGCCACTAGTGGCCTTAGCCCCGGCCGCGGCGGCCTTCACATCCTCACCCTCCTCGGCCAAGACCGCGATGAGCTGGTTGACCGGCACATCGTTGGTGCCTTCCGGCACCACGATCTTCGCCAGCGTCCCATCCTCAATGGCTTCATATTCCATAGTGGCCTTATCGGTCTCGATCTCGGCGATGACGTCGCCGGTTTTGACCGCGTCGCCCTCTTTCTTGAGCCACTTGGCAAGGTTGCCCTTTTCCATCGTGGGCGACAGTGCCGGCATGAGGATATTGATGGGCATGGTTCGACGACTTCACCAAAACAGAGTCAGCGGTAGCAGACGGCCTTGGCCGCCTCGACGACTTCGGCGACCGACGGCAGCGCGAGTTTTTCGAGGTTGGCGGCATAGGGCATCGGCACGTCCTTGCCGGTGACGCGCATGACCGGCGCATCGAGATAGTCGAACGCCTCCTCCATCATGCGCGCGGCGATCTCGGCGCCGACACCGGATTGTCTCCAGCCTTCTTCGACGGTGACGAGGCGGCCGGTCTTCTTCACCGACTCGACGATAGTCTCGCTATCCATCGGCTTGAGCGTGCGCAGGTCGATCACCTCGGCCTCGATATTATCCTTGGCCAATTCCTCTGCGGCTTTCAGCGCGTAGGTCATGCCCATCGACCAGGCGACGATGGTCACATCGTTGCCGGAACGAACGATACGGGCGCGGCCGATCGGCAGCACGTAGTCGTCGAGCTTCGGCACCGGCGAGGAATGGCCGTAGAGAATTTCGTTTTCGAGAAACATCACCGGATTGGGATCGCGGATTGCGGCCTTGAGCAAGCCCTTGGCGTCGGCCGCGGTCGACGGCGCGATCACTTTCAGGCCGGGAATGTGCGAATACCAGGACGAATAATCCTGGCTGTGCTGCGCGGCGACCCGCGACGCGACGCCGTTCGGACCGCGAAACACGATTGAGAGCTTCACCTGGCCGCCCGACATGTACTGTGTCTTCGCCGCCGAATTGATGAGCTGGTCCATCGCCTGCATGGCGAAGTTGAAGGTCATGAATTCGACGATCGGCTTTAACCCGGCAAGCGCGGCGCCGATGCCGACGCCGGCAAAACCGTGCTCGGTAATCGGCGTGTCGATGACGCGCTGGGCGCCGAATTCTTCCAATAACCCTTGCGTGACTTTGTAGGCGCCTTGATATTCGGCGACCTCCTCGCCCATGACGAAGACGTCGGCGTCGCGGCGCATTTCCTCGGCCATGGCGTCGCGCAAGGCCTCGCGCATGGTCATGGTGACGAGTTCGGTACCTTCCGGCACTTCCGGCTCGGGCATCAGCTCGGCCGATGCCGGCTTGGCGGTGCCGGTTTTGGCCGGCGCCGGCGCTTCAGCTTTCTTCGCCGGCTCGGGCTTTTCGGCGGGAGGGGCCGACTCTGTGCCCTTCTGCTGCTGTGCGGGCTGTTCCGACTTTGCGAGAGGCTGCTTCGGCGCGCCGCCATTACCCTTGAGGCTTGCGGCATCCTCGCCTTCGCCGAGGATCATGGCGATCGGCGTATTGACCGCGACGTCGTTGGTGCCTTCCGGCACCAAAATTTTGCCGAGCGTGCCCTCGTCGACCGCCTCAACTTCCATTGTGGCTTTGTCGGTCTCGATCTCGGCGATGACGTCGCCGGATTTGACGCTGTCGCCTTCCTTCTTGAGCCACTTGGCGAGATTGCCCTTCTCCATGGTTGGCGAAAGGGCGGGCATCAATACCTCAGTCGGCATGGCGGCTCACATCAAGCTCACTTGGCGGCGCGGCACATCGCGCTCAACGATAAACGTCGGTGTAAAGCTCGGAGGGATCAGGCTCGGGATCGTGGGTGGCGAATTCCGATGCTTCGTTGACGACGGCGCGGACCGAGGCGTCGATCTTCTTCAGCTCGTCTTCGCTCGCCCATTTCTTGTCGAGAAGCCGCTTGCGCACCTGCTCGATCGGATCGTGCTCGGTGCGCACTTTGTCGACTTCCTCCTTGGTGCGGTACTTGGCCGGATCCGACATCGAGTGGCCGCGATAGCGGTAGGTCAGCATTTCCAGAATGATCGGACCCTTGCCGGAGCGGCACCAAGCCAGCGCGTCGGCGGCCGCCGCCTTCACCGCGCGCACGTCCATGCCGTCGACTTGCGAGCCCGGGATGTTGAACGACGCGCCACGTTTGGAAAAATCGGTCTGCGCCGACGAGCGCGTCACCGAAGTACCCATGGCGTAGCGATTGTTCTCGATGACATAGACCACCGGCAATTTCCACAGCTCGGCCATGTTGAAGCTTTCGTAGACCTGGCCTTGGTTCGCCGCGCCGTCGCCGAAAAAGGTGAGACTGACATCGTTGCTGCCGCGATACTTGTTGGCGAAAGCGAGCCCGGTCCCGAGCGGAACCTGCGCGCCGACGATGCCGTGGCCGCCGTAGAATTTCTTCTCCAGCGAGAACATGTGCATCGAGCCACCCTTGCCCTTGGAATAGCCGTCGCGCCTCCCGGTAAGTTCCGCCATCACGCCCTTCGGATCCATGCCGCTGGCGAGCATGTGGCCGTGGTCGCGATAGCCGGTGATCATCTGGTCGCCGTCGCGCATAGCGAGTTTCATGCCGACCACGACGGCTTCCTGGCCGATATAAAGGTGACAGAACCCGCCGATCAGGCCCATGCCGTACATCTGGCCGGCCTTTTCCTCGAAGCGGCGGATCAGCAGCATTTGGCGCAGCGCCGCGAGCTCTTGCTCCTTGGAAAACTCGGGTGTCGAGCTGTCGTTCGCCGCCATGTCCGCGGCCGGCAGCAGTCCCTGGGCGTCCTGAGCCGTTGGCTTGGTTTGGGCGACGGCCATTATTGTCCTCGAAACGCCATTGGCGGCGAAAAAGTCCGGCGGGCTTCAAGCCTTAGCCGAAAATGCCGGATTGCGAAAGCCGGGGGAATTCCCGCAGGCGATGAGGTACCGGCGGCCAACTCCTTGTCGGAGAAATTAATTTCGGGGCCGGCGCAGGCAAGTTCAAGGGCTAAGTTTATGGGGTGGGGACAGCCACCCGACGGCTTTGCGTATCGTACATCAAGGTCAAATCGTTGGGGTCGACATAATCGAGCAGCGCGCGGGCGCGCTCGTCGAGCATGTCGGGGTCGATAGCGTCGGATTTGAGGAGCGCAATACGCCGGTCCCATTGCGCATGTTCGATCTTGAGGCGGTCGAGCTCCGCCGACAGTGTTGCGGACTGCCGGTCGATGACTTCCTTGGCCTTGAGGCCGCGATTGCCGCTATAGGCATTGACCCCGAAATAGCCGATCAGCAATGCCGCCAGGGCATAGAGCGCAAGCGCATTGAGGATCGTGCGCAGCCGTTTGCGGGTGACCATGAAGCCACCATGGGAGAATCTCGCTTAAAGTGGGATTAATGCCGGGTCTACGGCAGCCGATTGCGGACTTCGCTCAATACGAAATTGCCGAATCGCTTGCTGCGGTTGCGCAGGACGCGCAGTGCACCGGCATCGACGAAATAGGTCAGCAGGATGCTGTCGCGCGTCTTGACCTCGGGACCGACGGCATCGGCGGAATGCCAGGTGTCGGTGCCGACCGCGAAGGCGTAGCCGCTGTTCGGCGCAAACGACATTTGCTTGCGTTTCGGCAGCGAGCCATCGGCGAGCTTTTCGTGAAAAATAGTGCCGATATCGGTGTGGGCGCGGTCGGACGGCAGATAGAGCTGCACGGTGATGCCCTTCCAGCGCGTGTCGGTGTGCGGCGTGATCAGATAGCCCGGAATGTCGCGGGTGAGGATCGGGATCGGATACATGCCGGTCTTGGCGTAGCCGGGACCGAACCGGCGCTGCAGTGGCGCCGCGAGCCGGCGCATGAAGGCCTCTTTCACCGGACGGGAGCACAGCGCGCGGCCGACGACATCCCACACCGCGCGCTTTTGCGGCGGCAGGTGACGGATGTATTCGGGAAATAGATCGATCTTCACCCGCGTATGGGTGCCGTCGGTGAGGTCGTGACCTTTGCTGCGGCCATGCATCGGCCGGTAGTCGGTCGCCTCCGGCATATTGGCCAGCATCAGAGCATAAATGTCGTCCGGAAAGACGCGGTCGAACACGAGGTGGGTGAACGGTGCATCGGATGATGCCGCGGCATCGACCGATCCGACGATGAAACCACTGAGACGTTCAACCGCGAGACCGCGGTTGCCCGGCTTCAAATCAAGCGCTTGGTCCATCGCCCACGATCCCCTACGACACTGAGTGTATAGCTCCGATTAGCCCCACCGGACAAGAACGGCAGGCTAGAACCTACCCAAGCGCTTTGAAGGCGGCGCGCCCGGCATAGGCCGCTTGTGCGCCAAGTTCCTCCTCGATGCGGAGCAACTGATTGTATTTCGCGGTGCGGTCGGAGCGCGCCACCGAGCCGGTCTTGATCTGCCCGCAATTGGTGGCAACCGCGAGATCGGCGATCGTGGCGTCTTCCGTCTCGCCGGAACGATGTGACATCACCGCGGTGTAGCCGGCCTTATGCGCGCATTCGACCGCAGCCAGTGTCTCGGTGAGTGTGCCGATCTGGTTGACCTTGATCAGGATCGAGTTGGCGACGCCGTTTTTGATGCCGTCGGTCAGCCGCGCAACGTTAGTGACGAAAACATCATCGCCGACGAGTTGGCACTTGCCGCCGATTTTCTGCGTCAGCTTCTTCCAGCCTGCGGCATCGTCCTCGGCCATGCCGTCTTCGATCGACACGATCGGGTATTTGCCGACAAGCTCGGCAAGATAATCGACCTGCTGGTCGATCGAGCGCGTCTTGCCCTCGCCTTTGTAGCGATAGGCGCCGTCCGCGAAAAACTCGCTGGCCGCCGGATCGAGCGCCAGCGCGACCTGCTCGCCCGGCCGATAGCCGGCCTTGCCGATCGCCGATAGCACGAAGTCGAGGGCCGCTTCCGCCGACGGCAGGTTGGGCGCAAAGCCGCCCTCGTCGCCGACATTGGTATTGTGCCCGGCGGCCTTGAGCGCCGCGCGCAGCGTGTGAAAGATCTCCGCGCCGGCGCGCAGCGCCTCGGCAAAATTCGGCGCGCCGAGCGGCACGATCATGAATTCCTGAAAGTCGATCGGGTTGTCGGCGTGCACGCCGCCATTGACGATGTTCATCATCGGAACCGGCAGCAGCCGCGCCGACGTGCCGCCGACATAACGGTAGAGCGGCAGCTTGTTCGCCGCGGCTGCGGCCTTGGCGGTCGCCAGCGAGACGCCGAGAATGGCATTGGCGCCGAGCCGGCCTTTGTTCGGCGTTCCGTCGAGCCCGATCATGGTCTCGTCGATCTTGACCTGCGCCTCGGCATCCATGCCGGATAGCGCATCGAAAATCTCGCCGTTGACGGCTTCGACCGCGGTCTTCACACCCTTGCCGAGATAGCGCTTCTTGTCGCCGTCGCGCAGCTCGATGGCTTCATGCGCCCCGGTCGACGCGCCGGACGGCACGCCGGCGCGGCCGCGCGAACCGTCCTCCAGCACGACGTCGACCTCAACGGTGGGATTGCCACGGCTGTCGAGGATTTCGCGGCCGATAATGTCGACGATGGCGGTCATGAAGGCTCCCCGCTGTCTCTGCCGGGGCTTCTACAGGATCGGCAAGGCCGCTGTCACCACGTGTAGCGCAATGTTCCGGTGCCGCGTGGTTTGCGCGGTGGCGAATTCGCCGTCGAATTTGGCGATCAGCGACCAGTTCGCGGTCATATGCAGTTCGGCGGCCGCGGTGGTGAGCGCGGAATTTTGCCGGCGGCGTGGCGCCGCTGACGGTGAAGCTCGACCCCGGCAGCGCCTGGAATACCGCGCCGAGTGACGGGTTGCTGACCCAGTCATGCGCCCAAGCGAGGCGGCCGCGGAGAATGACCGGCATGTCGTACCACATGGTCAGATTGTCGAAGCGCGCGCCGAGCTCGCTGCGGGTGTCGGTGGCGCTCATCGCGTTATAGGTCAGGCCAAAGCCGCCGCCCGAGAGATCCGTCTCGCTGTAGCCCGGGGTGTGGAAGCTTTGCACCTGTAATGCGGCGTATGGCGTCACGCCGATAATGTACCCTGTGATCGGCACGCCATAGCGATAGCCGGCCTCGCCGCGCGCCGCATAGCTTTGGCCTTGGAACGATGCCGTGAGCTGATCGCCGACCGCGATGCGATTGGTGGTGAACCAGTGATTGGCGAAGGCGAGCGCGCCGGAGAGATAGGCGGGCCCATAATGCGTGGTGCCATAGACGCCGGCCTGGAAGGCATCGCTGCGGCCGCCGCCCAATCCGCCTGACAGATTCCAATTGGTGCCGCCGCCGGCGAGTGCAAAGCCGTAACTGGTCGCCGGCGTGACGTGATAGGTCATGCCGGCGGCAAAGCCGTAGTCGCTTGCGGTAAAATCGGCCGATCCGACCGCAGTATTGCCGTTGGTGGTGTTATAGCCGCCGAATGCCGAGCCCCAGGCGGTCCAGCGCTGATCGAAGGACGCTGCCGGTGCCGGCTGACCGCGTCTGAGCACATGATTGTACGCTTCCGCGATCTCGGGCGGCAGGCTCGGCTGATCGTCCGGCGCGAATTGCTGCGGACCGTTGCCGCCAATACCACCGCCGTTTCCGGCCGTCGGATCGAGCAACAGATTGAGGAAGTCGGTCATCAGCTGGAAAGCGCCCTGCCCGGCATCGGTTGCCTGCTGGCCTTCGAGCTGCGCCAGCGCGTTCTCGAGCTGCGCGGCGTGTAATTGAACAGGTTGGTGAAGCCGGGCGGTGGCGACACGCCGCCTCTGGATCGCGGTGTCGATGGCATTGGCGACATTGAGCGACGTTCTGCGGCGCGCCCGGCGGCAATAGCGGCATCAAGGCGCCGTTCTCGACCGTCAGCAAGACGTCGCCGTCGAGATAGTCGTAGCTCAGCACGCCCTCGTAACGGCCGAAGAAGAATTTCGGATCGGCGAACACCCCCGTCAGGGTCGTTGCTGACATGATGGTATAGGTGTTGCCGATAACGGCATTGCTGCTCGCCGGACTGCCCTCGGCCAATGCGCCGGCCTGTATCGCTGCGGTGCCGGTCACATTGGCGCCGCTCGTATTAGCGCCGTTGATGGTGATCATGTAGATCGAAGCCGACTCCAGTGTCAGGCTGCCGGTGACCTGCATGAACGTGCCGGGCACCCCAGGCGCGAACGTGCCGCCACCGTGGATGGTCAGGTTCGGATCGAGCGTGCCGGTGCCGCCCAGCGTTGCACCGGAGAACACGTCGATGTTGGTGGCGCTGTCGGGACCATTGAGCAGCACCGTGCCGGAATTGATGTTGACCTGGTTGATCGTCGTAAATGTGTTGCTGTCGGTATAGGTCGTACCGGCGCCGAGCGAGAAATTGAGCGTGTCGAACGCGCCGGAACCGACAATGTTGCCGGCCACCGTGCCGCCCGAGATGTTGAAGATATCGTCGGCGTGAGTGGACAGAACGACGTTCCCCGAGATCAAGCCGCCGGTCTGATTGATGGTCAGTGGGGCGTTGTCGCCACCGAGCCCGATCGCCGCGACGGCGCCGATGATGGTGCCGGAATTCGACAGCACGGTGCCGGTGGCGAAGCCGACATTGCCGGTGTGGCGACGCCGGTGTGCGCGGCGCTGATCGTGCCGGCATTGCTGATGCCGCCGCCGGCGCTGGTGGTGCCGAAATTGGTGTCGCTGTTGAGCGCGATGCGTTACGAAGACGTGGTCGCCGATCTTGAAAAGCAGGCGCGTCGTATCATCGAATATTGTGGCCTGCCCTGGGACGACCGCTGCCTGTCATTCCACGAAACAGAGCGCCCGGTGCGAACCGCGAGTGCGACGCAGGTTCGTCAGCCAATCTACACGAGCGCCGTCGGCCGCTCGCGGGTTTACGAGGGCCAGCTTGAGCCGCTGTTGCGCGGGCTTGGCATCGCCGAGACGGTCAAAGGCCAAGTCTCCGGACCGATTTGACCTCGGTCAAGCATGACGGATTCTTCGGCGCCGCCGTCGTACGGAGAGAGCCGATGATTACAATTGTAAGCGTATCGCGGCGGCTTGGCCGATCAAGCGACGCGTCGGAGCCGAGCGCGAGGTTGAACAAATGTAGCAGTTCCTCCCGAGCCGGGAACTCGTGCTTGGAGGGGCAAGCCTTATGCTTTCTCTATTTTTTCTGTCGTTGGGCTTGACGTTGCGACTCTCAAGCAATCGTCGCAGCGCAAGGCCGAACCAAAATTTTTGCGTCGCACCGTGCTTACTCACCGCGACGTGGCCTTAATCCCATTGTGAAAGGCCAATACGTATATTGTGCAGCGCACTCGTTGTGCGTTGCAAAACGGAGAATGATAAAAAGGATCATGATGAAAATGAAATCTGCTTTTCATTTTCCGTAAAATCGGCCAGATAGCGTCAGTCACCGGGAGACGAGCGTTAGCCCACGTCATGAATTTATCGAATCGCTGCAACAAAAAATCCGATAAACTTGCACCGCGCTGGCAAGCGGTGATCCTGTGTCTTGCGAGCTTTGCGCTGCTGGCGCCGGTCGCGGCGCGTGCGGCCGACGCCCTCACGTCAGACAAAGTGTCGTTTTACTTTGCCGCGCATGAAGACGATTGGCAGCTCTTCATGAATCCGAACGCATTTGAGGATGTGCTTGGCGGCGCCGCCAAAACGGTTTTCGTCCACGTCACCGCGGGAGATGACGGCCTCGGTAGTGGCTCAGGCGGCCGCAAATATCCTTATTTTCTGGCCCGCGAAAATGGCGCGATCAGCGCCATGCGTTTCATGGCCGATGCCGACCGGACGCCGATCGCCAATTCCGCAGGAAAAATGATCTTCAATGGCCATCCCATCTACCGTATCGATTACCGCAACACGATCGGGTATTTCCTGCGCCTGCCCGACGGCAATGCGTTGGGTGAAGGTTTTGCCGGGACCGGATTTCAGTCGCTCAAGCGCCTCGCCGAAGGCGACATCGCCACGCTCGCGGCCGTCGATGGTTCGACGACCTATCGCGGCTGGAACGATCTTGTCGCGACGGTGCGCGAAATCATCACATACGAGCGCGGGCGCGCATCGCTCATTCAGCTCAATGTCGCCGATCCCGACGCTCGCATCAATCCAGCCGATCACTCCGATCATTTGATGACGGCGAAGGCGGCGCTCGATGCGACGACGGATATGGATTGCGTGCGGCGGACCTATTACATCGACTATGCCAGTTCGAAGCTCCCCGAGAATTTGACCGCGCATGAACGCGATATGGCGAGCGCGGTCTTCGGGGTCACGCTCGCCGGCGTCATCGCGTTCGATCAAAGCACGGCATGGAGCCACTACGACGAATCTTTTGTGGGCCGTAATTACTACCGCGTCGACGAGCCCAACGGTCGCTGCCGCGCCGCGCCCGCCGTTATGGCCGCAAAGCCCTAGGATAAGACCCGTCGGCTAGGTCAGGATCGCCTTTCGCCCGCGAGGCGGGCGGGTGATGCATTACAAGACGAAATCACCGTTCTCGGGTAGATTGTGCTCGTCGGGGCCGAATTTCGGCACCGGATTTGCTTGCGAGCATCTCAGTCCGATGCGCTATGTCGACCTGCCGTCCGTCCTGAATTTGCCCCGCATCGCCTCCGTCGATGCGCTTCGGGGCTTAAACATGTTTTGGATCATGGGCTTCGACGGCGCCATGGTAGCGCTCGCGCAAATGTCGGAAGGCAAGGGTCCCCTGGTCCACAAGACCGGCAGCTTTCTCGGCTCCCAATTTCAGCATGCAGCCTGGGAAGGGTTCAGGTTTTACGATCTGATCTTTCCGCTGTTCGTCTTCCTGACCGGCGTCTCGATCGTGCTCTCGCTGCCGCGCCTGGTCGAACGCGAAGGCATCGCCAAAGCCCATCTGCGGGTGCTGCGGCGGTCGCTGCTGCTTTACCTGTTGGGAGTCATCGCTTATGGCGGCATCAGCGAGCACTGGACGGATATCCGCCTGCTCGGCGTATTGCAGCGGATCGCGGTTTGCTATTTTTTCACGTCGCTGATGTTTTTGAACTTCAATCTGCGGGGGTTGGTGGCCGCTCTCATTGTCCTGTTAGTCGGCTACTGGGCGCTAATGACATTCGTCCCCGTTCCGGACACGGGAATGGCCTCTTACGCTCCCGACGTTAATCTCGCCAACTGGGTCGATCGCAACTATCTGCCGGGCCGATTATGGGATGTCACGCGCGATCCCGAGGGCATGTTGAGTACGCTGCCGGCAATCGGCACTTGCCTGTTCGGCGTTTTCGCCGGCCTCTTGTTGCGCGATAGCCGCGTTGACGAGCAGCGAAAGACATTATTGCTGCTCGGTGCCGGTTGTTGTCTGCTTCTCGCCGGCTACCTCTGGGCGCTGGAATTCCCGGTCATAAAGGCAATATGGACCTCATCATTCGTACTGGTTACGGCCGGCTACTCCGCGATCATGCTGGCGCTGATGCATCAAATCATCGACGTGTGGCAATGGCGACGCTGGGCAACGGTCTTCGTATGGGTCGGCGCCAATGCGCTGGCGCTCTATTTCCTCAACGACATTATCAATTTCTGGGCGATCGCCGCGCGCTTCGTCGGCGGAGATTTTGCAACCATGCTCGATCGCACGGTCGCTCAAGGCACCGGCGGCTTCATCATCAGTCTCGGGGCGCTGGGCTTGGCTGTTGCCCTTGCCGGCTTCCTTTATCGCCATAAAATTTTTATTCGGGTCTAAACACTCGTACGCTGTTGCGGCGGCGGTCTTGCCCCCAATATAGCGAAGCCCAAACCTTCAGGAAGTGAAGCAAGCAGCACATGACTCAGCAGATCGAACTCGGCCTCGATACCTTCGGCGACATCACGGCCAACCCCGACGGCAGCCTCAAATCGCATGGCGAAGTCATCCGCGACGTGATCGAGGAAGGCGTCCTGGCCGACCAGGTCGGTGTCGACGCCATCGGCCTTGGCGACATCACCGGCCAGATTTCGCCATATCCGAGCCGGATGTAGCGCTGGCGGCAATCGCTACGCGCACCAAGCGCATCTGGCTCGGCTCGGCCGTCACCGTGCTGTCCTCCGACGACCCGGTGCGCGTATTCGAGCGGTTTTCAACGCTCAATGCCGCCTCCAACGGACGCGCCGAAGTCACGCTCGGGCGTGGCTCATTCATCGAGTTGTTTCCGCTGTTCGGTTTCGAGCTTTCCGATTACGAAAAGCTGTTCGAGGAAAAACTCGAACTGTTCGCAGCGCTGCTCAAGAACGAGCCCGTGACTTGGAGCGGCACGACGCGCAGGCCGCTTGCCGATCAGCGCGTCTTCCCGCCCATCGAGAAAGGCCGCTTACGCACCTGGATCGGTGTCGGCGGCAGCCCGGAATTGGTGGTGCGCGCCGCGCATTATGATTTGCCGCTGATGCTCGCCATCATCGGCGGCGACCCCAAGCGGTTTCGGCCCTTTGTCGACCTCTACCATCGCGCCTTTGCGCAATTCAGCAAGCCCGTACGGCCCGTCGGCGTCCACTCGCACGGCTACGTCGCCGACACCGACGCCCAGGCGCGCGAAGAGTTCTGGCCGCACTACAAGGCGTCGCGCGATCGCATCGGCGCGGAGCGCGGCTGGCCGCCGACGACAAAGACGACCTTCGAGCAGGAAGTCGATGGCGGCGCGCTGCACCTCGGTTCCCCTGAAACAGTCGCCCGCCGCATCGCCACGACGATCAAGGATTCGGCGCCGTGCGCTTCGACATGAAATATTCGGTCGGCACGCTGTCCGCACGACAAGCTCATGCGCTGCATCGAGCTTTATGGGACCAAGGTGATGCCGCTGGTGCGGGAGATGATCGCCTAATCGAAAATTCTGCTTATCACGTCCCCACCAGCCGAATTGCGGGCTCGACGGCTCGGCATGGCTCTTCTTGGCGATGCGTCCGGCGAGCCGCGACAGGCGGCCGGCCTCCACCGCGGCGCGCATGCTTTGCGCCATCAGCACCGGATTTTGCGCCTTCGATACCGCGGTATTGATCAGCACGGCGGCGCAGCCGAGCTCCATGGCAAGCGTTGCGTCCGACGCGGTGCCGAGACCGGCATCACACACCACCGGGACCGGCGAACGCGCGCAAATGAGCTCGATCAGATGCGGATTGGAGATGCCGAGCCCGGAGCCGATCGGCGAACCGAGGGGCATCACCGCCGCGGCGCCTGCGTCGGCGAGCTTGCGGCAGGTCACCGGGTCCTCGGTGCAATAAGGCAGCACGATGAAGCCCATGGCGACGAGTTCGCCGGTGGCGCGAATGAGCTCCTCGACATCGGGATACAGCAGCTCGCGGTCGCCGATCACTTCGAGTTTTATCCAGTTGGTGTCGAGCGCCTCGCGGGCGAGCTCGGCCGTCAGCACCGCATCTTTGGCAGTCTGGCAGCCCGCGGTGTTGGGCAGAAATTTCACGCGTCCGGCCAATAGATCGATCATGCTTTCGTCGTCGCCAGCAAGACTGATGCGGCGGATCGAGGCGGTGACCATTTGGGTGCCGCTCGCCGCGATCGAGTTGAGCATGAGCTTGCGGTTGGGATAGCCGGCGCTGCCGAGAAACAGCCGCGAACCGAATTCGTGTCCGGCAATGATCAATGGATCGGACATGTGTCGTGCTCCTAACGCTTTCTCCGCTTCGTCCCGCGTAACCGGGAATCCAGCGGTAGACCGCAACTCTTTAGGTCGCAACTGGGTCCCCGCTTCGCGGGGACGCGGCCCATTCAGGTCAAATGCTGTACCTCCTTGCCGCGCGCGCACGATCTCGACGCTGTCGCCCGGTTTTAGCGCCGTATCGCGCCATGCCGCGCGCGGCACGACGACCCGTTAAGCGCTACGGCGATGCCGCGCTGCAGGGTGTCGACGGCTTTTTCAACAAGCAGCGCGTTGAGTGTTGCGAAGGCCAGTGGCTGGTCTCGCCGTTGATGCGGATCGTGGCCTCGATGGTTTGCTGCGCCATCTGCCCTACTCCGCCGCACGCGCCGGCAGAAAGCGCTCCAAGCCAAATGGTTTTATCGCCGGCTGACCACGTCGTCGAGAATGAGCCGCGCCATGGCGTCCGCGGTCACCGGCGCCAGCAGAATGCCGTTGCGGTGGTGGCCGGTGGTATGAAACAAATTGTCCAGCGGCGCACGGCCGAGGATCGGCGCGTCGTCGCGGCTGCCCGGACGGTGGCCGACCCAGATTTCGTCGATCGGCAATTCCTCGACCGCGGGGATGGCGCGCCATG
>CAWARC010000023.1:0-11112 GCA_963784325.1 uncultured Alphaproteobacteria bacterium | reverse complement strand
GATCAGGATGGCGTATTCGGCGGTCTCGAAATTGAAGTCGGCGTGAATGCGCACCACGCCGAGCATGTGCCCGGTCGCCTCGTCGATGGCGATGAACGCCATGGCGCGGTCGTAATCGATCTGGGTGAAGCGCGCGATGAAGGCATGGCTGAATTCCTTCACCGGGGCGAAAAAGCGCAGGCGCAAATCCTGCTGCGTGACCTCGGCGAAGAACGGCGGATACAGCGCTTCATCTTCGGGCCGAACCGGCCGCACCAGAAGTTTCATGCCGTCGGGCAGCGCGAAGTGGCGCTCCCATACCTTCGGATGCGGCCTGATGGCGAATCGCGCCGACGGCCCGCGGCGGTGCGGCTCGGCCGGCGCTACCGCAACGCGGGCGTCGACGGCGATGACGCCGGTCTCATCGGCCAGCACCGATAGAGATCGATCTCGCGGATCTCGGAAAAATCCGCGGCGAGCTGCGAAAGCTTGACCAGCAATAGTGCGATGGCTTGTTCGTCCGCCGCCGGCACGTTGCGATAGGCCTTGAGGATGCGCGAGACCCTGGTCCGGGCGATAAGGTTGCGCGCCAGCGCCAGATCGAGCGGCGGCAGCGCCAGCGCCTTGTCGTCGATCACCTCGACCGCGGTGCCGCCTTCGCCGAAGACAATGACAGGACCGAACGTCGGATCGTCGGCGAGGCCCACGATCAGTTCGCGCGCCTTCGGCCGCACGATCATGGGAAATACGGTCACCCCGTCGATCCGCGCATTAGGCTTGGCGGCGCGCGCCCGGTTGAGGATGTCCACCGCGGCTTGACGCACATCTTGCTCAGTGATCAGGCCGAGGCGGACGCCGCCGACCTCCGATTTGTGGACGATGTCTGGCGAGAGAATTTTCAGCACCACCGCGTTGCCCGCGGCAAGATGCGGCTTGGCCGCCGCGACGGCCTCGTCGGGATTGCAGGCCAGCACCGCCGGCGTAATGGCAATGCCATAGGCCGAGAACAGCTTGGTCATTTCGACGGGATCGAGCCAAGTGCGCTTGTCGGCCAATACGCCGTCGATGATCAGCCGCACGGCCTTCGTATCCGGCGCGAAGTCCTCCGGCATGCTGGGCGGCGTCGCCATCAACTGCTCGCGCGATTGCCGGTACCGCACCAGATGCATGAAGCCGCCGACCGCGTCAAATTCGGTGGCGTAGCTCGGAATCCCCGCGGCATCGAAGGCCTCGGCCGCCGGATCGCTGCCGCCGATCCACACCGCGAAAACAGGCTTCGCCGAATTGCGCGCCTTGCGATGCTGCTCGGTCACGGCAATGACCGATTTCGCCGCGGCGGCCGGCGAGGCGAGCGCGGTCGGCACGTTCATGACCAGTACGGCATCGTTGGCGTCGTCCTCGAGCAAATGCTGTAGCGCCACCGCGTAGCGTTCTTCGTCGGCATCGCCGGCGATGTCGACCGGATCGGCGCGCGACCAGATTGATGGCAGCGCGGCATCGAGCTTTTTCATGGTTGCCGGCGAAATGTCGGCAAGCGTGCCGCCAAGATCGGCGAGCCGGTCAACCGCCAACACGCCGACGCCGCCGCCATTGGTCAGGATGGCGAGCCGTTCGCCGGCCAGCCGCGTCAGATGGCCGAGCGTCTCCGCAGCGGCGAACAACTCGTCGAGATCGAGCACGCGCAAAAGGCCGGCGCGGCGGAATGCGGCGTCGTAGACCGCATCCGAGCCGGCCAGTGCCCCGGTGTGCGTCATCGCCGCTTTGGCGCCCTGCGCATGACGCCCGCTTTTGACGACCAGCACCGGCTTGGCGCGCGCGGCGGCGCGCGCCGCGGACATGAATTTGCGCGCGTCCTTGATCGACTCGATGTAGAGCAAAATCGCCCGTGTCGCACGGTCCATGGCGAAATAATCGAGCAGGTCGGCAAAATCGACATCGATGCTGTCGCCGATCGAGACGACGGCGGAGAAGCCGATGCCGCGCACCGCTGCCCATTCCACGAGGCCCGTCGCGATGGCGCCGGACTGAGAGATGAGCGCGAGATCGCCGGCGCGCGGCATCGAAGCGGCAAAGCTGGCATTGAGCTTAACGCCCGGAACGAGGACGCCGAGACAATTCGGCCCGATGAGGCGCAGCCCCGCGGCACGGGCGGTCTTCTCGCTTGCTTCCGCCAGCGATCCCGGGCCGTGGCCGAGACCCGAGGTGAGGATGATCGCGGCCGCCGTGCCCTTGGCGCCCGCTGCCGCGATGGTAGATGGAACCGTTTCCGGCGGTACGCCGATCACGGCGAGATCCGGCGCGCTCGGCAGGTCGGAATAGGATTTAACTGCGCGAACGCCTTCGATGGCGTCGTAATGCGGATTGACCAGCTGAATGTCGCCGGCAAAGCCGCCGCCGCGCAAATTCTTCAGGACGGCATGGCCGGGCGACTTTTCCCGCGGACTGGCGCCGACGACAACGACGGATCGCGGGGCGAAGGCTTTATCGAGCCGATAAATCGACATCCGTTGTCCGAATTCTCCGGCCGCCTCGTTACGATCTAGTCGTCTTCATGAACGAATTTAAGACGGCGATGCCCGGCACGAGGCCGGGCATCCCGATCTTAGTATTGCTACCGATGCAAGGCTTAGCCGACCAGCGGCTTTAGCATCGGATATTCGTCGACCATATGCATCTCTTCGACCAGGCCGTCGAGACCCCAGACGTGTCCGGCGCGATGCGCGATCAGATAGACGATCACGGTCGCGTAGACGAGATGATAGTCGACGAGGAAGTTGACCGGTTCCTCGATGTACGGGAATTTCATGTGGGCGAAGTAATAGGTGATCATCAGCAGGACGCCGAACGGGCCGCTGACGCGCACCATGAAGCCGGTGATCAGCGACAAGCCGATCAACAGATGACCGTATTTCACCAGAATGTCGGTGATGGGCAACAGCGTGGGTGTGGCAAACACCGCAAACACGGCGTGAAACGTGACGACGTGATTAAGAAACCCGGCGGTATCGAAATTGTCCCAGATTTGCCAGGCGCCGGCGTAGAGAAACGTCCAGCCCATCAGAATGCGCAGGACGAAAATGACGCCGCGGTCGAGTTTGGTCTCAGTCATGGCTCAGCTCCCTCGGAAATGATGCACCTTTAATCGCATGCGGACAGGCAGGCGGCTTTGACCTGAATCAAACCGCGCCTGAATTAGAGAAAGGTAAGCGATTTCGGCATCTTCGTTGATGCAGATCAATGCCGTTGGGGTTCGGGCTTGTCCAGTGTTGCGGCACACTTGGAGCAACGAGGTGCCGCATCATGACGATCCCACGACGACTTGAAATCCTCCAGAGAGGCGCTTTCGCCGGCGCTGCAGGCGGCTTGGCCGAGGTCGCATGGGTGACGCTCTATGCCGCCGTGACTGGCGCCGATCCCGCCATTCTGGCGCGCGGCGTGACCACGGCCGCCGGAGTGAGTGCCCTATTGCCGGCATCGCCCGTGGGCCTCGGCGTCACGGTGCATATGACGCTCGCGGTGACGCTCGGCGTTGCGCTCGCCTTCGTCTGGTCCGCATTGCGCGAGGCGCGGCCCGGTCTGGCCAACCCATATCCGTTGATGCTGACGGCGCTGGCCGGCGTCTGGGCCATCAATTTCTTTGTCGTGCTGCCGATCGTCAGCCCGGCTTTCGTTCACGTCGTTCCCTATGCCGTCAGCCTGACCTCGAAGCTTCTGTTCGGCGTAGCTGCGGCGGCGGTTCTGCGCTGGCAGGCCAGCTCCGAACTGCAGCCGATCCGGCTTGTGAGGAAGTGACTCGGGAGGGCGTGACATGGGCGCGCAAAGCGGAGCCCTTTTCTATCGGATCACGACGATACTCGCCGGCCTCGTCGCAACGCTGGCGGTCGTTTCTTACCTTTTCAAGGCGCCACGGGGCATGCCGATCGTCTCCATCGCCGCACTAGCCCTTGCCGCGGGGATTTGGTTGAGCGGCTGGGCCGGTCGTCATCTGATCGCGGACCGGTGAAGATAGTCCTGCGCCCTTTCGGGCGCAGGATTTGCCGCCTATTGCAGGATCCATTTGAGCGCCTTGTCCTGGTCGGGTGGGTCATAGGCCCGTACTTCGGGATGGACGAACGTTCGGATCGTGGCGACGATCCAATGCTGCCAGTCTTGCCCGACAATGACGGCGATGCGCTCCACCTTCTGCTGATGATTTTTCACAAACCCGACGTGCCTCTCGAAGGCGGTGATATTCTGCCAGCCGCCAAAGTTGCGCGCGTCGATCAACAATCTGATTTTGCCCTGCTGCTTGATAAGCAAATCGACTTGCGGCGCGACCTCCTGAAAGTCGTCGGCCTTCAGCTTTTCGGGCACTGTGATCTTCAGGGCACGTGGCGAGATGAGCTCAGTCTTGATCATGGCAGTCCTCCTGATGCAGTGCTGCGCGCCGCGCACGCGCGCCGTTCAATGCTCTGATAAACGCGGCATCGTGGTTTCTTCGCGTTGCGCCCTTAAGGACACTTGATTTAAATCAAAGCGCGGTTGCGGCATTCGGACGCGCTCCCGAAGGACAGGTCGAAAGCGCGGAAATCACCACGCCGCCGTCGATCTTGATACAGGTCAAACCCTTGCAACGGGCGATGCGGCAGAATGAATTCGCTGGGGCCGAGCGCCGCCGGAGAACGTCCGCTCATCGGCCGTCGAGGAGACCGTAAAATGCCAGAAATCGAGCAGAAGGAACTGGAAGGACATCGCGATCAGATCGATGCCGACGTGAAGAAATTAGTCGAAAAATATCGCGCGATCTTTGACTGGGATGTGCCCGATATCGATCAAGCCGCCGCGGACAAGCTTATCCTGACCGAAGTGCGCAGAGCCGTGGATGCGCTGGAGCGGAAATTATTGAGCTGATTTCGCGGTCTTATTTCTTCGCCACCTTCAACTTCAACAGCGCATCGGCATTACCGTGGGTGAGCTTCGCCATGTCGGCTGGCGCCGGCGCGACGCGCTCGAGGAAGGCGGCGCCCTCGGCATTGGTGGCAAACGGATAGTCGACCGAGAACATAATGCGATCGATGCCGAAAGTCAGCAGCGCGCAGATGAATGGCGGCGCGTCGAACACGCCTGAGGTGGTGAGCCAGACTTGATCGCGGATGGCGCGGCTGATTGGCCGCTTGAGATGACTGACATCGTGCACAAAGACCTCGTCGATGCGCGCCATCATCATCGGCAGCATCTCGCCCATATGGCCGATGATCAGCTTCAACCGCGGATGCTTATCCAGCGTGCCGGCGAGCACCAGCCGCAACAGGTGAATGGCCGTCTCCGAATGCCAGCCCCAGCCGGCGGTCTCCAACACGCGCGCGGCGCCGTCCGGCAGGTTCGAGTAATAGGCTTGGCGCACCGGATCCGGCGGCAGATGGGGGTGAATGTAGATCGGCACATCGAGCTCGACCGCCGCGGCGAGAAGGCTGTCGTAACGCGGATCGTCGAGGAAACGGCCTTCGGTGGTGCCGTTCACCATGGCGCCGACGAAGCCGAGCTCTTTCACGGCGCGGCTGAGCTCCGCCGCAATCGCGTCCGGGCTCTGCATCGGCAATGCGGCAAAACCGGCAAAGCGGTCGGGATGGCGGGCAACGGCTTCGGCCAGGTGATCGTTGATGGCGCGGGCAAGCGCGACACCGTCGGGGCCGGGCACCAGATCGGCGGCTGGGCCGGCGTTCGACAACACCTGCACCGTGATGCCCGCCTCATCCATGGATTTCAGCCGCCTCTCGCCGATCTCGGGCAGAAGCTCCATCGGATTGACTGCGCCGGGCGTAATATTCCGCGGCCGGAAGCCGCGGGCGCTGATGGCTTTTGGGTCGATGCGCTTGGCCAGCGCCGGGACCGAAAAATGCTCCTCGAGAGCGACGGTGCGCATAGGCAGTCTCCTCCAATGGCGGCGGACGTTGTTGCATTGTCGTCGCGGTCCCGCAAGCGCGGGACGCAATACGCGGCACAGACGCCTTTGCCGTGTTATGCTGCGTTCATGATACGTAATTGTCGTTGCCGCCGGCCATGATCCGCGCCGCCATCGTCGGACTCGGCCGGTGGGGCCGCTCGCTGGTCAACGCCGTTGCCGGAAAAAGCGACGAAATTCGATTTCTGCGCGCAACGACGCGCACGCGCACGCGCGCCAGCGCCGAGGAATTCTGCCGCGACCGAGGGGTCGTCTTGGTCGACAGCTACGATGAAATATTGGCCGCTCCCGATATCGACGCCGTGGTGCTCGCCACGCCGCACAGTCAGCATGAGACGCAGGCGCTGGCGGCGATAGCGGCGAACAAGCACGTCTTTATCGAGAAACCGCTCACGCTCGATCTTGATAGCGCGCTTGCCGTCGCCGCGGCCGCGCGCCAGGCCAAATTGGTGCTCGCCGTCGGCTTCGCCCGGCGCTTTCATCCGAGCATCGCCGAACTACGCGCCCGCGCGCACGACGGCAGGCTCGGAGACGTGGTCGCCATGGTGGCCCAGCACACCACCTCGACGGTGCAATTCATCGCGCCGGACAATTGGCGCGCGTCGCCGGCGGAAGCGCCCGGCGGCGCCTTCACCGCGGTCGGCGTGCATTCGCTCGACAATATGATCGAATTTGCCGGCCGCGTGCGCGACGTGCGCTCCATCACCGCGCGCAATTATCCCGGGCCGGCGGACGATACGACCACGGTCATGTTGCGCTTCGACAATGGCGCGACCGGGCTGATCTTTTGTTCGGTCGCGACTGCGACTAATTTCGAACTCACCACCTATGGCACCAAGGGCCTGATCGAGATTTCACGCACCGATCTGTCGCACTTTCGTTTCGCGCCGACCGCGACCGCGGCGCCAACCGGACCGGTGCCGGCGCCGCCGGACGAGATTTTGCAATTCGCGGGCTTCGACATGCTGCGCGCTGAAATGAGCGCGTTTGCGCGCGCGATCCGCGACGGCACGCTTTATCCGGTGCCGATTGCCGACGTGCTGCACGGTATGGCGGTATTCGACGCCATCGTGGAGTCGTCGCAACGCGGCGAAATCGTTGCCGTTCGCAACTGATTTCTCAGTGGCGTGCTCATGGCGTGCTCATCTCTGATGCAACGCTTTGCATTTTATTAAGGCTGTCGGCTGCGTGTCACAATCGGCCCGGCACCGTCTTGCGAAGCCGCGGCGTTGCCGCTAAATAGTTCGGATCGAGTTTTCGGCCGAATGACTTGGCCTTGCAGCGACTGATAAGCGCGCCTGACTGACGATCTTTCACCAAAATCTCGAGCTAACCGAGCCGGGCACACGCGCGCGGCTCATATCGACATGTCTATGAGGAGAGACCCGTGAACAACGGTACCGTGAAGTGGTTCAACGCGCAGAAGGGTTATGGATTCATTCAACCCGAGGGCGGTGGCAAGGACGTGTTCGTCCATATCAGCGCCGTGGAGCGCGCCGGCCTTCGTGAGCTGAGGGAAGGCCAACGCGTTTCCTTCGAAGTCGTGGTGGACCGCAAGACCGGCAAGTCGGCCGCTGAAAATCTGAAGACGTTGTAAGTCGCCGCGGCGCGGTCACACGCGCTGCTATCGCGTTATCCCCGGACTGCACGCGCGCAGTCCGGGTTCACCGGACGCGCGACGCCCCGGATTTCGCAGGCACAATCCGGGCGACAGCGGAGTTTGCGCAACCGAAAGCCGCGCAATCACGACGCCGCACAATCGTGACAACGTCTGCACAATCAAAACGATATTGAGACCGAGCACCGCGGCCGTGGCAATCATGGCACGCGACGCTGCCAGTGCATCCGCGCGGAGAACACATTCACTGGCCCGCGAGTATGCCCATGCTGCCGTCATTAATGCCGTTAACGACGCCGGCCAAACGACGACAATGGCATGGTCGGCACTGAAGTTGGCTTGAACTCGCTCTCAGAATCGGGTCGACACTCCAATGAACGGGTTGAATCGGTCGGCGGCTTTCGTCACTCCAAAATTAATTCCAGTATCGAATTGCAGGTTTTTGGTCACCTGATAGGTGATTCCGGACGCCAAGATCACGGCGTTGCCTTGCGGTGTGTTGAACTGCCCGAAGACTTCGTAATAGCTGCTGAGCTTCTCGGTCCAATCCTGGCCGAGCGACGCCGAGGCGAGATATTGAGGCCGGTACCCGGTGGTATCGTCGTTGTGGACCGCCGCGATGCCGGCGTTGAGGCTGAGATCGAAATTTTTTGCCAGTTTGATCGCGTATGGCAGGATGAACCCGCCTTCGACCGCGTCCGGGCTCACGCCATCGCCGCGCGCAGTGGGTAGACTGACATAGGGCAGCAAACCTAGCGCCGTGGCGCCGGGTGTCTCGAACGTGTCATTACCCCACAAGTTGATCTTGGCGCGAATTTCGAGGCCGCCGGTGCCGGATTGGCGCATCGAATTGGCAGGATCGGGTGCATGCGTTTGCACGGTCCCATAAGGCTGCCAGATCGCATTCACTTCCGACGAATTCGTCAGTCCAAGCCTGATATTGGTGGTGCCGAACTCTTCGCTGTCGGTAACGCTGCCGTCGGCGTCGGGAAAGGAGCGCGCATAGCCGAACAGCGTTGTCTCGAATTGCAAATGGCCTGGATCGACTGTGAACGGACTTTCCGTGTTGTCGGGACGATCGGTCATCAATTCCCGCAGCGAATCCTCCGGCGTGGGATTGAACAGGGTGTAGGTTTTGCTCTGTTGTTTGGCGGAGAGACCGCCGGCGGGAGCTGTAGCGGTCGAGGTCGAAGAGCCGTCGCCCGAGCCGGCTTGGTCGGCGATATACCAGGGGCTCCAGCCGTCCCAATCGAATACTGCCGGCGCCAGAGGCGGTGGCGCTTTGACGGCCATGTCCGCAGCCGCGGCAAGCCGAGTCGATGCCTCGATCGTGAGGGCCGCTACACAAGCCAATACGCAAATCGTTCGCACCGCGACGCCGCCTTTTTCGTGATCGCAGAAAAATCGCCGGGTACGGTGACCCTACCCGTGCCTCCAAACCTCAGTCCGCTAGCCTGCGGGCAATCCCGGAATAGGGATGCCGATTGTCTGAACGATAAGGAAAGTGTTGAGCAGCAACACGATCGCGGTTCCGATCAACGCGGCGATCTGGGTGAGGCGGCTATTGGCGAACTGACCCATGATGTCTCGCCGTCGCGTGAAAATGAGTAGAGCGATCATCGGAAGTGGCAGGGCGATACTGAGCACGACTTGACTGATGACGAGGGCATTTGTTGCGTCCGCACCCAGACCGACAACCACGAAAGCCGGAATCATTGTGACAAGCCGTCGGACCCAGATCGGAATCCGGAACCCAACGAAGCCTTGCATGATCAATTGGCCGGCCATCGTGCCAACCGTTGAGCTCGATATCCCCGACGCGATCAGGGAGAGCAGGAACACGCCCGCTGCCCCGACGCCGAGCAACGGCGTCAATGTGTGATAGGCCGTCTCGATCTCCGCGACTTCGGGATGTCCCGCATGGAATGCGCCCGAAGCCATCATCACCATCGCCATATTGACCAGGCCGGCGAGAGTCAGTGCGATGATGACCTCTTGATTTGAGAAGCGCAGCACCATTCGCCGCTCGTCCGCGCTGTGGGCCGGCGTGCGGGCCTGGGTCAGGCCGGAATGCAGATAAACGGCGTGCGGCATTACAGTTGCGCCGATGATACCGACGGAAAGCAGTAGAGCTTCGGTATCGGCTAGCTGCGGCATGACCGTGTGTAATGCGGCCGAGCTCCAATCGACCGGAACTATGAACAGCTCGATCAGGTAGCAAAGCGCAATAATGCCGACCATGCTGCCAATGATCAGCTCTAGCGCTCGGAACCCATGGCGTTCAAACATCAAGATGCCATAGGTGACGATGCCAGTGACGACCATGCCCGCAAGGAGCGGCATGCTGAACAGGAGCGAGAGCCCGATGGCACCGCCGAGAAACTCGGCGAGATCGGTCGCCATCGCGGCGACCTCGCTGACGATCCACATCGCCCAGACGACCGGCCGCGGAAACTGGTCGCGGCACATCTCTGCCAGGTTGCGGCCGGTGACGATACCAAGCTTGGCCGACAGCGCTTGGAATAACATCGCAATCAAGTTGGCCAGCAGCACGACCCAAAGCAGGCCGTAGCCGTACTTCGCGCCCGCCTGAATATTTGTGGCGAAGTTTCCGGGATCTATATAGGCGATCGAAACAACCACTGCGGGACCGGCGAAAGCCAGATACGCACTGGGCCTGCGGCGCTCCCCGCTCAATATTCCGCGTGCCGCCGCGACGCTGCGCTCCGTGAGTGATCGCGGCTGCACCTTTAAGTCGGTCATGTGTTGCTCTAGCGTCAACATAAAGATGTAGCCATGGCTACAGACTAATGGATAAACTGTAGTTGTCAATGGGCTACGCCATGTTCATTAGGCTACATTTTGACATTAAGATGTTTAGTGTGTTCTCTGTGCAACATGATGTTTCGGGAATTGGGGCGCCGATGATGCAAGCGACGCTATCGGGCAAGACCAAGCAAAAACATGGCGAAGCCGTGTTGGGGCTCCCCACCGAGCTGACCCAGGCGCGCCGTTTCGGCAAAACCCGATCGGCGCAATCGACCGCGCTCCTTGAGGACTACGCCGAACTGATCGCGGACCTACTCGCCAGCATCGGCGAAGCGCGCCCCACCGACATCGCCCGCCGGCTGGGCGTGTCGCACGCCACCGCGATCAAGACCATTTCCCGCCTCAAGCGCGCCGGCTTGGCGACGGCGCGGCCCTATCGAGGCGTCTTCCTGACCGAGAAAGGCCACGCTCTGGCCGACCGGGTGCGGGTGCGTCACCGCCTGGTGGTGGATCTGCTGCGCGCGCTCGGCGTGCCGACCGAGTTGGCGGAAGCCGACGCCGAGGGCATCGAGCACTACGTCTCCGAAAATACGCTCAAGGCGTTCGCGCAGTTTCTCAAAGCGCGGGGGTAATCTTTGGTCGTCATCCTGAGGTGGCCGCGAAGCGGCCCTCGAAGGATGCTGGTAGAGGCGTTCGGGCCGTTGCCCTTCGAGGCTCGCCATAGCGCGTCGAAGACACGCGTAAACGCGCTGATGGCTCGCACCTCAGGGTGACGGAACAGAGGCTGCATCACACCGCGTGTGCG
>CAWARC010000022.1:0-42311 GCA_963784325.1 uncultured Alphaproteobacteria bacterium | reverse complement strand
GCCATAAGCAGACGATGTCCGGGGTGTCAGCCGGGTAGACCTGCCGCCCTCAGGCCCGAGAGTATAAATTCCCTGTCCTCGACAAACTTGAATGGCAACATCTTCCTGGCGAATTTGATGTCGAGAGCCGGGTTGATGGCGCGCATCCGTTCCACGGAGCGGCGGCCGGCGTCGTCCTGCCCCCCTGCCATCTCCGCGGCCGCCCGCAACAATAGCGAGATCAAATGCCGGGGATTAAGCCGCAGGGCATCGTCGGTCCACTGGATCGCTTGCTCCGGTCTGCCAGCGAGCAGATGTGCGATCGCACCACCCGGAAGCCAAAGGAACATGCTTGAATCACGGGGACTGAGGCGCCGCGCGCGTTCGAACATCTCCAGGGCGCGTTCCGGCTCCCTGCACAGGCAATGAGCAAAGCCGTTGGCGCCGCAAATCCACACCGAATTGGGATTCTTCCTAAATGCGTCTTCATGGCGCGCGACCGCGCCATCGAAATCGCGCTCGATCATGAGTTGCCATGCTGCGCGGATGATCTGAATTAACGGGTCCAAAGGATCGAGCTCCACTGCCCGTTGGGCGAATGACAGAGCCTCCGTCAGCAGCGGCCGGAGCGATGCTCCTTGCAAGAGCTGAACGCGAAAGAGATCGGCCCAGCTGGCATAGGCATAGGCCAACGCATAATCCGGATCGAGCCGGATTGCCTGGCGCAAGAAATCAAGCGCCTTGTCGTTATCGTCGAGGGTAAGAATCCATAAATGCTGGTAAGCCCGTAACACGCAATCGTAGGCTACGAGATTGTCAGGCCGCTTGCTGCGCGCATGGCGAACTTCCGCGTCGAGTATCTCCGGCGCCACGGCGCCCACGATGCTTTCCGATATCTCATCTTGCAACTCGAATATGTCGGCCAAATCGCGATCGTAGCGTTCCGCCCAGATGTGGCTGCCGGTGGCGACGTCGTTGAGCTGCGCGGTAATGCGCACGCGGTCGCCAGCCTTTCGGACGCTGCCTTCTAGGACGTAGCGCACACCGAGGTCTTGCGCGATCTGCTTGATGCCGACCGAACGGTCCCGGTAGTTGAAGCTCGAATTGCGTGCGATGACGAACAGACTCTTAAATCGCGTCAATGCGGTGATGATTTCTTCCGTCATGCCATCGGCAAAATAACTCTGCTCGGGATCGCCGCTCATGTTCAGAAATGGCAACACCGCGATCGATGGCTGATCGGACAGCGCCGAGCGCGCGGTCGCAGGCTCGGTCCGGATCTCGTCAGACGTCGTCTCGGCGGGCTCTGCCTGCTTCTGCACGTTTCCAACGAAACGCAAGCCTTTGCCGCGAAGGGTCTTGATAAAATGCTGAGTTTCGCCGCTGTCGCCGATGGCGGCTCGCGCCGCGTTGATGCGTGTGGTTAGGGCCGATTCCGAAACGATCCGCCCGCGCCAGACGCCGGCCAAAAGGTCGTCCTTGCTGACGACGCGTTCACGATGACGGAGTAAATATTCCAAGAGATCGAAGACCTGCGGCTCGACGGTGACCAGGTTCGGGCCGCGCCTCAATTCGCGCAGGTTTGTATCGAGCGAGTAGTCGTCGAAGCGATAATGCAAGCCGTCGCCCTTCAGCCGAACTTCTCTACTCCAAGATAATGCTTCGCAAAGGTCGACAAAGCCAGAATAAAGGCTGCCTTGACGCTAAATTAAGCTGGCCTGAAAGCGGCGCCTTTCGCTTCGTGGCACGATCGTCATCACGCTCAGCCCGAAAGGACTACAGGAGGCAAAGATGAATGATATCGCCACCACCCAGCGTGCCGGATCGGCCAAGGTTCAGGGCGACCTCTGGAACGCGCGCGCCCGCGACTACGCCGAGATATTGGAAGGCTTCTTCCGCCCTCTTTACGAGAGCGTGCTCGCGAGACCCGAAGTTTCGCAGGCCGAATTGATGCTCGACATCGGCTGCGGTCCCGGACTCGCGGCGAGGGTCTTTTCGCAGAAGATCCCGGTCGTCGCCGGGGTCGATGCTACACAGACCTTCATCGAGATTGCCCGTGAACGACTGCCGGGACGCGACTTTCGCGTTGCCGAAATGGAGACGTTGCCTCATGCGGACGCAAGCTTTGATGTGATCACGGGCTTTAATGCCTTTCAGTATGCAGCCTCGCCGCAAGCCGCACTGGCCGAGGCCCGCCGTGTCGCAAGGGCGGGCGGCGCCATTGTCGTCGCCACCTGGGGCCTGCCGGAGGACTGTGATGCGGCGGGCCACCTCAAGGCTCTCGGTGCCCTTATGCCACCGCCCCCTCCGGGCGCGCCCGGCCCGTTCGCGCTGTCGGACGCATCGAAATTGAAGGCGTTGGTGAGCGAGGCGGGCTTGATCCCCGGTGCAGTCACGGACGTGGACTGCCCGTGGGCCTTTCCAAACCTGGAAACCGCGTTACGCGGCATGTTGTCCTCCGGACCAGCCGAACGGGCCATCCGCAACAGCACCATGGCGCGGGCACGGGATGCGGTTGCGGAGTCCATTGCAGCTTATCGGACGTCGTCGGGTGAGTATCGGCTGAACAACAAATTCCGTTATCTCATCGCGCGCAGGTGAGCGAGGCGATTGGTGAGTTGTCCGAAATGGGTCATTAGCGGACATGGCGGCATCAATTTGTGATGTCCGCTTTATCCTTGATTGTGTTGCAAAACTCGAGCGATCTTTGTGGTTGAGCAGGCTTTTCTGTTTTTGGTCAGGTGCCCTCGCTCTACGCTGAGGGCATCTGATGGTGTTACCCGCTGCTGACATCCAGCTACGCCGCACAGGTGAGTGCGGCTGATGGCGGCGGGCGGCAGAGGAACTTGACGAGGCGCCGCAGTCGAAGCCGGTCGAGCTTGAGGATGCGCTTCATGTGAGCAAAGCACATCTCGACCTTTTTGCGCTCCCGACGCGATTGTTCGTAAGCCTCGGTCTTCGTCAATGCGCGGGCGACATCGCGAGCTTCCTCATGGACATCGCGGGGAATCTGCCGCATAGGCGTGTTGGGGGAGCACCGCATTTTGAGCGTGCAGACATCGCAGTCGCGCTTTGCGGCACGATAGCGAAGCGTATGGCCGTCGATGACTGTTCCGGTGGTGTGCAACAGCTTCCCACCTGGGCAGGTATAGACGTTGCGCTCCCGGTCGAAGATAAAATCGGCGCGGCTGAGGGTGCCATCGGAGCGTGCCGCCTTGTCCCAGACCGGGATGTGCGGGGCTATCTTGCGGTCCACCAACCACTTGAGCAGCCTGACTGCACCATAAGCAGTGTCGGCTGCGAGCCGCTGTGGTCGAAGCTGAAAGCGCCGCCCGACCCGGTCCAGCATGGTCCTGGTAATGGCGATCTCTACAATCCGGTTGGCGCGCGTGCCCTCGGCGTCAACGATGATCCCGGCTTTGTTGTCGATGAGATAATTGGCGTCGTAAGCGAAATAAGGATCGGTGTTCTTCCTCGCGACCCATGCTGCCTGCGGATCGGTCAGCGACACCTCTTTAGGAGGCTTGCGTCTGCTGCCCCCATCGAATTTGTCGTCATCTTCGCTGTTCTCCGCACCGTTTTGGGCGGCATCTAAAGCCGTCAGATACTCGCGGACGGCGCGGGATGCTTCCTCAGCCTTCGGCCAACTTATTGGCTGATCGCCCGGTAGCCGCTTCTTCTTGCCGGCATCAGCCCTGATCAGGCTTGCATCGATCGAAAATCCCTCGCCGCCCACCAGGCCAGCGGCAATGCACTTCGCCACCACGCTCTCAAATACCCGGCGTAACGTATCGCTCTGTCGAAAGCGCTCATGCCGGGCACGGCTGAACACCGAATGGTCGGGTATCCCATCCTCAATGCCGAGTTGGCAAAACCACCGATAGGCCAGATTGACCTGCACCTCAGAGCACAACTGTCGCTCCGAGCGGATGGCAAACACGTAGCCCACAATCAGCATCCGGATCATCAGTGCCGGATCAATCGAAGGCCGACCGGTGTGCGAGTAGTACGGCGCAAGCTCCTTGTGCACCCAATCAAGATCGAGAACGCCGTCGATCTGCCTGACCAAATGATCCGCCGGCACCACCTTGTCGAGATCGAGCGCGTAGAAGAATTGACCTTGTCCGCGCTCTCGCCGTCCCATCATCGACCGCTCCCGCGAATTACATCTCGATCCACGGAATCACGGCTTAAACGCCGTCTCAACAAGAGTTTTGCAACACAATCTCCTCGAAAGCGGACATTGGCTGCCTTTTTAAGTCCATGTCCTATCGTATTTGAAAGACGAGCTTGCCGCGGAAATGGCGGGACTCACTCAAGCGCTGCGCCTCGGCTGCCTGCTCCAGGCGGTAAAGCTTGATTTCCGGCGGCCGCACCGCACCCGAAGCGATGAGCTGGCCGACCCGCTCCATCGCCGCGCGCGAGCGCGGCACCGGCGGCCGTAGCGCTGTCACATCCGGACGATTGGGCTTTGGCGCTTCCATTCCGGAGGCGATGAACGCGGCGCGACCGCCGGGCTTGAGCACGGCGAAGGATTTTTCCGCAACATCGCCGCCGACGGTGTCGAATACGGCGTCGCAGTTGCTCACCAGTTTGGTAAAATCCTGGCTGTTGTAGTCGATGACCTGGTCGGCGCCGAGCGAACGCACGTAGTCGGCGTTCGCCGCGCTTGTCGTCGTGATCACGCGCACGCCGAGATGCTTGGCGAACTGAATGGCAAAGCCGGCGACGCCGCCGGCGCCGCCCTGAATCAAGATCGTCTCGCCGCGCTTGAGCTTTAGGGTATCTTCCAGCGAATTCACTGCTGTGAGACCGGTGAGCGCCAAGGCGGCAGCGTTCACATGCGACAGACCTTCGGGCTTCTTGGCGATGATCGCGGCCTTGATCGCGAGCTTCTCGCAATAGGTCCCTTCCCGTCCGGCATCAAGCACGCCGAACACCGCGTCGCCGACGGAAAGATCGTCGCCACTGCCGGCCGCGCCGACCACCCCGGAAAAGTCGCGGCCCGGAATTTGCGGAAACCTAACCTGCGAGTGCCGGGCATATTGGCCGGCGCGAAACTTCCAATCGGCAGCGTTAATACTGGCCGCGAAAACATCGACAACCACTTCGCCCGGCGACGCCACCGGATCCGACAGATCGCCGTATTTCAGCACTTCAGGGCCGCCGAATTGTTCAATAAATGCAGCTTTCATCTGAGTCCTCACCTTCCGATCCGCCGTCGTTTCACGCCATAGCCGGCATGCGGCCGCCGCCCACTCGACGCGCCGGCTGCCGCTCCAATAGGCATAAAGGTTGACCTGCTCAGGCTTGCCGCGCAAGGGCGATGAGATAAACTGTCGCCAAGCCGTCATCCTCAAAAGATGACTGCAGTTTCAGGGAGGTAGTAACAATGAGCAAGTCTTTGAGCCGCGCTACGTCGGCGATGCTTTCGGCAGGTGCGGCCATTGTCGCGCTTTCGCTGACCACGCCCGGCTACGCGCAATCCAACGCGCCGATCAAGATCGGCGTCATCGCCGAAGCCCAAGCTGTCGCCGGGTCGTCGATCCCGCAAGCCGCGCAAATGGCGGCCGACGAGATCAATGCCGCAGGCGGCGTCAACGGCCGCAAGATCGAGATCGTGACCTACGACGACCACTCCTCGGCCGCCGAAGCGGTGCGCGCGTTCCAGCGCGCGGCCAACGAAGATCACGTCAACGCGGTGATCGCCAGCTATATCAGCGAGGTCGTGCTGGCGCTCGAACCGTGGACCGGCCGTCTGAAAACCGTGATGGTGACGCCCGGCGCGGCTTCCGATGTCATCACGCAGAACATCGCCAAGGACTACAACAATCTCAAATACACGTTCCATGGCTATCTGACGTCGACCAGCCTCGCCGACCAGGTCTGCGATGCATCAAAAGACCTTCTTGCGAAGGACCTTCACATGAAGACGGCCGTGGTGATGAGCGAGGACGCCGCTTGGACCACTCCGCTCGACGCCGAATACCTCAATTGCCTGCCGAAAGCCGGGCTCAAGGTCGTCGACCATATCCGTTTCTCGCCCGACACCACGGATTTCACGCCGATCTTCAACAAGATCGAGGGTGAAAAGCCCGACGTCATCGTCACCGGCATTTCGCATGTCGGCGTGCAGCCGACCGTGCAGTGGAAGCAGCAGGAAGTGCCGATTCCCATGATCGGCGTCGCGTCACAGGCGACCAATTCGAGCTTCTGGAACGACACCAACGGCGCGACCGAAGGCGTGCTGTACCAGGCCGTGTCCGGTCCCGGCGTCGCTGTGACACCGAAGACACTGCCGTTCGTGGCGGCGTTCAACAAGCGCTTCGGCAACAACCCGTCTTATTGCGGCTATACCGCCTATGACGAGGTCTATTACATCGCCGACGCCATCAAGCGCGGCGGCACCGATCCCGACAAACTGGTCGACGCGCTGGAAAAGACCAAATACGTCGGCACGATCGGCACTGTCGAATTCAAGGGCAAGGATACGGCCAATCCGCATGCCCTCAAAATCGGCGGCACGACAATCCCAGGTCTCATGTTGCAGTGGCAGGACGGCAAACAGATCAACCTATGGCCGGCCAACGTCGCCAACGGCAAGATGAAATTCCCGAAATTCATCAAGGTCGGCTCGGCCGATTGATGAGGGAATGATCGGCGCTTCGTCATTCTCCCCGCCCGCAATCGCGAGCGGGGAGAATTCGTGTTGAAGGGTTCGCGCGCGTGGTCTGACCGATGCTGTTCTGGCAAATCCTGATCGACGGCTTTGCGATCAGTTCGCTCTACGCGCTCGGCGCCACGGGTTTCGCACTGATTTTCGGCGTCTCCGGCGTGCTCAATTTGTCGCACGGCGCGCTTATGGTCGCCGCCGTCGTCGCGGCCTGGGCGGCCGGGGATCAGCTTCATGTTGGACCTTACGCCGGCGCCGCTATCGGCGTCGTCATCGGTTTTGCCGCTTCGCTCGTTACCTATTTCCTGATCGTCCGGCCGCTTCAGCAATCACGCAAAATTCGCGAAGAGGAAAAGGAGATCTTCATCCTCACCGCGACGCTGCTTTGGGGCATCATGCTCCAGGAGCTGATCGCCTACCTCTATACCAACAATGCGAAAACCGTGGCGCCGATCGTGGAGGGCGTCGTCCGGATCGCGGGGGTGCGCACGCCCTCGAACGAGATTTTTACCGCCATCGTTTGCTGGCTGGTCATTGCGGTGCTGTGGCTTCTGGTCAACCGCACCCGCGCCGGCAAGGCGGTGCTCGCCGCCTCGATGAATCCGCGCGGCGTCACGCTGCTCGGCATCGAGCTGTCGCAGGTCTATATCGCCGTCTGGGCGATCTACGGCGTGCTGGTCGGGGTCGCCGGCGTCCTGCTCGGCATGTTCCTCGGCGTGTCGTCCTATAGCGTCGGGCCGCTCACCGCGAGCGCGTTCTCCATCGTCGTGCTTGGCGGGCTCGGCAGCGTATCGGGCGCGCTGATCGCCGCCTATGTGGTCGGCTATCTCGAAACGCTGACGGCCTATTTGATCTCGCCGGCCTATCGCACCATTCCGGCGCTCCTGCTTCTGATCGCGGTGATGTATGTGCGGCCGCGCGGCCTCTTGGGACGCCGTTAGATGCAGTCCCTCTCCACCACGCGCATTCTCCTGATCGCGCTCGGCGTCGTGGTTGTCGCAGCGTTCCTGCCGCTCGGCGTCTCCGGCTACATCCTCGGCCTCCTGACCGTCGCATATTATTTCGGCGTCTTCGCGATGTCGTGGGATCTGCTGTTCGGCTTCGCCGGCGAGGTGAATTTCGGGCCGACGTTCTTGATCGGTACCGGCGCCTATACCGCCGGCATCCTCGACAATCTTTACCAGCCGCCGATCTGGCTTTGCGTCGCCGCCGGCGCGCTGGCGGCGGTCCTCGGTGGCGTCGTGTTGGCGCTGCCGGCCTTGCGCGTGCGCGGGCCCTATTTCGGCCTGACCACGCTCGTCGCCGTGCTGATGCTGCAGAATTTCGTCGTGGTCGATGCCCCGCTCACCGGCGGCGAGATCGGTCTCACCATTCCCGACGTCATCACCATCAGCGATGCCGCGAACTACGAGATCGCGCTGTGGTTCATGGCCGTGAGCGCCGCCATCCTGTTCGCGCTGTCGCGCTCCCCGGTGGGGCTGATCCTGCAGGCGAGCGGGCAAGACGCGGTCCAAGCCGGTGCGCTCGGCTTTAACGTGACCAAGCACAAGCTTGCCGCGTTCATCATCAGCGCCTTCTTCTCGGGCCTCGCCGGCGCGCTGATGGCGTTTTATCTCAGCTCAGCCTCGGTCGGCACCTTCATCGACATCACCGTCGGCGTGCAAATCATCATCGCCGCGGTCATCGGCGGCCGGCGCACCATTCTCGGCGCCGTGCTCGGCGCGGTCTTCCTCATCGCCATGAGCGAGCTGTTGCGCCCGCTCGGTGACTTATCGAACTTCGTCGTCTTCGCCATGGCGCTCGTTGTCGTGCTGCTATTCCCCAGCGGCTTTTTCGGCCTGCTCACCCGTAGCAAGGAGCCCGGCTGAGCATGGCGGAGCGCGCGTATCTCGAGGTCGATGGCCTTACCAAGCGTTTTGGCGGGCTCGTCGCCGTCAAGAACATGGCATTCAACATACGTGCCGGCGAGATTTTAGGCCTGATCGGACCGAACGGCTCGGGCAAGTCGACGGTCATGAAACTCATCATGGGCATCGAGCGGCCCGATGGCGGCTCGGTGCGCATCAACGGCACCGAAGTCGCCGGCTGGCCGTCGCACAAGATCGCCCGCCTCGGCGCCGGCATGGTGTTTCAGCATTCGCGCCCGCTGCACCGCCAGACGGTGCTGGAGAACATCAAGCTCGCGCTGCTGCCGGACAAGCTCACCCGGCTATTCGCCGATCCGCAAATCGACGAACGCGCCCGCGTCATCGCGGCGCGCGTGGGTCTAAGCGGCGTGCTTGACCGCCGGCCGGCCACTCTGCCGTTCGCCGACCTGCGCAAGATCGAGATCGCCAAGGCGATCGCGCGAAATCCGCAGGTGCTGCTGATCGACGAGCCGTTCGCCGGCCTTACCTCGATGGAGACGGCGGCTTTCTCCGATCTCATTTGCGAGCTGCGCGACGACGGCCGCGCCGTGCTGCTGATCGATCACAACGTCAAAAGCGTCGCTCGCCTGGTCGACCGCGTGCTGGCGATGTATGTCGGCGAACGCATCGCCGAAGGCACCGCCGAGGACGTGATGCGCAACGAAACCGTGCGGCGCGTCTATCTCGGCGGCAGCATCGAGACTGCGGCGCGCCCGGAATCCTCGTTCCGCGACCGCAGCACGCCGTTCCTCGAAGTCGCCGAGCTGAGCGTCCAGTACGGCAAGGCGCAGGCGCTGCAGAACGTTTCGATCCATGTCCATGCCGGCGAATTTGTCTCGGTCGTGGGATTAAACGGCGCCGGCAAGACCACGCTGTTCAACGCCATTTCCGGCTTGCTGCCGTATTCGGGCGATATCCGCCGCGAGGGCGCATCGATACGCGGCCAGACCGCGGCGACGATCGCACGCAAGGGCATCGTGCAATGCTCGGAAGGCCGCGACCTTTTCACCGACATGACGGTGCGTGAAAATCTCGATCTCGGCGGCCATCATCTGCCCGCGCCCGAGAGCGCCGAGCAGATCGCCTGGCTGTTCGACCTGTTTCCGATTCTGCGCGAGCGCCAGAAGCAAGCGGCCGGCACCTTGTCGGGCGGCGAGCAGCAGATGCTGACCATCGCGCGCGCGCTGATGATGAAGCCGAAGCTGTTGATCCTCGACGAGCCGACGCTCGGACTGGCGCCCGTCATCCTCGAGCAGATTTCCAAGGCGTTGGAGCGGTTGCGGCAGACGACCGACATCACCGTGCTGCTGGGCGAGCAGAACGTCACCTTCGCGCTGCCGCACGCCGATCGCGTCTATGTGCTCGAACACGCCCGCATCGTCTGGGAAGGCGCCCCGGCCGGCTTCGCCGCGGAAATGGGGACGGGGTATTTGTAGGCGTGGATTTGCGCGCTCGGACGGCGTAATATCTAAAAATTGTATGCGTGGGGCGGCCTACAATGGCTGATTTCTATCCGACCTTGGCGAAAGCCGTTGCGGGCTTGCCGCAGAATACTGCGCGGGCCCGTGAGGATTTATATACCCGCGCGCGAACGATCGTCGCCGATCAGTTGCGTGGACGCGGCTTGCGACGCGGTGCAAGCGAGGCGGTCAGCGAGCATGCCGCGCTGGAAACCGCGATCCGCAAAATCGAGGCGGAGTCACGGCCGGCCAAAGCGCGGATCAACGGCGCGCCGCGACGACCGGCGCAGCCCGTCGCTGCCGACCAAGAACGCGCCGACAACACCGCAAGATCGCTTTCGAAAATCCTCCAGGCCGTGCAGCCGGGCGAGGTAAGCCGCACCACGCCGCGGCCATCGCCGCGTAAATTCATGAGCGGAACAGAGCAGCCGGCGCCAAACGCCGAGACCACAACAACCGCAGTCGGCGGCCAAGACGACGAATCGAAGGAATTTGGCGAAGCGCCGAACTCGCTCGGCACATTATTGTTCGCCACCGCATATATCGTGGCGGCGCTGGCATTCACCGGTGTCACCTACATCCGCTGTATCGTGTGGCTGTACCAGGGCATCATCGGCTATCCGATATTGTTGGCCATCATGGCGGTGACGCTTGGCCTCTTCATTGTTCCGCCGGTGATGATTTTTCGAAGGACATCGGCGCCGCCGTCGATGGCTGCGCTGCTGCGCTACATCCACTCGGCGTCGCGGCGGGTGCTTTAGAGCATGATCCCGAAAAGTGGCTACCGGTTTCCGGAAAAGATCATGCTCCAAGCAAAAAGGTAACTTTCTCACGCGTATAAAAAATCCAGCACCGCCGTTTCGGCCAGCACCGCTTCCGGAATACTGTGGCGCGCCGAGCGGACGCGCTCCTCGGCGGTCTGCGTCGCCTGCAGATAAGCGCCGAGATGGCGTGCGCGCGCTATGATCTTTTCGTTCTCGGGCAAGCGTTCCGCTTCGAAATGGCGCAGCGCCGCCGGCACATCGTCGGCATCGAGCGCCTGCGCCAGCGCGGTGGCATCGTCGGCCGCCTTGGAAACCCCGGCGGCGACATGGGGCCGCGCCACAAAAGCCGCGTCGCCGATGATCGCGACCCGGCCGAAAGCGACGCGTGGGCTTTGCAGATCATAGATCGGCTGCAGGATTGGCTCATCGATGAGGCTAATGATGGCGCGAAACTGTGGCGCCAACAGCCGGTCAGCGGCGGCACGCATGGCCGCGATCGGCTCGGCGCGGATCAGCGGCGGCGGAATCGAGATCGAATGCGCGATGCCGGTTCTGTCGGTGAGCAGCGCGGGCAGTTCCCTCGCCTCGTCCGCCGGGCGGTACCACACCACGTTGTAGCGGCGCTGGCCGGCACGCAGCTCGTTGTCCGGCCCGGCAACCGGATAACCGAGGCATTGCTCGCCGGGCGGCAGGCAGAACGTCATGTCCATAAAGAGCTCGCGGTGGATCGCCGGCGGGATGGCGCTTTCGGGCAACAGCGCCCTCCAGGCGACGTAGCCGGCGTAGAGCGGCACCACGTCCGGCGCGCAGAACTGGCGCACCGTCGAGCGCAAGCCGTCGGCGCCAACGAGGACATCGGCCGCAGCCGTGCTGCCGTCGCTGAAATGCGCGACCACCCCCTGCCCGCTCTGCTCAAAGCCCGTAAGCCCCGTGGCCCGATGATAACGGTCGGCGGGAAACGCGTCGCGCAGCAGGCGGTAGACGCGCTCCCAGGCGGTGAGCACCTGGGGGCATTCGAGCTCCAGCGCCGTCTGGCCAGTTCTGTCCAGGATGCGGCGTGTCGTCATGGCGACGCCGAGGTCTCTGGTGTCGAGGCCGAGCGCGTTGAGCCGCGCGATCAGTTCGGCCTGGGCGACGATGCCGGCGCCGCGGCCGGCCAGCTCCTTTTCGACGCGCTCGAAAATATCGACGTCCCAGCCGCGGCGGACGAGCATGATGCCGGCCAACAGCCCACTCATCGAGCCGCCGATGACCAGCGCGCGGCGCTTCCCGGACATTCCCACAACCCCGCCTAAATCCTGGGCTTGGCCAAGCTTTCCCAAGCCGCAAAGATTTTCTATATTGTGCCTATAGTCCTTGGAGGAACACCATGGCCCTGACCATGCTGGATAAATCGACCGATCGCGCCGACAAGTCGGCATGGCCGCCGGCCATTGCCGCCGAATTCGAGCGCGAGAAGCTCAACAATAACGGCTGTGTCGGCTCGACGCTCCTGTCCGAGAGCGAACGCGTTCGGGTCTGGATCATCCGGCTCGCCCCCGGCGAACGGATCGGTTTTCACCGCCACGTGCTCGATTACTTCTGGACTGCGGTGAGCGGCGGCCGCGGCCGCCAGCACATCCACGACGGCACCACCGTCGAATATACCTATCAGCCCGGCGAAACCCGCCACGAAACCTATGGTCCGGGCGAGTTCAAGGTCCATGACCTCGAAAATCTCGGCGACAAGGAGATGGTTTTCATGACCATCGAATTCCTTAACAGCGCCAATAAGCCGCTCGCGATCCCAGACAGGGTGCGCGCCGCGGCGTAATGTCCGATCGGATGCTTGCCGTGCCCCGCGAAAGCGGGGCACGTGGTATTAGGGGCCGAGGGGACGGCCTCAGGGTTGCAAACCATCCGGTTTCGCGGATGGCAACAATAACGAGCCAGAAGGGGGGAAGCCCTCACGCGCGCGCGGGCGCTGGGTGGCTGAGTAATGATTTTTTCCTTCGATCTCCTTGCTAACGCTATCGTATCCGGCATCCTGATCGGCGGCTTCTATGCCGCGGTAACATCGGGCGTGTCGCTGGCGTTCGGCATTCTCGATATCGTCAACATCGCCCACCCGGCCTTCATCATCCTCGGCTCCTACGTCGCCTATATCGTCAATGCGACGTTCGGCATCGACCCGATCGTGACGGCGATCATCGCCACCCCGCTGTTCTACGTTCTCGGCGCCGGCATCTATCAAATCTATTACGTTTCGTTCGAGAAGCGCGGCCAGGAATTGTTGCGCGGCCTAGCCTTCTTCTTCGGTCTTCTGTTCATCACCGAAGTGTCGCTGGTTCTGTATTTCGGCGTCGACTACCGCTACGTCAATGCGTCCTATATCGGTCCCACTTGGCACGTCGGCGACGTCGATCTGCCGCTGCGCATGATGGTGCCGTGCGTGGTGTCGCTGCTTCTGATCGCGGCGCTGCAGCTCATTCTCACGCGCACCTTCATCGGCCGCGCCATCATGGCGGTGGCGCAGGATCAATTGGCGCTGCGGCTGATGGCGATCGACCCGGTCCGCATCAAGCGCATCGCCTTCGGCATTTCGATCGCGACGGCGTCGCTCGCCGGCGCGTTCCTCATTATCATCCAACCGGTCGAGCCTTCGGTCGGCCGCGAATATATCGGCCGCGTGTTCGCCATCTGCGTGCTCGGCGGCATGGGTAGCCTGCCCGGCACGGTCATCGCCGCGATGCTGATCGGCATCGTCGAGAGTTTGACCTCGACGTTCTACGGACCGTCCTGGGCGCCGGCGGTGTCGTTCGGCTTCCTGCTGTTGACGCTGGCGGTGCGGCCGGCCGGCTTGTTGGGACGGTGACCGTGCGCACGCCAGCCTTCCTCGTCATTTGTCTCGTCATCGCTGCCGCGGTGTTCGCAGGCTCGCTCGCGATCGGCAACGACTATGTGTTCTTCGCCGGTTACGTCATCTTGCAATATGTCGTGCTGTCGACGGCGTGGAACATCCTCGGCGGCTATTGCGGCTATGTGAATTTCGGCACCGGCGCCTTCTTCGCGCTTGGCGCCTATTCGACCGTTGCAATCTACAAATTCACCACCGGCGACGATCCTTCGCCGATTCCTATTCCGGTCATGATGCTGGTCGGCGGCCTCGTATCGGGCGTCGTCGGGCTCGGCATGGGTTATCTGACGCTGCGGCTGCGCGGCGCGTTCTTCTCGATCGCGACCCTGGCACTCGCGGTCGTGCTGGAAACGCTCGTTGTCAATTGGGACTATGTCGGTGGCTCGCGCGGCGCCTATGTCATCCGCCCCGAAGAGATGCCGCTGTTCGGCAATTACATCAGATATCTATTTTTGATGATGCTGCTGCTGGCGGTCGGTGCAATCACCATTGCACGGCTGATCGAGCATTCGCGGCTCGGCTACGGTTTCGCCACCATTCGCGACGACGAGCTGGCGGCGGAAGCGTCCGGCGTGCCGACGCTGCGATTAAAGCTCATCGCCACCACATTATCGGGCGCCCTGATGGGCATGGCCGGCGCGCCGTTTCCCTATTATATCGGCTTCCTGCAGCCGGATTCGACGTTCGGCCTCGACTACGCCGTCAACTCGATCGCCATGCCGCTGATCGGGGGCACCACGAGCTGGGTCGGCCCGCTGATCGGCACGCTCCTGCTCGGCACTTTGCAGCAGGTCGCTACCGTGACGATCTCCTCTGCGGTCAATCTTTTGCTGGTCGGCGTTCTCCTGGTCGTATTCGTCATCGTAGCGCCCAACGGTATCGTCGGGCTGGTCCGCACCTACTGGCAGCGCAAGCCGCAGGAATTCGTCGGCCGCCGTCAGGTCGACGCCGATGCGCCGGGGTCCGTGCCATGAACAGTGTCACAGACGGCTTGCCCGATACGGGCCTCCTCCAGATCGACAATCTCGGCAAGCGCTTCGGCGGCTTCGTCGCGCTGGAGAATATTTCATTGTCGGTTGCGGCGGGCGAGCGCCTCGGCCTGATCGGACCCAACGGCTCAGGCAAGTCGACGCTGGTCAATTGCATTTGCGGCACGCTGCGCAACGAGCAAGGCGCGGTGCGCTTCGACGGCCGCAAGCTTGACGGACTAGAGGCGCATCAGCGCACCCGGCTTGGCCTGTCGCGCAGCTTCCAGCTGCCGCGGCCGTTTGCCAGCCTGAGCCTCGCCGACAATATTCGCGTACCGCTGCTCTATACAGTCGCGGCGCGCGGCACGATTCATTCGGCGCGGGAAGTCGATGAGCGCTGCCATCATCTGTTGGGCGAAGTCGGCCTCGAAGCCAAGGCGCAGCGGCTGCCGCGCGACCTCACGCAGGTCGAGATGCGCAAGCTCGAGCTCGCCCGCGCCATGGCGGCAGAGCCGAAGCTATTGATTGCCGACGAGGCGATGGCCGGGCTCACGCATTCGGAAATCGAGGAGATTTTGACGCTGTTGTCGCGCTTGAACGATCAGGGCGTTACCATCATTCTCATCGAGCACATCATGCGCGCGGTGATGAGCTTCTCGCGCCGGCTGATCGTGCTGGTTTCGGGCAAGAAAATCGCCGACGGCATGCCCGACGCCGTCATGCGCGATCCGGAAGTGGAAAGGGCTTATCTTGGCTAGCAGCCTGACCATCGCCGGCATCCATGCCTCTTATGGCGCGGTGCGCGTGATCGACGATGTGTCGGTCAAGGTCGGCGGCGGGGAGACCGTCGTGCTCCTCGGCACCAACGGCAACGGCAAGTCGACGCTGATGAAGTGCATCATGGGCCTGGTGCGGCCGAGCCAAGGCTCCATCGTCGCCGATATCGACGGCATCCGTCACGATCTGGTCGGCCGCACTACCGAAGAGATCGTCGATCTCGGCATCGCGCTGGTGCCGGAGGGCCGCCGGCTGTTTCCCAAGCTGACGGTTGAGGAAAACCTCCTGCTCGGCGCCTTCCGGCGCACCGCGCGGCGTGAGCTGTCGCGCAATTTGGCCGTCTGTTTCGAGACCTTCCCGCGCCTTGCCGAACGCCGCCACCAGCTCGCCGGCAGCATGTCGGGCGGCGAGCAGCAGATGGTGGCGCTTGGCCGCGCGCTGATGCTGGCGCCAAAAATCCTGCTGGTCGACGAGCCTTCGGTAGGCTTGGCGCCGATCCTGGTCAGCCGCACCATCGATGCGATCAGCGAGATGAAGCGGCGTTATTCGCTGACAGTTCTGATGGCGGAACAGAATTTCACCCAGGCCATCCGCATCGCTGACCGCGGCTATGTCATCGTCCACGGCAAGATCGCCTTCGAGGGCCGCACGATGGACGAGCTCAACAACAACGATTTGATCAAGAAATTTTATCTGGGGCTATAGTTTTCCCTCCCCTTGAGGAGAGTGAAGTTTACTGCACCGGAAAATCGAAAAAGGTGGTCGGGTACGGCTCGCCGCGCAGGGTGAAGTGCCACCATTCCTTGTCGTAACCGCGGAAGCCGCGCCGGCGCATCGCATCGGCAAGCAGCATGCGGTTGGCGTGCTGCGCCGGCGTGATGGTCGGATCGGCGGTCCAGGATTTCGGGCTGAAAAAGTCGAAAGGCGTGCCCATGTCGAGCGCGGTGCCATCGGTTTTCGCCAGCGTCAGGTCCATGGTCGAGCCGCGCGAATGGCCCGAATGCGAGGCGATATAGCCGTCGCGGAACAGCGTGCGCTTGTCGACGTTCGGATAAAACTCCTCTTTCATCTTCTGGTCGTTGAGGTCGCGCGCCCAGCGGACGAAATTTGCCACCGCGCGCACCGGCCGGTAACAATCGAATACCTTGATCGCGAGGCCGCGCGGCGCAATATCGCGCGCGACCTCGGCCAACGCGGCAACCGCCTCGCGCGTGAGCAGACAGTGCGGCGCCAGATAACCGTCGACCGGCTGGCCGGTGAAATTATGCGAGCCGGCATAGCGCATCTCGACGACGAGCCCCGGCACCACCGTTGCCGCGTCGACGAAGTCCGCCGGACGTTGCTGCGCCTGCGCCGCCTGAGTGCAAGCTAATGCAAGCAGCACCATGCCAAGCGAATAACGAAAAGCGGAAGACGACTTCGGCGTTCGCTCTATCATTTCCCTGCTCACCGCTCACTGTTGCGGACACGCCGAAATCCACTCCCCTTCGATCGTATTCTGCGAATCGACATTCGGCATTCCCTGCATTTCCGCCTTGGTCTGTACGGTGCCGGTATAGTGATGCGGACTGTCGAAGTCGAACGAGCCGCTCAGCTCCATGTTGAGCTGGCCGGTGCAGACCAGATGCCAGGTCAGCAGCGGGCCTTTGAGGCTGCGCTCCATCGGCGCGCAGACCGAGTTCACCGTTGCCGGGATCGGCGAGAAGGTGGCGCCAAGATCGCCGGTCTGCGCCGCGGTCAGGCATTTCGACGATTCATGCGTCGGGCCGGCCACCCCTCCGCTCTCGACATGGGTGGTGATCTTCCACAGCCCGGGGTCGATGCCGTCGGCGAGAGCCGCCGAAGCGGCCAATGCGAGGGCGGCGAATATAACGATCGCGGCGCAACGGTAAGTCACGGCATTCTCCTTAAATCGCCGTCCGGAACGGACATTCGGCCGCAAACGGCGCCGCCGTTAACCAACCGCTAACCATATACCCGGCACATTTTGCCTGGGAGGCGTAAGCATTTCTACTGCACTCTTCTAACGCTCTTTGGGGTCAGCCTTGGACTCGAGCGCGGCTCCGCTTCTTCACGTCGGTGGCCCTCCGGCCGCCGCGCACAGCTTTGAATCGCACGACCGCAGACGGGGCCGATCGGACGGCATGACCGACACATCGACAGCCCAGGGCGGGGAGACGACGGCGCTGTCACGGCTCGCCGATTTCGGCACCATGCTCCGGCGCAGCGATATTGCGCTGGCGGTCGGCATGATGGCGATCCTCGTCATCCTGATCCTGCCGCTGCCGCCGGTGCTGCTCGACTTTTCGCTGGCGATCTCGATCACTTTTTCCGTGCTGATCCTCATGACGTCGCTGTTCATCCAGGCGCCGCTCGAATTTTCCTCGTTCCCGACCGTGCTCCTGATCGCCACCATGCTGCGGCTGGCGCTCAATCTCGCCTCGACACGGCTCATTCTCGCCCATGGCCACGAAGGCACCGCCGCTGCCGGCCACGTCATCCAGGCGTTCGGCAACTTCGTCATGGGCGGCAATTTCGTCATCGGCATCATCGTGTTCACGATCCTGGTGATCGTGAACTTCGTGGTCATCACCAAGGGCTCGGGACGCATCGCCGAAGTGGCGGCGCGCTTTCACCTCGATTCCATGCCGGGCAAGCAGATGGCCATCGACGCCGATCTCAATGCCGGCCTCATCGACGAGAAAGACGCAAGGCGGCGGCGCAAGGCCCTGGAGGACGAATCGGGCTTCTTCGGCGCCATGGACGGCGCCTCGAAATTCGTTCGCGGCGACGCCATTGCCGGACTCCTTGTCGTGATGATCAACGTCATCGGCGGCATGATCATCGGCATCGTGCAGCAAGGCTTAAGCTTCGCCGACGCCGCGCAGGATTACACGCTCTTGACCGTCGGCGACGGGCTGGTCACGCAAATTCCGGCGCTGATCGTTTCGACCGCGGCCGGACTTCTCGTCTCCAAGGCCGGCGTGACCGGCGCCGCCGACAAAGCGCTGCTGAGCCAATTCTCCAGCTATCCCAAGGCGCTCGGCATGTCCGCCGCCGTCATGCTGGTCATGGCGTTGCTGCCGGGAATTCCGATGATCCCGTTTCTCATGCTTGGCGGCGGCACGGCGGCGCTGGCCTTCACCATTGACCGCCGCGCCAAGCAGGTGGTCACCGACGAGGCGAAAAAGGTGGAAATCGCCAAAGCGGCGCCCGTCGAAGAGCCGATCGCCGCCTCGCTCAAGATGGACGACCTCAAGATCGAGCTCGGCTACGCGCTGTTGCCGATGGTCAACGGCCCCGACGGTTCGGACCGGCTGACCGAGCAGATCAAGGCGCTGCGCCGGTCGCTGGCGACGGAAATGGGCTTCGTCATGCCGGCCGTGCGCATCCTCGACAATGTGCAGCTCGACGCCAACACCTACCTGATCAAGATCAAGGAGGTCGAGGCCGGCACCGGCAAGGTGTGGCACGGTCAATACATGGTCATGGATCCGTCGGGCAATCAGGTCACGCTTCCCGGCACGCACACCACCGAGCCGACGTTCGGCCTGCCTGCGACCTGGATCGACGCTGCGCTCAAGGAAGAGGCTTCGGTCAAAGGCTTGACCGTGGTCGATGCGCCGACGGTGCTCGCCACGCATCTCACCGAGCTCATCAAGGCCAACATGGCCGAGCTTTTGTCCTATGGCGAAGTGCAGAAATTGATCAAGGAACTGCCGAAGGAACAGAGCGAACTGATCAAGGACATCGTGCCGTCACTGATCACCATTTCCGGCATCCAGCGCGTCCTGCAAATCCTGCTCGGCGAACGAGTCTCGATCCGCGATCTATCGACCATCCTCGAGGGCATTGCCGACGGGCTGCCCGCCACGCGCAACGCCACGATGCTTGCCGAGCATGTGCGTGCGCGTCTCGCGCGCCAGCTCTGCGCCCAGCATGTGACCGCGGCCGGCACGCTGCCGATCATCGCGCTCACCGCGAAATGGGAGCAGGCTTTTGCCGAAGCGATCGTCGGCCAGGGCGACGATCGCAGTCTCGCCATGCAGCCGTCCAAGCTCACCGAGTTCATCAACCTAGTGCGGGAAAAATTCGAGCAGGCGGCGCGCGAGGGCGAGGCGCCGGTGCTGGTCACCTCGCCCGGCATTCGGCCGTTCGTGCGCGGCATCGTCGAACGGTTCCGCGCACAGACCGCCGTGCTCGCGCAATCGGAAATCCACCCGCGGGTGCGATTGAAGACCGTCGGCAGCATTTAGCGCAGGTATGGGTAGTGACCGGCGATTGTCGGGGGGTACCTCGGCTGAGGCGTGGATCAACTCCCATGTCGCCGAGGGGCTGATCTCCCTGAAGCGAAGACTAATGCGTAAGGATCGAGCCGCTTCAAATCGGTGGGGAACCCCTCAAATCAGACGGGGGATGCTCTAGTTTTGACAACCGTCCTACTTGGTATTTCTGGTACGAGCGGAACACTCGCCGCGTCTATGGGGCTGCTGGACCCATAGCGAGAGTAGTAATCGAGGGCGCGTTTAACACCAGTCGCAAAGTCGATTTTATGCGCGAAGCCAAATGCGATTTGCTTTCGGGTATCGCCCCCGCGGGCATATACGCCGGCCGGCTGGTCGGACATTCCCCGAACTTCCGGTGAATAGCCGCATAGCTTGGCCGCTAAACGCGCAAATCCGATGAAGCTGGTATAGATGCCGGTCGATAGATTGACGGCGTTGCCGTCGTCGATCTTATCCATCGTTGCAATAACGCCCGCAACGCAGTCGTCGATATGAATGAAATCGCGCATCTGCGTCCCGCTGCCCCATACGGTGAGCACCTTGGCTCCCGGATTAGCGAGCGCACGCTTGCAAATGCTGGGAAATGGATAGGAGTCGTCCTGGTCTTCGCCATAACCGGAAAACGGTCGATAACAAACCGATTTTAGTCCGTGCTTCTCATAAGCAAGGCGCGCCAGATACTCGCAAGTGAGCTTGGCCCAGCCATAGGACATATCGGGCATGCCGATATCGTCGTCGAAGTCGATCATGTCTTCTTGTAGTAGAACGTAATCGTCCTCACGCTGGTATTTAATGGGATAGGCTGCGCTCGAACTGAAGCAAAGCGTCTTTGCCGGTTTCGCCGCCGTTGCCCACTGCCAATACTCGGCGTCGATGGAGAGATCATCGGCCACCGCGATCGGCTTGTTCTCGATCATGGCGCGTCCACCGACCATCGCCGCAAGATGTGCCGAATATTCGTAATCGGTGTCGCGCACGCGCCCGAAAAAATCCCGGCAATCCTCCCGGAAGAATTTGAAATTTGAGAAATCGCGCGGCTCGAATAGGGGCCACCCCGCCGCCGGGTCGATTGCGCCAGTTAAGGGAGCAATACAGTCGACCGCATGGACCTCATCGCCATTTTCGAGAAAGTGTCTGACGAAATGGCGCCCGACGAACCCGGCTCCTCCCGTGATGAGGATCTTACGCATGCTTGAAGTGCCTTTTGTAAAGCTCGAAGGCCCATGCCGCGCGGCCGGGCAGATAGGCGAGCAAGGATTCCGGGTTCTTAGGCAGCTCTTGGACAATGCCGAAGTTGTTCTCGTAGCCGAGATACTCCTGCCTCATATCGCGGGTCAGGTCGTGCACATTGCGGTCCTGGAAGACGGAGGCCTTCCCATAGACGACGCGATAATCCTTGGCCTGGATGTAGTAGGCAGCCCAAATATCGTCCATGCGACCGACATGGGGATAAAGGAAATAGCTATTCAGCACGTTGCCGCCAAGAAAGGTGTTCTGCGAATTGAATGGTGAAAGCCTATTGGATGCAATCGGGAAAGCCGCCGGATCGAAATCGCATTCCGGTGCGTGCTCCATGCGGCAGATCGCATCGATATCCGGATCGCCATTCCAGAAATCGGCCTGGACGTCTGCGCGCACCCGCTTCCGCGTTTTGGCACTATAATTGCGCTTCGATAACAGCTGCAGCGGGTAGCCGCGGTGCCACAGCTTCGGATAATTGGTAGCGCCAATCGGGTCGAATGCCGGGAGGTCAGTCTCGTAATAATTGGTCTCGATTTCCTGGCCGACGAATAAATTCTCACCCCAGCCGGCCAGGGGTATGTTGTCGTCGTCCACCACGGCGACAATGTCCGCTTTCATGTCGTGGGCGATGAGGAGACCGAAATTGCGCCGCTGGATGCAATTCCAGCCGATAGCATCGGATAGCTCCTTGTCGTATTTCTCTTGGGCCGCGGGGTCCATGTATAGGCCGCGCTCAAGATGATAATCCTTCGGCGTCTTAAGGTCGCCGATAACCACGAGTTCCCACTCTTTCATCGCCTGGAAGAGCTTCACCGCCTTAGTCGGCGGATTAATCGTCGTCGTAACAATAACCTTTTTCATAACCGGTGCTCACTTGAGCGGTTCATGGTCGTATATTTGATCGCATCATTGCGCAGGAGATGATGGGCTGCAGCCATGCGCACGCGCAGCCCAATCCTGAAATACTCGAAATTGCGAGCGAAAGTGTTCTGAGATTCACCTTCAGTACGCGCACGCCAAACGCCGGGAATTTCGATTACCTTAATCCCGAGCCGGAGCGGCTTGATCACGGTTTCGAACAGCAGCGGGTGCCGCAGCTCAGTCCACTTTATGGCCTGCAGCAGCTTGGTTGGGAAAATCCGGTAGGCGTAGGTCATATCCGTCAATTTTGTCCAATAGAGTACCGAGAACACCTTCTGGAAGGCCCAATTTGCGACCAGCTTGAGCCGGCTGTAATTCTCGAAGCCGCCTTCCGTATGCCAACGGGTTACGGTCACGATCGCAGCAGGATTTGCGCGCGCCTCTGCGATAAGACGCGGCACCAGGACCGGATCGGTTTCCAGATCGCTCGCCATCATGAGTGTGTGTGTGCCACGCGCCAGATCGAACGCCTCGCGCATCGCGCCGCCCAGAAACTTCAGATTCTGGTGATGGACAACAACCAGATCGCCAAGACGCGCCGACAAGCTTTCGATCGTCGCCATACTTTCGCGTGTGGTCTTATCGCAAACGATGATCAGCAGCTCCCGCACATCCTGTTTGGAAGTCTCAAGAATGGAGTTGACTGTCTCGACGAGAGAATAAGTTTCGTTGACGACGGGCAAGACAATCGTCGCCAACTCGAACGCGTTGGTTTCGGGAAGCGCGCTCATTTCACCTCAACCGCGAAGTTATGTCGACGACGTCTGGTGAAGAGAATGAACCACCCAAGCATGAAGGTGACGCCGATTAGACTGAACAGCCAAAGCGTGCATAGGCGAAAGATCACGATTGCTACGGTTGCAGCCGACGTGGGAGCGGCAAGTCGCGTGAGCAGGAACGCCATGACAGCCTCGAAGCTACCCAGCCCGCCGGGTAGCATTGAAAGCGCGCCCGCCAAGGTCGACAGTCCGTAGATTGAAAATGAGATCAAGGGCGAACTATGGATGCCAAGGCGCCCGACCAGGTAGTAAAACGCTACAGCCTCGCAACTCCAGGCCGCGAGGGCTACGCTTCCGCCAATCGCCAACGGAATTGGCCACATCAACAGCCGGACTGCGTCCAACATGTTGATAAGCCTGAGAGCAGGAGCGTGAAGCTTGGGAATTGCTTGGGCGCATGCGAGCAAGGCGTGAGATTTTACCACCAAGAAAGCCGCCGCGCCGAGCAGGATAACGCTCATCAGCACGTAGCTCGACAGATCAACAAACAGCGTGAGCCCGCCGATGGCAAGCACGATGACTGCGAACAGATCACCAAGACGCTCGATCAACAGGACGCCCGCACCTTCTGACAGCGATATTTTATGCTGGCTGCGCAGCAGAACAGCCTTTGCCAGTTCGCCTGACTTCGCGGGGGTCGCGGTGAAGGCGATGCTGGCGACGAATGCTACGACACTATGCAGCAGGGGAACGTTCCATTGCAGCACGCGGATGTAATAGTGCCACCGAGCCGCGCGCAGCAGAAAACCGATCGAGACAAGGCCGACAATAATCAAAATGTCGCCGGTAGAAATGCTCGTAAGCGCTAACTGCCAGCCCCCGCGACCGGCCCAGAGAGTGGCACCGGCATAGGCGCTCACGATGCCCATCAAAATGAAGCCGCTACGCCCTAGGCATTTACTCTGCATCGATTCATCATCTGACGCGAAGCGGTCATCTGGAGCCGTACTCCGCAGCGGTTCCATGAGAAAACGCTCCGAGAAGGATGGTCACCGACAAAGGTAAAGGTAATGTGGTTCGACTATCCCACGCGACGTTAAGAATTTGACCCAGAACACAGAACGGGGCGGCTTAGAGAACCGTTCGATATGTGGATGTGTGCCCGCGCTCATGTACGATTCATCCACAATATTTTTAATGCGCTATTCCTGCCTACGTTTTTCACAAGGATACTTGTCTCATCCCAACTTAAGATAAGATGAAAGTGAACACAGGTTATCGCTTTTTTAACTGCTCTGACCAACATCGTTTCGTGACGTTTGGGTTTAGGACAACCATAATATTCGACTGCTAAACTCAAGCCTTAAGGCCCACGCCGCGCCGGTTATTTTTCCGATAAATCGGCAAGCCAGTGCGTGCAATGGGGCGTTGGCCGTCTACCACCGGGAACCGCTACGGCGTGACTCCCCGCGCTCAGCCTGATGAAAAAACAACCGTCGAAAGATGTGGTTTATGACCTTCGTCGAGGTGATTGAAATCGCCAAGTCCTCAGCAGCAAAACGGGCGATTTATTTCCGAGCCATTCTCTTACTCATCGCGATGGAGCTGATTCCGACGGCAGCGGAGTTATCGGGCATCAAGCTCTACGCCGAGCCGCGCAAACTGATCGATTTCGATGGCTTCTACATCGCCGGCCAGTTGGTGTGGCAGGGCGCGATCGAGAAGGCTTATCATTTCGCCACGCTGTTCCCTTTACAGGTATCCATTTCTCACACCGAGAATTTCCAACCCTGGACCTATCCACCCCAATTTGACCTTCTGGTTGCCCCGCTCGCACTCCTGCCACTGGGACTGGCTTACAGCGTTTTTACGATCGCAACGCTCGCCGCTTATCTGGCGACGCTAAAACGGATCGCGGCTGAGAACTTTGTGCCGATATTGATTTTACTTGCGCCCATCATCGTGATCACGATCAGATGCGGCCAGAACGGGTTCTTGACCGGCACTCTCATCGGCCTCACCTGTCTTGGGCTTCTGTCTGGCAGATCATTAGCGGGGCTTCCGCTCGGCTTGATGATCATTAAGCCTCACCTCGCAGTGGCCTTCGCAGTCTACACGCTTGTCAATCGGCGCTGGGGAACGGCTCTTGTCGCCGCGACGACCGTCGCCGCAACCTCAGCACTCGCCACCGTTTTGCTTGGCACAGCGGTCTGGACGGCATTCTTCGATGGAGTGAGAGAAGCTCGCGTTTTCCTTGCGCATGGCTTTTACCCGTTCTTCCGCATGATCTCTCTCTATGCGGTCGTCCGTTCGCTCGGGTTTCCGGCGCTCGTTGCGACGACCGCGCAGGTCGTCGCCGCCGTTCTAGCCCTTGGCGTGGTCGTCCTCGCAAGTCGTAGACTCTCGCCTCGGCAGTCGCTTGGGATCACTGCGATCGCCACCTTGCTGATCAGCCCTTACGCCTATGATTATGACCTGATGATCCTTGGAATCGGACTGGGATTTCTGCTGCCCGACTTGACGGAACTTGGAACGGAACGAGAGCGCCTGGCCCTTTATGCCCTGATCCTCTTTATGGGGATCTTTAGTGCTGCTCAGACCGCGATCGCATGGCAGTCAAAACCCACCATAGTCGTCGGGGAAGACATCAAACTTTCCCTAAGCGGACTTGCACTTGTTGCTATCCTCGCGCTGACGTGGCGCATTCTGCGGCGTAGTCACGAGAGACGCGCTGAGAGTATACCGGCTTGCGTCGAATGGTCCGGCTATGCGCACGCAACTCCGCCACCGGCTGCCACATTGCCGTGAGATAAAGCCGCGAGTACGCGGCGTATCCTGCACGACGCCTCGCCTGCAAAAGGCGACCGTCACCGAGCGTTACTTCGCCCGCGTGGTCTCTCCGCCGTCTAGCTCGATTTATGCTCATGCGCCTTAGCGCTTCACGGCGCGACCGAGAGGCCTTTGACGTGATGCTTCTCGATCAGGCGCGCCACCAGCCCTGACTTTTTCGCTTCCGCGACGAATTCGCCGAGGAACGCCGCGCCGGCGCTATTTGCTTTCGCGGTGCCGATCGCTTGCTGCACGGTCATGAAATTGCCCGGCAGGATTTTTGAGCCGGGGAGCTTGTTCACGTCGGTGAGAAGTTGCGGCCGCAGCGAGGCATAGGCTTCGAGTTTCTCGGCAACGAATTGGTCGAACGGCCCCTCAGCGGTGTCCGAGAGCAGGAGCTTGGCCTGCTTGATATTGCGTTCGAGCCAGAGGCAGTAAGCCGCACCGCGCCGGGTCGTGATCCGCACGCCGGGCCGGTCGACATCGGCGATGCTGGCGATTGGCGAGCCGGGTGGTACCAAATAGGTGGCTTCGATCTCGCAATAAGCGGGGGTGAAGCTGATCTTCTCCGCCCGCTGCGGTTCCGCGCCGATGAGCCCGATGTCCCAAACATTGGTGCCGGCGGCATCGGCCAGATGCGAGGGCCGCTCGTATTTCACGTAGGCCACCGGCACGCCGAGCCGCCGTGCGATCTCGGCGGCCATATCGGGCGCCACCCCTTGCGGATCCCCCGAGGCGGCTTTGCCGGTGACCAGGAGGAAATTGCTCATATTGATCCCGGCGCGCAGGACGCCGGTCGGGGCAAGTTCGGATGTGATTTGGCTCACGTTCTGACCTTTTGTGAAAACCGCTGTTGCAGCAGTGCCTTAAGGGAATTTTCCAACTGGGGTGGTCGGCTCGGATAGGAACCAAGAGTCCATTCAACCGTTATCACGCGTCTTCAAGCTTCGGTGAAGACGTATTTTTGTGACCCCGATCACCGCTTACGTGTCGGGACCGGATGAAACCTTCAACCCTGCTGCCGCGACTAATGGGCAGAAGCGGGAGGATGCCATGAACCACTCGATGTATAGTGCCGACCGCGCCACTCATTTGAAGATCGTGGTCATTGGCCTGTTGTGCGCGACCCTGGTCGCAGTGGTCGGTATTTTCGCCAATGTCAGCAGCGGGGTAGATCTCGGCACCGAAGTTCTGGTCAAGGCCGGCCAGCCGACGACGCTGAGCGGACACTTGCCGACCATTCGATAATCTTCAAGTCTTCGGTGGCGGCGCCGAGGGGACTGACTCCACCATCTTACCAGTAAACAGCACCGGCCCGGTCGGCACTCCGCTCGGGGAGCCGCCGGCGGGCTCGAGCGAAACCGCGTAACTTGCCTGGCGTAGCGCCGCGACATCGAAATCTGCCGGCAGTGGCCGCATGGTGAATTCGTCGGCGCCGACCAGGCCGAGCGAACGCGGCTTCGGATTATTGCTCGCGATCAGCCACAATTCGTAGCTGCGGCCGGGATCTGCGCTCGCGGTCACTCGGCGCACGGTCATGGTGCGGTGCTGCGGATCGATCGTGAGCAAAAACGCCGGAGCCGTCGGTTCCTGCTGCAACACGGCGACGAGGCGCGAGCCGGGCGGCGGCGCCGTCGCCGCCGATTGCGAGAACCGCCCGACTGGAAGCAGTCCCGGCGCGAACTGGCCGACCGCGATGTAGACCGCGAGCAGCGCGGCGATGGCGCCCATCGCCACTGTGAAGCCGCGCCAGCGCCGCGTTTGGCGCGCCAGATAAACGACCTCGGCGCTGCGCTCGCTCTTTGGCGCTGATGGCGCAGGCTGCGCCGGCGATGGCGTTTCGGTTTCGGCGTGCGATTCCGGCGGCAGCAGGCTTGAAGCGAGCGCAGCAACCGACGCGGTCTCGTCCAAATCCTCCGGCAAGGATCCGGCCGTGTCTATCGTTGGCTCCGCCAGCAAATCCGGCACTGTTTCCGTCGCCTCAGCGGGCGCGACCTCCGGCGTCACGTCCGTTGTCGCCTCGGAGAAGCCTTCCGGCGTCGCCTCGGGCATTGTTTCCGCGGCCGTTTCGGGTGCGGTATGCGGCGCGGCTTCCGCGATGGTCGGCAATGACCCTTCCTCGACCGCCGCCGCCGTTCCCGCTTCGGCGGCTATCCGCTGTTCGGCGCCATCGACTTCGGTTTTGATCCTGTCCCAAACATCGGGCGGCGGCTCGACCGCTTCGACCATGACATTGAGCTCGCCCAGCCGGCGCTCCCACACGCGCACGATCTCGGCAAAGCCCGGATCGATTACAAGCAACGCCTCGGCCTGGTCGCGCTCATCGGCGGAGAGCGTTCCCAAGACGTATTCGGCGGCAAGAGCATCCCGGTCGTCGTCGTACATCGCTACCTCAAGACGTTTTTCCAATGCATACGATCTTGACCGAAAATCGGCATCGGCTTTTCGGGATCATGCCGCTCTTTTTGCGCATGATCTTGTCCGACCTTCCTTCGCCCGCCGAAGCGGGCTTCGCGAAGGCGGGAAACCGGTACCCACTTTCCGAGATCATGCTCGATCCCCCATACACTCGCGAATTTCGAGGAGACTGCGGCGTAGCCAGGTTTTGATGGTGTTCACGGGAATATCGAGTTTTTGCGCCAGCTGATCGCGGCTCCAGCCGCTGTAATAGGCCAACAGCACGATGCGCTGCTTTTCCGGATCGAGCTTGCCGAGGCAGGTCAATAGCCGCCTGAGCTCCTCGGTCATCTCCCGGCGGGCCAGCGGCGACGGCGCGTCGGACGCCGTCTCCAATGCTTCCGGCTCTTCTTCGATGGAAACGTCGCCGCGTTTGCGCACGATATCGATGGCGCGATTGCGCGCGATCGCCACCATCCAGGTGATGGGGCTTGCCAGCATGGGGTCGAACCGGTCGGCCATCTTCCACACCTTGAGGTAGGTCTCCTGCATGACCTCTTCGGCCAATGCCGGCCTGCCCAAGATACGGAGCAAGACGCCGTAGAGTTTCGCCCGGGTCTCGATGTAGAGGCGTTCGAACGCCGCTTCGTCGCCTCTGGCGACGGCGCCAAGCAGCCAGACCAGTTCTGTCTGTACCAACATTACAGCCTCTGGCCCCGACAAGGCCTCGACAACGCCTACGGGAACTCCCGCCCGGGCGGATTATCGCCGCGGAGCGTGGTGTTCGTCGAGAGCGAATGAGGGGTCGGACCGAGACAAATTCCCGCTTACCGCCGGGGGGCGGGAATCCGGGGCCGGGCCGAAGTGAAATACCGGCCGCCTCCGTTGGAAGCGAGCGGATTGGGCCGGATTGGGCGGTTACGCCGGAGCGATGCCGCGGGCGCGCATCAGCGCGATACCGTCAAGCTCAACCTGCTCGGCGGCATTCTCCGCCTCGCGTTCGCGCATCTGGTCACGTTCGTCGAGCAGCTCGACCTTCTTGAGATCGTCGAACGCCTCGCCGAGAGCACCCTTGGCGTCTTCGAGCTGCACTCGGAGCTCATCGGCCGAGCGCTTGAGATTTTCGCGCCGCGCGATGGCGGCTTTGGCATAGGTCGGATAGGCAAAATGGCCAGGATCGTGGATGCCGGCGCGGTCCTGCTCGGCCCGGATTTCACGCTCAAGATCGCCGGCCATGCGCTCGAATTCGGCGATCATGGTCTCGATCTGCGCGACCTTGCGCCGTTTTTCGTCAACCTGAAATTTCTTCAGGCGGATAAGCGTCTCTCGAGACTTCATCGACTACTACTCCCCCGAAGCCATTTCCAGAAACTCACTGGGCATAAAGCCCGAGCGAACCCAATCGCGCGGCGTCCCAATCGGCGGATTGTGGCATGGATAACGTTAGCGTTCCGTTTCTGCGGTCGCTACGATCTGCGCCAAACGGCTATAACCTTCCGCCAAGCTGGTTGCTTCTTCCTTACCCTGGCTCAAAAAGTCCTCCAGCGGCTTGTGAAGGCGGATGGCTTCGTCCACGTCGGGGCTCGATCCGGCCCGATAGGCTCCGAGCCGGATGAGTTCCTCCATATCCGCATAGGTCGCCATGACCTGCCGTGCCCGGGTCAAAGCCGGCAGGTAGGCCGGATCGGCCGCCTTGGGCATGGTGCGCGAGACCGATTTGAGGATATTGATGGCCGGATAGCGGCCACGCTCGGCGATGGCGCGTTCCATGACGATATGGCCGTCGAGGATGCCGCGCACGGCATCGGCAATCGGTTCGTTATAGTCGTCGCCGTCGACCAGCACCGTGAAAATGCCGGTGATTGTGCCCTGCTCGGTGCCGGGCCCAGCCCGCTCCAGAAGCCGCGGCAGTTCGGTGAATACCGTCGGCGTGTAGCCTTTGGCGGTCGGCGGTTCCCCGGCTGAAAGACCGATTTCGCGCTGCGCCATGGCGAAGCGGGTCACCGAGTCCATGAGCACCAGCACGTCCTTGCCTTCGTCGCGGAAATATTCAGCGATGGCGAGTGTCTCGTGGGCGGCTTGGCGGCGCATCAGCGCGGGCTCGTCGGAGGTTGAGACCACGACCACCGAGCGGGCGAGGCCGGCTTCGCCGAGGTCGTCCTGCAAGAACTCCTGGACCTCTCGGCCGCGTTCGCCGATCAGCCCGATCACCGTGACGTCGGCCGACACGTTGCGCGCCAGCATCGACAGGAGCACCGACTTGCCGACGCCGGAGCCCGAGAAAATGCCCATGCGCTGGCCGCGGCAGCAGGTGATGAATGTATTAAGCGCCCGGACTCCGAGGTCGAGCGGCGTGCCGACCCGGCGCCGCGCATGGGCCAGCGGCGGTGTATTGCGGAACGGATAGGGCGAGGGCCCGAGCAGCAAGGCACCTTTGCCGTCGATCGGCTCGCCGAGCGCGTTCACCACCCGGCCGAGCCAGCCTACCGAGGGCCGCACCGCTCCGGCCACCGAGGTGACGAGCGCCCGGCAACCCCGGCGCACGCCTTCCAGCGGGGCGAACGGCATCAGGAGCGCGTTGAGGCCGGAAAAGCCGACGACCTCGCAGGGGATGTTGTTAGTCGGGGTCTCGATGACCACCCGCGCGCCAACCGACATCGCATGCAACGGCCCGGCGGCCTCGACCATCAGGCCGCGCACGCCGACGACCCGGCCATAGATCTCGATACCATCGAGTTCATTGATCTGTTCGGCCAGTGCCTTCATGACGGCTCGCCGCGCCGCCGCCGGGTCCCCAACCGGGCGCCGGGCGGCCATCCCCGCAAAAGAATGGTTACCCTACCGGCCGTCTTCTTAATCGCTTGTTTACCCGGGACGTTAATCATTGCGCAGTCGTCCTTAGGGCCAAGGAAACCTTAGCTGGTTGGCTCACCCTCCAGGACGGAGGGCTGAGTCGTTTAAGTCGGTTAGTGCCGATACTTAATCCAGGACATGAACGGAAACGTGGCTAAAAAACCACTACTACCCAACATCTTAAGGCAATTCGCCAGAATTTGCCTATTGGATGCTTGCGTACAGGAATCAGGTTTTGTTAACCATAGCGCCGTTAGTGTCCCGAATCAGTTGTGCAAGGCGTTTCCCGGAGGCCGCCGCTGCGGCGGCCGACCTTGAGCCCGCGCGGCGAAGAAGGGGCATTGCATGCGCGTTTTGCTGATTGAAGACGATAGCGCCACCGCGCAATCGATCGAGCTCATGCTCAAATCCGAGAGCTTCAACGTCTACACCACCGATCTCGGCGAAGAAGGCATCGATCTCGGCAAGATCTATGACTACGACATCATCCTGCTGGACCTGAACTTGCCGGATATGTCTGGCTTCGAGGTTTTGCGCTCGCTCCGCGTATCGAAGGTCAAGACGCCGATCCTGATCCTCTCCGGCCTCGCCGGCATCGAGGACAAGGTGCGGGGTCTCGGCTTCGGCGCCGACGACTATATGACCAAGCCGTTCCACAAGGACGAACTGGTCGCGCGCATCCACGCTATCGTGCGCCGCTCCAAGGGGCACGCCCAGTCGGTCATCAATACCGGCGATCTCTGCGTCAACCTCGACACCAAGACCGTCGAGGTCAACGGCGCCCGGGTCCACCTGACCGGCAAGGAGTACCAGATGCTGGAGCTCCTGAGCCTGCGCAAAGGCACGACGCTGACCAAAGAGATGTTCCTCAATCATCTCTATGGCGGCATGGACGAGCCGGAGCTGAAGATCATCGACGTCTTCATCTGCAAGCTGCGCAAGAAGCTCGCCAATGCCAGTAACGGCAAGAATTACATCGAGACGGTATGGGGCCGCGGCTATGTGCTGCGCGAGCCGGCCGAGGACGAGGTCAAGATTCCGGCCTGACGAACACGGTAAGACCGAGACGGCAAAACCCCGGCCACTGGCCGGGGTTTTTGTTTGTGTCTTAAACCTAAGCGCCGAAACCGTCGCTCATCCAGGTTTTGTAGGTGTCGAGCGCCTGTTGCGACCACTTTTTGTCGGGCGGCATGATCCCTTTTTCAAGCGCGGCATAGACGTGGCGCGCATTGCCGTGATCGGCAAAGCCACTATTGCCGTTGGGATCGCACATCCATGCTGCATCGCCGAGCCGGACGCCCGCTTTACTCATGGAGGCAATGTCTTGCGGCCGAAATAGCGGCCGGATGTCATTTGCATAGGTTGTCGCCATGGCGCTCTCCCGCAGGCATCAGCCACCAAAGATAGCACAGAGTAAGTTTCTGGCGTGGTCTTGACGGCGTGCTTTGCCTAACGGCCGCCGTTGATGGCGACGAGGCGAGGGCCAGGCTTGGCGGCGCCTACGCTGGTAAACCGGGAGGTTGGCGCGGCCGGAACATAAAGGCCGCGCTTGTCGTGCACCATCTTGAAGCGATCGGTAAGCCCGACGACCGTTTCCGCGGCGCCAAGGACGAGGAAGCCGTCCTGCGCCATGACCCGCGCCAGCCGGTTGAGCACGTCGGTCTTGGTCACCTGATCGAAATAGATCAGCACGTTGCGGCAAAAAATGAGATCGAAGGTGCCGAGCTGGGTGAAATCGGCGAGCAGATTAAGCTGCCGGTAGCGTACCATGGCGCGGATGTCGGGAGCGATCTGCCAAAGCTCGCCGGATTGAGCGAAATGCCTGATCAAAAGCTGGATCGGCAAACCGCGCTGCACTTCGAATTGGGTATAGCGCCCACTGCGCGCCTTTTCCAGCACCTCGCTGGAGAGATCCGTGGCGAGCAATTCGATGCGCCAGCCGGCGATTTCGGCCTCCATCTCTTTCAGGCACATCGCAAGCGAATACGGTTCCTGACCGGTCGCCGCCGCCGCGCACCATATGCGGATGGTACGCGACGACCGTCGCGCCGCAAACAGCGCCGGCATGATCGTCGAACGGAAATGCTCGAACGGCATCTTGTCGCGGAAAAAAAACGATTCGTTGGTCGTCATCGCTTCGACGACGGTTGTCATCAACGCGGTATCCTGCGCCAGCTTGAGGGCCGTCACGAGCTCGGCGAGGTTGGCAAGCCCGGCTTTGCGGGCGACCGGAAGCAGCCTGCTTTCGACCAGATACTGCTTGTCGGCCGACAGCACGAGACCGGAGCGGACCTTCAGGCAGGTGCGCAGAAAATCGTAATCGAGCGGCGTCACGAGCGCGCTCCCGAGAACAGCCGGATGATTTTCGGCGCGATCTGGTCGAGCGGCAGCACGGCCGAGCACAAGCCGGCCTGCGCCACTGAGCGCGGCATGCCCCACACCACGCTCGTCGCCTCATCCTGAGCAATGACGCTGCCGCCGGCCGCCACGATGTCGAGGGCACCCTGTGTACCGTCGGTGCCCATGCCGGTGAGAACGAGCGCCAGCGACGCCGCACCCCATATCGGAGCCGCCGAACTGAACAGGGCATTCACCGCAGGTTTGCAAAAATTGATCGGCGGATCGTCGCCCAGTGCGATCCGAATTGCGTCGCCGTCACGCGCGACGCGCATGTGGCGGCCGCCCGGCGCAACATAAATGCCGCCGGCCAGCACCGGCTCGCCGTCCTCGGCTTCGTGCGCGCCGCGGCCGCCCGCGCGCGACAGATGCTCCGCCAGCACGGTGGTGAACATCGGCGGCATATGCTGCGCAATCAAAACCGGCGCACGGTCCACTGCGGCGGGCAGCTTTTCGATCAGGGCGGTGAGCGCCTGCGGCCCGCCGGTCGAGGAGCCGATCAAAAGCACGCGCGGCGGGACGGGGGAGAACGGCCGCAGCTGCAACGGCGCGGCGTCATGCAAGGGGGTTTTGCGCGCGCGCAGTGCCGGGGCATGCTTGCCGTGCGATATCGGCGCCGTTCCCGGCGTTGGCGCCCGCGCATAAGCGCGCGGCGCAAACCGGTGGCGCCCCAGGGTGCGGATTTTTTCGATCAATTCGCGGTGGAACTCGACCGAAGTCGTCGCCTCGCGCGTCGTTTCCGGCTTCGGAATGTAGTCCTTGGCGCCGAGCGCCAGCGCGCGCAAGCTGATTTCAGCGCTGCGCCGCGTGAACGTCGACACCATGATGACGACCAGATCGCGCTTTTTCTGCAGCAGCAGTGGCAGAGCCGAGATGCCGTCGAGCTCCGGCATGTCGATATCGAGCACGACGACGTCGGCGTCGCATTGCTCGATTTGCGCCACCGCTTCGCGGCCGGTGCGCAGCGAGGCGATGACTTCCATGTCCGGCTCGGCGTCGACCCAGCGCGCCAACAGGCTGCGCACGACGATGGCGTCATCGACGACCATAACACGGAGCGGGTTTGCGGTCCGGAGCGCAGGACTTGCGGCTGCGAGGACGGTACTCATGCGACAAGGACTCTCGGTACGCGGACTTTTTGACACTGGCAGACTTCGCTAACGCGAAGACCAGCCGATCTACAACGGCTGGGGCGCGACCTCTTCGGTCAACCGATCTTCGGTCTTCCGCATCATGCTTCAGATCAGCCCGACTTCCTGGAACTTGGCTTCGACGATGTCCTTATCGAACGGCTTCATGATGTATTCGTTGGCGCCGGCGTGCAGCGCCCGCGCGATGTGCGCGACGTCGTTCTCGGTGGTGCAGAACACCACTTTGGGCCGATCGCCGCTGGGCAGCCGCCGCAGCGCCCGAAGGAAATCGTAGCCGTCCATTTTCGGCATGTTCCAATCGAGCAGGATCGCGTCCGGCATTTGCGTCTGACACGATACGATCGCTTCCTCGCCGTTCTCGGCTTCCACGATCTGGAATTCGAGCCCTTCGAGAATTCGCCGCGCCACCTTTCGAATGACGCTGGAGTCGTCAACAACCAGACACGTTTTCATAGTTCTCCTCGCTTTAGTCGCGCGCGGGTAAAGCCGCGGGGTCGTGTTACTGTCGTGTTCATGCTGCCATCGTCTCGGCGGTCAGATCGAGCACGCGGTCGACGTCGAGGACGACGAGAAGCTGGCCGTCGAGCCGGAATACGCCGGCGGCGACACGGGCCAGCTTGCGGTCGAGATTGATCGGGTTAACTTCGCGCTCGCCGTCCGCGAGCTTGAGCACCTCACCCACGGTGTCGACCAGCAGGCCGAACGATTCGGCACCGCATTCGATGCCGATCGCCATCGGCGGCCGATCGTCGGAGCGCGACGGAAGATCGAGCCGATTGCTGAGATGGATCGCCGTGACAATGCGGCCGCGTAGATTGAGCACGCCGGCGATTTCCGGCCCGGCCAGCGGCACTCGGGTCATGCGGCTCGGCTTGAACACGTCCTGCACGCGTTCAATCGGCAGCCCGAACAGCTGGCCGGCGGTCGTGAAGGTGACGTAGTCGCTCACGCTGGTGCTGTCGTTCATCGCGCTCACGCTGCCTGCTCGAGATCGGCGCTTTGTTCCTTGATCGCGGCAATCAGTCCGGGTCGATCGAATTTGGCGACGAAGTCGTGGAAACCGACGGCGCGCCCGCGCGCGATCGTGTCGTCGGAAACCATGGCGGCAAGCGCGATGATTGGGATCGCGGCGGTCGCCGGTGCGCTGCGCATTGCCTGGGCCAGCGCAAAGCCGTCCAGCTCGGGCATTTCGACGTCGGTCACGACGACATCGATGCGCTTGCCGGATTTGAGCGCAGCCAGCGCTTCGCTCCCCGATCCGACAGCGATTACCCGGTAGCCGGCGGCCTTAATCAGCGGCGCCAGCATGTCGCGGAAGAAGGGCGAATCGTCGACCAGCAGGATTGTACGCGCCGGCCCGGGCTTGGCCTCGTCGCGGCGGCGGAACCAGTCCTCGAAGGCCTGTGGCAGGAAATGCGCGACATCGAGGATCTCGGTGGTGTTGCCCTTAACCACGGCGTGACCAAGCACACCCGGACGGTTGCTGACGACTTCGATGTCGAGCTTGTCCTCGACGATGTCGACGATCTCGTCAACCACAAGCCCCATCGAGCGGCCGCGATCGGAGAATACCAGGATCGGCTGGGCACCTTCTGTTTTCAGGCCGCCCTCGGCATTGATGCGAACGAGCGGCATGAGCTGATCGCGATATTGCACGAGATAGCGGCCGTCGGAGATCTCGATACGGCGGCAATCGATCTCCTCAAGGCGGGTGACCAGAGATAGGGGCACGGCCTTGAGCTGTAGCGAGCCGGCGCGGAAGACCAAAAGCGAGACGATGTCGTCCGCCACGGCCGCCTCGCCTTGTTTGAGCTCCGGCGCCTCGGCTTGCGCGGCCTGGGCGGCACGGCCCAGCGCCTGAGCCACGCCGTTCGGGTCGATGATCATGATGACCGAGCCGTCGCCGAGAATGGTCGTACCGGAAAACACCCCGATGTGCCGCAACTTCGACGACATCGGCTTGATCACGATCTCCTCGGTATGCAGCACGCCGTCGACGACGGCGCCGAACACCTGATTGCCGACCTGGATCACGACGACGAAGCCGCCGTCGCGCTCGCTGTCGTCGAGACGGAAAACGTCCTTCAGATATAACAGCGGCAATAGCTGATTGCGTAGCCGCAATACCGGGGTGTCTTTGATCCGTTCGATACGATGCTCGCCGGTGCCCCCGGCGCGAACCAGTTCCAGCACGGAGAGCTGGGGAATCGCGAAGCGTTCGCCGGCGGCTTCGACGATGAGCGCCGAGACGATAGCGAGCGTCAGCGGAATCTTGATGATAAAGCTCGTTCCGGCGCCAGCCGCGGACTTCAGCTCCACCGTCCCGCCGATCTGCTCGATATTGCTGCGCACGACGTCCATGCCGACGCCGCGCCCGGAAATGCTGGTCACCTGCGCGGCGGTGGAAAAGCCGGGGGCGAAGATGAAATTGTAGATCTCGCCATCGGATTTGCCGACCAGATCGGCTTCGCTGGCAAGTCCGGTCTCGATGGCCTTGGCCTTGATGCGCGCCGCGTCGAGGCCGCGGCCGTCGTCGGCGATCTCAATGATGATGTGACCGCCCTGATGGCAGGCGCTGAGCCGGATGGTGCCGACCCTCGGCTTGCCGGCGGCGATCCGCGCGGCCGGGCTTTCGATGCCGTGATCCGCGCAGTTGCGTACCAGATGCGTCAGCGGATCCCGCACCAATTCGAGAACCTGGCGATCGAGCTCGGTCTCGGCGCCGTGCATTTCGAGCTCGATCTCTTTGCCGAGTTCGGCGCACAGATCGCGCACGATGCGCGGCAGCTTCTGCCACGCATTGCCGATCGGCTGCATGCGCGTCTTCATTACGCCTTCCTGCAGCTCGGCGGTGACATTGGACAGCCGCTGCAGCGGCACCTTGAAATCGGACTCTTCGTAGCGGCGCACGATCTCGAGCAACTGGTTTCGCGTGAGCACCAGCTCCGAAACCGTGGTCATGAGGCGATCGAGCGTGTCGACGCTGACCCGGATTGAATGGCCGGCAAGCTTTTCGCTCGCCTCGGCTGCGGGCTTTTCGGACTCTGCGGCTGCGGTCGCACTGCGGCGCTGATCGGCGTCCTCAGCCGCCGGTTCTTGCGGCGGTGGCGGTGGCGGCGGCGGCGCCGCCGTTTCCTGCACCATGCGCGCCAGACGCTCGATCAGGTCGGCGTCATTGCCGGGGGGCTCCTGCTCTTTCGCCTCGAGTTCGCCGAGGATTGCCTTGATGCGGTCGATGGTCAAAAGAATGAGCGTCACCGCCTCGGCCGTGACCGGCATGCCATCGCGGAATTTTCCCATCAAAGTCTCGGCGGCGTGCGTCAGCGTTTCGAGCCGCGACAGGCCGAGAAAGCCGCAAGTGCCTTTGATGGTGTGAACAAGGCGAAAAATATTGCCAAGGATGCCGCCGTTATTCGGCTCCTGCTCGAAACGCACAAGCTGGGCGTCGACGAGATCGAGGCTCTCGCCGGTCTCAGTGAGAAAGTCGCGCAGCAACTCGTCCATTCCAGGCGCCTCGTCGCCGCCGGCCAATCGCCGGCAACACGCAGAGCGTGCATTCCACTTGCCAGCCGCGCAGGACGCGCGCCGTCCTCGCCAGGCGCGCTACGCCTGATCGGGTCGGCTTAGTCTGTTGGCAAAGGGTTTAATTTCAGTTGCGGAACGCCCGGAATCGCGCTCGCAAATCTGACAAAAAACCGGTCAACGGGCCGTTACAACCACCGCTTCACCGTCGAGGGCCGCCGAAACGGTCAATCCGCAATCCCGAGCCAGGATACCGGTATAGAGCGGCTGGATGGCGTGGGCGTCGACCGGGTGGGCTGGGCTGCCGCTGAGGAGTTCGGCCGTGGCCGCAGTCACCCGGGCATTAAGCCCGGACGCGGTGACCCGATACCCTCCCTCGAAGGGATCGACGGTCAGCGTGCCCCCCCGCGGAATGGCGCCGCCGCCAACCATCAGCATATTAAGAAGAAGCTTCGCCCGGTTTTTCGGCACCAATTCTCGCGGAAGGTTCCAGACGATTGCTGTCTTGCCGTCTTCGATGAGGCCGCGTGCGGCTTTTTCCGCGTCGCCGAGCTCGATCTGTGCGCCGGCGGAGCCGGCGGCGCCGAAGGCCAGCCGGCAGAATTGCAGCTTGGCGGAAGCCTGACCGGCGCTCTTCTTGATCAAATCGAGCGCAAAGGTCTTGGTTTCTTCGTCCTTATCCTCTTCCAGCACCTCGAGCCCATTGACGATGGCGCCCACGGGACTGATCAGGTCGTGGCAAACGCGCGAACACAGCAGCGCCGCCAGATCGAGGGCGCCGATGCTGATGGGACCGGAAACAGGGGCGGACATGCGCAACTCCGCAGCACGAGATAAAGCCCGTCCGTGTCACAGCGCGGGCGATTCGGCAATCGTGCCCTCCGGCGCGAGCCGTGCTAGATCGCAAGCCCTTTCGGGAAACCCTGGGAACCATCCGTGCCAAGCTTAGACGCCGCCTCCTTTGCTGCGCTGATGGAAGAGCTGACCAAGCTTACCGCGCAGGCGGCGGAAACGATCCTCGATTTGTCCTCCGGGACTGATGTGCGCACCAAAGCGGACGGCTCGCCGGTCACCGCGGCGGACGAAGCCGCCGAAGCCGTCATTTGCGCGGGCCTGCAGCGGCTTGCGCCCGCACTGCCGATCATCTCGGAGGAGCAAGCCGCACGGCAAAAGCCGACGGCGATTGTGCGCGGCAGCTATTTTCTGGTCGATCCGCTCGACGGCACGCGCGAATTCATCGCCGGCCGTGACGAATATACCATCAATATCGCGCTGATGTCCGGCGGCGCGCCACTGCTGGGGATTATCTGCGCGCCGGCCTTACACCTGACGTGGCGCGGCATTGTCGGCCGTGGCGCCGACCGGATCGCCGCCGGCGGCACGGCGCCAGCCCAAATCCACACCCGGCCGCGGCCGTCGCGGGAAGTCGCCATCGTGGTCAGCCGCTCGCATCTCGATGCGCACACCCGCGCTTATGTCGGTGGCTTTCCGCAGGCCAAGCTTGTGCAGTCCGGATCGTCGATCAAATTCTGCCGCGTCGCCGAAGGCGCTGCCGATATTTATCCGCGGCTCGCGCCGACGCGGGACTGGGACATCGCGGCGGGTCACGCCATCCTTACGGCGGCAGGCGGCGGCGTAGCCGCACCGGATGGCTCACTGCTGCAATTCGCGAGCCCGGATCTTTTGATCCCGGCTTTTATCGCGTCGGGTCAACCGATTACGGGATAAGCCCATTCAGTACCGCCGGCCACTTTCGGTCGGCAGGTCCGATGACACGATCCGGTCCGGCGACGAACTTGTCGCGTCGGTCGTCGTCGTAGAACAGGAACAGTTTTTCGTCGGCAATCAGCCATACATTCGGATTGCCCGCGACTGCAATGCCATGGGCCACGCCAAGCGGATCGTAGCCGCCATATTGCGGCATATAGACATCGGGGCTGGCGGCAAATGCGGCGCGATCGCCGACATTGATAAATCGCCAGACCACGCCAGCATAACGCAATTCAAGATTGGGACTGCCCTGTGTCGGTTTGCCGTCGGTAAAAAAGGCGACCGGATCATAGCCGTCGATCGCTAGTCCGGTGTGCCAGTCCGCCACAATCCGTTCGGTGGCAGAGGCGCGCGACGTCGACGGCCCGGCGGTCAGCACAAAAACAAGGCCGGCATAGGCCGCAAGCCCCGCGCAGCCTGCAACAGCGGCGCAGTATTGCTTCCGTTTTCGCCGTGCTGTGGTCATAGTCTCGGCAAAAGCTGGGCTGATTCGGATCGGTTCGGCTTCCAGTTAGAGCCGATTGCGTGAGCAAGGGGTTAAGCGGGGAGCTGACGATGAATCTCACCTTGCGCGTCGCCGGTATCGCCATGGTCGTTGCATCGCTCGCGGCCGGTCCGGTCGGCGCCCAGACCATGCCGCAGCAGCAACCGCCGCCGGCAGCCGCTCCCGGCCCGCCGCCGCCCCCGCACGATTCCAATCATTTTGCGCCGGACGAATTGATCGAGGCCGGACATCATTTCTTCGGCGGCGTCTCCCGCGGGCTCGCCATGATCATGCAGAAAGCCTTCAGCCAATGGGGCGAGCCGAACGGCTACATCCTGGGCGAAGAAGGCAGCGGCGCCTTCGTCGGCGGCCTGCGCTACGGCGACGGCACGCTTTACACCAAGAATGCCGGCGATTTGCGCGTGTTCTGGGAGGGTCCGAGCATCGGCTTTGACGCCGGCGCCGACGGAGCGCGGACCATGATGCTGGTCTATAATCTCCCTGCCACCCAGGCGATCTTCGACCGCTTTGGCGGCGTCAACGGTTCCGCCTACTTTATTGGTGGTTTCGGCATGACCGCGCTTACCGCCAATAATATCGTGCTGGTGCCGATCCGGTCCGGCGTCGGTTTTCGCCTCGGCGCCAATCTAGGATACCTGAAGTTCACCCAGCAGCCGACTTGGAATCCGTTTTGATGCGTCGCTTGCCGGCGAAAGGCAGCACACGTCGCGAAACGATGGCGCAGCGGACAAACTCGGTTTAGGTTAACCGTTCGTAAATGTGGTGCGGTGGGGCAGCCTCATGGCATGGTTGTGCGTTCCCTCTGCCTTCCCTGCCCCGCACGCGGGCAAGGAATAGGCCGGGGCTTGGAGGCGTAGCGTCATGATCGAATCGGTCATGTATTTCGGTATCGGATTTCTCGTTGCGGCGCTGCTTTGCCTCTTGTTCGTTCCGCTCGTCCACAATCGAGCGGTCCGCCTGACCATGAAGCGGCTCGAAGCGGCCACCCCGCTGTCGATCGCCGAGATCCGTGCCGACAAGGACCAGCTCCGCGCCGAATTCGCCATGTCGACCCGACGCCTCGAAATGAGCGTCGAGAAGATGAAGACCAAGACGACGACGCAGCTCGCGGAGCTCGGCAAGAAGAGCGACGCCATCAATCAGCTCAAGAAAGAGCTCGGCGAAAAAACCGCCACGATCTTTGCCTTGGAGGCGCGCGACAAGACGCTGCGCGACCAGTTGCGCGCCACCGAAGAGGAATTCCAGATCAAGTCGAGCTCGCTGCGCGAAGCCGAGCGGCACCTTGCCGACAAGGAGGCGGAGCTGACGAAGCTTCTGGGCGAGCTCGGCGAACGATCGCTGATCGCCGATAGCCAGCGCACCGAGATTGCGGCATTCCGCACCCAGGTCGAGGCGATGAAGGTGAGTGTCGCCGATTACGAACGGGCGGTCGCGGAGACCGAGCGCCGGCTGGAGCGCGAGCGCGCCGATGCCGAAACCGCCGGGAATGAATTGACCGCGGCGCGCGGCAAGCTCGGCGACCTCGGCACGCGGACCACCGATCTCGAGCGGCAGCTCTTCGTGCATCAGAGCGAAGCCGAGCTGCTCAGTCGCCGCGTCCAGGACCTCGAAGCGCGGCTCGGCGATCAGGGCCGCATGCTGGCCGAGCGCGATTATCAGCTCGAGCGCGTGCGCAACGAACTCGACGATGCGCGCAAGATCGAGGCCGATCTGCGCGGCGAATTATCCACCTCCGGCAACCGTTCGAGCACGGCGGTGGATCGCTTCCGTTCCGACATCGCGCAACTTGAAGCGCAGCTCGCCGCGGCGATCGAAGAGCGCACCAAGCTGCAGCGCGAGATCGGCACCATGAAACGCGACACCGAATCGACCTGGGCCGCCGAGCGCGTCGAGAATGCGCTCCTGCGCGAGCGCATTAACGACGTCGCCGCCGAGGTGGCACGCCTTACCGCGACGCTCGAAGGCCCCGGCTCGCCCATCGAATCCATGCTGGCCGAAGCAGCGAGCGCCAGTCGCGTTGTCCCGGCTACCGGCCGCGGCGAGGCGGCTGCCGAAAACGGCGACACCGTCGCGGAAAACAAGAACACGCTCGCCGACCGCATCCGCGCCCTGCAATCGACCGCCTCGCGCGTCGCGTCGACGAATTGAGCCGGGATTTGCGCGGCTTTTCCGCTCGCTTGACACCCTGAAGAGGCGCCGCCTAAATCGCAGTTCTGGACCGGGCGCTTAGCTCAGCGGGAGAGCGTTCCCTTCACACGGGAGAGGTCGTAGGTTCAATCCCTACAGCGCCCACCA
>CAWARC010000021.1:0-322921 GCA_963784325.1 uncultured Alphaproteobacteria bacterium | reverse complement strand
TGACCTCTGCCTTCGGAGGGCAGCGCTCTATCCAGCTGAGCTACGGGCGCGTATCGCCTAGATAGCGGAACGCCCAGAGGGCGGCAACGGCCCGGTGACCTTGCCGCATGCGTCACTGGCTCCTAATGTTTGCGTGCATTATCCGTCACCCTGAGGCGGCCGCGCAGCGGCCCTCGAAGGGCGACGGCCCGGGCCGTGCATCCTTCGAGGCGCGCTTTCAGCGCGCACCTCAGGATGACGGGAAACACTAGGGAGAAGCGCAATGTCCCAACTTGCGGAAAAAGCGGAGCAACGCGAGGCGAAAGCGGTCCAAATCAAGGACGCCGCGTTCAAATGGGACGATCCGCTCGACCTCGAAGGCGAGTTGACCGAGGAAGAGCGCATGGTGCGCGACACCGCGCGCGATTATGCGCAGGAGAAGCTGTTTCCCCGCGTGCTGGCGGCCAACCGCGAGGGCAATTTCAATCCGGACATTCTGCGCGAAATGGGCGAGCTCGGCTTGATCGGCTCGACCATCCCGCAGGAGTATGGCGGCGCCGGGCTCGGCTATGTGTCTTACGGGCTGATCGCGCGCGAGGTCGAACGCGTCGATTCCGGTTTCCGCTCCTTGATGTCGGTGCAGTCGTCGCTCGTCATGTATCCGATCTATGCCTATGGCAGTGAAGCGCAGCGCCGCAAATATCTGCCCAAGCTCGCAACCGGCGAATTGGTCGGCTGCTTCGGCCTGACCGAGCCCGACCACGGCTCCGATCCCGGCGCGATGGTGACGCGCGCCGAGAAGGTGCCGGGCGGGTTCAGCCTCACCGGCGCCAAGATGTGGATCACCAACGCGCCGGTCGCCGACGTTTGCGTGGTCTGGGCCAAGCTTGACGGCAAGATCCGCGGCTTTCTGGTCGAGCGCGGCACCAAGGGCCTGTCGACGCCGAAGATCGACGGCAAGCTGAGCTTGCGCGCGTCGATCACCGGCGAGCTGGTGCTCGACGGCGCGGTGGTGCCGGAGGAAAATATTTTGCCGAACGTCTCCGGTCTCGCCGGGCCGTTCGGCTGCCTCAATGTGGCGCGCACCGGCATCGCCTGGGGCGCCATCGGCGCGGCGGAATTCTGCTGGCACCGCGCCCGCGACTACGCGCTCAACCGCAAGCAATTCGGCCGGCCGCTCGCGGCCAATCAATTGGTCCAGAAAAAGCTTGCCGACATGCAGACCGAAATCACGCTCGGGCTGCACGCCGCGCTGCGGCTGTCGCGCATGATCGACGCCGGCACCGCCTCGCCGCCGGCGATCTCGATGCTCAAGCGCAACAATTGCGGCAAGGCGCTCGACATCGCCCGCCTCGCCCGCGACATCCACGGCGGCAACGGCATCGCTGAGGAGTATCATGTCATGCGCGTGCTCTGTAACCTGGAGACCGTGAATACTTACGAAGGCACCCACGACATCCACGCTTTGGTGCTGGGCCGCGCGCAGACCGGCATCCAGGCGTTTTTCTGATCCGTCATGACCGATGAACTCGCCGCGGACGACGTTCGCAAGCTCCTCCAGCTTGAACCGAACGCTACCTGCGGCTTCGTTCGGCTGACATTCTCAAGCAGGCAATCCATCGCGCCGGGTGGTCTGCCGCCGCCCTTCGCCGACGGGCGGCCGGCGGGCTCCGCACTCTACTTCATGGTGACGCCCGATGCGCCAGTGCGGCTCCATCGCATCCGCAACGATCAGCTCTATCACTACTATCTCGGCGATCCGATCGAGTTGTTCTTGTTGCACGCCAGCGGCGCGACGGAGCGCACCGTCATCGGCCCCGACCTTCGGAATGGCCAGAGCGTGCAGCAGTTGATTCCAGGTCATACATTTCACACCGCGCGCGTCATCGGCCGGCGGCGCTGGTTCTTGGGCGGAAGCACCGAATGGCCAGGCGTGGTGCCGGCGGATGTCGAGATCGGCAAGCTCGATGAGCTGGCCGAAAGGTATCCGGCCGTCGCCGCCGAGCTACGGGCTATCGCGGCGTCAGTCAAAGAAGTTGCCTAGCGAACTTAGGCCGCTACGAAGCTACGCGCAAAAATGTCATGGATTGCGAGTACGCCGGGAACGTCATTCTTGTAAGGAGAGATGCCATGCGCCTACCGCTAATTCCGCCTGCCGAACTCACGCCCGAACAGCGACCAGTTTACGACGACATGAAAGCCGGCATCGAGAAGAACTTTTCCGGCTTCAAGACCATCGCCGAGAACGGCGCGCTCCTCGGACCGTGGAATCCCTGGCTGCACGAGCCGAAATTCGGCAAGCCGATCTGGGATCTGACCTTGGCGCTATCGGTGTCGCCGTCGCTGCCGCGTCCGGTGCGCGAAGTGGCGATCCTGGTCACCGGCGCGACGTTTCATTCATCCTATGAACTTTACGCCCATGTCATCGCCGGCGAGAAGCGCGGACTGTCCGACGACAAGCTCGCCACTATCGTCTCCGGCCAGCGTCCGACCGACCTGACGCAGGACGAAGGCGTCGCCTACGATGTCGCCTCCTCGTTGCTGCATCACGGCACTTTGCCGGAGCTCAGCTACCGCGCCGCCGTAAAAGCCTTCGGCGTGCACGGCGCCGCCGAATTGATTTATCTCGTCGGCCTGTATTGTCTCGTTTCGGTGACGCTCAACGGCTTCAACGTGCCGGTGCCGGAATCCGAAGCGGAGTAAAGATGGCGCGCCGCGGATGGACGATTCCTTTGATTTAAAGCGTTTCGTCGACGCGCAGGCGTCTGTCTATCAGCGCGTGCTGACGGAGCTGCGGAGCGGCCGCAAAGCGAGCCACTGGATATGGTTCATCTTCCCGCAGATCAAAGGGCTCGGTTCGAGCCCGATGGCGAACACATACGCCATCGCCTCGCGCGCGGAAGCGCAAGCCTATCTGGACCATCCGGTATTGGGACCGCGGCTGCGGGAATGCGCCCGGCTCGTCGCCGCGGTGCCGGATCGGTCCATCGCGGAGATTCTCGGCTATCCCGACGAACTGAAATTTCGCTCGTCGATGACGCTGTTTGCCGCCGTGGCAGCGGACAACAAGGATTTCACCGATCCGCTCGACAAATTCTATGGCGGCAAAGCCGATCCGGCGACGCTGGAACGGCTGTAGTCCCGCATCGTCATAGCTCTGGCGATGGCTCTGGCGTTAAGCGCCCGAACGGCCTAAATAGAGCCCTTCCCCCACCAAGGAGCATCGAATGGCCCCGCGCCAAATGAAAATGCCGGTAAAGGACGATTCCGGAAAGGAAAAAGCACCCGACGAGGTGTTCTCGCAACAGAAGCGGCCGGAACGTGGCCGGTATTTGCTCCAGGTCGACCGGCAGACCAAGGGCTCCTACACGACGGTGGAAGCCGCGCAGTCGGCAGCGATGGTGATCAAGAAGGGCTATCCGATCGTTCAGGTGTCTGTGTATGACAGCGTCGACAACACCAACACCATCCTGGAAGACGTGCCGACTGCGGCATCGTAACCGATCGCCCGACAGTTCAGCCAACGGACCCATCCATGTCGCAATCCTTGTCGCAAGCCTCGCTGCCGGTTTTCGAAATCAATCTCAATGCGCTGTCCGCCATCCTCGACAAGGCGGAAGCCTTTGCCGCCGCCAAGAAGATCGAGCCCACAGTCCTGCTGCGCTGGCGGCTGGCGCCGGACATGTTCGACCTTACCCGGCAAATCCAGGTCGCGACCGATCAAGCCCGCCGCGGCGTCGCGCGCCTCGCCGGGGCCGAAGCGCCGAAAGTGGAAGACAACGAGACCACGTTCGCGCAGCTGAAAGAGCGCATCGCCAAAACCGTCGATTACGTGAAGACGCTCGATAAGAAGGCGATCGATGCGTCAGCCGACCGGGAAATCACGTTTCCGCTTGGTCCCGACAAGAAGGGCCACATGAAGGGCGACGACTATCTCAACCACTTCGTGCTGCCGAATTTCTATTTCCACTACCACCGCCGCCTACGCGATCCTGCGCCAGTGCGGCGTCGATATCGGCAAGCGCGATTTCTTAGGCGCCATCCCGCTACGGATGAGCTGAACAAACCTGCAGTACGGTCGCGTCAGGCGGAACGGCGTTCGCGCGGGCTCGCGGGTTCCGACACCACGGCGACGTCGACCGTCATGCCGAGATAACTGCCGGGGACGCCGACAAAGCTGCCTCTGACCGGCACCGCCTGGCTGATGTCGCGGGTGACCGCGACCCGGATCAAATCCTTGCCGCCGATGGTGCCGTTGGTGGGATCGTAGGAGATCCAACCCGCGCCGGGCACATAGATATCGGCCCAGGCGTGCGTCGCGCCGGCGCCGATAGCGGATGTCGAACCGGAATCGGCGGCAGCGCGGTAAAGATACCCGGTCACGATGCGTGCGCCGAAGCCGAGGCTGCGGGCGGCTTCGATGAAGAGAACGGCGAGATCGCGGCACGAACCCCAGCCGCGGATCAGTGTTTCCACCGGCGTCTGCGTGCCCTCGGTTTCGCGGCTTTGGTAGAAGATCTGCGCTTTGACGCCGCTATTGAGATCGGCCAGCAGCGCCGAGGTATCGGTGGGATTGCTGCGCACGAAGCCGCGCGCCCAGGCGCCGAGCCGGTCGTTGGGATCGGGATATTGGCGTTCCAGCATACGGCCGAGATCGATGCGATCGTCGGCGGAATAGACGAATGGATAGCGCGACGCGTCCGGCGTGATCTGGAACGGCGGCCGCTCGGCGGCATAAGTCTCGAGCATAAGGTCGCTCTCGATGCGCAATTCGGCCGCCGGCGCGGCGAACGAGGCAATGGCGACCGAATTGCCGAACACATCGTGCATCCAGCGCACCGACGCCGGCGGCGAGAATGTCAAATTGGTTTTGATCAGGCGGAGGTCGTGGCTGTCGCGCGGCCGCAGCATCAACCGATGATCGCCCAGCATGACCGGGCGGCTGTAACGGTAAATCGTGGTATGCCGCACGTTGAGAACGGTCATCGGCACGCTTTCGCGAATTCAATCTTTATGTAGTCACTGGCGCCGTTCGCGGCAATTGCGCGTCACGGTCCTGCGCGTCCTGAAGATCGCGAGGATCGATCGCCACCATCTCGAACGCGTGGCCGGATGCCGCCGGCACGAAGATCATGGTGGCGACGCGGCGATAGACCGGAAACGACAGCTCCTGGATAAGCTCTTCGTCGGTTACGACCCGATAATCTCCGGGCGCCACGATTCGATCGACGCCCTTCAACAGGAACGGCCGAGCGAAGGTGACGGTTTTGCTGCTCGTTCGCGTTGTCATGACAGGATTCCGGCGGGATTTGTCAGCTCGGCCCTCCGGGGCCGTCGCGGGAGATCAAAGCTATGCTCCCGACATTCCAAGAAAGTCACCACTTGACGCATCTGTGGGCTTGAAAACATTAAACAAGTGCGCGTTTCGGTTTTATTTTCCAAGATCCTCCAATCTTTCCGCAATACGGCGGATTACGTGCTAACTTGCCTTCCATGATCGATCATGAAGACTTTTCCGTTGTCGTGAAGAACAGGGCGCCGCCGCCGAAATCATGGCGCTGGGAGATTTATCGCGCCGGGCGAACCAGCGCGATCGACCATTCGGCGGTCTATTTCGCGTCGATGACGGAAGCCAACCGGGCGGGCAAAGCCGCGCTGCGGGCGATGCTGAGCGAATATCCCGACGCGAGCTGACCGGCTGCTGCGCAGCCGGCGCCAAGCCTAAAGGTCTTCGACCTCATTTTTCCATGGCAGTTTATCGAATGGCGGCTGGTAGCCCCGTTCGCGGTAGCGCTCTTCCGACACGTCAAGCTCCTGGTGCTCATCGTATTTGACGTGAGCGCTGTGCTGCGTGACCCAACCGTTGCGTTCTTTATAAATGCCTCGTGGTTCCATGATCGTACAATACAGAGCCGCACGCCTTGGCGCCACCTTTGTCGGCGCCGGAGGCCCAACGCGATTGGCGGCGGAAGATCGTGCAATACTCGATTGTCGGCCGTCTTATTGTTTTTTGCGGCCGTAGTCGATCATTTCGATCGTGTTGTTCTGGACGACATGGCCGCGCTGCCGGATCACGATGTTGCGTTTGACCCAATGATCGATGTCGGGGGCGAACCAAGTGCGGGTCGACGTCTGATTGACGAGGGTTGAATCCTGCACATTCTTGCCGGTGTAGTTTGTTTCGATAACGAAGGTATTAAAGCTACCGGCTTTCGTGGTGATGCTTTCCTGGCCGGTTACCCGCGAATTGCCGACGCGCCTAAACGTCAGTCCGTTGCGCGAATTGACCACGTCGATGGCAAATTTCCATTGCGATCCCGTCGTAAGCGGGAGCTGCACGCCGGTGCCGTCATTCGGCGAATATTTGAAGGGGTCGCTGCGCAGAATATTCCATGAGCGATCGTAAATGATGTTGCTGGTGCGGCCGGGATCGGCAAAATCGACACGGACGGCAATCTCGTTGTTCGAGATGTCAGTGACCATGTCCGTTCGGGTAAATTTGATCGCACCGGAGATTTCGTCCTTTACCTCATACGTCCAATGATCCCCCACGAGCGCTTTGGGGACACCTGGGCTGGCCGTAGCGGACGCATTCGGCACGGGATTTTGGGCAAACGCCGAGGTGACGCATTGTAGAAATATTAGTCCGGCGAGAAAACGGCGCAGCATCTAAGCCCCGAACTTTTGCCTAGAGGGATTTTGCGAATCGGCGACGCAGCCTCAGCGCCTGCCGTAATCGACCAATTCCAGCGAATCGTTTTCATCGACGTTGCCGTTGAAAGCCGACTTCACGGTCCGCTTGACCCAATGATCGATCGACGGAACATACCAAGTCATCGCCGTGGATTCGAATCGCTTGGTCGAATCATTGGCATTGTGACCATTGATCGAGGTTTCGATCTTCAGCGCCTCGAAAGTGCCGGCTTCGGTTTTGATGCTCTCCGTGCCGACGACCTTCGACGTGCCGACATTCTTGAATGTCGTGCCGTAACCGGTGCGAGTTTGATCGTCTCGGAATTTCCAGGCATTGCCGACGGCGAGCGGCATTTCGATGCCGGTTCCGTCATTGGGCGAGAACCTCCAGGTCGGACTGTTTTTCAGGTTCCAGGATCGATCATAGATAAAGACGGTCGGACCTTGGGAATAAGCCTGATTCTGGACGCGAACGGTAATCTCTGCCGGCGTCAGATCGGTGACGATGTTGGTCAACGTATTTTTCAACTCGCCGGTAATCTCATCGCGCACCTCATAAGTCCAATGATCCCCCAACATCGGCGGGTCCATCGAGTCTTCGGAACCCGAAGACGCTGGGGAACTCGGCGGCTGCGCCGTCGGTTGGGCGACGGCGGGCTTATTATTGTCCGCAGCGCTTTGCGCCAGCGCCACTGCGCCCAAAGCTAGCAGAAAACAAATAGCGATCGCGGCTCTGCACGGCATGTGCGGTTCCATCCCTCTAGGCCCGATCGGATGGTCCGCTCGCGCCGGATTGCAATAAAGAGTGATTGTACTTCTGCTCTTGCAATTCGATTGTGGCAAGTTGTCGATGCAAGCAAGCTGACGGCGCAATTTAATAGTGACGTCACATCGATGGAACTTTTGGCGCGGCGCGGGAGGCGAGTTCCCTATAGCGGCGCCTCTTCGCCGCCTTCTCTCTTGCAGGCGACGCTGGCCTCTTCCAGGTCGAGCTCGCGTTCGATGCGGCGGCGCGCTTCGTCGGTGATCGCGCCGTCCTGCAAAAGTTTATAGATGAATTCGCGTTCCGCCGCGATCAGCTCCATCCTGATGTCGGCGGCCAGCGCCGCGGCGTCGCCGCCGTCCGGCGCGTTGGCCGGCAGCCGCCCGGCGCGGTATTCATGACGGGCGCGCAGCACCGCCAAAGCCTCGGGCGAGATGCGGCCATCGGCAACAACTTGCTGCAAGCGTTCGTGCCCAACATTCAAGGCTTGCGCCCGGGCGGCGAGCTCGGCTTCGTGCTCGCGCCGGCGTTCGCCGGCGGCGTGCTCGTTAAGCCGGAGCCAGCGCACCAGCGCCGGCAGTACCAGCCCCTGCCCAATCAGCGTGACGACGATGACGCCGAAGGTCACGAACAATATGAGATCGCGATCGGGAAACGGCGCGCCCGACGCGGTGAACAGCGGTATAGCCAAGGCCGCCGCCAGCGAGACGACGCCGCGCACGCCGACAAAGCCCAGGAAGAACAGCCAGCGCCATGGCGGCACCGGGTCGCGGCGCGCCAGCGACGGAATGAGCCAACGCGGCAACCACGCCGCCGGATAGACCCAGACGAAACGCGTCGCGATCACCACCGCCACGGTCAGCGCGATCGCATAAGCGAAGTGATGCCACGGCACTTCATGCATCTGCAGGAACACCGTGCGCACCTGCATGCCGGTGACCAAAAAGACAAGACCTTCGAGCAGATAGACCACGAGGTCCCAAAAGAAGATGCCTTGCAGACGCGTCGCCCCTGGAATGAGCAAAGGGCCGTTCCAGCTCACGAAGAGACCGGCCGCGACCGTCGCCAGAACGCCGGAGCCGCCCAACTGCTGCGGCAGCAAGAACGCGGCATACGGCGTCAATAGCGACAGCGTGATCTCGACACGCGGATCATCGGCCCAGCGGCGGAGCCGCAGGCTCAGCCAGCCGATGGCGATGCCATAAGCGATCTCGACGACGACGATGAGCGCGAATTCGCCGGCGGCCTCCTGCAAAGAAAAAAGCCCGGTGCTCACGGCGACGACGGCGAAGCGGTAGAGGATCAAAGCCGTGGCGTCATTGGCCAGCCCCTCGCCTTCGAGCACGACGACCAGCCGCCGCGGCACGCCGAGGCGGCGGACCATGGCGAGCGGCGCCACCGCGTCGGGCGGCGCCACGATGGCGCCGAGCACGAACCCGACCGCGAGCGGCATGTGAAGCAGCCAATGCGCCGCCGCCGCCACCGCGCAGGTCGTGAACACGACGCAGCCGAAAGCAAACAGCGCGATCGGCCGCAGATTAAAGCGGAATTCGCGCCAGCTCATGGCGACGCCGGCCGAATAGATCAGCGGCGGCAGAATCCCGAGCAGCACCAGGTCGGGCGCCAGTTCGATCCGCGGCAGCCCGGGCAGGAGCGCCAGCGCGATACCGGCGATGACGAGAAGGATCGACGGCGCTGTATTAAGCCGCCGCGCGGCGACGGCGACGACCACCAGGACGGCGAGAAGCAGCAGGAGGGTCTCTATGGTCGCGGTCAAGTGCTCAACCCATCTTACGGGCTCGGCGGACGCCGCGCGCCCGGCGCTTCCTGTTCGATGACACGCAGCCTGCGCACCGTCAGCTCGTCAACTTCCAGCGTGCCGAAACGCGCCTTCTTGATCGAGAGGCGGCCCACGGCGAGGTGGCCGATCGCCAGCGCTCCCACAGCGATCGCACCGAAGGCTGCCGCGCCAAGCGCGAGCGCCAGGAGGCTGGTTGCGGGAGCGGCGTTGAATCGATTCGTTAGTTCGCGCGGCATTAGGGACCTCGATCGGGTTTGGTGCGGCGTGAAACGTGTGGTGATGCGCCGCGCCAGGACATGCGTTACACTATCGCTACGCCCGCAACGGAGCCAGTCATGTGCCGCAATATCCGCACGCTGTTCAATTTCGAGCCGCCGGCGACGGAAGACGAAGTTCGCGCCTCGGCGCTGCAATTCGTCCGCAAGCTAAGCGGCTTTACCCACCCATCGCGCGCCAATGAGGCGGCCTTCAATCGCGCCGTCGACGACGTTTCCGCCGCGGCGCGGCGACTCCTCGAGGCGCTGGAAACGGCGAGCCCCGCGAAGAATCGCGAAGCGGAGGCGATGAAAGCGCGCGCCAGGGCGCGGGAGCGCTTTGCGTAGCACGCGGCGTTCAGCGGCATCGCCGGGCTTGACCCCGCCACCCACGTCTTTATATCCGCGCCACGTTGAGATGACGATGCCGGGCCCATAAGCTATTGCCGGGCACGAACAATAGACAAGTAGCGCCAGGAAACACGATGGCCAGTGACAACAAAAAACCAAAACCCGAGGCGGCGCCAAAAAAGGACGCCGCCGCGAAGGTCGAGAGCACTACGGCAGCAAACTCGCCCAAAGACGCGCCCAAGAACGACTCGTCAAAGTCCGAGGGCGGCGAGACAGCCGCGGCGGCGCCTGCCAACTATAGCCGGGGCGAAGGCCAGAAACCGGTCACTGCCGCCTACAAGGAAAACTGGAACGCAATTTTCGGGAAGAAGGAGACGAAGAAGAAAAAGCGATAGCAAGTGCAGCTAGTAGCCAGCATGAGCGAAGCGACATGCGCTGTCGAACGGCGAGGCTGGCCCCGGATATCGCTTCGCTCATCCGGGCTACGCGTCCTGTTCCGTCACCCTGAGGTGCGAGCGTAGCGAGCCTCGAAGGGCGACGGCCCGGTCGCCGAGGCCGCATCCTTCGAGGCGCGCCTTTGGCGCGCACCTCAGGATGACGGGAAAGAGGCAGTGACACCCCGCAGGTCGCTCACAAAAAACTCTGCGGATCGACATCAATATCAAGCTTGATCGAGCCGTGCTTTTTCGGCGCCGCCGCCAGCCATTCACGTAAGTAACCCGACAGATCGAACGCGCGCGGCGCTTTGACCAACAGCCGCAGCCGGTGGCGGCCGCGTACCAGCGCGAGCGGCGCTTCGGCGGGGCCGAGCACGCGGACGTCTTCGTTGAGCGGCGCGGCGCGGGCCAGCGCGCGGGCATAGCTTGCACTGTCGTTCTTGTCGGGACCGGAGACGACGATCGAAGCGAGCCGGCCGAACGGCGGATAATGCGCGGTCTCGCGCGCGGCGATCTCGGCGGAGTAGAACGCCTCGCGGTCCTGCGCGATCAACGCCCGCATCACCGGGTGCTCGGGCTGATGGGTTTGCAGATAACCGTGGCCGACGCCGGCATCGCGCCCGGCGCGGCCGACCACCTGATGCAACAGCTGGAAGGTGCGCTCGGCGGCGCGCGGATCGCCATTGGCGAGGCCGAGGTCGGCGTCGATGACGCCGACCAAATTGAGCATCGGGAAGTGATGGCCCTTGGCGACGAGCTGGGTGCCGATGACGATGTCGAACTTTCCCGCGGCAACCTCGGCGAATTCCTCGCGCATGCGCTCGACCGAGGCGACGAGATCGGACGACAGCACCAGCACGCGCGCCTGCGGAAACAATTCGTGCACTTCCTCCTCGAGCCGCTCCACCCCCGGTCCGACGGCGACATAGGAATCCACCGCCTGGCATTTCGGGCAGTTGGCCGGATGCGGCATGGCGAAGCCGCAATGGTGGCAGACCAGCATGCGGCGGAAGCGGTGATCGACCAGCCAGGCATCGCAATTCGGGCAGGAGAAGCGAAAGCCGCAGGCGCGGCACAGTGTCAGCGGCGCGTAGCCGCGGCGATTGAGAAAGAGCAGCGCCTGCTCCTTGCGCTCCAGCGCGGTCTTGATCGCACCAGCGAGCGTCGGCGCGATGAAGCGCCCGCGTGGCGGCCGCTCGGTGCGCAGGTCGATCGCCTCGACCGACGGCATGCGCTGGCCGCCGAAGCGCTCCGGCAATGAAAGCCGCGCATAGCGGCCGCGCCGCGCATTGACCTCGGTTTCGAGCGACGGCGTCGCCGAGGAGAGCACCACCGGGATTTTGGCGATGTGGCCGCGCACCACCGCCATGTCGCGCGCGTGGTAGTGCACGCCGTCCTCCTGCTTGTAGGCGGGGTCGTGCTCTTCATCGACGACGATCAGCCCGAGATCGGCATAGGGCAGGAACAACGCCGAGCGCGCGCCGACCACGACCGAGACTTCGCCTTTGGCGACCGCCGCCCAGGTCCGCGCGCGCTTGCGCGGCGTGAGCTCGGAATGCCATTCCGCCGGGCGGGTGCCGAAGCGCGCGGCGAAGCGATCGAGGAATTGCGCGGTGAGCGCGATCTCCGGCATCAAGATCAGGCTCTGCCGCCCGGCGCGGATATTGTCGGCCACCGCTTCGAAATAAACCTCGGTCTTGCCGGAGCCGGTGACGCCGTCGAGCAGCGTGACGGAGTAGCCGCCTTTGGCGATTGTCGCTTTCAGCGCCGCCGCGGCGGCGCTCTGCTCGGTGCGAAATTCCGGCTGCATGAAATCCGGGTCGGGTTTTTCGGCAACCGGCTCAGAGGGAAGCACGATTGTCTGCAGCGTGCCTTCGTCGATCAAGCCGTCGATCACGCCGGCGGACACGCCGGCCTCGCGCGCGGCCTCGCCTTTGCCACGCACCATGCCGTCGGCGAGAAGCTCGAGCACGCGCGCACGCGCCGCGGTCATGCGTTGCGGTGCCGCGCCCGCAAGCTTCACGCCAGTGCGCTCGCGTTCCGGCCCGAGGTGCTCGCCCATGCGCAGGCACATCCGCAGCACCATGCCGCGCGACGACACGGTGTAATTCGCCACCCAATCGACGAAGCTGCGCAGTTCGGGCCGTAGCGGCGGCACATCGAGCTTTTCCTCGACGTCCTTGAGCCGATTATCGAGCCGCGGATTGGGCTTTGGGTTCTCCGCCCACACCACCGCGGTGGTCTCGCGGGCGCCCAAGGGCACCGACACCACGTCGCCCGGAGCGAGCGTCAGCTCCTCCGGCACCCGGTACGAATAGGCCCGGTCGAGCGCGACCGGGACCAGCACATCGACGACGCGTCTAGCCATGCTGGGATTCTCGGCCGATTCCGGGGGGTTTAGGAAGGGGAAAGGGCTATCCCCTATTCTCCGCTCATTCCCGCGAATGCGGGAATCTAATACGGAAAGCTCGGTTCAAAAGGACTGGGTCCCCGCTTTCGCGGGGACGAACGGTAATGGCCCGAAATCGCGAACTTCCGAACCTCGTCGCCCCCAAAGTCGCGGCCGAGATCGCGACGTGGCTGCAGCATCTGGGCGCCGAGCGCCGGATGTCGCCGAAGACGCTCGAAGCCTATCAGCGCGACGTGCTGCAATTCCTCGCTTTTCTTGCCAAGCACCTCGGCGGAGCGCCGTCGCTGAAAGAGCTGGCCGCGTTGTCACCCGCGGACGTGCGGGCGTTTTTGGCGGCGCGGCGGGCCGATGCTATCGGCAGCCGCTCGCTGATGCGAAGCCTCGCCGGGCTGCGCGCCTTCGCCCGCTATCTGGAGAAGAACGGCAAGGGCAAGGTCGGGGCGCTCGCCGCGGTGCGCGCGCCAAAGATCGGCAAGACCTTGCCGCGGCCGCTGGCGGCGGACGCCGCCAAAAGCATGGCCGATCCGGATATCGCGGCAGGCGACGGCCGCGAACCGTGGATTCATGCCCGCGACGCCGCGGTGCTCGGCCTGCTCTACGGCTGCGGCTTGCGCATATCCGAAGCGCTCGGACTAACGCGCGCCGATTTCGGCGGGCGCGACGTGCTCACGGTGATCGGCAAAGGCCGCAAGGAGCGCATGGTGCCGCTGATCGCGCCGGTCGCAAAGCTGGTCGCCGATTACATTGCGCTGTGCCCATTCGATCTGCCGGAACAAGGCCCGCTGTTCGTCGGCGCCAAAGGCGGGACCCTGTCGCCGCGCCTCATTCAGCTCGCCATGGCGCGGCTGCGCGGCGCGCTCGGCCTGCCGGAAACGGCGACGCCGCATGCACTACGCCATTCCTTCGCCACGCATCTCTTGGCTGGCGGCGGCGACCTGCGCTCGATCCAGGAATTGCTCGGCCACGCCTCGCTGTCGACGACGCAAATCTATACCGCGGTCGACGCCGAGCGGCTGATCGAGGCCTGCCGCTCCGCCCATCCGCGCGCGTAAGCGAATTTCATGCTAATCGGTCATTCCGGATTGCCGCGTAGCGGCAAGTCCGGAATCCTTAATCACGAATCGTGGATATGGATTCCGGGCTCCTCGCTTCGCTCGGCCCCGGAATGACCAGCAGGGGGTGAACACATGTCGGAAATCCACGAAGCGATCGAAAAGGCCGAAGAAGGCGAGCACGGCGCGGGCTTCAATCGCAGGATCGCGCTGGTGATCGCGATCCTGGCGCTGTTCCTGTCGTTCTCGGAAACGCTCGGCAAAGGCGCGCAGACCGAGGTCGTGACCAAGAACATCGAGGCCTCGGACCTGTGGGCCTTCTTCCAGGCCAAGGATATCCGCCGCACTGTCGTGAGCGTCGCCGCCGATCAAACGAATTTGCTTGCGGCGGGCATAACCGATCCAGCCGCCAAAGCCGCTCTCGACAAGCAGGTCCAGGCGTGGCGCCAGACCGCCGCGCGCTACGAATTGGACCCGAAAGCTGGCAATGGCCGCAAGGAGCTGGAGGAGAAGGCCAAGGACGCGGAGGAAGAGCGCGACCTGTCGACCGCGAAATATCACCACTACGAACTGGCGTCCGCCGCGTTCCAGATCGGCATCGTGCTCGCCTCGGCGGCGGTGATCACCGGCATGGTCGTGCTCGCCTGGCTCGCCGGCGCGCTCGGTGTCGTCGGATGCGCGCTCCTGGCGCTCGGCCTGTTCGCGCCGCACGCGGTGCCGTTTATCGCGTCGTTGTAGGGTGTGATTCCGCCATCCTGAGGTGCGAGCGAAGCGAGCCTCGAAGGATGTCGGCCGAGGCGCCGGGGCCGTCGCCCTTCGAGGCTCGACGCACAGCGTCGAGCACCTCAGGGTGACGGATACTCAATAATTGATCGCGCGCTTCTCGACCGCGAGCGCCGCTTCCTTGACCGCCTCAGTCAGCGTCGGGTGCGCGTGACAGGTGCGGGCAATATCTTCGGACGAAGCGCCGAATTCCATGGCGATCGCCGCTTCGGCGATCATGGTCTCGGCATCGGGCCCGAGAATGTGCACGCCGAGGACGCGATCGGTCTTGGCGTCGGCGAGGATTTTGACAAAGCCTTCGGTGGCGAGATTGGCGCGGGCGCGGGCATTGGCGCTGAACGGAAATTTGCCGACGTTATAGGCGACGCCTGCTTGCTTCAGCTCTTCCTCCGTCTTGCCGACCGAGGCGATTTCCGGGCTGGTGTAGACGACATTCGGGATGACGTCATAGTTCACATGGCCGGCCTGGCCGGCAATGGTCTCGGCGGCCGCGACGCCCTCCTCCTCGGCCTTGTGCGCCAGCATCGGACCGGCCACCGCATCGCCGATCGCATAAATGCCGGCAACATTGGTGCGCAAATGCGCGTCGACAATGACCCGGCCGCGATTGTCCTTCTTGACGCCAGCGGCTTCGAGCCCGAGGCCGTCGGTAAAGGGCACACGCCCGATCGCCACCAAGACAACGTCGGCCTCGATCGTTTCGGCGGCGCCGCCGGCGGCCGGCTCCACCTTCACCTTGAGGGTTTTGCCGGACGTGTCGACGCCAGTGACCTTGGACGACAGCTTGAAGGTCAGTCCCTGCTTTTGCAGCATGCGATGGAATTGTTTGCTCACTTCGCCGTCGATGCCCGGCAGGATGTGATCCAAAAATTCGACGACGGCGACCTCGGCGCCGAGCCGCCGCCACACCGAGCCGAGCTCGAGCCCGATGATGCCGGCGCCGACGATCAATAATTTCTGCGGCACCTTGGCAAGCTCCAATGCGCCGGTCGACGACACGACGCGCTTCTCGTCGATGTCGATGCCGGGAAGCCGGGCCACGTCGGAGCCGGTGGCGATGACGATGGCCTTGGTCTCCAAGACCTGCATCTTGCCGTCCGCGCCCCTAACCTCGACCTGGCCGGGCGCCACGATGCGTCCGGCGCCGTGGAACGCCTCGATCTTGTTCTTCTTGAACAAGAAGGCGACCCCGTTGACGTTGCTTTCCACGTTCTGCGCTTTGTAGGCAAGCAGCGTGGCGAGATCGACGCTCGGCTTGCCGACCTTGATGCCCATCTTGGCAAAGCTGCCACCCGCTTCTTCGTAGAGCTCCGAAGCGTGCAGCAGCGCCTTTGACGGAATGCAGCCGACGTTGAGACAGGTGCCGCCGAAGGTCGCGTTCTTTTCCACGACCGCGGTTTTCAGCCCGAGCTGCGCCGCGCGGATGGCGCAGACATAGCCGCCGGGACCGGTGCCGATGACGATGAGATCATACGCCATGACTTACAGATCCAGCACCAGCCGGGACGGCTCTTCCAGCAATTCCTTGACCCGCACTAAAAACGTCACCGCTTCGCGGCCGTCGACGATGCGGTGGTCGTAAGACAGCGCGAGATACATCATCGGCCGTATTTCGACCTTGCCGCCGACCACCATCGGCCGGTCCTGGATCTTGTGCATGCCGAGGATGCCGGATTGCGGCGCGTTGAGGATCGGCGTCGACATCAGCGAGCCGTAGATGCCGCCATTGGTGATCGAGAACGTGCCGCCTTGCAGCTCGTCGATCTTGAGCGCGCCGTCGCGGGCGCGGCGGCCGAAATCGGCGATGGTTTTCTCGATCTCGGCCAGCGATTTCTGATCGCAATCGCGCACCACGGGCACGACGAGGCCGCGCTCCGTGCCGACCGCGATGCCGATGTGGTAGTAGTTCTTGTAGATGATATCGGTGCCGTCGATCTCGGCGTTGACCGCGGGGATATCCTTGAGCGCCTGCACGCAGGCCTTCACGAAGAAGCCCATGAAGCCGAGCTTGACGCCGTGCTTCTTCTCGAACAGATCGCGGTATTGCGTGCGCAGCGCCATGACATGGCCCATGTCGACCTCGTTGAAGGTCGTCAGCATGGCAGCGGTGTTCTGCGCCTCCTTGAGCCGGCGCGCGATGGTCTGGCGCAGCCGCGTCATCCTCACACGTTCTTCGCGCGCGGCGTCGTCGGCCGGTGATGGCGCGCGCACCTGGAGGGCGGCTGCGGTCGCCGCCACCGGCGTCGGGGCCGCCGCGGCGCGCTCGATCGCCGCCAGCATGTCGCCTTTGGTGACGCGGCCGTCCTTGCCGGTCCCCGGCACCGTCGGACGCATCGAGCCCGGATTCGGAGGAAAGCTTTCGGACCGACGGCGCAAGCGGCGCGTCGGCAACGCTTGCAGCCGGTTTGGCGGCGGGAGCGGCAGCAGGTTTGGCCGCGGCGGTTGCGGGCGGCGCTGCGGCCGGTTTTGCCGCCGGCGTTGCAGTTTTAGCCGCGCCGGCGCCATCCTTGATCTGACCGAGCACGGCGCCGACGGCGACGGTCTCACCGTCCTTGGCAGCGATCTCGCTGAGCACGCCGGCGGCCGGCGCCGGTACCTCGATTGTCACTTTATCGGTCTCAAGCTCGACCAGCGGCTCGTCGACCGCCACCGCATCGCCCGGATGCTTGAACCATTTGCCGATCGTCGCCTCGGTCACCGATTCCCCGAGTGTCGGCACGCGAATTTCGGTCATGGCATCCCCTTAGCATCCGCTTCGTCATGGCCGGGCTCGTCCCGGCCATTCCACGTCTTTTGTTTGCTCGCGCCGTCAAGACGTGGATGCCCGGCACAAGGCCGGGCATGACGGAGCAAGAATTACCCCAGCGCCTCGTCCAAGAAATGCTTGAGCTGCGCCAGATGCAGCGACATCTGACCGACCGCGGTCGAGGCTGCGGCCGGCCGCCCGGCGTAGCGGGCGCGGCGGTGCCTGGCGCCGATCTGGTTGAGCACCCATTCCAGGAAGATATCGACGAACACCCAGCCGCCCATATTGCGCGGCTCTTCCTGGCACCACACGATCTCGGCTTGCTTGAAGCGCGACAGCTCGGCCATCAGCGCCTTGGTCGGGAACGGATAGAGCTGCTCGATGCGCAGCAGATAAATGTCGTCGATGCCGCGCTTTTCGCGCTCCTCGTAGAGATCGTAATAGACCTTGCCCGAACAGACGACGACGCGGCGGATCTTGTCGTCGGCAACGAGCTTGATCTTCTCGTCCGGCAGCATCTGCGCGTCGTCCCACAACAGCCGATGGAACGACGTGTCCGGTCCCATCTCGTCGAGCCGGGAAACCGCGCGCTTGTGGCGCAACAGCGACTTCGGCGTCATCAGGATCAGCGGCTTGCGGAAGTCGCGTTTGAGCTGGCGGCGCAGGATGTGGAAGTAGTTCGCCGGCGTGGTGCAGTTGGCCACCTGCATATTGTCCTCGGCACACATCGAGAGAAACCGCTCGAGCCGAGCCGAGGAATGCTCCGGCCCTTGCCCCTCGTAGCCGTGGGGCAACAGACAGACCAGGCCGGACATGCGCAGCCATTTGCGTTCGCCGGATGAGATGAACTGGTCGAACACCACTTGCGCGCCGTTGGCGAAATCGCCGAATTGCGCTTCCCACAGTGTCAGCGCATTGGGCTCGGCGAGCGAATAGCCGTATTCGAAACCGAGCACGGCCTCTTCCGACAACATCGAATTGATGACTTCGAAGCGAGCCTGGCCGTCGGCGAGATGGTTAAACGGCGTGTAGCGGTACTCGGTCTCCTGGTCGGTCAGCACGGAATGGCGCTGCGAGAACGTGCCGCGCTCCGAGTCCTGGCCGGACAGCCGTACCTTGTTGCCGTCGAGCAGCAGCGAGCAGAACGCCAGCGCCTCGCCGGTCGCCCAGTCAATGCCGACGCCGGTTTCGATCGCCTTGCGCCGGCTGTCGATGAAGCGGTTGAGCGTGCGATGCAGATGGAAACCCGGCGGCAGCGTGGTGATCTTCGCACCGATTTCCTTCAGCTCGCCGAGATCGACGCCAGTGTGGCCGCGACGCGGGTCATCGGCGCTTTCGGCGGTCTTGAAACCGGACCAGCGGCCGTCGAGCCAGTCCGCCTTGTTGGCGCGGTAGCCTTGCGCGGCCTCAAGCTCGGTGTCGAGCCGGGCGCGCCATTCCGCCATCATCTTCTCGACTTCGCCGGCGCCGACGACGCCCTCGGCAGTGAGCTTCTTGCCGTAGATTTCGAGCGTCGTCGGATGCGCAGCGATCGCTTTGTACATCAAGGGCTGCGTGAACGACGGTTCGTCGCCTTCGTTGTGGCCGTGGCGGCGGTAGCAGAACATGTCGATGACGACCGGCTTCTGGAATTTTTGGCGAAACTCGGTCGCGATCTTGGCGGCAAAGACGACGGCTTCGGGATCGTCGCCGTTGACGTGAAAAATCGGAGCCTCGATCATCTTGGCGACGTCGGACGGATACGGCGACGACCGCGAAAAACGCGGATCGGTGGTGAAGCCGATCTGGTTGTTGACGATGAAATGCACTGAGCCGCCGGTGCGGTGGCCGCGCAGGCCCGACAGGCCGAAGCATTCGGCGACCACGCCCTGCCCGGCAAACGACGCGTCGCCGTGGATCAGGAGCGGCATCACCATGGTGCGGTCGTCCGGCGTGGCGCCGAGCTGGTCCTGCTTGGCGCGCACCTTGCCGAGCACTACCGGGTCGACGATTTCCAGATGCGACGGATTTGCGGTGAGCGACAGATGCACGGTGTTATGGTCGAATTCACGGTCCGACGAGGCGCCGAGGTGATATTTCACGTCGCCTGAGCCTTCGACGGCATCCGGCGTCGATGAGCCGCCCTTGAATTCATGGAAGATGGCGCGGTGCGGCTTGGCCATGACCTGGGCCAGCACGTTGAGCCGGCCGCGGTGCGGCATGCCGATAACGATCTCGCGCACCCCGAGCGCGCCACCGCGCTTGATGATTTGCTCCAGCGCCGGGATCATCGACTCGGCGCCATCGAGGCCGAAACGTTTGGTGCCGGTGAATTTCAGATCGGAGAATTTTTCGAAGCCTTCGGCCTCGACCAGCTTGTTGAGAATGGCGCGCTTGCCCTCGCGGGTGAACGTGATCTCCTTATCCGGACCTTCGATGCGCTCCTGGATCCAGCCCTTCTGCGCGCCGTTGGAGATGTGCAGGAATTCGACGCCGAGCGTCTGACAATAAGTGCGGCGCAGGATGCCGACGATCTGGCGCACCGTGCCGAATTCGAGGCCGAGCACCTTGTCGAGGAAAATCGGGCGGTCGAGATCGGCGTCGGTAAAGCCGTAGGTGCGCGGATCGAGCTCTTCCTCGTTCTTCTGCACTTCGAGGCCGAGCGGGTCGAGATTGGCGTGGAAATGGCCGCGAGCGCGATAGGCGCGGATCAGCATCAGCGCGCGGATCGAATCGCGGGTGGCACGCTCGACATCCGCCGATGACAGGTCGACGCCACGGCTCTGCGCCTGAGCCTTGACCTTGCCGCCGAGCGCTTGGCTCGCTTCCGCCCAGTTGCCGTCGAGCGCGGCGACAAGATCGTTGCGCGGCAGCGGCGGCCAGTCCGACCGGGCCCAAGACGGTCCTTGCGCGTTCTTTTCGACGTCGCGGGCGTCGTCTTTCAGGCTCTGGAAGAACGCCTGCCACTCCGCGTCGACGGATTTCGGATCGATCTCGTAGCGCCCGTAAAGGTCGTCGATGTAAGCGGCATTGCCGCCGTAGAGAAAGGAAGTGAGAGCGAAAGCGGCGTTCGCGTCCTGGCGAGACATGGTGCAGTCCTTGGCAAGTCCCGAGCTAGGGAACGGTGAGCGTGGCGCAATACGTAGAAACCGATCACGCGTAGAGGATGCGAATCGGTCCCGGCCCGGCGCTGGGAAGCTCTATTTACCCTATTTAATGGCTCGATGCGGCAGGCAAAAGACGTAAAAAGTGAATCAGGATTTCAGTATTTCGGCGAGCGTATGGCCGAGCCGAGCCGGCGACGGCGAGACCTTGATGCCGGCCGCTTCCATGGCGGCGATCTTGGAGTCAGCGCCGCCCTTGCCGCCGGCGATGATCGCCCCCGCGTGTCCCATGCGCCGTCCGGGCGGAGCCGTCCGGCCGGCGATAAAGCCGACCATCGGCTTTTTGCGGCCGCGCTTGGCCTCGTCCTTGATGAATTGCGCGGCGTCTTCTTCCGACGAGCCGCCGATCTCGCCGATCATGACCAAGGCTTCGGTGGACTTGTCGGCCAAGAACATCTCCAGCACCTCGATGAAATCCGTGCCCTTGACCGGATCGCCGCCGATGCCGACCGCGGTGGTCTGGCCGAGGCCCTCTCGCGTGGTCTGGAATACCGCCTCGTAGGTCAGCGTGCCCGAGCGCGACACGATGCCGACCTTGCCGCGCTTGAAGATATTGCCGGGCATGATGCCGATCTTGCATTCGCCTGCGGTCATGACACCCGGGCAGTTCGGTCCGATCAGGCGCGACTTCGAACCGCATAGCGAGCGCTTCACTTTCACCATGTGGCTCACCGGAATGCCTTCGGTGATGCAGACGATGAGCGGTATCTCGGCGTCGATTGCCTCGGCAATGGCATCGGCGGCGCCGGGCGGCGGCACGTAGATGACACTGGCGTCGGCGCCGGTTTTCTCGCGCGCTTCGGCGACGGTGTCGAACACCGGCAGGCCGAGATGTGTCGCGCCGCCTTTGCCGGGCGATACGCCGCCGACCATCTTGGTACCGTAAGCGATCGCCTGCTCGGAATGGAAGGTGCCGTTCTTGCCGGTAAAGCCCTGGCAGATGACCTTGGTGTTCTTGTCGATGAGGATGGACATCAGGCCGCCTCCCTCACCGCCTTGACGATCTTCTGCGCGGCATCGTCGAGATCGTCGGCCGAGGTCACGTTGAGCTTGGAGTCGGCAATGATCTTCTTGCCGAGATCGACATTGGTGCCTTCGAGCCGCACCACCAGCGGCACTTTCAGTCCCACTTCCTTCACCGCGGCGACCACCCCTTCGGCAATCACGTCGCACTTCATGATGCCGCCGAAGATGTTCACCAGGATGCCCTTCACGCTGGGGTCCGAGGTGATGATCTTGAACGCCGCCGAAACGCGGTCCTTGGTGGCGCTGCCGCCGACGTCGAGGAAGTTAGCCGGCGCCATGCCGTAGAGCTTGATGATGTCCATGGTCGCCATGGCAAGGCCGGCGCCGTTGACCATGCAGCCGATCGAGCCGTCGAGCGCGATGTAATTAAGATCGAATTTCGACGCCTCGATCTCCTTGGCGTCCTCTTCGCTCTCGTCGCGCAACGCCGCGATCTTCGGGTGCAGGAACAGCGCGTTGTTGTCGAAGTCGATCTTGGCGTCGAGGCAGATGAGCTTCTTGTCCTTGGTGACGACCAGCGGATTGATCTCGAGCAGGCTCGTGTCGGTATCGATGAAGGCCTTATAGAGATTGCTTAGAATCGGGCCCATCTGCTTCGCCAGATCGGCGTCCAGATGCAGCGTGTGCGCGATGGTTCGGACATGGTGCGGACAAATGCCGGCCACCGGATCGATCGAAATGGTCACGATCTTGTCCGGCGTCTTGTGCGCAACCTCTTCGATGTCCATGCCGCCCTCGGTCGACACCACGACGGCCACCCGCGAGGTCGTCCGATCGATCAGCATCGACAGATAGAATTCCTTGTCGATCGCCGAGCCTTCTTCGATGTAGAGGCGGTGCACTTCCTTGCCGTGCGGCCCGGTCTGGTGGGTGACGAGCGTCGAGCCAAGGAGCCGTGTCGCTTCCTTGGTCACGTCGTCGACCGATTTGACGACCTTCACGCCGCCCGCTTTGCCGCGGCCGCCGGCATGGATTTGCGCCTTCACCACCCAAACCGGCCCGCCCAGTTCTCTGGCGGCCTTCTCGGCCTCACCGACGCTGAAGGCCGGAATGCCGCGCGGCACCGGCACGCCATATTCGCGCAACACCGCTTTGGCTTGGTATTCGTGGATGTTCATCGAGAGTGATCCGTCATCCTGAGGTGCGAGCGTAGCGAGCCTCGAAGGATGCCGGCCGAGGCGCCGGGGCCGTCGCCCTTCGAGGGCCGCTGCGCGGCCACCTCAGGGTGACGGGTGACTTCACTTCCCCAGATCGGGGGCGATCTTCTTACAGGCGTCGACTAGGCTTTGCACCGCTTGCGCCGACTTCTCGAACATCGCGCGCTCGGCGCCATTGAGCTCGATCTCAACGATACGCTCGACGCCTTTGGCGCCGATCACTGTCGGCACCCCGACATAGAGGTCTTTCACGTCATATTCGCCGTTGAGATAGGCAGCGACCGGCAGGACGCGTTTCTTGTCGCGCAAATAGCTTTCGGCCATGGCGATCGCCGACGCCGCGGGCGCGTAGAAAGCGGAGCCGGTCTTGAGCAGGCTCACGATCTCGCCACCGCCGTTGCGGGTGCGGTCGACGATTTCGTCGATCCGCGCCTGCGTGGTCCAACCCATCTTAATGAGATCGGGCAGTGGAATACCGGCGACCGCGGAATAACGAACCAGCGGCACCATGCTGTCGCCATGGCCCCCAAGAACGAAGGCGTTGACGTCTTCCACCGAGACATTGAATTCGTCGGCCAGAAAATAACGGAAGCGCGCCGAGTTGAGCACGCCGGCCATACCGACCACCATGGTCTTCGGCAGGCCACAGCACTTCTGCAGCGCCCAGACCATGGCGTCGAGCGGATTGGTGATGCAGATGATGAAGGCGTTCGGCGCGTATTTCTTGATGCCGGCGCCGACCTGCTCCATCACCTTGAGGTTGATGCCGATCAGATCGTCGCGGCTCATGCCCGGCTTGCGCGGCACGCCGGCGGTGACGATGCAGACCGCTGCGCCTTCGATCGCCTCGTAGGAATTGGTGCCGGAAAAGCGGGCGTCGAAACCCTCGACCGGGGAGGCCTGGACAAGATCGAGCGCCTTGCCCTGCGGGATGCCTTCGGCAACGTCGAACATGACGACGTCGCCAAGCTCTTTCAACCCGATAAGAAGCGCCAGCGTGCCGCCGATCTGACCCGAGCCTATCAATGCGATCTTGCTTCGCGCCATCTCACGAATGTCCTTGATTGGTGATAAACGCCCGGCTGCCGGCGTCATTAGCCGTTTCGGATGAGGCATTCAAGTCGGGAGAAGTCGCGATGGCCCGGGACCGGAACGAAAACTACACCATGCTATTGACGAAAAGGCTACAACCCGGGCTGCCAAACGAACCGAGAATCGAAATGAGCGTGACCACCGGCAAAGCGCGCAGGCCACCGGCAAAGAATTGGCTGGGGATGCTCGGACCGGGTCTCGTCACCGGCGCGGCGGACGACGATCCAAGCGGCATCGCCACCTATTCCCAGGGCGGCGCCCAGTTCGGCTATGCGCTCGGCTGGACGATGTTTCTCACCACGCCGTTCATGATCGCCATTCAAATGGTCAGCGCCCGTATCGGCGCGGTCACGGGCCAAGGTCTAACGGCCAATTTGGATAAAGCGATGCCCCGTGGCTTGCTATACGGCATCGTCGGGCTTCTTCTGATCGCCAATACGCTCAACATCGCCGCCGACATTGCCGCGATGGGCGACGCGCTGCGTCTGGTCGTCGGCGGCCCGGAGCTTGTTTACATCGCCCTGTTCGGCATCGGCTGCCTCGCCGCGGAAATCCTGATTCCGTATCACACCTATTCCGGATACCTGAAAACCCTGACACTGGTGTTGTTCGCTTACGTCGCCACGGCGTTCACCATTCGGATTCCCTGGGGCCAGGTGCTGGCCGCGACCTTCGTCCCGCGCCTGACGTGGGACCGCGATTTCATGTTGATGCTGGTGGCGATCTTCGGCACCACGATCAGCCCTTATATGTTCTTCTGGCAAGCTTCGCTTGAAGCAGAAGGGCGTAAGCTGCGCAGCAAAGCTGCAACGGCGGCGGCTGCCGCCGCCCTGAAGAACCGCCTCGCCGACAAGGATTCCTTTCGCATCGGAATAGACACGACCACGGGCATGGTGCTGTCGAATCTGATCGCCTTTTTCATCATCGTCACCACGGGCGCCACTCTGCACGCGCACGGCATCACGCACATCGGCACGGCCCAGCAAGCAGCCCAGGCGTTGCGGCCGCTGGCCGGGCCGCTCGCATTCTTTCTATTCGCGCTTGGCATCGTCGGCACCGGCCTGCTCGCGGTGCCGGTGCTCGCCGGTTCGGCCGGTTATGCGGTGGCGGAGTGCTTCGGTTGGGAAAGCAGCCTCGAACTGCCGGCACGCGGCGCGCCGGGGTTCTATCTTACCGTCGCCGCCGCGACGCTCGCCGGTCTTGGTGCCGCACTCACGCCGCTCGACCCGATCCGCATGCTGTTCTGGAGCGCGGTGGTCAACGGCGTGGTCGCGGTGCCGCTGATGGTCGCCATGATGGTCGTCGTTGGCAGCCGTACGATCATGGGAAAATTCGCCGCCTCCCAGGCACTGACGATCGGCGGCTGGGGCGCCACAGCGCTGATGACGGCCGTCGTCGCCGCAATGCTAGTCACAAGCTTTTAGATCAAGTTTCGACGATGCCGGTCGACGCGCCGCTGGTTTTCGCGTGCGCGGCGCCGTGCGGGCGCGCCAAATAGTCTTGCGAGCGCATCTCGATCAGCCGCGACGCGGTGCGTCTGAACTCGGCGGCTTCGAAGCCCTCGTCCGCACGATAGAGGGAGTCGGGCTCCGCATCAGCCGATGCGATCAGCTTCACGTTATGATCGTAGAGCGTGTCGATCAGGATGATGAAGCGCTTGGCGGCATTGCGGCTGTCGTAGGTCATCACCGGCACATGGTCGAGGACGATAGTGTGATATTCGTGCGCGATGCGCAGATAGTCGGCGGCGGCGAGCGGAAGTTCGCACAGCTCATGGAAGGAAAACCGCGCCACGCCCATGAACGCGTGCGGCACGTGGATGGTGCGGCCATGCAGCGCCAGTTCATGCGCGGCGCCGCCATTGCCACCGGTGAGCCGCCGCCAGGCCTCGTCGAGCTTTGCATCGGCGACCCCATCGGCCGGCACATACCAGACCGGCAGACCGGCAAGTTTCTCCAACCGAAAGTCCGTGCGCGCGTCGAGCCGCACGATATCCATTTGCGTTTCCAGCATATGAATGAAAGGCACGAACAGTGCGCGATTCAAGCCGTCTTTGTATAGATCGTCGGGCGGCACGTTCGAGGTTGCCACCATCACGATGCCACGCTCGAACAGTTGCTTGAACAGCCGCCCGAGGATCATGGCGTCGGCAATGTCGGTGACGTGAAACTCGTCGAAGCATAACAGCCAGGCTTCTTCGGCCAGCGCTTCGGCGACGAGCCGGATCGGATCTTCGCCCTCGTGCTCGCCGCGCTTCATTTCCTGTCGCACGCCGTGAATGCGCTCGTGCACGTCGAGCATGAATTCGTGAAAATGGGCGCGGCGCTTGCGCTCGACGGGGCTCGTCTCGAAGAAGAAATCCATCAGCATGGTCTTGCCGCGGCCGACCTCGCCATAGATGTACAGGCCCTTGATCTGCGGCAGCGCACGCTGGCGGCTGGCGAACAGCCAGCCGAGTGAAGAGGATTTGCGCGCTAACCGATATTCCGCGATCCGCGTTTCGAGGCGCGCCATCATGTCGAGCACGACGAGCTGAGCGCCATCGCTTTCGACGCGGCTTGAGGCGACAGCCGCGGCATAATGCGCAGTGACGGAATTCGCCATGAGGGATTTCAGCCGGATGGACTGTCGTGGATTAACGGTTGTGTGTGAAACATGGCGGAACGGACAAACGCTAATCGCCTTGCCGTCTGCATACCAACAGATTGGTACATTGCCGTCGTGAATTCGTCGTAAACGCTTCGGAAGCCATGCGTATACGGAATGTAGGCATGTTGCTCAATCCTTTGCCTTGCCAAATTTCCGCGGCACACAACATGATGTTGTGAGTCGGCGGAAATCGAAATGCTCGATGCCGCACGCTTTCTGGGAGGAAGCGAGACGGAGGGTCTTGTCGACGACAACGTCAGGAGACCCAATGCACGAAGTCCTTCCCGAAGGTGGCATAATCCGCAAATTGTGGATCGGCGAGACAACCAAATATTGCGAGCATGTGTTGCGGCTCGATCCCGAGAGCCGCCACAACAGGTTTGCCGGCGGCGTATCTGACGACTTTATTCGCAACTATGTCGAGCTGACCGCCGGCCTCGACACCGTGGTGCACGGCTTTTTCGTCGACAGCATGATACGCGGCGCCGCGGAACTGCGGCCGCTCGGCGCACAATTCCCCCGTCAGGCCGAAGCCGCCATCAGCGTCGAGAAGCCTTGGCAGAGCCACGGGGTCGGCTCGGCGCTGTTGCGCCGCACTTTGCTGACCGCGCGCAATCGCGGCTACCAGCTTCTGCACATGGCGTGCCTGGCCAACAATCACCGCATGCAGCAATTGGCACGCAAGTTCGCCGCCGAGCTGACATTCGATTTCGGCGGCGTAGTCGGCGAGGTCGAATCCTCGCGCCCGACGCCGCTGTCGATGATGCGCGAGATGATGTCGGACAGCCACGGCTTTGCCACCGCGATGCTTGAGCTGCAATCGCGGATGCTGCGCGCGTGATTCTCAGAAAGCCCGTCGAGCGCCGGCCCGTCGCGGATCAGCGTGTGCGAGAGATCAAATCGTCATTCTCGCTTCGCGCCCATCCGCGCCTTGCCGGGTGAGCGGATAGGCCTCCTCGACGATATAAGGCCCGCCTCCGACCGAGGCGCGTGAGGAAAACAGCACAAAGCGGGACACCTGAAACGGCATCGAGCGATAATGTCCGCGAGCGGCGAGGTAATCGGCAACCTGGTGGCTCGAGGAATCGCGCAGCCGCGCCAGCGTGACATGCGGCGTGTACTTGCGTCCCTCCGGCTCGAGCCCGAGCCGTTGCAGCAGCCGATCGTGCTCGGCCTGCAGCTCCATCAGCGGCGGCACCGGCGCGGCGGTGGCGACCACGGCGCGCGGCTTGCGGCCGCCGAACGACGTCAGCCCGTCGAGCCGAAGCTCGAACGGCCGCCGATGCACCCGGGCCAGCACGCCGGCGATTTCGCGGGCCAAAGCGTCGTCGATGTCGCCGATGAAGCGTAGCGTGAGATGGTAATTCTCGGCGTCGATCCAGCGCGCTCCAGGCAATCCGCCCCGCATCATGGCGAGCGACTGGGCGACCGACTGCGGAATTTCGAGACCGGTGAACAAGCGGGGCATGGCAACCTCCGGGCTCGATTCGCGAATCACGATGCCTCCAGAATGGGGTCATCGCCGCGCGCGCGCAACCCTTTACGATGGGTGCTGCCCCTGAGCCCGCGTGAGGAGTTCCGCAACCTTGGGCAAAATCCGCTGCACGATGACCCCGACGCCCGCCGGGTTCGGATGCATGCCGTCTGGCTGGGTGAGAGTGAGGTCGGCGGCAACGCCATCGAGAAAGAACGGGTAGAGGAGAACGCCGTACTTTGCCGCCAGCTCGGGATAGATGCGCTCGAAGTCGCGACCGTAGTCGGCGCCCATATTCGGCGCCGCGCGCATGCCGCAGAGCAAGACAGCAATGTGACGCTCCGACAGCCGTTTCAGGATTGCATCGAGTGCGGCGCGCGTCACCTCGGGCTTGATGCCGCGCAACATGTCGTTGGCGCCAAGTTCGACGATGACCGCGTCAGTGCCCTGCGGCACCGACCAATCAAGCCGGGCAAGGCCGTCGGAGGCGGTATCGCCGGAGACGCCGGCATTGGCGACGTCGGCGCTAATTCCGTTCTTTGCCAGCGCCGCCTGCAGCCGCGGCACGAAGCCGTCTTTGTCGGCAAGGCCGTAGCCCGCGGTCAACGAATCGCCGAGCGCGACGATATGGACCGGCGTCGCGCCGCGCGCGTGATGCATCCCTGTTGCAGCAAGGAGCGCCACGCTACAAACCGCGGCGATTTGGCGGAGCGCGCGCCGCCACCCATATGAGCGGCCACGGACCAAGCACGGCTGGCCGTTTGCAGGAGCGGGGCTGGTTGAGCGTATGAACGACATTTGTGGGCATCCTATCGTCGGCGCCGCCATCGTGCTCGGTGGCGTCAACCTGTCGCTCGGCCGCGGCGCCGCCCGCGTCCATATCCTGCGCGACATTGACCTCAATATAGGCCGGGGCGAGGCGGTCGGCCTCCTCGGTCCTTCCGGCTCCGGCAAATCGACGCTGCTCATGGTGATGACCGGCTTGGAGCGGCCCGACTCGGGAACGGTTACGGTCGCCGGCGAGGATTTGCGCCGGCTCGGCGAAGATCAGCTGGCGCGTTTTCGCGGCCGCACCATCGGCATCGTCTTTCAGGCGTTCCATTTGATCCCGACCATGACGGCGCTGGAAAACGTCGCAATCCCGCTCGAACTCGCCGGAGCGCCCGACGCGCTGGCACGCGCCGAGCGCGAGCTTGCCGCGGTCGGCCTGAGCGCGCGCCTGCATCACTATCCCGCCGCGCTTTCCGGCGGCGAGCAGCAGCGCGTCACGCTTGCGCGTGCGCTCGCCCCCGATCCCGCCATCGTCGTTGCCGACGAACCGACTGGCAATCTCGACGAGACCACAGGACGCGACATTATCGAGCTTTTGTTCCGCGGCCATAAGGAACGCGGCACGACGCTTGTTCTGGTCACCCATGACACCGAACTCGCGGCGCGCTGCGATCGCGTGCTTCGAATGCACTCCGGACGGATCGAGAGCTGCGTCAGCGCGGCAACCATCACATGACGCAGACCGCTCGCGTCCCGCTTGGCGTCAAGCTCGTCTATACCGCATTCATGGCGGTGCTGATTCCGGTCTATTGGCACTATTACGGGCCGACCAACTTTCTCTATTTCTGCGACATCACGCTGATCCTGACCCTGATCGCGATCTGGCCGGAGAATGCGTTGCTGGTCTCCATGGGCTGCGTCGGCGTCCTCGTGCCGCAGGCGTTTTGGGTATTCGATTTTCTGATCAATCTGGCCGGCTATTCGCTCACCGGCATGACCGACTACATGTTCGATTCGACCCACTCGCTGTTCCTGCGGCTGTTGTCGCTGTTCCATGGCTGGCTGCCGTTCCTGCTGGTCTATCTGGTGTGGCGGATCGGCTATGACCGGCGCGCGCTGCCGGCCTGGACCGGGCTGTTTATCGTGGACATGCTGATCTGCTTCTTTGTGATGCCACCGCCGACCCCGCATCCGGGGCTTACCCCGGTCAACATCAATTATGTCTGGGGACTGCGCGACACCGCAGCGCAGACTTTGCTGCCGCCCTACATCTGGTTTGGCGGTCTGTTGCTCGGGATTCCGGTGTTTGTGTTTGCGCCGACGCATTTTCTTTTGGCGCGCATCATGCCGAGGACGACGTGATGCTGGCGCCCGCGCCGAAATCGATGCCGCTGACGCCGTTGCGCTTCGCCCTGAGTTTCGCACCGCGTTTTATCTGGCGCGATCTGCGCGGTGGCTTGCGCGGCTTCGGCGTCTTTATCGCCTGTATTGCGCTCGGCGTCATGGCGATCGCCGGCGTCGGGTCGGTGGCGGCGAGTTTGAATGACGGTATCGGCAGCGCCGGCCGCGTCATTCTCGGCGGCGATCTCGCCTTGACGCTCATTCAGCGCCAGGCAAGCGACGCCGAGCGCGCATTTCTCGACGCCCGGGGCACGGTCTCGGTCGTCGCCACCCTGCGGGCGATGGCGCGAACGACGACGCCGCCCGCCGCCGACGCGAATTCGACCCTGGTCGAGGTCAAAGCGGTCGATGCCGATTATCCGCTGTTCGGCAAAGTCGTGGCCGCTCCGGCCAAGCCGCTTGCCGCTGTGTTCGCGCAGAACGGCAACGCCTTCGGCGCCGCGGTCGACCCCGCGCTGCTGACGCGGCTTAATCTGAAAATTGGCGATCGCATCAATATTGGGAATACCGCGATCGAGTTGCGCGCGGCTTTGATCAACGAGCCGGACAAGCTTGCCGGCGGCCTCGGCCTCGGCCCACGCGTGCTGATCAGTGAAGCAGCGTTGCAGGCGACGGGACTTCTGCAGCCCGGCAGCCTGGTGCGCTGGCAATATCGGCTGCGCTTGCCCGCAAGCAATTCCAGCGACGCCGCGGTGACGGCGCTGGAAAAGCAGGCGCAGACGCAATTCCCGCAAGCCGGTTGGCAAATCCGGACCAGGATGAATGCATCTCCTGCACTGGAGCGCAATGTCGAACGCTTCAGCCAGTTTCTCACTTTGGTCGGCCTGACGACGCTTCTCGTCGGGGGGGTCGGCGTCGCCAACGCCGTCGCCAGCCATCTGGCGCGCAAGCGCGATGTCATCGCGACAATGAGGGCGCTGGGCTTAACCGGCGGCGGAGTCTTCACCGTCTATTGCGGCGAGATCGTCATGGTGGCGCTGCTCGCCGCTTTACTCGGTGCCGCGCTGGGCGCGGCCTTGCCCTTTGCCATTGTGTGGGCCTTCGGCGCGATCATTCCGCTGCCGGTCGCACCGGCGCTGCATCCGGGTGTTTTGGCGCTGGCGATCGCTTACGGCCTCCTGACCGCGCTTGCCTTTGCGTTGTGGCCGCTCGGACGTGCGCGCGACATTTCTGTGGCCCGGCTGTTCCGCGACCAGATTGCCGCGGAGCGTAGCCGGCCGCGGCCGCTTTATCTGATTGCGACGGCGGCGATCGTCGCGCTGCTTGCCGCACTCGCGGTCATGACCACCTATGACCGCCGGGTGGCGTTGTTCTTTGTCGTCGCCGCGGCCGTCGTCTTCGTGCTGCTGCGCCTGATCGCGCTCGGGACGATGGCGCTGGCCAACCGCTTGCCGCGCCCGCGCTCGACGGTTTTGCGGCTGGCCATCGCCAATATTTACCGCCCCGGTGCCCTGACGCCAAGCGTGATGCTGTCGCTCGGGCTCGGTCTGGCGTTGCTCGTCACCGTGGTCCAGATCGACGGCAATCTGCACCGCGAATTGGCCGATGCGCTGCCGGAGAAAGCGCCATCGTTCTTTTTCCTCGATATTCCAGCGACTGACGCGGACCGCTTCGATGCCTTCGCGCGCGCCCGGGCGCCCGGCTCGACGCTCGAGCGCGTGCCGATGCTGCGCGGCCGCATCGTCGCGGCAAACGGCGTACCGGCGGCGGAACTCAAACCGGCGGCAGGCTCGCGCTGGGTGCTGCGCGGCGACCGCGGCATCACTTACGCCACCGCAGTTCCGGCCGGCTCGCATCTCGTCGCCGGCCAGTGGTGGCACCCCGATTATGCCGGCCCGCCGCTGGTGTCGCTCGAGATCCGAACGGCGCAAAACCTCAATCTCAAGATAGGCGATACCGTTACGGTGAACGTGCTCGGCCGCAATATCACCGCCCGGATCGCCAATCTTCGCGCTGTCGATTGGGAAAACCTCGGCATCAATTTCGTTCTGGTGTTTTCGCCAGGCACCTTCGCCGGCGCGCCGCATAGCGACATCGCGACACTGACCTTTGCCGATGGCGGCACGGCGGCGGAGGACGCGACGCTGATCAAAGCGCTCGCCGGCGCGTTTCCCACCGTGACTGCGGTGCGTGTCAAAGACGCGCTCGATGCGGTCGGCGCCATCGTCGGCAAGCTCATCTTGGCAGTGCGCGGCGCGAGTTCGCTCACGCTGATCGCCGCGGCCCTCGTTCTCGGCGGCGCCCTGGCGGCCAGCCAGCGGTTCCGGGTCTACGATGCGGTCGTGCTCAAGACGTTGGGGGCGACACGAGCGCTGCTGACCGCCGCTTATGCCCTGGAATATCTCCTGATCGGGCTGGCCACCGCCATCTTCGGCGTCGCGGCCGGCTCGCTCGCCGCCGCACTGGTGGTGACTCGGCTGATGGAGTTTTCCTTCGTCTTCGTGCCGGGCGAGGCCGCCGTCATGGCGTTGCTTTCGCTTTTTGTCACGGTCGGCCTGGGTCTCATCGGCACCGTTTCCGCGTTGGGCCGGAAACCCGCAGAGGTGCTGCGAAATCTCTGACTGGAGCCTGTAGCGGGACCGTTAAACACCATGAAGAGTTGGTAACACTCGGGAAATATGGCGTCGCACCCATCTGGCGCGCAGCGGGCTTTCGCACTAGATTCACGCCACACGCGATCGGCTGTCGCCGAGCGCAAGGCCCGGCGAAGCGCCGGGATAACCCAGGGGTATTTTCCATGTCCGACTTCGATCGGAATTACGCGACCACGAGGACCGGCTATCGCACCGACCAGGTGACGATCGACGCCGGGCTGCGCGCGTATATGATTCGCGTCTACAACTACATGAGCGCCGGCGTGGCGCTTACGGGCGTCGTTTCCTGGCTCACCTACCAGGCGGCTGGCGGCGATGCCATTCGGGTCGCCGGCGGGCAGATCATGGGGCTGACCCCGTTCGGGCAGGCCATCTTCAGCGGACCGCTGACGATCATTCTTTTGCTCGGCACCCTCGGCCTGGTGTTCTTTATGAGCTATCGCATCAACAAGCTGTCGGTCGGCACCGCGCTGACGCTGTTCTTCGTCTATGCCGGCCTGCTTGGCCTGGCGTTGGCATCGATCTTCCTGGAGTATACCGGGGCGTCGATCACGCGCGTGTTCTTCATCTCGGCGGCGACGTTCGGCGCCATGAGCTTGTATGGCTACACCACGCAGCGCGATCTCACTGGCTTCGGCTCGTTCCTGTTCATGGGCCTGATTGGCATTGTCATCGCCATGCTGGTCAACATGTTCCTGCATTCGAGCGCGCTCGACTGGGCGATCTCGGTGATCGGCGTGCTGATCTTCGTTGGGCTCACCGCCTACGACACGCAGCGGATCAAGGAGATGTATTCGGTGATGGATGACGGCACTGTTGCCGGCCGCAAGGCGGTGATGGGCGCGCTGTCGCTCTACCTCGACTTCATCAATCTGTTCCTGATGATGCTGCGATTGTTCGGCGACCGCCGCTAAGCAGACAGACAAAGGCTCTATACTGAACGCCCCGGGCCAGACCCGGGGCGTTTGCTTTTCGGCGCGAGATTTTTCTGGCAATTTTGCGCGGCCATGAGCGACGTCATCATTCGACCCGCCGCACCCGCCGACATCGCGGCGATTACCCGCATCTATGCCGAGGCCGTCCTCCACGGCACAGCGACGTTCGAGATCGAGCCGCCTAACGAAGCAGAAATGGCGCGGCGGCAGCGGACGCTGATCGATAAGGGCTATCCCTATCTCGTCGCCGAGCGTTCCGGCGCGGTGGCGGGTTACGCCTATGCCGGACCGTACCGCGATCGCCCGGCCTACAAATGGTGCGTCGAGGATTCGATCTATGTCGCGCCGGAGCATCACCGCAAGGGAATTGGCCGGCTATTGCTCGCGCGCCTCGTTGGGGAGTCCGAAGCGCGCAGCTTCCGTCAGATGCTCGCCGTGATCGGCGACTCGGCCAATACCGCGTCGGTTGCGGTCCATGCCGCAGGCGGGTTCCGCCTTGTTGGCACGTTCCAATCGGTCGGCTTCAAGCACGGGCGGTGGCTCGACACCGTGCTGATGCAGCACCCGCTGGGTAGGGGCGACAGCTCGTCGCCCTAAATCGTCAGCCCGCCACCACGCGGAGCGAGCGGTCGAGCGCGCCGAGCACCCGGTCAAGCTCGTGGCCGCGGCGCACGATATGGCCGGTGGCCGAGATCACGCTGTAGGCGCCCTGGCGGCGGCCAAGTTTCGGGTTCTTCTCGATCCGGTAGATCGGCATTTCGGAGGCGCGGCGGAACACCGAGAAAACCGCGCGATCCTTGAGAAAATCGATCGCGTAATCACGCCATTCGCCGGCGGCGACTTTGCGGCCGTAGAGCCGAAGAATGCGGTCGAGCTCCCGCCGGCTGAAAGTGACTTCGCTTGCGGGAGCGGGCGAATGCTGCTCGCCCCCGCGCCACGCGCTTGGATCGGTATCGCCGAAATCCATACGGCGCCTCCTTCTGTCGTCTTAGCTTCATGATCGCGCCGGAACCGACGATGGGCAAGAGCCTGCAGCGCGGCAAATAGGGCTTATCAATTTGCCGCAGCCTTCCGCGAGAGGACTTTCCGCTGGAGGCAGGGGCGAGGCGGCAGCCTCCTGCGACACATTTGCCGCCTGGAATCACGGCTTCGTTAAGCGAATCATAATGCGGCCCTAATTCCGACAAGCACGCGCCGCGCTGGCCTGCGAGATAACAGCCCGTTGCCTCAAGGCCCGGTTCGGATCGTGTTCCGGATTCCTCAGCCCCCCAGCCCCCCGGGGCGCGGACGGATCGGGCCAGAGGCAGCAGAGTTCTCTGTATGGTTCATTTCCCCAATCCCTTAGGCCGGCACGTCGCCGGCCTTTTTTATTCGCCGGACGAGCGATGGACGCCAGACAACAAAAAAGAGGCGCTGGCGCCTCCCCTCTTTATCCGTCGTCGGCCGTCTGTCATTCCTATTGCAGTGGCGTATAGGCTGCGCCGAGGATAATGCCCGGCTTGTCGCGCGTGCCCTCCTGGACCATCACGGCAGCGGCATCGATGCCATCGGCCTTGAGCTCGGACATCGGCACATTCCAGGACGACGCCACTCCGGTCCAGTCGCCGAGTTTCAGCCAGCGGCGCACCACGTTATGATAGATGATGGTGCGGCCGCGGTTCTCGCCGCGCCCGATGGCGACGGCGACCGCCTTTGCCAAGGGACACAGCCAGACCTCGCCAGCGTGGTGCTCACTTTCAGTCGACTCGATTTTGACGCTCAGACTGTTGCCGCCCACGATCATCGACACCGGCACCGACATCACGCCGGGTTTCTCATCGGTCTGCACGACGGTCCGCTCGATGGCCGCCTTGTCGCTGCCGAGCACATGCATTGCGCCATTGACCACGATCTGCGGCGTATAGACTTGCCGGTCGCCTCGCACGCGCGCGTAAGCGCGCTGCCGAGCCGAGTGCGCCGGATTGGCCAGCGTATCTTTCCAGCCGAGATAGTCCCAGTAATCGATCGGCAGGCTGAGCGCGATCAGCGATGGATCTGCCGTCAATTCGCCCAGAAGCTTGTCGGCGGCCGGACAAGACGAGCAGCCTTGACTGGTGAACAGTTCAAGCAACGCCCGCGGCTCGGCGGCGCGCGCAACCACGAAAGTCGCAATCAAGAAGCCCACGATGAGGGAGGCCGAGGCGAGGCGGCGACGCAGCATTCCTACCTCCATCCCCCACACCCGCAACGCAAATCTACCCGCGAGAACGACGCAAGCCTCGGTGACGATTTGGTGACGGCCGCACTTGTAATGCGGCCGCCGGTCACCCGCCACTCAATTCGCGGTGAGGACTATTTGTGGCACATGATCTGAGCAGACAAGCGTAAGCGCTTTCCCCGATCACGCTGCGTCTGAGCCCCGTGCTACGCCGCGAGGTGGCGCAACACATACTGCAGGATGCCGCCGTTCCTGTAGTAGTCGAGTTCGTCGGCGGTATCGATGCGGCAGATCAGCGGCACCCGCTTGAGGCCGCCGTCGGAAGCGATGATCTCGGCAAGCAGCCGCTGGTGCGGCTTGAGATCGCCGTGGAGCCCTCGGATAGTTACCTGCTCGTCGCCCTTCAAGCCGAGCGTCTGCCAGGACGTGCCCTCTTCGAACACCAGCGGCACGACGCCCATGCCAACGAGGTTGGAGCGGTGGATGCGCTCGAAGCTCTGGGCGACCACGGCGCGAAGGCCGAGCAGCATGGCGCCTTTCGCCGCCCAGTCGCGCGACGAACCGGTGCCGTATTCCTTGCCGGCGAACACCACGAGCGGCACGTTCTCGGACTTGTAGCGCATCGCCGCGTCGTAGATCGTCATGCGCTCCTTCGAGGGATAGTGAATGGTGTAACCGCCCTCGACGCCGGGCACCATTTGATTCTTGATGCGGATATTGGCGAAGGTGCCGCGCATCATCACCTGGTGATTGCCGCGCCGCGTGCCGTACTGGTTGAAGTCCTTGGGCCGGACCTGATGATCGCGCAAATATTCGCCGGCCGGGCTGTCCTCTTTGATCGATCCCGCCGGCGAGATGTGGTCGGTGGTGATCGAGTTCGAGGAATAGGCCGAGGACGCGAGCGTCGACAATGTCTTCGATGGGCTGACTGCGTTTCGGCATGCCCTCGAAATAGGGCGGATTCTGCACGTAAGTCGAGCGATCGTCCCATTTGTAGGTCAGTCCGCCCTGCACGCTGATCTTGCGCCAGCTGGCGTCGCCCTTGAACACATCGCCGTATTTCCTGGTGAACATCTGCTTGTTGATGTTCTTGCGGATCACATCGGCGATCTCGCGGGTCGACGGCCAGATGTCGCGCAGATAGACCTTGCGGCCCTTCTGGTCGGTGCCGAGCGGCTGCTTGGCGACATCGATCTGCATCGAGCCGGCGATCGCATAAGCCACCACCAGAGGCGGCGAGGCGAGATAATTGGCGCGCACGTCGGCATTGACGCGGCCTTCGAAATTGCGATTGCCCGAAAGTACCGCTGCCGCGACCAAATCGTTCTTGTTGATCGCTTCGGAGATTTCCTCGGGCAGCGGACCCGAATTGCCGATGCACGTGGTGCAGCCGAAGCCGACCAGATTGAAGCCAAGCGCGTCGAGATCCTTCTGCAAGCCGGATTTCGCCAGATATTCGGCGACCACCTGCGAGCCCGGCGCCAGCGAGGTTTTCACCCACGGCTTCACCGTGAGCCCCTTGGCCACCGCCTTGCGGGCCAACAACCCGGCCGCGACCATCACGCTCGGATTGGAGGTGTTGGTACACGAGGTAATCGCCGCGATCACCACGTCGCCGTGACCGAGCGTGTGCTTGCGGCCTTCGACCGGCACGCGCTTATCCAGCTCGGCGGCCTTGTTGAACTCCTTGTCCATCGACCAGGCAAAACCGTTCTTGACCTCTTTCAGCGCAATACGGTCTTGCGGACGCTTGGGGCCGGCGAGCGACGGCTCGATCGAGGACAATTCGAGCTTGAGCACCTCGGTGAACATCGGATCTGGCGTGTTCTTGGTGCGGTACATGCCCTGCGCCTTGGCATAGGCAATAACCAGCGCGATGCGATCGGCCGAGCGGCCGGTGTCGCGTAGATAGCGGATGGTGTCGTCGTCGATCGGGAAGAAGCCGCAGGTCGCGCCGTATTCCGGCGACATGTTGCCGAGCGTGGCGCGGTCGGCGATCGACAGATTGGCAAGGCCAGGGCCGAAATATTCGACGAACTTGCCGACCACGCCGCGCTTGCGCAGTATTTGCGTCACGGTGAGCACCAAGTCGGTCGCGGTCATGCCTTCCTTGAGCTTGCCGTTCAACCGCACGCCGATCACTTCCGGCAGCAGCATCGAATAGGGCTGGCCGAGCATGGCGGCTTCCGCCTCGATGCCGCCGACGCCCCAGCCTAGAACCGAAAGCCCGTTCACCATGGTGGTATGAGAATCGGTGCCGACCAGCGTGTCCGGATAGGCGAGCTCGGTGGCGACCGTCTTGTCCGGAAACGATATCTTGGCCTTCGACGTCCACACCGTCTGCGACAGATATTCGAGATTGACCTGATGGCAGATGCCGGTGCCCGGCGGCACGACGCGAAAATCCTCAAACGAGCGCTGCGCCCATTTCAGGAACTTGTAGCGCTCCTGGTTCTGCTTGTACTCGTCTTCGACGTTCTGCTTGAACGCGAGCGCATTGCCAAAATGATTGACCGCAACCGAATGGTCGATGACGAGATCGACCGGAACCAGCGGATTGATCTTCTTCGCATCGCCGCCGAGATGGTCCATAGCGTCGCGCATGGCGGCGAGATCGACCACGGCCGGCACCCCGGTGAAGTCCTGCATCAGCACGCGCGCCGGCCGAAAGGCGATCTCGCGGTCCGACGTCTTGGACTTGAGCCATTGCGCCACCGCCTGGATGTCCTGCTTGGTGACGGAGCGGCCATCCTCGTTGCGTAAGAGATTTTCCAGCAAGACCTTGAGCGAGAACGGCAGCCGCGAAATTCCTTTCAGGCCGTTCTTTTCGGCCACGGGCAGGCTGTAATACGCATAGGTCTTGGAGCCGACCTTGAGCGGCCGGAGGCATTTGAAGCTATCGAGCGATTCCATGACTTTTTCCCATCCCACCGGCGGGCGCCGGCGCAATCCGGAGGTAAATTATTGCCGAATTAGGCCTATCCCCTCGTTCTCCTCCCCCACTCGTGGAGGCGGAGAGGAGAGGAAAAAATCGGACGTGGCAGGCGTCACCGGCGCGCCGCAGCCCGACCTGCGGCTTATAAGGTCTTTTCTGCGTTTGTGCCAGTTTCAGCAACGAATAGTCCGCTAACATGCCAAGCATGCCCCGAAACTGCGGGAAAACATCCCGGAAACCGCCTCCAGGTCGGTGATGATGCGTCTCATCGGCGTCGATCTGGCGTGTCAGCGTGGCGAACGCGGCGTCTTCGCAGACGTGGGCTTTGCCGTTGAATCCGGCCAAGCTCTGACCATCAGCGGCCGCAACGGCGCAGGAAAATCGTCGCTTTTACGTATGATCGCCGGACTACTTCCCATCGCGGCAGGCCGCCTGGCGTTGGAGGGCGGCGACCCGGAATTGAGCATAGCCGAGCAGGCCCACTACCTCGGCCACGAGGATGCGCTGAAGGGCTCGCTTTCGGTCGCCGAGAATTTGGGTTTCTGGGCGGGTTTCTTCGGTCTGCGGCCGGCCGATCTTCACACTCCGCTGGCGACGGTCGGGCTCGCCGGGCTTGCGGACCTCCCGGCAGCCTATCTTTCGGCCGGGCAGCGCCGACGGCTGTCGATCGCCCGGCTGGTCGCGGTGCCGCGCCCGATCTGGCTTCTGGACGAGCCAACCAGCACGCTCGACGCGGCGGCGCAAAACCGCCTGGCCGAACTGATGCAGGCACATCTGGCGGGAGGCGGCCTCATCCTCGCGGCCAGCCACGGATCGATCGGGCTTAGCGAGGCGCAGGAACTGCGGCTGGGGGCAGCGCCATGACGCCGCTCGCCGCCCTCCTCGTCCGCGACATGCGCATCGCGTTCCGGGTCGGCGGCGGCGCGCTGATGGGCGTGCTGTTCTTCCTGGTCGTCGTTACTCTCATTCCGTTCGCTGTCGGCCCCGATCTTGTGCTGCTCAAGCGCATCGGGCCGGCGATCTTGTGGCTCGCGGCACTGCTCGCCAGCCTATTGGCACTCGACCGGCTATTTGCCGGCGATCGTGACGACGGCTCGCTCGACCTCATTCTGATGGGCCGCGCGCCTCTGGAGCTCGTGGTCGCGGTCAAGGGCCTGGCGCATTGGCTCACGACTGGATTGCCGCTCGTGATCTGCGCTCCGGTGATCGGGCTCCTCCTCAATCTCGATTTGCCTGCAGAAGGCGCACTGATGCTGACGCTGTTCGTCGGCACGCCGGCGCTGACGTTCATCGGCCTGATTGGCGCCGCCATCGCCGTGACGCTGCGCCGCGGCGGCTTGCTGCTGGCCGTCATCGTGCTGCCGCTGACCGTGCCGATCTTGATCTTCGGAGTCGCCGCCGCCAACGCCGCGGTCAGCGGACCGATACCGTTCGGCACGCCGTTTACGATCCTTTGCGCGCTGACCTTGGCGAGCCTTGTGGTCGGGCCGTTTGCCGCCGCCGCGGCGCTGCGGCAAGAAATGGAATGAAAAGGACCGGTTAGCGAGATGGAACGGCAAACTTGCTCATGCAAAAGTGACGGCCGGCGCGAGGGAATCGCATTGTATTACCACCGGCACCTGCACTAAGAACCGAATTCCCTGGAAAGCTGCCGATGGCCCTTCTCGATTTCGCCAATCCGTCGCGGTTCCTGAAATTCGCCAACGCTGCCATTCCGTGGCTGGCTGGCGTGACAGTGCTCGTCTTCGCCTTCGCGCTGGAGCAGGCGATGATCGCGCCGGACGACTATCAGCAGGGCGCCACCGTCAAGATCATGTATTTGCACGTGCCGTCGGCGTGGCTTGGCATGCTGTGCTGGGGAGTGATGTCGGTTGCGGCGCTGGGCACCTTGGTGTGGCGTCATCCGCTCGCCGACGTGACGGCGAAGGCGGCGGCGCCGATCGGAGCCGCATTCACGCTCCTCTGCCTCATCACCGGCTCGCTATGGGGCCGGCCCGAATGGGGAACCTATTGGGTATGGGACGCGCGGCTCACCTCTGAGCTCGTCCTGTTTCTGCTTTATCTTGCCGTCATCGCCTTATGGAACACGGTCGAGGATCCGTCGCGCGCGGCGCGCGCGGTGGCGGTGCTCACCCTGGTCGGCGCCATCGATCTCCCGATCATCAAATTTTCGGTCGACTGGTGGAACACGCTGCATCAGGGCGCGTCGGTGTTCCGGGTCGGCGGCTCGACGATCTATCCGACAATTCTGCTGCCGCTCTTCATTATGGCCGGGGCGTTCACTTTGCTGTTTGTCACGCTGGTGCTGGCGGCGATGCGCAACGAAATTTTGCGCCGCCGCGTGCGCACCATGCGACTGCTACAAGCAAGCGCCGTAAGTTGACGATGGAGACCACCGCCCACATCGATTTCATCGCCGCGGCCTATGCCGCCGCGGTGATCGTGGTCGGCGCCTTGATCCTCTGGGTGACGCTCGATTACCGCGCGCAAACACGAAAGCTCGCAGATCTTGAATTGCAGGGAATGACGCGCCGATCTGACACGGTTTCGGATCGGCCGGCATCGCGGGCCGCCGAGACGGCAAGAGAACAGGCCGAGGAACAAGCATGAGCGTCGCGGAGAATTCCAACCGCCCGGTGCGCTGGCATCGCGTTCTGGTGCTGTTACCGCTCGGCATTTTCCTCGGGCTGGTGGTCTTGTTTCTCATCCAGCTCAACGCCGGCGATCCGTCGCTCATACCCTCGGCGCTGATCGGACACCCGGCACCGCAAACGACGTTGCCACCGATCGCGGGCTTGGAACGTGACGGCACGCCGGTGCCTGGCGTCGATCCGGCGGATTTCAAAGGGGCCGTGACAGTGGTGAACGTCTGGGCGTCATGGTGCGTGCCCTGCCATGACGAGGCGCCGCTGCTTGCGCAACTGGGCAAGGATAACCGCTTTCGCCTGGTCGGCATCAATTACAAGGACGATCCCGACAATGCGAGGCGATTCCTCGGCCGCTACGGCGATCCGTTCGTGGCCGCCGGCGCCGATCGGAGCGGCCGCGCCGCGATCGATTGGGGCGTCTATGGCGTCCCGGAAACGTTCGTGATCGGACGCGATAGCCGCATCGCCTATAAGTTCGTCGGGCCGATCACGCCGGAAAATTACGAATTGCTGCTCAAGCCGCAGATCGACAAGGCGCTGGCGGCAAAGTCGTAGCGGCGATTTGAAACCGGCCGCTATTCCGCCGGTTCGATCGCGTATCGCTTCAGGAGCGGCACCTGCAGCGCGCCGAATATGAGCGTCAGCGGCGTAACGCCGAACACCTTGAAATCGACCCAGACATTGGTCGAGGTGTTGCGCCAGACGATCTCGTTGAGGACGGCAAGGACTAAGAAGAAAATCGCCCAGCGCAGCGTCAGCTTGCGCCAGCCCTCGTCGGTGAGGTCGAACATCGAATCGAACACGACGCCAAGCAGCGGCTTCTTGAAAATCAGGCCGCCGATCAATATCGCGCCGAACAGCGCATAGATGATGGTCGGCTTCACCTTGATGAAGGTCGCATCGTGCAGGATGAGCGTCAGGCCGCCGAACACGACGACGATGACTGCGGTGAGCACCGGCATGATCGGCAGCTGGCGCGTCATGGCGAAGGAGACCGCCAGAGCCGCGAGCACCGCGACCATGAAAGTCGCCGTAGCGACGAAGATTCCGTAACGGGTGTTGGCGAAAAAAAACAAGGCCAGCGGCCCGAGATCGAGCGCCAGCTTGAGAAGCGGATTGAGTTGCGGTTTTTTCGTCGTTGTCATGATGCGCGCTGTGTAGCTGGGATCGATCGGCTGCTCAATCAAGCCTCGAGCCCGGCGATGGCACGGGCGAAATCATGCGCTGAAAACGGCGCCAGATCGTCGATGCTTTCGCCGACGCCGACGTAATGCACCGGAAGTGCGAATTTCGCCGCGAGCGCTACCAGAATGCCGCCGCGCGCGGTGCCGTCGAGCTTGGTCATAACCAGCCCGGTGACGCCCACCACTTTTTGAAAGATCTCCGCCTGCGACAGCGCATTCTGTCCGACCGTGGCATCGAGCACGAGCAGCACCGCATGCGGCGCGCTCGGGTCGACCTTTTTGATGACGCGAACAATCTTTTCCAGCTCCTCCATCAATTCGGTGCGGTTCTGCAATCGCCCGGCGGTGTCGATGAGGAGAATATCGGTGCCGCGCTCTTTCGCCGCGCGCACCGCGTCGAAAGCGAGACCCGCAGCGTCGGCGCCCGCCTCGCGCGCGATGAAATCGGTACCGCTGCGCGTGGCCCAGATCTTGAGCTGCTCGATCGCGGCGGCGCGAAACGTATCGCCTGCAGCCAACATCACGGAACGGCCTTCGGCGCGGAATTTTGCCGCCAACTTGCCGATAGTCGTGGTCTTGCCCGAGCCATTGACGCCGGCGACCAGAATGACGAACGGTTTCTTTGTCGTATCGATGACGAGCGGCTGCGCCACCGGCGCCAACGCCTTCTCGACCTCCCCCGCGACCACCGCCTTGACCTCGTCGGGCGTGATCGCGGCGTTATGACGGCCTCTGCTCAGGGTGTCCGCAATCCGGTCCGCAGTGCCGATGCCGAGATCGGCCCGAACCAGCGCATCGTGGATTTCCTCGATCGTCGCCTCGTCGAGCATGCGCTTGGTGACGATATCCGAGATTGCGGTCAGCGCCGTCGAGCTGCGCTTGAGGCCGCCGGAGAGGCGCCGCCACCACGATTGCTTGGCTTCGGCCGTTTCACCGCCGCCCTCGTTCGATTGACTGTCTTGCGGAGTTTCTTGCATGCGGCGCCCGTGATAGCCGTTTCGCCAAGGTAGGCAAACATGGCTCCGGAAGAGATGGTGTCGCGGCTCCTCTATCGCGACGGGCTGATGCTGGTGGTCGACAAGCCAGCCGGCATGGCGGTGCACCGCGGCGCGCCGAACAGCAAGGATAGGGGCAGGGAATCCCTGGAAGACCACTTCGATACGCTGCGTTTTGGGTTGCCGCGCCCCCCGGCGCTGGCGCACCGGCTCGACCGCGATACATCCGGCTGCCTCATTCTCGGCCGCCATCGCAAGGCGCTAGCGCAGCTCGGCAAGCTGTTTCGCAACGGTGCGATCGACAAGACCTACTGGGCCGTCGTCGAAGGCGGCCCGGATGCCGAAGAAGGCGAAATAGACATGCCGCTCGGCCGCCTCGACGCCAATATCGGCTGGTGGCAGAAGCACGATCCGCAAGGCCAGCCAGCGCAGACCAGGTGGAAAGTGATGGGGCGCGCACCGGGCCTGACCTGGCTCGCGCTCGAACCGCTGACCGGACGCACCCATCAGCTGCGGGTGCATTGCGCGGAGACGGGCTGGCCTATTCTGGGCGATGCCGTGTACGGCAGTGCGCCGCGGCATGGCGGGCCGCCGCTTCATCTACACGCCCGCGAAATTACGGTGCCGCTTTACAAGAACCGCGAGCCCATTCGCGTCGTCGCGCCGGTGCCGGGGCATTTACGCCAGCGTCTGTCGCAGTGTGGCTGGGACGGTGAAGTGATCCCTGTTGCCGTCATTGCGGAGGACGGCCCTGCGCGGCTTCCGGATGACAATCAATAAATCGTCTGCTTGATCCGCTCTGGCGCCAAGCGGTCGTGCTCGGGACCACCCATCTTGCCGTCGGTCAGTTCGGCCAGGATCGTGCCCGGCGTCGGCAAAGTCTTGCGGTCGACGATGCTCGCCGGTTCCCACAGCTTCGAGCGGATGATCGCCTTGGTGCACTGGAAGTAGGCCTTCTCGACCGTCACCACGAGAACGCACTTCGGCACCTTGCCATTGAAGACAAAGCTTTCGGTTAGTTTCGGGTCGGTGGAGATTTTGGCGCGGCCGATGATGCGCATGGTCTCGCCGACGCCTGGGATCAGAAACAGCAGCGCGATGCGCGGATCGCGCACCAGGTTGCGCAAGGAATTGATGCGATTGTTGCCACGGCGGTCGGGAATGACGACTGTATGCTCGTCGATCACCCGCACGAAACCCGGCGGATCGCCGCGCGGCGAGCAGTCGAGACCCTCGGGGCCGCTGGTTGCCAGCACGGCGAACGGTGCGGCCTCGATCAGCTTGCGATATTGCGGCGTGACGCGGTCGGTTTCTTTGAAGACCGCGGGACCGTAAGGCGCGTCTGAGTACAGCTTCTCGAGTTCTTCGGTGGTCGAGATCGTGTAGTCTTGCCCGTTGCCGTCCATTGTCGGTCTCCGCCTGGCACGGTCCCTGAATTCAGGCAGCCAATGTACCTCACGCCGCCAGCAATTGTCTGCCGTCGTGAGCAGCGATCGACACGTCGAGAATCGTGCCGGGGTCGGCCGGGCCCGCGAGCGTGACCTTGGTGAATTGCTCGGTGTAACCGGCATTTTGCGATTCCACCAAGACGCGGCGCGTGGCGCCGATCTCATTGTCGAGATGCCGGCGCAAAACCGCTTCGGCGCGCTCGCGCAGCCGCCGAGCGCGTTCCCTGACGACAGCGCGGTCGACCTGCGGCATCCGTGCCGCGGGGGTACCCGGGCGCGGCGAAAACGGAAAGACGTGAAGGTGTGTCAGGCCGCATTCGTCCACGAGATCGAGCGTCTTTTCAAACATGGCGCCGGTCTCGGTTGGGAACCCGGCGATCAGATCGGCGCCGAACACGACGTCCGGCCGCAGCCGGCGCGCCTCCGCGCAGAAGGCGATGGCGTCGGCACGCAAATGCCGCCGCTTCATGCGCTTGAGGATGAGATCGTCGCCGGACTGCAGCGACAAATGCAGATGCGGCATCAGCCGCGGCTCGCTTGCCAGCGCATCGAGCAGATCGCGATCGGCCTCGACCGAATTGATCGACGACAGCCGCAGCCGCTTCAGCTCCGGCACGTGCTTGAGGATTTGCTTGATCAGCGCGCCGAGCTTCGGCGCGCCGGGCAGGTCGGCGCCATAGCTCGTGATGTCGACACCGGTCAGCACGATCTCGCCATAGCCGTTGCCAACCAGCCGGCGCACGTCGTCGACCACGGCGCCCATCGGCACCGAGCGCGAATTACCGCGGCCGAACGGAATGATGCAGAAAGTGCAGCGGTGATCGCAGCCATTCTGTACCTGGACGAAAGCGCGGGTATGTGCGGCAAAAGCGTCGACCAGATGGGCCGCGGTTTCCTTCACCGCCATGATGTCGCTGACGATGGCCTTCGGCGCGCCGGTCATCGCGAAAGCTTGGCGCGCTTGCGCCCAGCCCGTAGCCGAAAGCTTTTCCGTATTGCCGAGGACGCCGTCGGCCTCGGTCATGGCGATGAAGGTCTGCGGCTCGGTCTGGGCGGCGCAGCCGGTGACGACGATCTTGGCTTGCGGCCGCTCGCGCCGCAGCGCGCGGATCGTCTGCCGCGCCTGGCGCACCGCCTCCGCCGTGACCGCGCAGGTGTTGACCACGACGGTATCGGAAAATCCGGCGCGCTCGGCGTTGCGCCGGATCACCTCCAATTCGGCGGCATTGAGCCGGCAGCCGAACGTGACGACCTCGACGCTCATCGCGCCGCTCCGGCGCCGGCGAAGAGCGCCGCATCGAAGCGGCCGTTGTGCTCGTATTCGACCGGCCCAGTCATCAGCACGTGGTCGTCGGCCTTGCGCCATTCGATGCCGAGATCGCCGCCGGGCAGCGTGACCGTCACGATGCGGCCGACGCGATTAAGCCTCGCCGCGGCGACGGCGGCGGCGCAGGCCGCCGAGCCGCAGGCCTTGGTCAGCCCGGCGCCGCGTTCCCAGGTGCGGATCACAACATGGTCGCGCGACGGCGTCGCGGCGAGCGTAATATTGGCGCGCTCGGGAAACATCGGATGGTGCTCAAGGAGCGGCCCGATCTTGGCGAGATCGTACGCTGACGGATCGTCGACCCAGAAGATAGCGTGCGGGTTGCCCATGCTGACAGCGGACGGCGAATGCAGGATCGGCGCGCCGCGCGGACCGATTTCCAGTTCGATAGCGCGCGTATCGGCGAATTCCTGCGCCAACGGAATCTCGTCCCAGCGCAATCGCGGCGGGCCCATATCGACGGTGAACAGCCCGTTTTTCTCGCGCCAGCACGCCACTGCACCTGCGGAAGTTGCAAATTTGAGTTCGTTGCGGCCGGTTTCTTCGCACAGCAGCGCCGCGACGCAGCGCATGCCGTTGCCACAGGCACCGGCTTCCGAGCCGTCATTGTTGTAGATGCGGATCGCGGCATCTTCGTCGCCGCGCGCCGGATAGAGCGCCATCAGCTGATCGTAGGGCTCTTGCCGCGCCGCGGCGCGTGCCTCGGCCGCTTCGATGGCGCTCGCGCCACGGCGCAAATCGACGACGACGATCTCGTTGCCGAGGCCGTTCATCTTGACGAAGTCGCGGTTGGCCAGCGCGCCCATCGATGCACCCACGATAAAGCCCGAAATGCGAGCGACTTATATGAGGACTCGATCCGTGTCTGCCAGTGTCACGATTCGGCGCTAGAGGTGCGGTGACGGCAATTTGGGCAGGGCGAACGCGGCGGAAAGTGGTAGATTCGCAATAGGGTTCAATAGATGAATCAATGCTGACGCTGGCGCAGCCGCGGGCGCTTGGATCGCCTTTTCAGGGAGAAAATAATGCCGTTCCGCCTAACGCGCGCCGGAGTTGCGGGCGTTGCATTGGCCGCAATTTTATTGGCCGCAATCTCGGGCCGGGGGCTGTCGCAGGCGGCATTCGCGCAAAGTCCGGCACCGGCACAGACCCAGCCGCCAAACCCCGCACCGGCCCCGCCCGCCCCCGCGGCGCCGGCCGCGCCTGAGCAGATCGCGCCCGGCGCAACGCCAGCTCAGCCGGGCGACGTGTTCGGCGAGAACACGACGCTGACCGCGCGGCCGATGATCTACGTCAAAGGCAGTGGCACCTGGGACAAGACCTTCGACATCATCACGACGTCGCTCAAGAAGATCAAAACCTACCTCGACAAGGAAGGCATCAAGTCGGACGGCCTGCCGATGACGATCTTCACGGCATCCGACGACAACGGCTTCGATTATGAGATCGGCGTGCCCATCGCGGCCGCGCCGAAGAATCCGCCGCATGGCGAATTCGCCCTCGGCCAGACGCCGGACGGCGCCGCGCTGAAATTCGTCTATCGCGGCTCTTACGACGATCTCGACAACACCTACGAGACCATCACCGATTATCTCGACGAGAAGCGGCTCGATGCCAAGGAGATGATCGAGGAATATGTCACCGATCCGCTGAGCGGCGACGCCGGCAAGCTGGTCGTCAATGTTTACGTCTTGATCAAGCCGCCTGACGCATCCCCCGGCTAAAGGACGATCACAACTCCCACACCTGCCCGGGCCGCAACGCGCGGAACTCCGCAGGCGGAATTCCAGCAGCCTGCAGGGCGTCGGCAAGGGCGACGAGCGGCGCATCGATCGCCTCGTCGGTGAGCTGGAACGTGCCGTAATGATGGCCGAGCGCCAGCTCAGCGTTGCAATCGAGGAAAGCCTGCACGGCCTCGGCGGGATTCATGTGCTGCTCGCGCATGAACCAGCGCGGCTCGTAGGCGCCGATCGGAAGAATGGCGAGGCGGAACGGTCCGTAGCCTTTGCGCGCGTTCCGAAAATGCCGCCCGTCGCCGTAGCCCGAGTCGGCCACAAAATAGATGCGCCCGGCTGGCGTCTCGATGATGAACGACGCCCAGAGCGACATGTTGCGATCGGACAGATTGCGCGCCGACCAATGCCGCGTGGCGACGGGAGTCACCGCCAATCCCGCACCAATATCGACCCTTTGCCCCCAATCGTAGCCTTCGGCAGCGATGGCGGGATCGTGGTTGCGCATGATCGTATCGTTGCCAAGCGGCGCGATAATGCGCGGGCGGTGGGCGGCTGCGAGGCGCGACAGCGTAACGACGTCCAGATGATCGTAGTGGCCATGCGAAACCAGCACGGTATCGATCGGCGGCAGGTCGGCGAAGGCGATGCCCGGATCGTTGACCCGCTTCGGCCCGACAAAGCGGAACGGCGAGGCACGCTTCGACCATACCGGGTCGAGCAGGATATTGCGGCCGGCGGTCTGGATGAGAAAGCTCGCATGGCCGATATAGGAAATCCGCCAAGCTGCGCCCTCGAACTCGGGCCGGCGGCCGGTCCGCATAGGGCGACGGCGCCCACGACGGCCACTTCGTCCCGGAACGCCGGTGAAGCCGCCAGCGGAGCAGATCCCACCGGCTGCGGGGCGGCGCGCCGTCCGGGTCGAAAAACCGCTCGCCGTCGAAATGATCCGAAACCGGACCCTGGTAATAGCGGGACATGTGGCCTTAAGGGTTATAGCGGCCAAACCATACAGCTTGGCCAGCCCGGCCGCCGAGCCTTTACCCTACGGTTGACGGCAGAGGGGCTGGCCCGTATTTTCCGCCCGCTCTCGCAAGAGATCGAAATTCAACCGCCGACCGGCCCCAGAGACCGGAGGTTCCCGCCCGACAGCGCGATGCGCCCTCGGGCGCAAAGGTGTTTTTGATGTTCGACAATCTTTCGGAACGGCTGAACGGTATCCTCGACCTGCTGACCAGGCGCGGTGCGCTGTCGGAGGCGGACGTCGAGGCCGCCTTGCGCGAGGTGCGCCGCGCGCTGCTTGAGGCCGACGTGGCGCTCGACGTTGCGCGCAGCTTCACCGACCAGGTCAAGCAACGCGCCGTCGGCATCGAGGTGATCAAGTCGGTCACCCCCGGCCAGATGGTCGTGAAAATCGTGCACGACCAGTTGATCGAGACCTTGGGATCGAACGCCGAGCCGATCGATCTCAACGCCCCGGCGCCGGTCGTCATCATGATGGTCGGGCTGCAAGGCTCAGGCAAAACCACGACCACCGCAAAGATCGCCAAGCGCCTCACCGATGGCCTCAAACGCAAAGTGCTGATGGCCTCGCTCGATACGCGCCGGCCGGCCGCGATGGAGCAACTCGCCGTCCTCGGCAAGCAGGTCAATGTCGAGACGCTGCCGATCGTCGAAGGCCAGACGCCGGTGCAGATCGCCGCCCGCGCGCAGCAGGCGGCGCGGCTCGGCGGTTACGACGTGGTGCTGCTCGACACCGCCGGCCGCCTCACCCTCGACGAGGAACTGATGCGTGAAGCGGCCGAGGTGCGCCGCGCCGCCAATCCGCACGAGGTACTGCTCGTCGCCGACGCGCTGACCGGCCAGGACGCGGTCAATCTGGCGAAAAGCTTCAACGAGCGGCTCGACCTCACCGGCATCGTGCTGACCCGGATCGACGGCGATGGCCGCGGCGGCGCCGCTTTGTCGATGCGCGCGGTCACCGGCAAGCCGATCAAGCTCATCGGCACCGGCGAAAAGCTCGATGCGCTGGAGGACTTTTACCCGCAGCGCATCGCCGATCGCATTCTCGGCATGGGCGACATCATTTCACTCGTCGAAAAAGCCGCCGCGACCATCGATGCCGAAAAGGCGGCCCGTGTCGCGGCAAAAATGCGCAGAGGCGCGTTCGATCTTGCCGATCTGCGCGAGCAACTCACGCAGATGCAAAGCATGGGCGGCATGACCGGATTGATGTCGATGCTGCCCGGCATCGCCAAAATGAAAAATCAGCTGGCCGAGCGCAATCTCGACGAGACAGTCCTCAAGCGGCAAATGGCGATCATCGATTCGATGACACCGCAGGAACGCAAAAATCCTGATGTGCTCAAGGCCAGCCGCAAGCGCCGCATCGCCGCCGGCTCAGGGACCAAGCCCGAGGACATCAATAAGCTCCTCAAAATGCACCGAACGATGTCCGACGTGATGAAAGCCATGGGCGGCGCCAAGCGCGGGCCTATGGCGGGGCTAGCCAACATGCTCGGCTTCGGCGGCGGCGGCATGCCAAGCCCCGAAGAGATGGCAAAACTGGCCGAGAAAATGCCGGGCGGGCTGCCGCCGGGAACGCCCGGCGCACCGGGCCTGCCGCCGACTATGCCGAGCCTGCCGCCGAATTTTCCTGGTTTACCGGGTCTCGGTCCGAAATTCCCGGGAGGATTCCCCGGCTTGGGAAAAAAGAAGTGATCCTGCAAATCGACGCTATCAACTCAACGAAAGGAAACTGAATGTCTCTCGTCATCCGCATGGCGCGCGCCGGTACCAAGAAGCGGCCGTTCTATCACATCGTCGTTGCCGACAGCCGCAGTCCCCGCGACGGGCGTTTCATCGAGCGCTTGGGCTATTTCAATCCGCTGTTGCCCAAGGAAAAGACCGAGCGGCTGAAGTGGGACGTCGAAAAGGCCAAGGCCTGGATGGCGAAGGGCGCGCAACCGTCCGATCGCGTCATGCGCTTTCTCGACGCCGCCGGCGTGATGAAGCGCAAGGCGCGCAACAATCCAGAAAAGGCCGTCCCGCGCAAAGAGCGCAAGGCGAAGGAAGAAGCCGCCAAGGCGGCCGCGAGTGCCGCACCTGCTGCGGCCGCTGCTCCGGCAGCGCCGGCGAGCTAACCGCCGATGGTGGGCGGTCCGCGCATTTGCCCAAGGCTGGTTTGCTTGGGCCAAATCGGTGCCGCCCACGGCGTGCGCGGCGAGGTCCGGTTGCGCTCGTTCACCGCCGATCCTGCCGCGATCGTCGGCTATGGTCCGCTGGAGACCGAGGATGGCCGCATCTTCGAGATCGAAAACTTGCGGCCGACCAAAGATCATTTCGTCGCCACGCTTGCCGGCATTGCCGATCGCAACGCCGCCGAACGGCTCGCCAATACCAAGCTTTATGTCCCGCGCGACCGGCTGCCGGAGCCGGACAAGCCCGACGAATATTATCATGCCGATCTGGTCGGGCTTGCCGTGGTCGATCGCGCCGGGAAACCGCTCGGCACTGTCGTCGCGGTCCACAATTTCGGCGCCGGCGATTTGATCGAGGTGCGGCAGGCGGAGGCGGAGCCGACGCAACTCCTGCCGTTCGATGCGCTGACCGTGCCCGACGTCGATCTCACGGCCGGGCGTCTGGTCGTCGAACTCCCCACTGAGCGCGACTGACATGTGGCGCGCCAGCGTTCTGACCATTTTTCCGGACATGTTTCCCGGGCCGTTGGGCACAAGCCTCGCCGGCAAAGCCTTGGCGGCGGCCACTTGGGCGCTCGACGTCGTCGATATCCGCGATTTCGCCACCGACAAGCACCGGTCGGTCGACGACACGCCGGCCGGCGGCGGCCCAGGCATGGTGATGAAGCCCGACGTGCTCGGCCGTGCCGTCGATGCGACGGCGACCGATGCGCGCCCGCGCCTCCTGCTCTCGCCGCGCGGCGCGCCGCTCGATCAGAACTGGGTCGAGGAGATCGCCCGCGGCTCAGGCGTCGTCCTCGTCTGCGGCCGCTTCGAGGGCGTCGACGAGCGCCTTATCGCGGCGCGCGACCTGGAAGAGGTCTCGATCGGGGATTACGTGCTGTCGGGCGGCGAGATCGCCGCCATGGTGCTGATCGACGCCTGCGTGCGGCTCCTGCCCGGGGTCATGGGCACCGCGGAATCGAGCGCCGAAGAGAGCTTTACCGACGATCTGCTGGAATATCCGCACTATACCCGGCCGCAGCTTTGGGAAGGCCGCGGAATCCCGGAGGTGCTGACCTCGGGCGACCACAGCAAAATCGCCGCCTGGCGCCGCGCCGAGGCCGAGCGGCTGACCCGCGAGCGCCGGCCCGATCTTTGGGCCCGCCGGTCCGGATCGCAGGCAAAACCGGCGCGGCCCAAATGATCCGCGGCGACGTTGGGGTGACAAAGCCCGCGCGGTGTAATAGAAGCACGCCCAACCCGCATAGACCCGGCCGGAACGGCGCGACGAATGCGCAGCCCAAGACCGCGTACCTTTTGGAGAATTCGCCATGAACTTGCTCAAAGAAATCGAAAACGAACAGGTGGCGAAGCTTTCCGCCGGCAAGGAAATCCCCGAATTCCAGCCGGGCGATACGGTCATCGTTAACGTCAAGATCGTCGAGGGCGAGCGAAGCCGCGTGCAGGCCTATGAAGGCGTCTGCATCGGCCGTGCTGGCGGGGGGATCAACGAGAACTTCACGGTGCGCAAGATTTCCTACGGCGAGGGTGTCGAGCGCGTCTTCCCGCTCTATTCACCGATGATCGATTCCATCCAGGTGGTGCGCCGCGGCAAGGTGCGCCGGGCCAAGCTCTATTACCTGCGCGGCCGGCGCGGCAAATCGGCCCGCATTTTCGAGCGGCAGGACCACACCGCCGAGACCGCCGAGGACAAGAAGGCGGCGAAGTAATTTTAAATCCGCCGCGTCGTGCCTATATTGCGTGCCGGTGGTGAAGTTTTGTGAGTTTCCGACCATGGCCAAGCCGCGCACGCTCTACGATAAAATCTGGGACGAGCATCTGATCGAGGAAGACCCCGACGGGTCCGCCCTCATCTATATCGACCGCCATATCGTGCACGAAGTAACGAGCCCGCAGGCTTTCGAAGGCTTGCGGCTGTCGGGCCGCAAGGTGCATGCGCCGGACAAGACGCTGCTCGTCGTCGATCACAACGTGCCGACGACCGACCGCAATTTGCCCAATCCCGACCCGGAGAGCGCGGCGCAGATCGCCTACCTCGCCGAGAACGCTAAGTTTTTCAATCTCGAATATTACGACGAGTTCGATAAGCGGCAGGGCATCGTCCACATCATCGGCCCGGAGCAGGGCTTCACGCTGCCCGGCGTGACGCTGGTGTGCGGCGACAGCCATACCGCGACCAATGGTGCGCTCGGCGCGCTCGCCTACGGGATCGGCACCTCGGAAGTCGAGCACGTCTTGGCGACGCAGACGCTGATCCAGTCGAAATCGAAGAACATGCGCGCGGTGATCGACGGCAAGCTGCCGGACGGCGTCACCGCCAAGGACATCATCCTCGCCATCATCGGCGAGATCGGCACCGCCGGCGGCACCGGCTATGCGCTGGAATATGCCGGCGAGGCAATCCGCGCGCTGTCGATGGAAGGCCGCATGACGGTGTGCAACATGTCGGTCGAGGCCGGCGCCAAGGCCGGCTTCATCGCGCCGGACGAAAAGACCTACGCGTATTTGAACGGCCGCCCCAAGGCGCCAAAAGGCAAGGACTGGGATGCGGCGCTCGCCTATTGGCAGACGCTGCAATCCGACGACGGTGCGCATTTCGATCGCGAGATCAAGCTCGACGCGGCGAAGCTGCCGCCGCTCGTGACCTGGGGAACGAGCCCCGAGCAGGTGGTCTCGGTGACCGGCCGCGTGCCGCGGCTCGACGGCGTGACCGACGAGAAGAAGCGCGAGATGATCGAGCGCGCACTGTCCTATATGGGCCTGCAAGGCGGCGAGAAGATTTCCGACATCGCCGTCGATCGCGTCTTCATCGGTTCCTGCACCAATGCGCGTATCGAGGATTTGCGCGCCGTCGCCAAGGTCGTCGACGGCAAGAAGGTCAGCGACCGGGTCAACGCCATGATCGTGCCCGGCTCGGGCCTGGTCAAAGACCAGGCCGAGATGGAAGGTCTCGACAAGATCTTCGTCAAAGCCGGCTTCGAGTGGCGCGAGCCGGGCTGCTCGATGTGCCTCGCCATGAATCCCGACAAGCTCGCGCCGGGCGAGCGCTGCGCTTCGACGTCGAACCGCAATTTCGAGGGCCGCCAGGGCTACAAGGGCCGCACCCACCTCGTCTCGCCGGCCATGGCGGCGGCGGCGGCGATTGCCGGGCACTTCGTCGATATCCGCGAGTGGAATTAACCCCGCACCCACCAGCAGCGCATTTCGGGGAATAGCACCGGACCGCTCGGCCGGTGCTGCAGCTCATACCAGTCGACGCACTGGCGATAGAGCAATCGTCCTGGATGGATAGTGATGCGGCCACGAATGTGCCGCGGCGCCGGCGAGGCCGTGCCGGGCTGCGCTATCGGCGAGGTCTCGTTTTGCGCAGCGGCGGGCGCCGCGACGGCAAAGGGCAGCGCGGCGAGGATCAACAACGCGATCAATGATTTCGGCGGCATCTTGGCACCCAGCTTAGCCGGTCCTGCAATTCGCGCTACATTACGATTATGGCCGATCTAAATTCCGATCCACTGGGGTGGGGGCCGGTGAAAGCGCCGTCGCTAACCCAGTTCGAAGTGCTGGCCGGCGAGGTATTCCGCCATCTGCCGAAAAAATTCCGCGATCTGTGTACCGACGTGGTCATCCAGGTCGATGATTTCCCGAGCAAAGACGTGCTCCGGCGCATGAAGGCGCGCAGTGAATTCGACCTGCTCGGGCTGTTTCATGGCGTCGGCCTGCCGTTTCGCGCGGATAGCTTCACCGGCCAGATGCCGAACATGATCTGGCTCTACCGCCGGCCGATTCTCGACTACTGGGCCGGACACGACGAGACGCTGGGCGCGATCGTCAAGCACGTACTGATCCATGAGATCGGCCACCATTTTGGTTTGTCGGATGAGGCCATGCACGCGATCGAGCAGGCGCCTGGCTAATCGCTTAAAGGGAGAGACGCATGAAAATCGACGGCGCATGTCACTGCGGCTTCATCACGATCGAAGGCGAAGCCGATCCGGAGAAAGTCACCATCTGCCATTGCACCGATTGCCAGACCTCGACCGGCACCGCGTTTCGCATTTCGGTTCCGGTGCCGGGCGCAAGTTTCAAGATAACTGGCCAGCCGACCACCTATTTGAAGACCACCGCCGACAGCGGCAAGCCGCGGCTACAGGCGTTCTGTCCGTGCTGCGGCGCGCCAATCTATTCGACCACGCCGGGCGATGGCGTACAGCCGTCCTACACCGTGCGGGTCGGCATGTTGCGCCAGCGTGACCGGCTGCCGCCGAAGCGGCAGAACTGGTGGCGCTCGGCGCGGCCCTGGGTCACGGACCTCGCACAAGTGCCGAAATTTGAGAAGCAAACCTGATGCGCCAAAAGCGCTTATCGTGCCGGTTTGCACGCTAGACCGGGAGCCGAAGTTCGAGGCAAAGGCAGCCGCTCAGGCGGAGACTTGACCGGCACTTGGCGAGAAGCCATTAACTCGCCGCAGATAGCAGGCAAGTGCCGCAGGATTGAACCTTCAGGGTTAAACAATGGAAAATTTCACCGTTCTCGAAGGCGTCGCCGCCCCGATGAAGATGATCAATGTCGACACCGACATGATCATCCCCAAGCAATATCTGAAAACTATCAAGCGCACCGGGCTCGGCAAAGGCCTGTTCTCGGAAAAGCGCTTCCGCGACGACGGCAGCGAGAACCCGGATTTCGTGCTCAACAAGCCGGCCTATCGCAAGGCCAAGATCCTGGTCGCCGGCGATAATTTCGGCTGCGGCTCCTCGCGCGAGCATGCGCCGTGGGCGCTGCTCGATTTCGGCATCACCTGCGTGATCTCGACCTCGTTCGGCGACATTTTCTACAACAACTGCTTCAAGAACGGCGTGCTGCCGATCAAGGTGTCGCCGGAAGATCTGGAGAAACTCTTCGACGACGCCGACCGCGGCGCCAACGCGACGCTCACTGTCGATCTGGAGAAGCAGGAAATCCGCGGGCCTGACGGCGGCGTGGTCAAATTCGACATCGACCCGCATCGCAAGCATGCGTTGCTCAACGGCCTCGACGAAGTCGGCGTGACCATGCAGAAGCAGGGCAAGATCGAGGGCTTCGAGCAAAAGGCCAAGGCCTCGCGGCCCTGGGTGTAAGCGGCTCCCGTCAATCCGGGGCGCCGCAAGCCCGGAATCCATAACCGACGTCCGTGAATATGGATTCCGGGCTCCCTCGCTGCGCTCGACCTCGGAATGACTACATACCCGCCATGACCTTCGCCATCTCCGTCTCGCATCTCGACAAGACATACGCCTCCGGCTTCCAGGCCCTCAAAGACATCAACCTGGATATCCGTCATGGCGAGATCTTCGCGCTGCTCGGCCCCAACGGCGCCGGCAAGACGACGCTGATCGGCATCATCTGCGGCATCGTCAATCCGACCTCCGGCAAGATCACTGTTGACGGTCACGACATCATCACGGACTACCGCGCGGCGCGCTCGCTGATCGGGCTGGTGCCGCAGGAGCTCACCACCGACGCCTTCGAGACGCCGCCGGCGACGCTCCGTTTTTCACGCGGATTGTTCGGCAAGCCGCCCGATGCTGCCATCATCGAAAAAATCCTCACGCAGCTGTCGCTGTGGGACAAGCGCGACGCCAAGATCAGGATGCTGTCCGGCGGCATGAAGCGACGCCTCATGATCGCCAAGGCGCTGGCGCATGAGCCGCGAATCCTGTTCCTCGACGAGCCGACCGCCGGCGTCGATGTCGAACTGCGCAAGGACATGTGGCAATTGGTGCGTGAGCTGCGCGCCTCCGGCGTCACCATCATCCTCACCACCCATTATATCGAGGAAGCCGAGGACATGGCCGACCGGGTCGGCGTCATCAACCACGGCGAAATCATCCTGGTCGAGGACAAGGCCGAGCTGATGCGCAAGCTCGGCAAGAAGCAGTTGACGCTCGAACTGCGCGAGCGGATCGCCGCTATTCCGCCGGAACTCGCGGCCTACGATCTTAGACCGGCCGCCGGCGGCAAGGAACTGACCTACACTTACGATACGAAAAGCGAGCATACCGGAATTACGGCATTGCTCGACGATCTTCACCGCGCCGGCATTACCTTCAAGGACTTGCAAACGACGCAAAGCTCGCTCGAGGACATTTTCGTCGACCTGGTGAGGGAGCGGCGATGAACCTCTACGGCGTACGCGCGATCTATCTTTACGAAATGGCACGGACGGGACGAACGCTATTCCAAAGCGTGGTGTCGCCGGTGATCTCGACTTCGCTGTACTTCATCGTGTTTGGCGCCGCGATCGGCTCGCGCATCACCCAGATCGAGGGCGTGAGCTACGGCTCCTTCATCGTGCCCGGACTGATCATGCTGATGCTCTTGACGCAGAGCGTGACCAACGCCTCATTCGGCATTTATTTCCCGCGTTTCGTCGGCACCATCTACGAAATCCTCTCGGCGCCGATCTCATCGCTCGAGATCGTAATCGGTTATGTCGGCGCGGCGGCGACCAAATCGATCGTGCTGGGGCTGATCATCCTGACGACGTCGTTCCTGTTCGTACCGATCCATATCGAGCATCCATTCTGGATGCTCGCATTCCTCGTTCTGACCGCGATCAGCTTCAGCCTGTTCGGCTTTATTCTCGGGCTATGGGCCGACGGTTTCGAGAAGCTACAGATCGTGCCGCTTCTCATCATCACGCCACTGACCTTTCTCGGCGGCACGTTCTATTCGACCAGCGTGCTGCCGCAGCCATGGCGGACCATCACGCTGTTCAATCCAATCGTCTATCTGATCTCAGGCTTCCGCTGGAGCTTCTTCGGCATCGCCGATGTCAATGTCGAGGTCAGCGTGACGATGACACTCGTCTTTCTCGCGGTGTGCCTGGCCATCGTGTGGTGGTTCTTCAGGACCGGGTATCGGCTGAAGAACTGACCACGGCAGGATTCGCGGCTGCCGCGGCCGTCACGACGCCGGCGTCCCCATAAAGTCGCGTTTGCCGACCTCGACGCCGCACAGCCGCACGATGTCGTAGGCGGTGGTGGTATGAAACCAAAAATTCGGCAGACTGTTGCCGAGCAAGAGGCTCTGGCCGGTGAATTGGCGGGTCTGGCCGCTGGGAAAAGTGATGCTGATCTCCTTGCCCTCGGTACCGTCGATCTCGCCCGGTTTGAAGCCCTTGAGATAATCGATCGTCTTGCCGATACGGTCCTTGAGCTGGGCGATCGTTGTCTCGTCGTTGGCGAATTTCAGAAGCTCCTTGCCGGCAAGACGTCCCGCCGCATTGGCGGCGTGATCGGTCGCCGCCCGCACTTGGCGCGTCAAATTGAACATGTCCGGCGACAGCCGCATGTTCAACAGATCGGCCTCGTTGACCTTGCGGGCGCCAGCCCAGGCCGCGGCCTTGTCAAGGACGGCGCCAAGACCGCCGAGATGCTGAATGAAAACAGGGATGGAAACGGTGTACATCGAAATAGGCATCGTTGGACTCTCTGGTTGATAATGAAGGCCACTTACCCTAGCGAAAATTCGACCAGTATTGAATCGAATTTTTGTGCCCCGCGGCAGGCGATCGAGACCGTGGAATAAGGCGGGTTGGACCGGCGTTAATAGCGAAAGCACCCGCTCCACCGGGAGGTTGTCATGAGACATTTGCCGTTCACATTGGGAATTCTTGTCGCCGCAGTCGCAATGGGGGACCCCGCCCAAGCGCAAAATTATCCGTGGTGCGCGCAATATGCCGGCGCCGGCGGCGGCGCGACGAATTGCGGATTCGTCAGCTACGCCCAATGCATGCAGACGCTGCAGGGCATGGGCGGCTTCTGTGTGCAAAATACGCAATACCTTCCTCCTGCCGCGAGTTCGTCACGTCGGCGACGGAGCGAGTGAGGTTGGCGCCAGCCACTCTAGCGGTTGATCCGATTTCCGCCCGCATCGTTCCTGCATGGCCTTGGCGAGGCAAGCGTTCTGTTCCGCGCGATTTGCTTCAGCCGCTCGCATTTTATATGAGTGCTACTACGTAGCTGAAAAAAAGAACCGTAATTCAGAACGGAAATACGCGTTGACGCCGGATGGCAGCCGGCTCCTCCATTGGGACTCAGGGAGATTTAACGATCGGCGTGTCACGCTCCTTTTTTCCAGCGCTTGGTGCGTGACGAGGTGTCGAAATGTCTGACGATGTTTTCGCCCGGCGCGTCGCAGCAATCCGCCAGCGGTTCGCCGCTGGGCTTGACGGCCGCATCGGCGTCATCGCGTCGGCCATACCGCAACCCGGTGGCGAAGACGGACTGGACATTCTTGCGATCGCGCATCGGGAAGCGCACGGCCTGTGCGGCATCGGCCACACGCTCGGTTTTGTCGGAACCGGCCAAGTGGCACATTCGCTCGAGCGATTGCTGCTCACCGCCCTTACGGCCGAGCGCACGCTTACCGACGACGAGAGCGTATACCTGCGCGAGGGTATTATGCTGCTGCGTTCAACCGCGACCATCGAAATGGCTTCGGCAGGCCATCGATAACTTTAGTCCGCTCGTCGCGCCGGCAAACACGGAGGACAGCAAACGGGTCGCAGCGTCGCCGCAACCACTCCTAAGTTCTTTCCGAGTCGGGGGACATCGATCTGAAATAATGTTCGGCGTACTGGTAATAGTTCTCGGCGCCAACCGTATTGCCAATTTGGCTTTCGGTCCGGGCGAGAGCTAGATACCGCTCATAGTTTCTTTGCGCGGAATTTTTCGGCTCGGGGCGGCCGGCGCGCGATGCCCATTGGTTCGGGCGTGCAGTCGACGGTCTGGATCGATTGGGGTTCATAGTCGTTTTAGGCCATTTTGCATGGCTCGCTCCTCGATATTTATGGGCAAAATGCTTCCTGCAGCGCAGGAGGTAGAAAATCATAGATGGCGGCGTGCGTTCTTTGACGATGCAGCCGACACACTGCTGAGGCCTATAGCCTGCTGGCACGGCGTTCAGGGTTCATAGACCTGGGCGATCGCTGGCGGCTGAACCGCCCAACAGTGAATTCGTTACTTGCAGTAACGTTAGATGCTCCCGGAGGGAACGATCAGATTTTTTTGGAGGACACTGGCTCAATCATCGTAGTCGCCACCTGGCGACTACACGCTATATAAGTGAACCGAGCGTTTACTGTTGGGGCTAGTTGGAGGAATTGTCAAGTAAGCGAGAACTGCGCCGGTCTAACACAGCCATGCTCGAGCAGATCGGCCCCGGAACGATCGTGAGATAAACCAACCTGCACCGACAAATATACGTGGCTCCTATTGTTCTCTAGCTTGGTCACGCCCATCTTTCTGCAGAGCGGTGGGCAAGCGCGGGCGTTTTCAAGGAGCTTCCGACAAACGGCAACGGACCGGGGTCTCTTTATCTCCCGATTGGCAGCCATCGGTGGATTTTAAGAAGTATTAACGCTTTTTGTACCCGCACGGACGCCAGGCGCTATCGGGCGCAGTCGCGTTGACTATCGAGTCGCAACAGTACTTCAGCTTGCGTTCGACTCGCGGAACAGGCCGTCGGTCGAAATCCCCCTTATCGCAATAATCGAGAGCTCGCTTGCAGCCGCCGGGCACGCAGCTTGCGAATGTCAGCCCAAGCGTTGATCTTGTTCCGAGATCGTTGTGTATTCGACTGCGGAGAATCATGACAAGCAAAATCACGGTGACGGCGCGGGACGAAGAAGCGGCCGATCACCCGTCGCCCGACTTTGTCCCCGTTGCCGTCACGGAGTTGATCCGCAACGCCGAGAAGCGTGGCTATGTCACCGAAGACCAGATAAGCGCCTTGCAACTCGCGGAAGGGGTCAAGCCCGAGCAGATCGACGACATCCTGGTGAAGTTCGGCGAAATGGGCGTCAATGTAGTTGAGACCGAGTGGCCTGAGCATGAGGAAGAGGCCGCGCTCCGCGAGGAACCGGAGGAGGAAACGGGACGCGAAAACGAGCTGGTCGAAGTACGGCAGCCGGTTCCAGCCAAAACGGGGGCTAGGGATGCCGCCGAGCGTACCGACGATCCCGTGCGGATCTATCTGCGCGAAATGGGGTCGGCGGAACTCCTCTCCCGCGAGGGCGAAATCGCTATCGCCAAGCGTATCGAGGCCGGCCGCGAGGCGATGATCGCTGGGCTCTGCGAAAGCCCGCTCACATTCCAGGCCATCATCATCTGGCGGGACGAGCTCAATGAAGGCAAGATCTTCTTGCGCGATATCGTCGATCTCGACGCGACCTACGCCGGTCCGGACGCTAAGGTTATGCCGGCGCCGGTGATTGGGCCCGACGGCAAGTTGGCCCTGGACACTGTTCCAGCCCACCCAGGGCAGACGCCGCCGGGACAGGCGCCAACCCCTGCGGCCGCGACCGCCGCGCCCTTCAAAACAGCCGACGACCGCCCGGACGACGAGGAGATGGCAGCCGACGGAACGGTCGGCGACAGCACCATTGACGACGACGATCTGGAAAACTGGCTCTCAGTCGCCGCAATCGAGGCGGAGCTAAAACCGAAAGTGCTGGCAATTTTTGACAACATTGCCGACGCGTTCCAGCGCCTGCGCCGCCTGCAACAGCGCGGCATCCAAGGAAATCTCAAGAACGAGACGCTGTCATCGGCACAAGACCGCACGTCGAAGAAGCTCAAGGAAGACATTGTCAAGGAAGTGAAGTCGCTAAGTCTCAATCAATCGCGGATCGACGATCTGGTTGGCCAGCTCTACGACATCAACAAGCGCCTGATCGGCAATGAAGGCCGACTGATGCGGCTCGCCGAGAGCCACGGCGTCGCGCGTGACGATTTCCTCAAGAACTATCTGGGACGGGAACTTGACCCGCTCTGGCTCGACCGCGAGTCGGATTTCGCGACCGAGGGTTGGAATAGTTTCATTGCCAAGGATAAAGACAAGATCAATCAGCAGTGCCGTGAGATACACGCCCTCGCCGGCGAGGCTGGTCTCGAGATCGGCGAATTCCGCAACAACGTGCACAGGGTACAAAAAGGCGACCGCGAAGCGCATCAGGCGAAGAAGGAGATGGTGGAGGCGAACCTGCGCCTCGTCATTTCGATCGCGAAGAAGTACACCAACCGCGGCTTGCAGTTCCTCGATCTGATCCAGGAAGGCAATATCGGCCTGATGAAGGCGGTCGACAAGTTCGACTATCGGCGCGGCTACAAGTTTTCGACCTACGGCACCTGGTGGATCCGGCAGGCGATCAGCCGATCGCTTGCCGATCAATCGCGCACCATACGCGTACCCGTTCACATGATCGAGACCATCAGCAAGATCGTCCGCGCCTCAAGACTGATGCTCAATGAGATCGGTCGCGAGCCGACACCTGAGGAGCTGGCCGAGAAGCTCCACATGTCGGTCGAAAGGGTACGCAAGGCCTTGAAGATCGCCAAAGAACCGATCTCGCTGGAGACGCCGATCGGCGACGACGGAGACGCCCAGCTCGGCGATTTGGTGGAAGATCAGGGCACTATCCTGCCAATCGACGCCGCAATTCAGTCCGATTTGCGCGAGACAACGACCCGTGTGTTGGCGTCACTGACAGCACGCGAGGAGCGTATCCTACGGATGCGCTTTGGCCTCGGGATGAACAGCGCCCACACGCTCGAGGAAGTCGGGCAAAAATTCTCGGTGACTCGCGAGCGCATCAGGCAGATCGAGGCCAAGGCCCTGCGGAAGCTCAAGCACCCGAGCCGATCAAAAGAGCTAAGAAGCTTCCTCGACAGTTGAAGCGCCAGGCATGGCCGCGTAGCGTGAACGCGACGATCATCGGACCCGGGCACTAAAGATCAAGCCGGCTGCGTCTTTGCGATCGCATCGGCGATTGCCACGGTGCGGCGCGCCATTTCGGCGTGCAGCCGCTCCACCATCCGGCCGTCGATCTGGATGACGCCCTTGTTCTCGTTGCCCGGCTCCTCGAACGCGGCGATCATCTTGCGGGCCATTTCCACTTCTTCCGGCGACGGCGAGAACGCCTCGTTGCATGGCTCGATCTGCCGCGGATGAATGAGCGTCTTGCCGTCGAAGCCGAGATCGCGCGCCTGCTTGCACTCCTCGACAAAACCGTCGGCATTGCCGAGATCATTATAGACGCCGTCGAGGATATCGAGGCCGTAAGCGCGCGCCGCCGCGACGCACATCATCAACCACGGCAGCATGGGCGCGCGGCCGGGCACCAGCCTGGCGCGCGTATCTTTGGCGAGGTCGTTGGTGCCCATGACGAAACCGGCGAGGCGCGTTTCAGAATCGAGTGCGGCATGGGCGATTTCGCCAACATTGAGCATGGCAAGCGGGGTTTCCATCATGGCCCAGACGCGCACGCTGGGATGGGTGCCCATGTCGACCAGCCGCGCCGCCAGGTCTTGCAATTGCTTGGGGGTCGATACTTTCGGCACCAGAATGGCGTCGGGCATGGCCGATGCGGCGGCGTCGATATCCTCCACCCACCAGCGCGTGTCGAGGCCGTTTATGCGCACCAGCACTTCGCGGTCGCCGAAGCCGGTCTTGAGCGCCTTGACGATGTTGTCGCGCGCGACGGCCTTGGCCTCCGGCGCCACCGCATCTTCCAGATCGAGAATGAGCCCGTCGGCCGGCAGTTCGCGCGCTTTTTCCAGCGCGCGAGGATTCGATCCGGGCATGTAGAGTACGCTACGGCGCGGACGGACGGTCATCGCTTAAGTCCCCAATTCCCCGGCGGGTCTTAAGCTACCGGCTTGCACGGTACGTGCCAATCCGTTGTCTTTTCGGAAAGCTACGCCGCCCTGCGCTTTGCAGTGATCAGCTTGCGGTTGATCAGGCATTCGGCGATCTGGATGGTGTTCAATGCCGCGCCCTTGCGCAGATTGTCGGACACCACCCACATCGACAGGCCGTTTTCCACGGTGGCGTCCTCGCGAATGCGGCTGATATAGGTGGCATCCTCGCCGGCCGCCTCGTAGGGCGTCACATAGCCACCCGGCTCCCGCGAATCGATGACCAGGCAGCCCGGCGCGTTACGCAGGATATCGCGCGCCTCGTCGGGCGTGATCGGATTCTCGAACTCGACATTGATCGCTTCCGAATGGCTGATGAAGACCGGCACCCGCACGCAGGTCGCGGTGAGCTTGATCTTGGGGTCGAGGATCTTCTTGGTCTCGACCACCATCTTCCACTCTTCGCGGGTGTAACCGTCCTCCATGAAGGTATCGATCTGCGGAATGATGTTGAAGGCGATGCGCTTGGGAAATTTCTTGGCTTCGACTTCGTTGAGCTGGAACACCGCCTTGGTCTGCGAGAACAATTCGTCCATCGCTTCCTTGCCGGCACCCGACACTGACTGATAGGTGGCGACCACGACGCGCTTGATCTTGGCTTTGTCGTGCAGCGGCTTGAGCGCGACGACGAGTTGCGCCGTCGAGCAATTCGGATTGGCGATGATGCCGCGCTTGCGGAAGCCCACGATTGCGTCGGCATTGACCTCGGGCACGATCAGCGGGACGTCGGAATCGTAGCGCCAGCACGACGAATTATCGATCACCACCGCACCGGCGGCGACGATCTTCGGCGAGTATTCCTTGGAGACGGCGGAGCCCGCCGACATCAGGCAGATGTCGACCCCGGCGAGATCGAAATGTTCGAGCGCTTTGACCTTGAGGATGCGGTCGCCATAGGAAACCTCCGTCCCCACGCTGCGGCGCGAAGCGAGCGCCACCACCTCGTCGGCGGGGAACAACCGCTCGGCCAGAATATTGAGCATTTCCCGGCCGACATTGCCGGTCGCGCCGACCACGGCGACGTTATAACCCATCGTTAACTCTCCACCGAAAATTCACCCCGGCGCCGGCCGCGCAGGAACCAGAGCGGAAGCGCTTCTAAGCGAGAAACCTCCCAAACACAACGCTGATCGGAGCGGCCGTGCAGGAGGCCTCGTGTACCGTCCCGGGCGACATTCGCGCCACCTTTGTGCGCATTCTCGCTTATATGGGCGCCCTCGCGATCCTCGCCATGGCGGCGGCAAGCCTTTTTCGCACCCCGGCGGGCCTTGCGGCGATACGGCCGGCGCCGTTACCGGAATGGATCAATGTCGGGCGTCCCCGTCCGGCCTTCGATATGCAGATGCCCGAACTCGCGGCTGAGGGATTCAATTACGCGATCCTGCGGCGGAACGCCGACAATGCGCGCAAGGATGTGCTGAGCTGGGGCGGACCGGCCGGTGGCAGCCCCTATGTCCTGGTCGAAATTTACCGACCGGGCGCCGCAAGCGAGCGCTTCATCGACGCGCCAAGCGAGATCGCCGCCCGCATCGTCGGCTTCACCATCACCGACGACGTCAAGCCGGCGGGCCAGATCGACAGCAAATTCGGCGCTGTGTCGCTGGTGGACTTCGCCATCGCCGTGCCAGGAACTCATAATGGGCGGCAGCGTCGCTGCCTCGGCTTCGCGCGGCCGTTCGACGATCCGCCGCTGCAGATCGCCGGCTGGTATTGCAACGCAGACGAAAAGCCGGTCGACAGTGCGACGCTGGCTTGTGCACTCGACCGGCTCACCGTTCTGTCCGCCGGGGGTGATGCCAAAGTCGGCGCTTTGTTCGCGCAGGCCGAACTCAAGCGTACGTTCTGCGGCGAGCACAATCCGATCCTGGCGGCGACGCCGGAACGCGATGTGCCAGTGCCAATTCCGCACCGTGTGCGGTTTACCGGCGGGTTCAGGCCGCGCTCGCCGCAGCAACACTGATCGCGATCAGTTACGTCCCGTAATTCTTCGCGAGATAGTCCGCGATGGCCTTGGCGTCATCGTCTGGGATCGGCGCGCCCATCGCTTTGATCATCTTGGTGACCTCGGCGTTCCAGCCGGCGGCATTGAGGAACGGCGAGTTCATCGGGATATAGGCCAAGCTGTGACAGGCCCCGCAATTGCCCTCGACCTTGTCGAGGCCCGGACCGGGCTTGAGCTTGATCTCCTGTTCCTGCGCCATGGCCGGGACGGCGATCAGGACGGCGACGAAAGCAAATACGAACCTTCGCATGATCCCCTCCCCTAGCTCGCGTTGAGCGTGATGTTCTGCATCACGTTGTTGTGGTAGCCGGCTGGATTCCAGATCAGCGTGGCGGTCTGGGTCTGACCGATGATGTTGATGGCGTTGGCCATCACCGTATTCTTGCCGCGCTTGGCGCGCAGCTCGAAGCTCCATGGCCGGAACGCATAGTGGCCGAGATCCTGGCCTAAGGTCGCGTCCGTCCAGGTCTTGCCGTCGTCGGTGGAGACTTCGACGGCACGAATGCCGTAGCCGCCGTCCCATGCCAGCCCGCTGACCGTGACTTTGCCCGTCTTCACCTTGTCACCGTCGCGGTGGCTGGAGATCAGCGAATTGATGACCATTTCGGTGATCGGCGTATTGGGCGCGTATTCCTGCGAGGTGAAGCGCGCCGTCAACGGGAATTTGCCGATCGGGATGCGGTAGGCCGGGTTCATCCAGAAGCCGCCCTGCGGTTTGGTCAAGGCGGTGATCGAGACGAGGTGCTTCATCCAATAAGTGCCGGTCCAGCCTGGCACCACGAGACGCGTCGGGTAACCGTTGAAGTGCGGCAACGGCCCGCCGTTCATCTCGTAGGCAATCAGCGTCGACTCGTCCGTTGCCTTCCACACCGGCAGGCTTTTGATGAAATCCGGCGTCTTATCGAAGATCGGGCTGTCGGCGCCGTTGAATGCGATTTCGATCGCCTCGTTTTTGAGGCCGACCATATCGAGCACGTCCTTGAGGCGGACGCCTTTCCAGCGCGCGCAGCCCATGGCGCCGTAACCCCATTCGACGCCGGCGACATGCGGATTGGACAAGCCGCGCCGGTTGCCGGAGCATTGATTGACCGCGACCAGTTCCACCGCCGGCATCTTCTTGAGATCGTCCAAGGTCAGCTCTGTCTGGCCGTTGGCGCCATCGCCGCCGATCTCGATCTTGTAAGTCTTGGCGTCGACTTCCGGGATGTTGGACAGATGATAGCGAACGAAGAATTCGTCGTTCGGCGTGATCGGCGTCCGGAAATATTCAAGCGGCGCTTCGTAATTTGGGCCGCGGTCGGACAATCTGATCAGCGGCTTCTTGCCGGGAAGCGTCGCCATCGTGGCGTAGCTCGCAATCCCGGCGGGCACTCCGGGCGAAAGCTCGCCGGCCGCAGATTCCGCCGCGAAAAGTTGTTTCGGCAAGCCGAGCGCGCTGCCGCCGAGTGCGGCAGTGGCGCTCGCAGCCGCCAATAGGCTGCGTCGCGTCAACATGGGACTCCTCCCGTTGTAGGGTCGCACGTTATTTCTCGCGCGGCCTCCGAATGGCCTCCATCGAGACCGTTCCGGGAAATAATGGAACACAAATGCAGCGAGTCAAAGCATATTATTCCGCAGCGAGCCTTTCACACGGCGGTTTTGGCCGGAACGGGCAGGAGCTCCCGGGGTTAGCAGAGCGCTGTTGCGGTCGGCCAAACCCGGCTACATTGCGCGTGTTTCGATCTGCGCCGAAAGCGAGGAGCCCATGTCACCAGTTGTGCATCCCTTTGCCGTCATCGCCGCTGCCATCGCGGTGCTTTCGGTATCGGACGTCTGCGCCGACGCGGCGACCAAGAAACCGCCGCAGCCCGCGATCGAACGTTCCGCCAGCGGGACGATCATCCAGCCGACCACGACCATCATTCCCGACGGCAATGGCCACCGCACCGTCATCATCATTCCCCGGCAGCGCTCCTATCTCGATACCGGGACCGAAGTCTCGGTGGGCGACCGCGACTACCGCGATTACATGCTGCCGCCCGGCGGCGATCCCGGCCGGCCGAACTGGTTCATGGGCCCGGATGTCCAGGGCGATGGCGGCTATCCGCTGGCGCGGCCGTTCTATATCCCGGGACTCAATCCGAACACGCCGTTCTAGCTGCGGCTCGATTGTTGTGCGACGAAAGCGCCGGGAAGGACGCCGGACGGGGGAGCATGAATCTTTCGACCTGGTGGCGGTATAAGTGGCGGCGCCGCTTCTACAAGCCTTTTAATAAGCTCATTCATCGCGGGCACTATTTCGTTTGCCGCTATTTCGGCGCCGATTTTCTGATCAATTCGGAGAATGTCGGCGGCCTCGAAATTTCCGCCCATATCGGCGAATACCGGGAATTGCAGAGCTTCATTCGCGTCTGCCGCGAGATTGCGCCGGATGTCTTCATCGATATCGGCGCCAATCTCGGCCTCTACACCTGCATCGTGATGAAAAACCGGCTGGCGCCGCGCGCCATTCTATTCGAGCCTGACCGCCGCAACCGCGTTCACCTCCGCGCCAATCTTCTTATCAACGATCTGCGTGAGGGCGATATCCAGATCAACGAGGTCGCGCTCGGCGCTGAGCCCGGCAAATTCCGGCTGGTGCCGGGACCGGAGCGCGATATCGGCCTGTCTCAGATCGTAGAAAACGCGGCGGGCGGCGAAGGCTATGACGTGGAGATCGTGCGGCTCGACGACCTCGTCGCCCTCTCCGGGTTGACGCTCGCAATCAAGATCGACATCGAACGCTATGAGCGCAAGGCGCTCGCCGGCATGGCACGTACACTGCGCGACAATCGCGGCTGCGTGCAGATCGAGGTACTGGAAGCACGCGCCGAGACCGTCGCCATGATGGCGGACTTCGGTTACGACTTGGCATACGAAATTCCGCCCAACCTCGTATTCCGAAAAGCCTAAAACGGACTCCCCGATCAGGCAAACCAAAGTTCGCGCCATCAAGCGCGCACAATTGCGCGTGGCGTGGTCCGCACTATAGTGACGTTTCGCGGCTTTTAACATTCCATTGGAGCGAACAATGATTGAGCCCTCGGCGATCGCGCGCCGCACGCGGCCGCCTCATCATTGGAAATTTGCCGTATCCGTCCGCAAGCGCTGGCACCGGTTGCGCCGCTTATGGCGTCCAGATCGCGAAATCGAGGAAATACGTTACTTCGGCGCCTCGTTCCGGATCTCGCCGACAGATTTGATCGGCCGTGAAATGTTCTTGAAGCGATTCGAATGGCTGCAGATCACAGCGATGCTAGACGCGTGCCGCGAACTCAATCCCGCGGCATTCATCGACGTAGGAGCTAATTTCGGGCTCTACACCTGCATCATCGGTCGGCAACGGCAAGCGACCCAATTGGTCGCCTTCGAACCCAATCACTGGGCACGCGAACGGCTACGCGAGCACATCGCGCTCAATGGCGTCAAAGACGTTGCGATCTATGACAGCGCCGTAGGCGCGTTCCGTCAAAAGGCCTCGCTGCTGCCGGGCAGTCCAGGCTTCAGCGCGTTGTCTGCGGTCGTGCCGTCGCACCAAGACGGTTATCAGATCGACGTCGTTTCGCTGGACGAGACATTTTCGTTTACCAGCAAGCCGCTGGTATTGAAGGTCGACGTCGAGGGCTATGAGCTTGAAGTTCTCGAGGGAGCAAAAGGTCTGCTGGCGGGAAATTTCGGCTATGCGCAGATCGAGTCCTTCGAGAAACATCGCGCCGATGCGGTTATCGACCTCATGGCTCGATACGGATGGCAACAGTCCGATCATATCGTCGACGATCTGGTATTTCGGCGGGACGCCGTTTAATTCAACATTGGCGGGATTTTAGCGGTAATTTTTCCCTGCTACCTATTGGGCAAGTCTGTCCAGCTCAGCGACAACCGCCTCTCCCATCTGCGCGGTTGAAACGATGTTGGCACCTTCCGACTTAATGTCGGCGGTGCGTAGCCCTTTGGCGAGAACCGCCGCAATCGCCGCGTCGAGCTGGTCTGCCTCCTTAGCCATGCCGAAGGAATAGCGCAGCGCCATGCCGAACGAAGCGAGCATGGCGATCGGATTGGCCATGCCCTTGCCGGCGATATCGGGCGCCGAGCCATGCACCGGTTCGTACATCGCCTTGCGCCGCTTGGTCTTGGCGTCGACCTCGCCGAGCGACGCCGATGGCAGCATGCCGAGCGAACCGGTGAGCATCGCCGCGATGTCGGACAGCATGTCACCGAATAGATTGTCGGTGACAATGACGTCGAACTGCTTCGGCCAGCGCACCAGTTGCATGCCGCCGGAGTCGGCCAGCATGTGTTCGAGTTGCACGTCCTTGTAGTCGCGCGCGTGTACGGCTTCGACCACCTCATGCCACAGCACGCCGGTCTTCATTACGTTGCGCTTTTCCATCGACGTGACTTTGTTGCGGCGCGCCCGCGCCAGCTCAAAGGCGACGCGGGCAATCCGCTCGATCTCGTAGGTGTCGTAAACCTGAGTATCAATGGCGCGCTTCTGGCCATTGCCGAGATCGGTAATGGTTTTCGGCTCGCCGAAATAGACGCCGCCGGTTAGCTCGCGCAGGATGATGATGTCGAGGCCGTCGACCGCCTCGCGTTTTAGGCTCGAAGCTTCGGCGAGCGCCGGATAGACGATCGCCGGGCGGATATTGGCGAATAGACCGAGGTCCTTGCGCAGCCGCAACAGCCCCGCTTCCGGCCGCACGTCGAATGGTACCTTGTCCCATTTCGGCCCGCCGACGGCACCGAAGATCACCGCGTCGGCCGCATGGGCCTTCGCCATGGTGGCATCGGTGATCGCGACTTTATGCGCGTCGAATGAGGCGCCTCCGACCAGATCCTCTTCGGTTCGGAAATCGGCAATGCCGGTCTTGGCGTAAAAGCCGAGCAGCCGTTTCACCTCGGCCATGACTTCCGGGCCGATGCCGTCGCCGGCGAGAAGGAGAAGATTGAAACTGGGCATGAATGACGCCTCACGCGATTAACTCGACGTTGTCATTCCGGAAGCCGAACGAAGTGAGGCTGTCCGGAATCCATAACCCCAGCGATCGAAATCGGGCAAAACGCGCCAGGATTATGGATTCCGGGCTCGCGCTACGCGCGCCCCGGAATGACGGAAAGGATTGCTAAAGGGCGATATTCAGCTTGGCAAGAGCAGAGGATTACAGCCCGCTGAACCAGTTGTAGCCCTGGTTTTCCCAATAGCCGCCGGCGTCGTTGTTCTGCACCCACATGGCCGTGACATATTTCGGGTTTTTGAAGCCGAGCTTGGTGGGGATGCGGATTTTGATCGGAAAGCCGTAGGCCTGCGGCAGGGTCTTGTTGTCGAATTTGAGCGTGAGTTGCGTCTGCGGATGCAGCGCGCTCGGCATGTCGATGGTGTTGGAATAGCCTTCGGCGCACTGGAACCAGAGATATTTGGCCTTGGTATCGGCACCGATCAGCTTGAGGAAATCGGACAGCCGCACACCCTGCCAGGAGCCGATCGCGCTCCAGCCCTCGACGCAGACGAGCCGGGTGATCTGCGACACCTCCGGCAGCTTGTTCAGTTCGGCGAGCGTCCACGGCTTCTTGTTGTCGATCAGGCCGCCAAGCTCGAGCTGGTAATTGTCGCCGTCGATATCGGGCGCCTCGTCTTCGGCGTAGTAGGCGTTGAACGGGAACGGCCGGGTGATGGCGCTCTCCGGAAACGTCGGCGCCAATGTCGTCTCGCTGAACAGGCGCGCCTGGACCCAGTCGTTGAAATTGGAGATGACGCGCAGCGCGTTCTCCGAGGTCGGCCCGTCGATGATGTCGCAGCCGGTCAGCATCGCCAGCGCGCCGAGGCTGGTCGCGCCACGCAAAAACAATCGTCGCGACGGATCCGGCAACAGCTTGGCCGCGTCTTTGATCAGAAGCTGTGGATCGACGCCATTGATCGGCTTGCGCGGACGGGACATCGCTTTCTTCCTCTCAGCGGCCGAAGATCATGGCGCGGAGGCTTTTCGGCACGATCAGCGCCAGCACGATATGGACCGACAGAAACGCCACGATCGAGGCCATGGCGAAAAAATGCACGTAGCGCGCCGCGCTGTAGCCCCCGAACAGCGTTGTGAGCCATTTGAGCTGCACCGGCTTCCAGATCGAGAGGCCGGATAGCACGATGACGACGCCGGCCAGGATCACGCCGAGATAAAGGAGCCGCTGCACCGCATTGTAGACCGCCAAGTCGCCATGAGCGAGCCGGCCGCGCAAGGCAGCGCCAACATCACGCACGACTTCGCGCAGCCGGATCGGCAACAGCTTACGGCGGAAGCGCCCCGTCGCGATGCCAAGCGTGACATAGACGATGCCGTTGACGACCAAAATCCACATCGCGGCGAAGTGCCACAGCAGCGCGCCGGCGAGCCATTCGCCGAGCGCAAAGTGACTTGGAAAGTAAATGAAGCTGAACAGCGGCGAGGCGTCGTAAATTTGCCAGCCGGAGCCGATCATCATCAAAACAGCCAGCGCATTGATCCAATGCGTCACGCGCACCCACCGCGGATGGATCAGAGGACCCGCCGCCGTATCGGGCAACGCAGCCGTATTGCCGGCAAATTCTGTGGTCATGGCGCAGGCTTGTACCAAATCGCAGGCGCACGTGCGCCTCACATTTGTGTCAGACAGAGACCTCTCCCCGCGCGGCGGGGAGAGGTAACGCCCTGTTTACGGCATCAGCACCGTATCAATGACGTGAATAACCCCGTTCGACTGCAATACATCCGCAATTGTCACGTCGGCGACATCGCCTTTGGAGTCGGTTACGGTGAGCTTGCCCGGAGCGGGCTCTTTAACCGTAAGGTCTTCGCCCTGGACGGTCTTCAGATGCGCTTCGCCCTCGCCGTCCTTGACCGCTTTCATGAGCTTGACCGCGGTCATACGGCCGGGGACGACGTGATAGGTCAGCACTTTCACCAGCGTTGCCTTGTTCTCGGGCTTGAGCAGATTGTCGACGGTGCCGGCCGGTAGCTTGGCGAAGGCGGCGTTGGTCGGCGCGAACACCGTGAACGGGCCGGGACCTTCCAGCGTTTGCACCAGACCGGCGGCCTTCACTGCGGCGACCAGCGTGGTGTGGTCCTTCGAGTTGATCGCATTCTGAATGATGTTTTTCGACGGATACATCGGCGCGCCGCCGACGGTCACGGTCTTCTCCGACATCTGCGCATAAGCCGGGGCGGACGCTATGGCGCCGAAAGCAAGAGCGGCGGCGGTGGCCAACAGAACCAAACGCTTTGACATAATTGTCTCCATTTATCTCTGAGGTTACGGCGGCGGGCCGCCGGCGACGCGAGGTCGATCGCGCCGTCTGCAACAGCTACGGGGCGTTGCGTGCAACGGTTTCAGCCCCGGCAGTCACGGCCGCGTGAAGGCTTCCCCAGGATCATCCGGTAGGGTATGAAACGCGCGCCAAATGCCGGGCATCACTTTTGAATTTCGCGTAACAGGTGTTGGAAAATGTCGAAGACTAGTCCCGGTAATTTTTTTGAAGATTTCCGCATCGGCCAGGTGATCCGCCACGCCACGCCGCGCACGGTCACCACCGGCGACGTCGCGATCTATACCGGCCTGTTCGGCGGACGCTTTGCCGTGCAATCGTCGGACGCCTTCGCCAAAGCGATCGGTTATCCGCGCTCGCCGATCGACGATCTCCTGGTCTTCCACGTCGTGTTCGGCAAGACCGTGCCTGACGTGTCGCTTAACGCGGTGGCCAATCTCGGTTACGCCAATTGTTGTTTCCGCAGCCCGGTCTATCCCGGCGACACGCTCAACGCCCAATCCGAAGTGATCGGACTAAAGGAAAATTCCAGCCGCAAGACCGGCATCGTCTATGTGCGCACCACCGGGTACAATCAGGAGCAAAAGCCGGTGCTCGAATATGTGCGCTGGGTGATGGTGCGCAAACGCGACGAAGCGGCACCGGCGCCCGGCGACCACGTACCGCGGCTGCCGACCGCGCTCGAGCCGAAGGTCCTCGGCGAAGCCTGCCCCGCGATCGACGTGCCGGCCTACGATCTCGAGCTTGCCGGCAGCGCTTACAAGTTCGGCGATTACGCCATCGGCGAGAAGATCGACCACGTCGACGGCATCACCGTCGAGGAAGCCGAGCACATGATGGCGACGCGGCTCTACCAGAACACCGCGCGCATTCATTTTGACCAGTTCGCCGCCAAGCAAGGCCGCTTTGGCCGGCGGCTGATTTACGGCGGCCACGTCATATCACTGGCGCGCTCGCTATCATTCAACGGCCTCGCCAACGCCTTCCACGTCGCCGCCATCAATGGCGGCCGCCATGTCGCCCCGCTGTTTGCCGGCGGTACCGTCTATGCCTGGTCGGAGGTCCTGGCAAAAGCCGAATTGCCCGGCCGCGACGACGTTGGCGGCCTGCGGCTGCGGACCGTGGCGACCTGCGACAAGCCCTGCGCCGATTTCCCCTTCAAGACCGGCGAAGAATACGATCCGGCCGTTCTGCTCGATCTCGACTACTGGGTGCTGATGCCGCGCTAGCAGGTAATCAGGCGGCCACAATCAACGGCGCCGCCCCGATTCTGATAACCGATCGCTGATACATGGCTACTTGCTGCCCGCCCGTAAATGTTCGACCAACTGCCGCGCATAGGCTGGTAATTCGGCGCGGCTTTTGACGCAGATGGTCAAATCGCGCACCGCCCACGGATCGGACAGCGCGACGGCGGCGATTGCCATCGTCTTCGACACCCTTCGCGCGGTGGTTTCCGGCACGATGCCGATGCCTACATTGCATTCCACCAGCCGGCATACCGCATCGAAGCTGAGCAATTGCACGCGCAGCCGCAGCGGCCGGCCGCTGCGCGCGGCCTTGGCGGCGAGGAAGCGCTGCAGCGCGCTGGCGCGAGCGAGACCGATAAAGTCGTAATCGAGGACATCCTCGAAGCCGATCTTGGAGCGCTTGGCCAACGGGTGATCGCGCGCAACAACGAGGACGAAACGGTCGCGGCGAAACGGATAAGTCTCCAGCGCACCGGCATCGACGGTGCCCGCGACAATACCGATGTCGGCAACGCCTTCGGCAATCAGGCCGACGATCTCATCGCTCAGCCGTTCTTCCAGGTCGACGCTGACACTCGGATGCGCGGCAAGGAACGATGACAGCGCTTCCGGCAAAAATTCGGTCAAGGCGTTGGTGTTCGACAACAGCCGGATCTGCCCCGCCATGCCGCCGCCATAGGCGCCAAGGTCTTCGTGCAGCCGCTCGGCCTGACGTAGGATGGTCCGGGCATGCTGCAGCAGTGTGCGGCCGGCCTGGGTCGGCGTCACGCCCTGACGGCCGCGCGTCAAAAGCGGTACGCCGAGCACGGTTTCCATATTGCGGATGCGGGTCGAGGCCGCAGCAAGCGCCAAATGCGCGCGCTCGGCGCCGTGCGTAATGCTGCCGGCTTCAACCACATGGCGAAACAGGCTGAGATCGACGAGGTCGAAGCGCATAGGAGAACTCTACCTTCGTCTTTGACGAAGTCAGGCTTAATATATTGCCCATTGTATCTTGATTTCTCAAGACTATCATTTCGTCGAATACGAAATCGTACTGACCCGAATATCCGGAGATTTGCACGCTGTTGCATTGCAGCAGGTTCGCGAATTGGATAGGAACGGGTTCCAAGCTTGGCGCGCCGCCGCCGCATGATTCCGGATGACACCGATGGCCGAGACACGCTCGCTCGAAGCACGCACCCCTGCCGAGCGGCCGTTGTCGCCGCATTTGCAAATCTACCGGCCGATGCTGACGATGATGATGTCGATCGCGCATCGCATCACCGGCTTCGCCCTCTATTTCGGTATGCTCCTGGTCGCGTGGTGGCTGATCGCCGCGGCGAGCCCCAACGGCTATGCGCGCTTTCAATGGTTCGCCGGCTCATGGATCGGCCGCCTCATCCTGTTCGGCTACACCTGGGCGCTCATCCATCACATGCTTGGCGGCATTCGCCATCTGATCTGGGATACCGGGCGCGGCTTCGGGCCTAGCGAACGCGAATGGCTTGCTGCCGCCAACCTGATCGGCTCGATCGCGATCACGCTGATCTTGTGGATTTTCGTTCTGCTCACCATGGGAGGCTCGTGATGAGCGCTCCGAAACATATTCGCACGCCGCTGGCGCGCGTGCTCGGCCGTGGCGCTGCGCGATCGGGCACCGAACACTTCTGGCACCAGCGGTTGACCGCGGTCGCCAATATCCCGCTGACCATCGCGGCGGTGATCATCCTGATCACGCTACTTGGGCGCAATCAGGCCGCCGTGGCCCAGATACTCGGTTCGCCCCTCGTCGCCATCATCATGCTGCTGTTCATCTTCTCGGTCACCGTCCATATGCGCATCGGCATGGCCGTGATCATCGAGGACTACGTGCATGACGAATTGGCCAAGCTGACATTGCTGATGGCCAACACATTCTTCACCTTCGCCGTCGGGCTGGCGGCGGTCTACGGCATCCTCAAGCTCTCGTTCGGATTGTGAGCATGGCAGAGACTGGAGCAAACGGCGGCAAAAACGGAAGCACAGCTCCCGCCATCAACGGCCGCGCTTATCCTATCGAAGACCACGGCTATGACGTCATCGTCATCGGCGCCGGCGGCTCCGGCCTGCGCGCCGTGGTCGGCTGCAGCGAGGCCGGCTTGCGCACCGCCTGCATCACCAAGGTGTTTCCGACACGCTCGCACACCGTAGCGGCGCAAGGCGGCATCGCCGCCGCACTCGGCAATATGGGCGAGGACGATTGGCGCTGGCACATGTACGACACCGTGAAAGGTTCGGACTGGCTCGGCGACCAGGATGCCATCGAGTACATGTGCCGCAACGCGCCCGAGGCGGTGTACGAATTGGAGCATTGGGGCTTGCCGTTTTCGCGGCGCGAGGACGGCAAGATCTATCAGCGGCCGTTCGGCGGCATGACCACGCATTACGGCAAAGGCACCGCGCAGCGCACCTGCGCCGCCGCCGACCGCACCGGCCACGCCATGCTGCACACCATGTATGGCCAGGCGCTGCGCCACCAGACCGAGTTCTTCATCGAATATTTTGCCATCGATTTGATGATGGACGAGAACGGCCGCTGCCGCGGCGTCGTCGCAATTAATCTCGACGACGGCTCGATCCATCGCTTCTCGGCACAGATGACCATCATCGCCTCCGGCGGTTATGGCCGCGCCTATGCTTCCTGCACCGGCGCGCATACCCAGACCGGCGATGGCAGTGCCATGGTGCTGCGCGCCGGCCTGCCGCTGCAAGACATGGAATTCGTGCAGTTCCATCCGACCGGCGTCTACGGCGCCGGCGTGCTGATCACCGAAGGCGCGCGCGGCGAAGGCGCCTATCTGGTCAATTCCGCCGGCGAACGCTTCATGGAACGCTATGCGCCGTCCGCAAAGGATCTCGCCTCGCGTGACGTGGTGTCGCGCGCAATGACCATCGAAATCCGCGAAGGCCGCGGCGTCGGGCCGAAAAAAGATCACATCTTCCTGCACCTCGACCATCTCGATCCGAAAATCCTGGCCGAGCGGCTGCCGGGCATCACCGAATCCGCACGCATCTTCGCCGGCGTCGATCTGACACGCGAACCGGTGCCGATCGTGCCGACGGTGCATTACAATATGGGTGGCATCGCCACGAATTATCACGGCGAAGCCGTGACCAAGAAGGACGGCAATCCCGACCAGATCGTGCCCGGGCTGATGGCGCTCGGCGAAGCGGCCTGCGTCTCGGTGCATGGCGCCAACCGGCTTGGCTCGAATTCGCTGATCGACCTTGTGGTGTTCGGCCGCGCCGCGGCGCACCGCTGCGCCGAGATCCTTACCCCGAGTGACAAGCAGCCGGACCTGCCGAAAGACTCTGCCGACCGGGCGCTGTCGCGGCTCGACAAATACCGCAATGCCTCAGGCTCGACGCCGACCGCGCAATTGCGCGCCAGGATGCAGCAGGTGATGCAGACCAATTGCGCGGTGTTCCGCACCGGCGAAGTGCTGCAAGAAGGCTCCAGGCTCATTCACGATGTCCATAAAAGCATCGACGATGTGCGGGTGAGCGATCGCTCGCTGATCTGGAATTCCGACCTGATCGAGACCCTGGAATTCGTCAACCTGATCGAGCAGGCCGTGGTCACCATGGATGCCGCGGGCAACCGCACCGAGAGCCGCGGCGCGCATGCGCGCGAGGATTTCCCCGACCGCGACGATCAAAACTGGATGAAACACACTTTGACCTGGCTCGATCCAGCCACCGGCAAAGTCACCATCGATTATCGGCCGGTGCACACCTACACGCTGACCAACGACGTGTCCTATATCGAACCCAAGAAGCGGGTTTATTGAGGTTCCGATGGTTCAATTCACGCTGCCGAAGAACTCCAAGGTCGAGCAAGGCAAGACTTGGCCGCATGCGGCAAAGACGAGCGCCGAGCGCGAATATCGCATCTACCGCTGGAACCCGGATGAAGGCCGCAACCCGCGTATCGACACTTATTACGTCGATACCGCCAATTGCGGACCGATGATTCTCGATGCGCTGATCTGGCTCAAGAACAACATCGACGCCACGCTGACTTTCCGGCGCTCCTGCCGCGAGGGCATTTGCGGCTCCTGCGCCATGAATATCGACGGCACCAATACGCTCGCCTGCACCAAGGCGATGGGCGAGGTCTCGGGCGCCGTACGCATCTATCCGCTGCCGCACATGCCGGTGGTGAAGGACCTGGTGCCCGATCTTACGAACTTTTACGCCCAGCACGCCTCGATCGAGCCTTGGCTGCAGACCAAATCGCCGACGCCGCCCAAGGAATGGAAGCAAAGCCACGAGGACCGGCAAAAGCTCGACGGGCTCTACGAGTGCATCCTGTGCGCGTGCTGTTCGACCGCGTGCCCGAGCTATTGGTGGAATTCCGACCGCTTCCTTGGTCCCGCCGCTTTACTGCAGGCGCAGCGCTGGATCGTCGATTCGCGCGACGAGGCCACCGGCGAGCGACTCGACAATCTGGAAGACCCGTTCCGGCTCTATCGCTGCCACACCATCATGAACTGCGCCAAGGCCTGCCCCAAGCACCTCAATCCGGCGCAAGCGATCGCCGAGGTCAAGCGCGCACTGGTCGAGCGGCAGGTTTAGTCTCACCTGTCCCTGCCGCGCAGGGAGAGGGAAGTTCGGAACTCCAATGAGCGAAGAGGCGCACCGCAAGCGCGTCTGGGACGTCATTGAGCGCGTACCCATTGCGATGCTGACCACACATTTTGGCGACGGGTTACGGGCGCGGCCGGTCGAGCCACGGCCCGAACGCGCCGCAGGCCTTATCTGGATCATCACGGATCTGCGCAGTGCCAAGGAACACGAGATCGAAGCCGAGCACGACATCGGACTGACTTTCATCGACGAGTCGGAAAACGCCTACCTGTCGCTCACAGCGCGCGCGGGAGCCCGCCGCGACCACGCAAAGGCGGCTGAGATCTGGAAAATGACCGACAGTATGTGGTGGCACGGCCCCGATGATCCCAACGTCTGTGTGCTGCGCGTTGTGCCGGCGATCGCCGAACTGTGGGATGGGCCGGCGAGCAAGGCGGTCGCCGCATTCGAGTTTCTGAAGTCGCGGGTGACCGCCAAGCCGCCGCGTCTGGGCGAAAACCGCAAGATCACGGTCGACCTGCGCTGACTGCCCCTACCGCAGCGTTTATTTATCGAGTTCGAGTTTCCGCTTCCGCTGGCCGAGCGTGCGCAGGCGAAGTGCGTTGAGCCGGATAAAACCTTCGGCATCGCGCTGGTCGTAGGCGACCGCGCCTTCCTCGAAGGTCACCAGGTCCTGGTCGTAAAGCGAGTATTTGCTGGTGCGGCCGACCACGCCGACATTGCCCTTGTAGAGCTTTAGCCGCACTTTGCCGCTGACGAATTCCTGGCTCCGGTCGATCGCCGCCTGCAGCATGTCGCGCTCGGGGGAAAACCAGAAGCCGTAATAGATCAGTTCGGCGTATTTCGGCATCAGCTCGTCCTTGAGATGCGCCGCGCCGCGGTCGAGCGTGATCGATTCGATGCCGCGATGCGCGGCAAGCAGGATGGTGCCGCCCGGCGTTTCGTACATGCCGCGCGATTTCATGCCGACGAAGCGGTTCTCGACCAGATCGAGCCGTCCGATGCCGTGCTTCCTGCCACGCGCATTGAGCTTGGTGAGCAATTGCGCCGGCGACAATTTCTTGCCGTCGATCGCGACTGGATCGCCGCGCTCGAATTCGACCTCGATATATTCCGCCTCGTTTGGCGCATTCGCGGGATCGTCGGTGCGTGAATAGACGTAATCCGGCACTTCGCCGGATGGGTCTTCCAGCACTTTGCCCTCGGACGACGTGTGCAGCAGATTAGCGTCGGTCGAGAACGGCGCCTCGCCGCGCTTGTCCTTGGCGATCGGAATCTGATTTTTCTCGGCAAATTCCAACAGCGCCTCGCGCGATTTGAAATCCCATTCGCGCCACGGCGCGATGACTTTCACGTCGGGCTTGAGCGCGTAGTAAGCGAGCTCGAACCGCACCTGGTCGTTGCCCTTGCCGGTTGCGCCGTGGGCCACGGCATCGGCGCCGACCTTCTCGGCGATCTCGATCTGCTTCTTGGCGATCAGCGGCCGCGCGATCGAAGTGCCGAGCAGATACTGACCCTCATAGAGCGCATTGGCGCGGAACATCGGAAACACATAATCGCGGACGAATTCCTCGCGCAGATCCTCGATGAAGATGTTCTCCGGCTTGATGCCCAGCGTCAGCGCTTTCGCCCGCGCCGGCTCGAGTTCCTCGCCCTGGCCGAGATCGGCCGTAAACGTGACGACCTCGCAGCCATAGGTCGTCTGCAGCCATTTGAGAATGATCGACGTGTCGAGACCGCCGGAATAGGCCAGCACGACTTTCTTGACGTCTTTCTTGCCGCCCGCAGGCATGACGGAAACCTCTCGCTGAAGGCAGCCTGGCCGCCCAAAATGCGCGCGGACTATAGGGGCGCGGTAGGCGGGCGCAAGCGTTGGAAAGGCTCAGGAAGCCTTGCCGTTTCGGCCGCCCAGCCGCCGCGCCAGCGCCCCGAGCTTCTCGCCGGCTTCCGTCAGCCGGCGTTCGGCGGCCGCCTCGTCGATGCGGGTCGCGGGCCAGCGATAGATCAGGCCGTGGATAAGCCAGATCAGGAGATACATGAACACGCCGGCGAAGACGACGTCGGAGAAAAAGTGGGCCCCGGCGGCGATGCGCAACACGCCGACGCCGGCGCCGAAGGCGAGCGCGGCGGCATAAGCGAGCGGCTGCAATTCCGGGCCTGCCAGCGCCGCCGGCGCCAGCGTCCAGAAGGCTCCGGATGGTTCGCCGGCAATGAACGAACAATTATTCGGACAGTCGCCGCGCGGGTCCCACCACGACCTGAACCGATAGTCGCCGCCGAACTGCCGCACGTCGATCGGACGCGGCCGGCCCCAGTGATCCTTGAGAATGACGTTGGTGAGAAGGCCGGGCCCAAGCGCCAGCGTTGCGATCAGGAAGAGCGCCGCGCGCGCTTCGATCAGCGTGCGCCGCTGCGGCCAAATCAGCTTGCCGATAACGGCCAGAAAGGCCGGCAGCACGATGAGCGTGATGAGCACACGCGCCGCTTCGCGCGCGTGCTGCACCCACATCTGGGCATTGACGTCGAACAAATGCCGCGCCGGATCGAAGAAGGCGCCGGCAATATCGAGGTCGAGCTGCGGATCGACCGCGCAGATCACGCCGACCGCAAACCCGATGCCGAGCGCGATAGTGAGCCCCGTGCGATTCATGTGATGCCGTCCACGCGCCGGATCACTTCCACGAACCGGCGCGGCGGCCGGCGAACAGCCAATAAACCATGCCGCCAGCAATGCCGGCTGCGGCAAAGACTTCGCGTTCGCGCGCGATGTCGATGTCGGCGGGCGCGCGATAGCCGGAAAAATCCAGCCCGAACGCCATGGCCAGCGCCAGCGCGGCGCCGATCACGCCATAGACGAGGACCGAACGCAGCGCAAAACCCTCGGTAATGACGATAATGAGCAACGTCGGCAAAAAGCCGATGACGAAGATGATGAGCGCGCCTATCCCGACCACCACCCACATTGCCGTAGACTGGGCTTGCGACGACTGCACGCCGAGCGAGCGGAAAAAATAATCCCATTCCGGCGTCAGCGTGCCCAGCGCCAGAACGAGCGAAGCCGCAATGCAGGCCCAGACATAGCCAACGAACATCATGGTGATGCGGAACAGAGCGGTCATGACTATTCGATTGCCCCGAGCGATTTTTCTTTGAGCATGATCTTGTCCGAAAACCGGCATCCACCTTTCGGGATCGTGCTCAGTCCGTCAGGGCCATGGCGCGCAGCGCCAGGCGCTCGCGGGCGGACAGCTTTTCGGTTGCGCTTTTGAGCTGGCCGCAGGCGGCGAGAATATCGCGGCCGCGCGGCGTGCGCACCGGCGAGGAATAGCCGGCATTGAAAATGATCTCGGAAAATTTCTCGATCTGCTCCCAGTCGGAGCATTCGTATGTGGTGCCCGGCCACGGATTGAACGGGATCAGATTGATCTTGGCCGGAATGCCCTTGAGCAGCCGCACCAGTGCTTTGGCGTCGACCAGCGAATCGTTGACGCCCTTGAGCATAACGTATTCGAAAGTGATGCGCCGCGCGTTGGAGACGCCGGGGTAGTTGCGGCAGGCCTCGAGCAATTCGCGCAACGGATATTTGCGATTGAGCGGCACCAACTGCTCGCGCAATTCATCGGTGACGGCATGCAGCGACACCGCAAGCATCGAGCCGATTTCCGCGCCGGCGCGCACGATATTGGGGACAACGCCCGACGTCGACAGCGTGATGCGCCGCTTGGAGATGCTCAATCCGTCGCCGTCAGCGACCACGGCGAGGCCATCGCGGACGGCCTCGAAATTATAGAGCGGCTCGCCCATCCCCATCATGACGACATTGGAGACGAGACGCTTTTCCGGCTCGCCAGCGGCACTCGTGCCGCGCTGCCAGTCATTGAGCCGGTCGCGCGCCAAGACCACCTGACCGGCGATCTCGGCCGCGGTCAGATTGCGCACCAGGCGCTGCGTGCCGGTATGGCAAAACGTGCAGGTCAGCGTGCAGCCGACCTGGCTCGAGATACACAAGGTGCCGCGGTCGGTCTCCGGAATATAGACGCACTCGACCTCATGCGGCGCACTGCCGGCCTCGCCCGGCAGCCGGAGAAGCCACTTGCGCGTGCCGTCGACGGAGATCTGCTCGGCGGCGATGTCCGGCCGCGCCAGCGTAAAGCGCTGCGCCAGCGCCGTGCGCAACTCCTTCGACAGCGTTGTCATCGCGTCGAAATCTTGCGCGCCGCGCACATAGAGCCAGTGCCAGATCTGCTGTACCCGCATGCGGCGCTGCCGTTCCGGCACGCCGGCCTCGCCCAGTGCGGCAGCCAGCGCCTCGCGTGTCATGCCGACGAGCGACGGCTGCGCCGGCGCCGCACAGGCCTCGAGCGGCCGCTTCTCGATGAAAGGCGCGGCGCCAGGGCGTTCGGTTTGTGTCACTGCAAACGAAGTCATCGGCTATCCAAGGTCGAAAAGCGGGGCCAAAGGGCGCCTGCCGCATAGATGGGGCTGAAAAAGCGACATTAACACCGCCAAGCCTGCTGACGGCAGACGGCTATTTGCATTCCTGCGCCATGCGGTCGAGCGCCTGCGACACACCCTTCAAATTGAATGTGTCGGTGGTTTGCGTGCCTTTGGCCGACTCCCCCTTGACGATGGCGTTATCGCCGCTCCGCATGGCGTCGACCATCTGCGCTTCCTCGGCCGCATTCTTGATCCAGGCGCCGTCCTGCTGAGTGTACAGCGCAAAACTGGTTGCGCCGACCTGCGCGCTCGCCTCAGACCCCGGCTTGAACGGATAGCCGATGATGATCGAGACTTCATTGGTCACTTTGTCGGCAGGGCGGGTGGAGATGAACATGTAGACCGGGTTGCGCGGCCGGTTGGGCGGATTGGTCTGCGAGGCGGTCGGCTTGGAAATGGCGAAGCAGACCTTCTTGCCGGCGGGAGAAGCCGTATAGGCGCCCCACTCGGCATATTGGCCAAGGAGCTTCGGCTGGCCGCCGGCCTCATGCACCGCGGGAGCTTCGTGCCTCTCGGCCGCGGCCGCTGGCTTAGCGGGAGCCGGTTTCGGCGCCGGTCTGGGCTTCGGCTTCGCCGCGGCCGCCGGCGCGGCGGAGGCCGGTGCGGCCGGCTGCTGGGCCTGCGCCGGAACGACGAATGCCGCGGCAATGAACAGCAAACAGGCAAGCTGCCATCTTCGATCCATGCGCATATGCCTCGTGAAGGGCGCCCCCGCCCTGATTAGCAATTTTGTCATTTTAATCCAATTCGTTCGAATACGGAATGAGATAGCCGCCGCCAAGAACCGGTCTTGCGACGGCGCGATTCGCGCCGCCTTTGCTGGCACCCCCGCGACGCATCGGACAAGGGCAGAGCCGATCGTCGCCAAGATGCCGGAGCGACGGAAGCCTGATATGAAGCGCGCATGAAGGCCGTCCTCTGCAGCCATTTCTGCACCGCCGATGAACTTGAGCTCGCCGACATCGAGGAGCCGCATGCCGGCCCCGGCGAAGCGGTAGTGCGGGTGAAATCGGCGGCGCTGAATTTCTTCGATACGCTTATCATCGCCGGCAAATATCAGCACAAACCGCCGTTTCCGTTCTCGCCGGCGGCGGAGTTTGCCGGCGTGGTCGAAAGCATCGGCCCCGGCGCCACCGGCCTCGCGCCGGGCGACCGCGTCATGGGCAATATCGGCTGGGGCGCGGCACGCGAAGCCGTCGCCGTCCCGGCGCAGCAGCTCGTGAAAGTGCCCGACGGACTCGATTTCGACCGTGCCGCCGGTCTGACCGTCACTTACGGCACCACGCTCTACGCGCTGCAAGAACGCGCCGACCTCAAATCCGGCGAAACGCTGGTCGTGCTCGGCGCCTCCGGCGGCACCGGCCTCGCCGCGATCGAGATCGGCAAGATCATGGGCGCGCGTGTCATCGCCTGCGCGTCGTCGGATGACAAGCTCGCTTTTGCCCGCCGGCACGGCGCCGACGAGACTGTGAATTACGCGACGGAAGACCTGCGCAATGCGCTCAAGACAATCGGCGGCGAGCACGGCGTCGACGTGGTCTATGATCCGGTCGGCGGTCCTTATGCAGAACCCGCCGTGCGTTCGCTGGCCTGGGAGGGCCGTTATCTGGTGGTCGGCTTCGCCGCCGGCGAAATCCCGAAGCTGCCGCTCAATCTCGTCCTGCTGAAAAGCTGCGATATCCGCGGCGTATTATGGGGCACCTGGGTCAGGCGCGAGCCGGAAGCACAGCGCGCCTTGATGACGCAAATCGTGGAATGGTGCGCGCAAGGCAAACTCAGCGCGCATGTGCACGCGGTTTATCCCCTGGCCGAGATCGCAGCCGCGCTCAAGGCCATCGCCGACCGCAAGGTGATGGGAAAAATCGTGCTGCGGCCGTAGCGGCTTTACGCGCGCAACCGCGCCAGCATGCTTTGCGCCGCCTGCCGGTGCTCTGGCTTGATATGCGAAGAGACTGCCTTAAACGCGAGCGTGAGCACCGCAGCATCGTCGGCGAGTCCGAGCAGCGACAGCGAATCGGGAATGATATCGTCGGGCACAACGAAATAGATCATCGCGCCAATCAGCACGACCTTGACGTAAAGCGGCGTCTTGCGATCAAAAGCGCAATAGTGCGCGGTCAGGACTTCTTCCAGAAATGGGATGCTCGCCGCCTCGCGCTTAATCTTGCGCCAGAAACTGCGCCGCAGCCTCGTTTCGTCGGCGGTGATCCGGCGGGCGAGCGCGGCAAAATCCCGCCAGGGAAAACTTGGCCACGGGGCGGCTTGTTGCCAAAAACTCATTGACCCTCCGGCGGCTGATCGATCGCCGCTGCCAAGATGGCGTCAAAAGGCGGCAGCCGCAAGGCGGCCCGCAATTCGCCGGTTTGCCCGGATGCCGGCCGATTAACCTGCAATCTTGTCCATCGCCTCGGCCAGCTTGATGTCGCGATCGGTCAAGCCGCCGGCGTCGTGGGTCGACAAAGTGACGTCGACAGTCTTGTAGACATTGAACCATTCCGGATGGTGGTCGAGTTTCTCCGCGACCAGCGCCGCGCGCGTCATGAAGCCGAAGGCCTCGTTGAAATCGGCGAAGACGAATTTCCTGGTGATGGCGTCGCGCCCCGAAGTCTCGCTCCAGCCTTTGAGCCGGGCCAAGGCAGCCTTGCGCGCTTCACCGGCGAGTTTTTGACTCATGTGCAAGCTCCGTTTTACCGGCAACTCCGCCGATCCTCGCTATCGCAACTATGGGCCAAGATCTGTAGATAGCCAACCGGCGGTCAACGCCGGGGAAGGCCGGAGGTTGCGGTTCCGACGCCGCCGCGGGGGCCGCATCCACGTGACACGCCTGTTGTTTCTCAGCTGGATTTTCGGCAGGCAGCGGGCCGGGGCGTAAGACCTGATCGACGGTGCCCCGCTACGGCACGGCCCGTCAAAGTCGAGCCACAGACCCGAGCGAAAATGGCTCGTTCGCAATTAACCAAAACGCCGCTTGCTCCTTGAACTTGCGCTTGTGCCCTTGAGTCAAAACCAGCGAGCCGTGTTAGAATTAACTATGCCGCCCGGCCTGCCACAGCGCCCGCCTCTTGCCATGAGGTTTTGGCTTTTCCGGCGTTCCAAGGGAAACGCGTCGGTCTCAGGCGCGGCTGCGCACAGCCACTCATCGGGCTACACCATGAGCATCGAGTCGCTCGAACATATGGTGCGAAGCCGGGTGCGGATGTTCCTACGCCACACTTGGCTGGTCACAATTCTCGGCACCGCCGCTCTGGCCGCGGCGCTGTGGGTGGCCTTCTATTTCACCACCGAAGCCGACCATATGCGCATTGCCGCCGGGACGGTGGACGCCAAATTTGTCCAGTCGCTGACCAATCAAATTGCGAAGGGCCACCACGATCTTTCTTTGCAGGTCGTTCAGACGCGGAACTCGGCGGAAACCGCTCAGGCGATCAGCAAGGGCGAGGCCGATCTCGCGGTCCTACCGAGCAATCTGGAAGAACTCGGTGAATTGGCCGGTGGTCGCCATTGTGCGTCAGAACGTGATGGCTTTGATCGTGCCGCCCGGTACGGCCAAGTCAAAGGGCGGCGACAATGGCGCCGTGGCTGCGACAGCCGCCAAAGCGACCAAGAGCGCAGGCAGCAAAAGCGCCGCGGCTTCGAAGCCCGCCAAAGCCGCCAAGAGCGCCAAAAGCGTAAAGAGCTCCGACGGCGATGACAGTGATACGAGCGATGACAGCAGCGACAGCGCCAAGTTCGGCAAAGTGACTCAACTTTCCGGCAAGCGCGTCGGCATCGTCACCGGCAATGAGGCGACGGCCGGCTTGCTTGAACTCGTGCTGAGCCATTACGGCGTGCCGCTCGCCAAGGTGACGATATCGCACATCGACCCGAAAAACCTTGCCGACGCCGTCAAGAACAACCTGGTCGACGCGCTGTTCGTGGCCGGCGCCGCGACGGGCCGGGACATTTCCAACGCGGTCGCGGCGGCGACAGTGAACGGCGACGCGCCGTCTTTCATCGAGATCGATCAGGCCGAGGGCATTGCCAAACGCAACCCGGCCTTTGCCTCGGTCGATATCGACGCCGGCACGTTCGGCGGCAACCCGCCGACGCCCGACGACAGCCTCAAAAGTCTCGGCTTCGCCGAATATCTGGTGGCGCGAAAGTCATACAGCGATTCCGTCATCGCCGCGCTGGCGAAAGTGATCTACACGTCGCGTCAGGCGCTCGCCGGCGCGGTGCAGGGCGACGTCAAGATCGCAGCTCCCTCGACCGACAAGGACGCCGACGTCATCGTCCATCCCGGCGCACTGGCGTATTTGTCCGACAGTCAGCAGTCGTTCTTCGACAAATATGGCGACGATATTTTCTACGGCATGCTGATCTTTCCGGTATTCGGATCGGCGATCGCCGGCTTGGCGAGCTATCTGCGCAGCAGCGGCCGGACCCGGCGGTTGCGACTCCTGCAGCGCGCTCTCGATCTGGTGCGCAGAGCGCATGCCGCTCCGTCGATCGAGGCCATCGATCAACTTCAGATCGAGGCCGACAATGTCGTGGTTGCAATCATCCATCAGGGCGAACACGAAGAATTTGACGAAACCGTGCGCATGTCGTTTGCCTTCGCACTCGACCAGCTGCGCTTTGCCATTGCGGCGCGGCGTGCCGCCCTGGTCGGCCAAGCGGGCGCGGTTAACGGCAGCGCCGCGGCGGGGGGCACCAAGGCGGCCGCTGCCTAATAGGCCGCCACGGCTTAAACGATTGCTTCTGCGCGATTCCTGACTATATACGGCGCATCAATCGCGGGCCCCCTTCGGGGCCCGTAACGGTTTAACGCGCTGACCTCATGAATCTTCGCAACATTGCCATTATCGCCCACGTCGACCACGGCAAAACCACCCTGGTCGACCGACTTTTGCAGCAATCGGGCTCGTTCCGCGAGAACCAGCGCGTGGCCGAGCGCGCGCTCGATTCCAACGACCTCGAGCGGGAGCGGGGCATCACCATCCTCGCCAAGGCGACCTCGCTGGTGTGGAACGATACCCGAATCAATATCGTGGATACGCCGGGCCACGCCGATTTCGGCGGCGAGGTCGAGCGCATCCTTAATATGGTCGATGGCGCCCTGGTGCTGGTCGACGCCGCCGAGGGGCCGCTGCCGCAGACCAAGTTCGTGGTGTCGAAAGCGCTCAAGATGGGGCTGCGCCCGATCGTCGTCATCAACAAGGTCGACCGCGCCGACGCCCGCCCCACCGAGGTCGCCAACGAAGTATTCGACCTGTTCGCCGCGCTCGACGCGACCGAGGAACAGCTCGATTTCCCGATTCTCTACGGCTCAGCCAAGCAGGGCTGGATGGCGTCCGATCCGGCCGGCCCCAAGGACCGGCGCATGGCGCCGCTGTTCGAGCTCGTCATCAGCCACGTCGCGCCGCCGCAGGTGGAGGAAGGTCCCTTTCGCATGCTGGGCACCATCCTTGAGGCCAATCCCTATCTCGGCCGCATCGTCACCGGCCGCATTTTCTCCGGCTCGGTGAAACCCAACCAGACGGTGAAAGTCCTCGACCGCAACGGTGAACTCGTCGAGGAGGGCCGCGTCACCAAGGTCCTCGCTTTCCGCGGCCTGGAGCGGGCGCCGATCGATGAAGGTTTTGCCGGCGACATCATCGCCATCGCCGGGCTGCCCGATGCGTTCGTCTCGCACACGCTGTGCGCGCCAGAGGTGACCGTGCCGCTGCCGGCGCAGCCGATCGATCCGCCGACGCTGACCATGACCTTTCACATCAACGATTCCCCGCTGGCCGGCACCGAAGGCGACAAGGTGCAGAGCCGGGTAATCCGCGACCGTCTATTGCGTGAGGCCGAGGGCAACGTCACGCTGCGGATTTCCGAATCCATGGAGAAGGATTCCATGGAAGTCGCCGGCCGCGGCGAATTGCAGCTCGGCATCCTGATCGAAACCATGCGGCGGGAAGGCTTTGAGCTTTCGGTGTCGCGGCCGAAGGTGCTTTATCAACATAGCCCGTCGGGTGAACTCCTCGAACCGATCGAGGAAGTCGTCATCGACGTCGACGAAGAACATTCCGGCGTGGTGGTGCAGAAGCTCGCCGAGCGCAAGGGTGAGATGGTCGAGATGCGGCCTTCCGGCGGCGGCCGGGTGCGGCTCATATTCTATGCGCCGACGCGCGGACTGATCGGCTATCAGGGCGAGCTCCTCACCGACACCCGCGGCACCGCGGTGATGAACCGTTTGTTTCACGCTTACGGCCCGCATCGCGGCGACATCGTCGGGCGGCGCAACGGGGTGTTGATCTCGACCGACCAGGGCGAGGCCGTGGCTTACGCGATGTGGAACCTGGAAGACCGCGGCCCGATGATGATCGAGCCCGGTTGGAAGGTTTATCGCGGCATGATCGTCGGCGAGCACACGCGCGGCAACGACCTCGAAGTCAACGTACTCAAGGGCAAGAAGCTCACCAACATCCGCACCCACTCCAAGGACGAGGCGATCCGGCTCACACCGCCGATCCGCATGAACCTGGAGAAGGCGCTCGCTTATATCGAAGACGACGAACTGGTCGAGGTGACGCCGAAATCGATCCGGCTGCGCAAGAAGCTGCTCGATCCAGTCGAGCGCAAGCGCGACGAGCGGCGTAAAGAAGCCGAGCGCGTCTAATTGCGGTCAGCGGCGCGCGTGCGCGCCGGATCGCCCGCGAAAATCAAGCGTCATCCTGTCACAAGTTTCGTCGCGCCGGATGCCGCCGGCGCAGAATACGGCGAACCGTGACAGGATTGCAACAGCACCTTCGGATCGCACTCGGGGCTCACATTTTCGCGTTCGCGATTGTGGTCAGACCCGTATGTTTTGGCTAATAATCCACATCGTTAACCGAAGGTGAATCGAAAGCCTTGAAGGCCGCAGAACCGCTTGCTTTGATCGGGTCGTGAATCGGGTGATGAGCCGCAGGACAAGCATCGCATCATGAGCACCATCCTCATTGAAATCCGTCGGGCCCGGGCCTGCGATGCCGGCGCGGTCGCGGACGCCCATGATGAGGCGTGGCGGACCGCTTATCAGGGCATCATTCCCGGCGCCGAGCTGGAACGGCTGATCAACCGCCGCGGTCCGGCATGGTGGGAAAGCGCCATCCGCAAGGGCAGCCGCATCGCGCTCTTGCAATTCGGCGACAAGATCGCCGGCTACGCCAATTACGGACGCAATCGCGCGCGCAGCCTCTATTACGACGGCGAGATCTATGAGCTCTATCTGCGGCCGGAATTTCAGGGTCTTGGCTTCGGCCGCCGGCTGTTCACCGCGGCGCGGCGCGATCTGGCGCAGAGTGCGCTCAAATCGCTGATCGTGTGGGCGCTGTCGGAGAATGAAAACGCGGTTGAGTTTTACCGCGCGCTCGGCGGCAAGGCGGTGGCGCGCAGCTCCGAGAAATTCGGCACCCGCGTGCTCGATAAGGTCGCCTTCGGCTGGAATAGCTGACTCACACCGCCGGCGGCGGCAGCCCGGCCTGCGCGCAGGCCGCGCGCAAGGTGTTGACCAACAGACAAACGATGGTCATCGGCCCGACGCCGCCGGGCACCGGCGTGATCGCGCCGGCCACTTCGACGGCTTCCGCAAAATTCACGTCGCCGACGATGCGGGATTTGCCGCTGCCGTCGGTGACGCGATTGATGCCGACGTCGATCACCGTAGCGCCCGGCTTGATCCAGTCGCCGCGAATGAATTCGGCGCAGCCGATGGCCACGCACAGGATCGCGGCGCGCCGGCAGTAATCGGGCAGATTGCGCGTGTGGGTATGCGCCACGGTCACGGTGGCGTTCTCGTTGAGCAGCAGTTGCGACAGCGGATTGCCGACGATGTGCGAGCGGCCAACCATCAGCGCATCGAGGCCGGTCAGCGCAGGATGCACGGTCTTGATCAGCTTGAGGCAGGCGACCGGCGTGCACGGCACCAAAGCCGGCAGCCCTGTCATCAGCCGCCCCGCATTGAGCGGATGGAAGCCGTCGACGTCCTTGTCCGGATCGATGCTGTTGAGAATGCGCGCTGGATTGATCTGCGGCGGCAACGGCAGCTGCACCAAAATACCGCTCACCGCCGGATCGGCATTAAGCGCTTTTATCAGCGCGAGAAGCTCCGCTTCGCCGGTCGCGGCGGGCAACTGATAGTCGAGCGGCCGCATGCCGACTTCGACCACCGCGCGCGATTTGCTGGTGACGTAGGTCTTGCTGGCCGCGTTGTCGCCGACCAGCACGACCGCCAGCCCGGGCACGACGCCGTGCGCCGCGGTCAGGCGATGGGTCTCGGCTTTGACCGAAGCGCGCAACGCCGTCGCGATCGCCTTGCCGTCGATGATGCGAGCCGTCACGGGCGTTCAGTAGACGTTCGGCAGGATATAGAGCGCGATCACATAGCGGATGAAGACGATGATCAGAAACAAGATGACCGGGGAAATATCGATGCCGCCCAGATTGGGCATGAAATTGCGGATCGGACGCAGCGCTGGCTCGGTGATGCGATAGAGAAAATCGCCGATCATCGCGACTACATGGTTCCGTGTATTCACCACGTTGAAGGCGACGAGCCAGGAAAAGATCGCCATGGCGATCACGATCCACACATAGAGCTGCAGAGCTAAATCGATGACCAGAAAAAGGGCGCGCATGGACCGGATTCGGGTTAAAGGTGGCAGAAACTAGCGAACTGATCGCTCGCGAACAAGTGAAGCTCGAAAGCCCTGGATGGGCGGTGAAGGGGACTGGGTGGGGCTGGTGGAGCCGAGGGGAGTTGAACCCCTGACCTCCTCATTGCGAACGAGGCGCTCTCCCAACTGAGCTACGGCCCCGCCAATCGGCAAATTCTGCTAGTGGCGAGTGGGCGCCATTTAGGACCGGCCCCTTATGCTGTCAAGGATGGGTAAAAACGCGCCGATGCGGCTATAAGGGCCGTGAATGACTCAACGATTTTCTCCGGCGACGTCGCTGTTGGGACATCCGGCCTATGTCCGCTTTCTCTACGTGCGGGTCGCCGCGTCGATTGCGCAGCAGATCCAGGTCGTCGCGGTCGGCTGGCAGATGTACGAGCTGACCAACAGCCCATTCCACCTGGGCCTGATCGGGCTCGTGCAGTTCATCCCCGCGGTCGGCTTGTTCGTCTTCACCGGCCACGTGGCGGATCATTACGACCGGCGGCGGGCCACTTTCGTCGCGCAACTGATCGAGGCGCTCGCGGTCGCCGCCCTGGCTTTCGCCAATGCCACGGGCCGGCTCACGCCCGGACTTCTTCTCGCCATGGCCTTTGTGGTCGGCACCGGCCGCGCCTTCGAGCAGCCGAGCCTGCAATCGGTGCTGCCGAATATCGTTCCGTCCGATCTCCTGCCGCGCGCCATCGCCGGTTCGAGCTCGGCATCGCAAACCGCCGTGATTGCCGGGCCGGCGCTTGGCGGCATCTTGATCGAGATCAGTCCGACCCTGGTCTTCGCGGTCTGCGCGGCGCTGTGGCTCTCCACCGGACTGGTGATGCTCAGCATCGCCATGGAAGCAAAACTTCCGGAGCGCGCCCCGCTCGATCTCAAATCGATGTTCAGCGGGCTGAATTTCATGGTGAGCCGAAAGGTCGTGCTCGGCGCCGTGCTGCTCGATCTGTTCGCGGTTGTGCTCGGCAATCCGACTGCGGTGCTGCCGATTTTCGCCCGCGACATTTATCTCTCCGGACCGCTCGGTTTCGGTATTTTGCGCGCCGCACCCGCCGCCGGAGCGATCGCCACAGCGCTCGTCTTGGCGCGCTGGCCGATTTCCGATCGCGTCGGCCGCATCATGTTCGCGACGGTGGCGATCTATGGCGTGGCGACGGTTCTCTTCGCGCTGGCGCCGAACTTCGGGCTCGCGCTCGCCGCTCTGGCGGTCGTCGGTGCCGCCGACACGATAAGCGTCGTGATCCGCCAGACCATGGTGCAGCTGCGCACGCCGGACCAGATGCGCGGCCGCGTCTATGCGGTGAATTCGATGGTCACCAATACCTCGAACCAGCTCGGCATTTTCCGGGCCGGCACGGCGGCCGCGGTGTTCGGCACCGTACCTTCGGTGCTGCTCGGCGGTTTGAGCACCATCGTGGTCGTCCTGATTTCGACCAAGATTTTTCGCGAGCTCTACGACGCCGAGCGCTATCACGATGGCGGGGTCTAATTCGCCGATACGGCCCTGGCAGCACCGCCGCCGCTGCGGCATCATGGCGCCGGTGAGGCCGGCGGGTAATAGGACACCATAATGCGACTGCTCATTTCGATCTGCTTCGCCGCAGCCATGGCTGCTGCAACTATGGTCGCTGTCACCATGCCGGCGCGCGCCGCAGCGCCCTGCGGCGGCGATTTCGGTGCGTGGCTCCAGGGGGTCAAGCAAGAAGCCGCGGCCGATGGCATTTCGCAGGCCGCCATCCAATCGGGATTGGCGGGCGTCACCTACGATCCGACCATCATCGCGCGCGACCACGCGCAGGGCGTTTTCCGGCAAAGCTTTGAGCAGTTCTCCGGCCGCATGGTGCCGCCGCGGCTCGCCCGCGCCCGACAGAAGATGCTGGTATACGCCTCGTTGTTGAGCCGCATCGAGCAGCAATATGGCGTGCCCGGCGGCGTCATCGTCGCGATCTGGGGACTGGAAACCGACTTCGGCGCTGATACCGGTCATTTCCCAACCATCCGCTCGCTGGCGACGCTGGCATACGATTGCCGGCGGCCGGACAAATTCCGCGGCGAGGTCATCGCCGCGCTGCGCATGATCGATCGCGGCGACATGACGCCCGCCGCCATGCGCGGCGCCTGGGCCGGCGAGATCGGACAGACCCAGTTCCTGCCGTCGTCGTATCTGAAATACGCCGTCGACTTCGACGGCAGCGGCCGCCGCGATCTCATTCATGACGTGCCCGATGTGCTCGCCTCGACCGCCAATTATCTGAAAGGTTACGGCTGGCAGCGTGGCCAGCCCTGGGGCGAAGGCACCGCCAATTTCCAGGTGCTGCTGCAGTGGAACGCCTCGCAGGTCTATACCAAGACCGTCGCCTATTTCGGCCAGCTCCTTGAAAACGGGCAGTAGCCGCACCGCCCTCACGCCGCCGCAAGCCAGCGCTCGAGAAACACGCTGAGCCAGGCGCGCGCCGAATAATCGTAGACGGCGCGATCGGCAAAATGGGTGTGCCGCGGTTTTGCGCCCGGCAGTTCCATGCGGTCGTGGCCTCGCGTCGTCCATTTGTGCATCATGGCGTGGGTGACGTCGGGGTGGAATTGCAGCGCGAACGCCGCTCCGGCGCGGATCGCCTGCACTTCGAACGTATCGCCTTCGGCGAGAAGTTCGACGCCCGGCGGCAGGTCGAAACCTTCGCGGTGCCACTGATAGACGCATTCCGGCCACGCACCGACGACGGCGAGGCCCGCGCTGGTCGGCCGGATCGGATAATAGCCGATCTCGGCGTGGCCCTCGGGATGACGAAACACCTTGCCGCCGAGCTGCCGCGCCAGCATCTGGGCGCCTAGGCAGATGCCGAGAAACGGCTTGTACTCCTTGAGCGGGACGCCGATCCAATCGATCTCGCGACGGATGAAATCGTCCGGATCGTTGGCGCTCATCGGGCCGCCGAAGATGATGGCGCCGGCGTGTTCCGCCATGGTCGACGGCAGCGGATCCTCGAAGCGCGGTCGGCGCACATCGAGCGGATAGCCAAGATCGCGCAACGCATTGCCGATGCGGCCGGGGGTGGAGTGCTCTCCGTGCAGGACGATCAGGATCGGCTGTTGCATGACGCCGGCGATTCGTTCGCTTTTCTAAGCTTTAACGCGTTCCCCAAGGCAAGCAAACGGCGCGCCAAAGCCGTGTGTCATTGGCCGCCGGCGGAGCCCATGCGGCGATCGACGGCCGCCATCAGCAGCGCATTCGGAATAAAACGCATCAGGGAAACCGCGATCTTGTTGCCGAAGCCGGCGACGACCACGCGACGGCCGCGCATCAATCCGTCATAGCCGAGCTGCGCCACGCGGCTTGCCGGCAGCTCGATCATTTTTGCGGCGTTCGGCAGTTGCATGCCCGACCGTGCCTGGAATTCGGTCTGGACCGGCCCCGGACAGAGCGCGGTCACTCTGATGCCGCGGCCGGCCAATTCGTGATGCAAGGCTTCGCTGAACGACAGCACATAAGCCTTGCTGGCGTAATAGACCGCCATGCCGGGCCCGGGCATGAAGGCCGCAACCGACGCCACATTGAGAATGCCGCCGCGGTGGCGCTCAAGACTATCGACAAAAGCGAGCGACAGTTCGGTGAGCGCGCGCACATTGAGATCGACCATGGCGAGCTCTTCGTCGCGGCTGAGTTTGGCGGCCGGCCCGCTCAAGCCGAAGCCAGCATTGTTGATCACGTAGGCGGGCTCAAGGTCCTGCGCCGTTAATTGCGTGGCAATCGTCGCCACCGCATCGCGGCGTTCGAGGTCGAGCGGCAGCACCGTCGGCCGCGGCCGACCGCCGGCCGCGATCTCGTCGGCCAGCGCTTTGAGCCGGTCTTCGCGCCGCGCCACCAGCACCAGGTCGTGACCCTGTGCGACAAACACGCGCGCCAATTCGACGCCGATGCCGGCCGAAGCGCCGGTGATCAGCGCGACCGGCTTCATGCCAGGCTCTCTTGCTCGCCGGGCGCGCCCGGTTCGGCATCCTCGCCGCCGACCCGGCGGCGCAGCGCGATCCGCTCCTGCGGCGACACACCAAGGAGATCCGCGGCGCGCCACAACAGATTGTCCTCCAGCTCGTCGCGGCGGCCATCGGCATAGACGATCTGCCACATCATTTCGATGATGCGGGCGCGGCCGCCCTCATTGAGCGCGCGGTTGAGCGAATGGGTGAAATGATAAAGGTCGACCGATTCCTGCTCGGCCGCCGTCGCCTTGGCGATCAGTTCTTCGGTCGCCGCATCGTCGAGCGAAAAGCCCTGCTTGAGCACGTTGTGCAGCTTATCGCGCTCGCTGGCCGTCATCTCGCCGTCGATGGTCGCGGCATGCACCAGAAGCGCCGCGGCGGCGAGCCGATAGTCGTCCTCGGCGAACTGGCTGGGATGTTTGCCGCCGTCGGCAAAATCGGAAATGAAAGCCTTGAATGATGCGAACATGAGCCCTTCCAGAAGCCGGATTTTGCCCCAGGCTCATATCGCGACCCGATGCCGGCCGTTCAAGGCATAAGCCTTCCCGTTCTCGCGGGCGCACTCCGCCCAGACTTCCGTGTGGAGCGGGATTTGCGACGACATTCCGGCCGCCGCAGATGCTCCGACGCTTGACGAGCTGATCACGAAGATTTCCGCAATGGCGCTCGATCTGCTGCCGGGCAACCATGCTGGCGTTGATCCGGCCTCACTGTTTGTGCAAATCACCGCGCTACGCGAAGCCACGTCCGCCGCGCTATAAATAGCCCTACTGCACCGCCTTGTGGTCGCGGTAGGCGTCCTGCAGCAGCTTCAGATTGGCCTGGACGTAGGGGTTGGCGGGGTCCTTGGCCTGCGCCTGGTTCAGCAATTTATAGGCGCGCTGGTAGTCGCCGCGCAGCATGTAGGAGAAGCCTTCATCGTTGAGCACTTCGACGGTCGGGCCGATCAGGCGGATGACTTGCGCATAGGCGCGGTCGGCGAGATCGAAGCGGTGCAGCCGGTCGTAGGAGGCGGCGAGCCCGACCCAGGCTTCGGCGTCGTTGGGGTGCTTCTCGACGGCGCTTTGGAAGTGGTTTTCGGCCAGCGCGAAATTGTTGCTGCGGAAATATTTCTTGCCGAGCTGGACATCGTCGTTGGGATCGTCGCCGAGAAGGCCGGGCTTCGACAATGGCGCGACCGGCTCGCCGCTCGGCCCCGGTTCGGCAGGCTGGGTGACGATCGAACCGGTGGTGTCTGGGGCGGCCCCCGGCGTGCTTCCGGTAAGCGAGCCCGTGGCGGCGCTGTCGGAGGACGGACTGTCGAGGCTCGACGTGTCGTCGAGTTTTTTCCAGCTCGAGCAGCCGGCCAGGCCAGAGCCCAGGCAGACGAGACCCGCCGCCACAAGGATCAGGACCCGCCACGCTCGGATACTCATACACACGCCCCGAAACGCCCCGTGTCCGGCACCCCGCAATCGACGCGGATTGCACCGTCGCGCCGCGGCACCCCGGAGGGGGACACGAAGCGGACGGCGCCGGACAAGGCAGGCTAGGCGACCAGGGTTAAGGAACCCTCGCCAGGCCATTCCGGCCGCCGCACCCTCACTGTCTGGCGCCCAGATAGAGGAAAGGCAAAATGGCGCTCTGAAGCGGCGTTGCCTGCTGCGAAGGCGAAGATTGCTCGGCTGCCGGGGCCGGCGCCGGCGCGGCCGTTGGCGCGGCGATGGAGCCTGTGATGTCGGGGCTTGCCGCAGCGATGGCCGGCGGTTTGGCGGCCGGCGCCGCATCGCCAAGCCCGGTTGACGTTGAACAGCCGGCCAGGAGGCCGGCAAGGCCCGTCAGCCCCGCCGCGACCAGGATCGTCACCCGTACCGCTTGGATCGTCATAACCGCGCCCCGCCGTCCCGGGCGAACCGGATGCGCCAAGCTTAAGCGACGACGGTTAAGGCATCTTTCGCCGGCTGGTCCCCCTTCCCGCTATCGCGGGGCAGGAGAGTGCAGAGCTCACCACATGTGGCTCGATACCCGGACGATCACCGGACAGAGAATGACGATGAACAGCACCGGGAAGATGCACACCATCATCGGCACCGAGAGCTTGGCGGGCAGGCTGTAGGCCTTCTCCTCGGCGCGCGACAGGCGCTTGTGGCGCATGTCGTCGGAATAGACGCGCAGCGCGTCGCTGATCGAGGAGCCGAGCTCGTCGGACTGCTGGATCAGCGTGGCAAAGGAGCGCGCCTCTTCCAGGCCGAGCCGTTCGCCGAGATGGTTGAGAGCGTCGGTCATGGTGCGGCCGGCGCGGATTTCGAGATTGGCCATGTGGATATTGGCGGCGAGCGACGGATAGGAGGCGCCGAGCTCGCGGCCGACGCGGTCGAGCGCCCCCTCCATGCTCAAGCCGGCGTCGGCGCAGACCACCAGCAAATCCATGAAATCGGGAAAGCCGGCCTGGTGCTCGAGCCGCCGTGCAGCGATGCGGCGGTCGAGATAGATGCTTGGCGTCAGATAGCCGAGCCCGCCGCCGCCCATGACGAACAGCCAGAACGAGGTCTTGGCGTCCCATCCGAGCATCGATAAGGCGAAATAGGCGGCGACGGCGAATGCCACGGCGGTAGCGCCGCGCGCCAGGAAGTAATAGGCGGCGGCATGCGGATCGTAGACGCCGGCCGCCACCAGCCGCTGCCGCAGCACCTTCATGTCGCCGGTATCGGCCTCGGAATAGTGCTTGGTGGTGTAATCGACCAGCTTCTGCGCGGCCTTCAATCCGGAAAAACGCAGCGAGCGCCGGTTGCCCGGCGCACCGTCCTCGACGCCGACGCGCGAGGCGCGCCGCCGCACCGCTTCACGCGCGATGAGCCCGTTCATCACCGCATAAGCCAACGTGGCCGCGGCGAGAAAGATCAGGGCGTTGAGCAGCGTGGTTTCGCTGTAGCCGAACATGATATCGCCATCCGCTGCGGAGGTTTCCGCGTGTCACGCGTCATTCCGGATCGCCACAAAGTGGCGAGTCCGGAATCCATAACCACAGGTCAGCGAATATGGATTCCGGGCTCCTCGCTTCGCTCGGCCCCGGAATGACGATCGAATTTTCTGCATCGTTTCGACCATCAAATCTTGAAGTTGACCATCTTGAACATGATGAGATTGCCGACCAGCATCCAGGCCGCAGCGCCGAACAAGAGCACCTGGGTCAGGTGGACCTGCCAGACCGAAGCGTAGAAGTCGGGCGCGACGAACTGGATGACGGCGAACATGCCGATCGGCAAGCCCGAGAGGATCATCGCCGAGGCGCGGCCTTCGGCGGCGAGCGCGCGGATCTTGCGCCGCATCTTGAAGCGCTGACGGATGACGCCGGAGAGGTTTTCCAGGATTTCGCCGAGATTGCCGCCGGTCGAGCCCTGGATGGCGACCGCGGTGACAAACAGCGGCAGGTCGTCGGAGCCGAGCCGCGCATAAAGGTTGCGCATGGCGGTTTCGAGATCGGCGCCGTAGGTGATCTCGTCGGACACCACGCCGAATTCCGAGCCGATCGGATCGGGCATTTCGCGCCCGACCATGGAGATGGCGATCGGCACCGGATGGCCGGCGCGGAGACTCCGCACGATGATGTCGAGCGCATCGGGAAACTGTGCGCCGAATTTCTTCTGCCGCCGGCTGCGCAAAAATTTCAAGACGAGATACGGCAAGACGGTCGCGCTCAACAGCGCCGCCACGGCGGCTTCCGGGAGGCTGTGACGCGACACCCAGGTGGCGCCGAAGGCGAACAGGCAGGCGACGGCGACGATGAGGCAAAGCCGGGAGACGCCGAGCGTCAGCCCGGATTGCAGGATCAGCCGGTTGAGCGCGATGAGGCCGATCCGGTAGTCGCCTTCGCCGGTGAGCCCGCGCTCGCGGCGCAACTCGACCAGCACGCTCTCGCGATCGGTGCGGTCCTTGGCGATCGCCAGCCGCCGGTTGATCCGGCTGCGATAGGACGCCGCCGAGAAGAACATCAGATAAAGCACCTCGACGGTCAGCCCCGCCGCCAGCGCGACGAGCAGCCAGACCAGATAGATCGGATTGAAGTCGAACTGCAGAATATCGAGCATGGCGGCTACAGCGGCTGCGACGGATCGAAATGGGCGCCAGGAAATCTTGATGCCCATGGCGATCAGATCGGCGAGAAAGCGCGGCCGCACCCCGGTGGCCTGGAAGTGGCCCTGGACCGAACCGTCGGGCGCCGTGCCGGTGCGCATGTATTTGTAGATTTCCTGCATCTGGATGATGTCGCCTTCGAGCCCGGTGATCTCGGCGATGCTCATGACGCGGCGCTTGCCGTCGGAAAGCCGCGACAGCTGCACGATCACGCGGATGGCTGAGGCGATCTGGCCGCGGATCGAGGCCACCGTCATCGGCAGGCCGGCCATGCCGATCATCTGCTCGAGGCGCGAAATGGCGTCGCGCGGGGTATTGGCGTGGATGGTGGCCATCGAGCCTTCGTGGCCGGTGTTCATGGCTTGCAGCATGTCGAAGGCTTCTTCGCCGCGGCACTCGCCGAGGATCACGCGGTCGGGCCGCATGCGCAGCGCGTTCTTGACCAAATCGCGCTGGCGGATCTCGCCCTTGCCCTCGATCGACGGCGGCCGCGTCTCCATGCGGCCGACATGCGGCTGCTGCAATTGCAATTCGGCGGCATCCTCGATGGTGAGGAGCCGCTCCTTTTCGGAGATGAAGGCGGACAGCGCGTTGAGCATCGTGGTCTTGCCCGAGCCGGTGCCGCCGGAAATGATCAGCGTGACGCGCGCCTTGACCGCGGCGGCGAGCAATTCGGCCATTTGCGGGCGGAGCGCGCCGACGTCGACCAGCTTGTTGAGGTTGAACGGCTTCTTGGAGAATTTGCGGATCGACATCAGCGGCCCGTCGATCGCCACCGGCCGCACCGCGACGTTGACGCGCGAGCCGTCGAGCAGCCGCGCGTCGCACATCGGATGCGATTCGTCGACGCGGCGGCCGACCGCGGAGACGATCTTGTTGATGATGCGCAAGAGATGCGACTCGTCCTTGAAGCGCACGCCGGTCGGCTCGAGCACGCCCTTGCGCTCGACATAGACGCATTCGTGGCCGTTGATCAGGATATCGTTGACGGTCTCGTCCTTGAGCAGCGGCTCGAGCGGACCGAGCCCGGTCATCTCGTCGAGGATTTCCGAGACGAAGTCGTTGAGCTCCTGGGTGTTGAGCGCCAGCCGCTCCACCAGCACATATTGCGAGACGAGCTGCTGCACGTGGCCGCGGATTTCCTCCTCCGGCAGCTTTTCCAGCGCCGAAAGATTGGTCTCCTCGATCAGGCGGCGGTGCAGCCGCACCTTGGCGTCAAGGAGCTTGTCGGTGAGCAGCGGATTGTCGGTGGCAGGCGCGGCGGGCGCCGCCGGCTCGGCGGCAACCTCCGGGAGCACGGTCCACGGCACCTGCTCCAGCACGCTCTCCTCGGCCGCCGGCACGATCTCCGGAGCGGCGACGCGGCGCATGGTGAAACGACCGGCCATGGCGTGTTCCTAAAATCCGAGGGCGCCGCTTACGATCGCGCCCATGACAGCTTGAACTTTTTCGCGCCTTCGGCGGCGTCCTTGGCCGGCTTGGCGGCGGCTTGCGGCAGAACGAGCTTGCGCAGCTGCGCCGTGATCTTGTTGCCCTTCTTGACCTCCTCGAGCGGCACGCCGCGGTCGATCGCTTCGCGAACCAGGCCGTAATCGTTGGGGATGCAGGCGAGGAAGGCTTCGCCGATGGTCTGCTGGATGTCGCTTTTGCGCAGCGCCGGCGAAAACACTTTCTGCACGTAGCGATTGATGATGACTTTCGGATGCGGCCCATCGCCGAGCCGGTCTCGGATGGCGTCGACAAGCTGCTTGGCCTGACGCAAGCCCGGCACCGTTGTCTCGCTGACGATGAATAGCTTGTCGGAGCCAAGCAGCACGCTGTCGGTCCAGGAGAACCAGGTGCGCGGCATGTCGAACACGACGTAATCGAAATGCGAGGAGACGAGATCGAGCAGCCGCGTCACCACGTCGGGATCGAACAGCCGCATTTCCGCCGGCCGGTTCGGCGCCGCGACCACGGCGAGCCCGGACGGATGCTGCGACATCATCACTTCGAGCAATTGGCGGTCGAGCCGCTCGGGCCGCGGCTCGATCTCGCTCAAATTGAGCCGCGGCTCGATGTCGAGATAATCGGCGCAGGCGCCGTGCTGAAAGTCGAGATCGACCAGGCAGGTGGCGCTTTTGCCGCGCGCGCCGCTGTTCAAAAGCAGCATCGCGGTCTGCACCGCGAGCGTGGTCACGCCGGCGCCGCCAACGGCGGGCAGGAAGGTGAAAATCTGCGCTTCCGTCGTCTCGGCGCTGGCCGGCGGCTTGGCGACGCGCGCGCAGGTGCGCACCAATTCGACCGGCGGCACCGGCTTGACCAGAAAATCAGTAACGCGCGCCTGCATGAGGCGGCGCGCCACGGCGCCGTCGAAGCTTGCCGTGACCGCGACCACCGGCGGCCAGCTGCCGATCCGCAGCATCAGACGCTCCAGCGCCGCCAGCTCGGATTCGTCGGCAGCGTCAACGTCAGCGACCACCACGGTGGCGCCCGCGACGTCGAGATCGCCATGCTCGGCGAGCCGGCCTTTGACGACATCGAGGCCGATTTGGGTGCCCACCGAAAACGTCGCGCGCACCGAATCCTCAAACGCGGCGTCGGCGGTCAGCACCACCACGCGCGTCTGGCTCGCCGGGCTCGGAGATCGGCTTATCCGCATGCGTTCAAGCTCGTGTTCCGGATGCGTCGATCATTGCCCCGATGCGCTCGTTGAGGCCGCCGGCGCGGCGTTATTGACCGTGGTGCTGATCGTCTGACCGGACTGGTTGGTCGACATGAAATTCTCCGGATCCTCCGGTTGGATTTCCTTGCCGGTGCGGTAACGGGCGACGGCCTGTTGCATCTTCTCGCCGTTGAACGCGATGTTCTTGTCGCCGCTGTAAGGCGGCCACGGATCGACCACCTGGCCGACGGTGTTGCCGGCCACCGCATCGCCGCCCGACAACGCGATGTTGTCACGGCGATCGAGATAGAAATCCGCGTTGGAGCAGCCGGCGAGCCAGCCGCCGAAGCCCGCGGTGGCGAGCACGGCCGCGATCAGCCGCGCGGCGCGTGGCGTGCCGCGCGCAGTCCTTGGCTCAGTCTTTGGCCGTGACATAGACGCCTCCGTTTCTTGGCAGGTCGAGGATGTGGCCGACATAGGGCCGGTTCAGCGCGCCGATGGCGAGCCGCGCCAGCTCCGGGCTGACTTCGGTGTCGCCCATCAGGAACAGGTCGACGTCGTTCGGCGGCAGCGAACTGTCGAACGGCGTATGCACCGGGTCGACCGGCGTCAGCGGCCGCACGATGTGCGGCGTCACCAGGATGACGAGGTCGGTCTCGTTCTTCTGATAGTCGGTCGAGCGGAACAAAGCGCCGAGCACCGGCATGTCGCCAAGCCACGGCAGCTGATCGATATTGTTGGTGCCGTCGCTCTGCAGCAAGCCGCCGAGCATGAAGCTTTGACCGTCGCGCAGTTCCAGCGTGGTCGAGGCTTTGCGGGTGGTGAGCGCCGGCACCGTGGTGCCGGCGACGGTGACGGCATGCGCGGTGTCGATCTCGCTCACTTCCGGCTTGACGATGAGATTGATGACACCGTCGCGCAGCACGGTCGGGGTGAAGGACAGGCCGACGCCGTAGGGCTGGAAGCCGAACGACGGCGTGCCGGTGGCGCCGACCTCCGGGATCGGAATTTGCCCGCCGGCGAGGAAGCTTGCGGTCTCGCCCGACAGCGTCACCAGATTCGGCTCGGCCAGGAGACGCGCTGCGCCCTTCGATTCGAGCGCATTGACCTCGACCTGAAGCTTATTGGTCAGCTGCCCGACCAGAAAGCCGAACGGCGCCGCGCCGGACAACACGCCGGCGGCGACCACCGGCGAAATCGGCAGCGCGCTTGCCGTGACGTTGGGACCGCCGACACCGGTGCCGGCGATCGCCGGCTGCTGGAACGAGCCGTTCGGCTGCGTGATCGGTAGCCGCGACGCCGGCAGGCCGGAGCCGGTATTGGCCAGCACGGAATTGCCGAATGCATTCCACTGCACGCCGAGGTCGCGGCCGGCATTGCGGTCGACTTCGATGAAGCGCACCTCCAGCTCGATCTGTTGCGGCTGCATGACCTGAACGGTGTTGATCGGATCCGGGCCGAACTGGCCGGCGATCTGCACCGCCTTGTCGAGCGTGGCGGCATCAGGCGAGGTGCCGCTCAACAGGATGCGGCCGTTGATCGACGACACCTTGATGCCGCCGCCGGTGAAGTGGCCGATCTCCGCCGCCAGCCGCGAAATGTCATACGACACTTCGATGTCGAAAATGCCGACCGGCTTGTGATCGGCGTCATAGACGGTGACGCGCGTGGTGCCGATCTTCTTGCCGAGAATGGACAGCGAGTGATCGGTGAGCGGGCTGACGTCCGCGATGTCCGGATCGCCGACCGTGATATTGGCGAAGTTCTGGTCGGTGCGGATGTCCTCGGTCTTGCCGACCGTCACTCTGACCTGCGCGCTGTGAACGGGATTGGCCAGCACGATGTTCTGCTGCGCGCGAACGGCCGGCGGCAACACCGCCATGACCGACGCGGCAAGCACCGCCCTGATCCAGCCGCGCCGCAACAGCACGCCGATCTTCAAGCTCCTGTCCGTATGTCGCCGGCCGCCGCCCGCGAGGTCGCTTTGCTTCTTGTACTGGTGTTTCACGTCGGCCTCCCCGCCGCTCACTGGTCCCCAAACAACAAATCTTACGTCGCTCTGTTTCGTCGCCCCGATCAGTCGCTCGCCGGCACCGGCGCCCGCCGCGACAATGCCGCGGAATGCGCGTTGTCGCGTTCGACCGGAACGCTGTACTCGGCGTGCTCGTTCTTCCACGGCCGCGACACCACGACCGTCACAAAATCCGATTTTGCGGTCGCCGACTTGCCGAGATCGGCGGTCGTCACGAGGCGCGAATCCTCGTCGGCGACGTCGCCGGCCTTGCGCAGCAGCAGCGACAGCGTGCCGACCGTCGAGGCCAGCGCAACTCTCTCGCCGTCGGTCGCTTTGACTTCGAGCGTGACCGCCTTGACAACGGAGGGCTTGTCGGCCTTCTCGTCGGCAAGCTGATCGATCGCCAGCACCTGCACGTTCTCGATGACGACATCGGTGGCGGCGGAGTTCTTCTCGCCCTGGCGCGTCAGCATCACGTCGACATGATCGCCGGGCAGGATGAAGCCGGCGACGCCCTCGACGTCGTTGACGCGCACGGTCACCGCCGTCATGCCGGGATCGAGCACCGCGGACAGCGTGGCGCGCTCTCCCGGGCCGGTGACCTTCGAGGCCAGCACCGCTTCGTTGGGCTCCATCGGCATCAGCACGACGCGCTTGGCCGCGACGAGATCGGCGATCTTGCCGAATGCACCGGCCGGCAGCGCGTCCTGCAGCCACGGCAGTTCGTGCAGCGCCGACGCGGTCAAGGGCTCGCCGAACCGCAGCGGGCGCGCGGCGACCACGATGGTGCGCTCCGGCGCCGGCGCCTTGTGCTGCGCTTCGAGGCTCTTCATGCGCGCGGCTTCCTGGTTGTTGAGCCAGGTCTGCGCCAAGAATACCGCGAGCAGTCCGAACAGGACTGCGAAGCCGATCATGACGAGGGTACTGGTACGCAACTTCGTCCCCTGATGACGCCTAAACTCGTAGAGCGGAATTCGTTGAGCGAATTTCGTCGTTGTTCGCGAGGATTATTGGTCGTGGGCTAGTATGGAATCAGTGAAGTTACTTAGGCTTCTCCCCCTATGCTAAAAATTTCTTGAAACGGTATTCTTTACAGGGCGTATCGTGCGTCGTTCGAAGTGAAGAGATATCCTTTACGAAATTTGAGCGACGAGGTTCGCCGCGGCACGGATGCACGCCGCAAGCCGCGCCGCGCTTGTCGTTTTGCGCGGGCAACGATTCATTGATGATGACGCATTGCGCGCCAGCGAATTTTACGAATGGCGGTAGGATGCCGTTAAGCACGCGCGGCGAGGGCGCCGGTGGCAGGCGGCAGATGCGCGATCAGACCTGCACGAAGCCGCGCAGCACGGCGTGAATCGTCTCGATCCCGGTCGCGGTGATGAGAACCATTTCACCGGTCTGCACGCCGGCCATGCCGTCAGGCGTCACCACATTGGGCTGGATGACGACCGTCATTCCGGCGCGAAACGGTTCGTCGGGGATATTGGCGCTAGGCCGGCTGCTCGAACCGAGAATCGGCGGCAGGTACCCGCCGCCGTAGCCGTGCAACAGATCGTCAATGATAGTGAAACCGGCTTGCTCGATCACACCGGCAGCGTCGATCACCGCGCGCGGCAGGGCACCGTCCTTGAGCACGGCAGCGACCGCATCGAAGGCGGCGTCGGCAACCGCGTGCAGCTCGCGATAGAGCGGCGTCGGCTCGGCGCCGACGGCGAAGCTGCGCAGCACCTGGCCGGGATGCTCCCAGAACGCGGTGGCGATCTCGGCAACCACGACGTCGCCGCGCGCGACGTCACGGTTGGCGACGAATTGCGTTGGCACGGCAAGCCGCGGCGCCGCCATCGGCGTCGCGCCGAAGAAATGAATGACATTGCTGCCGCCGAGCGCCACATAGGACCGCTCGACGAGATCGGCGAGATCACGTTCGCTCAAGCCCGGCCGCAGGCCGTCGCGCAGCGCGATCATGCCGCGATCGGTCAAGGCGGCGCCGATGCGCAGCCAATCGAGCTCCTCGTCGGACTTGATCTGGCGCAGCCGCGTATAACGGCGGTTGAGATTTGCCGGCGGGCCGAACCGCGCCGCAAGCTTTTCGTGCTGCTCGAAGGTCATCGGGCCGATTACGCCGACACGGCCCGCGCGCGCCCCGCGATGCTCCAGCACGGCGATCGTAGCCGGCGATCGCACGAGCCGCCGCCCCATTCGACTTCGGCCGGCGCCGCAAGCCGCCGCGCCAGCGGCACGTGATTGACGTGCTGCACGAACAAGGCGTCGGGCTTGCCGGGCATGAAGACGCCGATCGCCTCGGCGGTCACCGGCCAGCCGGTCAGCCACTGCACCGCGGAGCCGAAGCGGTTGGCGCCGCAATAGACCAGATGGTCGAGCCCGGTCTCGTCGAGCAGGCGCTTGATGGCGGCGCGCCGCCGCGCCATCTCGGCGTCGGAGAAACGCGGATATTCGGCTTCGTGGATCGCCTTCAGACGCGGCGGTAGCTTGAGATCGCCTGACTTGACCAACAGCTACTACTCCTGTCATGCCCCGCGAAGGCGGGGCATCCAGTAATCCCTGGCATGTGCCATCTTGTCGAGGCCCCGCTTTACCGGATCATCCGCCGGCGCGGATGATGACAAGCATGACCGAGCGGGAGCGCCAAAGCTTATGCCGACCTCATTGATCGATTCCGCCGTCTTCCGCGACATCTTCACCACCGAGCCGATGCGGCGGGTTTTTTCCGACGAAAACCGCGTGCAGAAATATCTCGACTTCGAGGCCGCACTGGCGCGGGCGCAGGCGCGCCTCGGCATCATCCCGAAGGAGGCCGCCGAGGAGATCTGCCGGCATTGCAACGTCGCCGAGATCGACTTCGCCAAGCTGAAGACGCAGACCGAGCGCATCGGCTATCCGGTGCTGCCGGTGGTGCAGCAGCTCGTCGCGCTTTGCCGCGACGGGCTCGGCGAATGGTGCCATTGGGGCGCGACCACGCAGGACATCACCGACACCGCCACCGTGATGCAAATCCGCGAGGCGCTCACGCTGATCGAAGGCGACCTCGGGCGCATTGCCGACGCGCTCGCCGCGCTGGCGCGCAAATATCGCGACACGCCGATGGCGGGGCGCAGCAATCTGCAACAGGCGGTGCCGATCACCTTCGGCTACAAGATGGCGACCTTGCTGGCCGCGTTCGAGCGGCACAAGCAGCGCCTGGCGGAATTGCGCGCCCGCGTGCTGGTCGGCGAGTTCGGCGGCGCCGCCGGCACGCTGTCCTCGCTCGGCGGCAAGGGGCTCGCCACGCAAGCCGAGCTGATGAAGGAATTAAAGCTCGGCCAGCCGGCGATCGCCTGGCACACGGTGCGCGACAACATCGCCGAAGCCGGCTGTTTCCTCGGCCTCGTCACCGGCAGCTGCGGCAAGATCGCCTTCGACGTCAAATTGATGATGCAGACCGAAGTCGAGGAGTTGTACGAGCCGTTCCACGAGGGCCGCGGCTCGTCGTCGACCATGCCGCAGAAGCGCAACCCGATCTCCTCGGTCTATATCACCGCGCTCACTTCGGTGGTGCGGCAGCAGTCCGCCGTCGCTCCTCGACGCCATGGTCGAGGACCACGAGCGCGCCACCGGGCCCTGGGAGATCGAGTGGATCATGCTGCCGGAAATCTTCTGCTACGCCGCCGGCGCGCTGGCGCAGACCGAATTCGTGCTCACCGGCCTGCAGGTCGACGAAAAGAAGATGCGGTCGAATCTCGATCTGACCAAAGGACTGATCGTGTCGGAAGCGGTGATGATGGGGCTTGGCCCGTATCTCGGCCGCCAATACGCCCACGATCTCGTCTACGACATCTGCCGCAAAGTGGTCGCCACCGGACGGCCGCTGGTCGATCTGCTCGCCGAGAACGAGGAAATCACCAAGCACCTCGACCGCGCGGCGTTGGCAAAACTCTGCGATCCGGCGAATTATCTCGGCGAGGCCGGCGCCATGGTCGATCGGGTGTTGGCGATGCGGTCGAAATGAGGATGGCATCAATGGGGCCGGGTGGAACGGGGAACAGACGTGGCCGATCCGCATAGCGGTTCGCATGGCCGTTTTGTCTGGTACGAGTTGCTAACGACGGACATGGAAGCGGCCAATGCCTTCTACGCCAAGGTCGTGGGTTGGGGCACCGAGGACGCCTCTATGCCCGGTATGGCCTATACGCTGTTTACCGTTGCAGGCATTTCGGTCGGCGGATCGATGGGCCTGCCGGCAAACGCAAAAAACGCGGGTGTGAAGCCGGGCTGGATCGGATATGTCAGCGTCGACGACGTCGATGCCGCGTCCGCCCGGGTTAAGCAACTCGGCGGAGTTGTGCATGTCCCGCCGACGGACATCCCCAATATCAGCCGCTTTTCGGTCATCGGCGATCCGCAAATGGCAACACTTGTGCTGGCCAAGTGGCTGCGGCCGCGCCGCGAACAGTCCGCAGAGTTCAGCGCACCGGGCCATATCCGCTGGCACGAACTGTTCGCCGCCGACTGGGAGAAGGCATTCACTTTCTACGGCACACTTTTTGGCTGGCAAAATGCGGGCACTGACGTCGACGCGGCCGGCGCGTATCGGCTGTTTTCGACCCACGGACAAACGATCGGCGGCATGTTCACGAAGCCGCCTACCCAGTCGGCCCCGTTCTGGCTTTACCACTTTAACGTCGACGACATCGACGCGGCGGCAAAGCACGTAAAGGCCGGCGGCGGGGACATCCTCAATGGGCCGATGGAAGTGCTGGAAGGCAATTGGATTGTCGAATGCAGGGACCCTCAGTCCGCCATGTTCGCGCTGGTGGGACAGCGGGCCCGCGCGCCTATCGGATATTTCGAACGCACGTCGCCCGATCCATCCAAGCCGCGGGACCGGCGGTGGTCTTGGTAGGGCCGCCCCTCAGTCTGAAGCTGGCGGTTTGATGCCGCGGCCGATTGCAAACTGCCCGACCGGACCCTCGACGTGAAATTCGATGCCGGTCATCTTCGCAAACAGATCGATATTGGATATCCCGATCGCACAGCCGCCGAGTGCCATGTCGGTCGCCGTCAGATAAAACGTTTGCATCAGCACACCGACGTCCTTGAGAATGAGGGCGTAGGCGAGCGAGCTGTATTTCCATGAGACCCGCCCGAAGCGGGCGGCGATCGTGATCAGGATCTGGGGCGGGCCAGCCGCGCCCATGGCAAATTCCGCTCCCGCCAACAGCGCGTCCAGCTCCTGCGTAGAAGGGCCGATTAACATCAGCGCGTGTTCGCCGGCGTCGTAATGATAGAACCCCCGGGCAAGCCCTTCGCACTTGTCGACGGCCAGATAGAGCTCGAGCGCGTATTCCGCGCCCGCCGAGGGATAGGGCCGCATGGCATAGTCGACCATCGGACCGTCACCGGCGTCGGCCGGAATGCTCGATGTCGACAGCACCCGCGCGGCGCTGTCGAGAAACCGCGCCAGTTCGGCAAGCGTAATCGGCCTTTGATCGTCGAATTCGCGTGTCGAATGCCGATCACGCAGGAGCTTGACGATCGGCGACATTGCCGGCACAGGCGCCGCGGAGAATGTGCCTAAGTCGATCTTCTCGCCGGGCCAGCGTGGCCGCACCGCCGGCAGCGGTGGGATGGCGCCCGCATAGGGATAAACGCCGCCCAGCGGGTTGGCGTGCCGTCCTTCGGTGCTGCGGGTGTGGAACAGCAGATCGTGAAAGTCCCAAAGAACGAGATTATCGTCACCCTCTTCCGGTCGCAGCCCGGCGCTGCCGGCGGCGGCGATCTTGAAGAGGATTTGGCAATCCACCAGCAGAGCGAGGAGCTCTAATCCAGGAAAATCTTTTTGCCGACGCAGCTGCTTGATGGACTGTGGTGTAGCCAGGATGGCGATTGCCGCCGCAATGCCCGGATCGCAAATTCTAAACAATGCGCTCGCGCGCGGCGATTCCAGCACCAGCTCGCTGCCGCGCCGGCGCATATAGGCAAATCGCGACAGCACGATAACGTCGGCTTCGCCAAGCTGTGGCGCTTGCGGCCAATAATCGGCAAGCTGCGGTTCGATGACGACTTGGTCCTCGTCGTTCTGCGAGCCCGGGAGGCGGTACTCCAACAGACCGTGCCTGGCCAATCGCCGGACCAACAGATCAATCTCTTTGTCGCTGTTTCGGTTGCCGGACGCGAGCGACGCAAGGGGCAGACCTTGGCGCAACTCCTGCACGCGCTTGGCGGTGCCGGCGCTGAAGATTCCCATGCTGACCGAACCGCCACCGAAACAGGCGGCGATTTTTCCGTCCGCCTGCGCTTCGAGCGTCACGTGGCGGTTGAGCCGTGCGGAGATGGCCGGCCGCACAGCCCGCCGTCGTTCTTTTATTCCGGACGCGCGCACGGCCGGGATGACCTCAGGTATGGGGGTGAGCCGGATTGAGCTCGTTTTCCGTAAGTGGCCGGTCTCGCCAGCCGAGCTTAACCGGAACATCGTAAAGCCGGCCAGGCGCGAAACGGCGATAGAAATGACGCAGTCCTGGAACGACCACCCTGACGACCGGAACCTCGATGTCGGCACGCGTCTGATCGAGCACGAGGAAATCGAGGCCGGCCCGCTTGGCAAGCGCTACGCAGGCGGTCACCTGCCCGCGGGCGTCGAGCTGATCGAACTTCAGGCCGGCGCCGTGATGGACCGGCGAATCTCCGCCTGGCGTCAGATAGGGATAATCGCGCAGGCGCAACGGCGTGGTGCCGTCGAGGCTTGATTTCTCGCCACTGCCACCGCCCATCAGACCAATAGACAGAAACTGGTTCAGCTCCGTCAGCGCCCGCAACAGCGCTATCCGCGGATCGAAATGCGCGCCGGAACCGAACTCGATATTTTCCTGTCCGTTTTGCATCCAATGTGTCACCGCCACGAAGGTCGGAATACCGAGATCGCTGGTGACGTCGAGCACCCAAAGCCGGCGCCCGCTTTCGGCCAGCTGGTTTTGCAGGTCGTGGACGTAGGAATCTCCGAACTGAGCAAGATCCACCTGCGGCCGTTGCACGCGGTTGTACCACCAGATTGCATAGGCATCCCGTTCCACCAGCTCAAGGAATCCCTGGACGATCGCTTCCTCAAGCGTGTTGCCGGCCGCGCAGCCGTTGGAATCCGCCAGCTGGGCGGCGGGTCCGCGGTAGAAAAAATACAACAGCGTGGTCGGAAGGTATTTGAAGCGCTGGTCACGCAGCGACCAAACCGGCGACCATTCGATCTCGCCCGAACGATCGAACGGAGCCGGCGTCGGCATATGGTCGGAGTCGGGCATCGGCGCCTGGCGCTGCCGGTATTGCGCATCGCTGAACAAAAGGATCTTGTTCGGAACTATGACCTCGCCGGAAGCGAAATCCGTGAACCGCCGCATCGCTCTGATCTCGTCGCCCTGAAAAATCCCGGAATAACGCTCGATCGCCTCCATCAGCGCGCTGGCTTCACCCTGCTCGGCCGTACTGCCCTTGCCGAAGCTGCCACCGCCCAGTCCCGCCCGAAGGTCGTTGACCGTCTCCGCCGGCGGCGAAAAATTGTGCGTGGCGTGAAAGTTGGTGTTCAACGGCAAATCGGCTTCGATACGTTCGAGACGCGAGACCACACCGGTAAGAGGGCTCACATATTTGCGGAAACGGGCCACCGTGGCGCGCGATGAAAGGGTCCGGTATCCGCCGCTCGTCATGATCAGCTTGCCGCCGGCGGCGAGTTCGATCGGTTTCGGTGCACGGCGCGGGTTGAGCAAATTCTTGCGGCCGCAGGCCGGACATTGCGGACGGGCGGCAACGTGATGTTTCGCGATGATCGAGCCCGACAGGTCGAGGCTGATGATGTGATCGCGTAATTCCGTACGAAAATCGGTGGCGATCGCCTTTGCGATCTCGAGGGATGCAAGCCCGATGGCGCTCTGTCCGATCGATTGCCGGACGAGGGGCGAAACCGCGACACAGCGGGCCTCGCCGCGTTCGAGCAGTGCTTTGATCTCGCGGTTCCGTTTCATGCGATCGGCAAGACACATCCAACAGGCGCTCTGGCCTGGACTGAACACCGGCCCTACGAGAGGAAAAATGCCCGACGGTTGGGCGAGCAGCCAAGGCGTGCGATCGGACAAATGCTGCCGATTCAATTCGGCCAGCCGCCCGTCGAGATAATCGTTCACCAAGGTCACCGTCAGATCGGCGGAGCGCTTCACCACCCGAACGCCGAGCCCAGTCAAGGCCTCGGCGAGTTCAGTCGCGCCCTGCACATCGATCGCCTGAACGCGCACACGGCATTTCTGCAGGGCTTTCTCCGCGCTCTCCGGCGACAAACCAAGGCTCGCCCAATAGGCCGCCGCGACGCCGGCGGAAGAGCGCGACGCGCGGACGACGTAACGACGGTCGATCAGTCGTTTCAGCGCCTCTTGGATTTTGTCGGATGGAAAACGCTGCTCCAGCGCGCGAGCCAGTTCGCGAAAGCTCTTGCCGCCTTCAGCTATGGCGACGGCGAGCGCACAGTAAAGTTCGCCGTGAAGAAAAAACTTCCGGTTTTCGGAGTAGAGGCACACCACATCGGGGGGCAGCACATAGACGGTGAAATTCGGCGCGAACTGCGGAATATCTTTGCTGCTGTGCTGCGTAAAACTTGCCGCGTGATCGCCTGTCATGTCGTCAGCATATACACTTTACGAAAATACCGGACTGCCGGTGCAACGCATATTATCCGGATGCCATGAGTATGGCACCAGCCCGCACACGTGCGCTTTACTGATAAGCCCGGCCAATCATTCTCACCACCATACACCGGCTCGACCCGGGCGTCGTGTCGGCAGCGTCACGGACAAAACACAATTGGCCGGGCCAAGCCCGGCCATCGTGATTGGAATTTCTCGCCGAAAGCGAAAGGCGATCAAGTCTAGCAGATGCGGCAACCGCCCCATGACAAACAGCAGCCGCAGCCGCAGCCGCCCCAGCATCCGTGGCACCCGCCACAGCCTCGGTGACAGCCACCACAGCCTCGACCGCAACCTCGACAGCCTCTGCAGCCGCCGCAGCCACGATAAGCAGTTTGCACGCCGCGCTCGGGTGCCGCGTTTTCGTTGCCGAATACGTAGAACGTGCCCAAGCTGACGTCGGAGAGTTCCTCGTCACCGAGAGTAATTTCGTGACTCAGTGGAGTGGCTTGCGACGGAACGTCAGCCGTCGGCGCCGGGAGTGCGGACGCACTGCCCGCCACAGCCAAAGACACACCGGCGATACCCGCCATCGGTACGGCCTTGCTCAGACGCTTTCGCTTCGCAGTTGGCTTCGCGCGCGACATAGTCGAGACCTCCCTACTTTCGAGTCAAATTTAGAGAAGTGGTGGCGCATCGTACCGCCATTCGATTTGCCATGTCCAGGCTCATTCAGCGGTGAAGGCAAAGAGGGTTGTTGCCTTATTGGAACTCGAGTTGCCGTTTCTGGTTCCTCGCCACTTTTGCCGATGCGCGCTTTCGGAGACTTGCCCTTGGCGATCCTTGTGCGCCGACGACGTTTTACGTCGGACACACCGCTCCAGTATTTATCCATGCCGCGATCAGCGCGCCGAGTTCCTGTTGCGTGCCAGGCGCCGGTTTGCGGCCGAAGCCGGGCGCCCAGGCCCAGCCGACCAGCGTGTCGGTGGCCATATGCGTCAAAATCTGCTGGAGCGAACGGCCGCCATTGCGCGCCGGATCTTTGATCTGTGCGCAAATTTCGCCGACCGTCTTGCCCTGCCAAGCCATCTCTCGGGGTGCCAGATGCCAGTGCGGATGGCCGGGCATGCCCGCGGCGTCGTAATTGGCGTTGCCGTGGCAACTGGCGCAGCGCATCGACGCGGTGCCGAAACCGTCGGGGCCACGCGCGACCGGCGGCTGGTGCAGCCTGTCTGTTTCACCTTGGAGCGGCCGATCGCCGGCCGGGTGGCAATTCACACAGCGCGGCGATGTCAGCACCTTGCCGGCTTCGGTGAACAGCGCCGCCGATCGCGCCGCAGTGTCGCTGATCCCGTCAAAGCTCTGCGGCGTCGCCAGCGCGGCCGGCGGCTCCGCGGAGTAAACCTCCGTCAAGAGCGGCACGCCGAGCGCCATCATCAGCGCAGCAAGCAACGCGACGCGCTTGGCTCCAGTCATGATCGGTCTCTCCTGCAACGCGACAGCGGCCGCGTGGGCTTGCTAGCTCAGGTACCGGTTCGGATCGGCAAGAATAACGTCACGCACGGCTTCGTGGTATTTGACGTAGCCGGTGCAGCGGCAAAGATGGCCGTTGAGAGCATCGCGGATCGTCGTGTCGAGTTCGGCGCGCGTCACCGGCGTTTTCGCCAGGCGCTCCAGCAGCACCTGGCCTTCGTTCAAAAAACCCGGAGTGCAGTAGCCGCACTGAAACGAGAAGTGTTCCACGAAAGCCTTTTGCAGCACGGAGAGTTGGCCGTTCTGCGCGTGGCCCTCGACGGTGCGGATCGATTTTCCGGCGAAGCTTGCGGCCGGCACGATGCAGGTCGGGCTGGTGTGGCTGGTGCCGTCGGGATCGTCGACGATCACCGCACAGCTGAGGCACTGCGCCAGCCCGCAACCGAATTTTGTGCCGGTCATTCCCAGATATTCCCGCAGGAAATCGTTCATCGACAATTCGTCGCGAACGTCGAACGGTCCATAGGCTTTGCCATTGATCGTGATGCTCAGCTTGGTCACGAGAGCACTCCTTTGATCATGGCCTGGGTGACCGGCAAGGATTGGAAGCGATGACCGGTGGCGTCGTAAATCGCGTTCACGATCGCCGGAACGATCGGGATCATCACGATTTCGGCTATGCCCTTTGGCGGCTCGGTCGGTTCGAGCGGCGGCAGCACTTCGATCTCGATCCCGTTCAGCGGCAGGTCCGTGGCGCGGGCGACTACGTAGCGGCCGAGGTTCCACTTTCCATTACCGGGCCCGTCCTCGTAGAGCGGCAGCTTTTCGAGCAACGCGTAGCCCACGCCCATGGCGAAGCCGCCTTGCGCCTGGCCGACGACGATTTCCGGCACCAGCGCATTGCCGCATTCGAAGACGCTGTAGCCTTTGGCGATGCGTAGTAGGCCGGTGGCGCGCTCGATCTCGACGCGGACCAAGCTGGCGCACGCAGCGGTGTAGACGGGGCCGGACCGGTTGTTCGCGGTCGGCGGAAATTTCACGCTCGACCGATCGAGGCATGCGTATTTGCCGCTGCCCTTGCGCACGGCCAGCGCATCGATGTCGGCGCTCCATGTCTGTCCGGCGATCGGGAAACCCGCTCGCGACCACCCCCAGCGCGAGAAGGCGTGCGCCATGGCTCCCGTCACGTCATGACGCGCATGGGCTTTGGCGGCGATCGCGGGCAACGCCAGCGGCGCCAAGCCCGGCATCAGCAGGTTGCCGTCCTTCCAGCGCGCCGCCTGCCACTGCCTGGCTGTGGCATGGGTTGGCGCAATACCCCACAGGTCGAGCGCTGCCGGCCATAGGCCGAAGCGGAATATGACGCGCGCGGCCTCGGCCGCCGCCTGCGTGCCGACATGGGCGCCGTTCGAGGCGAAGGTGGCGGTGCTGATCGCCGGCACCCAGCGCGGATTTTTGGCCGCGGCGTCCTGGGTCGCCTGGTCCATGGTGTAGGAGTTTCCTGAGGTGACGAGCGCAAGCGGGCCATAGGCATTGACATCGTGCACCGTGACTTCATCGGCCACGCCGCCCAGATGGGCCGCCACCCGGTTCGCGAGTGCCGTGCCGATGCCGTTGCCCATATCGACATGATCGCTGTGGATGGCGATCCGGCCCTGCGCATCGATTTCCACTGCGCTCTGCGCGCAGTCCGCGCCGCCACCGTAATTCTTGGTGGCGCAGGCGACGCCGGTACCGACGGCGAAGCCGCCCTGCTGCCCGCGCGCCTTCTCCTCTGTGCGTTGTTGCCAGATCGGGTGCTGCTCGACCTTGTCCAGGAGCTCCGGCGTGCGGACGGAGACACTGTAGGTGTTTCCGGTCACGATCCTGCCGCCGCCCTTGAGCGCGTTGCGCCGCCGAAACTCGATCGGGTCGAGCGGCAGCGCCGCCGCCGCCTCATCGATCAGAACCTCCAGTGCCGTCATCGTTTGCAGCGTGCCGTAACCGCGCATCGATCCCGCGGTAACGCCGCGCGAATGCAGCGCGATCGTGGCGATATCGACTTTAGGAACGTCGTAGACGCCGAGAGCCGCGATGGCGCTGACGGTCGAAACGGTGTTTGAATAATTGGCAAGGCCACCGCCATCCAGCACATGATCGGCGGCGAAGCCGCTGATCTTGCCGGTCGTGCGATCGATGCCGATCCGCGTGTGGATCTTGAAGGCGTGCCGCTTGATGCCGCTTTGAAATTGTTCGTAGCGGTTGATCGCGAGCCGCACGGGCCGATCGGGAAAGAACATCCCAGCCAGCGCGATGTAAAGCGGCATGATCGAATGATCGCGCCCGCCGAATCCGCCGCCCATATAGGCAAACAGGGTCTTGATGTGCGCCGGCTTGAAAAGAGCCCGCGTGTCGCCAAGCATATAGGCAATCGCCTCAGCCGCCTCGTAAGGCGACTGCATGCCCAGCACGAGCTCAAGCGTTTTGGCTTGCGTATTGTACCAGCCGAGCCCGCTTTCAGGCTCGAGAAACATCGGGTCGACGGACTGCGTCTCGAATTTGCGGTCGAGCACCAGAAGGCCCGGATTGTCCGCGGCAAGTCCGGCGCGGATTTGTTCGCCGTAATACGAGGCCTGCGCGTCCGCCGGGCCGCTCTGATCGGCCGGCGCCCAAATTGGAACCTCGCCATTGGCGAAACTGCGCGGCACGGTCCAACCGGCGAGGAACGGCGAATAAACGTCCGGCGCCTCCGGAGTAGCGCCGGCAACCCGGACGAAACGATGCGAGCCGTAAGGCGCAATCGCGACCGGTCCGGTTTCGTCGCCATAGGCCACGCAAGAAGGATCACGCAATGCCAGGCGGGCCTGATCGAAGGCGTCGAACTGCTCGAAGAACAGCATCACCAGCGGCTGGCCGAGATAGAGCGGCGTTTTGCCGGTGGGACAGAACAGGTCGCCCGCAAAGAAGGCGGGCACCCGGATGCCGGCGCCGGCAAGATCGGCCGCCGTCACCACGCGCAATGGTTTGAGCGCACCGCTCAATCGCGAAAGATCGACGCCGGTGAAGACATGCGTCGCGTCAGTCGCGCGGATCAATAAAGCGTGCGAGGTATTCGGTGGCCAACCGGGAAGATCGGCGGCGCGAAAATCCGAGGCGTAAACCTTGGACCCTGTGACCTTGGCCGGGCCGTCAATGCGTCCCGCGCCCGTCGCGGCGGGATTCCAGTTGTGGTTTCCCGGCAATGTCTCGCGTGTATCGAAAGCGGGACTCTCGGCAAACGCGGCGCGCGAAAAACTGAGCGCAATACCGCTCGCCGTTGCCAGTTTGACAAGCTCGCGCCGCGAAATGCCCATGAGTCGTTACTTCAGTTGAAGATCGGCAATCGACGCCGGCCCGGGTCCTGGCGTGATCAGAGTCGGCCATTGCTTGGAGCCGAACGGCACGGCCGGCGGCAGAAACGGCGTCATTTCACGCTTGGTATCTTCCGCGACGATCGCGGTGCGGGCGTCGCCGCCCATCAATTCGTAGTCCATCAGATGATAATTGCCGAAGAACATCGCACCGACGGAGCGATCGGCAATGATGCGAGTCAGCGAGTCGAGCATGTCGGCAGGCGTGGTGGTGAACGACACCGTCTCGATCAGCAGCAGGCGGTCGTTGACGGCATCCGGGCCGAAGAACTGCGCCAAAACGCTGAACAGCACATTGTTCTGCCGCGCGACATAGATCGTGTTGCTGGCGGCGTAAGTCTTGTCCCAATCGGCGCCGAGCATGCTCTTCCAATCCGAGATCACAGTCATCCAATGCGCCACCTGGGTCTGCGCCGCCCAGGTGACATCGAGCTTCAAGAACGGAGCCTGTTTGTCGGAGAACGCTTTCAGCGCGGCAAAGGAGATCGCGTTTTTGGTCACGCAGTCGTCCATGAACGCGATGTTGTTCTGCAGAATGGCCCGGTTATTGTCCCGCCATTCCACGGGCATCGGCGTCGCGTCGAGGCCATCGAGCGCCGACTTCATCCGGCTGCGATAGGCGAGCATCGAGCCGCGCCAGGCGTGGTCGTCGGGATTGTTCAGATACGGCCCCACCACTTCGGCCAGCGCCATCGTGCTGTGGCCGATGGATTTCAGCAGCTGATAAACGACCGGCACCGGCGGCGCGTCGAGCGGCGCCTGGCCCGGCCGATAAAGAATGAACTTGCCGCCGTCGCCGGAAAACAAGCCAAGGATGACGGGGTGCTGACTGAGAATATTGCTTTGGAAGATTTTGGACGCATCGCCGTAGAGTTCGAACATGCCGATATTGAGCGCGAGCACGTCTTTCGTTGCCGTCTCGGCTGGGCTGGAGGCTGTGTGTCCGGCAATGGGCTGCATATACGAGGGCAGATCCTCTGCCGTCGCGGCTCCATTCGCTCCCGCAAATGCGAAACACGTGATTGTCAAACAAGCGAAGCGTTGCAGAAGCAGCTTACCGCGCATGACGTTCCTCCGCGATCATCACTTCATCTGGATGCGCAGATGTTAAGAATTACGTCACGCTCGGTAATACGTATCGCCTCGACGGTAACGTGATTGCCGACCGCTTGAGGAAATTCATCAAACAAGGCGGATAAAAATCGATACGTAAAAATACTCGGGACGGCCGGCGCTACCCTGCGTTTCGCGGAACGAAGCGCTGCTCGACGCAGCAGAAAACGCAATGGCAAACGCGACTAGCCTGGCTTGCGCGACGGGACGTTCACTCCGCCGCGGCCGCTTTCGCCGCCGCCTGCTCGCGAACGAATTTGTCGATCGCCAATTGATCGACCTTGCCGGAGCCGAGCATCGGCAATTTGTCGAGGATGAGGATTTCGGCCGGGAACATCAGCTCGGAGGCGTGCTTTCCTCGCGCATAGGCGATGAAATCGGCGCGGGCGGCGCCGTGCTTGTCGGTGACCATGATCAGCCGCTCGCCCTTACGCGCGTCCGCGACCGCCGTTACCGCCGTTGTGTAGTTTGGCCACAGCTCCGCGGCCAGCATTTCGACCGCGGCGAGCGAGACCATCTCGCCGCCGACCTTGGCGAAGCGCTTGGCGCGGCCCTTGATGGCGACAAAGCCCTGATCGTCGAGGGCGACGATATCGCCGGTATCGTGCCAACCTTCCGGCGGCGGCTCGAGCACGCCGGGCCGGTCGGCGCGCAGATAGCCGAGCATGACGTTCGGCCCTCTGACATAAAGCCGGCCGCCGTCCTCGACGCCCTCGACCTTTTCCAGCTTCGCTTCCAGGCCGGGCAAGAGCCGGCCGACGGTGCCGAACTTGTTGAACATCGGCGTGTTGAGCGCCATCACCGGCGAACACTCGGTGACGCCGTAGCCTTCGAGAATGCGCAAGCCGAATTTTTCCAGATAGACGCGCCGCGTCGATTCCTTCACCGGCTCGGCGCCGGCGATGATGTAGCGCAGCGAACGGAAGTCGTAAGGGTTCGCCATGCGCGCATAGCCGTTGAGGAAGGTATCGGTGCCGAATATCACCGTGGCGCAAGTGCCGTAAACCAGTTCCGGCACGGTGCGATAATGCAGCGGTGACGGATAGAGATAGATCGGCACGCCCGAAATCAGCGGCAGCACCACGCCGCCGGTAAAGCCGAAGGAGTGAAAGATTGGCATTGCGTTGAACAATTTGTCCTCGCGGCCGAAATCGATGCGCGCGGCGCATTGCGCGACATTGGTCAGTATATTGCGGTGCGACAGCACCACGCCCTTGGGCAGGCCTTCGGTGCCGGAGGTGAACAGGATCACCGCCCAATCGTCGGGCTTGCGCGGAACAAGCGGCTTGCTCCAGTTCAACAAGCCGCGCAGCTTGTCGAGCCGGCCGATGGTCGCGCGCACGTCCTCCAGGTAGACGATGCGCAGCTGCTTCTCCAGCTGCGCCATCAGATGATCGAAACGGCCCTTCTCGACGAAAGTGCGCGATGTCAGAATCGTGTCGACTTCCGCGGCGCGGCAGGCGGCGAGAATATTGGTGGCGCCGGAGGAGAAATTGATCATGGCCGGCACCCGCCCGGCCGACGCTACCGCGAGCATGGTGACCACGCCGGCATTGGAGGTCGGCAGCATCACGCCGAGCGCGCGGCCTTCGCCCGTCAGCGGCATCAGCTTGCGGCCGAGGATCGACACCGCCGCCAGCAGCCGCTTATAGGTCAGCTGGCCGCTCACCGGATCCTCGATGGCGAGCCAATTCGGGCCGTGCAGCTTGGCCGCCTCGACCAGCTCTTCGACCACGGTGCGATCGGTCGGCGTGGTGCGATAGATCAAGTCCGACATGATGGTGTAGAGCGCGGCGCCAGCGGCCTGCCTGCGCTTGCGGCCTTTGAGCTGCGGGTCGACCTGGAATTTCACCGGCTCCAACACCGTGACAGTGATTTTTGGAAACAGCCGGCGGCGCACTTGGCTGCTCTTCAGCCGGCTGAAGATCGTCGCCTCCGGCCCCTCGATGCGGACCGGCACCACCATGGCGTCCGATTTGTCGGCGATCATCGCCGCGCCGTCGTAAACCTTCATCAGGCTGCCGGTGACGGTGATGCGGCCTTCGGGAAAGATCACCAGCATATTTCCGTCGCGCACCGCGTTGATGAGATCGCGCACCGAGAACGGCCGCAGCGGATCGAGCGCCATGGTGCGCACGAATTTGAGGAACGGCTGGATCCACCAGTGCTTCGACATCGCCACGTCGATGGCGAAGACGGGACGCTTCGGCAGGATCGACACCGCCAGCGGCGCATCGAGGAAACTGACGTGATTGAGCGCGATGATGGCATTGCGGCCGGCTTTGTCGACGTTCTCCAGGCCTTTGACCTCGAGCCGGAAGAAGGCGCGGAACACGATCGAGAGAAAATCGTTCAGCCATCCCGCTGGCATGGTCTGCCCGATGGCGACGGCGACAGCGAGGTCGGCGGCGCCGATAAGCGCGAAAAGAAGCGGCGTGCTTAGGCCGAGCTTTTGCAGAAGCGCGAGCACGATGGCGCCGACGACCATGAAAGCAGCATTGAGCACGTTGACCGCCGCAACGACACGGGCGCGCCGATCGGTGCCGGCCCAGACCTGAATCGCGGTGAACACCGGCACGATGAAGAGGCCGCCGGCGATCGCCAGGCCGGCAAGATCGACGGCAAGGTGGATGCTGTGCGGCGCGGCGAAATAGCCGGCAATGCTCAGCGGGCTTGTCGCCGGCATTACCGCGGACGCGGTCCAGCCGAGATCGAGCGAAAACAGGCCCAGCAGCACGGTGGCAACCACGGTCGGCAGCAGCACGATGCGCCCGGCGGCGAGCCAGGCGGCAAGACCGGAGCCGATGCCGACCGACACGGAGAAGATGGTGAGGAACAGCGTGACGACCTGTTCGCTGCCGCCGATGTTGAAAGAAACAAGCGGCGGCAGCAAAGAAAGGACCAGCGCGCCGACGAGCCAGAACCAGCTCGCCACGATCGCGCCCCACCACAGCCGCGGGTCGGCGCGCACCAGCTTGATGAGCGATCCGGTCGAGGCAAGGATGTTGCCGTTGATGCGCAGATCCGGCGCCGCCTCCGGCGTGTGGGGAATGAACAGGCTCGAGCACCAGCTCGCCAGCGCAGTCAATATCATCAGCCAGGCGAAGTGGATCGGGCTGCTGTTGCCGTTGGCGGCAATGCCGGCAACGATGGTGCCGAGCAGAATGGCAAGGAAGGTGCCGGCTTCGATCAGCGCATTGCCGGAAGGAAGCTCGCGGCGCTTCAAGAGATCGGGCAGGATGCCGTATTTGATCGGACCGAACAGTGAAGCCAGCGTGCCGAACATGAACACCGCGAGAAACAGCAAGCTGAGCGAATGAAACGCGAAGCCGGCGACGCCGACAATCGCAGCGCCGATCTCGGTGAGCTTGATGCGTTGCGCGACCCAGGCCTTGTCGTAACGGTCAGCCAATTCGCCGCCGAGCCCGGAGAGAAAAAAGAACGGGGCAATCAGCGTGGCGCCGGCGAGCGTGATCAAGACGGCCGAATTGGCGCCGGACACCTCGAACAAGATGACGAAAACCAGCGCCGTCTTGAGAAAATTGTCACCGAATGCCGCAAAGAACTGGCACCAGAACAACGGCGTGAAGCGGCGCGTCGTCATCAGGGACAGAGACATGTGATTGCTTTTCCCGCCGTTCGTCGCCCGCCGGCTCTTTTACCGTTCGCCTATGCGATCGGGTAGCCCATTTCCTTTCGCAGTCTAGACGGTGACAGACCGATTGGCGACGACACAAACCCGCAGCGCCATGGCGCGGTAGCATGGCGCTGTGTGGAAGACAAAAACAGCAGCAGAATCAAGGTGAAAGGCACACCGCTCCGCTATCCCAGCTGGGTTGACGGCAGATCGAGAACGGCGCGCACCTTGGCGGCCAGCGAATCCTGCGTCAGCGGCTTTTGAATGAGCTGGACGCCCTCGTCGAGCCGGCCCTGATGGACGATGGCGTTGCGCGAATAGCCCGTCATGAATAGGACCTTAAGCCCCGGCCGTTGCGCCAGTACGGCGTTCGCCAATTCACGGCCGTTCGGCCCCGGCAGGATCACATCGGTCAGGAGCAGATCGATCTTGCTCTCCCGCTCCAGCACCTGCAGCGCCGAGGCGGCGTCGTGCGCCTGCAACACCGTGTATTTCAATTCTTCCAGCGTCCCGCAAATGAAGGCGCGAACGTCGGCGTCGTCTTCGACGACCAGAATGGTTTCCTTGCCGTAGGCGGACGGCAGCGTGGCGCGCTGAACCGGAATCTCGCCGACCCTCTTCTTGTCGTCCCGCGCGCGCGGCAGGTAGACCCGGACCGTGGTGCCCTGGCCGGGCTCGCTGTAGATTTTGACGTGGCCGCCCGATTGCTTGACGAAACCATAGACTTGGCTCAGGCCGAGGCCGGTGCCCTGGCCGGTCTCTTTGGTTGTGAAGAACGGCTCGAAGGCGCGCGTGGCGACCTCCTCCCTCATCCCCACGCCCTCGTCGGACACCGCAATCAACACGTATTGACCCGGCCGCACCTCGGCGTTGTCGGCGCAATAGGATTCGTCGAGCAAGACGTTGCTGGCCTCGATGGTCAGGCGGCCGCCTTGCGGCATCGCATCCCGCGCGTTGACCGTGAGATTGAGAATGGCGGTTTCCAGCTGCACCGCGTCCGCTTCGACCGGCCAAACGCCGCCGGCGCCGACCACTTCGAGCTGCACCGCCTCGCCGAGCGAGGGTGTCAAGAATGCGGAAAGGTGGCTGAGCAGCCGATTGACGTCCAATAGCTTCGGTTCGAGCGGCTGGCGGCGCGAAAATGCCAGCAGGTGGCCGGTCAAAACTGCGGCGCGGTTGGCGCCGACCAGCGCCATGTCGACGGCGCGGCGCAATCGCTCTCTGGCGCCGTCCTGCCAGTTATCGATGGTCCGTTTGGCGTTGTCGAGATTGCCGATGATGATGGTCAAAAGATTATTGAAGTCGTGCGCCACGCCGCCGGTGAGCTGGCCGACTGCGTCCATCTTTTGCGATTGATAGAGCTGCTCGCGCGCCGCCTCCAGGCGCTGCTGCGCTTCGCGCCGCTCGGTGATGTCGCGGGTGATCTTGGCCAGGCCGAGCAGCTTGCCGTTGGAATCCTCAATGCGATCGATAACGACGCTGGCCCAGAAACGCGTGCCGTCCTTGCGCACGCGCCAGCCTTCGGCTTCGTAGCGGCCTTCGTTGATGGCCGTCAGCAAAGCGCGGGCCGGCACGCCGTCGGCGCGGTCCTCCGGAGTATAAAAAATGGAGAAGTGGCGGCCGACGATTTCGCTCTCGCTATAGCCCTTGATGCGCATGGCGCCGGTGTTCCAGTTCGTCACGTTGCCCTGCGGATCGAGCATGTAGATTGCGTAGTCGGTGACGCTCTGCACCAGCATCTGGAAGCGGCGCTCGGTTTCCTGGGTTGCCGTTTGGATAAGCTTCCGCTCCAACTCCCTGCGGCGGGCATCCGAAGCGACCAGCTCCCGGCCGACATCGTTGAGTTCGCGCACGGCGATATTGGCTTCCGGCACGGTATCGCCGCGGCCGAGCGCCTTGGCTTGCGCCGCAAGCGTATGGCTCGCGGCCGACAGCCTACGCCCGAAGAAATAGGCGGCGCCGATGGTAAGAACGGTCAGCGCCGCGCCGAGCGCGCTCAACGCCCAGAGCGTTTTCCGCAGCTCGCTCTGAATCGTCTCGTCCGGTTCGCCGACCCAGACCAGCCAGCCGGACAGGCGCGAGCGCGCATAACCGAGCCTGATTTGGTAGCCCTGAGTGTTGTCGCCGAGCCAAGTGCCCTCGTCACCCTTGAGATGGCTGATGAAGTCATTCAGCGCCGGCTTGCCAAGCCGTTGGGCGCCGCCTTCGGTGCGAGCGAGGACAATATTGTCGCGATCCAGAATGCCGGCGATCTGTCCGCGCGCGATGTCGTCCTTCAGAAAGCGATCGAGACCGGAAAGATCAACCGACATGTGCAGAAGCTGCGTGACCGCACCGTCTTCGATTACTGGCACGCCGATGAAATAGACGGGCCGGTGCGCCACCACCCCTTCGAGGAAATTGCTGACATAGGGCTTCTTGGTCGCAATGATGGTTTTGTCGCCGTCAGACGGGTCCCGCGGCAGCGGCGTGCCGAACGGCTCGCGCGTGTTGACGAGTTGCTGGCCATCCAGAGCGCGCAAGACGAGATCGACGCCGGTAAGGTCCTTCATGCGCAACGCGCGCTGGTAAAAGCGAGCATAATCGTGAGCGTCCACCGAGCCGGAAGTGGCCAGCGTTTCCAGTGTTACGACCTTGGCCTGCAGATCGCGATCGATGTCGAGCGAAAGATCGCGGGCGTCGGTCTGCAGCTGCTGGTCGATCCGCGCGATCTGGGAATCGAAATAGCGCGAGAACAGCAGCGCTGCGAACGCCAGCACCGGCACCACGATGGCGACGACCATGACGAAAAGATAGCCACGCATCGACAGGCGGCTCGCGGACCGCGGCGGCATCCGCGCCAATCCGGGCACACGGCCATCTGCGGCTACCTCGTCCATTGCCCCCTGTTTCTCGCTGCCGCTGGACGAGACCTAGAACCCCGGCGCGCGCTCGACCTGATCATACCAGTCGAAGCCCATGTCTTTGACGATGCGGTTCGACATCACGATGATGCGGCACTCTTCGCCGGGCTTGGCAAAGTGCTGGTGCATGGTGAACGGCGGGATGTAGACGTAGTCGCCGACGGCCCATTCGAATTTCCTCGGCTCGGCGGCCCATTCCCATTCGAACGCTTCGAGGCAGTCCCACTTCAGATCCCAGTGCAGATCATACCCGGAGCCCTCGACCACGAAGAACAATTCCTCCCACATGTGGCGGTGCTTGCCGGAGCGCTCGCCGTCCTTGAGGAACTGCATATAGGCTTCGATGCAGCACTCGCGCGTCTGCATTTTCTGATTGACCAGATGCTTGATCAGGCCATCGGGCGAGCGCTCCCACGGCATGTCCTTGGCCTTGATGACGTTGGGCAGCGTCGCATAGTGCTCGCGGAATTTTTCCGACTCGACCATCGCCTCGGCGAGGAACGCCGCGGAATTGTCGCCGGACAGCGCGGCAGCCTTGTCTTCAAACAACGCCATGATCGCCTCGCGCTCAAATTTCCGTCGGCGGATTGAATTCCGTCACGCCGGGCGGCAGCTTGTCGGTCGGCCATTCGACCATCTTCTGAAACAACAGGTGCATGAACAGGAACAGCGGCTTGGCCTTGAACACCAAGAGGATGCACGATTCCTTTTCGTCGTCGTTGAAATGCTGGTGAACGCAGCCATTCTCGACCAGCATCACGTCGCCCGCCTCCCATTTCATGTAGCGGCCGTCATGGACGTCATGACCGTGGCCCTTGAGCACGTAAAACACCGCGCTGTTGAGGTGGCCATGTTTCTGTCCGGCATTGAGCGGCGCATAGCATTCGATATGCGACTCGATCGACTGCACGACGCTGACCGCTTGCGGTGAGATGATGTGCTTGCCGTACATCGCCGGGCCCCCCTTCCAGGGATGGTCCTTGGAGGAATAGACCCGCGGCTCTTCCAGAAGCTTTTTGTAGAGGTGGCTGTAGGTGCCCTCCAGCGCGCGTACGAAAGTGCGCTTCTTGGCCCAGCGATCCCATTTGCCGTGCTTGATCTCGTCGGCGTCTTCCGGCGACGGCTTGTTGTGGCCAAGTCCGGGCGTTTCGTGTTCCAGCATTCCGGTCATTCGTCACTCCTGAGCGCCGGTCATTACGAAATTTCCGCTAGAGGCGCAATGTCGCGACCTGCCGCCACGTTGGTGGCGCGGATCGGACCCGCTAGGATCGCGGAAAGCTTTAAAGGGGGAGGAAATGCGATGAAGTTAAGAGCGAAACTGCCGATCGGCCGCCTTGGTACCACCATAGTGGCCTTGATCGTAGTCTTGGCGGCATTCGCGGCGCTGGCCGTTTCCAGCGCCAAGGCGCAGAGCGCCGCGGAGTTCTATGCGGGCAAATCGATCGATCTCGAGATCGGCTATAGCGTCGGCGGCGGCTATGACCTTTACGCGCGGCTGCTCGCCCGTCATCTCGGCGATCATATCCCCGGCCACCCGACCATCGTGCCGAAGAACATGGAAGGCGCCGCCAGCCTGCGCTTGGCCAACTACCTTTATGCTGCGGCCCCGCGCGATGGTACCGTGATCGGCGCCATCAGCCGCGGCGCGGCCTTCGATCCGCTGCTCAACGAGAAAAACGCGCAATTCGATGCCTCGAAATTTTCCTGGATCGGCAGCGCCAATAACGAAGTCAGCGTCTGCGTCGCGCTGCAATCGTCCGGCATCACGCGCTTCGAGGACGTGCTGACCAAGCCCCTGACCATCGGCTCGACCGGCGTTGGCGACGATACTTACCAGTTTCCGGCGCTCATGAACTCGGTACTCGGCACCAAATTCAAGATTGTGACCGGCTATCCGGGCGGCAACGACATCACGCTGGCGCTCGAGCGCGGCGAGGTCCAAGGCCGCTGCGGCTGGTCGTGGTCGAGCATCGTGACGACGCGGAAGGACTGGATCGCCAGCAAAAAGATCATCGTGCTGGTGCAGATGTCGCTGTCCAAGCATCCGGACCTGCCCGACGTGCCGTTGATTATGGATTTGGCCAAGACGCCCGAGCAGCGTCAGATTTTTAAGCTGATCTTTGCGCGGCAGGTCATGGGGCGGCCGTTTACGGCGCCACCCGGTGTGCCTACCGATCGCGTCACGGCGCTGCGCACGGCGTTTGACGAGACCATGAAGGACAAGGCGTTTCTCGACGACGCCGCCAAGGGCAAGTTCGAGATCAATCCGGTTGACGGCGGGGAGCTCGATGCGCTGGTCAAGGAAATCTATCAGACGCCCGCGGACATAACCAAAAAGGCCGCCGCCATCTTGGGGCAGTGACTCAGATCAAACGTGTCGCGGCACGCAATGCGGGGAACAGGTCGCCGAGCAGCGACGGCGGCCAGGCGACCTGCAGCGCCCAGTGAAAGACGATGGTGCAGAGGACGGTCGTCGCCGCAGCGTAGCCGAGCGCGGACAGCCACGGCTCGCCGAAGCCGAAGCACATGTAAGCAAACACGAAGATCGCGATGGCGGGAATAAATCCGATCAGCCAGACCAGGACGATGAACGCTGCCATCCAGAGAAAGAAACTGACGGCGCGCAGCCGCGCCACGTCGTTCGTTACGCCGAGGTCATCGACATGCGCGCTGACCTTGACGCCGGGATCGGCGGTTTGCATTTGCAGGCCAGAGTCGACATGGGCGAACATTGGCTGCTCGCGCCCGAACAGCTCGTTGACGAGATTGAGGACCGCGGCGGTGAGCGCCATGCCGCAGGCGGTGAGCGGCACGATCTTGGCGTCGTGCGGCCAATCGGTCGACGACAGGATAGCGGCAACGATCAGGACAATGACGGCGAGCGAGAATGCGGGCGCTGCACCGAACTGCGGCCGGCGGCCGCCGACCGCGCGAAATTGCGCGATCAAGGTGGCAACGATCTGCGACAGTGGCCGGTACAGCACCCAGGCGACGCAGGCGAGGATCGCCAGGACCGGCCAGCGCAGCAGCCAGCCCCAGCCGTAAAGCTGCGTCGAGATGAACAGGTAGCGCTCGAAAATGCCGCCGACCACGATGCCGAGCACCATCGGCGGCCGCGGCCAGCCGAGCCGTTTCATGATCCAGCCGACGATGCCGAAGCCGAGCAACAAATAAAGATCGCCCCAATCGTGTTCGCCCTCGAACGCGGCGACGAAGACCAGCGCGATGATGACCGGCAGCAGGATCTCCGGGCGGATGCGCGATATCTGGGCGAGCCAACGGCTGCAGGCCAGGCAGATGATCGCGCCCATGACATGCGCCAGCGTCAAGCTCCATACAATCATGTACGTCAGATCGAGATGCTTGGTCAGCATGTCGGGGCCCGGCGTGAGCCCGTGCATCAAGAATGCCCCGAGCAGGATCGCCATCGAGGCGCCGGCCGGCACGCCGAAGGCGATCGTCGGCACCAGATGGCCGCCTTCCTTGGCGTTGTTCGAGCTTTCTGGGGCAATGACGCCGCGCACGTCACCGGTGCCGAAGGTCTCTGAGTTTTTTTCTGTACGCTGGGCATAGCCGTAGGCGATCCAGTCGATGACCGCAGAGCCGATGCCCGGGATGGCACCCAGGCCGACCCCGAGCACGCCGCAGCGCAGCACCAGCCACCAATGCCGCGCCACGTCGCGCACGCCCTCCCATTGGCTCGACAAATTAATGTTGGGCGCATTGTCGCCGGCGATCCGCTTGCGCGACACTGCAAGTTCGGCCAGCTCCGGCAGCGCGAAGATCCCGAGCGTCGCCGGAATGAGCGGCACGCCGTCCCACAGATAAAGCCAGTCGAATGTCCAGCGCAGCGTGCCGCTTTGCGCGCGCGAACCGACCATGGCGATCATCAAGCCGAGGCCGGCTGCGGTCAGCCCTTTGAGCGGGGCGCGGCCGGACAAGGTCGCCACCATCGACATGCCGAACAGCGTGAAGGCGAGCAGTTCCGGCGAGCCGATCGACAGCATGATCGGGCGCAGGATCGGAATGCTGACCGCGAGCACGATGGCGCCGACAATGCCGCCGGCGAGCGACGAAGCGAAGCCGGCGCCGAAGGCGCGGCCGGCCTCGCCCTTCTTGGCCATGGCATGACCGTCGATTACGGTCGCGGCGGCGCCGACATGGCCCGGCACGCCGAACAGCACTGCGGTGATGAAATCCGACGAGGTGATCACCGCCGCCATGCCGAGCAGGAGTGCAAAGGCGGTGTATTCGTCCAGGTTGTACGTGAAGGGAATGAGCATCGCCATGCCGACGATGCCGTTCAACCCCGGCAACACGCCGATGGCGAGCCCGATCAGCACACCGAGGAACAGGAACATGAGCCGGGCCGGCTCAAGGAGCAGGTGCAGCGCGTGTACGGCGCTGGCGATCATATCCGGCTGCATCGCACTTCCCTGCTCCCGCCGCCCATCGCGCCCGAAACCTGCAAAGCCGTCAAGCCCGTGGTAAGGTGACGCAGCGTAGATAAAAGGGCAGGAACCGCGTCACCGCGGCCACTGCCGCGGGATGGCAACGCAGTTTGAGGAGATCCATGGGCGTCCGGAAAATTGGGTTTGTGCGCGCGGGGCTTGGCGCGGTGTTTTTCATTGTCGCGTCGGCGGCGATCGTGCTGGCGCAGGGCGTTAGCGATTTTTACAAAGGCCGCACCATCAATCTCTATATCGGCTACTCGCCGGGCGGCGCCTATGACCTTTATGCCCGCGTCATCGCCCGCCACATGGGCGCGCACATTCCCGGCAATCCGACCATAGTGCCGCAGAACATGGAAGGCGCCGGCAGTTTGCGACTGGCCAATTATCTTTATCGCGTCGCGCCGCAGGACGGCACGGCAATGGCCACCTTCGGACGCGGCATCGCCTTCGATCCGTTGCTGCTCGGCCAGGGCGACGCGTTCAATGCCGAAAAGATGAACTGGCTCGGCAGCGCCAATAACGAGGTTAGCGTCTGCGTGGCGATGAAAAGCTCAGGCATCACCAGCTTCCAGGACCTGTTCACCAAAGAGCTCACGGTCGGCGGCACCGGCGCGAGCTCCGATACCGATCAGTTTCCCCGCGTGCTCAACGCCGTGCTCGGCACGCATTTCAAGGTCGTGCAGGGCTATCCGGGCGGCAACGACGTGGTGCTGGCGATGGAACGCGGCGAAGTGCAGGGCCGCTGCGGCTGGTCGTGGTCGAGTGTGCTCTCGACGCACAAATCCTGGATCGCCGACAAGCGCATGATCGTGCTGGTGCAGCTATCCTTGACCAAACATCCAGACCTGCCCGACGTCCCGTTGGCGATGGATTTCGCCAAGACCGACGAGCAGCGGCAAATCCTCAAGATGTTGTTCGCTCGCAACGTCATGGGCCGGCCCTTTGTCGCGCCGCCCAATGTGCCGGCCGACCGCGTCGCAGCGCTGCGCCAGGCTTTCATGGACACCATGAAGGACAAGGACCTTCTAGCTGAAGCCGACAAGATGCAGCTTGAGATCAATCCGGTGTCGGGCGCAGAGGTCGAGAAGCTGGTCAACGAGGTCTATGCGACGCCGCCGGATGTGGTCGCCAAGGCCAAGCAGGCGGCGGAGTCACAATAACGCGGCGTTGCCCGGCAAAGAACGAGGCCCTACAGCTTCAGCGTTCCCCGCATCATCGTCACGCAGCGGCCGCCGATCGACAGCGCCGTAAGCTTGCCGTCGCGCTTCTCGGCCGCGGCTTCAAGAAGACTTGGCCGGCCCATGTCGACGCCCTGCGCGATACGCAGTTGCAGCGACACATCGCGCTCCGGGCGGAGACTGGCGAGCAGCCCTACCAGGGCGACATTGGCGCTGCCGGTGGCCGGGTCTTCAGGGACGCCGTAGAGCGGCGCGAACATGCGCGCCTGCAGATCGAAGCCGCCGCTTTGATCTTTGACATAAAGCAGGATGCCAGTCGCGCGGTCCATCGGCAGACGCTCGGCAAAGATATCCGTGCGCGGCCGTGCCGAAGCGAGCACCGCTCGCGTCTTTAGCTCCGCGAATACGAGCGGCAAGCCGCAAGAGGCGATGCAGGGCGTGTGCTTTTCGGTCTCGATATCGTCCGCCTTGAGTGAGCAAGCCGCCGCAACGATATCGGGTGCGATGTCATCGCCGCGCGCCAACGGTTGCGGCGGGGCAAGGCGTGCGCCGACCACGGCAGTTCCGTCTCTGATCAAATCGAGGCGCACCAGGCCGGCCTTCTCCTCGAAGACGAGCGGCTCGCCGACGGGCCGGCCTTTGCCTTTGCCTTCGCCCTCACGCGCCAGAACGAAAGCGGTGCCGACATTAGGGTGGCCGGCGAACGGCATCTCGGCCCGCGGCGTAAAGATGCGCACCTCGGCGGTGTGCGCCGGATCGCGCGGCGGCAGCACGAACGTCGTCTCCGCAAGATTAAACTCGGCAGCAATTGCCTGCATTTGCGCGGTCGTGACGCCGCGGCCGTCAAGGATGACGGCCAGTGGATTGCCGCCGAAGGCTCGCTCGGTGAAAACATCGACCGTGATAAATTCAAGCTGCATGGGTCACCCGGTTTTCGCAAGGCGTACTCGTCGAAACTCTGCGCCGATGGTCTCACCGAGATCGCCCGCGTCACCGCGCCATCGGTAGCCGGTCTGAGTCGTCTTTGAGCCTTACCCCGGACAGGCCAACGGCGCGCATGGCGCGTAACAGATAAGCGATCTTAGAGCCGGCGGCAGCATAATCGATGCCCTGCGGGCGAATGTTGGAGATGCAGTTACGGTCGGCATCGCTGGTATGAGCGTGGGGTTGAAAGGTTAGATAAGCGCCCATGCTGTCGGGTGCGGAAAGCCCCGGACGTTCGCCGATCAGCATCGCTACGCTCTGGGCTCCGAGCGCCAGCGCGACGGCATCCCCCACCGCGACCCGGCCGTGGCGGACGATGATCAGCGGGGCGATGGTCCAGCCTTCGGCGTGCAGTGAGGCCACGGCCTGAGAGAGAACAGGGAACGCGTGCCGGTGAACGGCACGCGCCGACAATCCGTCGGCAATCACGAATACGACGTCATAACCGGCACGGTGCGCGGCCAACGCAACAGCGGCGCTCGGCGCAAGGCGACGACCGAGATCTGGGCGCAACAGGTAAGTCCGCCGATCCTCCGCCGCGCTGGCGATCGAAAGCACCGGATGACCGAGTGCGGCCAGTTCCGCCATCAATCGCGCGTCATCGAGCGGTTCATGCACGGCGTCGCGCGCACGCGCATGAGCAAGCCGGAAATCGAGGAGCGGGGCCGTCGCCAGCGCCGCGCCGGCGCGCTTGAGGCCGATGCGTGCTGCCGTATGTCGCCGCAACGCACTCCAAATGCGGTCGTCGTCCATCACGGCAATAACGCGCGAAATGGATTTGGCAGCCGCTGCGGGCGAATGCGATTCGCTGCGTCGATCAAGCCTTGGCGGGCGAGCCAGACTTCGAATTCCGGCGCCGGGCGGCGACCGAACAGATCGCGCATGGCGAGCGCGTCGTGAAACGACGTCGACTGGTAGCCGAGCATAATGTCGTCGGCGCCCGGCACGCCCATCACGAAATTGACTCCGGCGGCGACCAGAAGCGCCAACAGCGCGTCCATATCATCCTGGTCGGCTTCGGCATGGTTGGTGTAGCAGACATCGATTCCCATCGGCAGGCCCATGAGCTTGCCGCAGAAATGATCCTCCAAGCCGGCGCGGGTGATCTGTTTGCCGTCAAACAAATATTCCGGCCCGATGAACCCGACCACGCTGTTGACAAGAAGCGGCTTGAACGCCCGGGCCACCGCGTAAGCCCGCGCCTCAAGCGTCTGTTGGTCGACGCCATGGTGGGCGCCGGCCGATAGCGCGCTGCCCTGTCCGGTCTCGAAATACGTCACGTTGTCGCCCACCGTACCGCGGTGGAGCGATAGCGCGGCGGAGCGCGCTTCCTTAAGCAGTGCCAGATTGATGCCGAAGCTCTTGTTTGCCGTCTCGGTGCCGGCGACCGACTGGAACACGAGATCGACCGGCGCACCCTTGCGGATCAGATCCAGCGTGGTCGTGATATGCGCCAGCACGCAGCTTTGCGTCGGAATGTCGAGCTTTTCGCGCAACTCATCGAGTATCGCCAGCAGCGCGTGTGCGGATTGCGGGCTGTCCGTCGCCGGGTTAATGCCGATGACAGCATCGCCGGCACCGAGCAAAAGCCCGTCGAAAATACTTGCGGCAACGCCGCGCGGGTCGTCGGTCGGATGATTGGGCTGTAGTCGCACCGACAAGCGGCCGGGCAAACCCAGGGTGTTGCGGAACGCCGTCACCACCGTGCATTTCGCCGCGATCGCGATGAGATCCTGCAGCCGGCAGATTTTGCTCACGGCTGCCGCCATCTCCGGCGTAACCCCGGGCGCCAGCGCCGAGAGAATTGGCGTCGTCGTCTCATCGGCGAGGAGCCAATCGCGAAAGCTGCCGACCGTCAGATGCGCAACGGGCGCAAACGCGGCCGCATCGCAGCTGTCGACGATAAGCCACGTGACCTCATCGCTCTCGTAGGCGACGACGGATTCGTTGAGAAAGGTGGCGAGCGGCAGATCGGCGAGCGCATATTGGGCGGCGACCCGTTCCTCGCCAGTTTCCGCCGCCAGGCCCGCAAGCCGATCGCCGCTGCGTAGCGGCGACGCCTTGGCCAACAGCGTCTTGAGATCGGCGAACGCATAGCTGCGGGCACCGATCGTTGCGCCGTACATAGCAAAGTCCTAACCACAGCCGGCTTGCAATTATAACGCCCCGCCGGCGACGCACTAAGTGCCGCAACTCAACGTGCGCCCGGCGAGGCGACAGCGATTGAGCGGCTTGCCGTCGGTGTCGAACAGCGTGCCGTTCCACACATTAATACCGGCGCGGTCCCACACCGTGTAGGCGAAGCCGGAATAGGTTACGGCACTGACCGCCTTAAGCCCGTTGATGTCGGCGCCGGCGACGCTGGCTTTGGGCATGCCTTCGAGATTGTCACCGCCGGTTCCGACGACGAGCTGCGACGGCCGCGCGCCGCCGAAATCGATGGCCTGGAAGAAATGGATGTGACCGGCAACGTCCATCCATATGTTCGCCGGCGTGTCGGCGCCAAGCGCAGCCTGCAATACTCTGTTGGCGACGATGTTGACCTGTGGGTCGCCTGGCTTGGCAAGCATGCCGTTGACCGGCTTATGCGTCACCAGCCACGCGTAAGCGGGGATTTTGGCGAGCACGTCGATAAATTGCCGGCGCAGCACCGGAACCTGTTCGCTGTCGACGCCGGCGCTGTCCTTGACTTTGGCGCTATCGACGACGACGGCGGCGAAGTCGCCGAGTTGCACCACATAATCGCCAGTCAGATCGCGGCAGGCCGGCGCCATCGGCGAAGAATCGAGAAAGCGGAACCAGCCTTCGCCGGCGCGGTCACAATCTTCGTGATTGCCGCGCGCCATGATCCAGGGCGCCGCCGTAAAGAGCGGAGCTGCCGGCTGGAAGAAATCGGCATTCCAGGCGTCCCAGCCATAACCGGAGGGACTGCCGGCACAGCCGATATTACCGGTTGGGCAGGCGTCCTCGCGGTATTCGTAATCGCCGACATGGATCATCAGGTCGGGGCGGGCGGCGGCCGCCATCGCCGCGACTTTCGGGAACGGCCAGGCATTGTGGTCATTGCAGGCCTGCGTCGGATCGCCGGTCTTAAGCCGACAGCCGGTGTCGCCGAACATCACGATGCGCTGCGGGTTGGGCCGCGGCATCGGCAGCGGCCTGCCGTCGAGCAGGCCCGAGACCGCTCCGGCTGGAATCGCGACCTCACAGCCGCGCACCGGGAACGAGGCCTGTTTCACATTGCCAAATTTCTGTTCCGGTGCGGAGCGCGTGACCATCGGCGCCGCCACGCCGTCGAATAGCACCGCGGGGCAGGCGGCATCGTCGGTGATCGCGCGGGCGCTCGCACTGCCGTCCGGTCCAAGCTCGACCCATTGCGCCAATATCTTGGCCTGCGCTTGCGGCGGTGGCGTCAACAGCAAGGCTGTCCCGAAGATCACAGTGCATGAGACAGCGCGGTGCAGCGACATGATCTTTCCTTGACCTTAGCTTTGGCCGACCCTCGGCACCCGACAAAAGGCTGTCAAAGCATAAGGCAAATCAACACGACAGATTTGCGACAGTCGGCGGCGTCGGATTAGCCGGCGCCTTCGCAAAAGCGTCACCAAAGACGGTAAAGGTCGCAAACACATCGCGCCCGCCCGCGTGGCTGTCCACCATGGCCCTCTCTGTCATCCCATACCCGGTTATCGATCCGGTGGCGTTTTATGTCGGCCCGTTCCCGATTCGCTGGTATGCGCTCGCTTATATCGGCGGCCTTGCACTGGGCTGGCTCTACGCGCGCGCCCTGATCCGAAGCGATCGGCTGTGGGGCGACACGCCCCGGCCGCCCTCCGAGAGCATCGCCGATCTGGTGCTTTATCTCGCCATCGGCGTCATTGTCGGCGGGCGCCTCGGCCAAGTGATCTTTTATCAGCCGGACTATTTCTTCGGCCATCCGCTGGAAATCTTCGAGCTGTGGCTGGGCGGCATGTCGTTCCACGGCGGCTTGATCGGCGCGGCGCTGGCGATCTGGTATTTTGCCCGCGAGAACAAGGTTTCGCTGTTGACGGTCGGCGACATCTGCGCCGCGGCGGCGCCGATCGGCATCTTTCTGGTACGCATCGCCAATTTTATCAAGCCTGAGCTATGGGGCCGCCCGACCGACGTGCCCTGGGCGATGATTTTTCCCGGCGTCGACGATCAGCCGCGGCATCCGAGCCAGCTCTATGAGGCAGGGCTGGAAGGCCTGCTGTTGTTTCTGACGCTAGCGCTGTTCGTGCGCTTCGGCGTGCTCAAGCGCCCCGGCATCGCGACCGGGATCTTTTGCATTGGCTACGGCGTAGCACGCATTGTTTCCGAATTTTTCCGCGAGCCGGACCCACAGCTGGAGCAGCTTGCGCACGGCCTGACCATGGGCATGGTTCTCTCGGCGCCGCTTGTCCTCATTGGTGCGGCGCTGATTGTCTATGTACTACGTTTCGGCCAACAACGATTGGACGCCGGCGCGGTTAAGGCCCCTTAGCGCGAAGGCCACGTCCAGGATATCAATGAAATTAACACGGGGAACGCCGGCCGGAACAACGATCAGGACGTCTGCCGCGCCCGCCCGCTCCGCCGCGGGCCGTGGTCGGTGACGCCGAGATGGGTTTCCAGCGCGGCGCGGTCGGCGGCGAGCGTGGCGCTGTCGGCCGCGTGCACCACCGCGCCGCGCTCAAGGATGATGGCGTGGTCGGTAACGCCGAGGATTTTCTTGGCGTTCTGCTCCACCAAAATCGCCGACATGCCTTCGTCGCGAATGATGCGGCGCAACCCGGCGAGCAGCTCCTCGACGATGATCGGCGCCAGCCCTTCGAGCGGTTCATCGAGCAGCATGACGCGCGGATTGAGCACCAGCGCGCGGCCGACCGCCAGCATCTGCTGCTCGCCGCCGGACAGCTGGTTGCCAAGATTCTGCCGGCGCTCTTGCAGCCGCGGAAACAGCTCATAGACCTTATCGGTGCCCCAGCGGCCAGGTTGCGCGACGGCGGTGAGGTTTTCGTGCACGGTGAGTGATTTAAATATGTTGCGTTCCTGCGGCACCCAGCCAATGCCGCGATGGGCGCGCTGATCGGGACGCAGCCTGGTGATGTCGGCGCCGTCGAGCGTGATCGTGCCGGAGAAATAGCGGGTGACGCCCACGATGGAATTGATCAGCGTGGTCTTGCCCATGCCGTTCCGCCCAAGGAGCGCCAGCGCCTGGCCTTCGACCAGCGACAGCGAGACGCCTGACAGGACAACCGCTTCGCCATAGCCGGCGGACAGCTGCTTGATGGTGAGAAGATCAGGCATCGAGCTCCTCGCCGAGATAAACCGCCTTGACCCGGGGATCGCGCGCCACGTCCTCGGGCGCGCCATCAACGAACAGCGTGCCGTTGACCAGCACCGAGATGCGGTCGGCAAAGGAGAACACGAGGTCCATGTCGTGCTCGATCAGCAGCACCGTGACCTCGGCCGGCAGCGCTTCGATGGTGGCGAGAAGCTCGTGCCGCTCGGCTTCCGGCACGCCGGCGGCCGGTTCGTCGAGCAGCAGCACGCGCGGCCGGCAGGCAAAGGCCAGCGCGATTTCGAGCAGGCGCTGCTTGCCGTAGGGCAAGATCGCGGTACGTTCATGCATGACGTCGGTCAATCGGAAGCGCTCGACGACTTCGACGATCTCGTCGGTGACGACGGACTTCGAGCCCACCACGCGCCACCAGTCGGCGCCGGTGCCGAGCCGCTCGGAGACCACGAGGCCGATCGATTCCAGCGGCGTGAGATCGAGGAACAGTTGATTGATCTGGAACGTGCGGGCCATGCCGAGCCGCACCCGCTGATGCGGCGCAGTGTCGGTAATGTCACGGCCTTCGAGCATGATGCGGCCGGCGGTCGGCTTGAGCACGCCGGTGAGGAGATTGATCACGGTGGTCTTGCCGGCGCCGTTCGGCCCGATCAGCGCGTGGCGCGCGCCCTTCTCCACGGCCAGATTGACGTTTTGCGCGGCGAGGATACCGCCGAAGCGCTTTTCCAACCCGATGGTTTCAAGGATCGGCATCGTTGAGGAAATCCTTCAGCGGCCGTCGATCGCGCCGTCAAGCGCGGCGAAACGCGGCCGGATTCGCGACCAGGCGCGGCCACCGAGCCGCACCAGCGAGCCGCGCGCGGCGGCGATCCAGCCCTCCACCCGCTCACGGCCGACCAGCACGATGACAACGAGCACAAGCCCGATCCAGAACTGCCAATATTGCGGGGTGAGCGTCGCAATCCAATCCTGCAGGAATTTATAGATCACCGCGCCGATCAGACCACCATAGAGATAGCCGGTGCCGCCAATGATGAGGACGAGCAGAAGATCGGCGGAGCGATCCAGCGAAAACACATCGAGCGAACAGAACGCGGTCGTCTGCGTCAAGAGCCCTCCGGCGATGCCGGCAAATCCGGCCGCTATGGTATAGATCGCGACCAGCCGCCATTTCACCGGAATGCCGATCGCCGCGGCGCGCAACCCGTTGCCTTTGACCGCACGCAGCGACAAGCCGAACGGGGAATAGACGATGCGCCGCGCGATGACGAAGCAGACAAACAGCACGATCAGGCAATAGACGTAGCCGTTGTGGCCGTAGAGATCGAAGCTCCACCGCCCCAGGATCGGGGCGATGTCGACGCCTTGCAGGCCATCGGCGCCGCCGGTGATGTTCGCATAGCGGTTGGCGATTTCGCCGAGCATCAGTGAAACACCGAGTGTCACCATGAGCCGGGTCAGGTCCGAGCCGCGCAGCACCAGGAAGCTCGTCACAAAGCCGAACGCCGCCGCGACCAGGCCGGAGCAAACGAGCGCGACGATCGGCTCGTTGATGATGCCGTATTTGGCGACCAGCCCGGAGAAATATCCTGCGACGCCGAAAAACGCCGCCTGGCCGAGCGAGATGATGCCGGCGTAACCGAGAATGAGATCGAGCGACAGCGCGAACAAAGCGAGGATCGCGGTGTCTTTCAGGATCAGATATTTATCGGGGAACAGCCAGATGCTGGCGAAAGCAAAGATCCAGAACGCAATTTCGAGCGGCGACCAGCGGCCGCGCCGCTTCAGATAGGCGGCAACGTCGGCGGCGAGCACGGGCGTCACGGGCGACGTTGCGGTCGTCGTATCCATGGGGCCGTCACCGTGCCGTGGCGCGGGCGAACAAGCCCTGCGGCCGCCAGATCAGGACCACGATCATGATGGCGTAGATGACGAAGGCGCCCAGCGTCGGCACATAGTATTTTCCGGCGACATCGGCGATGCCGAGCAGGATCGAGGCGAGGAACGGCCCGACGATGCTCGAGGTGCCGCCAACCGTGACCACGATCAAAAAATAGATCATGTAGCGCAGCGGAAACGTCGGATCGAGGCCGAGAATTTCGGCGCCGAGCGCGCCGCCCAGTCCGGCGAGGCCCGAGCCGACCGCAAAGGTGATGCCGAACACGGCGCCGACATTGATGCCCAGCCCGCGCGCCACGCGCTGATCGTCGACCGCGGCGCGCAACCGGCTGCCGAACCGAGTCTTGGCGAGAATGAGCTGCAGGGCAATCGTCAGCAGGCCGCACACCGCGATGATCAGCAGGCGGTATTTGCCCATGCCGACGCCGAACACGTCGAACTGACCCTGCAGCGCGTCCGGGATCTGCACGAAACGCTGCGACGATCCCATCGTGTAGTCGACCGCGGCGACCGACATGAAGACGAGGCCGATGGTGAACAGCACCTGGTCGAGATGGCTGCGGGCATAGACGTGGACGTAGAGCGTGCGCTCGAACAGTCCGCCAAGGAGCGCCGTGACCAGGAACGCAAGTGGCACGCCGAGCACGAACGGAACGCCGAGCCGGTTGACCAGGATGACGGTGCAATAGCCGCCGGCCATGGCAAAGGCGCCATGCGCCAGATTGATGAAATTCATCAGGCCGAGGGTGACGGAAAGTCCGCACGCCAGCACGAACAGCAGCATGCCGTAGGCGACACCGTCGAACAGGATCGTCAGCATGAGTCGCTCACTCCAGCGTCATTCCGGATTGCCGTGAAAAGGCAACTCCGGAATCCATAATCACCGCCCTCACCATGCTCGCGCGGACAGTGGTTATGGATTCCGGGCTCGCGGTCTTACGACCGCGCCCCGGAATGACGAGCGAGTGACCATCACTTACTCGTTCCGGCCTTGATCGGATCCTTGACGTTGGCGAAGGTGGCGAATTCGACATTATAAAGCTGGCCGTTCTTCTTCTCGACCTTGCGGATATAGACGTTTTGGATGATGTCGCGGGTGTCCGGATCGATCGAGATCGGGCCACGCGGGCTTTCCCACGCCATGCCCTTCATGGCGGCGATGAGCGAATCGCCGTCGGTCTTGCCGCCGGCCTTGTCCAGCGCAGCGTAGATCAGATGCATGCCATCATAGGCGCCAACCGCCATGAAATTCGGCCGCATGCCGTTATTGGCTTTCTCGAATGCGGCGACGAAAGCCTTGTTGACCGGCGAATTGTGATCGGCGGAATAGATGTGCGCGGTGATGGTGCCGATGATCGGATCGCCCATGTTGTTGAGGAGATCGTCGTCGGTGACGTCGCCGGGTCCGATGATCTTGATGCCGGCCTTGTCGAGGCCCTTTTCGGCGAATTGCTTGACGAAGGTGCCGCCCTGCCCGGACGGAACGAAGACGAAGATCGCATCTGGCTTGTCGTCGGCGGCGCGCTGCAGGAACGGCGCAAAGTCCGGATTGGCCAAAGGGAAGGAGATGCGGTCCGGAATCTGGCCGCCCTTGGCGGTGAATTCCTTGGCGAAGGAATCTTCGGCGTCGTGGCCGGGCGCGTAGTCGGACACCATTGTCACGACTTTCTTGATGCCGTTCGCCGCCGCCCAATCGGCCATTGGCACCGACGATTGCGCCAGCGTGAAGCTGGTGCGGGCGATGTAAGGCGATTTCTCGGTGATAATCGAGGTGCCGGCCGCGGTGACGATCTCCGGCGTCTTGGCCTGCGTCGCCAGTGGCGCGACGGCGAGCGCGGCCGGCGTAATGCCGAAGCCGGCGAGGAAGGTCACTTTGTCGTTGACGAGCAGGTCCTGCGCGATGCGCTTGGTGTTGTCGGGGATTGCGGCGTCGTCGCGAATCACGAGCTCGATTTTTTTGCCGCCAACCGTGTCGCCATGCTGTGCCATCCACAGCTTGGCGCCCGCGGCCTCCTGTTTGCCGGTCGATTGCTGCTGGCCAGTCATCGGCAGAATGAAGCCGATCTTGACGTCTTGCGCCTGGGCACCACCGGCGGCGGCGAGCGCCGCGGCGGCGCAAGCCGCGGCCAACAACCATCTGCTTTTTTCGCTGAGTTTCATGGGGTTTCTCCCTGATCCGGCTTGAATGGGGCGCATACCAACATTCCCGCCGGCTATTGTCCAGTTCCGCAGCGTCCCGCAGGTGAATCCGTCCCGCCAATTGCCGCTGTTTCCCGTAATTGTGCTAGCATCCAGAAAAAACAGGGTGGATTTGTTTCGAGGAGTCGCGGATGGCAAAGATTATTCTCGGGCTTGGCAGTTCCCACACGCCGATGCTGCTCGCTTCCGATGAAACGCTGCCGCGTTTTGCAGAGACCGATCAGAAGATCAAGCACCGCGATAAGGAGGGACGCCCCGCCACCTATGCGGAGCTTCTGGAAAAGGCCGACCCCAAGATGGCTGCCATGGTCGCGCCGGCCGCCCTTGTGGCGCGGCAGAACACGGTGCGCACGGCGATGACGCGCCTGAGCAACACGCTCAATTCCGCCCAGCTCGATACGCTCATCGTCATGAGCGACGACCAGGACGAAGCCTATCTGGAAGACGCCCGGCCAACCTTCGCGATCTATTACGGCGACACCATCCTCAACAGCAACGAGCAGCACGAGCAGTATCACCAACGTTTCCCGGAATGGTACGTCAAGAACCGGCAGGGCTTCTTTGAGGACAGCGCGCCGCGCGCCTATCCGGTCGACGCCAAGCTCGCGCTGCATCTGATCGACTGGCTGATGGATAACGGCTTCGATCCGGCGTCGTCGAAATGCATGCGTAAGGGCGAAGGCGAAGGCCACGGCATGGCCTATGTGCACCGCCGTTTGATGGACGAAACGACTCCGATTCCGATCGTGCCGGTTTTTCTAAACACCTACTTTGCGCCGAACCAACCGCGGCCGCGCCGCTGCTACGAACTCGGCGTCGCCATCCACCAAGCGGTTGAGAGTTTTCCCGGCGATGCCCGCATCGGCATCATCGCGTCGGGGGGCTTAAGTCATTTTCTGGTCGACGAGGATTTTGACCGCGCCATCCTCAAGGCTTGCGCCGACAAGGATGCCAAGTTCTTGCAAAACCTGCCGCGCAACAAATTGCATGCCGGCAGCTCGGAAATCCTTAACTGGGTTGGCGTCGCCGGGGCTTGCGAGCATCTCGACCTTAACTGGTTCGAATACGTGCCCGGCTATCGCACGCCGGCCGGCACCGGCACCGGCTTGAGTTTCGCGTGTTGGGCGTAACAGCTCGGCGCTAGTGGGCGTTGGTATATTTGGTCCACCACGCCACTTCGAAGCTGAAACCATATTGCGCGTCGGCAAATGACGTTGGCGCCGGCATCTGTCCGCGGACGCCTTCCAGCGCGGCTTTCAGCCCGAAGTCCTTGTCGGCCCAATAGACGTCGAGCTTGTTATTGTAAAAGTGCGCTTCGAGATAGCCTTTGCCATCCGGCAGCGCATAGATCTGATGCACCTCGTCCCCGTCGCCCGCGGCGGCGAAGGCGCGGCAGGACATCGTCTGATTGCCCGTGGTCAAGCCGAGAATGTCGGTGATGATCGGCGTGATCGCGATCTCCCGGCCCTTGTCGGCGATCCAGCCATCGATCTTCTTCAGCTGCTCGGCTGACAGCGTCACTGTCGGCGCGGGAGGCGCTGGAACCGCTGCTGGAGGCGTTTGCGCAGGGGGCGCCGGCGCGGCTGCGGGGGGCGCTTGCGCGAAACTCTGCGACGCGGAAAGCAAAAGAACCGTCAGCACAGCGACGAAGCCGAAGGATAGTGACGAACGCGGGCCGTATCTCATCTCAGTTGTTCTTCTGCGCGGGGGATGAAGCCTAGGCGTGGGCCTTGCGCTGCGGGTCGATGATTTTTTCCAGTTTGTCGAGCACGTGCATGCACGGCAACAGCTGGGCGAGGCTGGCATTTGGCTCGCGCATTTCTGTGATCGCGGCGATGAATTCACGGTCCTCGAGCTCGATGCCGTCCATCGATACGTCGACTTTGGAGACGTCGATCTTGTTGTCCTTGCCGTCGCTTAGATCGTCGTAGAACGCCTTGTAGGTGCCGTTGTCGCAGATGTAGCGGAAGAACGAGCCGAGCGGCCCGTCATTGTTGAACGACAGCGAGAGCGTCAGAACCGCGCCGGACGGCGTCTTGGCGACGATGCCCATGTCCATCGCGATATTGAGCTGCTGGTGGATGGGGCCTTGGACGGCATAGCAGTCGGAAATCGTCTCGCCGGCCTGATACTGGAACAGATCGACGGTGTGGGCGGCATGGTGCCAGAGCAGATGGTCGGTCCAGCTGCGCGCGTTGCCCGCCGCATTGATGTTCTTCCTGCGGAAGAAATAGGTCTGCACGTCCATCTGCTGAATTTTGAGCTCGCCCTTGACGATGCGCTTGTGCACCCATTGGTGGCTGGGATTAAAGCGCCGCACATGGCCACCCATGGCGGTGACGCCGGTTTCCTTGGCGATCTTCACCAAAGCTTCGGCGTCTTCAACACTGTCGGTGACCGGAATCTCGACCAGCACGTGCTTGCCGGCGCGCATCACCTGTTCGCCCTGGCGGAAGTGCATCTTGGTCGGCGTGGTGAGGATCACCGCATCGGCCCGCTCGATGCCTTCGGAGAGATCGCCGGTGAAATGCGGGATGCCGTATTTCTTCGCCACCTGGGCGGTGGAATCCTGATTGCCGCCGACCAGCGAGGTGACCTCGACGTCGGGAATGCGCTTGAGCGCATCAAGATGCTTCTGGCCGAACGCGCCCTGCCCCGCTACGCAAATCTTCATTGTTGACCTCTTCTAGGGTGGGCTGAGCAACAAAGCCCACGCGATTTTGAACCCGCCGGCACCGGTGGGCACGACGCTTGCGCGTCTTTGCCCGCCCTACGGAAACTTTGCTCGTCGCAATAAGGATCAACTCCGTTTGCGATCGATCTTCGTGCGCGCCGCGGCGCGCTTGTGCTTGATGGCTGGCTTGTGCCTACGGACCGCCGGCTTGCGCTTGGCCGAGGCCTTAGGGCGGTTCGCCAGAATGATGTGCCCAACAGCGGTATTCGACGCCGGCACGGTGTAGAAGCGATAGACCTCGTCGACCTTGTCATCGAGCGCGCCGCGCATGACGAGCCACATCACCATTTCGATGCCCTCGGCGCCGGCCTCACGCATGTAGTCGAGATGCGGAATCTTGACGAGCTTCTGCGGATCCTTCGACAGATTGTCGAGGAAGTTCTTGTCCCATTTACTGTTGATAAGACCTGCGCGCGGGCCGGAGATCTGGTGCGACAGTCCGCCGGTGCCGAAGATCACCACTCTGAGATCGTCCGGAAACGACTCCACCGCCTTCCTGATGGCGCGGCCAAGCATGAAGCAGCGATGCCCGGTTGGCGGCGGATACATCACCACGTTGACGGCAAGCGGAACCACCGGGCATGGCCAGTGCGCGTTCTTGTCGACCTTGCCGAACAAGAGGTTCATCGGCACGGTCATGCCGTGATCGACTTCCATCTTGTTGCAGATGGTGAGGTCGAATTCGTCGAGGATGACGGACTGAGCGATATGTGAGGCGAGCGCCGGATGACCCTCGACCACCGGCACCGGCCGCGGCCCCCAGCCTTCGTCGGCCGGCGGGAATTCCGGCGCGCAGCCGAGCGCGAAGGTCGGGATCATCTCGACCGAGAACGCCGAGGCGTGGTCGTTGTAAACGATGATGGCGACGTCGGGCTTCGTCTCACGCATCCACTCTTGCGATTTCTCGAAACCCGAGAACACCCGTTTCCAATACGGCTCTTCGGTTTTGTTGTTGTCGATCGCCGCGCCGATGGCGGGCACGTGCGACGAACCTATTCCTGCGATGATCCTGGCCACGGCGTCACTTCCGTTTTGCTGATTTGGATTTGGTCTTGGTCGATTTGGCTTTGGCTTTCGCCTTGGGCTTGGCGCCGGCCGCCTTCTTCGCCGCCGCCGAGAGAAATTTCGACGGCGCGTTTTTGCCGGTGCGCGAGCGATTGCCTTCGACCGACCGGCCGCCGCCGAGCATCATGCTGGCGTAGTCCTGTTGCGTCGAGCCGGTCATGAGCGCGGCGAGATGCTGGAACGAATGGCCATCGGTCGCGCCGAGCTTGGCGGTGAAATAGATGTTGCCGCCGAGCTCCAGCATGCGGTTGTAATCGCGCTTGAGCACGGCGTCGGTCTGCTCGGGCGTCAGCCTGAACTTTTTGAGGTATTCCGCCTCGTTGGCCTTGAACGCCTTGCGGTTCTCGTCCTTCATCAGCGACATGCAGAACATATTGATGCCGAAACCCTGCCGGGACCGCTCGGCGTCGAACACAAAAGTGCCCGGGATATCGTCATAATCGTGCTGTTCGCGGGCCATTGATCTCTCCCGTTCGGGCGTAGCTCCCGTTTGCTTTGACATATATAGCGCAGCGTCCGTTGGCAACTTGAGCCGCCAGCCACCGCCGCGGTTCAATTGGGCGGCTTGGTGCCCAGCAATTTCAGCTCAAAATCGCGGGCCGTCGATTTATCGCCGTCGAGGCCGCGAACGCCGAACAGCTTGATGCCTTTGCCAATCTCGGCCTGGACGACGATCACCGGTACGGGTTTCTCGCCCGCCTTGGTCAAATAAGCGTATTGCGGAATGGTGATGTCCATCGCCTTGCCGAAATAGGTGCCATAGGCCTTCAGCACAAAGATGGCATTGCCGGCGGTGACATCTTCGTCTGTCGCGGTGCGGCCGGCGACAAAGCCTTTGGTCGGCAATGGCGGCCAATTCACCGCGGCCGGCTGTGCCGAGGCAGCCGTTGCTATGCCAAGCGCCAACAGAAAAGCTGCAAGCCGTGCAAACATTGGAATTCCTCTAGCTCCAATAAAGCCGCATCGGATTGTCGACCAGCATCGCCTGCTGCGCCGCCGCCGTCACGGCAATCTTTGGGATTATATCCACCAGCACGCCGTCGTCCGGTGCTTGTTTGGGCATGTTGGGATGCGGCCAATCGGTGCCCCAGATCACCCGGTCGGGGAAACGCTCGACGATGGCGCGGGCGAACGGCACCACGTCATCGTAGGGCGGCCCCGCAATCGTGAAGCGTTCCGGGCATGTCACTTTTGTAATCCACGTCTTATTGACGTCGAGCGCCTTGAGCCAGTTCTGGAAGTGCTTGCCGTCGACGCCCTCCTGTACGTTCGGGCAGGCCATATGGTCGAACACCAGCGTCGTCGGCAGTGATTTAAGGAACGGGCCCATCTCGTCGAGATCGGCGTGCTCGAAATAGATGACGATGTGCCAGCCGAGCTTGGCGATCCGTGCTGCGATGCGCTGCATCACGTCCTTGGGCGTCGAATCGACGAGGCGCTTGATGAAATTGAAACGGACGCCTTTCACGCCGGCCTTGTCCAGATCTTTCAGCTCAGCGTCGGTGATGTCTTCGCCGACGAAGGCGACGCCCTTGGCTTTGCCGTTGGAATGAACGAGCGCGTCGACCAGCGCGCGATTATCCGTGTCATGACAGGTCGCCTGCACGATGACGTTCTTATCGAAGCCGAGAAAATCGCGCAGCGCGAACAGTTTTTCCTTTGGCGCGTCGCAGGGCGTGTACTTCCGCTTCGGCGCGAACGGAAACGCCGCTTCCGGACCGAACACGTGGCAATGCGCATCGACCGCGCCCGCCGGCGGCTTGTATTTCGGCTTCGACGGATTGGGATGGAACGGAATGTAACCAGGCGACATCGGCACGCGGCATTTCTCCTTTTTATTGTCATGGCCCGCGGCGGCGGGTCATCCAGTCATCTCCCGCCATTGCGGTGTTTACTAGGTCCTCCGCTTTCGCGGAGGACGACAGGCGGTCAGACCCTCTCCAGCGCCAGCGATACGCCTTGGCCGACGCCGACGCACATCGTCGCCAGCGCGCGCTTGCCGCCGCCTTTTTCGAGCCCATGCACCGCGGTCAGCGTCAGTCGCGCGCCCGACATGCCGAGCGGATGGCCGAGCGCGATGGCGCCGCCGTGAGGATTGACGTGCGCGGCATCGTCGGCCACGCCGAGCTGACGCAGGCAGGCGAGCCCTTGCGAGGCAAAAGCCTCGTTGATCTCGATCAGATCGAAATCGGAAATCTTGAAGCCGAGCCGCTCCATCAGCTTTTTGGTCGACGGCACGGGGCCGATGCCCATGATGCGCGGCGGCACCGCCGCCGAGGCCATGCCGAGGACGCGGGCGCGCGGCGTCAGGCCATGCGCCTTGGCGGCATCCTCGCTCGCCAAAATAATAGCGGCGGCGCCGTCGTTGATGCCGGACGCGTTGCCGGCGGTGATCGTGCCTGGATTGCGGGCGATGGGCTTTAGTTTCTGCAAGTTTTCCAGCGTGGTCTCCGGCCGCGGATGCTCGTCCTTGTCCACAGTAATGGGACCGGCTTTGCCGCCGGGCGCTGCCACCGGCACGATCTCTTCGGCGAAATAGCCCACGGCAGCGGCCTTGCCAGCGCGCTGCTGGGAACGCAATGCGAATGCGTCTTGGTCCGCCCGCGTCACCTGGAATTCCTCGGCGACGTTCTCGCCGGTCTCGGCCATGGAATCGACGCCGTATTGCGCCTTGAGCAGCGGATTGATGAAGCGCCAGCCGAGCGTGGTGTCGTATATCTCCGCCGAACGCGAGAACGCCTCGCCGGCTTTGCCCATGACGAAGGGCGCCCGCGTCATCGATTCGACGCCGCCGGCGATGGCAAAGTCCATCTCGCCGCAACGAATGGCGCGAGCGGCATCGCCGACCGCGTTGAGCCCGGAGGCGCATAGCCGGTTGACGGTGATGCCGGGGATCGAGTCGGGGAGGCCGGCGAGCAAAAGCGCCATGCGCGCGACATTGCGGTTGTCCTCGCCGGATTGATTGGCGCAGCCAAAAAAGACTTCGTCGAGCCGCGACCAGTCGGCCTTGGCGTTGCGCGCGACCAGCGCCTTGATCGGTACCGCGGCGAGATCGTCGGTCCGCACCTTGGCGAGCGCGCCGCCGTAGCGGCCGATCGGGGTGCGTGCGGCGTCGCAAATAAAGACTTCCCGCATCGCCGCTCCTATTCCCATGCTTATCGGGTTCTTGCAGGCTATTTACGGGCCGCGGCGGAACGGGTCAAATGGCGCAAATGACGACCTCACCATCCGAATTCGCCGACCTGCCGCCGACCTTGAAGGCGGAGCGCCATGGCCCAATCGCGGTATTGCGGCTCAATCGTGCCGCCAAGCGCAATGCGCTCGACGATCAGATGGTACACGGCATCGGCGCCTTCTTCGCGGCGCTGCCGGAAGAGATCCGCGCCGTCGTGCTGGCCGGTGCAGGCGAGCATTTCAGCGCCGGCCTTGATCTCACCGAGCTCACCGAGCGCGATATTTTTGCCGGCGTGGAGCATTCGCGGTCCTGGCATCGCGCCTTCGAAGCCATCGAGTTCGGCAAAGTGCCGGTGGTCGCCGTGCTGCACGGCGCTGTGGTGGGCGGCGGCCTCGAAATCGCCGCCGCGGCGCATATCCGGGTGGCGGAACGGTCCGCCTTCTACGCTTTGCCGGAGACCAGCCGCGGCATTTTTGTCGGCGGCGGCGGCTCGGTGCGGCTGCCGCCTTTGATCGGAACCGCATGCATGATGGACATGATGCTCACCGGCCGCACACTTTCCGCCGAAGAGGGTCAGTCGATCGGGCTCACGCAATATCTGGTCGGCGAAGGCGAAGGCCTCACCAAAGCCATGGAACTGGCGCACCGCATCGCCGGCAATGCGCCGTTTACGAATTTCGCGGTGATGCACATGCTGCCGCGCATCGCGCGCAGCGATCCCGCCACCGGCTTTGCCACCGAGGCGCTGACCTCGGCGATTGCGCAGGGGGAGCCCGAAGCCAAAGCGCGGCTCAAGGCATTCCTGGAAAAGCGCGCGGCAAAAGTGACGCGAAGCTGACGGCGGAAGCGTGATGGCAAACGCATCGGCAAAGACTTTCGCTGCGCAGAGCCGCTCGCCGCTGCGGCCGGTGAAGCTTGGGCCGCCAGACGTCGTGGTCGAACGCCGCGCCGACGGCGCGATCGTGCTGCGCTCGCCGCATCCGCTGCCGCCGCATCCACAGAAGCTCACCGAGCGGCTGAGGCATTGGGCCAAAGTGGCGCCGCAGCGCGTTTTCCTGGCGCAGCGCGATGCCGCCGGCGGCTGGCGCACGATGACGTATGCGGACACGCTAACGGCGGTTCATGGGATCGCGGCGGCGCTCTTGCAGCGCAATCTGTCGCCCGATCGGCCGCTCGCCATTCTCTCCGGCAACGACATCGAACATGCGCTGCTCGCGCTCGCCGCCATGCATGTCGGCATTCCCTATGCGCCGATTTCGGTGCCCTATTCGCTGCTGTCGGCCGACTTCGGCAAGCTCAAGGCCATCATGCAACTGCTGTCGCCGGGCCTGGTCTTTGCCGCGAGCGGCACGGCGTTCGCGCGCGCCGTGGCCGCGGCCGTGCCGGCGAGCGCCGAAGTCGTCGTCACCGGGCATCCGCCGCCCGGCCGGCGAGCCACGCTGATCTCCGAACTGTTGCAGGCTGCGCCGTCGCCTGCGGTCGAAGCGGCGCATGCCGAGGTGGGTCCCGCAACGATCGCGAAAATCCTCTTCACCTCCGGCTCGACCGGGCAGCCCAAGGGCGTCATCAACACGCAGCTCATGCTCTGCGCCAATCAGGCGATGATCCGCGCCGGGCTCCCCTTTCTCGCCGACGAACCGCCGGTCATCGTCGACTGGCTGCCGTGGAATCATACCTTCGGCAGCAACCACAATTTCGGCCTGGTGCTCGACAATGGCGGCTCGCTTTATATCGACGAGGGCAAGCCGCTGCCGGGCGGCATCGAGGTGACGGTGCGCAATCTGCGCGATATCGCGCCGACCGTTTATTTCAATGTGCCGAAGGGCTTTGAGATGCTGCTGCCTTATCTCGCGGCCGAGCCGGCGCTGCGCGAGACCTTTTTCAGGCGTCTCAAGATCATGTTTTATGCCGGTGCGGCGATGGCGCAGCACGTGCTCGACGCCTATGAGGAGCTTGCGATCAAGACCACCGGCCAACGCATCCTGTTCATGTCGAGTCTCGGTTCGACGGAGACCGCGCCGGCGGCGCTTGCCTGTTCGTGGGAGGCCGAGCACGCCGGCAATATCGGCCTGCCGCTTCCGGGCGTGGAGCTCAAACTGGCGCCGTGCGAGGGCAAGCTCGAAGCCCGGCTCAAAGGCGCCAATATCACGCCGGGCTATTGGCGCGCGCCGGAACTGACCACGGCGGCGTTCGACGATGAGGGGTTTTACAGGATCGGTGACGCCCTGAAGTTCGCCGATCCGGACGATCCGGCCAAGGGCTTGCTGTTCGACGGGCGGCTCGCGGAGGATTTCAAGCTGGCGACGGGCACCTGGGTCAGCGTCGGGCCGTTGCGCGCGACCTTCATCGCCCATTTTGCGCCACTGGCGCGCGATGTCGCGTTCGCCGGTCCCGACCGCGACGAGGTCACGGCGCTGGTATTTCCCGATTTCGACGCCTGCCGTAAAGCCGCGCCCAGTACCGCCGCGGACATACCGGCGCGATTGTTGCTTGCCGACCCCTCCGTGACAGCCGAGTTTGCCCGACGGCTCGATGCATTTTTCGCCGCGGCAAGCGGCACGTCGAACCGCATCACGCGCATGATTCTGTTGCACGAGCCGCCGTCGCTCGATCTCGGTGAGATGACCGACAAAGGCTCGATCAACCAGCGCGCGGTGCTGGCCAATCGTGCCACATTGGTCGAAGAGCTTTACGCCGGCATGCCGCCGAGCCACGTTCTGGTCGCCGGCGCCAGGCAAACCGAGCAGGTGAATTGAGATGGATATTCGTGGACATGCCGCCATCGTTACCGGTGGCGCTTCGGGTCTCGGCGCGGCGACCGCGCGCATGCTGGCGGAGGCCGGCGCCAAGGTCGCGATCTTCGACGTCAATCAGAAGGCGGCCGCAGAAGTCGCGATCGACATCGACGGCATCGCGCTTGCCTGCGATGTCACGGACAGCGTTGAAACGGAGAAAGCCGTGGCCTCGGCTGCGGCCGATCACGGCACAGCGCGGATCGTCATCAACTGCGCCGGCGTCGGCCCGGCCAAGCGCATCGTCGGCCGCGACGGGCCAATGCTACTTGCCGAATTCGCCCGCGTGGTCGAGATCAATCTCGTCGGCACGTTCAACGTGATGCGGCTTGCGGCCGCCGCGATGCAATCGCTCGACGCTATGCAAGACGGCGAGCGCGGCATCATTATCTGCACCGCGTCGGTCGCAGCCTACGAGGGCCAGATCGGCCAGGCGGCCTATGCCGCCTCCAAGGGCGGCGTGGTCGGTCTCATCATGCCGGCGGCGCGCGAATTCGCCCAGTTCGGCATCCGCGTCAATGGCATCGCGCCGGGAATATTCTCGACGCCGATGCTGCACGCTTTGCCGGAAGCGGCGCAACAGAGTTTGGCGGCGTCAGTGCCGTTCCCAAAACTACTTGGCCAGCCGCCGCAATACGCCGCGTTGGTGCGCCACATGATCGAGAACCGCTATCTCAACGGCGAAGTGGTGCGGCTCGACGGCGCGCTGCGGATGGCACCGCGCTGATCGCCGCAATGCTGACCAACACCCGTACCGTCCGTATCGAGTGGGGCGACTGCGACCCCGCCGGCATCATCTACTACCCGCGCTATTTCGCGATTTTCGACGCCTCGACCTCCCACCTTATCGAGCGTGCGACCGGGATGAAGAAAATCGAGTATCTCAAGCACTACGATTTCATCGGCCATCCGGTCCTGGAGACGCGCGCGCAGTTCCGGCTGCCGACCCGGTTCGGCGACGAAGTCGGGATTGAAAGCCGTATCGCCGCCTGCGGCCGCACCAGCTTCAAGATCGAGCATCGGCTCACGCTGGCCGGCACACTTGCGGCCGAAGGCTTCGAGACGCGCGTCTGGGCGGGGCGCGATCCCACCGATCCGCAAAAGATACGCTCGCAGCCGATCCCGGCCGAGGTTGTCGCGCGTCTCACGCAGGGCTGACGGCCGCCGGCATGTTTCCCGGCGGCGCGAAAGTGCGCTAGAAGCCTAGCCGCCAAAAGGAAGGAAACGCCCATGTCCATGCGTGTCGACGCCTATACCCATTTTTTCCCGGAACGGTTTTTCACCAAGCTTAACGAAGTCGCCGGCGACTATAAGGACATGGGCAAGCGCATCCGCTCGCTGCCGGCGCTGTTCGATCTCGACGTGCGCAAGAAGATCGTCGACGGCCACAAGGACTACCAGCAGATCCTGTCCTATCCGCAGCCGCCGGTCGAGCGCTTCGCCAAGACGCCGGCCGACATCGACGAGTTCTGCCGCATCATCAATGACGGCTTTGCCGAGCTGATCGCCAAGGAAAAGGATCACTTCCCCGGCTGGGTGGCGCAAGTGTCGCTCGCGGCGCCGGATGCCGGCGTCGCCGAAGCGGAACGCGCATTGAAGATGGGCGCGCTCGGCGTGCAGATCTATACCAATGTCGCCGGCAAGCCGCTCGACCGGCCGGAATACGCGCCGTTCTGGAAAAGAATGAACGAGCTCGGCGCGCCGATCTGGCTGCATCCGGCGCGCGGCGCCGAGACGCCGGACTATCTGGACGAGAAACAATCGCTCTACGAAATCTGGTGGACCATCGGCTGGTCCTACGAGACCGCCTGCGCCATGCTCCGTCTGGTTTATTCCAAGATCATGGACACCCATCCCAACCTGAAAATCATCACCCACCATTTCGCCGGCATCGTGCCGATGCTCGAAGGCCGGCTCGGGCCGGGCAACGACGTGATGGGCAACCGCACCACCGATCATGACTACGTCGGCTTGCGCAAAAGCCTGAAGAAGCGGCCGCTCGATTATTTCAAGAACGATTTTTGGGCCGACACCGCGGCGTTCACCGCGGAGCCGGCGACCAAATGCGGCATGGAGTTCTTCCCCATCGACAAGCTCGTGTTCGCCTCGGATTGCCCGTTCGACCCCGAAGGCGGCACCATGTTTCCGCGCGAGACCTTGCGAATCCTCGACAAGCTAAAGATGGACAAGACCACCAGCGATAAAGTCTTTTACAAAAATCTCGAAGCGGTCACCGGCAAAACGCTGGTGAAGTAGAGAGACAACCTCTGCAGGGGACGGGTTTAAAACCTGTCCGTACGAGTCCGCGCCGCCCATGCGGATCATTCGGCCGCGCGGCTGGCCAGGCGCTGCCGCAGCGCCTCCGGAAGCTCGCGGGGCGTATCGACCACGACGACGCCGGCCTTTTCCAGCGCGCCGCGCTTCGATGCGTAACTGCCGGCGTTGCCGGTGACGATTGCGCCGGCGTGACCCATTTTCTTGCCCGGCGGCGAGGCGCGCCCGGCGATGAAAGCGACCACGGGCTTCTTCATGCCGGCGGCGTATTCAGCGGCGCTCTCTTCCATCGCACCGCCGATCTCGCCGACCAGGACGATCGCATCGGTGCGTCCGTCCTTATCGAGCGCGGCCAATGCATCGCGCGTCGTCGTGCCGATCATCGGATCGCCGCCGATGCCGATGAAGGCCGATTGCCCGATGCCGGCGCGCGTCAGGTTGAGGCAGACCAACGTGCCGAGACTGCCGCTGCGCGAAACCACGCCGACCGCGCCGGGCCGGAAAATGTTCGGATTGTGCCCCGGCATGATGCCGACAAAACCTTCGCCCGGCGTCACCAGCCCGGCGGTGTTCGGTCCGACGATCTGCGTGCCCGCGCGGCGTGCCGCCAGCAGCACCGCCATCACATCCTGCGCCGGAATGTGCTCGGTGAGCATGACCAGGAGCTTCACGCCTGAGGCAATGGCCTCCAGCGCCGCCGCCTTGGCGAGCGCCGGCGGAATGAACATGACGGCGGTATCATAAGGCGCTTTCGCCATCGCCTCGGCCGCCGAGGCAAACACCGGCACGCCGATATGAATTTCGCCGGCACGCTTCGGATTGACGCCGGCGACGACGTGCGTGCCGCACTCGATCATCTTTTCGGTCCAGAACGTGCCTTGCTTGCCGGTAATACCGGACACCAGCACACGATGGGATTTTCGATGGATGATCATCGCGCCGCGTCCACCGCCGCCTGCACGGCATCTTCCATGAAATCGTAGGGTTCGATGTTAAGTTGCTCGCGCACGAGCTTGACGGCTTCGTTCTCGCCGGTGCCGTGAATGGAGAAGAACACCGGTATTGTCCGGCTTGCAATTTCTTCCAGGCTTTGACGACGCCGTCGGCCATCACGTCGGTGCGGGCAAACGCGCCGCAAAAATTAATGACCAGGCTTTTGACGTTGGGCGCCGACAACGCCAGCCCAAGGGCAATTTCGGATTTGGTGTAGGCCTCGCCGCCGATTTCGAGAAAATTCGTCGGTCTGCCGCCGCAATGGGCGATCACGTCCATGGTCGTCATGGTCAGGCCGGCACCGTTGGCGAGCACGCCGACATTGCCGTCAAGCTCGATGAATTTCAGCCCGGCCGCGGCGCCGCGGCGCTCCAGCGCGGTGAGCTTTTCCGCCGCGCCTTCGCCGGCGAGGTCGCTTTGCCGAAAGATCGCGGCATCGTCGAGCGTGAACTTGCAATCCAGCGCGACGACGCGGCCGTCTTTCAACAGCGCCAGCGGATTGATCTCGATCAGCTCGGCGTCGCGTGCGCGGTAAATCGCGTAGAGCGCTTTCAGGATGGCAGCGATTTTCGGCTCGGCATCGCCAAGCCCGAGACCGGAGAGCATGGCGCGCGCGGCGCGATCGTCGAAATCCTGGTCGATCTCGAGGCCGTGGCGGCGAACGGCGTCGGGCCGCGCCGCCGCGACCTCCTCGATCTCCATGCCGCCTTCAGTGGAGAACAGGACCAGCGGACGGCGCGCGGCGAAATCGGTGAGCACCGCGGCGTAGAATTCGCGGGCGATCTCGGCGCGTTCCTCGACCAGCACTTTTTCGACACGATAACCGTCGATGTCCATGCCGAGGATCGCTTGCGCCGCGGCGCCGGCTTCGGCGGCGCTGTCGGCTTTGCGAATGCCGCCGGCCTTGCCGCGCTTGCCGGTCGGCACCTGCGCCTTGACCACGCACGGCCCGATCTCGCCGAACGCGGTTTTAGCCTCGTCCGCCGTATGGCACAGCTTGCCGCGCGGCACCGCGATCGACGCTGGGACCAGCACCTTCGCCTTGGCGACGTGCTCCTCGAAATTCATCACCACCCCCGTGTTCAGCGCCCGTATTTGTTCCAGTGCGGGCCGAACAGCTCGTCCTCGCTGGGCTTGTCCTCAGGGATCACCGTGACAAGGTGCGTGATGTTGAGGAAATGCTTGTAGCTCAGGTTTTCCGAAATGCTGTTCTTCTGCCACGAGCCGCAACCCATGCTGAGAGTAAAGCCGAGACCGGAGTCGAAGCCGCCGCCATTGCCGAAGGTGTGGGCGAAGTTCACCAGCACCCGCACGACGTCGAGATCCTCGGCAAGCTCGCGGGCATGCGTCATGTCCTTGGTGTGAATACCGCAGGAATGGCCCTTGCCTTGATAATCGAGCACGGCGCGGACCTGATCCTTGGCTGCGGCAAAATCCTTGACGCGATAGACCGTGAGGACCAGCGAAAGCTTCTCGCCGGAAAACGGATGCTCCTTGCCGGTGCCCGTGTCCTCGACCATGAAGAAGTCAGCGCGGGAAGCTTCCTCCGGCAGCCCGAATGCAGGCGCGAGGATTTCGGCGCTGCGCGCAATCAGATGCCGGTTGAGCTTGCCATTATGCCACAGCGCCTGCTGCACCGCGGTCTTTTCCGGCGCCGTGCAAAGATAACCGCCGACGTCTTTGAGCGCCGCGATCGCCTTGTCGTAGATTGAATCGACAATGATCACGGAATTTTCGGACGAGCATGAGGTCGAATTATCGAAAATCTTCGAGGCGCGGATCTTGCGTGCGGCGTCGGCGAGATCGGCCGTCTCATCGATGATGACCGGAACATTGCCGGCGCCGACGCCGATCGCCGGCGTGCCACTCATCGCGGCGCGCCGAACATTATCCTGAGAGCCGGTGACGACGACGAGATCGGCGGCTTTCATCAGCGCCTCGGTCAATTCCTTGGTGACCGGCGGGGGTAGGACCTGCACCAAATCGGCCGGCAGCCCGGCTTGCGCCAACGCGCCGCGCATATAGTCGACCGTGCGCTTGGTGGTCTCGTAGCCGAGCGGCGACGGCGCGATGACAACGGCGTTGCGGGCCTTGATCGCCATCATCGCCTTGTTGACCGGAGTTGCGGCGGGATTGGTTGACGGCGTCAGCGCGGCGACGACACCCATCGGCTTGGCGTATTTGACGATGCCCTTGGCCTTGTCTTCCTCGATGATGCCGACCGATTTGGCGCGCAACAGATCGCGCAAGGTGCCGAAGGTCTTGCGCTGGTTCTTGACGACCTTGTCGGGCACGTTGCCAAGGCCGGTATCGGCGACGGCAAGCGCGGCAAGCTCGCGGGCGTGCTCGGGCTTATAGATCGACCACGCCAGCGCGCGCACCGCCTCATCGGCGCGCTCCTGGCTGACGTCGCGGAAACTTGCGAACGCCGCGCGCGCCCGCCGCATCACCTCGTCAATGACCGGCTTGTGGTGCAGCTCTGCCGGCGATTTTATGGCCACAGTCATGATCGTCCCTTCACTGCACAGCTTGCTGCGGGCGCATGTCCTCTCGGCGGATGCCGGCGACCCGTACCGGTTTCTTCATGGCGTCGCGGCGGAACGGTTCGCCCAGCTCCTGATTGAGGATGACCTCGATGAAGGTGGTGACGCGCTGCTTCTGTGCATCGCATGAGGCGCGGAGCGCCTCGGTCAGCTCGGCCGGCGTTCGCACGGCCACGCCCTTGAGCCCGCAACCCTCCGCGACCTTGGCGTAGCTGAGATGCGGATCGAGTTCGGTGCCGACGAAGTTGTCGTCGAACCAGAGGATCGAGTTGCGCTTCTCGGCGCCCCATTGATAGTTGCGGAACACCACCATGGTGATGCCGGGCCACTCTTTGCGGCCGATCGAGCTCATCTCGTTCATGGAAATGCCGAAGGCGCCGTCGCCGGCAAAGCCAACGCATGGCGTATCCGGATTACCGATCTTGGCGCCGATGATCGACGGGAAACCATAGCCGCACGGCCCGAACAGACCCGAAGCCAGATATTTGCGGCCCTTTTCGAAAGTCGGATAGGCGTTGCCAATGGCGCAATTGTTGCCGATATCGCTCGAGATGATGGCGTCCTTCGGCAGACCGGCCTGAATGGCGCGCCAGGCCTGACGCGCCGACATGCGATCGGGGTCGCGCTTGCGCGCGTCTTCGTTCCAGGTCGTGCCCGCATCGTCGTCCTCGTGATCCATGCCGGACAGCGCCTGCAGCCAGCGTGACTTGGTGGTGTGGATCAGCGCCTTGCGCTCTTCGCGGCCGTCATTGCCGGCCGATGGCGACAATTGCGCCAAGATCGCCTTGGCGACGAGCTTGGCGTCGCCGCAAATGCCGACGGTGACCGGCTTGGTCAGGCCGATGCGGTCGGCATTGATATCGACCTGGATCACCTTGGCGTTCTTCGGCCAGTAATCGATGCCGTAGCCCGGCAGCGTCGAAAACGGGTTGAGCCGCGTGCCCAAGGCGAGCACCACGTCCGCCTTGGCGATCAGCTCCATCGCGGCCTTCGAGCCGTTGTAGCCGAGCGGGCCGACGGCTAGGCGATGGCTGCCGGGGAAGCTGTCATTGTGCTGGTAATTATTGCAGACCGGCGCATCGAGCTTTTCGGCAAGCGCCGCGCATTCGGGAACGGCGTCGGCCAGAACGACGCCGGCGCCCGACAGGATTGCCGGGAATTTCGCTGTCGACAGAAGCTTCGCCGCCTCGGCGATGGCTTGAGTACCGCCGGCCGGGCGCTCGAACTCGACGATCGCCGGCAAATTGATGTCGATGATTTGGGTCCAGTAATCGCGCGGGATGTTGATCTGCGCCGGCGCGGACAGCCGCTTTGCCTTGGTGATGACGCGATTGAGCACCTCGGCGGTGCGATACGGATCGCGCACCTCTTCCTGATAGCAGACCATGTCGCGGAACAGCGCCATCTGCTCCACTTCCTGGAAGCCGCCCTGCCCGATGGTCCGGTTCGCCGCTTGGGGCGTCACCAGGAGCATCGGCGTGTGATTCCAATAAGCCGTCTTGATCGGGGTGACAAAATTGGTGATGCCTGGCCCATTCTGCGCGATGACCATCGCCATTTTTCCGGTCGAGCGCGTATAGCCGTCACAGATGATGCCGCCGTTGCCCTCATGCGCGACGTCCCAGAACGTGATGCCCGCGGCCGGGAACAGGTCCGAGATCGGCATGAAGGCCGAACCGATAATGCCGAAAGCATGCTCGATGCCGTGCATCTGCAGCACTTTCACGAAAGCTTCTTCCGTCGTCATTTTCATCGCTTCTATCCTTGTTCGAGTTCCGGCATTCCCGTCATGCCGGTTGAGATAAGATTTACGTCCTGTCCTGAAAAGTCTCGGCAAGCTCCTGGGCGGCGCCGCGCAGCGCCGGCAGATGTTCGCGGGCCATGCGAACGTTCATGCGCGCCTCCGGCGCCTGGATCGCAATCGCGGCAAGCATTTCGCCGTTGCGCCCGAGCACCGGCACCGCCACGCAAACCACGCCGGCGAGATATTCCTCGCGGTCGAACGACACCTGCTCCTTGCGGATTTGCTTCAGCTCGGCTTCCAACAGCGAGCGCTCGGCGATGGTGCCGGCGGTGAAGCGGCGCAGCTCGAGGCTTTGCAACAGCCGCTGGCGGCGCCGCGCCGGCAGCAGCGCCAGATGCAGCTTGCCGATGGCGCTGCAATGCAGCGGCACGCGGGAACCGGCGCCGAAATGCAAACGCAGCGGCCAGTGATCGGCCTCGACGCGGTCGAGATAGACGATCTCGCCGTTGAGAATGACGCCGATATTGCAAGTCTCGTTCACCTGGTGAGCGAGCCGGCGCAATAGCGCGTGGCGTCCGGAGTCACGCATCGACGCACGCATCGTGCCGAAGGCGAGATCGGTGAGCCGCGATCCCACGGTCAGCCGCTTGCGTGCCGGTTCGCGCGCCAGATAGCCGGAACTGACCAGGCCATCGACCAGGCGGTAGGCGGTTGCCTTCGGCAGCGCCAAGGTCTCGATGACGCTGGCAACTTCGACAGCGACCGGTGAATGCGCGACGAGGTCGAGAATGGCGAAGGTGCGCGCGGTTGCCGTGGAGATCGCCTCATGCTCGCCATCGTGCACCACGTCGCCGCGCGGCGTTTCGTGGTGGATGCCGTCCGTCATTACTTGTGCACTCATCGCGGTTCACCGGATATGACAACTGCCGCACGGCGGCGCATGAGGAAGAGCTCGCGCAGTAACGGGTAGCTCAGCGCCAAGATGGACCCAATCATCAGCGGGCCGCAGATTGGTCCTTTGAAGAACACGGTCCAATCGTTGTCGCTAGAGATCATGCTGCGCATGAACGCGGTTTCGCCGACCGGCCCCAAAATCGCGCCCAGCACCATCGGCGAAATCGGAAATTTGAATTTCTCGAACAGATACCCGAGCACGCCGAAAATCACGATCATCCAGACGTCCGACATGTCGTTGCGATTGGCATAAGAGCCGACCAGGCAGAACATCACCACGATCGCCGACAGAACGCCCTGCGGAATGGTCAGGACTTTGACCACGACTCTGATCCAGAAGAACCCGACTAGGCACATGCCGATGACGCTGGCGAACATCGAGGCGAGGATGGTGTAGACCATCAGCGACGACGCCGGATCCTCGAACAGCATTGGACCCGGCTGCACGCCGTGCAGCAGGAACGCGGCGAGAATGACGGCGGTGGCGCCGCTGCCGGGGAGACCCAAAGTGAGCAGCGGGATCATATGTCCGGCAACCGACGCGGTGGCGCCGATCTGCGGCGCCACGATGCCCTCGGGGATGCCGGTGCCGAGCAGTTGCCGCCGCCGGCCGTATTGCTTTTCGATGCCGTAGGAGATGAAGGAGGTGATGGTGGCGCCGGCGCCCGGGACGATGCCGAGCACGGTGCCAAGCACGGTGCTGCGCAGCAGCGTCATCTTGATCGCCAGGAATTCGCGGAATGACGGAAACTCGGTGGCGACGTTGACCTTGGCATCCTTCGGCGTCTCGAGGTGCAGGCCTTGGCCGATCCGCGCCAGCACCTCGCCGAGGCCGTACATGCCGACCAGCACCTCGACCAATTGCACGCCGTCGCGCAGGATCGGCACGGCGAAGGTGAAACGATCGGTGCCGTAAATGCTATCGATGCCGATGGTCGCTACGAGCAGTCCGATGCACAGGCTGATCAGCGAATTCACCAGCGACTTCCCGGCCAGCGCGACGACGGTGGTCAGCCCGAAGAACACCGCGGCGAAATAGTCCGGCGAATCAAATTTCAGCGCCGCTTCGCTCATCGGCCCAGCCAGCGCCACCATGACTGCCGAGGAAACCAGACCGGCGATCAGCGCGGCCAGAAGCGCCCAGCCCAGCGCCTTCGCCGGCTGCCCGCGCTTGGCCATGGTGTAGCCGTCCCACAGCATCGGCACGTCCATCGGTTCGCCCGGGATGCGATAGAGAATGGCGGTGAAACAGCCGCCATAGGTGCCGGAAAAATAGATAGCGGTGAGCAGGATGACCGCGGGCTCGATCGGCATCTGATAGGTGAACGGCAGCGCCAGGATAACGCCCATCACCAGCCCGAGGCCGGGCATGATCGAAACCGCCATGCCGACCAAAAGGCCGACAAACAGCATCAGCAGGTCGAACGGCTGGAAGACCTGGACGAAGCCGTGAGCGAGATTGACGATGACCACGCCGCAGCCTCCTAGTGCACGCCCATCGCGGCCATCAGCGCGTAAGAGAGGCGGTCGAATGGCGCCATGCCAACCGGCAGCGCCACGTAGACCACGCGCATGAACATGAACATGAAGGCAAACGCGATCGCCACGCTCAGTAACGCGGCAGGCACGATGCGCCGGTAATGGCCGAGATACATCAGGGCAAAAGCGAAAACGATCGTCGCCAGAAAGAAGCCCAGCACCGGCAGGATGAGAAGAAATCCAACCGTGGCCGCGACGGCCACCCAGACCAGCCACGGATAAATCTCCGGCGGCCGGACCAGCGCTTCCATCTCATCGGCATCTTCGGCGACCGCGTCCGATCTGCCGAGCTGAAACGCGGTCGACACCGCACCCCACAGCGCCGACGCCAGCATCAGTATCAGAATGAGCTTCGGCCACGCGCCCGGACCGATGCGGCCCGACGACTGCTCGAACTCGAAGTTCGTGGCGGTGTAGTAGAGATACGCGCCGACCGCGAGCACGACGAGATAAGGCAGCGTCGCGCGGCCCCGATCCAGCATAGTGATCGCTTTGCCTGAATTCACTTCGATCCCGTCTTTGTTGAAGCCAGAATGCTCTTGGCCTGTGCAAGCCATGAATCCATGAAGCCGCGTGCCTTATCCATCGGCACGTAGCTGTCGGGATCGGCATATTGCTGATCGAGATAGGCCTTGAAATCCGGCGTCTTCGCCACCTTCGCCAGCGCGTCGGACAAGAGCTTGACCCGCGCCGGATCGGTGCCCGCTTTGACCACGATGGCGCGGAACTGCGGCAGCGTCACATCGTAGCCGAATTCCTTGGACACCGGGACATTGGCAAATTGCGGAATAGTAAGCCGATGCGAATAGAAGAAGATCAGCGGCCGGATCTTGCCGCCGTCGAAATAGCTGCGAACGTCGCCGGTCTGCTCGTAGAGCACGTCGGCATTGTTGCCAAGAATGGAGGTGTAACGCAGCTCCGGCTCGGCATAAGGGATCGGCTGGAATTTGAAGCCCTGCTTGTCGAGATAGGAGGTGGTGATGTCGTCGGCGCTGCCGAAGCCGAGCACGGCAACCTTGAGCGCTTGTTGCTTGGCCGTCACGGCTAGATCTTGCCAAGTGTGCCATTTGCTCTGGGTGTTGACCCAATAGCCGGACGGCTGCTGGATCATGATGGCGAGCGGAATGACCTGATCGGCGGTAAAGCCGGGATGCGGCCCGGCCAGCAATGAATAGGTGTCGCCGATCAGCACTGCGAGCGTGTAGCCGTCGGCCGGGGAATTCAGAAGCTTGGTGATGCCGGTCTGTCCGGTGGCGCCCGGCACGTTGAGCACCGGCAGCGAAACGCCGAGATCGGCCGACATGATCTTGCCGGCGGTGCGCGCCAACAGATCGGCGCCGCCGCCCGGTCCCCACGGCACGATAAAATTGATCGGATGATCTGGAAATTTATCCTGCGCTTGCGCCGCGCCGCCAGCGAATGCCAGCGCGAATGCTACGGCGGCGAGCCACCTCAGTTTTGTAGCGACCATCGCTGTTCTCCTCCCTTGACCGCGAGTTCATCCGCCGCCGATGCGGCTGACCATTTGTCTACGCCCCAAGCAATGATGCATAATCTCATTGCATGAGACGTGTGGTTTTAAAAAGGGATAGCATAGTGCTAATCTGACGACAACGAGACTCGCCGCCGCAATGAGAACGGCGAGATCCGGGATGGAAATGTGATCGGCCGCCAGCCGGCGTTGCGAGATGCAAACGCCGGTCGGAAGAGAACAAGAAGCCGAAAATTTGCATGGAGGGGAAAATGTCGACTGCATCAACGCTATCCACTGTCCGGCATCCAAGCGATTTATTGGCGCAAGAGAATTTGCTCGCCCGGCTCGATCGGATGCCGGTCAATCGCAAGATCTTGTTCCTCGTCGGCCTCCTCGGCGTCATCTGGATATTGGAGGCTTTCGACATCGGCATCATCGCCCCGGTGCTGTTCATTCTGAAAAACGAATGGCAACTGTCGCCGAGCAACATGGGGCTGATCGGCAGCGCCGGCACATTGGGGATCGTCATTGGCTTGCTCCCGGCAGGCCGGTTGGCGGATCGTTTCGGCCGGAAGTCGACGCTGGTCGCCGGCATTGTCATTTTCAGCATCGTTACGTTTCTGGCGGCGTTTGCGCAAAACGTGACCGAGCTCGCACTGTGTCGTTTCGTCGCCGGCCTCGGCCAGGGCGCCGTATTTCCGGTTCCGTATTTGCTGCTCTCCGAATTCGTCAACAAGCAGTGGCGCGGCACCGCCGTCGGTCTAGCCAATTCGCTGCTTGGCTTTTCCTATGGTCTTAACACGCTCGTCGGCGCGCTCGTGGTCGGCCGCATGCCGGGAAGCGAGGCGTGGTGGGTGCTGCTGATGCTCGGCGGCATTCCCATCGTCATCGTGCCCATCATCGTCAAATATCTCCCCGAATCGCCGCGCTTTCTTTTAAAGGTCGGCAAGGCCGCCACCGTGCGCGCGTTCGTCGAAGACCTCGAAAATCGCAGTCAGGTCCCGCACGACGAGACGCTCATCGACGAGGGCTCGCTTAAAGTCCTCGAGGCCACCTCGGAGCGGCGTGTCTCCATCTTCGACCTGTTCCGTTACCCGTACCTGCAGCGATGTACCGTGGCTTATCTGGCGCTGTTGTCGCCGTTCATCGTCTTCTATGTGATCACGATCTACGGACCTTCGATTCTACAGCGCATGGGCGCGGGCAAGGAAGACGCGCTCTACTACACGTCGGCGCTGTTGTTCTGGACCGTGATTACCACCGCGATCGCCGGCGCGATCGGCGACAAGATCAGCCGGCGTTGGGGACTCGTCATCATCATGACGGTAACGGCGGCCGGCACGATCGCGCTCGGTCAACCGTTGTCGCAGGCTGGAACGATCGCGGCGGCGATAATCGTGTGGGGCTTTGTCTATGCGGGATTTCCGCTGGCAAAGCTTTATATGGCCGAGCAGTTTCCAACCCGGCTGCGCGCCACAGGATCGATGCTGGGCGAGAGCATCACGCGGTTTCTGGGTGGTGTCGTTCTGGTCTATCTGTTCCCGATCATGAGCGCCGCAATGGCTTCGTCGACGCTTTATCTCATTCTCGGAGTGCTGACGGTTATCTGCATCCTGCCGATTTGGTTTATCGGCTTCCAAACCTCAGGCGTCAGCGTGGAGCAGACCGGCACCGATCTGGCGGCGCTCGCTAAGATGGGATCGAAGACTTAGCGGGGGCACCGGTTACGCCGGCTCGATAACAAAGAGCATGCGGCCGTATTCGACAAGCTCGGCGTTCTCGGCGCCGATCGCAACGATGCGGCCGTCGTGCCCGGCGGCGATGGTGGTGAACAGCTTCATCACCTCGATCAGGCAGAGCGGATCGCCCTTGCGGACGATGCTGCCAACCTCGACGAATGGCGCGGCCTCAGGCGACGGCGCGCGGTAAAAGGTACCGACCATTGGCGCGGCGACCTCGATCTGGTGAGGCGAAATTGCGGTTTTGGCTGTGGCAGCCGTCGGTGGCGGCGCTACGGCCGCTGGCGCGATCGGTAGGGCTGCGACCGGCGACGCCATAGGGGCGACGCCGGCGATATTTCGCCGCACGACAATCTTGATGTCACCGGTTTCGACGATCACCTCGTCGCACGAGCTGCCGTCGATGATTTTGACTATTTCGGCGATTTCGTCGTAACTCAGGGTCACGCGCACCCCCACATTTTCTTAGCCTTTGCTTTCAGATCTTGTCCGGTCGCTGGCGACTTCGTCATCGAGTGTTGCCGAAAGTCGCTCCGAGGCGTCCTGCAGCAACGGGACATGGCGCAAGCCTTGGTCAAGCGTCATTCGCGCCAGCGGGGCCGAAATCGCCACCGCCGCGACGGGTTGGCCGTTGCGCCCGTGGACCGGGACGGCCACGCACACAACGCCAGCCAGAAATTCCTGATTGTCGGTCGAGATTTTCAATGCCCGGATCTTGTCCAGTTCGCGATCGAGCCGCAACGCATCGGTCATGGTGTTCTCGGTATAGCGCTGCAGCGGCAGGGTGCGAATGAGCGCCGCACGCTTGCGCGGCGGCAACATGCTGAGAAACAGCTTGCCCATCGCCGTGCAATGCAGCGGGACGCGCGACCCGGACTCGAAGCGCAAACCGAGCGGCCAGGCCGATTCGACGCGGTCGAGATAGACGACGTGGCTGCCCGCCATCACGCCGAAATTGCAGGTTTCGCCGATTGCATTGGAGAGCGCCTCCAGGATCGCGTGACGCGGCGCGCGCAACATCGACGCCGCGACGATCCCGAGGCCGAGCTGCAGAAGCCGGGCGCCGGGAACGAAACGTCGCTTCCCCGGCTCGCGCTGCAACAGCCCTTCGCTTTCCAACATGCGCACAATGCGGTGCGCCGTCGGCTTCGGCATGCCTTGCAGCGCGCTGATCTCGCTCACGCCGAGCGGCCGCCGCACCGTCGCCAAGGTTTCGATGATGGCGAGCGCCTTGATGGTGGGAAAAGCGTGCTCGGCCTTATCCGCGGCCGCGCGCCCACCCAGCGCGCGCTTCGTTCGCGGTTTGGTTGTGTTAGTGGGATGCAGGGGTGTTTCCATGCGTTTTATCAAAAAACAACTCTTAATGTCTTGCAATATGATTTTTCGCTGTCAAAGTCACGCGGGGAGAAATGGCCGCCGCTGAAAGGACGGCCTTGTCCGGAGGAGCACGGCGGTGCGTCGCGTATTGATCGCCAATCGCGGGGAGATCGCCTTGCGCGCCATCCGCACCTGCCGGCGGCTCGGCCTCGACAGCGTCGCGGTCTATTCTTCGGCGGATGGCAATTCGCCGCATCGCTGGGCCGCCGACCATGCCGTGTGCATCGGGCCGCCGCCACCCAAAGCAAGCTATCTCAATGAGGCGGCGCTGATCGAAGTGGCGTTCGCCTGTCAGTGCGACGCGCTCTATCCCGGCTACGGTTTTTTGGCGGAGAACGCAGGTTTCGCCGCGCGCTGCGCCAAGGAGGGATTGATCTTTATCGGTCCGAGCGCCGAGGTCATCGCACGGATGGGTGACAAAGTCGCCGCCCGGCAGACCGCGGCGTCATTGGGCATTCCCGTGGTGCCGGGCTCAAACGAAGGCTTCACCGTAGCGTCCGAGGCTAAGCAGCACGCCGATGCGATCGGCTTTCCGTTGCTGCTGAAAGCCAGCGCCGGCGGCGGCGGTCGTGGCATGCGCGTCGTCAACAATGCGGACGCTTTCAATGAATTGTTCGCGCAGGCCTGCGCGGAAGCCGCGGCGGCATTCGGCCGGCCGGATGTCTATCTGGAGCGGTTTTTCCCGAAAGTCCGGCATATCGAAATTCAAGTGTTCGGCGACCGGCACGGCAATTACGTGCAACTCGGCGAACGCGATTGCAGCGTGCAGCGCCGGCATCAGAAACTGATCGAAGAGGCGCCGTCGCCGGTGCTCGATCCATCGGTGCGCGAGGCCATGGCTGACGCCGCGCTGACGCTTGTGCGCGCGCTCAATTACGTCAATGCCGGCACCATCGAATTCATCTACGACAGCGAGAGTGCGCGCTTCTTCTTCATCGAAATGAACACCCGCATCCAGGTCGAGCATCCGGTGACCGAGATGGTGACCGGCAACGACCTGGTGGCCGAGCAGTTTCGCGTCGCCGCCGGCGAGCCGCTCTCGCTTGTAGCCGGCGCGGGACGGCGCGCCGGTTGCGATCGAATTCCGCATCAATGCCGAAGACGCCGAAAACGATTTCCGTCCGTCGCCCGGAATGCTCAAGCGCTGGCGGCCGCCGAGCGGCCGCGACATCCGGCTCGACAGTCACGTCTACGAAAATTATGTGGTGCCGCCATTCTATGACTCCATGCTTGGCAAGCTGATCATCACCGGCCGCGACCGCGCGGCGGCGATCGAAACGGCGTCCTCGGCGCTGGCGCGGTTCGACGTCGCCGGCATCGCCACCACGGTGCCGTTTCATGCGACGCTGCTGCAGCGGCCAGAATTCGCCCGGGCGGAAATTCATACTCGCTGGGTCGAAGACCGGCTGCGCACGGCGGTGCAGTGATGGGCGCGGGCAAAACCATTCGGCTCGTCGACGTGACGCTGCGCGACGCGCACCAATGTCTGTGGGCGACGCGCATGACCACGGCGATGATGGCCGACATCGCGCCGCGGCTCGACCGCGCCGGCTTCGAGGCCATCGACCTCGTCGGCGGCGCGGTATTCGACGTCTGCGTCCGCTATCTGCGCGAAGACCCTTGGGAGCGGATGCGCATCCTCAGCGGCTGGGTCAAGAATACGCCGCTGATCGTGATGACGCGCGGGCAAAGCCTGTTCACGTTCGAATTCTTTCCCGACGACATCGTCGAACTGACGGCGCAACGGATTTTTGCCAACGGCATCCGCTACCACACGCCCTACGACGCGCTCAACGATATGCGCAACATGGCAGTGCCGGTGCGCGCGGCAAAGCAGGCCGGCCTTTATACCGCCGGCGGCGTGGTCTACACGCTAAGCCCGGTCCATACCGACGACTATTACGCACGCAAGACACGCGAGCTGATCAAGCTCGGCGTCGACGCGGTTTACATCAAGGACCCGAGCGGGCTGCTCACTCCCGAGCGCGCGCACACGCTGGTGCCGGCGCTCAAGGCCGTGTGCGGCGCATTGCCATTGCATCTGCACTCGCATTGCCTGACCGGGCTTGCCCCCTACACGGCGCTTCGCGCCATCGCGCTCGGCGCCGATGTCGTGCATACGGCGACCTCCACTCTGGCGAACGGCGCATCGCATCCCGCCACGGAGGGCTTCGTGCAGAACGCGCGGCGCGATGGCTTTGCCGTGCCGCTCGATCTCGCACCCGTCGCCGAAGTCGCCGAGCGCCTGCGTTACATCGCCGCGCGCGAGGGCAAGCCGCTCGGACACATCGTCGAGCACGACGCCTTTCACTACGAGCACCAGATGCCCGGCGGCATGATTTCCAATCTCAAATCGCAGCTGGCCCCGCTCGGCATCGCCCATCGTCTGCCCGACGTTCTGGAAGAAGCGGCGCGCGTACGCCACGACCTCGGCTATCCGATTATCGTCAGCCCGTTTGCGCAATTCGTCATGACCCAGGCGGTACTCAACGTCATGGGCAAGGAGCGTTACGCGACGGTGCCCGACGAAGTGCGGAAATATGTGCTTGGCTATTACGGTGAGATCGCCGGGCCGATCGACCCCAACCTCTTTGACCGCATCGCCAAAGGCGCGGCACCGACCACGGCGCGGCCCGGCGACCTGATCGAGCCCGGCATCCCGCGGGTGCGCCGCGAACGCGGGCCGTTCGCTTCCGACGACGATCTGTTGCTTGCGGCGTTTTATTCCGACGGCCAATACCAGGCGCTCAAGGCGGCCGGACCCATCAAGACCGGCTATCCGCTGGCGTCGACGCCGCTCATCACACTGCTGAAGGAAATCGCGCTGCGGCCGGACATCCGTTCGTTTCATATCGTCAAACGCCCCGCAGCGGCGGCATGACCATGACGACCCCCGCGATCATCACGGTTGCCATCACCGGCGCCATTCCGCGCAAGAAGGACACGCCAGCGGTCCCGGTCACGCCGAGCGAGCAGATCGAATCGACACACGAGGCCTACGAGGCCGGCGCCTCGGTCGCGCATATCCACGTTCGCAATCCCGACGAGTCACCGAGCTCCGACCCGGAATTGTTCGCGCAAGTCGGAGAAGGCGTCGCCAAGCATTGCCCGGGCATGATCATTCAGTTCTCAACCGGCGGCCGCGGCCGCGAGCAAAGCGAGCGGGGCAGGATGCTCGACTTGAGGCCGCACATGGCGTCGCTCGCCACCGGCTCGGTGAATTTTCCGGCGCAGATCTATGAAAATCCGCCGCAGCTCGTCGAAGATCTCGCGCGATCGATGCTGCACAACAACGTCAAGCCTGAGATCGAGGTCTTCGACGTGGCGATGCTCTACAACGCCAAGACGCTCGCCGACCGCGGCCTGCTCAAGCGGCCGTGCCAGGTCCAGTTCGTCATGGGTATTCCCAATGCGCTGCCGGCGCGGCGCAAATTGCTCGAATTTCTGGTCGGCGAGCTCACGGAAATGATGCCGGACGCGACATGGTCCGCCGCCGGCATTGCGCGGCATCAGCTCGAGGTCAATCGCTGGTGCCTCGAGCTCGGCGGCCATGTCCGCACCGGGCTTGAGGACAATATCAAGTTCGACAAGGACCGGCTGGCCAAGAGCAATGCCGAGCTAGTCGCCCGCCTCGCCGGACTATGCGGCGAGTACGGACGTCACGCCGCGAGCTGTGCCGAGGCGCGCAGCTTGCTGGGGCTGCCGGCGGCCTAAGCGCCGGTTCATAACAAAGCGAGGGGAGAGGGAAATGGATCAGGTTTACAAGAAGGACGACGGCGCGACGATGTCGATCGGAACCATCGCGCTGGCGAGCGCGATCGGCACCACCATCGAATGGTACGATTTCTTTCTGTACGGCGTGATGACGCCGCTGGTGCTCAACAAGCTGTTTTTCCCCAACGCCGACATCTTGATCTCCACCTTATTGGCCTACGGCACATTCTTCGTCGGCTTCCTGTCGCGGCCGATCGGCGGCATCATTTTCGGCCACTACGGCGACCGCCTCGGCCGCAAGACCGTGCTGATCCTGACGCTGTTGATCATGGGCATTGCCACGTTCCTGATTGGGCTGTTGCCGACCTATGCATCCGCCGGGATGTGGGCTCCGCTGTTGCTGCTGGCGCTGCGCATCTTCCAGGGCATTGGCATCGGCGGTGAATGGGGCGGCGCCGTTCTCATGGCGGTCGAGCATTCGCCCGGCGGACAGCGCGGCTTTTACGGCGCTTGGCCGCAAATCGGCGTTCCGGCGGGGCTGTTGCTCAGCGCCGGCGTCGTCAATCTGCTGTCGTTCCTCAATAACGACGATTTCTTCGCCTGGGGCTGGCGCATTGCCTTCCTGCTCAGCGCGGTGCTCGTCGCCATCGGCCTGTATATCCGGCTGCGTATTCTGGAAACGCCGGCGTTCAAAGTGGCGCAGCAGCAGAAACAGATCGCGGCGGTGCCCGTCGCCGAGCTGTTCCGCACGCACAGCAAGAATACCCTGCTGGGGCTCGGCGCCCGCTACATCGAGGGCGTGACCTTCAACATGTACGGCGTCTTCCTCGTCGGCTATCTCACCAGCACGCTCCACATGACGCGGCAGACCGCGTTATTGGCGGTGATGGTCGCTTCCGCGATCATGATCGTCATGCTGCCGATCTGCGGCCGGCTGTCGGACCGTATCGGACGCCGCAAAGTGTTCGGCATCGCCAGTCTGTTGATCGGCGTACTGTCGTTTCCGGCGTTCTGGCTGATGGGACCGCAATCGCCGCTTTTGACGATTATCGCGGTCGCGGTACCGTTCGCTTTGGTGTATCCGGCAGTCTACGGGCCGGAGGCGGCGCTGTTCTCCGAACTGTTCGATACGCGCGTGCGCTATACCGGAATTTCTTTCGTCTATCAGTTCTCGGGAATCTTCGCGAGTGGACTGACGCCGATCGTCGCGACGGCGCTATTGCCGTTGGGCGGCGGCAAGCCCTGGCTGATCTGCCTCTACATCCTCATCGTCAGCGCGATCAGCGCGTTGTCGGTTTATGCGATGACGGACCGGCACGAGAGCGACATCGCCGTCGATCAGAAGAAGGCGGCGTAGCCCCGCCGGGCCAACGAATTGCGACGCGATCAAGATGGATCTCAACCTCAAAGGTCGCGTCGCATTCGTCACCGGCGGCGGCGCCGGAATAGGCGAAACGATCGCCCGCGTACTGGCGGGCGAGGGTTGCACGGTCTGGGTTGCCGATCGCGACCAGAGCTGCCGGCGACGCGTGCCGCCGCAGCGATGGCGCGCGATGGATTGTCCGCTCATGCCGTCATGGTCGACGTCGCCGAGGCGGCCGCCGTCGAAGCGGCCTTCGCCGGTTTGCGCGGCAAAACTGGAGCGCCTGAAATTCTGGTGAATGCCGCAGGCCTGCTCTCGACCGGTCACGTCGCCGATTTGCCGGCGAGCGAATTCGATCGCGTTGCCCGGGTCAATATCGACGGCATCATCAATTGCGTGAAGGCGGCGGTCCCGGGAATGGCGTCGGCGCGCCGCGGCCGCATCATCAATATCGCGTCGATCTCGGCCATGCGCGGCGGCGGCTCGGTCGGCAACACGCTTTACGGCGCGACCAAGGCCGCCGTCGTGGCGCTGACCATGGGGCTGGCACGCGAACTCGGAGTAAACGGCATCACCGTCAATGCCGTCGCACCGGCTATTTTGGACACGGCGATGACCCATGCCGTGCTGACCGATGAGGCGCGGCAAAGAATATTGCCGCGTATTCCACTTGGCCGTCTCGCCACCACCGCGGATGTTGCCGACTTGACGGCGTTCCTGGCCTCCGACCGCGCCGGTTTTATCACCGGGACGGTCATTCCCGTCGACGGCGGCATTTTGACGACGTGAACCGGCGGAATGCTCTCGGACCGCTTGCCTGATGGTATCGCGTCACGCCGTCGCCAGGACGACGGCGCAAGCCGTAATGATGTCGTCGACCGACGCGCCGCGCGACAGATCGCTGATCGGCTTGGCAAAACCTTGCAGGAACGGGCCGATGGCCGTGGCGCCGCCGAGCCACTGCACAAGCTTGTAGCCGATATTGCCGGCGTCGAGATCGGGAAAAATCAGCACATTGGCGCGGCCGGCGACGGCGCCAAGATCTTTCACCTTCTTTTCCGCGACCGCGGGCACCACGGCGGCATCGGCTTGCAATTCGCCATCCACCGCCAGATCCGGCGCCCGCGCCCGCACCAGATCGAGTGCGCGCCGCACCTTGTCGACGCGCGCGTGCTGAGCGCTGCCTTTGGTCGAGAACGACAGCATGGCGACGCGCGGCGCGTCGCCGAGCAGATTTTTTGCGCTGGCGGCGGAGGCGAGCGCAATATCGGCCAATTCTTGCGCGGTCGGGTCGGCGTTGACCGCACAATCGGCGAATATGAAAGAGCGCGGCCCCTCTCCGAGGAATTCCGGCACCACGATCAGAAAATAGCTAGACGGCAACGCAATTCCCGGCGCCAGCCCGATCGTCATCAGCCCGGCTTCGATGACGCGGCGCGTCGGATTTGCCGCGCCTGCGACCATGGCATCGGCGTCGCCTTGCCGGACCATCATGCCGCCGAAATAGAGCGGCTTAGCCACCAGGCGAACACCCATCGCCGGCGTCATCGTCTCGCGCGCACCGGCGACGGCTGCACCGTACGGCTGCGCGCGCGCATCGCTGCGCGGATCGATCAGTTCGATGCCGTCGAGTCCGATGCCGGCGGCGTACGCGGCTTTGGTTATCGCATCCGGCGCACCGAGCACGATCGGGCGCGCAATTTCCCGGTCAATGAGACCGCGCGCGGCGGCGAGCACGCGAATGTCATCGCCTTCCGGCAAAACGATCTTGAAATGACGACCGCGTGCTGTATCGAAACAGCGTTCGATGGGATTCATGTTGAGTTCGGGCGAGTAGTGACGAGGCATAGATGACTGAAACAAACGAACCGATCAAGATTCACCGCGGCCTTAAGGGTGTCTATTTCGATCGCTCGCCGTGCACCTTCATCGACGGCCGCATCGGCGAACTGCGCTACCGTGGCTATTCGATCCACGATCTCGCCGAGCATTCGTCGTTCGAGGAAACCGCGTGGCTGTTGCTGCACGGCGAGTTGCCGAGCAAGTCCCAACTCGCGGAATTCGACCTTGCCTTGAAAGCGGCGCGCGAATTGCCGGCGCCGATCGTCGAGATCATCCGCACCATCAAACATGCGCATCCGATGGACGTGTTGCGCACTGCAGCTTCGGCGCTCGCCGCGTTCGATGCCGAGACTGCCGATAATTCGCGCGAGGCGGTGCTGCGCAAAGGCATCCGCCTGACCTCGCAGGTGCCGATGATCGTCGCGGCGCACGCGCGGTTGCGCGAAGGGCTTGAGCCGGTTGCCGCGAGCAAGGAGCTTTCGCACGCCGCCAATCTGTTGTGGATGCTCAAAGGCGAAAAGCCGAGCGCCGATGCTGCGCAGCTGATCGACCGCGACCTCGTGCTGCACGCCGAACACGGCTCCAATGCCTCGTCGTTCACCGCGCGCGTGGTTATCGGCACCGAGGCCAATCTGCACGCCGCCGTCACCGCGGCGATCGCGGCTTTGTCCGGGCCGGCGCACGGCGGCGCCGCCGAGGACGTGATGAAGATGGCCGAAGAGATCGGCGATCCATCGCGCGCGGCCGATTATGTGCGCGACAAGCGCAAGGCGGGCGAAGCGGTGACCGGCTTCGGCCATCGCGTCTACCGCGCCGAGGACCCGCGCGCGCGCCATATGCGCGCCGGCGTCGAGCGCCTGTCGAAGGAGATGGGCCAGCCGCGATGGTACGAGATTCTCCAGGCGGTGGTGGCGGCGATGGCGCCCTATGCGCGTCACGGCGTCAATGTGAACGTCGATTTCTATTCCGGCGTGGTCTACCACCTGCTCGGTATCAAGCGCGATTTGTTTGTGCCGATCTTCGCCATCGGCCGCGTGCCCGGTTGGGTCGTGCAGGCGCTCGAGCAGATGGAAAACAATATTCTGATTCGTCCGCTTACGCTCTATAGCGGCCCCGACGCCCGGGCCTACGTTCCGCTCGAACGGCGACCGACCTAAGTAAGGCCGGGTGGGACCGATCGTCACCGGCCCATCGCGGCCATAAGTCGTGGATGCGAGGCCGCCAGACCGGGCGCGACATCCATTTTTTTGCTAGCGTCAGCCGCATGGACGCAGCCCGCACCATCGCCACCGAAGAAGCTGAGCCCGAGACCGCCGGCCGCGGCATGCCTGTGGCGGCGGATGACGCCGCGGGTTTGACGCCCAAAGCGCCCGACGAGCTGGGCCGCGTCACCCCGATGATGGAACAATATATCGAGATCAAAGCGGCCAATCCGGATTGCCTGTTGTTCTACCGGATGGGCGATTTCTACGAGCTGTTCTTCGATGACGCTGAAACGGCCTCGCGCGCCCTCGGCATCATGCTGACCAAGCGCGGCAAGCATCTGGGTCGCGACATTCCGATGTGCGGGGTGCCGATCGAGCGCGCCGACGAATACTTGCATCGGCTGATCGCGCTCGGCCACCGCGTCGCGGTGTGCGAACAGCTCGAGGATCCCGCGGAGGCGCGTAAGCGCGGCGCCAAAAGCGTGGTGCGCCGCGACGTGGTACGGCTGGTGACGCCCGGCACGCTTACCGAGGACTCGTTACTCGACGCCAAACGCAACAATTTTCTGCTGGCGCTGGCGCGCAGCCGCGCCTCATCCGGCGAAGACCGCTTCGCGCTGGGCTGGATCGACATATCGACCGGCGAATTTCGCGTTGCCGAATGCGACCGTGCCTCGCTGGCTGCCGAAATCGCGCGCATCGAGCCGGGCGAGATCCTCGTCTCCGACGCGCTCTATGCCGACACCGAGCTCGCGCCTTTTCTGCGCGCGCTGCCGGCGCTCACGCCGCTCACGCGCGACGTATTCGATGGCGCGACCGCAGAGCGGCGGCTCGCGTCGTTTTTCGGCGTGGCGACGACCGCCGCGTTCGGTACGTTTTCGCGCCTCGAGCTTACCGCGGCCGCGGCCGCCGTCACTTATGTCGAACGCACCCAGCTCGGCAAGCGGCCGCCGCTGTCGGTCCCCGCGCGCGAAGCGGCCGGCGCGACGCTGCAGATCGATCAGGCGACGCGCGGCAATCTCGAACTGGTGCGCACGCTTGGCGGCGAGCGTCGCGGCTCGCTCCTTGCCGCGATCGACCGTACGGTCTCCGCCGCCGGCTCGCGGCTGCTGGCACAGCGGCTCGCCGCGCCGCTCACCGATCCCGCGGAGATCGCGCACCGGCTCGATGCCGTGGCGGCCTTCGTCAACGACAGCGCCGTGCGCAACGAGGTGCGCGGCAGCCTGAAGGCAGCCCCCGATCTCGCCCGCGCGCTATCCCGGATCGTTGTCGGCCGCGGCGGTCCGCGCGACCTCGCGGCGATCCGCGACGGTATTTTCGCCGCTGGCGAAATTGCCGCGCGACTTGGGGCGATTGGCGCGTTGCCGCGCGAACTTGCGCAAGCCGTCACGGCGCTGCACAGACCCGACGTTGCGGTTGCTGCCGAGCTCAAGCGGGCGCTGGCCGAGGAGTTGCCGGCGTTCCGCCGCGACGGCGGTTTTGTCCGCGCCGGCTACGAGCCGGCACTCGATCAAGCGCGGGCCCTGCGCGACGAATCGCGCCGCGTCATCGCCGGGCTGCAGGTGCGCTACGCCGAGACCACCGCCATCCGCGCGCTAAAGATCCGGCATAACAACGTGCTCGGCTATTTCGTCGACGTTTCGGCCCAACACGGCGAGAAACTCCTGGCCGCGCCGCTCAATGCCACGTTCATTCATCGCCAGACCACCGCCGGCCAGGTGCGCTTCACCACCACCGAGCTCGGCGAACTCGAAGCCAAGATCGCCAATGCCGCCGAACGGGCGCTGGCGCTGGAACTGGAGATCTTCGACCGCATCGCCGCATCCGTTGCCGCAACCAGCGCTGGGATCAAGGAAGCGGCGAACGCGCTGGCGCTGCTCGATGTCACGACTGCACTGGCGGCGCTGGCGGTCGAGCGCGACTATACACGGCCGGAGGTGGACGGCAGTCTCGCTTTCGCCATTACCGGCGGCCGCCATCCGGTGGTCGAGCAAGCGCTGATCGCGAGCGGCGGACCGTTCGTCGCCAATGATTGCGATCTGTCGCCGCCGGCCGATGCCGCGGCGGGAGCTGCAGCCGGCCGTATCTGGCTGATCACCGGCCCGAACATGGCCGGTAAATCGACCTTCCTGCGCCAGAACGCGCTGATTGCCGTCCTTGCCCAAATGGGCAGCTTCGTGCCCGCCAAGGCCGCGCATATCGGCATCGTCGATCGCTTATTCTCGCGGGTCGGCGCCGCCGACGATCTGGCGCGCGGCCATTCGACCTTCATGGTCGAGATGGTCGAGACCGCGGCCATCCTCAATCAGGCCGGCGATCGCGCTCTGGTCATTTTAGACGAGATCGGCCGCGGCACGGCGACCTTCGACGGCCTATCGATCGCCTGGGCGACCATCGAGCATCTGCATCAGAACAATCGCTGCCGCGCACTGTTTGCCACCCATTTCCACGAAATGACAGCGCTCGCGGCAAAGCTGCCGCGGCTGCATAATGCCACGATGCGGGTGAAGGAATGGCAAGGCGACGTCGTGTTCCTGCATGAGGTTGTTGCCGGCGCCGCCGACCGGTCCTACGGCATCCAGGTCGCCAAGCTCGCCGGCCTGCCGCCGAGCGTCATTGAGCGCGCCAAGATCGTATTGGCAGAGATCGAAGCGGAGGACCGGACCTCGCCGACACGCCGCTTGATCGACGATCTGCCGCTGTTCGCTGCGGGCCGTCCCGCGGCAATGCCGCCGCGCGACGCCGCGCGCGACGCCGTGTTCGCGGCTCTTGGCGCGCTCCATCCCGACGAAATGTCGCCGCGCGAGGCGCTTGAAGCGCTTTATGTGCTCAAGGCGCAGCTGGCGAAGGGCAACTCATAGCGCGCATTCGAATGAGGAACAGCAGCCCGCTCCAGCAAACGCACACCATCAGCCCGAGCGCGAATGCGCCCCACACGCCGAGCGGCGCCACCAGATAGTGCATCGCGAGAAATCCGAGCCAAAGCCCGTTCAGTGCGATTTGCGCATGCGCAAACATGCTCGCCGATGCAATGCCGCCGACGCGCGGATGCAGGATGACGGCTGAACAACCCATCACGATCGGAAATACCGCGAAGACGCCGGAAAGGAATGAACCGATACTGTAGCTCGCCGTGGTCACGGCAGCGACCACGATAGCGGCGGTGAGCGCACGCAGCGGGATGTCATAGGCTGAGCGCAAAAACTTCGCCGGCAGGCCCGAGGTGCGATAGCGCCAGCTTAGCGGCACTGTCATTCCGAACACGCCAATGTTGAGGAGCGCCGCCGTGAGTGGCGTCCAGGCGACGCTCCGCAAGACGGCGGCGGCCACGAACCAGATCGCGATAGCCACGCTCATGCTAAGCAGTAAACCGTGACGCTGCGCCAATACGCTATAGGTGTAAGCAAAGATCGAAACGGCCGCCGTTGCCGTGGCGCTACCGACCGCGCTCGCAGCAATGAAGTCGGGCGGGTGCTCGAAAGCGAGAATGATATAGGCGGCGCCGGCAGCGGTTGGCAGCGCCGCGATCAGAGCGCCGACGAACGGCCCGGAGCGCTCGACGACAACAGAGATGATGACGACGATGGTCGCCGTCAGCGCCATCTTGGCGGTGAGGTCTATCAAGAAAGCGATCAGCGGGGACATGATTGCACCGCGGTGGGATAAGCCGCTCGCTACTTTAGGAAGAGGCCGGGCCAGCAAACGGAACGAAAGCGATCAGATTTTCCGTTTGAGTTTTATCTCGACCGGCGGCCCGCTTCTGATTGTCTGATAGACCACGCAATAGCGCTCGGTGAGCTTGAGGAGCTGATCGAGTTTGTCGGCTGGCGCGTCGGTGTCGAGGTCGAAGCGCAGCCGGATCTGTGCAAAGCCGACCGGCGCCTCCTTGGCGACGCCGAGCGTGCCGCGGAAGTCGAGATCGCCTTCGGCGCTGACGGTGCCGGATTTGAGCGGAACGTCGATCGCCGTAGCCACCGCTTTGAGCGTTACGCCGGCGCAAGCGACCAAAGCTTCCAGCAGCATGTCGCCCGAGCACAATTCCAAGCCCGACCCGCCGGTGGCCGGATGCAGCCCGGCGACCGCAAGCGCGCGGCCGGTCTCGACCTTGCAGGTGATATTGGCGTCGTCGAGGGTGCCTTTGGCTTTGAGCGTAATGGTGCCTGCCTTGGGGTCGGCCTTGTAACGCTCCTTGATCGGCGCCTGCAGCGCGCGCAGCCCGGCGGCATCCATGATGTGCACTCCCCTCTTTTCGCGTTGTGTATAAAGCCGCGGATGCTCCGCACAAGTCGGATACGGCAAATTCATTGTGACCGGGGCGTTACCACCATAACGCCGCGCCGGCCTCGGCCTTGGGCTCGCCCTCGGCGCCGCTCGAGACGCGTTGCAGCGAACGGTCGAGCGCGGCGAGCACGCGGCGTTTGGCAAAATCGAAGGCGGCGGACTGGCGGTCGCGGGGCCGCGGCAGATCGACCTCGATCTCATCGAAAATGCGGCCCGGGCGCGGGCACATCACCATGATGCGATCGGCGAGCACAATCGCCTCGTCGACGTCGTGAGTGACCAGGATCAAGGTCGGTTTAGCGTCGGCCCACAGATCGAGCAGATGATCCTGCAGATCGGTGCGGGTAAAAGCATCGAGCGCGGAGAACGGCTCGTCGAGCAACAGCACTTCCGGACGCGGCACCAAGGCGCGTGCAATGGCGACGCGCTGGGCTTGGCCGCCGGATAGTTCACGCGGCCAAACGCCGGCCTTGTCGGCAAGCCCGACGCGCTTGAGCGCCGCCGCGACCCGCTGGGCGCGCTCCTGTTTCGGCCGGTCGCCGAGCCCGAAGCCGACATTGTCGGCAACTTTGAGCCAGGGCAGCAGCCGCGGCTCCTGAAAAATGATGCCGATCTTTTCATGCGGCGCCGTGATGCGCTCGCCGTCGAGAATGATCGCGCCTTCGCTTGCCGGATCGAGCCCGCCGATGGCGCGCAACAAGGTCGATTTTCCACAGCCCGAGCCGCCGATCACGGCGACGATTTCGCCCAGCTCGACGTCGAGCGACACGCCGCCCAGCGCGTGCACGCCGTTCGGATAGGTTTTGCCAACGCGTTCGAGAATGAGCATGCGAAGCGCCTATCCAGTTCGAACCACGTCTTCCCAGCGCAGGAACGGCGCGGCGACAAGCACGATCAGCCAATCGGTCGCTTGGCCGACAATGCCGAAGGCGACGATGGCGGCGACGATTTCGGCCGGTTTGCCGAGCTGCTGGCCGTCGATCAGCAAATAGCCGAGCCCTTCGGACGCGCCCATCAGCTCGGCGGCGACGACGAACATCCAGCCGAGACCAAGGCCCGAGCGCAACGAAAGGACATAAGCCGGCAGCACCGCCGGCAGCAGAATCCGCCGCACCATTGCGACGTCGGACAGGCGAAATGCGCGGCCAACCTCGACCAGCTTGCGATCGACGGATTGGATCGCACCCATCAGGCCGAGATAGACCGGGAAGAAAACGCCGACCGCGATCAGCGTCACTTTCGAAGCCTCAAAAATGCCGAGCCAGAGAATAAACAACGGCACCCAGGCGATCGACGGAATGGCGCGTAGCGCCTGCAGGCTCGGGTCGAGCAGACGTCGTACCAAGGGCGAGTATCCGGCTGCGGCGCCGACAATAGTGGCGATAGTCACGCCGATGCCGAAGCCCGCGGCGACCCGGCCTAACGTCACCAGCGTATTGCGCTGCAGGTCGCCGGTGCGGGCCAGATCGACGAAGGTGGCGAACACGACCGAGGGAGGCGGCGCCAGCCGCCCGCTAGCCCAGCCCATGCGAACGATGAACTCCCAAAGGATGGCCACGGTGACCGGCAGAACGAGGCCCAAGGCCGGCCGCATCAATCGCGCCCGGCGGCTCCTCGCCGCGCGCTGCTGCGCGGGCCTGCCGTCTACAACGATAGTCATGCCTACAAGAGACATGGTGGCATGGCCAAAAGCAATGCGTCCCGGAGGCGCGAAAGCGCGCTCAAGCCGCCGTGACGAAGCGGTCGTCGACGAGGTCGTCGAGCGTTTTATTCACGTCGACATTCGGTGCGATCACGCCGGCTTTCTGCAAAGCAAGACCGGCCTGCAGAATCGTATCGCGCTGCGCCGGGCCGATCCGATTGTTGGTCAGATCGGTTCTTTCCTTAAGCTGGATATCGACCACGGCGGCGGGCAATTTGGTCACGTCCATGAAGACGCGCTTTTCGTCGTCGTAATGGCCAATGCAATATTTCCGGGCCTGGTCGTAGACCGCGAGGACGCGCTTGGTCAGATCCGGATATTTGCTGAGGAAGTCTTCGCTCGAATTGAGGATGCCATAGGTATTGGCGTCCTTGTTGCGGTAGAACAGCCGCGCGCCGTCCTCGACCTGCGCCTGCGCCATCATCGGGTCGACACCGGCCCAGGCGTCGACGTCGCCGCGAATGAGGGCGGTCTTGCCGTCGGGATGCTGCAGCAGCACTTCGCTGATGTCCTTCTCGGTCATCCCGACCGAGAGCAGGGCGCGCACCAGGAAGATATGCGGGTCGGTGCCGCGCGTCACCGCGACACGCTTGCCTTTGAGGTCGGTGATCTTGGCGATCGACGTATCCTTGCCTGTAACCAAGGCCGTCCATTCCGGCTTGGAATAGACGTAGATCGACTTGATCGGATCGCCGTTGATGCGCCCGAGCAGCGCCGCGGAGCCAGCGGTCGAGCCGAAATCGATCGAGCCGGCATTAAGAAATTCGAGCGCCTTGTTGGAGCCCAAGGTCTGGACCCAGAGAATGCCGATGCCGTCCTTGGCGAACTCCTTTTCCAGAAGACCCTGCTCCTTGAGCACCATGGAAACGGGATTGTAGGTGGCCCAGTCGATCCGGATTTGCGACGGCTTGTCGGCAGCCCGCGCCGAGCGCACGAGACCGAGTGGCGCAAGGCCGGCGCCAACCGCACTTCCCAGAAAGCCACGACGTGACAGCATGACGACCTCCCACTTAGGATCGCATCGGTATATTCAATTGTGCGCTATATTTATTCTTTAGAAAACCTTCCAACGGCCGTCAAATAGAAATATATACTACAGTCCACGTTAAAATAGTAGGTTTTCTCTCCACGCCCGGGTTCGCGACCCGTTTCATTCTTTCACGCCCGATGGGCGCAGGGCGATGACACTGCGCATCACCTCCGCTATGCGTAACGACCATGCTCGATAGTCAACGATCGCATCGCACCGCCGTCGAACTGATCGATGCTGCGGCGATCGTCGCCGACCTCAAGACGCTTGCGGCGACCTATGCCGGGCGTGAGCGCGAATTGCGCACCGCCGTGGCGCAGCGCCTCAAAACAGCGTTGATGCAGGCGCGCAAACAGGCCGAAGCGCTACTTCTAAAAGACCGCCACGGCCGCCGCTGCGCCGAGCGGCTGTGTCATGTACAAGACGAGATCATCCGCATCCTGTTCGAATTCGCGCGGCAGGAGCTTTATCCGTCACAGGTTCCATCGGAAGCGGAACGGATGACGGTGGTCGCAACCGGCGGCTATGGCCGCGGCCTGCTCGCCCCCGGCTCGGACATCGATCTGCTGTTTTTGTTGCCGTTCAAGCAGACCGCCTGGGGCGAACAGGTCGCCGAAGCTCTGCTCTATTGCCTGTGGGACATGGGGCTCAAAGTCGGTTATGCGACCCGCTCGGTGGACGAATGCATTCGGCACGCCGAGGCCGATATGACGATACGCACTGCGCTTCTTGAAACGCGCTATCTGTTCGGCGACGTGACGCTCTACGACGAGCTGACAGCGCGCTTCGACAAGGAGGTCGTGCAGGGCACCGCGCCAGAATTCGTCGCCGCCAAGCTCGCCGAGCGCGAAGAGCGCCACCGCCGCGCCGGCCAATCGCGCTATCTGGTCGAGCCCAATGTCAAGGACGGCAAGGGCGGCTTGCGCGACCTGCACACGCTGTTCTGGATTGCCAAATACGTCTATCGCGTACGCGAACCCGATGAATTGATCGAGCGCGGCGTATTCGACCGCGACGAATACAAGATGTTCCGCCGTTGCGAGGACTTCCTCTGGTCGGTCCGCTGCAACATGCATTTCCTCACCGGCCGCGCCGAGGAACGCCTATCGTTCGACGTGCAGCGCGATATCGCGGTGCGATTGGGCTACACCGCGCATCCCGGGCTGCGCGACGTCGAGCGTTTCATGAAGCACTACTTCCTCACCGCCAAGCATGTCGGCGATCTCACCGCCATCCTGTGCGCCGGGCTTGAGGAACGCCAAGCCAAGCCGGCGCCTGTCTTAAGCCGCGTGATGGCGCGCTTGCGCCCGGCGCCGCGTCCGAAAAAACTGTCCGGCACCGACGATTTCGTCATCGACAACAACCGCATCAATATCGCGCGTGCCGACGTGTTTCGCCGCGATCCGGTCAACCTGATCCGGCTGTTCCATCTCGCGCAACAGCGCAACATCGCCTTCCACCCTGAGGCCATGCGCGTCGCCACACGCTCGCTCAAGCTCATCACCAAGGCCGTGCGCGAGGACAAGGAAGCAAACCGGCTTTTCCTGGAAATCTTGACCTCGGAGAACGACGCCGAGACCGTGCTGCGGCGCATGAACGAAGCCGGCGTACTGGGCGCTTTCGTGCATTCGTTCGGCCGCATCGTGGCGATGATGCAGTTCAACATGTATCATCACTATACGGTGGATGAGCACCTCATCCGTTGCATCGGCGCGCTCAATGAGATCACGCGCGGGACCAACCCCGAATTCAGCCTGGCCAATGAGCTGATCAAGACCATTCAGCCGCAGCATCGCGCCGTGCTCAGTGTCGCGCTGTTCCTGCACGATATCGCCAAGGGCCGCGTCGAAGATCACTCGCTGGCCGGCACGCGCATCGCACGGCGACTGTGTCCCCGCCTCGGGCTTAATGCCGCGGAGACCGAACTGGTCGCCTGGCTAGTCGAGGTTCATCTGGTGATGTCGACGGTGGCGCAATCGCGCGACCTTTCCGATCGCAAGACCATCGAGAATTTCGCCGCCGTCGTGCAGTCGCTGGAGCGGTTGAAGCTTCTCACCATCCTCACCACCGCCGATATCCGCGCCGTCGGCCCCGGGGTGTGGAACGGCTGGAAAGCTCAACTGCTGCGCACTCTGTATTACGAAACCGAGCCGGTGCTCACCGGCGGCTTCTCCGAGGTCAACCGCGCGCAGCGCGTGGCCATCGCGCAAGCCGAATTCCGCGCCGAGCTCAAGGATTGGCCGGAGCCGATACTGCAACGCTATGTCGAACGCCACTATCCGGCCTACTGGCTCAAAGTCGATCTGCCGCACAAGGCCGCTCACGCGCGTTTCGTGCGCGCCAGTGAGGAAGCGGGCCACCGGCTCGCCACCAGCGTCGGCTTCGACGCCGCGCGCGGCGTCACTGAGCTGACGGTGTTCGCGCCCGACCATCCATGGCTGCTCTCGATCATTGCTGGCGCCTGCGCGCTGGCCGGCGCCAATATCGTCGACGCCCAGATCTACACGACGACCGATGGCCTCGCGCTCGACACCATCGCCGTGTCGCGCGAATTCGAGCGCGAAGAGGATGAGGCGCGCCGCGCCGCGCGCATCGGCGACGCCATCGAGAAGGCGGTGCGCGGCCAGCTCAAATTGCCGGACGTGGTCGCCAAACGCGCGGCCCCGAAGGGCCGGCTGAAGGCTTTCGCCATCGAACCCGAAGTGTCGATCAACAATCAATGGTCGGCGCGCTACACCGTGGTCGAGGTCACTGGCCTCGATCGGCCCGGCCTGCTCTATGAGCTCACCACCACGCTATCCAAGCTCAACCTGAATATCGCCTCGGCCCATGTCGCGACCTTCGGCGAGCGCGTCGTCGACGTATTCTATGTGACCGATCTCCTTGGCGCCCAGATCACGGCGGCGCCCCGCCAAGCCTCGATCAAACGGCCGCTCTTGGCGCTGTTCGCGCCGCAGACGGAGGGCAAGGTGGCTAAGGAAGCGGCTGGGTAAGCGGAACAGCTGCGTCCGCGGACGCGAGGACAAGCGGATGTCAGCATCAGTAACCGCCCCTTAAACCGCGCCAACTACCGTGTTTTCAGCGCGTTTTTCGCGCTGAGGGCGGGATATGGCGTGGCGCGAGCGACGCAAGCGGACGGGTGACGCCGAAGGCTTCGATCTGCGCATGCGGGCGGCGGACCGCATCGGCGGTCCGCCCCATGGCGGCAACCGCCGCAGCGAGCGCGCGCCGCGAACGCCCCGTAAAGCGCGGCGCGGCAGCAAGCGGCGTTTTGGTATCGGCCGGCTGATTTATTGGGGCGCGGTGCTGGCACTGTGGGCCGTAATCGCGGTCATCGGCGTGCTGGTATGGATCGGCATCCATCTGCCGCCGATCCAGTCGCTGGAAATTCCCAAACGGCCGCCCTCGGTCCTGATCCTCGGCGACAACGGCGCGACACTCGCCACCCGAGGCGAGATGGGCGGTGCGGCGGTCCCACTCGCCGAATTGCCCGATTACGTCCCCAATGCCTTCATCGCCATCGAGGATCGCCGCTTCTACTCGCATTATGGCATCGACCCATGGGGCATTCTCCGCGCCGGCGTCGCCGATGTGCTGCATCGCGGCGTGTCCGAAGGCGGCTCCACCATCACGCAGCAGCTCGCCAAGAACTTGTTCCTCACTCAGGAGCGCACCGTTTCCCGCAAACTGCAGGAAATCGCACTCGCGCTTTGGCTCGAACACAAATTCAGCAAAGCGCAGATTCTCGATCTCTACCTCAACCGCGTCTATTTCGGCTCCGGCGCCTACGGCGTCGAAGCCGCCGCGCAGCGCTATTTCGGCAAATCGGCGCGAGAGCTTACGCTGCCGGAAGCGGCGATGCTGGCCGGCCTCGTGCAATCGCCGTCGCGGCTTGCGCCCAATCACAATCCCGACGGTGCGGTGCGCCGCGCCGCGCTGGTCATCGCCGATATGGCCGACTTGAAAATGATCAGTGCGAGCTCGGCGAAGCTCGCTTTGGCGCATCCTGCCCGCGCGATCAAACCGGCCGGCGCCGGCACGGTCAATTACGTCGCCGACTGGGTCATGGACGCAGTCAACGACATCGTCGGCAACATCGATCAGGATATCGTGGTTGAGACCACCATCGATCCGACGCTGCAAAGCGCGGCCGAGCAGGCCTTGGTCGACACGCTCAACACCAAGGGCGAAAAGCTCAACGTCGGCGAAGGCGCGCTGGTGGCGATGACGCCGGACGGGGTGGTGCGGGCGCTGGTCGGCGGCCGCAATTACGGCGAGAGCCAGTTCAACCGTGCCATCGACGCCAAACGCCAGCCCGGCTCGTCATTCAAGCCTTTCGTCTATCTCACCGCGCTCGAACACGGCCTGACGCCAGACACCGTCCGCGAGGACGCGCCAATTGCAGTGAAAGGCTGGAAGCCGGAAAATTACGAGCATCAATATTGGGGGCCGGTGACGCTGACCCAGGCGCTCGCCAATTCGCTCAACACCGTGTCGGTACGGCTGACGCTGGAATTCGGCCCCGACGCCGTGATCCGCACCGCCTATCGGCTCGGCATCACCTCACAACTCGAGCCCAACGCCTCGATCGCGCTCGGCACGTCGGAAGTGTCGCCGTTCGAGCTCGTCGGCGCCTATGCGACCTTCGCTAATGGCGGCTTCGCGATCTCGCCGCATGTCGTCGAACGCATCCACACCGCGGACGGCAAGATGCTCTATCAACGTTCGGCACAGCCGCTCGGTCGCGTCGTCGACGCCCGCTACATCGGCATGATGAATACGATGATGCAGCAGACGCTGCTCTCCGGCACCGCGCGCACGGCGAGTCTCCCGGGCTGGCAGGCCGCCGGCAAGACCGGCACCAGTCAGGATTACCGGGACGCCTGGTTCATCGGCTACACCTCGCATCTCGTCACCGGCGTGTGGCTCGGTAACGACGACAATTCGCCGACCAAGCGGGCGGTCGGCGGCGGCCTGCCGGTCGAAATCTGGAGCCACTTCATGAAAGTGGCCCATGCGGGCATCGCGCCGGCGCCATTGCCGGGATTGACCGACGGCTCGTGGTTCAATGCGGCACCGCCCGCTCCTGTTGTGCCGCCGAACGCAGCCAATAACGGCCCACAGAGCAATCAACAAAACAGCAGTAGCGGGCTCGATTTCTGGCTGCTCGACAAATTATTCGGACGCCGATGAGCCGCGCCGCCTGGAGCCGCGCGTCGTTTCTTTGAAGCCGCCACGCAAGAATTTTTTGAGCACGCGGCGCCACCGATGAGGTTGGCCGGCGCGATTACTGGCCTGGGCTAAGCGCTTTGTTGACGGCGTCCATCACGGTCACGTCTTGGTTCATGCGGCAGTAATCCTCGACCTTGTCGGTATTCTTCGCCAGCTCGCCGATATCGAGGACGGTGTTGCCGCGCTTGCCGTTGTAATAGCCGCTCAGCCACAGCGCCAGGGACTTGGTGTTTGGGCTGATGACCTTGTCGAATAGGAGCTGCCGGCAGGTGATTTTCGCGACGTCCACCGAGACCTGGGCTTGCGCTTGTCGAGCGCCGAGGAGCGCGACCAACAGAAGCAAAGCCATCGACCAAGCTCTCATGACGTATCCTCCGATTGTTGGCCGACTATGCGCCAAATTCGCTCAAATGGCCTGGCGTAAATCCTGATTCTTCAGCGGCAGCGAGCGGACGCGTTTGCCGGTGGCGGCAAATATAGCGTTGCAGAGCGCCGGCGCCAGCGGCGGCACTGGTGGCTCACCGACGCCGCCCCAGAAATCGCCGCTTGGCACGATCACCGTTTCGACCACGGGAGCGTCAGCCAGCCGCAGCATTTCGTAGGTGTCGAAGTTAGATTGCTCGGCGGCGCCGTTCTTTATTGTGATCTCGCCGTGCAATGCCGCGGTCAAGGCGTAGACAATGGCGCCCTGCGTCTGCATCTCGATCGACAGCGGATTGACCGTGTGACCTGGATCGAGTGCAGACACGACACGATGCACGCGCACCATGCCGGCGCCGACCGAGGCCTCGACAACTTGCGCACAATAGCTGCCGCACGCCTCGTTGAGCGCAATACCGCGATAAACCCCCGCCGGCAGCGGACGGCCCCAATCGGCGTGCTTGGCTGCAGCGTCGAGCACCGCGAGATTCTTCGGACTCTTGCTCAACAGCTTGCGCCGGTAGAGATAAGGATCGATGCCAGCGGCGTGGGCCATCTCGTCGACGAAGCATTCCTTATAAAAGGCGTTCTGCGTGTAGTTGATCGCCCGCCACACCCCGAGCGGCACTGGCGTCGGGCAGATGACATAATCGACCAGGTAATTCGGCACGTCGTAGGGCATTTCCTCAGCCAAGCCGCTGACGAAGGTCCGATCGATGATGTTGGAGCCGAAGCCCGGCACCAGCGACGCCACAAAGGACGGTCCGGCGAGACGGATCGTCCACGCTACCGGCAGGCCATCGGCGCCGAGGCCGGCGACAAGGCGCGCCATGCCGCAGGGCCGATAGAGATCGTGCGCGACGTCCTGTTCGCGCGACCAGAGGAGCTTGACGGGCTCCTTGAACTCCTTGGCGATGACGACAGCCTGGCGGACATATTCCTGGATCGGGGCGCGCCGGCCGAAGCCGCCGCCGAGCATCATCTGATGCACCGTGACTTTGTCGTTTGGCACGCCGGCCGCGATCGCGGCCGTCGCCAGTGCGGTCGCCGGTTCCTGGGTCGGCACCCAGATCGCAACGCCTTCCGTCGTGACATGAGCGGTGCAGGTCTGCGGCTCCATAGTCGCATGCGCCAGAAACGGCACCGCATATTCGGCGTCGATCTGCCGCACGGCGCCGCCGAGCGCTTTCGGGGCATCGCCGTGGCCGCGTCCAACTTGCGCGGTGGTCGCAGCGAGCCCGGCGCGCACTGTTTGCGCAATCGCAGCGCTTGAGACCTGCTCATTGCCGCGGCCGTCCCACTCGACGCGCAGCACGTCGATGGCACGTTTCGCCCGCCACCACGAATCGGCCACCACCGCAACCGCATCGGGCATGCGCACCACGCCGCGCACACCGGTCATGCCGGCGATCGAAGCTTCATCGACCGAACTCAGTGTGCCGCCGAAGACCGGGCATTGCGCAATGGCGGCGTACAACATGTTCGGCAGCCGCACGTCGACGGCATAGACTGGCTGTGCCGTAACTTTCGCGAAGACGTCGAGGCGCTTCTGCGGCGTGCCGACGAGTTTCCAGGTGCGCGGCGGCTTGAGCTTGACGTTGGCGGGCGGTTCGATTTTGGCCGCAGCTTCGGCCACGGCGCCGAACGTCAGCCTGCGCCCGCTTGGCGTGTGCACTATGATGCTGCTTTGCGCGGCGCATTGCGCCGCCGGCACGCGCCAGCGCGCCGCCGCGGCGGCGATCAGCATTTCCCGCGCGGTTGCGCCGGCGCGGCGCAAATAGTCCTGCGACGACGCGATCGAGCGGCTGGCGCCGGTCGAGGTATCGCCCCAGACCTGATTGCGGCGCAGGTTTTCCGTTGCCGAGACGAATTCTGTTTTGACCGTCGCCCAGTCGCATTCGAGCTCTTCGGCGACCAGCATGGCGAGCCCGGTCAGGGCACCCTGCCCCATTTCCACGTGTGCGACGCGGATGGTCACGGTGTTGTCGGGCGCGATGACCACCCAGCAAGTAACGTCGCAAGCGCGGCCCGTGGCGCGCGCGGGCCCCTCGGAAGGAGCGACAAATGGAATAGCAAAGCCGAGCGCCAAACCGCCGCCGGTGACGCTCGCGCCCACGAGGAAGGAACGGCGATCCAGTTCGCCGCCGGACGGCATGAATTCCCCCTGATTTCGCAACGCGACTATGCCGAATACTGGCGCCGCATAGAAATGCGAAATCGCCCTAACCGAATGATATTATAGCCCGATAGGCGCTGTGAACCACAAATAGGGGACCAATTATGGCCGAGCAACAATCCAGCCTGGAGCAGCGTATTCGTGCCATCGAGGACCGGCTGGAAATCTATAACCTCATCGCGGGCCATCCGCCTAGCGCCGATACCGGCACCGCAGCCTATGCCGAAGCCGTCTATACCCAGGACGGCGTGTTCGATCGTGGTCCCGGCCTTGCCGGCGCCACCGGCAACAAGGTCATGGGCGCACTCCTTCAAAGCCCGGGCCATCAGGCCGCGATCGCCGGCGGGCTCGCCCATTTTACCGGCCTACCCCACGTCACCGTCGACGGTGACGCGGCGGTGGTGATTTCATACCTCCAAATCCTCACCCCGAGAAGATCCGGTGAGGAGGTCGAGGTGCCGAACCACGGCGCCTCGCGCGGCTATCATATCCACCGCGTGGTGACCAATCGCTGGGACCTGGTCCGCACCTCATCCGGGTGGAAGATCAAGCGGCGCACTTTGCGGCTGGTCGACGGCTCCGAGCCGTCCCGGGACATCTTGCGCGGCGCCTTTGAAACATTCCAGGGTCGCGCCTGAAGCAGCGGCGGCATCCATGACGGCCATGAAAAGCGAAATTCGCGACAATATGCGGATCGATTGGGACGCCCCGATCGCCATGAACGACAGCGTCGTGCTGCGAGCGGACGTGTTTCGTCCCGTCGCGAACGGCAAGTATCCCGTCGTCCTCAGTTATGGGCCTTACGCCAAGGGACTGGCGTTTCAGGAGGCCTACAAAGGCAACTGGGTCCGGCTGATCAAATCCGCGCCCGAGGTGCTGCAAGGCTCGAGCAACGAGTATCAGAACTGGGAGCTGATCGACCCGGAGAAGTGGGTGCCGGACGGCTATGTCTGCCTGCGCGTCGATTCGCGCGGCGCCGGCCGCTCGCCGGGCTTCCTCGATGTGTGGTCACCGCGCGAAACTCAGGATCTTTACGAGTGTGTCGAATGGGCCGGCACGCAATCTTGGAGTAACGGCAAAGTCGGTATCAACGGCATATCCTATTACGCCATGAATCAGTGGACGGTCGGCGCGCTCAAGCCGCCGCATCTTGCCGCCCTGTGCATCTGGGAAGGCTCGTCGGATTACTACCGCGAACTGTGCCGGCATGGCGGCATTCTCAGCGATTTTTTCAACAGCTGGCATCCCCGCCAGGTCGGCAGCGTGCAGCACGGTCTCGGCGACCGCGGCGCCAAAAGCGTCGTGACGGGCGAAGCGGTTGCCGGCCCGGATACGCTCTCCGCTGCCGAACTCGCCAGCAATTGCGCCGACTCGCCAGGCGAAGCAAAGCGACGCCGGCTCAGTGACGATTATCACGCCGCGCGAACCGCCGATTTGTCGCAGATCGAGGCGCCGTTGCTCTCTGCCGCCAATTGGGGCGGCATGGGGCTGCATACCCGCGGCAATTTCGAAGGCTATCTGGCGGCTGGCACCAAGCAGAAATGGCTCGAGGTGCACGGCGACACCCATTTCACGCACTTCTACAGCAATTACGGCGAAACCTTGCAGAAGCGGTTCTTCGGACATTTTCTCAGAGGCGAGGATACCGGCTGGGAGCGGCAGCCGCGCGTCACGCTCAACGTTAGGCATCCGGGCGAAAAGTTCGTCTTGCGCAGCGAGAGCGAATGGCCGCTGGCGCGCACGCGATGGACACAATATTTCCTGCAGCCGGAAGGATTTGCGCTGACGCCGGAGCAACCGGCGACCACCACCACGCTGACCTATGACACGACCGGCGACGGCCTGATCTTTCGCACGCCGCCACGCGATACGAGCTTCGAGATCACCGGTCCGGTTGCCGCCAAATTGTGGGTGTCGTCGCCGACTATCGACGCGGATCTTTTCTTAGCCTTGCGCCTATTCGATCCCGCCGGCAAAGAGGTCACCTTCGTCGGTTCCAACGATCCGCGCGTACCGATAGGGCTCGGCTGGCTGCGCGCTTCGCATCGCAAGCTCGATCCGGCAAGATCGCCGCCCTACCGGCCCTGGCACAGCCACGACGAGGAATGGCCGCTGCGGCCCGGTGAGCCGGTTGAGCTCGACGTCGAAATTTGGCCGACCTCCATTGTGGTGCCGCCCGGCTACCGGCTGGCGCTCAATATCCGCGGCAGAGACTACGAAGTGGACGGCAAGGACATTGGATTGGCGAACGCACCATATCCGATGAAAGGCGTCGGCCCGTTCCTGCACATCGATGCCGACGACCGGCCGGACGGCATCTTCGCGACCCGTAACACACTGCACTTTGCGCCCGGACGAGAACCTTACCTCTTGTTGCCGATCATTCCGGAGAAGTAAGACAACGCATAACAAGGATGAACGGCACACGGAGGAAGTCTATGTGGGATCGTTTCGCCGCGTGTGCGGTAGCGGCGCTTGGCCTGGTCATTGCGGAGCTGCCGGCAGTGGCGCAGCAATACCCGAGCCGCACGGTCACCGTGATCGTCCCCTATCCGGCCGGCGGGCCGACCGACGAGACCGCCCGCATCGTCGCGCAATCGGTTTCGGCGCAGCTCAAACAGAGCTTCATCGTCGAGGATATTGGCGGCGGCGGCGCGATCATTGGCGCCGAAAAGGTCGCGCACGCGACTCCGGACGGTTACACGCTTCTCGTCCATAATCTGCAGATCGCCGTAAATGTCTCGCTTTATAAATCGCTGCCGTTCGACACCGTCAAAGCCTTTGCTCCGGTGATGCTCATCAACCGCAATCCCCTCGTCCTGGTCGGGCGCAAAACCCTGGCGCCCAATAACCTCAAGGACCTGATCGCCTTGATGAAGCGACAGCAACTGAAAGCGGCGATTGCCGGTTACGGCACCACCGGCCATCTCGCCACCACGCTGTTCGCGCAGGAAGCGGGCGTTGCACTCGATCAGATTCCCTATCGGGGCGCCGCGCCGGCGCTGACCGATCTATTGGGTGGGCAGATCGACCTGTTCTTCGCGACCCCGCAATCGGTGGTGCAGCAGGTCGCGACCGGAGCCTTGAAGGCTTACGGCGTCACTTCAAAAGAGAAGCTGCCGGAATTTCCCGAGGCGGAAAGTTTTCCCGCTGCATTGGGTCCCAAACTGGACGTAGTCTACTGGCAAGCGATGTTCGCTCCGGCGGGAACGCCCGACGCCGTGATCGACACGCTCAACGGCGCGCTGCAAAAGACGGTCGCCGATCCGTCGATCGTCAAGGCCTGGGCGGCGCAGGACGTGTCCGTCTTCCCCGCGGATCAGCGTTCGCCGGCGGCGGCTGAGGCACTGCTGCGCAGCGAAATCACGCGTTGGGGCCAGGTGATCCGCGATAACAATATTCATCTGAACCAATAGCTCGATGGTAAGTGTCGTTCTGTCATGACCGCTCTCTAGCCGCTTACGTCCGGGTGTAACCGCTTTGCATCCAATCTACGAAGCCGCGGGCTCGCTCTCGAACTTGAAACCTACTTTTTGCAAACCCTCGAGCGCGGCCTTGCCGTATTCGCTCTCGATCTCCTTGGCGAGCGACGAGTTGTAGGAGATTGGATCAGCCTGCTCGGCCGTCTCCGGCACGATCATGACCAGGAGGCGGCCGGTTTCGTCCGATACGTTGCGGAAGCGGCGGTTCTCGCCGCGCGGCACCGAAATCATGTCGAGCGGCTCGAGTACCAAGGCGTGCTCGCCATCATCGCCCCACGCGATCTCGAAGCGGCCCGACAGGCACATGAAGTTCTCCACCGTGTTGAGATGGCGGTGCAGGCCGGGGCCGTTGCCCGGCTCGCATTCGGCGATGGTGACGATCAGGCCGCGCGGACCTTTGACCGGCGCGCCGGCGCTGCGCCCCTGGTAATCCGCGGGCGCCATGACCGGATAGACCTTGCGGGCCGTGATCTTCTCCATGGCGCCGGGCGGAATGCCTTGCGTGGCAAGATTTTGACTCTGGTAAGTCTGCAGTTTGCGAAAGCGAGCGACGCGCGCTTCCATCTGCGCGGGATTGAGCGTTTTCGTTGTCATTGGCGGTCCTCCCTTGCGAATTAACATTATTCGCTTCGCGTGACCGCTTGTCGAGACGATCAGGCCGAACAGCGTTGAGGCAATGTCAGCGCCGAATTCATGACGGACGTCGCGCGAGGTGGGGTCGCCCCGACACACTCACATATTGCCGTGGCCGCGCTTGATGGTTTGGCGGATCACCGGCGCCGTGACTTGGTCTGAAATCTGGATGTTCCAAATTTCGCTGTCGCCCTGAGCGGCGAAGTCGGCGAACAGTTTCGGGATGACAGACACGTCGCGGATCTCGTGGCCGCGCAGGCCGAAGCCGTGGGCGATGTTTTCGAGTGCGGGCCGGCCGAACACCGCCAAGCTGTCGTCGAGACCGTCGGCGCGCAGCTTGTGAAACTCCGAGCCGTAGCCGCCGTCGTTCATCGCGCAGATCAGGATGCGAAAGCCGCACCGCTTGAGCGTCTCGAGTTCCTGGATGTGGAACAACAGCCCGCCGTCGCCTTCGAACAGCACAACCTTGCCGTCGCGGCCCTGCCGGCGCGCCGCCGCAACGCCGAGCGCATACGACAGGCCATTGCCGACCGCACCAAATTCACGGACCGTCGTGTAACGCTCCGCCGGCCGCCCGCGCATCTGGGTGTTGAAATAGGCCTGATGGCCGCCGCCGACGACGCAGTCCCAATCCTTCGGCACGACCGCGTCGATGGCCCGGATCACCTCGCGCGGATCCAGCAGCCCAGGCGCGATGTCGAATGGCATCGAGTTCGGGCGGCTCGGTCGCGATGCGATGCGCGAGTTCTTTCGAGCGTATAGTCGCCGCCGTCGGTTTGCCGACGCCCAGCTTCTTGTCGAGGCCGGCAAGGATGGCCTCGACGCCGGTGAGCGCATCTGATCGGACGTAGATGTCGGCGGCCTTCTGACCATCGCGCAGGCCGCGTGGGGCATCGTCCAATTGGATCTTGCGGGCCTTTCCCCAATAGTGCCCGCCGCCGACGTAGTAGGACAGGCTGGTGCCGACCGCGAGGACGACGTCCGCGGACTCGTACATCTCTCTGCCCAACGACGTGAAATAGCTGCCGGTGGTGCCGAGTCCGAACGGATGGTCGTGGAAAAGACCACGCGCGGGCAGCGTATTGGAGAGTAACGCCCCGCAGCGATCGGCGAGCTTGATAACCGCATCGCGCGCGCCGGACCACAGCACGCCACGGCCGCCGAGGATGATCGGCCGCTCCGCGGCGGCCAGCCGTTCGACGGCCTCGGCCACGAGCTGCGGATCGGGCTGCATGCGCCCAACCTTGGGCTGGTACATCGCCGAGGTCTCGTAGGGCTGGTTGGCCATGTATTCGACCTTCTGCAGGTCGTAGGGAATGCCAAGCACCACCGGGCATCGCTCGACCTTGGCAATGTGGAAGGCCTCGCGCACGTAGTCCATCATGCGCGGTACGCTATGCGCGGCGATGTAGCGAGCCCCGGTCGCCGCCACCAGCGGCGCCTGGTCGATGAACTGGTTGTAGAACTTGGCGTTGATCGGCGACTTGCCGGCAAACACCACCATCGGCAGGCGGGCGCGAACCGCCGCGGGCAGTGCCGTCATCAACTGGGTCACGCCAGGGCCGCAGGTGACCGAGGCAACGGCGAGTTTGCCGGTCGCGATGTAATAGGCAGTGGCCGCCGCAACGGTCACGTGCTCGTGCCTGACGTGGACGGTCTGGACGCCTGGCAGTTTGGCAAAGGCGGTGGACCAATGCATGTTGCCGTCGCCCATCAGGACGAACTGCGTGTCGACTCCCTCCGCAAGGAACGCCTCTGCGAGCGCTTCGTAGAGTTTGGGCATGGGCGCGGTACTACCTGAATTATGAGGTGATGATGATGCTCGGTTGGTACTTGGCTTTTTAGCATGTGGCGCGAATGGCGTCAGCGACGTTTCAGGCGCCATCAGGGGCCATAGGCCGGCCCTGGTGTTCCGACGAGAACATCGCTGTTTGCGACTATGCGCGCGCGTTCGCCACTCAAAGAACGGCGCTCCGTATCGTCCAGGTACGCGTCGTAGAGGTCCCGACTTGGAAACTTGAGCACATGGACCTCGAAGGGCTCATTTGAGCCTTGCTGTGACGCCTCCGACGTCCGAATAGCGCGCTCGATGATGCCGCCGTAGCGCGACATAATGCGCGACACTTTGCTCTCGTAGGCCTCGAATTCTGTCTCAAAACCCCTGTGGATCCATATTCTGACGAGAATGTAGAGGGGCGGGATAGCCATGTTCCTCTCGGCCTGTTCAATGCCGCGCGAGAAAGTCCAGCACGAAATCGTTGAACGTGCCTGGCCGCTCCCAGGCCATGGCATGGCCGGCGTCGGGAATCACCGCCCATTCGTGATTTCGCATGTGCCGCGCCCATAGCTGCATCAAAGCCGGCGGCGCCAACAAATCGGCGTCCGCCGCAATAACGAGCGTGGGTGTCGGTATCGTTGCAATCTTGGCGTAGGTATTGGGCGTGCGTAGCTGCGGCTGAAAACCGGCGGCGGCCTGGCGCGCTCCCTCGTCGATTTCGACCCAGCGCTTCACGCCTTCCGGATTGGAGCCGCGATAAGACGCTCCGATCTCCCGGTAATGCGCCGACTGCTTCCTGATGTCGGGAATGGCGATGCGCGCGATGAAATCCGCCATCTCCGGGTCGGCGATGGCGCCGGTGGAAGCGCCGACAATAAGGCTGCGCAGGCGCTGCGGCCGCCACGCCGCATAGTCCAAAGCGGCAAAGCCGCCGCCGGCAACGCCGAGCAAATGGAATTGATCGAGCGCGAGATGCTCCGCCAGCGCGTCGAGATCGCCGGCGATGCTGCCCGGCTGCGGACCGGTTTCCGGCACGGGCACGCTCTTGCCCCAACCGCGGCGATCGAACGCAATGACGCGGTAACCGGCCCGCGAAAGTCCCGCGATTTGTTCTTCCCAAACCGCGCAGGTGCCGGTGTTGGGGTGCAGCAGGACGATTGGCACGCCCGGTCTGCCGCTGTCGACAAACCATAGCTCCACACCGGGCAAATGCGCGTGCGCCCCGCGAAGAGAAGGTAGCGGATTATTTTGCATTGTTATTGTCGGTGCTGCGGATTACCGGCAGGCGCCTTGTCTTGCGGCGTCGCCACGGAATTCAATTGCGGGCCGAGCGCTTCGGGGCTGACCGGGGTGAATGCCGAGGAAGTGCCAGTCCTGCCACCATAGGTCTCGAGTCCTTCCTTGGTCGAGACGACGTCGCCGGGCCGCAGCGTTGGATCGGTCTTCGCGTCGAGTGGCACAAGCCCGAATGCGTCCCGGCCGTTGCAGGTGCAATTGGCGAACAGTTGCTTGCGATACAAAAAGGCAGTCTTGAGATCGGTGTAATGCGTCCCGTCGCTCGCCTTGGCGCCGTCGATCTCGGCGCCGAAAAACACCTTGGTCTGACTGCTCGGGCAGATGGCGCGACAGGTCTCGACCGGCGTCGTTGAGCCCATCTGCTCCAACGGGAAGTGCTGGCCGTCGCAGAGTCTTACACAGAAGGCAACCGTGTGCCCGGTCGAACCGGCGCCTTCATTGACGCGTTCCGGTGCGAGCGGCGCCGGCGCCACGCGCCCGATTCCTGGTGACGGCGGCGGAAGTTCCGGATTCTGCGGCGGCGGCGATTGCTGCTGCGAGCCGCCAAAGAGAAAATCGAAGAAGCCTTGGGCGCGCGCCGCACCGGTTGCCGTGAGACCTATAGTTCCAACCAGCGCGGCGAGAAGAAGCGCCACGCGCCGGTTCAATACTTTGTTGCGACGCTTGACCGCCACCGCACCACCTTACCGCCAGCCGCGACTGCGCGGACGAACCCTGCTCGACTCAGTATTGGGGCTTACCGGCCGCGCCGCAAGGCGGCCTGAGCTACCCGGCGGCGGGCAGGCGATCGATCTCGGCGGCACCGGCCTTGATCCGAGGAATGAGCTCGCGGCCGAAATCGACGGTGTCGTTGAGCGGATCGAAGCCGCGGATCAGAAAGGAGCCGACGCCGAGCCGATAATAGCGCAGGATCGCCTGAGCGACCTGTTCGGGCGTGCCGACCAGGCACGACGTGTTGCCAAGCGCGCCGGTCGCGCGCGCGATCGGCATCCACAGCCGCTCGTCATGCACGTCGCTTTCCAGCGCAAAGCTCATCAGCCGCCGCCCGGCGTTGTCGACGGGCCCGGTCATCGCCTCTTGCCGGCTCCAGCCTTTCTTGCCGCCCTCGCCGGTCATGGCCGCAAGTATCGTGTTGGCTTTGTCCCAGGCCGCGCCTTCGCTCGCCGCGATGATCGGGCGAACCGAAACATTGAATCCCGGCGTCCGACCGAACGCCGCCGCGCGGGCGCGAAACTCCCGCATGCGCTCGCGCGTCGAAGCGAGCGGCTCGGCATAGATTGCATAGACGTCGCAAAGCCGGGCGCCCATTTCCAGCGCGCCGTCGGAAGCGCCGCCGAAAAACAAAGGCGGATGCGGCTTCTGCATCGTGTGCACATCCGAATGCGCCCCGTTGACGCGATAGAATTCGCCCGCGAAATCGAATGGCTTGTCGTTCGCCCAAGCGAGTTTCATCAATTCGAGATATTCCGCCGCGCGGCGGTAGCGCTCCGCCTTCGGGGTGAAATCGCCGTCACCCTCTTGTTCCTCATCGGTCTTGCCGGTGATGATGTGCACGGCGAGCCGGCCGCCGGTGAGATGATCGAAGGTGGCTATCTTGCGCGCCATCAGCGTCGGCGCCACGAAGCCTGGCCGGTGCGCGATAAGATAGCCGAGCTTTTTGGTCTGTCCGGCAGCGTGCAGCGCCACCAAGAAGCCTTCCGCGGAAGACGACGAATAGCCGACCAGCACCAGATCAAATCCGGCCGCTTCGTGGGCGCGGGCAGCTTCCGTCACATAATTCGGCGACAGGCCGCCTTCGATGACGTGCAAAGTGGCGTCGCTCGAAGGCGGCGTGACACCGATCATACCGATGATGCGGATGGACATGCGGTCTCGGTCAATCCGTTCGCGTGAGCCGGCACAATAGCAGGACGAGGTTCTACGGTCGTGGACTAAAATCCTGGTTGGGAAACGCCGACGTGTCGGGGACCTTGATCACCACGAACGGATGGTCGACTGCCTGATGGCAAGCGTCGCAGCCTTGGGTGAGCTGATCGTAGGCCACGGCGAATTTTTTGGGATCCTGCTGTTTGATGGCGGCTTCGACGGCATTCAGCGGCTGGCCTATCGCCGCGTCAACCAGCTCCGCCACCGGCAACCCGGTAAACCGCGGCTGCGCCTTTTTGATGCCGGCGAAAGCTTGACGGATTTCGACCAGCGCATAAGTCGCCAGCGGCCAGTTTTCAGCGCGGCCGGCCAAGCCGAGCTTGGCGTGACGCGGCTGCACGAGCGTGTTCATCATATCGCCCATCGACAGCGTATAGGACACAGGCGCCGCGTCCGCCGCGTTCGGCGACGGCGCTGCCGGCTGTTGCGCCATGAGGATCGTCCGACTGACAATAAGCAAAACGGTCGCAAGCGCCGAAACGGGCATGAAACTTTTGTTCATGGATCGCTCTCCCTAACTTTCACAGCGCGTGATGCCAAAGACCTAATCTAACGGTTCGAGCCGAAAAATCTCCGCGCCGTGATTATTGCCGGCCCAGAACGTGACCGGATCGGTCGAATTGTCGACGAAGACGCGCCGGATATTGGCCGGCCGCGGCAACAGATATTCGACGGAGGTGCCGTTTTGCGGATCTAAGCGCAGCACGCGATCGCTCGCCATGCCGGCGCTCCATAATTCGCCGTGCTTGTCGCAGAACACGTCGTATGGATAGGTGTAAGGCGTCGGCACGTTCCACTCCTTGAACGTTTCTGTCTTGGTGTCGAACATTGCCAGCTTGTTGGCGGCAAACTCGGCGAACCACAACCGGCCGTGCGCGTCGAGCATGGTCCGGCGCGGCCGTGAATTCGGTGTCGGAGTCGGAAATATCGTGGCGTAGCCAGTCGCAGCGCCGACGCGGCCGATATTCTCGTCGCCGAAATCCATGAAATAAAGATTATTCTTGGCGTCCGCCGCCATGCCGTAGGGCGCGTGCTCGCGACCATGCGGCAGAAACTCGAAGGGATCGATGCGCTGGTATTTTCCGGTCTTCAGATCGAGCCGCATGATCGCGTGCCGCGCAACATCGTTGGTCCAGACCTTGCCGTCAACATCATCGCTGCGCGGCATCACCATCGATTGCTGCATAGCGTCGTTATTGGCCGGCCCGTCGATCGGGAAAATCTGAAAGGTCCTACTCTTCATATCGAAACGGGCGAGGCCGGCCTGAAACATCATGGCGAGCCACAGATTGCCGTCGGCATCCGGTTCGAGGTCAAGCGAGCCGGCTGGAAAGCCCGGCTTCAGCACCGGAATGGGGTATTCCTTGAGCGCGCCGGTCCTCGGATCGAGCTCGCCGAGAAAATTCTCGACGAAATCCGAATACCAGACATGGCCGTCGCGGTCGGTGCGCACGTCGTGCGGCGCGATCGTCTGGCGCGGCAAATCGTATTCGGTGATGACGACATGGGTGGCGCGGCCTTTGGGCCGCGGCAACGTTTTCAATTCATAATTCCAGGCCGGGCCGTTGCTCAGATTTATCGTCGCCAGATAGGCGGCAAGCTTGGCGACAACGGCGGATTTGATTTTGACCGGCGCGATGCGCATCTGCACCCGGGCTTGGATCGTATTGTTGGCGTAGCCCGCCATGCGCTCCAGTACGGGCACGAACTGTTCGGCATTGAACGTCGAACGGACGATCCGCTGCAGCGTGTGGCAGCTCATGCACTCCATCAGCGGCCGTTTCTGCTCTACGGTGCCGGGCATGCTCATCAGCCACTCGGTGTTGGTGAGTTGCACGGCGAGGTCGGCGGTCTTGGTGAGTTTGATCGCGATGTCGGCCGGCGCGGCGCCAAGTTCCACCGTCTTCGGGCCAGCGAGATCGTAACCCGTGGCGCGTATGCGCAGCGTGTAATGTCCGGGCGACAATCGACCGTACGGAAACTGGAAGTGGCCCTGCGCGTCACTGACGACCGTGACCGTAATGGGCGAGCCCGTTTTTTGCGCGCTGACTAGCACGCCTTCCATCGCACCTTCTGCGGCAGAGCTGACGGTGCCGGTCAGCGTCTGCCCAAGGGCAGGTACTGCCTGGATGTAGGCGAAGAACAACGCGATTGCGGCGACAACGCAACGCGCCAGTGTCATGGGCTAGTCTTTCTGCAAAACACAATCGACTTCGATCGGGTCCGTCATGTCGCCGGGCGCATTCGGACGACGCATGACATTGATCTGTTTGTAGCCATCCTTGGCGCAGGAAATGCCGATATCGTCAGGATTAATGCTCTTGGCGAAGCCCGCGACTTTGTACACGCCGATACTGTTGCTGGTGGTGACGACCGCGCCGCCACTTTTGACGGTAGCCGTCACCCTGGCGTCACCCACGGCTGCGCCGTCAGCATCGCGCACAAAGCCGAAAAACGGCGGCCCGTCATTGGCGCTGGTGTTGGTATCGTCGCCAAAGGTCATCTGCCCGCCGGCACGCGACACCGTCAGGCCCGCAAGGGTCAAGGCGACCAGCAAAATCGGGCGCCGCCACATGGTTCCTCCCCGCCTTCGTTCGCGCCGTCTGCGCGGCGCTTGCTCCGACCGCGGCACTGCCGCGGATTGTGGTTTATCGCCCAGATCGGAGTTCAATCTAGCGCGCAGACGAGCGTCGGACAAACTTCAGCGATTGCCCACCGCGGCTGAGTCATCGCGGCTGAGTCATGGCGGTGAGGAACGGCGTTCAGACGTAAACGCTCTTCATCTGCCCTTCGGGATAGCGCGAGCCGGCGACGGCGCCGACCGGTATCGCTGCGGACATCTGCGCCAGATCGTCGCCGCTCAGCTTGACCGACAACGCACCGATATTCTCGATGAGCCGGTCTTTGTGCTTGGTGCCCGGAATAGGCACGATGTCCTCGCCCTGGGCGAGCAGCCACGCCAGCGCGAGCTGACCGGGCGTGCAGTTTTTCTTGCGCGACAGTTCCGCGATCTTCTGCACCAGTCCGAGATTATGGCCGATATTTTCCGCAGCGAAGCGGGGGTGCCGCTTGCGCGCATCATTGTCGGCGAGTGTCTTCGGATCTTCGACCGCCCCGGTGAGGAGCCCGCGCCCCAGCGGCGAATAGGCGACGAAAGCGATGCCAAGCTGCCGCGTCGTTTGCAGCGTCTCTTCGCCTTCGGCGCGGTAGAGCAGTGAATATTCGTTCTGCACTGCAGCGATCTTGTGCACCGCATGGCCGCGGCGAATGGTTTGCGGGCTCGCCTCGCTGAGGCCCAGGGCGCGGACCTTGCCCTGCTCGACGAGCTTCGCCATCGCGCCCACCGTATCCTCGGTCGGCACCGTAGGATCGATGCGGTGCTGGTAATAGAGATCGATCACGTCGACGCCCAGGCGCTTGAGGCTCGCCTCGCAGGAGCTGATGACGAATTCGGGCCGGCCATCGGCGACCTTGCCGCCGCGTCCGCCGAGATTGCCGAACTTGGTCGCCAGCACCACGTCGTTGCGGCGTCCCTTGATGGCTTTGCCGACGAGCTCCTCGTTGTGGCCGGCGCCATAGGCGTCCGACGTGTCGAGCATGGTAATGCCGCGATCAAGCGCCTCGCGAATAACCACAATCGCTTGGTCGTCATTGCTTGCGCCATAAACGCCGGAGAGCGACATGCAGCCGAGCCCGATGGCCGACGTCTCGATACCGGACGAACCGAGCTTACGCGCGGGAAGTTTGGTCATGACATACTCTCCTGCTGACTGCGTTTCCTGTCCCTGACGACATTTAACCGTATCTGGCCCGGCCGCACTATGCCCGGCCGACGGCCTTGGCGATGACGCCCGCCACGTCGGCCGGCGCGCTGTCTCCGGTCCAGGCAATGTAACGGTCGGGCCGGATGAGCATCAGCTTCGCCTCGTAGGCCGTGCGCTCGTCTTGATAGCTGTCGCAGACGATTTTGAGCGGAACGCCGAGGCTGCGCGCCGCTTTTTCAAAAGCCGCGACGGTCTGATCCTCGCCCTCGAAGGCGAGCAGAGTGAAATCCGGACCCAGCTCCTCGAACACGTTGCGGCCGGACGAAAGCGGCTGCGGCGGGAGATGATGGCCTGCGCGCGCCTTGAAGGTGTGCGAGCCGCGCGCGCTGCTGGCGCCGCCGGCCGGCCCGAAGACGATCGGCGAACCCTCGTAGTGCGGCTCGTAGGTAAGCACGCGCGGCGCCGCGGCGCCCTCGTGGTCACGCCACGCTTTCTCGAATTCCATGCGGTCGCGATCGGGATCGTAGCGATCGAGGAATATCCGGTCGCGCTCGATGCCCGCCCCAATAAAGTCGCGGCCGGTCTCCATGAAGATCGGCTGGCGCTCGGTAGTATAGCTTTGCAGCAGAGCGTCATCGCCCCAGCCCCGCAGCTTGGCCGCGAGCTTCCAGCCAAGATTGGCGACGTCATCGAGGCCGTTGTTGAGGCCGTAACCGCCATAAGGCGGGTGCGAATGCGCGGCGTCTCCGGCAATGAACGCGCGTCCCACCTGATAGCAATCGGCGACGGCGATACGCAAATCCCAAAATCCCACATAGTCGAAATCGCAGATGAAAGAGAAGCCTGCGGCTTTGTGCAACAGCGCGAGGAAATCGTAATTGTCCTGCGTGGTATCGGCCGGCACTGGCGAGTGAAAGAACCAGCTCTCCCCGGCGTCGACGCGGCCGAAGAATTGCCAATAGCCTTGCAGATCTGGATTCAGCACGCGATATGTCGAGCGCGGCGGAAAACGCTTGAGTTTCTCGTGCAGGTCACGCGAACGGAATAGCGCCAGCACCATGAGCTGATCGAAATCCGAACCGCTCCGTTCGATGCCGAGTTGCCGCCGCACAATGGAATGACCGCCGTCGCAGCCGACCACGTAATCGGCTTCGATCACCTCACGCGAAGTGCCGCCTTGTTCGACGACTGTGACGCGGACGCCACGGTCGTTCTGTTCGATCCTTTCGGCGGCCCAGCCGAAGCGGGTCGTCACCGCGCCAAGCTCTGCCAATCGTTGGCGCAGTACCTCTTCAACGAGATATTGCGGCAGTCTTTCGTTCTTTTCGAAATAATAGGAATTGACGATCTCACGCAGCGGCGGCGCGTACCAGTATTCGTTGCTGAGGTCGCGGTAGGCGACGATGCCGCTCATCGGAAAGTCCGGCGGCAAAATGCGCACGGCTCGCACCTGATCGGCAACACCCCACGCGTGGAAATGCTCCATCGAACGCTGCGTCAGGTTCTGGCCCTTGGGGATGCGCTGCGGTTCCGTGCGGCGCTCCACCAGCGCGCACGAAATTCCGCGCTGGCCGAGTTCGACCGCGAGCGCGACGCCGACGGGTCCTCCGCCGACAATGACGACCTGACACCGTTTGTTCATTTCACGATCTGTGATTTTCTTTGAATTGCGGGTTCCGATCCGTCACTGCCGCAGCAGCAGGACCGGATTGGCCGTTTCCGGCACGCGTTGCCAAGTCTTGGCGTCGTTTTGCTCGAATTGCCAGTTTCGTCCGTGCGCCGAGTACAGGACCAAAGCACCCTCGTCCATGCGCCAAGCGCTCGGCGCAAAGCTCATGACGAAAGCATCGCAGCCCGGCTTGACCGTAAGCGCCAGGGCGTCGCCGGCCGGAGTATTGGTCAACGTCAGCCCGCAGATCGGCTTGCCGGCGCCGCGGGCAATTGCCCAATCGCCGACCATGTCGGCTGCCGTGAGCGTGGGCGCCGCAGCGGCGGTTTGCAAAATGTAGCGGCCCTCTTCCGGCGTAAACCCGTCATACATGCCGCCCTCGACCTCGCTAAGCTCCACCACCTCTTTGCCATCGGCATCGAGCAGGCGCAAATCGCCGTAATTGTCCAACGACCACCCGACGATATTGGCGGTCGACGGAAACAAATTCGGACAATTCTTGTCGACGTCGAGCTTATAGCCGCCTGTCCCCGCATCGGTGCGGAACGTGAAGTGGCAAATCCGGTCATGATCGGCGTTGGAGAATTCCCAGGTGCCGATCATGGTTTTGGCCGCATCGCTCAAGCCGTTTTGCGCGGGCGCAGCTTGGCCCGGCGCGGATTGAGCAGGCGCGGATTGCGGCGGTGCATCGCTCTGCGTTCCGTTTTGCGCATCTTGCGCATATCCAACACCGCCGCACAGGCTCGCGGCGATAGCTCCGGCAACGATCACGCCACGACTCTTCATACCCAACGGCCTTCAACTCGTCCTAATCCGTAGTGCGCCCGTCGCAGGCAATTTATTCAGACCTCAACCGCCCCACGATGTGAAAGGGGTTTCCGGCACCGGCGTCAGCGGCGGTTTGCCGGACGCCCAGGCCGCAATGTTATCGACGATGAGTTGATCCATTTTGTCGCGCGTATGCATCGATGCTGACCCGAGATGGGGGAACAGCACCACATGATCCATGCCAATGAGCTCCGCCGGCACTTCCGGTTCCTTGACATAGACATCAAGCCCCGCCGCCATGATCCGCTTATCCTTGAGCGCGCGGATCAAGGCCGGCTCGTCCACCACCGATCCGCGCGCCATGTTGATCAGGACGCCATTCGGCCCCAGCGCGTCCAGGATCTCCGCATTGATCATATTCGCGGTCGCGGCGCCGCCGGGCACGATGACCAACAGCGTGTCGACGTCGCGCGCCATATCGATAAGCTTCGGATAATGCCGATAGGCGAGTTCCGGCCGGGGGCGCCGCGTGTGATAGACGACAGGCACGCCGAAAGCGTCGAGCCGCCGCGCGATCGCTTGTCCGATTGCGCCCATGCCGACAAGGCCGACGGTGCGGTTGCGGAGCGTTGCTCTGCTGAGTGGATAGCCTTTTTGCGCCCATTTTCCGGCGCGGACATAACGCTCGGCCTGCGGAAACTCGCGCACCGTACACAGCAGCAGACCGAGCGCGGTGTCGGCGACTTCCTCGGTGAGGACTTCGGGCGTGTTGGTGACGATGATGCCGTGCGCGGCGGCATATTTGACGTCGACATGGTCGTAGCCGACGCCGAAGCTCGACACGATTTGCAGTTTGGGAAAGCACATCATGAATGCGCCCGGGATCTGCTCGGTCGTCGCGCTGCAGGCGATCGCTCGCACATCGGCATGCGCGGCAAAAAAGGCTTCCCGATCCTTCGCTTCCGCAGCCTTATGCACCGTGCACACGGCTTCGAGCCCTCTCACCACCAGAGGCTTGAGCGGACCTATCAATACGATCTCTGGCTTAGTCGCGGCCATCCTTCATCCTCACACCAGCATGCTCACCGGCATTTCGAGAAGGGTTTTAACCGCGGCCAGAAGCTCGGCGCCAAGCGCGCCATCGACCACGCGATGATCGCAGCCCAGCGTCACGCTAAGCATGCTGACGAAACCGACGCCGCCGTCGGGCTTCTCTACCGCTTGGCGCCGCGCCGCGCCGACCGCCAGGATGGTCGCATGCGGCGGATTGATGATAGCGGTGAACTCGCGCACCTGATGCATGCCGAGATTGGAGATCGCGGACGCGCCGCCCTGATACTCGGAGGGTTTCAGCTTCTTGTCGCGGGCGCGGGCCGCAAGATCTTTCATTTCCGCGGAGATCGAACTCAGCGACTTCGTTTCGGCATCGCGGATAATCGGTGTGATCAAGCCGCCATCAAGCGCGACGGCGATGCCGATATCCGAGTGCCTGAACCGCAGGATGCGATCGCCGGCCCAAACCGCGTTGGCCGCCGGCACCCGCTGCAAGGCGAGCGACAGCGCGCGGATGGCGAAATCATTAACGGAAAGCTTGAATAGCGGCTTCCCATCCTTGTCCTTGGCCGCCGCGGCGTTGGCTTCTTCGCGTAGCGCGATGAGCCGGTCGATTTCGATGTCGGCGGTGAGATAAAAGTGCGGAACGGTTGCGGCCTGTGTCAGCCGCGTTGCGATGGTGCGGCGCATGCCGTCGAGCGGCACTTCGTCATAGCTATCGGGCGCGTAAAGCGCCTTGATCTCGGCGGCGCCAGGTCCCTCGGCCGGCGCGCGCGACGGCTGCGGCGCTTCCGTAACGTCGCTCGCTACGATGCGGCCATGCGGGCCTGAGCCGCGCAGGTGCGCCAGGTCGAGGCCGGCCTCGCCAGCGAGTCGCCGCGCCAGCGGCGTGACGGTGACACCGCCGGACAAACGCGCCGGCCCGTAATTCCGGTCCGGCGTACGCACTTCGAAGAACGGATCGAGCTTGATCGGGCGCGATTCTTGTCGCGTTTGCTGCTGCGCGGATACGATCGGCATTGCCGTCGCCGAAGCCGCTGGAGCCGGCGGCGGTACCGGCGCCACACGCGGCGCAGCCGCGGCCGGCGGACTTGCCGTAGCCCCCGATCCGTCCGAGATCACACCGACCACCGCACCGACCGGCGCGACTTCACCTGCCACGACGCGGATCTCGGCCAGCACGCCGGTCGTGGTCGACGGCACCTCCATCGACACTTTGTCGGTCTCGATCTCGAACAGATTATCGCCCGGCTTGACTGCGGCGCCGGCCGACACGAACCACTTGGTGATCTTGCCTTCGGCGACCGTTTCGCCGAGTTGCGGCATCAGGAGATCCATAATCGGCGCCGCCTCACTTGATCCGTTCCCATATGACTTCCCGTGTCGTGCCGACCGGACGAAGAATGAGCCGGTCGCCGACAAATTCGTAGCCGCGTACGACGTCGCCGCTGTCGCCGGGCTGCACGCTGCCCTGGCGATGATGGGTGACCGTTTGCGCACGCTCGTCGACCGAATAGGTGCCGAAATAGGCGATGTGATCGGCCAACGCGGCTATCGCTTCTTCGCCGGTCGGCTCCTGTCCGGCCCGCCGCACGTTTCGATCGGGCGCGACCTGACAGGCCATATGGCCATGAACATCGTAAATAATGATGCCTTTGGGGCTCGCGCCGCGCTCTCCTTGCGACTTGCCGTCGAGCGTCGAGCCCACATAGCGCCATGAACCGATCAAGCGTTGGGCTGCCGATTGAGACTGTTCACTCACCGCGTCACCGAATGATTTGCTTTGCCGGGATCTCAGCCGTTCCCGCGGCTGCGATTCTTACTTGATGCGTTCCCAAGTGACTTCCATCGTCGAGTTCGGCGGCCGCAGCACCAGGCGATCGCCGGCGAACTCATAACGGCGCACCAGATCGTCCTTGTCGCCGGGTTGCAGACTGTCGAGACGATGATGGGTCACGGTCCCGGCATTTTCGTCAATGGTGTAAGAGCCGAAATAAGCGATGTAATCCTTGACCGCTGTCTTGGCCTCTTCCGGCGTCATCTCCGCATCGGCCCGTTTGCGCTCGACGTCGGGCGCGATCTGCACCGCCATCTCGCCGTGCGGGCCGTAATAGATCATGCCCTTCGGATTGGCGCCGCGATCCCAGTTGCCGCCGTGAATCCGCGTGCCGACATAGCGCCAGGCGCCGAGCAGCTTTTTGGTGACTTCATCCTTCGTCATGGTCCGTCGGTTCGCTTCACCACGTCACCGAAACGTATTGCGTCTCCAAAAATTCCATCAATCCCTCATGCGCGCCCTCACGCCCAAGGCCGGATTGCTTGACGCCGCCGAACGGCGCCGCCGGATCGGAGACGAGGCCGCGGTTGAGACCAATCATGCCAAATTCGAGCTTCTCGGAGACCCGCATGCCGCGGCTCAGATCCTTGGTGTAGAGATAAGCGACGAGACCATATTCGGTGTCGTTGGCGCGCTTGATCACCTCGTCTTCCGATTTGAAGGTCTGAATCGAAGCGACGGGGCCGAAAATTTCCTCGTTCAGCATCTTGGCGTCATCGGCCACGTTATCGAGCACGGTCGCCGGATAGAAAAAGCCGGGACCGCCGGACGCTTTGCCGCCGGTCAGCACTTTGGCGCCTTTTTTCACCGCGTCGTCGACCAGCTCAATGACTTTGTCGAGACCGTCTTTGTTGACCAACGGGCCAAGCGCGACGCCATCGTCGAGGCCGTTGCCCATTTTCAGACCCGCCATTTTGGCGGTGAGCTTCTTGGTGAACTCGTCATGGACCTTCTCGTGCACATAGAAGCGGTTGGCCGCGGTGCAGGCTTCGCCCATATTGCGCATTTTTGCAATCATCGCGCCGTCGATGGCCGCATCGACGTCGGCGTCGTCGAAGACGATGAACGGCGCATTGCCGCCGAGCTCCATCGCCGGCCTGACGATATTGTCGGCGGCTTCGTGCAACAGCTTGCGGCCGACTTCGGTAGAGCCGGTGAACGACACCACGCGCACACGCGAATCGTGCAGCATCGCGCTGACCACCTTGCCCGATGAGCGCGATGGAATCACGTTGACCACGCCGGCCGGCACGCCAGCTTCCTCCAGGATCGGCATCAAAGCCAGCATGGTGAGCGGCGTATCGGAAGCGGGCTTGAGCACGACCGGACAGCCGGCGGCGAGCGCCGGACCGATCTTGCGTGTCGCCATCGCCGCGGGGAAATTCCACGGCGTCACCAGTACGGCGAGACCCGCCGGCTTGTGTTGGACGACGATGTGCGCGCCGGAACTGGGCGCGATCGAGTTCTGCCCGACATTGCGCACCGCTTCCTCGGCGTACCAGCGGAAAAATTCCGCGGCATAGGCAACCTCGCCGCGCGAATCCGACAGCGCCTTGCCGTTCTCGATTGTGATCAGCTTCGCCAGCCGCTCGGCGTCGCGCATGATGAGTTCGTAGGACTTGCGCAAAATCTCACCGCGTTCGCGGGGCTTTTTGGCGGCCCAGCCGGGGAAAGCCGCCTGCGCCGCGTCGAGCGCCGCTTTGGCGTCGTCGACCGTCGCGCTGGCGACCGAAGCGATCTTGTTCTCGGTCGCCGGATCGATCACGTAGAACCGGCCGCCGTCGGAAGATTTGCGCCATTGACCGCCGATCCACAGATCGGTCGGAACATTCGCGAGTAGATTGTCATACATAGCCATGGTGCTAATCCTGCTGATCCTATGCGCCGGGCGGCGTTATTTTCCGCTCTTCAGCTCGACAAGGATGTTGCGATAGGGCTCGTCGGTGAGATTGCGCAACTCGTGCTTCTCCCCGGCATCCTTCCAGATGACGCCCCCGGCCTTGTCATTGGCGATGTATGACTGGCCCTGCACGTTCTCAATCTCGGCCTTGCCGCCGCTAATATTGATGATGACATAGTCCATCGTGTGATAGTGCCACGCTTTCTTGCCGCGCGCGGGAACGCGCATGTCCCACACGCGCACCTGATCATTCTCGAAGATGATTTCGGTGCCGATCGGTCCATTCGGATTTTCGCGGCTGGGTTCATTGGCCATGATCTCGCCTATCCCCCTTACGAGTTAAGGCTGCGCCGCACGCGTTCAGCGATCCGGTCGACTGACGGCAACGCCATGTCTTCCAGAATATCGGCGGCCGGCAGCGGTATGTGCGGCGTCGTGATCCGCACCGGCGGGCCGTCGAGATCGTAGAACGCCTCATCGGCGACGATGGAGACGATTTCCGCGCCCCAGCCGCACAGCCGCGGATTCTCCTCAACCGTGAACAGCCGGTGCGTGCGCGCCACTGAGCCGAGGATGGCTTGCGTGTCGAGCGGCACCAGCGAGCGCACGTCGACGACTTCGCAGTCGATGCCATGCTCGGCCTTGAGCTTGTCGGCCGCGGCCACCGCGCGAGGCACCATCATCGCCAAGGCGATAATAGTGGCGTCCTTGCCGGGCCGCACGATGCTGGCGGTGCCCAGTCTGTCGACGATCTCGCCGTCGGGCACTTCGCCCTTCGTCGGATAAAGCGATTTGTGCTCGAGAAAGATCACCGGATTGGGATCGCGCACCGCCGCGGCGAGCAGCCCGATGACGTCGCGTGGCGATGACGGCGCCACGACTTTCAGCCCGGGTATCATCATGCACCAGTTTTCGACGCTCTGCGAATGCTGCGCGCCGAACCGCGCGCCGCCGCCGTTGCCGGTGCGCACCACCAGCGGGCATTTGATTTGGCCGTTCGACATGTAGTGGCTTTTCGGAAACTCGTTCGCAATGTAATCGAAGCAGACGGCGAAGAAGTCGGAGAACATGATCTCGGCGATCGGCTTCAAGCCGGTCATCGCCGCGCCCATGGCGGCGCCGAGGATCGCCTGCTCGGAAATCGGCGTGTCACGCACGCGCAGCGGACCGAACTGTTCATAAAGGCCGACCGTCGCTTTGAACACGCCACCCGCCTTTGCCACGTCCTCGCCGAGAAAGACCACATCGGGATCGCGCGACATTTCCTGCGCGATGCCGCGGATGACGGCGTCGCGATAGGTCAATTCCGCCATGCGAAGCCCCCGTCAGCATAGACGTCGGTGGTAAGAATATCGGCCGGCGGCATCGGCGCCGCCTTGCACTTTTCAGTCGCTTCGTCGACGCGGCGCTTCACGTCGGTCTCGATGCCGCTGATGATGTCCTCGCCGACGCCGAATTGCTTGAGCCGCTCGCGATAGATCTTAATCGGATCGCGTTCTTTCCATTTTTCCAGCTCGCCCTCGGGGCGGTATTTGGCCGGGTCGGCGCGCGAATGCCCGCTGTAGCGATAAGTCATGCACTCGATCAGCGATGGCCCGTTGCCGGCGCGCGCCTTGCCATAAGCCTCGCGCGCGCTGCGATAGACGGCGTCGGCGTCATTGCCATCGATGACGATGCGCGGCAGGCCATAGGCCGCGGCGCGGTCGGCGGCGGGATGCGCGACGGCGGTCACGTCGCCGATTGGCGTATATTCCATGTAGAGATTGTTCTCGCAGATGAAAATGACGGGCAGCTTCCACACCGCGGCGAAATTCAACGCCTCGTGAAAGGCCCCGATATTTGTGGTGCCGTCGCCGAAGAAACAGACCGAGACATCGGTCTGGCCCTTGTACTGCGCGCGCCAGGCTGCGCCGCAAGCGATTGGCAGATGCGCGCCGATAATCGCATAGGAGCCCATCACCCCGTGCTCCACGGAGGTCAGATGCATCGAGCCGCCCTTGCCGCGCATCAGGCCGTTGTCGCGCTGCATCAGCTCGCCCAGCACTTTCTCGAATTCCACGCCGCGCGCCAGCGTGTGGGCGTGACCGCGATAGGTGCAGAACGAAAGATCGCCGGGCTGCATGGCGGCGGCGCAGCCGGCGGCGACCGCCTCCTGGCCGAGCGAGAGATGGCTCGTGCCTTTCACCAGGTTCTGCAGGAACAGATCGAATGCGCGTTGCTCGGCCTCGCGAATCTCGACCTGCATGCGATACATGCGAAGCCGGGTTTGCTCGCCGATATCGTCGTTCAGGCTCGCGCGCACTGCGGGCGCGAGATCTTCTACCTTGGCCATGAAAAGTCCTCAGGATGCCCTATTCTAAGCGTGGGCGGCGCAACTTAGCGCCAGTTGTCAAGCCGAGGCAACGCTGTCGCGATGCGCCTGGAACGGCGTGGTATCGGGTGGGCGGACCGCCGGCAGCGGGCAGGCCGCTTGCGCGCGGCCTTGCAAGTTCCTAATTGACGCAAACGGGAGAGCGCGATGAGCCAAGAATCCCTGGAATCCCGAAGACCCGACGATTACGTCCAGCGTTTCTTCGGCGGCCCACCGCTCGCAGTGGTCGGTCGGCTCGTTCTGCTGTCGATCCTGGTCGGCGTCATTCTCGCCGCGATCGGCCTCGACCCTTGGAACATCCTCGAATCGGTGCGCCGGCTCATCGAGCACGTCTGGAATATGGGCTTCGACGCCGTACGCTGGCTGTGGCGGTATTTCCTGCTCGGGGCGGTGATCGTCGTGCCGATCTGGCTCCTGGTACGATTGGCCAAGGCGCCCCGCGGTCTTTAGCTGCGTGGCCTCGGGGCGGCGCGTCGGCGACCCCGAGAACAATGAGAACGCGAAACCCCTTGGATTGGCTTTAGCGGCTATTCGTCGACCGAATCCGCGTCGGACTGCGGCGCGCTATTTTCGGCGGGGATGGACTGGTCCGACCCATAGTCGCGCGGACCGCCGCCGCGATGCCGCCGACGCCGCCGGTGCAACGGAAATCGGTCCGGCGACCCGTCATAGCCGTTCGGCCCATTGCCGCCGCCTTGGCCATTCGCGCCTTGGCTGTGTTGCGGTGCGCTCTGCTGCTGAGGCTGACCGCCGGTAATGAATGACGGCAGCCGTTCAACATCGCCTTCGTTGTCCGGCATTTGCGGCTGCGGACGCGGTTGAAATTGCTGCGGCTGATGCTGCGGCTGTTGGGGCTGGTGCTGTTGCGGTTGATGCGACTGATAGTGTTGCGGCTGGTGCTGATTGTGCTGCGGCTCACGCGGGTAGAACGGCTGCGATTGTGGCGCGTAGGGCTCGCCGGCTTGGGGCTGATCATCGCCGTCATCGTAGCCGTCGTCGGCCATATTGCCGCCCACTCCACCGCCCGGCTGTTGCTGCTGAAAATAGGGCTGATTCTGGCGAAGCTGCTCCTGCGCGGCGGCGATCAAACGGAAATAATGCTCGGCATGTTGATAATAATTTTCGGCGGCGATCGGATCTCCAGAGCTTTGCGCGTCGCGAGCGAGCTGAAGATATTTTTCGGCAATGTGCGAGGCGGTTCCCCGGATTTTTACGTCCGGCCCATTGGACTCGTACATCCGCGACAACGGATTCTGGTGATGATGGCCACCTTTGCGGCTACGACCTCGCATACGCTTATTATTCTGACCGTTTCTCATGGTTTGCTGTTCCGCCAACCCCGTTTTGCACGACGGCAACGGCGCCGCCGCATCTGTCCATAGTTACCGAACGTCACTCAAATACCGCCGCCTGGCTGCGCGCGGAATGAAAAATCGCCCCCCAGTGCGCATCATAAGCCCCAGCCACGTTCAGCCCTCGTCCGCGGCACTACCCGCAGCGTTACTAAGCTTTGTCATGCGCGCGTCCGATCCGCATCAATGCGCGCCGACCCGGTGATAACGTCTCGGCTTAACCTTCACGGTTTGAACTTTCGCGCTCTGAATCTGGCGATCCTGTATGCCGTCCAATCCGGCGTTCGCTATCCAGTTATCGCTTGCCAGCTTTCGCTTGTCTGCCTGGCCTGCGCTGCCGGCCTTTTGGAGCCAACTCTTTCAGTTAGGCTCTTGGGCGTTCAGGGCAACGCGGCACCCTCATCTCGGGCCGATTTCGTGGCCGCAAGCTAGTCGGTTCCGGCTGACATTCCAAGTGCTTTTTTGCCGGGGTCCAATGCCCATGACACATGCCGGTCTACTTGTTACTTTCTTGCAACGAGAGCGCGCAGCACTCCATTAAGATCGGGTCGCGGCGCCCAGGGCACAAGCCCCGCCGCGGCGAATAAAGCGGCGACCGATTCCGCCTGGCCGGCGCCAAGCTCGACGACGAGCGCGCCGTCCGCCGCCAGGAGCGCGGGCGCCACGCCGGCAAGCGCTCGATAAAAATGGAGACCGTCGGGGCCGCCGTCGAGCGCGCGGAGCGGATCGAACAGCCGCACCTCCGGCGGCAAGGCCGCGATATCCACCGACGCGACATAGGGCGGATTAGAGACGATCAGGTCGAATGGACCACGCAAGGCCGCCGCCAAATCACAGGCGATGTAGGACGCGCGCGTCAAGCCCAGGCGGCGAGCATTGTCGCGCGCAACAGCCAGCGCGGCTGGGTTCGTATCGGTGCCGACGCCAAAGGCAGTCGGCAACTCGCTCAAAAGCGCGAGCAGAATGGCGCCGCTGCCGGTACCCAGATCGGCGATGCGCAACGGGCGCGAACGTCCCCGGTCGACGGTGGTGAGTGCGGCCTCGACGACCGTTTCGGTCTCCGGCCGCGGCACCAGAGTTGCGGCGTCGACAGCGAGTTCGAGACCCCAAAATTCCTTGCTGCCGACAATGCGAGCGATCGGCTCACGAGCCAGTCGGCGTCGCGCGAGGACTGCGATCGCGATTGCTTCGCCGGGAGCCAGTTTGCGGGCGCCCGCCGCCACCAGGCCAGCGTGATCGAGCGAGAGCGCATGCCCGACCAAAATCCGGGCATCAAGCTCGGGAGAATCGATGCCGGCGGCGCGAAATTCTGCCGCCCAGAACCGTCGCGCTTGGTCGACGATCATCGGATTCGCACCACCGAGCGGCGCAACGCCAACGCCAGCGTTTGCAGCCGGCGCCATCAGTTTGTCTCCTCAGCCGCGAGCAGCGCCGCCTGATTTTCGGCAACCAACGCGTCGATGATCTCGCCGAGCGCCTCGCCTTCCAGAATCTGCGGCAGCTTGTAGAGCGTGAGGTTGATGCGATGGTCCGACACCCGGCCTTGCGGATAATTATAGGTGCGAATGCGCTCGGAGCGGTCGCCGGTGCCGACCTGGCCGCGTCGCTCGGCGGCGCGCGCGGCGTCCAGTTTCTGCCGCTCGAAATCATAGAGTCGTGTCCGCAGCACAGCCATCGCCTTGGCGCGATTACGGTGCTGGGAGCGGTCTTCCTGCATCATGACCACGATGCCTGAAGGAATATGCGTCACACGCACTGCAGATTCGGTCTTGTTGACGTGCTGGCCGCCGGCGCCACCGGAACGCAAGGTGTCGATACGCAGATCGCTTTCGACGATCGGCACGTCGACGTCCTGAGCCTCCGGCAGCACGGCGACGGTCGCGGTCGAGGTGTGGATGCGCCCCGACGCTTCGGTATCGGGTACGCGCTGGACCCGGTGCACGCCGGATTCGAATTTCAGCTTGGCGAAGGCGCCGCGGCCGCGGATTTCCGCGATTATTTCTTTATAGCCACCCATCGCGCCTTCGCTCGCGGTGACCATCTCCACCTTCCAGCCCTGCTTGGCGGCGTAACGCTCGTACATGCGAAACAGATTGCCGGCAAACAATGCGGCTTCGTCACCACCGGTGCCGGCACGGATTTCGAGGATGACGTTGCGTTCGTCCATCGCGTCTTTGGGCAAGAGCGCCAGCCGCAATTGCTGCTCCAACGCCGCGCGGCGCGCTTCGACCCCGGGCTTTTCCGCTTCGGCGATCGAGCGCATCTCGGAGTTGGTCGCCGGATCGGCGATCAGGCTTGTCAGACCGTCAAGCTCATTCTTCGCAGCACGGTACGATTTGACCGCCTCGACCACCGGCGCGATCTCCGCGAATTCGCGCGACAGCTTCACATAGGTCTCGGCCGGCAGTACGGCGGCGAGATCGTGCTCCAGCGCCGCATGCCGGACGAGGAGCGCGTTGAGTTTTTGGTCGGGCAGCATGTCAGATTAAGTAAAAGACGGAGCCGGCCGGGACAAGCCCGGCTGCGGCGGTTATTTGTTGCGTTACAGCTGCAGCCCGTAATCGGCGGCAAATTTCTCGAGCTGCGCGCGGATCGGCGCGCCGCGGCTGCCCTGATCGATCAACGGACATAGAAATGCAGCGGCCTTGCGGCAATCGAGATCGAGCAGCATCGCCTTGACCGGCCCGACCGCCGAGGGGGTGAGGGAAAGCGAGCGGTAGCCCAGCGCGGCCAAAGCCAGCGCTCCGATCGGCTGCGACGCCAGCTCCCCGCACACGGTGACCGGCTTGTTATGGGCGCGCGATTTGTCGGCAATGTCCTTGAGCGCCCGCAGCACCGGCGCGGAGAGCGCATCGAACCGGCCGGAGACCCGAGGATTGCCGCGGTCGATCGCATAGAGGAACTGCACCAGGTCGTTGGAGCCGACCGAGAGGAAGTCGACGCGCTCCAGGAGCTCGTCGAGCTGATAGAGCAACGCCGGCACTTCCACCATGCTGCCAACTTCGACTTCGGCGGGCAGTTTGTGGCCATGGCGGCGCAGATGGGTAAGCTCGCGTTCGACCAATTCCTTGGCCTGGTCGAATTCCTCGACCGTCGAGATCATGGGAAACATGATTTTGAGCGCCCGGCTGCCGGCCGCCCGCAGCAAGGCGCGCAATTGCGTGCGCAGCAAGCCGGGGCGGTCGAGACCGAGGCGTATCGCACGCCAGCCGAGCGCGGGATTCTCCTCTTCGACGTTGCGCATATAGGGCAGCACCTTGTCGCCGCCGATGTCGAGCGTGCGAAACGTCACCGGCTTGTCGCCGGCGGCGTCGAGCACGGCGCGGTACAGCGCATATTGCTCGCTGGTGCGCGGAAAATTCGGCGCCACCATGAATTGCAGCTCGGTGCGGAACAGGCCGATGCCGGCGGCGCCGGTATCCTCGATATGCGGCAGGTCGACGCTCAAGCCGGCGTTGAGCAGCAATTTGATCTCTGTGCCATCCTTGGTGACGCAGGGCTTGTCGCGCAGCGACTGATATTGCTGCTGGCGCCGCGCCCGCAGCCGTACGCGCTCGACGTAAGCCGCCTCCATGTCCGGCAGCGGCCGGATATGCAGATCGCCGGCGGTACCGTCGATAATGATGGCGTCGCCCGGGTCGGCGATGCCGGTGGCGTTGTCGATGTCGCCGACCGCGGGAATGCCGAGAGCGCGCGCCACGATCGCGACATGCGAATGCGGGCCGCCTTCTTCCAGCACCAGGCCGCGCAGGCGCTTGCGGTCGTAGTCGAGCAGCGCGGCCGGGCCCATCGAGCGGGCGATCAGGATCGCGTTCTCCGGCAGGCTGTCGCGCGACGGCGCATGGTCGCGGCCGGTAAGCTGGCGCATCAGGCGATTGGCAAGGTCGTCGAGGTCGTGCAGCCGCTCGCGCAGAAACGGATCGGTCTGCCGCAACATGCGGGCGCGGGTGTCGGACTGAACGCGCTCGACCGCAGCTTCCGCGGTCAGGCCGGTCATCACCGCTTCTTCAAGCTTGTGCACCCAGCCGCGGTCATAGGCGAACATGCGATAGGCTTCGAGCACTTCACGATGCTCGCCGCCCTCGACGACATCGCCATGCTCCAGCATCTCGTCGAGATTGGATTGCAGCGTCTCGACGGCGGCTTTGAGGTGCTCCAATTCCTTGGGCACGTTGTCGGCGATGAAATTGGTGACGACAACGCGCGGCTCATGCAGCACGACATGGCCGAGCGCAATGCCTTCGCTCAAAGCCGAGCCCTTGAGATGCAGCGAATGGCGTGCGGCGGGTTCGGCGCCGGGCAGCGCCAGTGCGGAGAGCTCGCCCGAGGCGATCATCTCGGCGAGCACCATGGCAGTGGTCTGCAGCGCCTCGACTTCCTCTTCGGAATAAGTACGGCGGGCGCGGTTCTGCACGACCAGCACGCCGAGCGTATTACCGGCGCGCAAAATCGGAACGCCGAGGAAGGAATGGTAGATTTCTTCGCCGGTTTCCGGCCGGAACGAGAAGGCCGGATGCGCCTGCGCATTTGACAGATTGATCGCGCTCGCCTGGCTGGCCACCAAGCCGACCAGGCCTTCGTCGGAGCCCATTACCGTGTGGTGGACAGCTTCGCGGTTGAGGCCTTCGGTGGCGTAGAGCTCGAGCGTGGCGTCGACGCGCAGCACATAGACCGAGCAGACCTCCGCAACCATGTTGGCGGCGATCAGCACCACGATCTTGTCGAGGCGTTCCTGCGCGCTGACCGGCTCCGCCATCACTTCGCGAAGCCGGCGCAACAGCACGCGCGGACCGCCGAGCGCGCCACGCATGGCGTGAGGTCCCTCGGGCGTGGTTTTGGCCGGGGCGGAGCCCGTAATGCACCGGCCGCAATCGAAGAGGAATTCGCCCGGGTCCCGTCCCGCGGCGAATGTCCCCAAGGCTATATCGAATGCGGCATGCAAACCGCAAGCCAGAGACAACGATATGACAACGCTAAGGAATTATGTTGCAGTGCAACTAAACGCGCCGCTCATCCCGTGGCGTTATCGAGATTGTACAGCGAATGCAATGTGCGCACCGCAAGCTCAGTAAAGGCAGCGTCAATTAGAAGCGAAAACTTGATTTCAGAGGTCGTAATAGCGCGGATATTGATGGAGCGCTGGGCCAGCGCGCTGAACGCCTGCGCCGCGACGCCGGCATGGCTGCGCATGCCGATGCCGATAACGGAAATCTTGGCGACGTCGGTGGCGCCGTCGAGCCGGGTGTACCCGATCGCGCCCTTGGCCTTGGCGATGACGTCAAGCGAGCGTTGGTAGTCCGCCGCCGGCACGGTGAAAGTGAGATCGGTGGTTTTGCCGTCGGCCGAGACGTTCTGCACGATCATGTCGACATTGATATTGGCCTCGGCGAGCGGCCCGAAAATGGCCGCCGCCACCCCGGGCTTGTCTTGAACCTGACGGATCGAGATTTGCGCCTCGTCCCTGGAGAAGGCGATGCCGGTGACGGTCTGCTGTTCCATGATCTCCCCCTCGTCGCAGATGAGTGTGCCGGGCGGATGGCCGTGTGGATCGATTTTCTCCGGCGGGTCAAAGCTCGAGCGCACGAAAATGCGCACATTGTGCACCATTCCGAGCTCCACCGAGCGCACCTGCAAAACCTTGGCGCCGAGCGAGGCGAGCTCCAGCATTTCCTCGAAGGCGACCTTCTCAAGGCGGCGCGCGCGCGGCACCACGCGCGGATCGGTGGTATAGACGCCGTCGACATCGGTATAGATGTCACAGCGGTCGGCGCGTATCGCGGCGGCAACCGCCACCGCGGAAGTGTCCGAGCCGCCGCGGCCGAGCGTGGTGACGCGGTTGGTTTCCTTGTGCACGCCCTGGAAGCCGGCGATGACCGCGACCTCTTTGCGATCCTTGAAGCGCGCGACCAGTTCATCGCCCTTGACCTCGAGAATCCGCGCCGACCCGTGCGCGTCCGAGGTCAGAATCGGCAGCTGCCAGCCCTGCCATGAGCGCGCGTTGATATCGAGATCCTGCAAGGTGATGGCGAGAAGGCCTGCGGTGACCTCTTCGCCGGTTGCGACCACAGCGTCGTATTCGCGCGCGTCGAAGATACGCCGCTCTTTCAGTGCCGCTTCGCACCAGGAAACGAGCTGGTTGGTCGTGCCCGCCATGGCCGAGACCACGACGGCGACTTCATGGCCGGCGTCGACCTCGCGCTTGACGTGACGCGCGACGTTGCGGATGCGGTCGATATCGGCGACCGAAGTGCCGCCGAATTTCATGACGAGACGGGCCATGGCGCGTGTTCATACCGGCGCGGCTGGATAGCTGCAACCGGGGCTGTTCTCGAGCGCTTCGCGGCGGTTAATTCCTGGCGAACTTCTTGAAATCCATGCCGGTGGCAAAACCGCCGAAAACGTTGCCGTCCTTGTCGGCCGCCACCCCTTCCGGCATCGAGATTTTCGCATCTATCGGTGGAATGAATGTTGTGACTTTGCCGTCCTTGACGCTGCCGATGCGGATGCCTTGCCGGAACGGCGGATTGGTCTTTTCGTCCGACTGCGAGTCGCCCACATAAATGATGTCGTTGCGGATGTAGATGCCGCTAGGCCGTCCAAACTGCTTCCATTCGGCGAGGAATTTACCGTCCTGATTGAAAATCTGGATGCGGTTGTTAGCCCGGTCGGCAACGAACAGGCGGCCGGCGGAATCCATCGCCAAGCCGTGCGGCACGTCGAACTCGCCCTGCGCCGAGCCGTGATGGCCCCATGCCTTGATGAATTTTCCATCCTTGGAGAATTTCACCATGCGGTCGTTGGTATGCTCTACCGGATAATCCCCGTGGCCGTCGGCGACAAAAATATCGCCGTTGGGCGCGACCACGACGTCGGACGGCGAGTTGAACGTGTCGGGACCGTCGCCGGTGACGCCGGGCTTGCCGAGCGTCCGCAGCACACGGCCATCCGAAGTTAATTGCATGACGACCTGCTTCTGGCCGTCGGTAACCCAGAGCGTGCCGTCGGGGGCAGCAAACAGGCCGTGGGGCCAGCTGAACAGGCCGGAGCCGAAGCTCACGACAAGCCGGCCGCTGGCGTCGAATTTCTGGATCGGCGCGATGTTTGATCCGGCGCAGGTCTTGCCAGCGCAACGGTCGAACACCCACACGCTCGTTCCATCGCGGTCAATATCGACGCCGATCGCCATGCCCCAACGCCGGCCTTCCGGGAGCTCCGCCCAATTGTCGACGACGTGGTACGGATTGGGCGCACTGTTGGGATCGTCGGCCTGCACCCGCCCGCCGGACATGGCGATTGCCGCGACAGCGGCCGCGCCGGCGAGGCCGGCACAAAGCATTACGTTCGCACGGTTGCGCATGATGCTCCTCCCCCGTCACATGGCGCGTCCGCTTTGCCGGCGTCTGCGCCTTATTTTGAAATGTTGACGGTAGAAGCCTGCGCTTTTTGGCTCGATGCCACAAGCAGCTGGCAATGCCCCGGCCTGCCACGTCAATTTGAATCTTGCTAGAGACCGGATCGTCGTCGCCGGCGTTGTTTCCGGCACAGGACAAGCGACGGATGTCGATCGCGACTATATGGCCGCTTGTCCCATGACCCCGTAAGGTGGACCCGTCGGATACAAGATCGAAAATCTAGTCGCCGCTCGACAGTTCGGATTTCTTGACCGGGTCTTCGCTAACTTGGTCTTTGCGAATCGGCTGGCGCACGTCGTCCCAGCACGCTGCGGCACCCATTATTGACGACCAGAAGGCAACCCACAAAAGGGTAGGCATGACCAGTTCTCCTCTATGGATCGGTCATTGAACGAGCGTCTTTTCACGCGAACAACGTTCGGCCAACATCGCAGTTCCAAGGTCGGGGGGAGACACACATGCGTGATCGGCAGGAACTAGATCGAAAACAAAAGATCGGTGTAGTCGGCGGCGGCTTGATGGGTCACGGCATCGCCTATCTCCTTGCCGCCGCCGGGCATCAGGTTGCCGTGTTCGAACCCTCGCCCGAAATCCGGGCGTCGTTGGCGACACGCTTACGGGCGATCGCGGATCTGCTCGCGGACGATCCGGCGCTCCTGCAACGAATCACAACGCGCGACACGCTCGCGCCTGCTGTCAAAGACGCGGCCTTCGTGTTTGAGGCGGCGCCGGAGAAGTTGCCGCTCAAGCAGCACATCTTCGCCGAACTCGAGAAGCTCACCACACCGGATACGATCCTGGCCAGCAACAGCTCGGCAATCCCGTCGACCGAGATCGGCCGTCACTTGGCGCATCGCGAACGGGTCCTCGGCACCCATTTCTGGAATCCGCCGCACCTGGTGCCGCTGGTCGAGGTAACTCAAAACGAAATGACCAGCTCCGACGTCGTCGAACGGACCATTGCGCTTTTGCGCGACGCCGGGAAAACGCCGGTCCATGTGCGGCGCGACGTACCGGGCTTCGTCGGCAACCGCCTGCAGCACGCAATGAAACGCGAGGCGATCGCGCTGGTCGCCGCGGGCGTCTGCGACGCCGACACCGTCGACGTCGTGGTGCGCGAGGGTTTTGGCGCGCGCACCGCCGTGCTCGGCCCGATGGAACAATCCGACCTCGTCGGAACCAATCTGACTCTCGACATCGCGGAGGTGCTCTACGCCGATCTCGATCGGACGCCGGGACCGCATCCGTATTTGCGCGACATCGTCGCTGCCGGCAAACTCGGCATGAAGACCGGCGAGGGCTTGCGCAAATGGACGCCGGCGCAGGCCGACGCCGTCCGCACGCGCCTGTCGCATTTCCTCGCCGATCAAGCCAAAGCGCGGAACAAGGCGCGGCAGAACCCGGCCTAAGCGTCGCCCGCCACCCGAACTGAGTCGCCGATTGCGACGCGTCCAAATGTCGCCACCGACGGAAAGGCGCGGCCAACGCGTCCGGCGCTGCATCGCCTTGACCGTACGACAACCGCGGTAGAAGATATTGAGGGTTCGGGCGCGGGGTGGCTCATTGGGTTTGGCCGCATCGCCGCACTGACGGCAGCCCGCACGGGGCTCGCAACAAAAAAGCCGCCAGGCCACGAAACCTTCGTGGCCAAAACCCCAAGATCAAAAAACATCATCATCAGGGAGGATCAACATGTCGAATAGCACACTATCCGTGCGCCGCCGCACCTTGCTCCAAGCAGGTCTCGCGCTGGGCGCCAGTCAAGCCATCGGGGCTCCGTTCGTCATCAAGGCGCTCGGCGACGAGCCGATCAAGATCGGCATGGTCGATCCGTTAACCGGCGTGCTGTCGGCGCTGGCGCAAAGCGAGGTCGACGGCGCCAAATACGCCGAAGCCGAAATCAACAAGAAAGGCGGCATTCTCGGCCGCCAGGTCCAGTTGCTCGTCGAGGATTTGGCGAACGACGTCGGCACCGGCGTCCAGAAGACGCGTAAGCTGATCGACCGCGACCAGGTCAATGCCATCATCGGCGACGTCAACTCCGGCATTGCCTACGCGATGGCGCAGGTGACCAACGAAAAGAAGGTGTTCCACATCGTCGCCGGTGGCCATACCGATCCGATCACCGGCACCAATTGCAAATGGAACGTATTCCGCGTCTGCAATACGACGACCATGGACGCCGAGGCGGTCACGCCGCAACTGGTGCAGAAGTTCGGCAAAAAATGGTTTTTCGTCACGCCCGATTACGCCTACGGCCATACGCTGCAGGACGCCTTCGTCAGGGCGCTCAAGAAGGCCGGCGGCACCTATGACGGCGACATGCTGCCGATCAACAACACCGATTTCTCCGCCACTCTGATCAAGGCCAAGGCCTATAAGCCCAACGTTCTGCTCAACAACATGGGCGGCCTAACCCAGATCAACTGCATGAAACAATTTACCCAGTTCGGCATGCAGAACGAAATGGGCCTGGGCGGCGCGCTGTTCGAATTGGAAAGCATCAAAGCGTGCCCGGTTGAAGCTCAGACTGGCTGGTGGGATTTCGAATGGTGGTGGAATCAGCCCAACGTGCCGGAGACCGTCAAATTCGTCGCCGACTATCGCGCGGCGACCAACAAGACACCGTCGGCACGCGACTGGTTCGGCTATGTCTCGGTGCATTCGGTGCGGCTCGCCGCCGAGAAGGCAAAATCGCTCGAAGGCCCGAAAATGGCGGCGGCAATGGAGGACATGGAACTGCCGCCCGATGTGGCGCTGCAGCCCGGCAAGGTGATCTACCGCAAGGGTGATCACGAGCTGATGCCAAACATTTTCGTCGGCGAAGTCCACCCGCTCAAGGGAGTTGCCGACGATTATGTTTCGGTCAGCACTCTGGTCCCGGGCGCACAGGCCGCCGGCACGGTCGAAGAAACCGGCTGCAAGATGGTTGAACCGAGCTAAGCGTCCCTGCAACTCGCCGCGGCATCCGCAAGTGTAGAGCGCTGATGACTCAGCTTATCTTGTTCAATGTGACCAATGGGCTGATCATCGGCGCGTTCTACGTGCTGATGGCGCTCGGTCTGTCGCTCATCCTCAATCTCTCGAATGTCATCAACTTTGCGCACGGCAATTTCCTGGCGCTCGGCGGCTATTTGGCGTTCTCGCTGTCGCCGACGCTGGGCTATTGGGGGGCGCTGTTGGTCTCGCCGTTCCTCACGGCATTGATCGGCTTAGCGGTCGAGCGGCTGATGATCCGCCGCATTTATAATCGCGATCCGGTCTACAGCCTGCTGCTTACCTTCGGCCTCGCCTTTGTGATGCAGGACGCGGCGCGCTATATCTGGGGCCCGAACGGCCTGCCGATGGGCCTGCCCGCCGTCTTGGCGCAGCCAATCACCAGCGAACTGTTCTTCATCACCTACTATCGGATTTTCATGGTGACGGTGGTCATTGTCGCGGTGGCCGGGTTGTTCGCCTTCCTGCGCTATACCCGCGTCGGCTTGCGCATCCGCGCCGGAACGTTCGACCTCGAAACCGTTTCGACGCTGGGCGTCAATGTTCGGAATTTGCGGACCTTCAATTTCGCCGTCGGCTGCATGCTGGCAGGCCTGAGCGGGGTGCTCGCCGCCGGGCAGATCGGGCTTAATCCCAATATGGGCGACGATCTCTTGATGCCGAGCTTCATCGCCATCATCGTCGGCGGCGTCGGTAGCCTGATCGGCACTTTGTTTGGCGGCCTGTTGATCGGCATGGCCGCGGCGCTGACCACGGTCGTTTATCCTTCCGCGAGCGAGGCGGTGATTTATGCGATCCTGATGGCGGTGCTTCTCATCCGCCCGCGCGGGCTCGTTGGCGAGGAAGGGATGCTGTCATGACCATGGCCATTGCGTCCCTTGGCGGGCGGCTGCCGATACAGGCCGGCCGCCGCGAATTGGCGATGGTCGCTATTTGGACGGCGCTGCTCACCGTGCCGCTGTGGCTGCCGCTGCTCGGCGGCTACACCGCGCTTGCTGGGCGCGTCCTGGTATTTGGTCTCGCCGCGATGGGGCTCAATATGCTGCTGGGCTTCACCGGCGTGTTGAGCTTTGGACACGCGGCCTATTTCGGCCTCGGCGCCTATGGCGCCGGCTTGACGCTCCGTTATCTGGTGCACTCGACGCCGCTTGCAATGCTTGCCGGCACGCTGCTTGGCGGGTTGGCCGGAACGCTGTTCGGCCTGCTGATCGTGCGCCGCCGCGGAGTCTACTTCGCGATGTGCACCATCGCCTTCGGCCAGCTCTGGTATTACCTCGCTTACAGCTGGAACAGTTTCACCGGTGGCTTCGACGGCTTACGCGATTTCCAGCGTGAGCCGATAGGACTGGGTCCGTTCACGCTGCACATCGAGGACAGCGGAACCACTTTCTATTTCTTCCTGCTGGCGATCTTCGCCGTCGCGGTCGCTTTGATGGGCGTCGTGCTGCGCTCTCCGTTCGGCCGCACTTTGGTGGCGATTCGCGAAAATGAGCGCCGGGCGCGCTTTCTCGGCATTCCGGTCGAGCGGCATATCTGGCTGTCGTTCTCGATCTCCTGTTTCTTCACCGCGCTTGCCGGCACGCTCTACGCGCTGCTCAACAATTTCGCCGATCCGTTGACGCTGCACTACTCGCTGTCCGGATATTTCGTCGTCATGACGGTCATCGGCGGCATGCGGACCTTTTGGGGCCCGCTCCTTGGCGCCGCCGTTTTCGTCGTGTTGCAGGACTATATTTCGTCGATGACGGTGAACTGGATGTCGTTTGTCGGCGCGATCTTCATGTTCGTCGTGCTGTTCTTTCCGCGCGGACTGCTCGGCACGATGCGGCGACACCTGAAGGCGTAAGCGTTCTCCGGTTTCCACCCGGGATCAAGTCTGGGCCGGGCCCTTTTTGGAATTATGCGCTAATAGGGCAATCCGACATACTGCTCCGCCAGCGACGCTTGGGCGTGCTCGGACGCGAGCAGATAATCGAATTGGTTGAGACGCATCCGTTGCTCGAACGGCGTCTCACCGGAAAACTGGTGCAGCAACATGGTCAACCACCACGACATGCGCGCGGCGCTCCATACCCGGCGCAGCGCAGTGTCCGAATAGCTGTCGAGATGATGCGTGCCAGCCCCGCGATAGGCTTCGATCAGCGCGCGCGACAAATAAAAGACGTCTGAAACCGCAAGGTTAAGGCCCTTGGCGCCTGTCGGCGGCACAATGTGGGCGGCGTCTCCGGCCAGAAACAGCGATCCATAGCGCATCGGCTCGGCGACGAAACTGCGCAATGGAGCGATGCTTTTCTCGATCGATGGTCCGATGACGATGCTATCGGCCATGTCCTTCGGACAGCGCGCCTTGAATTCCTCCCAGAAGCGGTCGTCCGGCCACTCCTCCAATTTGGCGTCGAGGTCGCACTGGATGTAGTAGCGGCTCAGCATCGGATTGCGCATCGAGGCCAAAGCGAAGCCGCGGCTGTGATGGCAGTAGCAGATCTCCGGAAACGGCGGCGTTTCCGACATGATGCCGAGCCAGCCGAACGGATAGCCCTTTTCATAGGTTTTGAGCAGCTTCGCCGGAATCGATGCCCGGCTGACTCCGTGGTAGCCGTCGCAGCCGGCGATGTAATCGCAGTCGATCCGCTGCGCCGATCCCGCCTTTTCGTAAGTCACATGGGGCCGGCTCGACGTGAGTTCGTGCAGCCGAACGTTGCCGGCTTCGTCGATGACTTTGCCGCCGGCCGCATCGCGCGCGGCGAACAAGTCTTCGGTGATGGCGGTTTGGCCGTAAGCCATCATCGGCTTGCCGGTGTATTTCTTGGTGTCAATGAGAAGGCGCGGCCGGTCCTCCCAGGCGATCCATGAGCCGTCATGGGACCGGCCCTCGCGGTCCATGCGCTCGCCCAGTCCGACCTCGCGCAACAGCGCAACAGTGCCGGCTTCCAGCACGCCCGCGCGAATCCGCTCCAGCACGTGGCTGCGGGTCTGCCGTTCCAGCACGATGCTGTCGATGCCGTTGCGATCGAGAATATGTGACAGCAACAATCCGGCCGGGCCGGCGCCAATGATGACGACTTGAGTGCGGACTTGGGTGCGCATGGAATTACCTTAGCGGAGCATGACCTTTTCGAAAAACCCGCAACCGCACCCCGGATCATACCGGGGCGGCCGGATCGTGCTACCCGGCAATTCCCATCGCCTCAACGAAGGCGCGCCGCACCCGCGGTGGCTGGCCGTAATGATGGCGGAATTCCTTTAGCCGCTGTTTCAGGATGGGATCCTTGTCGAAATCGGCGAGCGCAATACCCTCGGTGTTGAACTCGCGCGCCATGTTCGGCAGCGCGATACAGGCCGCCGCGTTGGCGCTGCGAATGACGCCGGCCGGCTCCTTGCCCAGCGCAACCGCGTCCATTTCTTGGAAGAAACGGTTGCGCATCATGGTGATGCCGATGTCGCTCGAACGCAGATTTTCCTTGGTGCGGTCGGCGATGCGCCCCTGGCCGACCCAGGCGACAATGTCCTGATTGATCACGTGGCTGGAGATCCAGCGGCCGTTTTCGTCCTTGACCGGGCTCGTCCAGGTCGGCACGCGCTCCTGCACATAAGGCTCGCGGCCCTTTGGTACGCGCATGAAAAACCAGGCGACGCTCAGCGTGTTCTCGTCGTCCACCGGCACGCGCCATTCAAAATGGCTGCCGAGATAGAACCCGTTCGGCCACAGCGCGACGCGTCCCACCGTCCAATAACGATCCTGTTCGCTCTGGCCTTCGCGCACGCGCTTGTAGATGAAGCCATGCTCGAATTCCTCGAATTTAAGCTTGAGATGCTTCGGCGCCGCGTTGGCGTCGCCACCGCGCAGCCGGCTGCCCCAATTGTCATGCATCCATTCGAAATGCACGGGATCGATGGAGTTCTCCTGGCATTGAAACCAATTGCATGGAATGTCCGCCAGTACGATCTCGCGGAAGCCGTTTTTCCAGGTGAACGGTTCCCACACCGGCAGTTCGGGCGCCGGCAGCGGCCCGAGATAGGCGAACAGCAGTCCGGCGCATTCCCGCACCGGATAGGCCTTGGCATCGCAGCCAGCCTTCGAAGGTTTTGGATTGGCGGTGTCTTCGTAGGGCTGTTCGAGGCAATGGCCGGTCTCGTTGACCAGCCAGCCGTGATAGCTGCAGCGGATGCCGTTGTCCTCGACCCAACCGTAAGACAGATCGGCGCGCCGGTGGGGACAGTGCCGGTCGACCAAGCCGTAGCGACCGCGCAAGTCCCGGTAAAGAACGAGATCCTCGCCCAGGATGCGGATGGCTTTGATCGGATTGGCATCCAATTCGCTGGCGCCCGCGACGGGTTGCCAATAGCGGCGCAATAACTCTCCCATCGGCGTACCGGGTCCGACGCGCGTGAGCATTTCGTTACGGGCGGCAGTGAGCAAGCGTTCCTCCCAATCGTGTCCTCGTTGGCGACGATTATTTCACCTCTCGCCCCGCACGGGGAGAGGGCAAGCTCCAAGACAGGGAGCCAATTGAAGAGCCAAGACGAGCGCGAAGGCCGCAGCCGCCTCGTCCCCTCCGCCGCCATCGAGAGGAATTGTTTCAAATCGAGAATAATCTTTTATCGGGCGTTCAAGGGTTTTGCGGTGTTATGATGCGATGCTGACAACCGATGGAACGGGCACCCGCGCGGAACCATGGTTCGTCGAGCCGGATGATGCCGGCTCTGGTCGCCGCGGGCAAAAGCGCACGCAAGCGCCGCGGGAAGACGACACCTCGCTGCGGGCCGTCATCGTTTCCACGTTGTTCCTTGTGGTTATTACCATGGCGATCATGTTCGGCGGTCATGCCGCCGTCGACCCGTTGCTGCGCATGGCGACAGCGGCAAGTCAGTCTGTGGCTGCAGGCGACGTCATGATGCCGATGCCCGACGGCAAGTATTGTCGCCATATGTCTTTCGACAATAAGACGTCGGAAATGCATGAGGGCGCCATCGAGCCCTGCCCGGACGACATTGTCAGAGGACAGTTCCGCCATAGCGGCCGCGGTTTCGCCTGGAGCGAGTAAGTCCTCCGCTGACGGCCCACTTCCTGAACTTCCCTCTCTATCCATCTGTCTGCTTGCCTAAGCGCACGGTTTCGAGATACCGGCTGCGTCGGAGACCGTACTTTCGCCACCTTTAAACGAGCACTTGACCGCAAGCGGACAGGGCGACATGCAAGTCTGACGATAGGCCGTCAACGGCGGCTTGCACACTGCTTTGCTGCGCGCAAATACGATTCTCAGAAACCGCTCTCGAACACCGGGGGGAATGCCCATGCCGATCGTGCGTTTTATCTGTTTGCTGGCGGTGTTGGCCGGCGTGTCGCTTTCCGGACTTGACCGGGCCAATGCCGAGGTGAGTGCGGACGTCCAGCAAGCCTGCACACCCGACGCGATGCGGCTCTGCTCGCAGTTCATTCCCGACGTGGCGAAGATCACCGCCTGTATGAAAGCCAAGCATGCGCAGCTCAGCGCGACCTGCATCACCGCGATGCGCGGCGGCAGACATGAAGTCAGGCGCGAAGCGAGACACATCGTCCGACACGAACGACACGAGGCGCGGCGCGAAACCCACCATTACGGGGCACATAACTGAAATCCGCTCAGCCATGTGTGCAGTCTGACCGGCCCCGGCGTTAGTTCCGTCCGCTTCACTTCACCGGCCAGCACTCGAAAGCGTTCGGCTGGATGGACAGGTCCTTGGCCTCGCACAAATAAACATCCTGGCCTTTCTGCAGCACGAGGGTGCCAACGACGCCGGACTGGTTCCCGGTAACGGCTTTGATTTCGAAGCCCGTCGCCGCCAGCGACGACAATGAGACCATTTTTGTTGTCGCTCGCGGCTGCTGTGCATCGGCCAATTGTGCAGGCAACGTTAACGCGGCGACTGCTAGGACGATCGCCACGCCGGTGGGAGCAAATCGCGTCGCCATCAGCCTCTCCGTCTCTCAGTTCTGTGGTAAAGGCGCGATACCGAGTTCCCTGGCAAAGCCGGCAACTTTGGCCCGCTGATCTTCAATCGATGCGGCAAACTCCTCCGGCCCACCGATATTGAGGATCTGGCCGGTGACGTTCAGCCGATCCTTGATCGTGTCGTCGGCCACGGCGCGGAAATCCTCGGTGATGCGCTGGCGAAGTGCGAGCGGCATGCCGGTCGGCCCAAACAAGCCGACCAAACCGTCGAGCGTCAGCGCAGAAAAGCCGGCTTGCTGCACTGTCGGCAAATCCGGCTCGCTCGGCGCGCGCACAGTGTCGGTCACGGCAAGGAGCTTGATCCTGCCGGTTTGCAGCTGCGGCCGCACGATCGCGAGCGAAGCCTCATAGACCTGCACGCGACCTTCGGCGAGATCGTTCGCGGCATCGACCGGATTTTTGTAGGCGACCTTGCTGATGTTGAGGCCCTCCTGCTTGAGCCAGCCGGCAAACATGAAATCAAGCGCGCCGGTGACGCCGGCCCAGTTGAGCTTGCCCGGTTCGCTGCGGGCGAGCGCGACGAGCTCTGAAAGCGAATTGACGCCGAGGCTGTTCGGTACCGCGATCGCGATGACGGTGTTGGAGACGCGCGTGATCGGAACGAGGTCGCTCGGCTTGTAAGGCAGGTGGTCGTGCAGGAAGGGATGGGCGGTGAAGGAGGCCGTCGGCGAGAACAGCAGCACGTGATCGTCGTGGGCGCCGACGAAGGCATTGATGGCGACGATCCCGTCGCCACCCGGGCGGTTTTCCACCACCACCGGCTGGCCCCAGCGCTGGCTGAGACGGTCGGCGAATAACCGGGCTCCGATGTCGGCGCCACTACCGGCTCCGAGCGTGACGATGAACCTCACCGGCCGCGTCGGCCAATCTGCCGCGGCCCAAGTTATGCGCGCCTCGCCGCACAACGCCGCGCAGAGAACAAGCGCGGCGGCGAGGAGATAGCGCATCGTTAAACGCATCAGTCCCTCCCCCTACGTCCGTTCCGCCGGGATCGAGCCCGGGCGGTTTTAGCTTTCCAGACCGGTCGGCACGTTCTCGTTCTCGCTCGCAAGCTTCATGCCGGCAGCGAGCGCCATGGTCTCCGCCAAAGCCGCAAAATCTTTCCGCAGATATTCTTCGGGATTTTTTTGCAGAGTGGCGGCGCCGAAATGGCTTTGCAGCACTTCGCGGGTCGCCGCCGTTACCGGCATCGGCACGTCCATCTGGCGGGCAAGTTCGAGGCCGAGATCGAGGTCTTTGCGCAGAAGCTCCGGCGTGAATGTCGTCGTCCAGTCGAGATTGACCAGCGCCGGCGATTTATAACGCGTGAACATCGAGCCCATCACGCCATTGTTGAGAAAAGCGAGAAAGGCGTGGCGCGGCACGCCCATCTTGTTGGTCAAGAGCGTGATCTCGATCAGGTTCTCGATGACGACGCCGAGCATGACGTTGTGCGCGATCTTGCAGACGCGGGCGAGCTCGCCGTCGCCGACGTAGGAAACGCCCTGCGGCGCGAAGACCTCGATCAACGGCACGGCGACCTTGCAGGCTGCTTCCGGGCCAGACACCACGGCGGACAGCTTGCCGGCCTTGATCACTTTGGCATTGCCGCTCACCGGCGCGGCGACGAAATCGGCGTCGAATTGCTTGAGCTTGTCACGGATCTCGGCGGACTCCTCGACTGCGATGGTCGAGCAGTCGACGACGATCGGCGGCAGCTTGCCGCCTTGGCTGCACACGCCGTTCCTGCCGTAGAGCACCTCCTGCACGTCCTTGCCGGTAGCGACGATCGAGAACAGCACATCGACGTTCTTGAGATCGGACAAATGGTCGACCACCTTGCCGCCGATCTTTTCAAGCGGCTCAGCCTTGGCGCGCGTGCGGTTCCAGATCGAAACATCATGGCCGGCCTTGATGAGCCGCTCGGCCATCGGAAAACCCATCCGGCCCATGCCGATCCAGCCGATCTTATGCGTGTTCTTCGCGGCCATGCTCGAACTCCTTTGTCGAAATGCGCAGTTGGCGTTGTCCTAGCACAGGCGGCGGCGGCTGCAACGGCCGCGCCAAAGGCGGCTTGTCCAGGGGCGCACCGCCGCACTATCCTGAAAATGCAATGTACGACGTTGTCGACCAACTCGCGCCCCCACCGCTTCGCGTCGATGCCGGTCCGTTCCGGCGCGCGGCGCGCAATGCATTTCCCTTCGTCGTGGTCGGCGCGTTGTGGGAGGCGGTCGCACATCTCGGACCGTTTCCAGCCCAATTCTTTCCCTCGCTCGAAACCATCGCCGCGACCTTCGTGCGGCTCACGCTTAATGGCGTCCTGCCGCATCACGCTTTGGACACGCTCATCCGTCTTTCCGCCGGCTTTGCGCTGGCGGCGCTGGCAGGCGTCACGATCGGCATCCTCATGGGGCGGTCGCGCCGGGCCGAAGATATCCTGCTGCCGCTGGTAAGCATCGGCGCGCCGATTCCTGGGCTCGCTTACGCGCCGCTGTTCCTGTTGTGGTTCGGCCCCGGCAATGTTTCGGCGGTCGTGCTGGTCGCTTTCGTTTCGGCTTTTCCCATCATCTACAATTGCTGGACCGGCGTAAAAGCGGTCAAGGACATCTGGTTGCGTTCGGCGCAGGCGATGGGCGCGGACGATCGGCGTCTTTTTCGTCACGTCATCCTGCCGGGGGCCCTGCCCTACATTCTCACCGGTCTGCGGCTCGGGCTGGCGCAGGCGTGGCGCATTCTGGTCGCCGTCGAAATGCTCGCCGCGGTGCCTTGGGGGTTGGGCTGGCTCATTTTCGGCGCCCAGGAATTCCTCAACACCGACGTCATGCTGGCCGGCATCGCCGTGATTGCCATCATCGGGCTCGCTCTGGAGAAGCTGGTGTTTCAGCCAATCGAGGACTTTACCGTGGTGCGTTGGGGCATGATGTCATGAGCCCGGACCGCATACGCTCGTGGCGGCGCGGCGTGCTGACGCTTTTGGCAGTGGCGGTAGCCTATGAGGCGATCGCGCGCAGCGGCTATTTCGCGCCGGCTTTGATGCCTTCTCTTGGCACCGTAGCGCGGACGCTACTCGATTCGATCCTCGACGGCAGCATGCTGCATCACGCCGCCGCAACGCTCTATCGCGTGGTTATCGGCTTCGGCCTCGCTGTCGCGGTCGGCTTGCCGCTGGGCGTGGCGATGGGCCGGTTCCGGCCGGTCGAGCATTTCGTGCTGCCGCTGTCCAGCGCCCTGATGCCGATTCCGTCGCTCGCCTGGGTGCCGGTCTTCATCCTATGGTTCGGCCTCGGCAACACGGTGACGATCCTGATCGTCTTTTACGCCGCGCTGTTTCCGATGCTGCTCAACACCTGGACCGGGGTGCGCTCGGTCAACCCGATCTGGCTGCGTGCCGCCGGCGCCATGGGCGCCAACGAGCGCGCGCTGTTCTGGAAAGTGATCATTCCCGGCGCCTCGCCATTCATCATCACCGGTTTGCGACAATCGTTCCTGCGGTCCTGGATTGCCGTCATCGGCGCTGAAATGCTGGCGGGTTCCGATTGGGGATTGGGTTGGGTGATTTTTGACGCTAAGGAATTCCTCGATACCGATGTGATGCTCGCATCCCTCATCGTCATCGGCTGCATCGGCTTTGTCACCGAACGTCTGGTGTTCGGCTCGATCGAGCGCGCCACCATCTATCGTTGGGGCATGGCCCGCGCGGCGAAAGGCTAAAGCGGCATGGCGCCGCCGCCATTTTGGGAGTTGCCGCAAGGCGTGTAGTTGTGTTGGAACGACGCCAGAAACGCTCCTGGGAAACGCCTACGGATTTGCCGATGCCCCATATCGAGGCGCGCGATATTACGCTGACTTACGCCACGCCCAGCGGTACCGTGCCTGGGGTGCGCGGCGTGAATTTCGACATGGCGGCGTCGGAATTCCTCTGCATTGTCGGGCCCAGCGGGTGCGGCAAGTCGACGCTGCTCAATATCATCGCCGGCTTTCTCACGCCGACCGCCGGCGAAATCCGCATCGGCGGCGCGCTGGTCAAAGGCTACGGCATGGACCGCGGCGTGGTGTTTCAGGACTTTGCCCAGTTGTTTCCGTGGCGCACTGCGCTCGGCAATGTGACCTTCGGGCTTGAGATGAAAGGCGTGTCCAAGGCCGAGCGCGAGGCCATCGCGTTCGAACAGCTTCGCCTGGTGAAGCTGGAAAAATTCGCAAAATCCTATCCGCATCACTTGTCCGGCGGCATGCAGCAGCGGGTCGCGATCGCGCGAGCGCTGGCTTACAATCCGGCGGTGCTCTTGATGGACGAGCCGTTCGCGGCGCTCGACGCCTTGACCCGCGATGACATGCAAAGGCTCCTTGCCGAGGTGTGGCGAACGACGCGCAAGACAGTGATCTACGTGACCCACAATGTCGCCGAAGCCGTTTATCTCGCCGACCGGGTGGTGGTGATGACGCCGCATCCCGGCACGGTGAAGACCGAAGTGTCGATCCGCCTACCGCGCCCGCGCGATCCACTCAGCGTCCAATTTCTCGATTATCAGAAAGAGCTGTTGGGCCTGCTCGGTCACGAGACGCGGGCGTGAGGCAAAGGGCGCAAGGCATAAACAAATGATCGTCGGAGGAAAGCTCATGTCACAGCGAAACAACCTCTCGCGCCGGCAATGCCTCGCCGCGGCTGGCGCCGGTGCGTTGACACTCGGTTTCGGCTCGACGCGATCAGCCGCGGCGGCCACAACGATCCGTCAAGGCTATCAGACCAATATCTGGGGCATGCCGACTTATTATCTGATGAAGTCCGGCTATCTCGAGAAGCACGGCCTTACGGTCGAGGACTTCGCCGTTCCTTCCGGCAACATCACGATGCAGCAAATGGTCGCCCGCCAGGTCGATCTCGGCACCTATGCCGGCCCGTCGTTCATCATCGGCAACGTCAAGGGCGGACTCGTCGCGATCGCCATGATCGAGCATGTCGGCAAGACGGCGCGCATCGTCGCGCGCAAGGATCTGAACATCACCAAGATCGAAGACCTGCGCGGCAAGCGCATCGCCAACCAGACCGGGTCCTCCGTCGGCAACGATCTCGTCGACATCGTCCTGCCGCACTACGGCCTGAACAAAGGCGACTACACGGAAGTGCGCATGGACGTGAACAACATGGTCGCCGCGCTCGCCGCGAAGACAGTCGACGCCATGGCGAATGTCGAGCCCTATAACGTCATCGCGGTGGCCGATGGCATCGGCAACGACCTCGGCGATTTTTCCAGCTTCGACACGATGCCGGTGTTCATGGCGGCGACGCCCGATTTCGTGCAGAAGAACCCCGATGCGGTCGTCGCCTATCTCAAGGCGTGGCTCGATGCCGCAAACGACTTCAAGAGCAACTCGCAGAAAGTGAACGACGTCATCTATAAGTTCTATGCCGACAAGGGTTATAAGATGTCGCCCGAGGCGTTCGCTACCGCAATGTCGCGGGTGGAGGTCACTCCGAGCTTCCCCGACCTCAAGTCCTACATGCAGCAACAGGCGGAAATCCTGGTGAAGAGCAAGATCATCCAAACCATTCCTGATTGGAGCACGGCGCTGCGGCCGGACTTCATGGAGAAAGCCAAGGCATAGGCCTGTTCCGCTTCCGCTGAACCACACGCAATCATCATAGCCAGGACCGACACCCCGCGGCAGCCCCGCCGCGGGAACCCCATTGTCCCGACTGTCTGCGTCTAAGATATTATCCCGAACCCTGTGCAGGAGACTTGTAATGACGTCCGAAAAGAGCCCGCTGACCGAAGGCTATCAACCCGTCACCTGGAATTTTAAGCTTCTCGCCCACGATATGCTTGGCGGCTTCGGCGGCATGGGCGAAGGCATGTCGGTGCAAATCGCGCCCGACGGGCGGCGCATCATCTGGCTGGCCCACGAAAGCGCGCCGAAGAATTTCACCGCGGTCGACGTGTCCGATCCGCGCAAGCCGAAGGTGGTGTGCCAGACCGATTTGCCGCACGCCAATATGCGTTCGAATTCGCTCGAGACCTGCGGCAACATGATGGCGGTCGCCTATCAGACCTCGAAGAAGGATCTGCAGCCGGCCGGCTTCGAGCTGTTCGATATCTCCAAGCCGGAAAATCCGAAATCGATTTCGTTCTTCGATTGCTCGGGCCCGCATTCGCGCGGCGTGCATCAGCTGTGGTTCTGCGACGGCGAATACGTGCACTGCGCGTCCGGCTCGCGCGATTTCGTGCCGACTAATCCAGGCGACGATCAGTTCTATCGCTGCGTCGACGTGCGCAATCCGTCAAAGCCGGTCGAGGTCGGCCGCTGGTGGATGCCCGGCACGCGGCAGGGCGACAACGTCATGCCGCCGACCCGGCATCCGATCGACAAGGGTTTCCGCGCCCACAATACCAACGTCTATCCGCAACGGCCGGACCGCTGCTACCTCGCTTACATCGACGGCGGCATGTTCGTGCTCGACATTTCCGACAAGGCGAACCCGAAGAAGATTTCGCATTGGACCAATTCGCCGCCCTATACCGGTTTCATGCACACCATCGTGCCGCTGTTCGACCGCGGCCTGATGCTGGTGACCGACGAGTCGACCGAGAACAACGCCAAGGACTGGCCGAAGCTGATCTGGGTGCTCGATGCGCGCGACGAGACCAATCTCGTTTCGATCGCGACCTGCCCGTTGCCCGATCACCGGATTTACGCGGCGGCGGGCCGCTTCGGCGCCCACAACATCCATGAAAACGTGCCGCTGCCGACGGCGTGGCAGAACGACCAGATCGTGCTCGGCACTTTCTTCAATGGCGGTCTGCGCGCCTACGACATTTCCAATCCGTATCAGCCCAAGGAAGTCGGCATCTTCATGCCGCCGGCGCCTCCCGGCGCGCCGACCGGCACCATTCAGATGAACGACGTCTTCGTCGACGAGCGGGCTATCGTTTACACCGTCGACCGCCATGTCGGCGGGCTCTACATCCTCGAGATGGATTTCTGATTTGCTCGATCTGTTTCCCTCGCGCGAGGCGAGCCCGTTCGGGCGGCGGCTCAAGCGTGAGCGCGGCGCGCGGATTCCGGTGACGGCCGTCACTGGCTTTCTCGGCGCCGGCAAGACGACGCTGATCCGGCGGTTTCTAAAATCGCCGGAAGGTCAAGGCACCGCGGTGATCGTCAACGAGTTCGGCGCTGTCGGCATCGACGATGCGTTGGTGCGCGACAGTGCCGAGGCAACCGTTCTCCTCGGCAACGGCTGCCTGTGCTGCATCACGCGCACCGATCTGCAGGTCGCGCTGCGCCGTCTCGTCTTCGATCGCGAGCGCGGCACCGTGCCGCCGTTCGCGCGCATCCTGATCGAGACATCGGGGCTCGCCGATCCGGCGCCGATCTTGCAGACTTTCTCCACCGATCGTGCGCTCGGCGGCGAATTTCACGTCGACGTCCTGCTCGCTGTAGTCGATGCGGTGAACGGCGAGAGATCGCTCGACGATGCCGCCGAGGCGCGCAAGCAGGTCATTCTCGCCGACCGGCTCATCATCTCGAAAACCGATCTCGCGACGCCAACGACGTCGACCGGCTGACGCAGCCGCCTGCAACAGTTCAATCCGCGCGCGAGCATCGACATCGCCGTTGCCGGCGCGCTCGACCCGAGCCGCCTCATCGAGCCGGTGCCGCGGGAGCGATCGAATTTCATCGCCGAAGCCGAGCATGGCGACGGCATTGCGAGCTTTGTTTTGGCGTGGGACGGCCCGATCGCGTGGCCGACATTTTCGCGCGCCATGGAAACGCTCATCGCGTTGCGCGGACCGGATTTGCTGCGCGTCAAAGGCCTGCTCGATGTTGCCGGCTGCCGCGGCCCGGTCGTGGTGCAATATGTGCAGCACCTGGCGCATCCCCCGGTCGAGCTTGACGCCTGGCCGGACGAAAACCGCGCCAGCCGGGTGGTGTTCATCACGCGCAATATCCGCGAGCGCGCAGTGCGCGAGCTGTTCGCCGCGATACAGGCGCTGGCGGAAGAATAAGCCGATCGTTCGCGTCAGCCGAAGGTGAAGGCGTCGTGATAGGCGCCTTGCACGCTGCCGCCGGGCACCGGACCGCCGCCGGGCACGTGCACCATGTTGCCGATCACCGCGCAGGTCGCGCCATGCAGGCCGTGGCGCGGGATCGCCATCGGCGTGAGCGCCTCCCAGGTATCGGTCTTCGGATCGTAGGCTTCGTTGGTGCCGAATACGCGGCCGGTGGCCTCGCCGCCGAACACCACGATCTTGCCGCCGATATAGACGCAGGACGGACCGCTGCGCGCCGTCGGCAGCGGCGCGCGGAACGTCCAGCTATCCGTCTTCGGATCATAGACCGCGTTGAGCGAGGTGTTGAAATCGTAGGAATCCATGCGGCCGGCGATGGCGTGGATCTTGCCGTCGACCACGGCAACGCCCATGTGGTCGCGCTGGCCGACGAAGGGCTGTGTGCCGGTCGAGCCGCGCATAGAGGCGCGGTCCGAATATTTGTCGCTCGCCGGATCGTAGACCTCGTGCCATTCCACCGAGCGCACGTCGCGGCCGCCGAGCAGATAAATCTTGCCGTCGAGCACAATCGCCGAGATCGCGCCGCGCGGGCGCGACAAGCCGGCGATCGGCGCCCACTGGTCGGTCGCCGTGTCATAGACGAAACACTTCGAATGCGGGCAGCGGTTCTGCTCGACGAAACCGCCGAAGGTGTAAACCTTGGTGCCGATCGAAACGCCGGCAACGTGATTGCACGGATGCGGGAACACCGCTTTGAGTGACCACGATTTGGCGGCGGGATCATAGACCTGATGGAAATTCTGGTCGACGCGGTGCTTGGCATAGCCGGCGATGCTGTAAATCTTGCCGCTGCACTCGATCACCGCATGTTCGCCGGTCGGGATCGGCATGCGCGGCTGCTCGATCCATTTGCCGGGATTGGTGGCTTTGGGCGCCACGCTCGTCATATAGCGCTGTTTCTCCACCGTTGCCGGGATCGCGGTGATGGTCTTGTCGTTCAGCCCGAGAAAAACCGGAAGCTCTGGTTCTGTCATGACACTCCCTCAATACCATTTACATTTTCTGGTGATGGTGTCGGCGCGCTGCCGATCCCGTTCGCGATCACGCGCCGGCGTAAGACGGCACGGCGTCCCGCAATAATTTCCGGGTGAGCTCCACGCCCTCGCGTGCGACGTCGTAGGGCGAGCGCGCCCAGAGTTCGGGATTGGGCGCTTCGTAGCTCAGATAGCCGGTGTAGTTTTTTTCCGCCAACAAGCCGAGCATTTCGCGCCATTCGACGACGCCTTTGCCGGGCGGCAGGCGGTCGGTCGGCCTAGCCACGCCGGTCACTGGATTGGGCGACAGGTCGCTGTACTGGAAACAGAAAATCCGCTCCGCCGGTACGCTCTCGAAACCGCGCCCGCCGGCGCCGCTCCTGGTGAAGTGATAGGCATCGATCAGATAGCCGCAATTTTCCTTGCCGGCGCCGTCAAGCAATTCTTTCAGCACCGCGAGCTTGTTGAGCACCGGATGCTGCGAATTGAATTCGATGGCGAGACGCAGTTTGTATTCGGCGGCGATGTCGCCGGCGCGTTTGAGATATTCGATCGCGTCCTTGATCGGGCCCTGCACGGGGCCGGGCGCGCTCATCAACATATTGCACCCAAGCGCGACGGCGTTTTCGCAGGATTCCCGGAACACGCCGAACAGCCGCTTGCTCTCGTCGCCGGTGGCGAACAGCCAGCCATATTCGACGCCAAGCACGCCGACCGGAATGCCGGCCTTGCGGATGAGATCGAGCACCTGCGCGTTGCTCATGCCGGCATCGAAGCAGCGCTTGAAGTCGGTGCGGCGCAATTCGACCGCGTCAAAGCCGGCGACGCGCGCGGCATCGAGCGCGGTCGCCAGCGGCGTGGTGTCGATGGTCCACATATGCAGCGCCAGCCGGCCAAACTTCTCCGTCATGCTTTCGGGCTCCGTTACGGGGGTGCGTGGTGCGATGGCGATCTACCGCCCCTCAGGACGGCCGATCGATGCCGGTCGAATGCGCCGTTATTGGCCCGGGATCGGAGGATGTAAAGCCCCGCCTCCGCAACGTTGAGGTCGTCACCGGGTTCTGGTTAAATGCGCCGCACGATTCCCGGTCATCGACAAGCGGATTTTGCGCGAGCAGTGTACTTTCTCACTCCGCCTGACGTTATCGCCGCACGAGCGTAAGCAAGACATGGCGCAAGAATTCGAATTCACCGTTGACGGCAGGCCGGTCAGCGTTGTCCTCGACAATGAGGAGACGCCGCTCCTGAACGTTTTGCGCAACGCGCTCGGCGTGATGGGCACGCGGTTCGGCTGCGGGCTCGATCAATGTGGTTGCTGCATGGTGCTGATCGACGGCACGCCCGAAAAGAGCTGCTCGAAACCGGTGTGGAGCGTCGCCGGCAAAGCGGTGACCACGGTTGAGGGGCTGGGCACGGCGGAGCGTCCCCACCCGCTGCAACAGGCTTTCATCGACGAGCAGGCCGGACAATGCGGCTACTGCCTCGCCGGTATCCTGATTTCGGCAAAGGCGCTGCTCGACCGCAAACCGCAACCGACCCGCCCGGAGATTGCCGAGGCGCTCGACGGCAACATCTGTCGCTGCGGCGCACACAACCGGATCATGCGGGCGATCGAGAAGGCTGCCGCACAAATGCGTGCGAACGCCGGAGTGCGGCAATGAACGCGCCCGTGCTCCCCGGCCCGCTCGCCGATAATCCACGTCTCGATCGCTGGGTGACGTTTCCGGCACCCGGCAAAGTGACTGCCGGCACCGGCCGCGTCGAACTCGGCCAGGGCGTGCTGACGGCGATGGCCCAGATTGCGGCCGACGAACTTGGCGTCGCGATGGAGCGCGTCACCATCCGATCCGGCGACACCGAATTCACGCCGAACGAGGGCTACACAGCCGGCAGCCAGTCGATCCAATTCGGCGGCGTGGCCATGCGGCAGGCCTGCGCGGATGTGCGTGGCCTCTTTATCGAACGGGCGGCAAAAGTGCTGGGCTGCGCGGCGAGCGAACTCGGCATTCGCGACGGCGCCATCCTTCGCAACGGCGCTCCGACTGGTCAGGATTACTGGACGCTTGCCGGCGCGGTCGACCTCGCCACGAAGGCGACGGGCAGCGGCAAGCGCAAGGCGGCGGCGGATTTCACCAGCATCGGCCAAAGCAGCCCGCGGCTCGATTTGCCAGCCAAGATTTTCGGCGAACGCGCTTTCATCCACGACATGGTGCTCGAGGGAATGGTGCACGCGCGGGTGGTGCGCCAGCCCAATCGCGGCGCCGCCATCGAAGCCGTCGACGAACAGGCGATCAAGGTCGCCGCCAAGGCGCCGGTGGAATTGATACGTAACGGTAATTTCCTTGCCATCGTCGGCAACGATGAGACTGCGGTTGATGCCGCCGCGCTCGCAGCATCCAATCATGTCACCTGGAAAAACGTCGAGAAGCCGACCCCGCTGCAGCAAGAAGCAGCTTGGCTGGTGCAGCGCCCGTCGGAGGATCGCCTGATCGGCCCCGCCGAGCCGGCTGATGCTCAAGGGCGCGAGCGCTTCGAAGCGACCTACACCAAGCCACATATCGCGCACGCCTCAATCTCTCCGTCCTGCGGCCTCGCGCTCTACAAAGACGGCCAACTCACGGTATGGACCCATTGCCAGGGCGTGTTCCCGCTGCGGGCCGCGCTTGCGCGCGCCCTCAAACTCGATGCAAGCAAAATCACCGTGCGGCACGTGCAGGGTGCCGGCTGCTACGGCCATAACGGCGCCGACGACGCCGCCGCCGACGCCGCCGTCATCGCCATGAAAATGCCAGGCAGGCCGATTCGCGTGCGCTGGCGACGCGAGGAGGAATTCATCTACGAGCCGAAGCAGCCGGCAATGACCGTCAAAGTGCGCGCGCTTGTCGGCGCCGATGGCAAACCGTCCGACTGGACCACAGAAATCTGGAGCGGCAATCACAACGGCCGCCCGGGCGGGGGCAATTCGCTGCTGCCCGAGGAAGCCCTTCCCGATTACACGCCGCCGCCCCCCGCAAACGAAGTACCCGAGGCGAACGGCGGCGGCGCCACCCGTAACGCCGAGCCGCTCTACGACATCGCGCAGAAGCGAATCGTACATCACTTGGTTCGGGAGACGCCGGTGCGCGTCTCCTCGCTGCGCGGGCTAGGTGCGATGACCAACATCTTCGCGCTCGAATGTGCGGTCGACGAACTCGCCGAGCGCACCGGCCGAGACCCGGTCGCCTATCGCCTGTCGATCACCTCCGACCCGCGCGCCCGCGCGGTCATCGAGAAGGCAGCCGCCATGGCGAATTGGGATGCGAACGCGCCATCCGGCACCGGTAGCGGCCGCGGCATTGCCTTCGCGCGTTACAAGAACCGCGCCGGCTATGCCGCCGTCGTGGTCGAGCTCGACGTCGAGGAAACGATCCGCCTGCGGCATGTGTGGTGCGCGGCCGATGCCGGCCTCGTCGTCAATCCTGATGGCGCCATCAACCAGCTCGAAGGCGGCGTCATCCAGTCGGCAAGCTGGGTGCTCAAGGAGCAGGTCCGCTTCGACAACGGCGTCAGCTCGTTCGATTGGGAAACCTACCCGGTGCTCAAGTTCAGCGAGGTGCCGGAAATCGATATCGAACTCATCAACACCAAGGATGAGACGCCGCTCGGCGTCGGCGAGGCGACCGCCGGCCCAATCGCTGCCGCGATTGGCAACGCGGTGTCGCACGCGCTGGGCGCCCGCATCCGCGACCTACCGATGACGCGCGAGCGCATCATGGCGACGCTGCTCAAGGAATAGATTTTTAGTGGCGATGAAGCGCGGGCCGCCTCCGATACCACCCACGGACACCGCCTCGGATTTGCCGCACCGCCGGAATACGCGCCAACTATGTGATAGGGTGCGACCTTCGGGGGCGTCCAGGAAGGGACCTCACATTGCTTCGAGCGCGCCGATTCCCTGCTGCCGCGACGGCATCGTTGCTGATCGCGAGCGCCTTTTCCGCAATGCTGTTCCCGGCTGGAAGCGCACGGGCCGAAAGTTCGTCCGGCTGCGAAGAGCAGGCTCAGATCGCGGTCTTGCCCTCGCCGCTGGCGCCGTGGAAGGGCGCACCGCTGCAAATCCTGGTCGCCGCGGAAAAGCCGCTGCAGGGTGAGCTTTCGCTGATCGCGCCCGATGGCAGTGTCGCGGCCAAGTCGTCCGCCCCCGAGGGCGGACCGCCCTACTATTGGTTCGCCGAGGTCGCGTCACCGGCCGCCGGAACCTGGCGCGCGACGCTGACACTTAATGGCGCGCCCGCCGGCTGCGGCACAATTACGCTCGACATTGCGGTGAGCGCCTTGAAGCCGCCGGGCCTGGAGGGACGGCCGGGAAGTCTCTGGCCCATACGGGCGTCCTGGAACCGGGCGACGGAGAATCTCTATTCGGCATGGATCGCAAAGCTTTTCGACGGACCGCTCGACCAGGAGCTGTCGTGGAAGACGTGGGTCGACGTGCTGCACGACCGTTCGCGCAACATGCTGTTCAACTATCTGGGTCTCGGCGAAGACAATCTGCTGAAGGCCACGCGCCCCGACTGCGCCGATTTCGTTTATTTCTTGCGCGCGTATTTCGCTTTCAAGATGGGCCTGCCGTTCGGTTATTCGAATTGCTCGCGCGGCAACGCCGGGGCGCCGCCGAAGTGCTACCAATGGTTCGATATCGAGCATCCCGAGGTCACGCGCCCGGCGCCGCCGCCCGAGCAAGCCACCGAACAAATCGCCGCCGCCCCGGAGCCGGCGCCGGAGCCCAATGCGCTGCAAAAGCTGTTCGCGCCGGCCCCGCCTCCTGCGCCCCCGCCAGCGCCCGAGCCGCCGAAGCCGTCTGCGCCGAAGCAGCTGGGGCTTGCGGCGTCGTTCGCCCGATATTTGCCGGCGGTCGCCGACGTCGTCCAAACCGGCGCCGTGCGCGTATCCGCGACCGACGACCGCACCGATTTTTACATGGTGCCGCTGACGGAAGCGACGCTGCGCCCGGGCACCGTCTACGCCGACCCGTATGGGCACGTTCTGGTGCTGGTCAAGCGCGTGGCCGAAGCGAACGGCGCGCCGGGCGTTTTCCTCGCCGTTGATGCGGAGCCGGACGGGTCGGTCACGCGCAAGCGCTTTTGGCGCGGCAATTTCCTGTTCGTGCACGATCCGGCACTCGGCAGCCCCGGGTTCAAGCGCTTCCGGCCGATCGTGCGCGAGAAGACAGGCGCCCTGCGGCGGCTGACCAACGCCGAAATCGCCAAAGACCCGCAATACGGCGACTTCTCGCTGGAGCAAACCAAGCTCAGCGTCCAGGATTTTTACGATCGCATGGACGACGTGATGTCGCCCGACCCGCTCGATCCGGCACGCGCGATGGAGGACGCCATCACCGACCTCGACGAACAGGTGAAGACGCGTGTTACCTCGATCGATAACGGGCGACAATACGAGGACAAAAAGCCGAGCGTGGTGGAGATGCCGAACGGCCCGTCGATTTTCGAGACCACCGGCGCCTGGGAGGATTATTCGACTCCGGCGCGCGACTTTCGCTTGTTGATCGCGATCGATGTGGTGCGCGGCTTTCCCGATCACGTCGCGCGGCGGGCCGAGCGCTATGCGATAGCGAACGGCAAGAGCCCGGCGGACGTGAAGGCTGAATTAGAGAGCGTGCTGGCGTCCGAGCTTGCGGCGCGGAAGTTTTCCTATACCCGCAGCGACGGCTCGCAATGGTCGCTTTCACTCAAGGACGTCATCGATCGCGCAGCTGACCTGGAAATGGCCTACAATCCCAACGACTGTGTTGAGCTGCGCTGGGGTGCGCCGGCGGAGAGCGACGAGGCGTCGACCTGTAAACGTCACGCGCCCGCGGCGCAGCGGGCCAAGATGACGCAATACCGTAGCTGGTTCCACGAGCGGCACTGGCCGACACCGTCGGGCGCCTAGTGCCATGATTATACGCACTCTTGATGAAGCCCTGGCGCCGATCGTCGACGGCTGCATGCTGGCGGTGCCGCGGGAGTCCTCGGGTGTGCCGATGGCGGCAACGCGGGCGCTGATACGGCGTGGCGTCAGACGCCTGCATCTGGTCACACTGCCGACCTCGACCTTGCAGGCGGATTTATTGATCGGCGCCGGCTGCATCGAGACGCTCGAGACGTCCGCTGTCAGCCTTGGCGAATTTGGCCCGGCACCGCGTTTCACCGCTGCGATCCTGGCCGGCGCAATCCGCATGATGGACGCCACCTGCCCGGCACTGCACGCGCAGCTCCAGGCCGCCGAGAAGGGTGTGCCGTTCATGCCGCTGCGCGGGCTCCTCGGCTCCGACGTGCTGACGCACAGGCTGGATTGGAGAGTGGTCGACAATCCGTTCGGCAACGACGATCCGATCGTGCTCCTCCCGGCGCTCAAGCCTGATGTCGCTTTGTTTCATGCGCCGATGGCGGATCGAATGGGAAACGTTTTCATCGGCGCGCAGCGCGAACTCGTGACGATGGCGCATGCGGCGGCGAAGACGATCGTCACGGTCGAGAAAATCCACGACGGCGATCTCCTGCACGACCCGTTGCTCGCGACGGGCACACTGCCCGGCTTCTATATCGAGTCGGTCGCGGTCGAGCCGCGCGGGGCCTGGCCGCTGCCGCTGCCAGACCATTACGCCATCGACGGCGCGCATATGAGCGAATACGCCCGTCTTTCCACGACGGCCGAAGGCTTTGCCGAGTACTTGCAGCGGTATGTGCACCAGCCGGCCGCGGTTGTTGCATGAACGGCGCGCCTGAAACTTTCCGCGACGAGGAATTGCTCGCCGATGTGATCTGCCGGCTGATCGGCGATGTCCGTCATGTCGCCGTCGGCGCCGCCTCGCCGATACCGGCCACCGCGGCGCTGCTCGCCCGCGAACGCGGCCATGGACGACCTTATGTCTCGCTGCTCGGCAGCCGCGAACACACCTTCTTCACCGACGGGGCGCGCGAACTGTTCGACTGCGCCGGCCAGGGCCGCATCGATGTGTTCTTTCTGTCCGGTGGCCAGATCGACGGCGGAGGCAATATCAATCTGGTCAGCGTCGGCGACTACGACCACCCGAAGGCGCGCTTTCCCGGCTCGTTCGGCTCGGCCTATCTTTATTATGTGGTGCCGAAGGTGATCCTGTTCCGCGTCGAGCATTCGCGCCGCACGCTGGTGCCCAAAGTCGATTTCGTCAGCGCACCCGGCGGCAGTCCGGAGAACGTGTTTCGTCCCGGCGGCCCGATCGCGCTCGTCACCAACCGCTGCCTGTTCGACTTCGACCGCGCGCGCCGCCGCTTCCGCCTCGCCAGCGTGCATCCGGGACATTGCGTCGCGGAAGTCATCGAGAATACCGCCTTCGATTTCGACCGACCGGCCGAGGTGCCGGTGACGGAGGCGCCGTCGGCAGAGACCCTGCAAATGCTGCGGTCGGTCGTCGCCCCGATGCTGGCCGAGGTCTATCCGCAGTTTGCAAAGAGCGTATTCGGCTTTGCAACCTGACTGTTGCGCCTCCCGCGGCGTCATGGTTCTTATGCGCCCGCAACAGGAAGGAAGCGTTCGGTGAAGCAAGTGGAAGTAGGCGTAATCGGTGTCGGATGGATCGGCGGCTTGCGCGCGGACACGCTGTCGCGCACGGCGCTGGTCGACAAATTGCATCTGTGCGACATCAAGCCGTATCGGCTCGCCGAGGTGAAGAAGCTTTACAAGCCGGCGACCGCAACGCTCGACTACAACGACCTTATCAAGAACGACGCCATCCGCGTCGTCTATGTCTCGACCACGCCGGAAGCCAACCACTACCCGATCGCGCGCGACTGTCTCAAATCCGGCAAGAACGTCATGCTGGAAAAGCCGATCGCGCTCGAACTGTGGGAAGCCGACGAGCTGCTCCAGCTGGCCAAGCGCAACGGCCTGAAATTCACCATCGGCTATTCGCAGCGCTTTAATCCCAAAGTGGCCTACGCCAAGAAGAAGATCACCGACGGCACGCTCGGCAACGTGGTTTCTGTGCTGGTCAGCCGCCATCTATCGCGCGAGCTCGGCAAGAAAATCGCGAGCCGCGTTCGTTTGTCGCCCGTCGTCATGGAATTGACTCACGATCTCGACTTCGTGTTCTGGCTGCTTGAACCCGCGAAGCCGGTCCGCGTCTATAGCCAGGGCGCCTACGGCTACATGCAGCCGATCAACGGCTCGCACGACATCATGTTCACCACCGTGACCATGGACAATGGCGTCGTGGTGATGATCGGGGGTGGCTGGAATTTTCCGCCGAGCTTTCCGAATTACTGCTCGACCTGGATCGAGATCACCGGCACCGAGGGCGCGCTCACCCTCGACGATACCCAACGCGACAATTGGCTTAACACCGCCAAGCGCGGTCAGGAATTTCCGATGTCGACCATGCCCGGCGAGTGGGTCGATCACGTCTATGCCGGCGGGCTCGGACCGGAGACGATGCATTTTCTCGAAGCCTGCATCCGCGACACACCGGTGATGGTGACGCCGGAGAGTGCCCGGCGTGTAATGGAAACCTACAGCGCTGCCGATCTGTCCGCCGATCGCAACGAACCGATCGATCTGCCCCTCTCCAACGAGACGATCTCCGGAATAGCCGAACTGAAAAAGAAAAACCGCGCGGGATTAAACGTATGAAGAAGGGCGCAAAAGGCATAGGCCTCGCCATTATCGGCGCTGGGCGCGTCGGCCTGTTCCGCGGCGAAGTGGCGGCGCGCCATCCGGCGGTGGAATGGATCGGCATCGCCGAGCTCAACCACAATCGCGGCGGCGACGTCGGCGCGCGCATCGGCGCCGATTTCATCACCACCAGCCATCGCGAACTCTTGGCGCGGCCCGAAGTCACCTGCGCCATCATCGCCACCGACGAGCATTTGCACGTCGAACCAGTGCTGGCCGCCGTCGAGCGCGGCGTGCCGATGCTGATCGAGAAGCCGCTCGCCACCGATCTCGCGCAGTCCGCCCGCGTACTAAAAGCCATCACCGACGCCAAGCTCGATGCGGTGGTCGGTTATACCCAGCGCTTCCGGAGAAAATGGCTCGGCGCGAAAGAGAAGGTGCGCAACGGCGCACTCGGCGACGTCACCATGGTGACGTCGCGCGCCTTCATGAATCGGCTGGTCGCCATCGATAACTACAAGCGCACCAACGATCCGTCGGCGATCTCGCCGATGGTGATTTCCGGCACTCACGCGCTCGATATCGTGATGTGGTATCTGGAAAAGAAAACGCCGGTCGAATGCTACGCGCGCTCGGTCGACAAGGTGCTCGGCCCGCTTTACCAGGGCATCGACGCCACCGCCGGCATGATCATGTTCTCCGACGGAACGGTCCATAACCTCAGCATTTCGTGGGCGCTGCCGGTGACATGGCCCGGCGCGGTCTATAGCCTCGAAGTCGGCATCAACGGCACGCATGGCGTGCTGACCATCGATGATACCCATCGCGACATGGTGCTCGCGGTGTCGGCGCCGCAGAGCGAAGGCTACGCTCCCGACGAAAGCCGTCTGGTGGACTTCATGGGTTCTTATCCGCCGGGCGACATGGTGCTCGGCGAGTTGCGCGGACCGATGGCCGACGAGACTGTATCGTGGCTCAACCGCGTCTCGCTCGGCCTGCCGACGCAGGCCGCGACCGCGGCCGAAGCGCATAACCGGCTGATGCTGACCAAGGCGCTCGATCTGTCGGCGAAAACCAAAGAGCCGGTGAAGCTGCCGCTCGCGGCCTGACGAACCCGATCTCATTCATCTGCAAGAACAATACTCGGAGGCTAAAACAATGCGCGTTTCACGTCGTAGTCTCATCGCCAACCTTGCCGCCGCTCCTGCAGCCGCGCTGTGGTGCAAAACCGTCCTCGCCGCCGACTATCCCGATCGGCCGATCCATCTGATCGTGCCTTTCGCACCCGGCGGCAATGCCGATATCGTCGGCCGGATCGCCGGCCAGCTCATGGGCGATGGGCTCAAAGGCACGGTCGTCGTCGAAAACCACGACGGCGCCGGCGGCAGTGTCGGCGCCGCTTATGTCGCGCACGCCACCGCCGACGGCTACACGCTGCTGGTCGGCTCGAACGGCCCGCTGACCATCAATCCGATCCTGCACAAGGATCTCAGCTACGATCCATTGAAGGATTTCGCACCCGTCGCACTGACGAGCTATGTGCCGCACGCGCTGATCATGAGCAACAAGATCGAAGCAAAGACGCTCGCGGACGTGATCGCCGCCAGCAAGAAAACGCCGGTGACGGTGGCGACGAGCGGCGTCGGCAGCGCCACCCATATGACACTGGAGCGTCTTAAGGCGGCGACCGGCGGCGATTTCACGCATGTCCCCTATCGCGGCGGCGGCGCTTTGATTGCGGATCTGATGGGCGGCAGCGTCGACGGCGCGATGACCGAGTTCTCCACCGCTCTGCCGCTGCACAAATCCGGCAAGGCGCACATCGTCGCCATCGCCTCGGCGCAGCGGTCCGCTCTCGCCCCCGACATTCCGACCTTCGACGAAAGTGGCGTGAAGGGCTTTGTCGCGCAAAGCTATATCGGCATCGTCGCGCCGGCCAAGACGTCGCCGGACATCGTTGCCAAGCTGCAAAACGCGATCGCGCAGGGCCTCAAACAGGGCTCGCCCGCGGCAGAGCGCCTCAAGTCGCTCGGTTCGGAAGTCGCCACGCCGGAGCAGATGACGTCGCAAGGCTTCGCGGCGTTCATCCGCACCGACTACGCGGCCATGAAAGACGCCGCGAAACTCGCGGGACTGGAGCCGCAATGATCGCGGCGTTAAGCCATGACCTGACTATCCGAGCGCGACCAGCAGCACCGCGATTTCGCTGGCCTGCTCGAGCGCACCCAGCACATCGCCGGTCTGGCCGCCGATCTGCCGCTTGGCGAGCCATGCCACGAGCGCGGCGATCACCGCGAGCACGATCAGCGCCAGCAAGCCGCGGCCAAAATGCAGACCGAGAATGAGAACGAGAAAGCCGATCACCGCAGCGGCGGCGGCTGACTCGCCCGGCGGCCGGCCGGCATCGAACGATAAGCCGTCGCTGCGCGCCGGCGGCAGCAACAGCATCAAGGCCGGCATGGTCGCGCGCGCGGCGGTGTGCGACGCGATCAACGCCCACACCACCGCATGGGCGTTGGGCAGACTCGCCAGCGCGCCGACGCGCAAGACAAGCGACATCGCCAAAGCACAAACACCATACGCGCCGATATGGCTGTCGCGCATGATGGCAAGTTTCTGCTCGCGGGTATGGCCGCCGCCGAAACCGTCGGCGGTATCAGCGAGGCCGTCTTCGTGGAGGCAGCCGGTCGCAAGCACCGTGGCGGCTACGCTGAGCGCCACCGCCGGCAATGGCGGCAGTCCCAGTCGATGGGCGATGCCATAGACGATCGCGCCGATGAGACCGACGAGAATTCCCGCGACCGGGAACGCCCAGGCCGCACGGGACAGCGAATTGCCGGTAAGCGGCGTTGGCGGGAACAGCGGCAAGCGGGTGCAAAACACGATGCTCGCCTTGAACTCCTCGGCACGGTTTTCAAGCCAGCTGTCGGAAATCGTCATCTCCCGGAGATCGTGTTATCGTTTGGCGGGCGCTGTCCTGCGCGCGGAATTGCATCGGCATGACAAACTTTACCTCATTTTCCGACCTGCGCGCGGCATGTCTCGACCTCCCGAGCGGGCATCCGGCGGCCAGCGCTGCCGTCGCCCAGCGCGAGGCGATCCTGACCAAGCCGCCGAAGAGCCTCGGCCGGCTCGAAGACCTCGTCGCATGGCTGGCGCATTGGCAGGGCCATGCGCCGCCGCGGCTCGATCAGGTCGAAATCCTGGTCTTCGCCGGCAATCACGGCGTGACCAGACAAGGCGTTTCGGCCTATCCGGCCGAGGTGACGGCCCAGATGGTGGCGAACTTCGCCGCCGGCGGCGCTGCGATCAACCAGCTGGCGCGGAGCGCCGGCGCGAAATTGCGCGTCATTCCGCTGTCGCTCGAAACGCCGACCGCCGACTTCACCCAACAGCCGGCGCTGAGCGAGCAAGAATTCCTTGCTGCGGTGGCGACCGGCTACGACGCGGTGGCGCCGGACTGCGATCTGGTCTGCCTCGGCGAAATGGGCATCGGCAACACCACCGCGGCGGCGACCATCGCCGCGGCGCTGTTCGGCGGCGGCGGAGCGCGTTGGGCCGGCCGCGGCACCGGCGTCGACGAAGACGGCTTGGCGCGCAAGCGCAGCGTGATCGACCGGGCGATCGCGCGACACGTTGCAACGCTGCACGACCCGTTGGCCGTAGCCGCGGCACTCGGCGGCCGCGAGCTTGCCGCCATTCTCGGCACCACATTGGCGGCGCGGCGCCGGCGCATTCCGGTTTTGCTCGATGGTTTCGTTTGCACCGCCGCGGTGGCGCCGTTGGCCAAGCTGCGCGCCGACACGCTGGCGCATGCGCAAGCCGGCCACGTGTCTGCCGAGGCCGGCCACCGCACGCTGCTCGAGGAAATGGGCCTCCACCCGCTCATCGATCTCAATATGCGACTTGGCGAAGCGTCCGGTGCGGCAGTCGCGATTTCAATCCTGCGCGCTGCTGTGGCCTGCCATACCGGCATGGCGACATTCGCCGAGGCGGGCGTAGCGAACAAACCGGTCGACGAGGCGGAGCCAAAAGCGGCGGGCTGACGGATGCCTGGCAATATCGGACAAGCAATTTGGTTGGCGGCCGGCCTGCGCACGCCGTTCGTCGCCGTCGACGGGCCATTCGCCAATCGCAACTCGTTGAGCCTGTCGGTGCCGGTCGTTCAAGCCATGGCGCAGCAGGTGAATGGGCCGATCGACTTCGGCGTCTGGGGCTCCGTCGTCGTCAATCTGGCCTACACCAATTTGGCGCGCGAGATTTGGCTCGACAGCAAGCTCGATCCGCATGTGCCGACCTTCACCACCGTCATGCAGTGCTCGACCAGCATGGTCGCCGCCTTCGAGGCGGCCGGAATGCTCGGGCAGCGGCGCGCGGCGCTCGCACTGGTCGGCGGCGTCGAAAGCATGAGCCGCGTCGAGTTCGGTCTCGGCATGAATTTATCGGTCTGGCTGCGGCGCCTGTTTCAGGCGCGCAGCACGCGCGAACGCTTACGCGTTTTGCGCAAACTGCGGCCGTCCGATATTCGCCTTTACGTGCCGGAAGTGAAGAACCGCGTCACCGGCCGCAGCATGGGCGAACACACCGAGGATATGGCGAAGGACTGGGCCATCATGCGCCAGGAGGAAGACGCGCTGGCGCTGGAGAGCCATCGCCGCGCAGTCGCCGCGCAGGATCGCGGCTTCTTCGACGATCTGATCGTGCCGCTCGACGGCGTCACCAAAGATCACTTTCCGCGCCGCGACACATCGCTCGACAAGCTCGCCAGGCTGAAACCAGTGTTCGACCGCACCAGCGGCCGCGGCACCATTACCGCGGGCAACTCATCGCCGCTGACTGATGGCGCCGCCGGCCTGTGGGTTGCGACCGATGAGGGCCTTGGCCGCCTGCCGGCAAAGACGCCGCACGTGCGCCTGGTCGATTTCGAAATGGCCGCCGTCGATATTTTCCATGAAGGCCTGCTGATGGCGCCGGCCACCGCGATTCCAAGGCTATTGGCGCGGAACGCACTGAACTACGACGACATTGCGTTGTGGGAAATTCATGAGGCGTTCTCGGCGCAAGTGGCCTGCCACATCAAGGCGCTGCAGGACAAAGACTTCGTCCGCGCCAAGGCCGGCATCGAGAACACATTCGGCCGTTTTCCGGTCGAGCGGATGAATCCGAACGGCGGCAGCGTGGCACTCGGCCATCCGTTTGCGGCGACCGGCGCGCGCATTTTGAGTCAGGCGGTCAAGGAGCTCGCCGCGATGGCGCCGGGCAGCCGCGCCATCGTCAGCATCTGCGCCGACGGCGGCCTTGGCACCGTAGCGCTGCTGGAGTGCTGAGCATCTTATCCCGAAGCGGCGGCGATGGCGTGAAAGAACGTCCCGGTGACCCGGCCGCGCCGGCCGCCCGATTTGCCGAGCGCGCGGCCTTCGCCGTCACACAGTTCGGCGAAAGACTTATCGTCGCCGCTCGAAGCCAGCGTGGCGTAGTGGAACTCGTGGCCGCGCACGACCGCGCCTTCCCTTCCCAACACGGTGTCGGACAGCAGCCGCGCCGTGCGGTAGCCGAGATGTAGTTTGCGTTGGGCGAAGCTCGTGGCGTGAGCGAGCAATCCCGTCATTGCGTGATGCTTGCCCGCGGCATCTTCGATGCTCTCGCCCAAAACCATATAGCCGCCGCACTCGCCGTGCACCGGCCGCGTTTCGGCAAAGCGGCGTAAGCCGGACTTGAAACGATGCGCCGCGGCGAGCGCTTCGGCCTGCAGTTCCGGATAGCCGCCGGGCAACCAGCAACAATCGGCGCCTTCGGGCGGGGCTTCATCGGCCAGCGGCGAGAACGGAACAATCTCCGCGCCGGCCTGACGCCAGGCCTCAAGGAGATGCGGATAGACGAAGCTGAACGCCGGGTCCTGCGCCAGCGCAATGCGCTGGCCGGGCGGCGGCAAGGCGGTCGGCACTCCATTCACGGCGCCGATGCGAAGCGGCCCGGCATTGGCGATCAGCGCATCCAGATCGAGATGGCGCTCGGCCAGTGCGGCGAGGCGCTCGATCAGCATGGCGAGATCCGCGTGTTCGCCGGCCTGCACGAGGCCGAGATGACGTTCGGGCAGAGTAAGCACCACGTCGCGCGGCACCGCGCCGAACACCGGAATGCCGAGCGCCGCGATAGCGTCCGCGACCAGCGCGCGGTGTTTTTCGCTGGCCGCGCGGTTGAGAATGACGCCGGCAATGTGCACCGCGGGGTCATGCGAGGCGAAACCTCTCACCACGGCCGCCGCCGACTGGGCCTGTCGCGCTATATCGAGCACCAGCACGACCGGAATGCCGAAATGCGCGGCAAGATCCGCAGTCGTGCCGCGGCGGCCCACGACACCGCTGGCGCCGTCGAACAGACCCATCACGCCTTCGATGATGAAGATATCCACGTCACACGCCGCTCGCGCCGCCAAAGCGTCGAGCAGTGCGGGCGGCATGGCCCAGGAGTTGAGGTTGATGCTGGGTGCGCCGACGGCCGCCGCGTGGAATGCCGGGTCGATGTAATCCGGACCGGTCTTCGCCGCCCGCACTTTGACGCCGCGCTGCGCCAGCGCCGCCAGCACGGCGAGCGTCACGGTGGTCTTGCCGGCGCCCGAGCTTGGCGCGGCAATAATGAGTTCCGCGCGCCGTCATTTTGCGTCCTTGTTGGGCGGCGTATGTTCGGCGACGAGCCGCTCGCGCATGGTCACGATGTCGCCGATCACGACGATGGCCGGCGGTTCGAATTCTTGTTTGCGCGCCTCGCCCGAAAGTTTTTCCAATGTCGACACCAACACGCGCTGCCGCGGCGTGGTCGCCGAGGCGATCACCGCCGCCGGCGTGGTGCCGGCCAGTCCCCCATCCATCAACGCGGCGGCAATCCGATCGAGATTGTGCATCACCATGTAGAGCACGATCGGCTGGCCGGCGCGGGCGAGCGGCGCCCAGTCGAAATCCTCTTCAGCGCCGTGACCGGCGGCGAAAATGACAGCGCGGTTGACGCCGCGCAGCGTCGCCGGAATGGCGGCCGCGGCGAGCGCCGCCAAGCCTGCGGTGACGCCGGGAATGATACGGAAGGGTATGCCCGCCGCCGCCAGCGTCATCGCTTCCTCGCCGCCGCGGCCGAATACGAAGGGATCGCCGCCCTTGAGCCGCAGCACCCGCTGAGAGGTCCGGGCGAGCGCGACCAGCCGCTCGCTGATATCGGCTTGGACCGCCGACGGCTTGCCGCCACGCTTGCCGGCAAACTCCAGCCGCGCCTGCGATCCGGCCAAAGCCAAGATGCGTGGATCGACCAGCGCGTCGTGAACCACAACGTCGGCCTGCGTCAGACCGGCCAGCGCATCGAGCGTCAGCAGGCCCGGATTGCCCGGCCCGGCGCCGGCGAGCCAGACGTGGCCAGGCTCGAAGACCGGAATGCCGGCGCGCTGCGCCGCCAGGGTGTCCCATGCCGTCATGACGCCAACCCATCGTGACGCCCGCGCCGGACGGGACTAAAGCTTGGCGCGAAGGGAGCGTTATGCCCAAGCACGTCACGCCATTGCGCCGGGGTTGGACCACCGGGACTTGCGCCGCGGCGGCGGCAAAGGCGGCTTTCGCCGCGCTCGTTACCGGCGAGTTTCCCGACCCGGTCGAGGTGACATTGCCGCGCGGCGAGCGGCCGAGCTTCGCGCTCGCGGTGACGCGCAAGGACGAGGGCTCGGCGACGGCCGGCGTGGTCAAGGACGCCGGCGACGATCCCGACGTGACCCACGGCGCGCTTATCTGCGCCACCGTTCGTGTCGGCGCCGTCGGAACGGGCGTGACATTTCGCGCCGGCGAAGGCGTCGGCACCGTCACGCGCGCCGGCCTGCCAGTGCCGCCCGGCGAGCCCGCCATCAATCCGGTGCCTCGCCGCATCATCACTGACGCCATCGCCGAAATCGCCATCGCAGCCGGCCGCACCGCCGACGCCGATGTCGAGATTTCGATTCCCGGCGGCGAAGCGCTGGCGGCCAAAACGCTCAACGGCCGTCTCGGCATTGTTGGCGGCTTGTCGATCCTCGGCACCACCGGCATCGTCGTGCCCTATTCGTGCTCGGCGTGGATTTATTCGATCCATTCCGGCATCGAAGTCGCCCGCGCCGCCGGTCTCACTCACATCGCCGGCGCCACCGGCGCGAGCTCCGAAGCCGGCGTGCAAAAACTCTACGGCCTGCCTGAGATCGCGCTGATCGATATGGGTGACTTCGTCGGCGGCATGCTCAAATATCTGCGCCGCCATCCGGTGGCCCGCGTCACCATCGCCGGCGGCGTCGCCAAGATGACCAAGCTGGCGCAAGGCCTGACCGATTTGCATTCCAAGCGCGGCGAGGTCGATCTTGCCGAACTGGCGAACTTTGCCGCCGCGGCGGACGGCGACGCGCAGCTGTGCCAGCGCATTCTCGGCGCGAACACCGCCGCCGAGGCTTTCACGCTGGCGCAAGACGCCGGCATTGCGCTCGGCGACGCCGTGGCGCTGGCGGCGCGGCATACTGCCGAGAATGTTATCGCCGGCCGCGATATCGCAGTCGAAATCGTGTTGTTCGACCGCGAGCAAAATCTGGTCGGCCGCGCACCGTTCAAGGACTAGAACGCTGTTCACGCGGCACCTCCACGGAACCGGCGGCGATAATCCGCGTCGTAGAGCGCGCTGTCGCGGAAATTTTCCGCGGCGAGCGCGCGGCCGACAAGGATCAGCGCAGCGCGCTCGATCCGCGCTTCCGAGACTTTCACGGCGATGTCGGCGAGCGTGCCGCGAATGACCCGCTGCTGTGCCAAACTCGCCTGCACCACCACCGCGGCCGGACATTCAATGCCATAGAACGGCGCGAGCTCTTTGACGATCGCATCGATCGCGTGAATGGCGAGGTGAATGACAAGTGTGGCGCCGCTCGCGGCGAAGGTGGCGAGCTTCTCGCCTTCCGGCATGCGCGAGGCGCGGCCGGATACGCGCGTCAGCACGACGCTTTGCGCGACTTCCGGTACGGTCAACTCGCACTCCAAGGCCGCCGCGGCGGCGGCGAAAGCCGGCACGCCCGGCGTGAGCGTATAGGGAATGCCGCGCCGATCGAGCCGGCGTAACTGCTCGGCGAGCGCCGAATAGATCGACAGATCGCCGGACTGCAGCCGCGCCACGTCGAGCCCCGCGGTGTGGGCGCTGACGAACTCGGTCTCGATCTCGTCGAGCGACAGCGGCGCGGTGTCGACGATGCGCGCGCCCGGCGGACAATAGGTCAGCAACTCGCGCGGCACGATCGATCCGGCATAAAGGCAGACCGGACAGCGTTCGATGAGATCGCGCCCGCGCACGGTGATGAGGTCGGCCGCTCCGGGCCCGGCGCCGATGAAATGCACCGTCATCTTGCGGTTCATGGCTTGGTCCACAGCCACTGCGTCACCGGCATCGCCGCGCGCCAGCCGGTCTTTTCGCCGACCGCATCCGCGCGCGAAATCGCGACGCGGATCAAGTCGCCGCCGAGCGCAGCATGGCGCGCAAGCAGCAGCGCCTCGGTCTCCAACGTCACCGCATTGGCCACGAGCCGGCCGCCGTGCAGCAGCGCCCGCGCCGCGGCATCGAGCGTGCCCGGATCGCCGGCGCCGCCGCCGACGAAGATGGCATGCGGCATTTCCAGGCCCGACAAGGCAGCCGGCGCCACGCCTTCGATAATGTCGAGCCCGGTCACGCCGAACGCCGCCGCGTTGCGACGGATCCGTGCAGCGCGGTCGGCGCGCCGCTCGATCGCGATCGCGCGCATCGCCGGATCGGCCAGCATCCATTCGATCGCGACCGAGCCCGAGCCTGCGCCGATGTCCCACAACAGCTCGCCGCGCCGCGGCGAAAGCGACGACAGCGTTACCGAGCGAATTTCCCGTTTGGTGATCTGGCCGTCGTGCTCGAACAGATTGTCGGCGAGGCCGGACATTCGTGCCAGAACGCGTGCGTCAGGTGCCTCCGTCACCTCGATTGCAACGACATTGAGCGCATCCGTTTTGCCGAGATCGAATTCCGCGGCCGTCGTGGCGCGGATGCGCTCGCGCGGCCCGCCAAGGGCTTCAAGCACAGTCAGACGCGAGACGCCGAAGCCGGTCTCGGCCAGAAGTTTTGCCAGCGCTGCCGGCCCGTCGCCATCGGAGGTCAGCGCGAGAATTTGCGCGCCGGGCTGCAAATGCGGACGGATCAGATCGAGCGTGCGGCCGTGCAGCGACAGCAATACGGTCTGCTGCAGCGGCCAGCCGAGCCGCGCCGCGGCGAGCGAAAAGGCCGATGGCGCCGGCACCACGACCATTTCCCGCGCCTCGATGTGCCTCGCCAGCACCGCGCCGACGCCATAGTGGAACGGGTCGCCGGACGCCAGCACGCAGACTGACCGGCCGCGATGGCTTAAGACTTCCTCGGTAACGCCGTCGAACGGGCTGGGCCATGGCCGCGAAGCGCCGCGAATGAGCGGCGCCGCCAGTGCGAGATGCCGGCGGCCCCCGAATACGATTTCCGCTGACTCAATCAGGCCGCGCGCCACCGGGCTGAGCCCCTCCGCGCCATCCTCGCCGATGCCGACGATGGACAGCCAGCGCAGCGATGCGGCAGTGTCGCGCGGAAGCGGCTCAGGATTTTGCATGCCACGCGTCCTCATTCTCGGCGGCACCACGGAAGGCCGGCTGCTCGGCGAACGGCTTGCCAAGCGCGGCAGTCTCGACGTGACGCTGTCGCTTGCCGGGCGCACCGCCGCGCCGGTCCCACATGCCGTGCCGGTCCGTATCGGCGGCTTTGGCGGCGCCGCGGGGCTTGCCTATTATCTCGCCGCGGAACGCATCGATGCTTTGATCGACGCTACACATCCCTATGCGACCATAATTTCGGGAAACGCCTGCGCCGCCGCGCGCGAGCGCGCCGTGCCGTTTGTCGCGCTGCGCCGAGCGCCGTGGCGTGCGGTTGCCGGCGACCGCTGGCTCGAGGTGAACGATACCGGCTCCGCGGTCCGCGCCATCGGCGAGACATCGCGCAGCGTCTTTGTCGCGCTCGGCCGCAACGAGCTCGCGCCGTTCACCGGCGCGCCGCAGCACCGTTATCTGGTCCGCAGCGTCGATCCGGTCGATCCGCCACTGCCATTGCCGCAGGTGTCCTACGTCACCGCCCGCGGCCCCTTCAGTGAAGCCGCCGACCGCGCGCTGATGGTGGAGCACGAGATCGATGTCATCATTGCCAAAAATAGCGGCGGCATCGCGGCGTATGGCAAAATCGCAGCAGCGCGCGCGCTGGGGATTGAGGTCATTCTGCTGCGCCGGCCGCCGGAGTTGGCAGCGCCCGCGGTCGACACGATCGAGGATGCCATCGCCTGGCTCGATCATGCGATCACCTCCACCGCCGCCCGCGGCGTATAAACCAGCGGCGAACGCCCGGGCCGCGCGATCACACGCGTCTCACGGGTGCCGACGATCACCAGCGTCGCCATATCGGCCGGCGTCGCATCGGCTTCCGCGAGCGACGCGACGGTCACGCGCTCGTCAGGCCGGCCCACTGCGCGGCCAAAAACGACGGGCGTCGGCCCCGGCAAATGCCGGCGCAGCCGCTCCATTGCATTGCCGAACTGCCATGGCCGCGCCCGCGACACCGGATTGTAAAGCGCGATAACAAAACCCGCGCTCGCAGCCGCATCGAGGCGTCGCTCGACTAAGTCCCAGGGTTTGAGATTGTCGGACAGCGACAGCGCGCAGAAATCGTGGCCGAGCGGCGCACCGATTTTCGCCGCGACGGCGAGCATGGCGGTGATGCCGGGAATGAAAACCACATCGAGGTCGCGCCAGCTTTCCGGACCTTGCTCGATCTGCTCGCAGACCGCCGCCGCCATGGCGAACACGCCCGGATCGCCGCCGGAGACGACGGCGACGCGCGCGCCTAACGCGGCGTGACGGAGCGCAGCCGCCGCGCGCGCGCCTTCTTCACGATTGTCGGACGGATGACGGGTCTGGCCGGCTCGCGCCGGCACGCGGTCGAGATAGGGCCCGTAACCGTAGAGGGCTTCGGCATCGCCAAGCGCGGCCTCGGCTTCCGGCGTCAAATAGCGCGGGTGGCCAGGCCCCAAACCGACGACAGCGAGACGGCCGCTCATTTCTCGGCTCCTGGCCGTTGCTCCCAGCCCGGCACTAGCACGACGGCGAAATACGGCGCCTCATCGTCGAGCTTGGCCGAGAGCGGAATCATCTTCTCCGCCGTCATGGTGCCGCGCTCGACATAGATGGCGCGCGGTAAACGGCCGCTCGCTTCCAGCGCACGGCGCAATTTCGGCAGATGCCGGCCGACTTTCATCACCACCGCGGCGTCTGCTTCGGCGAGACGGCGCGTCAGCTCACCTTCAGGCAGCGTCGCCGGCAGTACGGTAAAGACGTCGTCGCCTTGGGCCATCGGCATACCCGCCGCCGACCAGCAGCCCGACATGCCGGTGACGCCGGCGACGATTTCGGTCGGAAACCGCGCCGCAAGCCGCGTATGCAGATGCATGTAGGAGCCGTAGAACAGCGGATCGCCCTCGCAGATCACGGCGACGACGCGGCCGGCTTCGAGCTGCGCGGCGATTTCCGCCGCGGCACCGTCGTAGAAATCGCGAATCGCAACGCGATAACTGTCGCTGCAAGCCGGCAATTCGGTGGTGACCGGGTAATACAGCGGCAGCTCGGCGACGCCAGCGCGCAGGTGGTGTGCGGCGATGGCGCGCGAATGGCTCGGATTTCCCGCTTTGGCAAAATGCGCAATGACGTCGGCCGCACCCAGCGCCCGCATCGCTTTGAGCGTCAGCAATTCCGGATCGCCCGGCCCGACGCCGACGCCGATCAGCCTGGCCGCGCTCATAGGCCGGGCCTCGCCAAAGCATTGACGGCCGCCGCCGTCATGGCGCTGCCGCCGATACGGCCGCGCACGACGAGAAACGGCACGCCGCGCGGATTTTGCGAAAGCGCCTCCTTGGATTCCGCCGCGCCGACAAAGCCGACCGGGATACCAAGAATAGCCGCCGGCTTCGGCGCGCCGGCATCGATCAGTTCAAGCAGGCGGAACAACGCGGTCGGTGCATTGCCGATGGCGACCACCGCGCCGCCGAGACGGTCGAGCCACAGATCGAGCGCCGCCGCCGAACGGGTCGTGCCGTTTTTCTCCGCCAACGCCGCGGTGCGCGGATCGTTGAGCGTACAAATGACTTTGTTGCGCGCCGGGAGCCGCGCGCGCGTAACGCCGTGCGCCACCATTTCGGAATCGCAGAGGATCGGCACGCCGGCATCAAGCGCGCCACGCGCCGCGGCGACGAGGCCACCGCCGAAGACGATGTGCGGGGCCACATCGACCTGGCCGCAGGCATGAATCATGCGCACGGCGACATCGGTCTCCTCGGACGAAAAGCGCGACAGATCGGCTTCGGACCGGATGATCGCAAACGAGCGCTCATAGATCGCCGCACCGTCGCGCAGATAGGTGACGCGTTCAGCCATGAGCCACCTCCCGCTTTCGTTCGCGGGCGAACCGGACAATCGCTTCGGGAAGTTCGTTGCAGGCCACCAGCGCGAACGCCGCATCGCGCACCGTGCCGTCCGCAACCAACGCGCAGCCGTCCGGCATGCCGACGACCGTCAGTGCGGCAGGCACGGCATGAGCACAGCCCTTGGCGCAGCCGGAAATATGAACCGTAAAAGCGTCACCGCAGTACGGCGCAACTTGGTTCGCAACGCGCGGCGCAAGGGCGCGCGCGGCGATGTGCGCAGAGGCGCAGATTGGCGCGCCCGCGCAGGCGACAACGTTCCGCCGCGGATCGCCGGCGCGCACGACAAAGCCAAGTTGTTCCGCAGCGGCGGCGAAGCCTGACGCAGGCTGCGACGTGAGCCCGATGATCATCAGAACGCGACCCGGCGCGGTGCGGAAACCGTGCGCACCCGACGCACCTGCAATATCGACCAATCGCTCCAGTGCGATGGCGTCGGAATGGCCGAAGGCAAGACCAATGCCGCAGGCAAGCGATCCATCGCGCAGGCGATGCGTGCCGATAGCGCTTTGCTCGCTCCGTTCGTCACCACGAAAGCGGCAACCCAGAATTGGATTCCCGCTTTCGCGGGAATGAGCGGGAATCAGCAGGTCCGTGACTGCAAAACGGAACGGCTTCACTCCCTCAGTTTCGGCTACATCTCTCGCGCGCGCGCCGCGTTTCGCCAGAACCTCCAGCAGCCGTGTTGTCGCAATGACCGCATCGGAGCGGGCCACACCGCCGACAAGGCTCGCACCTGTCCCATCGCTGCCGATGGCAATACGTAGTGAGGAATCTCCGTTATCCCCGTCCGCTGTCAGCCGGATATCGGCAGGCAGCTGCGAAAGACCGAGCACCCCGCCGCCATCGATCACGACGGACACTTTGGCGTTGAGTTTTTTTTCCAAGGCCGTGCCCGCCAAAGCGCGGCGCAATTCCGCGGCGAGCGCGGCGCTATCGAAAATCTCTTTGGCATCAATCCCGGCCAGCGGACCGCACAGAATTGGAACACCATCCGCCGCCACAATGTCGAGCGCGGCTACTTCCGCTGCGAATTGTGGCGTGGTCTCGTTGCTCAGACCGCGCACCTGGATGCTGCCGCGCGCGGTGATCTCGATCACGCCATTGCCGTGCCGTCGCGACGCCCGGCACAGTTCGGCGAAAGCGACGAGCGGGATCGATCCGATCGGATGAAGCCGAACCAGCAGGCCGTCGCCGGTCGGCATCGGCGCCGAGAGACCGGGACAAGCGCCGCGGCGCGCCGGCACGGCTAACGCGGGCGCTCTCATGCCACGCCCTCCGCCTGCAGCGCGTTGAAGCCGGTAGCGATATCATTGCGATGCGGGTGCCACAGACCGCGGCGCCGTGCGCCATCGAGACGTTCGGCGATGGCCGCCGCGGCTGCCGGATTCTCGCGCAGCAAAAAGTCGCGCACCTCGGAATCGGCGACATAGGCGTCATACAGCAGGTCGAACAAATTTCCGGAAACTGCGCCTGTTGTTTCCGCGAAGGCAACGAGACGGTCGACGGTTTCGGCCAGCTCCGCCGCGCCGCGCGGACCGTGGCGCATCTGTCCCGCGATGAAGCGCGGATTGACCGCCCGCGCCCGCACGATCCGCGTCAAAGCTGCCGACAGCGCGCGTGCGCGCGGCCGTTGCGGGTCGGTCATATCCAGCATCACCAGATCGACCGAGCGGCCGAGAAGCTTTGCCGCCGCAGCGAAGCCACCGACAAACGCTGCATCCTCGGCACCTTCCAGAAGATCGCGCGCGGGATCGTCACTGACATGCACGAGCGCGTCGGCATTGGCGACGCGCTCCGTAAAGGCGCCGGGCGCGGCAGTCGCATCACCGTCCGCGCCGCCATAAACATGCGAGGCGGCGGCGAGATAGGCCGCACCGACGGCCTCGTTGTCCGCGTCATGGCCGATCAAATCCTCGACGCCCGCGCCGTAAACGCCGGGCGCGGTGCCGAATATGCGCTGAAGGCGCGCTGCATTCGCGCCCTTGCCGCTGCGACACGCTGCGGCCAGTGGATTCTCATCGTCCGTTTCGTCGCGCGCCGCCACCGCCTGCACGGCGGTGTCGATCAGGGCGATCTGCGCGGGAAACAGATCGCGGAATAGCCCGGAAATGCGCCATGTGATGTCGACGCGCGCACGGCCCATCGTCGCGCAGGGCAGCACTTCAATGCCGGTGACCCGGCCACTGGCGTTTTCCCAGATCGGCCGGCAGCCGATGAGCGCCAGACCTTGCGCGATCTCCTCGCCGCCGGTGCGCAAGGTGGCGCTGCCCCAAAGATCGATCACCACCGCGCGCGGCATGTCGCCATGCGCCTGCAGATGCGCGCGCACGATTTCGTCGGCGGCGAGCCGGCCGAGGTCCATCGCGGTCGGCGTCGGCAGCGTGCGTGGATCCGCTGTAAAGAGATTGCGGCCGGTCGGCAACACGTCGCGCCGGCCGCGCGCCGGGGCGCCGGCCGGTCCCGGCGCAACGCGGCGGCCGTCGAGCGCAGCAATCAGCGCCGCGCGCTCGGCTGCGGCGCTTATTTGCCACATTGGATCGTCGATGCCCGGTGGCGATCGGCCATAGATGTGCTGGCCGTCTTTGATCGCGAGGTCTTTCAGATCGCACAGCCAGGCGTCGATGCGGCGCAGCGCTTCATCGGCAGCAACTGCGCCGCTGTCCGCTGCAATTCCAGCTTCCTGCGCCAAGCCGGTGCGTTGCGCGGTTTCGACGATGAGCTTGGCGAGCCGCTCGCGGCGGCGGCGGTCGAGCCCGTCGGCCTGAGCGAATTCGTCGAGCAGCAACTCAAGATCGTGGGCTTCGCCACTCGGACCGCCGGCGACGAGCGGCGGCGGCAGATGGCCTATGGTCACACCGGCAATGCGGCGCTTGGCCTGCGCCGCTTCGCCGGGATTGCTGACGATGAAGGGATAGATCACGGGCAACGCGCCGGTCACGATTTCAGGAAAACAATCCGCCGTCAGGGCGACCGCCTTGCCGGGCAGCCATTCCAGCGTCCCGTGCGCGCCCATGTGAACGAGCGCGTCGGCCTTCGCGACGTACCGCAGCCACAGGCCGAATGCGACCAGTGCATGCCGCGGCGGCAGAACCGCGTCGTGATAATCGGCGCGCCGTTCCGCCGCCCGCCCGCGATCGGGCGGCAGCGCCACCAGAATATTGCCGAATTGTTTCGTACGAAAATGAAAGGCGCCGGCGTGGACGTCAGGATCGACCGACGGTTCGCCCCAAGCCTCGCGCAAGCGTGCAGTGGCGTTGCGTGGCAGCCGCGACGACAAGGTCTCGTATTGCGCGAGTGTCAGGATCGCGTCTCCCGACCCGCGTGCGAGCGCATCGAGCAGATCACACGGCGTTTGCGCCGCGCCGCTCACCGCGTAACCCGCCGCGGCAAGATCGCCGAGTGCCGCGATCACACTCGCCGGCACGTCGAGACCGACGGCGTATGCGGTGCGGCCTTTGGCGCCGGGATAATCCGGCATCAATATCGCGATACGACGCTCATCGCGCGGCAGCGCGCGCAACCGAACCAGCGCGGCGATGCGATCGGCGACCATGGCGACGCGATCCGGCTCGGGCCGGCTCGCCAGCGCGGTGAAGGCGAGACCTTCCTGCGGCGGCAGCGGGTCCTTGAAGGCGATGGCGCCGGCGAGGACGCGTCCGTCAAGCTCGGGCAGCACAACATGCATCGCGAGATCGGCGGCGCCGAGGCCGCGCGGACTATCCTGCCACGCGGCGCGTCTGGTCGTGGCGCTGATCACCTGCAGGACCGGAACTCCGGCGGCATCGAGCGCCGCCGGCTGATCGGCGCCGCCGCCTGCAGCAAATGCCGTCATGGTGACGATCAATGCCGGCTCGAGGCGCGCCAGCGTATCGCGCAAGAAGGCGTCGGCTTCGCGATCCTTCAGGCTGGTGATGAAGAGCGGCGCCGGCGATAGCCCCCGCGCCGCGAGCGCCGCGCACAGCAAGTCTATCGGGGCGGTATCGCCGGCGAGCAGTATGGCGCGATAGAAGACGATGGGAATCACGGACTGGCCGGGCGCAAGCGTCGTAACCAACCTGTCGACTGCGACCGCGCCCTCCCCCGGCACATAGCCGGCCAACCGAGGCACCGTTTTCGGCTCGCGCAATACAACGTCGCATCCGGCATAGCGCGCCAGACGGTCCAGCAGGGCGCGCATATTTGACCGGCCGCCTTCGCGAAAATACTGCAGCAACGCAGCAAGCTCGTCGGGCGGCAGCGTCGAGGCGGCTTCGAGCCTCATATCGTCGCGGTCCTCGCCCGGCAGTACGGCCAGCACGATGCCGCGCTCGCGCGCGAGCGCCGTCGACCGGTCGATGCCGTATTTCCACCAATCCAATCCGCCGAGAAGGCGAATCAGGATCACCTTGGCATGGGCGGCGACGCGATCGATCCACAGATCGACCGACATCGGATGACGCAGATCGCGTAAGTGCGCGAGCCGCACGCTCGGCAGGTTCTCACGCTCGGCTTCCCACGCCGCGGCGAGGCCGGCGAGATCGCTGTCGGCGAACGACAAGATAGCGATGTCGCCCGGTGGCTGGCCGAGGTCGACCGCTTCGACGATTTCGTCGAGGCCGATTGAGCTCGTGGTGAGCAGATGCATCGCTGAGCTCGACTGTTAACCGGTGAGCGCCTGCGCGATGGCGGCGCGGTCGAGACCTTTCAGTCCAATGACGACAAGCTGGCCTTGCCGCGGCTCGGAGGCCGCCCACGGCCGATCGTATTGATGCGACACCCGCGGACCGACCGCCTGCACCAACAAACGCAGCGGCTTGTTCGCGATCGCGGCAAAACCTTTCACCCGCAACACGTCGAAGCGCTCGGCCAGGCCGGCAACGCGCGCCGTCAACGCCGAAGGGTCATCAATCTCGCCAAGCGGTACGACAAATGAGTTGAAGTCGTCGTGGTCGTGCTCCGCTTCGGCGTCGTGGCGGGTGCGGCGGTTGGCGATGTCTTCTTCGGTACCGACACCCAGACCGAGCAACAGCGCCTCATCGACCTTGCCGTCGGTGACGGTGAGGACTTTCACGCTGCGCGGCAGCGCGCGCGAGATCGCCGTTAGCGCGGCATTGATCCCGTCGTCGTCCAGGAGATCGCTTTTATTGAGTACGATCAGATCGGCGCAGGCGATCTGATCCTCGAAAACCTCCTCGACCGGGTCGTCGTGTTCGAGCGCGCTGTCGGCGGCACGCTGGCGCTTGAGCGCATCGAGATCCTGCGCGACTCGGCCGCCGGCGAGCGCGGCACCGTCGACCACGACCACTACGCCGTCGACGGTGACACGGCTCTTGATTGCCGGCCAATGGAACGCCTGGACCAGGGGCTTTGGCAAAGCCAGCCCCGACGTCTCGATCACGATGTGCTCGATGCCGCCCTTTGCCAAAATGGCGTCGAGCGCCGGCACGAACTCGTCGGCCACGGTGCAGCACAGGCAGCCATTGGCGAGCTCGACGATGTTATCCTCCGGGCAGGCGGTATTGCCGCAGCCTTTGAGGATTTCACCGTCGATGCCGACGTCGCCGAATTCGTTGACGATGACGGCAAGGCGGCGGCCTTGCGCATTGGCGATGACGTGGCGGATCAGTGTCGTCTTGCCGGCGCCGAGAAAGCCGGTGACGATGGTGCACGGCACGCGCGCGAGCTGACCGTTGATGCTGTCGTTCATAGATCGGCCTCTTGAAAATCGAGTGGCGGCACGCGCGCGATCAAGCCCCGCTTGAGAATCTCCGGCCGCCCGCGCCACGGCAGGATGCCGTCGGTGGCATTGGCAAGGAGCCGCGCGCCTTCGATCAATGCGCCGGCATTTTGCGCATCGAGACTGCCGAAGACGTAGGTCCACGACCCGTTGCAGCGCATGGCGGCGCTCGGGCCGCGCGAGCAATTGGCGAAGCAGCGCAGCCGCTGCACCGTGACTTCGGTTCCGGCCGCCGCACGCTCGACGGCATCGGCAAGCAGCGCGCCGGGACGCGGCTCGCAATCCTGCTCGCCCGCCCCACGGCAAGTGATGCAGACGTAAATGACTGGCGCGGTGGTCATTGCACCACCTCGATGCGCTCAACGGCCGGCCGGTCAAATCCCTGCCAGCGATAGATCAAATAAGAGATGATCCAGCTGCCGATAAAAACGCCGATGACGAGATAGCCGAAATTGGCGAGGCCGTCGTTGAGATCGCCGATCGCGCCCCAGAAGCTGCCGCCGAGACCGAGCTTGTCGGCGATCAGGCCGAGCGCCTCGATGCCGCCGATCAAGAAGGCAACCAGCGCGGAAATCGCAGTGATGGTGAGATTGTACCAGATCTTGCGGATCGGATTGAGGAATGCCCAGCCATAGGCGCCGACCATCAGCACGCTGTCGGTGGTGTCGATCAGCGTCATCCCCGCGGTGAAAAGCGCGGGAAACAACATCACAGTGCCAAGGCTCATACCGCCGGAGGCCTGGGTGGCGGCGACGGTAAACAGCGTTATCTCGGTCGCGGTATCGAAGCCGAGTCCGAACAGAAAGCCGATCGGGAACATCTGCCAGCTGCGCGACACCATGCGGAACAAAGGCCGGAAGATGCGGGCAAGAATGCCGCGGCCGGAGAGCAACAGATCGAGCTCATGGTCGGCGACCGCTTCGCCGCGCCGCGCGCGGCGGAAACTGCCCCAGACCGCGCGCAGAATGACGAGATTGATTGCAGCAATAGCCAATAGGAAGAACGCCGACGCGCCGGTGCCGATGATGCTGCCGATCACCTTGAACGGATGCAGCCGGCCTTCCAGCGCGAAGGCCAGTCCGATGATCACCGCCACCGAGATCGTAACGACAAGAGAATGTCCGAGCGAGAAGAACAGTCCGACCGAGACCGGCCGCTTGCCTTCCTGCATCAGCTTGCGCACGACATTGTCGATGGCCGCAATGTGATCGGCATCGACGGCGTGGCGCAGCCCGAGAACATAAGCGAGAAATGCGGTGCCAAGGAGCGTCGGCCGCCCGGCGAAGGCAATGATCGCCCAGGTCCACACCGCCGCGTTGGCGGTGAGCAGCAAAATATAGATCACTATGACTTTCGGACGCTGATCGGCCGATGCGTCATCGACCGCGGCCTTCAGGAAACTGAGCACGAAATATCCTCGCATGCCTGGCGTCGGCGCGAGCGAGGACCAAAAAACTCATCGTCTTTTGGATCATCCACGGATACACCCCGACCCGCGTTTGTCGCGTCGACACGGCCGATGGCAGGTCTCCTGGCTCGCGGATCGTCGCCTCGTCCTGCCTTCCCGGCATTATTTGAGCATGTTCCGGATCATGCCCAAGCGCCAGTGGCTTAACCGGACGAGACTACCCGCTCACAGTTGCGGGGGCAGCTGCGGATTAGGCTTGAGGCTTCCGCCCTTGGCCGCACCGCATTCCCTATTCACCCTCAGCTTGAGGGACCATCGATCCGCTAGTGATAGATTTCGCCGGGCGCCCCTGTCAATCTGCCGGCCAAGCTTCTGATGGCAAAGGGTCATGGCGAAGGCAGAAAATATCACTCTCGTCCTCGGCGGCGCCCGTTCAGGCAAAAGCCGCTATGCCGAGAGCCTGATCGCCGCCCTGGCGCCGCCTTGGACCTATCTGGCGACGGCGGAGGCGGGTGACGCGGAAATGGCAACCCGCATCGCCGCGCATCGCGCGCGCCGCGGGCCGCAGTGGCGGACCGTCGAGGCCCCACGCGATCTCGCCGCCGCGCTCAACTCGTGCCAGACCGCGCCGGTGCTGGTCGACTGCGTGACGCTGTGGCTGTCGAACCTGATGTTGGCAGACGCCGACATCGATGCCGAGACCGCGCGCCTGGAAGCAGCGTTGGCGGACACCGGAGCGCCGGCGGTCCTAGTCGCCAATGAAGTCGGCTCCGGCATCGTGCCGGATAATCCGCTCGGCCGGCGGTTTCGCGATCTGCAGGGCATTCTCAACCAGCGCATCGCGGCGCGCGCCGACCGTGTCGTCCTTGTCGTCGCCGGATTGCCGCTCGCCATCAAGGGAACGCTGTAGGATGACGTCATGACGCAAACGATCGATAACGCCGAAGCGGAACGGCATCGCGCCAAGATGGCCAAGCGCAAGGCCGTGCAGGATGCCGAAGTCGCCGAAAAGACGATCGAGAAAGGTTTGCTCATCGTCCATACCGGCACCGGCAAGGGAAAATCGACGGCGGCCTTCGGGCTCGCTTTACGCATGCTCGGGCGCGGCCATCGCGTCGGCGTGGTGCAGTTCATCAAGGGCGCCTGGCACTCGGCGGAGCGCGACGCACTGCAAAGATTTGGCGAGCAGCTGGTCTGGCACACCATGGGCGAGGGTTTCACGTGGGAGACACAGGATCGCGCCCGCGACGTCGCCGCCGCCGCGCGCGCCTGGGGCAAAGCGCGCGAACTAATGGCCGATCCAAGCCTGGCGATGGTCGTGCTCGATGAGCTCAATATCGCGCTGCGCTACGATTACCTCGATCTTGCCGCCGTCGTCGCCGCACTGACTTCGCGGCGGACCGGCTTGCACGTCGTGGTGACGGGACGAAACGCCAAGCCGGAATTGATCGCCGCCGCCGATCTGGTCACCGAGATGACGCTGGTGAAGCATCACTTCGCCGCCGGCGTGAAGGCGCAAGCCGGCATCGAGTTCTAGCGCATGATCCGGAAAAGTGGGAACCGGTTTTCCGAAAAGATCATGCGCAAGAAAAAGATGATGTGCAGCGCTTTAAACCAATCGGATAGGCGCTAGCCGATGCCGGCGCGCGCGCTGATGTTCCAGGGCACCGGCTCCGACGTCGGTAAATCGCTCATCGTCGCCGGGCTGGCGCGCGCGTTGACGTTGCGCGGCCACAGCGTGCGTCCGTTCAAGCCGCAGAACATGTCGAATAATGCCGCGGTCACGGCCGATGGCGGCGAGATCGGCCGCGCCCAGGCTTTGCAGGCCCGCGCGGCGCGGGTGCCGCCGAGCGTGCACATGAATCCGGTGTTGCTCAAGCCGCAGAGCGAAATCGGCGCGCAGATCGTCGTGCAGGGTCGCGTTTATGGCAGCGCCAAGGCCGCCGCCTATCAACACATGAAGCGCGATCTGTTACCCTTCGTGCTCGACAGCTACCAACGGCTGCGCGGCGACGCCGATATCGTTCTCGTCGAAGGCGCCGGCAGCGCCGCCGAAGTCAATCTGCGGGAAAACGACATCGCCAATATGGGTTTTGCGCAAGCCGCCGGCGTGCCGGTGGTGCTGATCGGCGACATCGACCGCGGCGGTGTGATCGCGAGCCTCGCCGGCACCAAAACCGTCATCGCGCCGGACGATGCGGCATTGATCCGCGGCTTCATCGTCAACAAATTCCGCGGCGATCCGGTCTTGTTCGCCGATGGTATGGTTCGGATCGCGCAACTGACCGGATGGCGGGCGCTCGGGCTGGTGCCGCATTTTCCGGACGCGCAACTCTTGCCGGCGGAAGACGCGCTGGCGCTGGACCAAGAGCTCCCGGCAAAATCGCAGGCGCGTCTGCGCATTGCGGTGCCGATCCTGCCGCACATCGCCAATTTCGACGATCTCGACCCGCTCGACGCCGAGCCCGCAGTCGAACTCATTCGCGTGCGGCCCGGTGCGGCGCTGCCCGGCGATGCCGATCTGACCGTCCTCCCCGGATCAAAATCGACCATCGCCGATCTCACTGCGCTGCGTGCAGCCGGTTTCGATATCGACATCGCCGCGCACCGCCGCCGCGGCGGCACGGTCTTGGGACTGTGCGGCGGTTTCCAGATGATGGGGCACAGCGTTGCCGATCCCGACGGCATCGAAGGTCCACCTGCCATCGTCGAGGGCCTTGGCCTGCTCGACGTTGCAACGACCCTTTCGGCGGAAAAGCGCTTGGAGCCGGTGCGCGGCACCACGGCCGACGGCGCGCCATTTGCCGGCTATGAGATGCATATGGGCGTGACCGCAGGGCCGGACTGCGGCCGGCCGTTTGCACGGCTTGCCGACGGCATGCCGGAGGGCGCAATAGCGCCGGACGGGCGCGCGATTGGCACGTACATTCATGGCCTGTTTGCCGACGATCGCCAGCGCGCAGCGTGGCTCAAGCGCTTCGCCGCCGGAGCGACGAACCTCGCTTACGACGCCTCGATCGAGCGCACGCTCGATGCGCTTGCCGCGCATCTGGCCGCGCATCTCGATCTCGACATGCTGCTTAAGCTGGCGCGATGAAGAGCGCTGCCAAGGCGGCGAGCATTGCGATCAGGATCGCGGCGGCAATGCAGTAAAGCGAAAGCGCCCGGCGGACATCGGCGGCAGTCGCGTCCCAACGGCCGCCGCCCATGACGGCGTCGTCGACGCGGACGCCGCCATAGACCCGCGGTCCCGCAAGCGAGAGGCCCAGCGCGCCGGCCATCGCGGCTTCGGGATACCCCGCATTCGGCGAGCGGTGCCGCGGCGCGTCGAGCCACACCGTTTGCCATGCCGCAACTGACGATCCATCCTGCCGCAGTGCCGCCGCAGCGATCAGCAACAGCGCCGCGAGCCGCGATGCCGGCAGGTTGACCAGATCGTCAAGCCGGGCCGCCGCCCAGCCGAACGCTTCGTGCCGCTTGGTGCGGTGGCCGATCATACTGTCGGCCGTGTTGATGGCTTTGTAGATGGCGATGCCAGGGAGCCCGGCGATGGCGAGCCATAGCACCGGCGCGACGACCGCATCGGAGAAATTCTCGGCAAGGCTTTCGATCGCCGCACGGGCCACGCCGGCGGCATCGAGCGACGCAGTATCGCGGCCGACGATATGCGATACTGCGCTGCGCGCCGCGCCGAGATCCTCGGTTTCGAGTGCTCGGGCGACGTTCGCCACGTGCCGATACAGGCTGCGTTGCGCGAGCAATGGGCTTGCGGCGAGGGCAACGATCAAAATACCGAATGGCAAGCGGAACAGTTCGCGTTCGATGACAAAGGCAATCAAACCGGCCATGATGATGACAATCAGCAGCGCCGCCGTGCCGGCGAATTGCCGGGTCCGTGCACTCGCTGCTTCGCGATTGAGCGCGCGATCGAGTTCACCGATCAGGACGCCGATCCAGGTCACCGGATGGCCGATCGTGCGCACCAGCGGCTGCGGATAACCGAGACCGAGCTCGATCAACATGGCGAGAAGCGCAAGCGCGACGGACATATTCCCCTTTAGCGGCGCGGACGAACCGCTTCTGCGTGGTAGCGAACACGGCGGCGATCTTGCCGCCGCGCGGCGCCTGTTCCCCGACGCCGCCAAACCTTTCGTCGACCTTTCGACCGGGATCAATCCTAACCCATATCCGCTGCCGCGTTTGCCCGTTGAGGTTTTTGCGCGCCTGCCCGATCAAGGCTCCCTCGGTGAGCTCGTCGGCGCGGCGGCAAAAGCCTATAGCGCGCCGTCGGCGGACTGCGTGGCGCCTGCCCCGGGAACACAGATTTTGCTGCCGCTGGTTTGCGCATTGATCCCGCCCGCCGGCGCCGCGATCCTGACGCCCACCTACTGCGAGCACGCGCGCGCCGCCGCGCTCGCCGGTCATGCCGTTACCGAAGTTTGCGATCTCGGCGCGATCGGCGCTGCCGATCTCGTTATTGTCACCAATCCCAACAATCCGGACGGACGGCTGTTCACCAAAGGCGACTTGCTGGAGGTCGCCAAGACGGTCAGCGCGCGCGGTGGCGTGCTCGTGGTCGACGAGGCCTTCATGGATGTCGGACCGCGCGGCGCGAGCCTCGCTGCGGAGGTTGGCCGCGGCAACGTCGTGGTGCTGCGCTCGTTCGGCAAATTCTTCGGGTTGGCCGGGCTGCGGCTCGGCTTCGCGCTGGCGGCGCCGCAGCTTGCCGCGCGGTTATCGGCGCTGCTCGGCCCTTGGGCGGTTTCCGGTCCGGCGCTCGCTGTCGGCGCCGCGGCGCTGGCCGATGGAGATTGGATCGATGGGGCGCGGCGCGGCCTCGCCGCGGCGGCGTCCCGGCTCGATGCGATCTTGAACGGCGCCGGGCTCGACATCGTAGGCGGTACGACGCTGTTCCGGCTGATCCGAACGGACGCGGCCAGCGCGCTGTTTCATCATCTCGGCCGCGCCGGCATTTTGACGCGGGCTTTCCCCGACCACGCCACGTGGCTGCGCTTTGGCTTGCCGGCGGCCGAGCCGGATTGGCAGCGCTTGCAGATTGCGATGGCCGAGTTTCGCGGCAGCAGATAGGTTTCAAGCGATGAAACAGCGCTTAAGCCCGCATAGCGAACGCCCCGATGCCGCGGCACCGGCGCTGCAACCGGTCGAATTCGATCACGTCTTCCGCGCACGCTTGCGCGAGCTTCTGGTCTGGCGCCGCGATGTCCGGCGCTTCCGGCGCGACGCCTTGCCCAACGGCGCCCTGGAGACCCTGATCGAGCTCGCCTGCCTTGCGCCTTCGGTGGGATTGAGCCAGCCATGGCGCTTTGTGATCGTCGAAGACTCTGCTCGGCGCGACGCCGTGCGAGAGAACTTCGCCACTTGCAACGCGCAGGCACTCGCCGCCCAAGAACTCCTGCCGCGCCAGTACTTATGCGCGGCTCAAGCTTGCCGGATTGGAACAGGCGCCGGCGCATTTCGCCGTCTTTGCCGATCGGTCGACGGCACAGGGCCACGGCCTCGGCCGCCGCACCATGCCGGAAATGATCGAATATTCGGCGGTGACCGCGGCGCATACAATTTGGCTCGCCGCGCGCGCCCAGGGCATCGGCATGGGCTGGGTCTCGATCCTCGACCCCGCGGCGCTTGCCGAGATTCTTAACGTGCCGACGGAATGGAAATTTATCGGCTATTTTTGTCTCGGCTATCCGCAGACCGACGACACCATCCCGGAGCTTGAGCAGGCCGGCTGGGAGCAGCGGCGGCCGGCGTCGATCATTTTGCGACGTTGAACCGGGTCAATTCTCAAAATCCGCAAAGATTAATTCTTGCCGCGCGAATGTGCCAAAACAGGGCACGCGCCCTGGCACTCGCCTTGCTCACTCTCCAGCAGACGTCTGCGTCTGTTCCGGAATGACAAAGCGCATTCCGAACGAGCTTGCGCAAACGCGGTGCAACGGGGTGCCGGCCGATGACATGAGACCGGCACGCCAGGGAGAGAGCGGTGTTAACCTTGAGCTGTGCCAGAGTGGCCTTGCTGTCGCGCTATGCGACGCGGATCGGCGCCGCTGCGAGCCTTTCGGTCGTGGCGGTGGCTACCATTTGCAGCGTTGCCTATGCCGACGGCCTAGCGGCCGGCGGCTGCATCGGCGGCGGAAGCTCATTGAACTGCATCGTGCGCTGGGGCGACGCCCGCGATCCTTACATCAGGACGGTGCCGCCGGCCGCCGACGAGATGGAGCGAACCCACGCGGCCGAACGCGATCGCAAGTGGGAAGCGCGCTGCAAGCCGACAATCGCTCAGGATCGTTACGGCGTTCCGCGCTACCAATATGCGGCGCCAGGCTGCGAGTTCGGCGTCATTCAGTAAAACCGACGCGCGGCGAATAGTCAGCGATAAGCGTTGGCCGATTTCGCTGTCCGCTCCGGATGCCGCCACGCGGCGATCGGTGTCTTGACCGCGCCCGGCAGGTACTTGGCGACCACGATCGGATCGAGCTGGGCAAGCGCGTTGTCCGGCAAGCGATACCAAGTCTCATCGCGTCCGAACAAAGCGATGCCGAGGTAGCCGCGAACCGTCAGCGTCTGACCGTCGGGACTCACCCGCATCATCGCACTGTAAATATTGCCGTCACGCGGATCGAGAATATTGCCGTCGTGATATTCCAGACCATTGCGCTTCATGTTCCTGATCAGAGGCAGCCCGAGCAGCGGCTGATCCTTGCGGTCGTCGCGGCAACTCGAACAAATCGGATTCTTGGGATCGTCCGGCCGCAGGAATAGTTTCGCGATGACGCCTTCATAGGCGTCATTCTGGTCGACAAACAAAAACCAGCCGACCGGTTTGCCGGTGTCCGCATCGGTCTTCTGCCACAGACCGGCAACCGAAGGTTCGGTCGCCGGCTCGGACTGTGCGATGCCGGCCAGCGCGACGAGTGACGCCACGGCCGTCGCCATGAGCAGCTTTGTCGATTTCATTGCCAAGAATCCTCTCCATTCGTCGTTGCGAATCGCTGCGCGACAGTGATGGCGGAGAATTATTACTCGTTCCACAATGCGGTGATTTAAGGACGCCGGCGTGGAGGAAACGCCATAGTGTGCGGCCGGGAACCGGCTTGCGCAATTTGGTCGTGGCGGGCCGCGATTGGGAACTTAGTCCGCCGCTTCTCGTTCCACCACTCGAGCCGGTTGTTTTCGGCTCAATCGCATTCTCCTTGCAATCCACCGCGTAGCTTCTCATGATTGTTCCCGATACTGGCGTTTCGTTATTTGAGCTCGGGATTTGAGACATGCGGCGCATCAATTCCATGCCGCGTTCCGGTTCGCGCACCAGTCTGGCGCTGGCCAATCTGCGCGGTATCGTGATCCTGATCGTGCTCGCTTTCCATGCGATGCTGGCCTACCTCAACTGGATACCGGTAACCGGTTCCGGATTTGACAGTCCGCCCTACGATTGGCGCGCATTTCCGATCATCGACAGCCATCGCTTTTTCGGCTTCGATCTTATCTGCGCCTGGCAGGACGTTTATCTGATGGCGCTGATGTTCTTTCTTTCCGGCCTGTTTGTCTGGCCGAGCTTGCAGCGCAAAACAGGTTGGGCCTTCTTGCGCGACCGCGCGGTGCGCCTCGGTCTGCCGTTTGCCTTCGGCATCGCCGTGGTGATCCCGGCGGCGGTTTATCCGGTCTACCGCCTGACCGCGGCCGATCCGAGCATCGCCGCCTATTGGCACAGCCTGCGCGCGCTGCCGTTCTGGCCGAACGGGCCGCTATGGTTCTTGTGGCAGCTTCTGGCGCTGAATTTCGTTGCCGCCGGTGTGCATCTCATTGCGCCCAACGCGATACCGGCGCTCGGCCGCTGGTCGGCCCCGGCCGATAAGGCGCCGGCTCGCTATTTCGGCGTGCTGCTTGCCGTTTCCGCGATAGCTTATGTTCCACTGGCGATCGCCTTTACCCCCTGGGCCTGGTCCAATTCGGGCCTGTTCGCCGTGCAATTTTGCCGGCCGCTTCTCTACGCGGTCTATTTCTTTGCCGGCATCGGCATCGGCGGTGCCGGCATCGAGCGTGGCCTTATCGCGGTCGACGGCATCTTGGCGCGGCGCTGGACCTATGCGCTGGCGGCCGCGCTCGCCTCGTTGTTTCTCTGGATGGGTTTGACGGCCCTGACTATGCCGCACGGCGCCTCGCTCGGCGTCGAGATCGCCGCCGATCTGAGCTTCGTGCCGGCCTGCGCCGCCGGCTGTTTTTTCCTCATCGCCGTCTGTCTGCGGTTCGCCACCGGCTATTCGCGGCTTCTCGGTTATCTGTCGGCCAATGCTTATGGCCTTTATCTGGTGCACTACGTTTTCATTGTCTGGCTGCAATATGCGCTCCTTGCCGCGCCGCTGTTCGCCATTATCAAGGCGGCCATCGTTTTTGGCGGGACGCTGGTCTTGAGCCTGGCGACGACGTTCGCGGTGCAGCGCTTTTCCTGGGGCGCTCGCCTCATCGGCGCGCCGTATCGCGCGGTTGCGACCTCGTGACAGCCGCACCGCGCACAGGATCACCGTGGGGACGCGACCGGCGGAAGGTCCTATAATCCGTGCATCGTTCGGCGGCGGCGGGGCTTGCCGTCGCGCTGACCGCCGACCGGCACCGGGGCCACCATGATTGCCGCGATGCGACGACACGCACCCGTGCTTGTGGCTATTCTGTTCGCGCTGCTCGCGACGCCGGCCAGCGCAGCGCCCCGCGCGCTCGTCCTTGAAATCAGCGGCCCAATCGGCCCGGCCATCGCCGATTACATCGTGCGCGAGATCGACGCGGCCTCGCCACGCGAGACCGGCCTGATCGTGCTGCGCATGAATACGCCGGGCGGCCTCGATTCGTCGATGCGCGAGATCGATACCGCGATCCTGGCTTCCCCGGTGCCGGTTGCGAGTTTCGTGGCGCCAAGCGGCGCCCGCGCGGCGAGCGCCGGCACCTATATCGCCTATGCCAGCGCGATCGCCGCCATGGCGCGCGGCACCAATATCGGCGCCGCCACGCCGATCCAGCTCGGCGGCAGTCCACCCGCGCCCGGCGGCGGCTCGGAGGAGAAAACCCAGCCGTCAGGCAAAGCCGGCGAGCCGGGCGACCCTGAGTCGCGCAAAATCGTCAACGACGCGGTCGCCTATATCCGCAGTCTCGCCGCCGTCAACGGCCGCAATGCCGACTGGGCCGAAGATGCGGTACGAAACGCCGTGAGCCTGCCGGCCGACGAGGCGCTCAAGCTTCATGTCATCGACGTTGTCGCCACGGACGTGCCCGATCTGCTGCGCCAGATCGACGGCCGCACCGTGACTGTAGCCGGCAAGCCCGTGCGGCTGGCGACCGCCGGACTGCAGGTCGTGGCGACGCCGCCCGACTGGCGCATCAAGCTTCTCGCGCTGATCACCAATCCGAACGTCGCCTTCATCCTCATGCTGATCGGCGTCTACGGCCTGATCCTGGAATTCTTCAATCCGGGCGCGGTGGCGCCGGGCCTTGTCGGCACCATCAGTCTTTTGGTCGCGCTCTATGCACTGGCGCTGCTGCCGATCAACTATGCCGGTGCCGCGCTGGTGCTGGTTGGCATCGGACTGATGATCGCCGAAGCCCACATCGGCGCTTTCGGCACGATCGGCGTCGGCGGCATTGTCGCCTTCGCCATCGGCGCGCTGATGATGTTTCCGTCGCAGGTGCCCGGCTTCGAGCTTTCGCGGGCGGTCGTCATCGGCGCCGCGATCGGCAGCGCCGCCTTGTTCCTCCTCGCGCTGGCGGCGCTATTGCGGTCGCGCAAGCGTCCGGTCGTCACCGGCGGCGAGGCATTGATCGGCGCCAGCGGCGAGACGGTATGGTGGCAAGGCCATGAGGGCCGCGTCCGGGTCGAGGGTGAAATCTGGCGCGCGCGCGCCGACGCCCCACTCGCCGAGGGCTCGCGCGTCAATGTGGTCGGCCGCGATGGCTTAGTTCTGCATGTTCGGCCGACCTAGATCGGAACTTCGCTGCACCCGCATTTGCGCCCGCAAACCCTTTTGAGTGAGACCCCGCTTCACCACGTCTAACAAGAACCGATTGAACCGCCGCATCAGCCCAAGGAGTCCGCCATGTTCTTCACCGTCGTTATCGCCGTCGGCGTTTTGGTTCTGATCTTTTTCTACGCCTCCATCCGTATCCTGCGCGAATACGAACGCGGCGTGGTGTTCACGCTCGGCCGCTATACCGGCACCAAGGGTCCTGGACTCATTCTGCTTTATCCGCTTATCCAGCAGATGGTGCGTGTCGATTTGCGCGTGGTGGTCGACGAAGTGCCACCCCAGGACGTGATTTCGCGCGACAACGTCTCGGTCAAGGTCAGCGCGGTACTCTATTTCCGCGTCGTCGACGCCGAGAAGTCGATCATCCAGGTCAGCAATTACCTCGCGGCGACCAGCCAGCTGGCGCAGACCACACTGCGCTGGGTGTTGGGCAAGCACGACCTCGACCAGATGCTCGCCGAACGCGACAAGCTCAATGCCGACATCCAGGAAGTGCTCGACAAGCAGACCGAGGGCTGGGGCATCAAGGTTTCCACAGTCGAGCTCAAACGCATCGACCTCGACGAGAGCATGGTGCGCGCCATCGCGCGCCAGGCCGAGGCCGAGCGCGAACGCCGGGCCAAAATCATTAATGCGGAAGGCGAATTTCAAGCGGCGCAGAAACTCGTCGACGCCGCGCGCCTGCTGGCGCCGGTGCCGCAGGCGATGCAGCTTCGCTATCTCGGTACGCTGTTCGATATCGCCAATGACCGCAGCAACACCATCATATTTCCGTTTCCCGCCGAGCTAACTCAGGCTCTCTCCGCCATGGCGGCGGCTCGGAGCGGCTGACAAGCGCGGTCTCCCCTGAGGCAAATCGCGCGCCCGGTTGCCGTGGGATTCGCAAAAAGGTTTGAAGGCGGCCACGCCAATGTTATGTGGTCGCGGCAAGGTCGCGGCCGCGCCTCCCTGCCGCAACTTCTAAGACAATTCCATGACAGCAGATCCGGCACCATCGGGCGAAGACATGCGGGCGATTATCCCGATCTCGGTCAGCGATTGGGCACGCCTGTTCACCCGATGGGACGTGCTGGCGGTGCTTTTGATCCTTGGGCTGTTGGTCTTTTTGGGCGAGGCGAGCCGCCACCTGTTCGAGCCGCTTGCCGAGCTGGAGAAAACGCCGCCATCCCTCGATCCGCGCAATCTTCCGGAATATGCCGCGCGCACCACGCTGCGCATGCTTATCGCCATGGTGCTGTCGCTCCTCTTCACCTTCACCTATGCGACGCTTGCCGCCAAGAACAAGCGCGCCGAGCGGCTCTTGGTCCCGCTGCTCGATATCCTGCAATCGGTCCCGATCCTCGGCTTCATCTCGGTGACGGTGGTGTTTTTCATGGCGCTGGCGCCGGGCCGCGTGCTCGGCGCCGAATTCGCCTCGATCTTCGCCATCTTCACCAGTCAGGCCTGGAACATGGCGTTCAGCTTCTACCAGTCCTTGCGTACGGTGCCGACCGAGCTTGACGAAGCGTCGCGCAATTTCCGGCTCAGCGGATGGATGAAATTCTGGCGGCTCGATGTGCCGTTCGCCATGCCGCAGCTGATCTGGAACATGATGATGTCGATGTCGGGGGCTTGGTTCTTCGTCGTCGCCTCCGAGGCGATCAGCGTCGGCAACACCACGGTCACGCTTCCCGGCGTCGGCTCCTACATCGCCTTGGCCATCGAGCACCAGGATCTGCGGGCCGTGACATGGGCGATCGCGACCATGCTGGTGGTCATCCTGATCTACGACCAAGTCCTGTTCCGGCCGCTGGTGGCATGGGCGGATCGCTTCCGCTTCGAACAGGAAGCCGGCGTGCTGCCGCCGCGCTCATGGGTATTCGACGTTCTGCGCCGATCGCGCATCGTCGAGCGGCTGACCCGACCCTTCGGCGTGCTATGGCGGCTCACGCTGCGGCCGCGGCGGCCCGACAAACCCCAATCCAGCAAGCAACCGCTGCCGCTCGCGCAGAGCCGCATCGCGTTCCTATTCGGCCTCATCGTCATTGCGCTTGGCGCGGCCGCGTTGTGGCAAATTGTGCGTTTCATCGTCGAGGGCATAACGCTCGCCGACGTCGGTCTCGCGATTTTGCTCGGCTTTGCGACGCTTGCCCGCGTCGTCGTTCTCATCGCCATTGCCAGCGTCATCTGGGTGCCGATCGGCGTCTGGGTTGGCACGCACTCACGCGCGACCAATATCGTGCAGCCGGTGGCGCAGTTCCTCGCCGCCTTCCCCGCCAACGTGCTGTTTCCGGTCGTCGTCTCGCTGATCGTCGCCTGGCGGCTCGACCCGAATATCTGGCTCAGCCCGCTAATGATCCTAGGCACGCAATGGTACATTCTGTTCAATGTCATTGCCGGCGCCGCGGCGATCCCGGCCGAGCTGCGCGCCGTCGGCGTGAACTTGCACGTGCGCGGCTGGCTGTGGTGGCGGCGCATCGCGCTGCCGGCGGTGCTGCCCTATTACGTGACCGGAGCGATCACTGCGTCTGGCGGCTCATGGAACGCGAGCATCGTCGCCGAGGTCGCCTCCTGGGGCCAGCAGCATCTGCAAGCCTTCGGGCTCGGCGCCTATATTGCGCAACAGACCGACGCCGGCGATTTTCATCGCATCGTGCTTGGTATCGTGGTGATGAGCCTGTTCGTCGTCGTCATCAATCGCCTGTTCTGGCGTCCGCTCTATTTCTACGCCGAACGCAAATTCCGGCTGGGATGAGGATCACTATGGCCGCCGCCCTCCTCGACGTTCACGCGCTCCGCCAGTCGTTTCCGCGCGCCGATGGCGGCGAGCATCTGGTGCTCGACGGCGTCGAGCTGTCGCTCACGCAGGGCCAGATCGTCGGCCTGCTCGGCCGCACCGGCTCTGGCAAATCGACTTTGCTGCGCCTGATTGCCGGTCTGGCCGAACCTTCGTCCGGCACAATCACCTATCTCGGCGAGCCGGTTCATGCGCCGGCGCCGGGCATCGCCATGGTGTTCCAGTCGTTTGCGCTGTTTCCCTGGCTGACGGTTCTGGAAAACGTGCAGCTCGGGCTTGAGGCGCTCGGCCTGCCCGAGGCGGAAATCCGCAAACGCGCACTAGCGGCGATCGACCTGATCGGCTTGGACGGTTACGAGTCGGCCTTCCCGCGCGAATTGTCCGGCGGCATGCGGCAACGAGTTCGGCTTCGCCCGGGCGCTGGTCGTCCATCCCAACATCCTGTTGATGGACGAGCCTTTCTCCGCGCTAGACGTGCTGACCGCGGAGACGTTGCGCACAGACTTTCTCGAGCTCTGGGGCGACGGCAAGCTGCCGATCAAAGGGGTGATCCTGGTTACGCACAATATCGAGGAGGCAGTCCTGTTGTGCGACCGCATCCTGTTGTTTTCCACCAATCCCGGCCGCATCATCAGCGAAATCCCCGTCGAGTTGAAACAACCGCGCAACCGGCTCGACCCGCAGTTCCGCGAACTGGTCGAGAAAATCTACGTGGCAATGACCGCGCGCTCGCCGACGCCGCTGCAAATCGGCACCGGACCGGCCGCGACGATCTATACGGCGCTGCCGCGGGTATCGGCCAATCTCCTGTCCGGACTCATCGAGACGCTCGCCGCGCCGCCGTTTAGCGGCCACGCCGACTTGCCCGTGCTGTCCGACGAATTGCACATGGATTCCGACGAGCTGTTTCCGGTCGCAGAATCGCTGCAATTGCTGCGGCTGGCCGAGGTCGAAGGCGGCGACATCAAGCTCACCGATATCGGCAAACAATTCGCGGAGCTCGGCACCGACGACCGCAAGAAATTATTCCAGCGCCAATTACTGTCCTATGTTCCTCTGGCCGCTCATATCCGTCACGTGCTGCAGGAGCGCACCAACCACGTGGCGCCGAAAAGCCGCTTCTATGACGAGCTCGAGGATCACATGACGGCGGAAGATGCCGAACTCACCTTGCGGGCTGTGATCGCATGGGGACGTTACGCCGAAGTCTTCGCCTATGACGACGATTCCGGCGCGTTCAGCCTGGAGAATCCGACCTGATCAATTCTCTCGGCTCCGCCGGCATCAGGCCGGCGGCGGCCGATCGGCCATTTCGTGACGGAATAAACGGCGCTAGGATGTGGTGTTGGGGCCGCCGGTTACGGTCGGCAATTTCGTAGCTAGCCCCTTGACGGAGCATGATCTTTTCGGTGAACCACCGCCCTGCGCGCAGCGCCGGGCTTTCTCGAGTCAACGAAAGACGAGGGCGACGATGTCAATACAAACGAGGACGGAAGGCGGCGCGCATTGGCGCTGGCTGCTCCTGGGATCGTTGGCACTGAACTTGTTCTTCGTCGGCGCGGCGGGCGCCGTGGCGATCCGCTTTTCCGGCCCGGTGCCGCTGGCGACTGTGGCGCGGATCGACCACAGCCTTGCCGGCCGGCTCGATCGCATCGCGGCCAAGCTGCCGCCCGCCGATGCCACGGTCTTGCGCGCGCAGCTCCGCGGCGAGGCGATGAAGGTCGCGGCCGCCGAGGCCGATCTTCGTCTGTCGCAAGAGGAGGTGCGCAAGACTTTGCGCGCGCAGCCATTCGATGCCGAGGCGATGCGAACCGCAATGGCGGAAAGTCGCGTCGCGCACGACAATTTCGATCAAGTGCTGCACGACACGATCGCGGCGGCGGCGGCCAAAATGTCGGTGGTCGGCCGCACCACGCTGGCGGATTGGCGGACTGAGCGCCAGAACACCGCCCGCCCCGCTGGAACTTTTTGAATACGTTACGCCGCGCTGCGGCGGCCCTGCGTCGCGAGCGCCAGCAATGCGCGTTCGGCGATGGTGTCGGCGAGCGCCGGCTGGCGCCGCGATTGCAGCACCGCTTCGGCGAGCTCGGCCATGGCGGTCGAGAGCCGCGCCGCGCTCCAGGATTTCAACGCTGCGTCGACCAGCGCCTTCCGGCGGAAATGCAGCGGCGGCTGCACCGCATCGAGCGAGAACGGCGCACCGTCCTCGATTGCTATGCGCCATTTGTGCAGCTGCGCGAGTTGGCGCTGGGCGTTGAATAACAGCGAGCCGGCGCTGGTCCCCGCGGTCCGCGCTTTGGCGAGCTGTGCTTCGAGCTCACCCGGGCGGCCGGCGAAAGCGGCGTCGACGATATCTTCCAGCGCCAGCGCCGAGGCATCAGACACCACGGCGGTCACATCATCGACGCCGACCTGATCGCTGCCGCGGGCATAGAGCGCCAGCTTGCGAATTTCGTTGCGCGACGCGGCGCGATCGCCGCCGAGCAAGGGGATCAGAAGCGCCCGCGCCTCGGGCGTCAGCGTCAAACCGGCGGCGCGCATCTCGTCGTCGATCAGCCGCGCCCGGTCGCGCTCACTGTCGGCATAGCAGGGTAGCGCCACGGCATTCTTGGCGCGCTCGCACAATGCGCGCAGCGGCGCATTGCGGCGCAAATCGCCGGCTTCGATAACGACGCGGCATCCGCCGGCCGGCAAGGCCAGAACCGCTTCGACTGCGGGCGCGATGTTGCGGTTTCCGGCCTTGAGCCACACCGCGCGGCGGCCGCCGAACAGCGGCATGGTCTGCACCTCTTCGACAAGCCGCGTCGGCTCGGCGGCAACCGCCTCGCCTTCAAGGCGCGCCAGCGCGAACGGATCGTTCATGTCGTCGACCGAGGCTCTGACGATGGCATTGGCGCGTTCGCTGACCAAGCCGGCATCCGGACCGAACACCAGAACCACCGGCCGCGCCGGATCGGGACGCGCCACGAAGGCGTCGACGTCGGCGGCTTTGACAGCAACCATGAAGGTTATTCTATTTGGAGCATGATCTTTTCCGAAAACCGGCCGCCACTTTTCGGGATCATGCTCTAAGTCCCGGCGACGAAATACGACGCCAGCCTGTTGCGGATCGTATCGGCGGCCGTCTGCACGGCGCGGTCCTCGGCATCGCGCTCCGCACGCTGGACGGCGAAACGCTGCTCCTGGCCGGGCGAGTCGTAGTCAACGTTGGCGAATGTGGAATCTTTCAACACGATTTTGCCGGTCGCGATTTCCACGAGCTGATAGCTCACCTGCACGCCGGCGACTTGCGCCGTCGGGCGGCCGCTGGAAGGATCGACGATTACGGTAAAGCCGCCCTGTGTCACCGTGAGATCGAGCCGATGGGTCGGAGCATTGGTGCCGGAGCCACCGGTGAGATCAAACTGCAAAGCGTTGTGCACGCCGACGGCTAGGCGGGCTTGCGGCGTCCCCTGCCGCGTTGGAATCGGCGCGATCTGCACTTCGGCGAGCTTGTCTTTGATGCTTTCGCCGCCGACTGTCGGATGTGAGCTGTAAAGCGGCTCAAAGCAGCCGGCAAGAAGGCTCGCGGCGCCCACAATGACGCCGAGCCGCACGGCGCACGCTGCTGCGCGATGGTCACGCCACCACATTGACGATCCGCCCCGGCACGATGATCACCCGCTTCGGCGTCTTGCCGTCCAGCGCCGTTTTTACCCCATCGAGCGCGAGGACGGCAGCCTCGATTTCGGCGTTGCCGGCGTCGCGCGCCACGGTCACTTCGGCGCGTTTCTTGCCATTGACCTGCACCGGCAGCGTTGCCGTATTTTCGATCAGAAGCGCGGGCTCGACCTGCGGCCAAGCCGCCTGCGCAACCAGCGTGTCATGGCCGAGCGCAGCCCAGCTTTCCTCGGCAAGATGCGGCATCATGGGCGCGAATAATTGCACAAGAATATTAACTGCCTCGCGCATCGCCCAGCGGAAATCGGGCGCGGAGGCAGCCCCCTCATCTGACCCGGTCTCAGACCCCAGCTCGCCGATTACCTCATTGACCGTATTGGCGAATTCGTAGATCGCTGCCACACAAACATTGAAGTGTAGCTTTTCAATGTCATCGCTGACGCGGGCCAAGGCGTGGTGCGCTGCCTTGCGCAGGCGGAGCGCGGCCGGCGAAAACGCGTCCGGTCGTGCGTCCGGCGCCGCTTTGGCGATCTCGGCCGCCTCGCCGACCAGCCTCCACAGCCGCTGGGCAAACCGCCAGGCGCCCTGGACGCCGCGCTCGGTCCATTCCACATCGCGGTCCGGCGGCGAGTCCGACAGCATGAACCAGCGCGCCACGTCGGCGCCGTAGGCCTCGATGATCTCGTCGGGGTCGACCGTGTTGCGCTTCGACTTCGACATTTTCTCGATGGCGCCGATTTCAACCGGCTCGCCGGTTGAAGCTAAAGTCGCACGGCGCACGTCGCCGTCGCTTTCGATCTTCACTTCCGCCGGCGACACCCACTCGCCACTCTTGGTGCGATAGGTCTCGTGCACGACCATGCCTTGAGTGAACAGGCCGGCGAACGGCTCGTCGACGCCGACATGGCCGGTCGCTTTCATGGCGCGGGTGAAAAAGCGCGAATAGAGCAGATGCAAAATCGCATGCTCGATACCGCCGATATATTGATCGACCGGCATCCAGGCATCGACCACCGCCAGGTCGGTCGGCGCGGTCTTGATCCATGGGTCGGTGAAGCGCTCGAAATACCATGACGAGTCGACGAAGGTGTCCATGGTGTCGGTTTCGCGCCGCGCCTTGCCGCCGCATTGCGGGCAGGTGACGTATTTCCAGGTCGGATGATGGTCGAGCGGATTGCCGGGCCGGTCGAAGGTGACGTCTTCCGGCAACGTCACCGGCAGATCCTTTTCCGGCACCGGCACGACGCCGCAGGCCTCGCAGTGGATGATCGGAATCGGACAGCCCCAGTAGCGCTGCCGTGAAATGCCCCAGTCGCGCAGCCGGAAATTCACTTGGCGCTGCGCCACCGGGCGATTGCCGGCGGTCTCCTGTTCCAGCCGCCGTGCGACTTCGTCCTTCGCTTCGGCGATGGTCATGCCGTCGAGGAAGCGGGAATTGATCATGCGGCCGTCGCCGTCATAGGCGGTGTCGGTGATGACAAAGGTCTTGGGATCCTGACCGGGCGGACACACAACCGGCACGTTGCCGAGGCCGTATTTGTTGACGAAGTCGAGATCGCGCTGGTCGTGCGCCGGGCAGCCAAAAATCGCGCCGGTGCCGTATTCCATCAAAATAAAGTTCGCGACATAGACCGGCAGCTTCCAGTTCGGATCGAACGGATGAATCGCCCTGATGCCGGTGTCGAAGCCAAGCTTCTCGGCGGTATCGATTTCGGCCTGCGCGGTGCCGCGATGGCGGCACTCCTCGATGAATGTCGCCAGCGCTGGATTTTTGGCGGCTGTCGCCAGCGCCAACGGATGATCGGGCGCCAGCGCCATGAATTTGGCGCCGAACAAGGTGTCCGGCCGGGTGGTGAAGATGTCCAGTTCGCTCTCGCCATCCGGCGTCGTCGCCTGATCGAGCGCGAAGCGGACCAGCAAACCCTCGCTGCGGCCGATCCAGTTCTTCTGCATCAGGCGGACTTTTTCCGGCCAACGCTCGAGCATATCGAGCGCGTCAAGGAGCTCCTGCGAATATTTGGTGATCTTGAAGATCCATTGGCTCATCTCGCGCTGCTCGACCAGCGCGCCGGAACGCCAGCCGCGCCCCTCGATCACCTGCTCGTTGGCCAGCACAGTCTGGTCGACCGGATCCCAGTTCACCTTGCGCTTTTCGCGCTCGACCAGGTCGGCACCAAGAAAATCGAGGAACATTTTTTGCTGATGCTTGTAATAGGCCGGATCGCAAGTCGCGATCTCGCGGCTCCAATCGAGCGACAGCCCCATCGATTTGAGCTGCTTCTTCATCGCCGCGATATTGTCGTAGGTCCACGCCTTGGGATGGACCTTGCGCTCCATGGCGGCGTTCTCGGCCGGCATGCCGAAGGCGTCCCAGCCCATCGGATGCAGCACGTTCATGCCCGCCGCGCGCTTGTAGCGCGCCACCACGTCGCCCATCGTGTAGTTGCGGACGTGGCCCATATGGATGCGCCCCGACGGATAGGGGAACATTTCCAGCACGTAGTATTTCGGCCGCGGGTCGGCGTTCTTCGTGGCGAAGATGCCGCGTTCGTCCCAGATTTTCTGCCAGCGCGCCTCGGCGTCGCGGGCGTTGTAGCGGTCGATGGCCATCGGTTTGCGATTTGTGCTGCGGTCTTTTACGGTCGCCGGACGTGACACGAAAGCCCGTGGTGGGTCAACGGGTTGCAATAATAGAACCCGTCGTCAGTCCTCATGTAGAAGGCCGAAATGCAATACACCACCCTTGGCAAGACCGGCCTGCGCGTCAGCGTCGCCGGGCTCGGTACCGGCGGCTTTTCCCGGATGGGACTCAAGTCCGGCAGGACCGAGGACGAGTCCGCGCGGCTCGTGCTCGACGCCATTGATCTCGGCGTCAATTTCATCGACACCGCGCCGGCCTATGGCACCGAGGGCGTAGTCGGCAAAGCGCTCAAATCGGTGCCGCGTGACAAAGTCGTGGTCGCTACCAAATCGAGCGTGCAGCGCGCCGGCGAATGGTGGACGCCGCAGCGCATGGTTGAGAGTCTCGACAATTCGTTGCGGCTTTTAGGCACCGATCATGTCGACGTGTTCAATCTGCATGGCGTCGAGCCGCAAATGTACGATTATGCGCTCAACACGCTCGGTCCGCCGCTCGCTGCGCAAAAGCAGAAGGGCAAAATCCGGCACATCGGATTGACCGAAAATCCGATCGTCGATTTCACCAACGAAACGCTCAAGCGCGCGCTGCGCGATCCGGTCTGGGAAGTCTTCATGGTCGGCTTCCACATGATGCATCAGGGCGCGCGGCAGAACGTGTTTGCCGTCACCCGCGAGAAGGGTATCGGCACGCTCTTGATGTTTGCCGTGCGCAGCATCTTCGCCGATCCTCCGCGCGTTTCGCGTGAGATGAAGGCGCTTGCCGCCAAGGGGCTGGTGGAAAAATGGCTCGGCGAATCCGACGACCCGCTCGGCTTTCTGATTCACGAACACGGCGCGGCCAACATGATCGAGGCCGCCTATCGCTTCGCCCGGCACGAGCCGGGCGTCGACGTCGTCCTGTTCGGCACCGGCGACGCCGAACATCTGCGGACCAACGTAGCATCGCTGCTCAAGCCGCCGCTGCCGGAGGCAGACCAAGCGAAGCTTGCGGCGCTGTTTGGCCATCTCAAAGGGGTCGGCCTCGACGGCCATCAAGGCCGCTAGCTGATTGGCGAAAGGCCGCTGCAGTCAATTGGACGCGAGGCGGATTTACCATTTGACTGGATTTGGCGCTTTGTCACCACCTCGCGAATTGATATCGTCAGAGACGGCAGATCTGTCGCAGCCGCGGAAGTATCTCGTGTGATGTGTCGCTGGCATCGGTCAATTCTGTTCGGCGTCATGGTTCTCCTTGCGACCGGCCCAGTCGCGCATGCACAAACGGCGCCGCCGCAATTGCCGTCATCCACGCTGGCGGCAAGCGTTGCCGCAGCGCAGCCGCCGGTGCCGCCGCAACAGGCTCCGTTCGCGAGGGATGACGAGAGTCCATTCTGGCGGTTTTTTACCGGCGGCGAGTGGTATTTTTCATGGGGATACAACAGGGAATTCTGGGCGCCCACGGATATTCACGTGTCGCAGCCTGCGCTTGGCAACGACTTCACGATCTACGACGTTCGCGGCCACGATGAGCCGGGAGGAGAGAGCGGCCTGTTCACCGGCGATGCGTTCGGAGCGCAATACAATATTCGCGTCGGCCGCTTCATCACCGACAATTTCGGCGTTGAATTCAGTCTGGATCACAGCAAATACACGACGCCCACGGGGCAGTTTGCCAATGTGAGCGGCACCATTGCCGGCAAGCCGGCCAGTGGAGTCTACCAGCTCGGCTCTCCATTTTTCAGCGAGGAGCTCCACAACGGCGCCAATCATGTGATGATAAACGCAGTCTATCGGCTGCCCTTGTTCGGCCAGACCAATGACAGCTGGAGCGTGGCCGCAATCGGCAAAGCCGGTGTCGGGGTGATGTTGCCGCACACCTCCGACACGATCCTGGGCAACGAAGCCAACGTCGGCGACAAAACGATTGGTAATTCGTTCGGGCTGCGCAATGGCTGGTGGCAGCTGAATGGCGTGACCACCGGCGTGGAAGGCGGCTTTCGCATTGTCTTGGTTGCGCCGGTCTACGTGGAGCTGACCGACAAGATAGCCTACTCCTACCTCGGCGACCTGCCGGCCTATTTGGGAACGATATCGCAATCCCAGTTCATGGACGAAGTCATCCTGAGCATCGGCTTCACCTACGACGGCACCTCGTCGTCACCCTGGCATGAACCGTCGCGATGAAGACGCACCGGGTGCTGTTCGGCCACGCAAAGAAACGTCCGATCTAATAGACATCAGGGCCGTTCGCTTAACGCACCGCACCGGCCGCATCGCGGCGCAACACCTTGCCGGGCAGCGCACCGGTATGGACCGCGTTATCGACGACGACCACGCCATTGACCAGCACCGTCGTGCGCGGACCGCTCGGATAGCGGTGCGGATCGGCGTACGTTGCGAGCTCCTCGAAGTCGGCGGGATCGAACACCGCCACGTCGGCGCGATAGCCGACCTTGAGCAGGCCGCGGTCGGCAAGCTTCAGCGCCGCCGCGGTCGCCCCGGTCATCTTGTGGACCGCCATTTCGATCGGGATCAGCCCCAACTCCCGCGCATAATGGCTCAAGACGCGCGGAAACGTGCCGTAGAAGCGCGGATGCGGAATGCCCTGGCTGGTGATGCCATAGTCGGCGACGCAATTGCCGTCGGAGCCGACCAAGGCAAAGGGCGAACGGATCATGTCGCGCACGTCGTCCTCGGCAATCGAGATCACCAGCACCCGGGTCGCGCAGCGATCCTCGATCAGGTAGTCGCAGACCACGTCGATCGGATCGCCACCGCGTTCGCGCGCCAGCTCGGCGATGCTGCGGCGCGCGTATTGCGGCAGATGCGGCGATATCGAAATCCGCACGCAATCCCAGTCCGGAATGCGGCCCCAGTTGTTGAGGCCGTCGCGCGCGATCTCGGCGCGGATCCGTGTGCGCGTTTCCGGCAGTGCCAGGCGCGCCAGCATGTCGGGCACCCCGCCGGCCTGCACCCATTGCGGCAGCAAATTTTTCAGCGGATTGCTGCCGACATTATAAGGATAGGAATCGCAATCGACGCCGACGCCGCGCGCCTTGGCCGCGGCGATCATGTCCAAGGCCTTTGCCGCTTTCCCCCAGTTGTCGAGGCCGGAGCATTTGAAATGCACGATCTCGACGTGAACCTGGCACGCTTCCGCGACGTCGATGGCTTCTTGCAGCGCGTCGAGGACCTTGTTCGATTCGTCGCGCAGGTGCGTGAAGTAACCGGCGTTATGGCGCTTCACGACGCGGCACAGCGCGACGATTTCGTCTGCGGCCGCATAAGAGCCCGGCGCCGTGAACAAGCCGGTGGAAAATCCGAGCGCACCGGCCCGCAAGCCGTCGTCGAGCAGATCGCTCATCGCCTGCAATTCGCCGGCCGTCGGCGGACGATTGTCCATGCCCATCACCATCAGGCGCAGCGTATTGTGGCCGACCAGCATGCCAGCGTTCACCGCGGTCGCCGGGAAGCTGTCGAGATAATGCGGGAAGGTCGTTTCGCGAAACGGCAGCCACGGCGCGCTCGGCGACAGGTAATCGCGCAACAGCTCGACTTTTCCCGGCAGCACCGGCGCGACGGAAAAGCCGCAATGGCCGATGATCTCGGTGGTGACGCCTTGGCGGACCTTGCTCTCGGCCTTCGGATTGATCGGCAGCGTGAAATCCGAATGCGTCTTGATGTCGATGAAGCCCGGCGTGACGGCGAGGCCGGATACGTCGATTTCGCGGCGGGAATGCGCCGGCGCATCGCCGATGGCGGCGATGCGGCCCTCGGCAACCGCGAGATCGCCGCGTTGACCGGGACGGCCGCTGCCGTCGTAGAGCGTGCCGCCGCGCAGAATGAGGTCGTACATCAGGAGAGTCCCACCATGAAATTATGAGGTTCGCGCAATCATTCCGGATGGTCTTCTGGCCAGCCGTTGCAGTGGGCGCGCTCGTGGCGGACATAGGCGCGTAAATCTTTGACCGGCCCACCGCGCGGAATGACCAAGTAGCATTTGTTTTTCGTCAGCCACGAGCAGGCGTCGGCCTGCACGCCCATATGCGCGCAGGCCCGCCGCGCTTCCTGCAGCGGCAAGACGCGCTCGATCACCGGCCCGGCGTAAGGATGATTGTAGCGATGTGGCGGCTCGAGCACGTAGATCGGCATATTGCTTTGCCTCAAACAAGTTCTTCGGCGATCCATGTCGAGATCGAGCGCCGAGTCGGCGACCAGCCGAGCGCGGCCGCGACCTTGCCGCGCACCCGGCTGTTGGAGCCGAGCGAATAGACCGCCATGGCGCGGCCCCAGGCCGCGATCGCTTCGTCGGCCGACCAGGATTGCGCGGCGCCGAGATCAAGCCGTGCCGCAATCACCTTGGCAATCTCCCCCAAAGCTTCTTCGCCGCTCTCGACATACATGAAGGCGCCTGGCGACGCTTTGGCGATGGCGAGGGGATAAAGCGCGGCGACATCGGCGATATGCACGCTGGACCAGCGATTGAGCCCGCGCCCGATATAGCGCACCACGCCGGATGCCTTGGCTTGGCGCACCAGCGCCGGGATCTGCACGCTCTGCGACGGCGGCCCCAAAGCGGGGCCATAGATCATGCTGTTGCAGAGAACCACCGGGCGGACCGTATGGGTCGCTTGCGCGGCGAGCACAAGCCGGTCGATGGCGACGCGCGCGGCCTTGTCGGCGAGCGGTGCGATCGGCTCGGCTTCGTGAAAGATACGATCCGACGGCTCGCCCATGGCAAGATCGGCGACGATGCTCGAGCCGCTGGAATGGACGAAGGCTTTGCCGGAGCCGGCGAGCCCGGCGAGCAAGGCCTCAATGGCGCCGCGATGATCGCTCGAAGCGGCATTGACGACGGAGTCGGCGGTGCGCGCTTCTTCACGCAGCAGCGCCGCGTCGTCGAGGGAGCCGATCACCGGCTCGACGCCATGGGCCGCGACCGCATCGGCCTTGGTCCGGTCGCGAACGAGACCGCGAACCCGATGGCCGGCGCGGATCAGGGCCACTGCCGCCGCGCCGCCGATATAGCCGTTCGCACCCGTAAGGAAGACTAGCATTTGGCGCTCTTCTCATTCTTCCCTACGCAAGGGAGCGCGGCAAGTCACAACTCATGCGGGCAGAGAAATGGTATTTTTGTTCACCAGCACAAGCCAGAAATATGGCAATACCTATTATTCTATCGGTGGTTGTGTATTAACGTAATTTTGGTGTGTAATGCGCAGAATTACCTACTTCAGATGGGCAAGAAAGCCGGCTCGGCCGCGTAACGGGCTCATCGGTTGTGAAGGGTGCCGCGTCTTGCGGCCGTGACATGCTCCAGGATCAATCGCTTATCACCGAGTTGGAGAACGCGATCGAAAGCGGCTCCAAGGACAAACGCGTCGATGCGCTGCGGCGCATCACCGACCTGTTCGTCGCCGACGCAGACCGCCTCAACGATCAGCAGATCGACGTGTTCGACGACGTCTTGAATCATCTGATCAAGCGCATCGAAGGCCGCGCGCTGGCGGAGCTAAGTCAGCGCCTGGCCCCGGTCAATAATGCGCCGCTCGAAGTCGTGCGACAGCTCGCCCGCGACGATGATATTGCAGTGGCTGCACCGGTTCTCACCCAGTCGCGCCGCCTCAGCGATCATGATTTGATCGACATCGCCAACACCAAGGCCCAGGGCCATCTGCTGGCAATCGCGGCCCGCTCGCAAATCGCGCCGACTGTAACGGATGCGCTGTTAAATCGGGGCGATCACCAAGTGTTCCACAAACTTGCCGAGAATTCGGGCGCCAGCTTCACCGACGGCGGCTTTGCAACGCTGGTGCGCCATTCGGAGCGCGACGAACGCCTCGCCGAGATGGTCGGGCTGCGGCTGGATGTGCCGCTGAAGCTGTTCCGGGAACTGCTGCTGCGCGCCACCGAAGCGGTGCGCTCTCGCCTGCTCGCTCTGGCCGGCCCGGAAAGCCGAGACAAGATACAACGCGTTCTTACCGCGATTTCGGAGGACGCGGAGCACGAGGCTGGTTTCCAGAGCGAGCACGATTATGCCGAGGCCCATGCCCGGCTGTCGGCTCTGAAAAACAAAGGCGAACTCGACGAAACGGTGCTGTTCAAAGCCGCCAAAGCCGATCGCTACGCCGACTTGATCGCGGGGCTGGCGCTCTTGTGCGGGGCGTCGATGCCGCTCATCGAAAATCTATTGCAGAGCGAACACCGCGAAGCTTGGGTGATCCCCTGCAAAGTGGCCGGCTTGGATTGGCCGACGGTGCGCGTGATCCTGAGTTGCCGCGCGATGGGACGCGCGATGACGGATCAGACGCTCGATGCTGCACGGGCGGATTACTACAAGCTGTCGCAGGCGAGCGCCGGCAGAGTCCTTCGCTTCTGGCAGGTCCGGCAGACCGCTTCAAAGGACGCCGGCCCGGTCAGGATTTCATCGCCCGCGGCATAGGCGCGGAAGCCCCAGCGTCGAGGCCGGCAGATGCGCCCCGAATTTCGCAAGAAGAAGCGCCGCTATATCTCCCACGGAGCGAGAATAGTTCTCGCCAATGGTTCGCTTCTGGAAAATTGCCGGATCATCGATATTTCCGGCACCGGCGCGCGGCTCGAGATCAAGAATCTCGAAGCCGTGCCGGACCAATTCGTCTTACTGCTTTCGTACGATGGCCGCTTGCGTCGTCAATGCTCGGTTGTCTGGCGATCGGAGACGGCAATCGGCATAGAGTTCATTCCCCATTGCCCTGCATCTTAAGCAGGCGTCCGCGTATCGTTTCGGAGCGTTTTACCGCTTGCTGGGCGTTCGGGAGCACCCGGGGCAGCGCCTTACTCGCCCCGCAAACCGCCGGCAAACTCTAGTGATCTCCGAACCCGGAGATTAATGGAGAATGTCATGGCCGCCCCGTTTCGCACCGGAAGCATCGGTCTCGTTTCACGTCTGTTGCCTTCCGCTTGTCTCGCCGCTTTGATTTTCGCCTCGGCGATCCCGGCGCGCGCGCAGCAGGCGGCAGCCGAACCGCCGGCGCGCATCATCGTCATCGGCGAGGGTAGCGTCGGCGTGGCGCCCGATTACGCCGACATCGGCTGCGGCGTCACCACCAAGGCCAAGACCGCCAAGGACGCGACCGACGCCAACTCCAGGACGATGGCCGCGGTCGCGGCGGCGCTGCACGGCGCCGGCATCGAGCAAAAGGATATCCAGACCACGCGGTTTTCCTTGCAGCCGGTCTATGCGCCGCCGCAGCCCAACACCGAACCGAAGCTCACCGGGTTTTCGGTGTCCAACCAGTTCCGGGTGACGATCCGCCAAATCGGAAATGTCGGCGATATCCTCGACCGGCTGATCGCGGCGGGCGCGACCGACGTCGGCAGCGTCGAGTTTTTGCATTCCGACACCTCGAAGGGGCTCGACCAAGCACGCACCGCGGCGATTGCCGACGCCAAGCGCAAGGCTGAGCTCTACGCGCAGGCCGCGGGACTGACGTTGGGCGGCGTTGGCTGGATCACCGAAGATCCCGGTTACACGCCGCCCATGCCTTTTGCGGCGATGCGCGCCGCGCCTGCTATGGCGGGGGTGCCGATCGCGGCGGGTGAAGACACGCTGCGTGTGCGGGTAACGGTCGGTTTTAATGTTGCGCATTGAAGCCGATTTCTCCAGCGAACGTTTTGCGCCGCGCCGCGTTATCACTGAGCGCAAAAACCACGGCGAAATCGGATGCGACTTCTACGGCACCTGCGGCGCCAGATCGAACGGCTGCCGCCCTACGCGGCGCTTGTCCTGATCGCCGTGCCGTTGGGCGTGGCCGAGCCAATGAAGCTTGCAACGCTTTTTATTGTCGGCAAGGGGCATTGGCTCACCGGCGCCGTCGCCATGATTTGCGCCTACGCCATCAGCCTCTTCGTCACGGAACGATTGTTCCAGATCGTCAAACCGAAGCTTCTCAGGCTGCGATGGTTCAAGACGCTCTGGACATGGTTCATCGCGGCCCGCGACAAGGCGTTCGACTATTTCCGGCTGCCGGCCCATAGTCGGTAGGCGCGATCCCGCTGCACCCGTTGGCGAGGCAGTGCTGCGTAACGGCGTCACAGCTTGGTCATGGAAATCCGCGATGCCAATCGCGATCCGTCCGCGGGCGGCGGCGAAGGTGTGAGGCGACGAGACTGCAATGTTCCCTATTCCAAAAAGCGTTTTTCTGACCCGCGGCATCGGCGTGCACCGCCATCTCCTCAACGCCTTCGAATATGCGCTGCGCGATGCCGATATCGAGCAACAGAACCTGGTGACGGTGTCGTCGATCTTGCCGCCGGGCTGCGAGCTGATCACGCCCACGGCGGGCATCGCCACGCTGAGCCCGGGTGAGATCACGTTCTGCGTCATGGCGCGCGCCGAAACCAACGAGCGGGGGCGCCGCGTCGCCGCCGGCATCGGGCTCGCCCGCCCCAAGGATCCGGCTCGATATGGCTATATCTCCGAGCACCATGCCTTCGGGATGACCGAGCCGGAGATCGGGGACTATGTCGAAGATCTCGCAGCCACCATGCTGGCGTCCACGCTCGGCATCGAGTTCAATCCCGATGCCGCCTGGGACGAACGCAAGCGTGTTTACGAGATGAGCGATCTTATTGTCGACAGCCTTTCAATAACGGCGGCGGCCGAAGGCGCCGCCAACGGCGATTGGACCTGCGCGGTCGCCGCCGCGGTATTCCGGTTTGCCAATGCCGCCGCGGCTTCTGCTCCGGGCGGGTCATGACGCAAGCACCGACCGGCGTCGCCACCTATGCGATCCCGCCGACATTTCTCGGCATCGGGCGCAGCGATCGCGCGGCGCCGATCTGCGTTGCCGGCATTCCGCTCGACCTCGGCACCACCAACCGCAGCGGCGCCCGCTTCGGGCCGGCGGCCATTCGCCACGCCAGCCGGATGCTGGTGGACGGCGCGCATCCCCTGCACTGGGTTGATCCGGCGAAGCTGCCGGTCGCCGACATCGGCGATTTCGCGCTTGCGCTGGGCGATCTGGTCGGCAGCCTTAAGCCGATCGAGGACGCGGCGCAGGGCATCGAGCACCTGATCGCGCTCGGCGGCGATCACACCGTCACGCTACCGCTGTTGCGCGCGCTGAAAAAACGGCGCGGCCCGCCCGCGCTCATTCACTTCGATGCGCACGTCGATACCTGGCCCGACAATTTCGGCCAGGCCTACGGCCACGGCTCGGTGTTCTACCACGCCATCGAGGAAGGCCTGGTCGAGCCGCGCCGGATGATCCAGATCGGCATCCGCTCGCCGGTGCCGCGGGAGGTTCACGATTGGACCGCGGCGCGTGGCGTGGTGATGCTGCCGGCGCAAAGCGTCCATGAGACTGGTCCCGGCGCCGTGGTCGAGCGCATCGTCGAAGTGGTGGGCGACGCGCCGGTCTATCTCAGCATCGATATCGACGTGCTCGATCCGGCCTTCGCGCCCGGCACCGGAACGCCGGAGATCGGCGGACTGGCAAGCTGGCAGGTCCAGGCCATCCTGCGGCAGCTTTCCGGGCTGCACTTCGTCGGCATGGACCTCGTCGAAGTGGCGCCGGCTTACGACACCGCCGAGATCACGGCGCTCGCCGGCGCGACGCTCGCCTGGGAATATCTCTGCCTGCTTGGGTTGCGCCGGTGACGCGCCGCCCGGCGGGCTACAAGCCCTTGTCGACGATCGAAATATCCTTGTTGTCCCGATACGCCGGATTTATCCAGCCATTCTCGTCGTAGTCGGCCATGCATTGATCGACCAGCGCTTCCATTTTCTTGAGTTGTCCGGAGAACTGCGCCTGCTGCAGCTGGAAGACGCGAATGAGTTCGTGGCTGCCGGAATAGTTCATCTCGTAAAGCTCATGACGGGCGCCGAACTCGGTGCCGATCGCGTCCCACAGGAGCTTCATGATCTTGATGCGCTCCTTGTAGTCGATGCCGTTCGAGCCACGCACATATTTGGCGAGATATTTGTCGACCTCGGGATTCTTGAAGTCGAGCGCGTGCGAGGGCAGATAGATCAGGCCGGAGGCGACCACTTTTTCGACGATGTTGCGCACCGCCGGATAGGCTTCGGTCATGAACAGCCGGTAGGTCGCCGAGCCCTGCGAATTCGGCAGCACCGCGCCATTGACCCACGGCTCGGGATTGCAGGCCATGGCGTCGGTGAGCGACCAGAACAGATTGCGCCAGCCGATCACTTCGCCGATTTGCGCCTGCACGCCGCGAAACTCCTCGACGCCGGTGGCGCGCGCGGCCTTGTAGAGCAGCGCTGAGATGAAATCGAGCTTGACCGCAAGCCGGGTGCAGCCCTGCAGGGTGAAGCCGTTGAAGAAGCCCGACTTCGGATAGAAATTCTTCAGCCGGTCGATGTCGCGATGGATGAGCACGTTCTCCCAGGGGATGAACGCGTTGTCGAACACGAAGATCGCATCGTTTTCGTCGAACCGCGAGGTGAGCGGATAGTCCCACGGCGAGCCGGTGGCGGCGGCGGCCAGTTCATAGGACGGCCGGCAGATCAATTTGATGCCCGGCGTGTTCATCGGCGCGATGAACATCACCACCATGGCCGGATCGGTGATCTCCTGGCCCATGTTCTGGCCGAGGAAATTGTAATTGGTCAGCGCCGAATTGGTGGCGACGACCTTGGCGCCGGAAACGTAGATCCCGGCGTCGGTTTCTTTCTGGATGGTGATGTAGACGTCCTTGACCTCTTCGACCGGCTTGTTGCGGTCGATCGGCGGATTGACCAGTGCGTGGTTGAGGAACAGCACCGCTTCCTGGCCGCGCTTGTACCAAGCGCGGGCGTTGTCGGCGAATTTGCCGTAGAACTCGGCATTGGCGCCGAGCGTATTGAGGAAGGCGGCCTTGTAATCGGGGCTGCGGCCGAGCCAGCCGTAAGTGATGCGGGCCCAGGCGGCAATGGCGTCGCGCTGCGCGATGACGTCTTCGCGCGAGCGCGCCACCTTGAAAAATTTCATGGTGTAGCCGCCGGAGCCGGTATCGGTCGGCGCGGTGAGCACGTCCTTGGTCGCCTTGTCGTGCAACGCGTCGTAGAGCAGCGACACCGAGCGCGCCGAGTTGCGGAACGCCGGATGCTCGGTGACGTCCTTGACCCGCTCGCCGTAGATGTAGACCTCGCGGCCGTCGCGCAGCGACTCCAGAAACTCCGCGCCGGTAAACGGGCGCGTCTTGTCGGCGATGAGGTCTTCGGGATGCTGCGGCATCGGACGCTCCCTTGTCGTTGGCTATTTCGTCAGTATACTGACAATTATGGCCAGTATAGCGGCGCTCCGCTTTGGGCGTCAACGCGCCGGCTGGCGGCAAGCAGCGCGCAAGCGGGAAATTGCGATGGCGAAAGATGACAGCCGCCTCACCGACATGCCCGGCCATCTCATTCGCCGGCTGCAGCAGATCGCCTTCGCCTTGTTCCTCGATCAGGCCAAGGCATTCGACTTCACGCCGGTGCAATATGCCGCGCTTTATGCCGTCAACAACAATCCGGGCATCGACCAGACCGCATTGTGCAATGCCGTCGCGCTCGATCGCTCGACCATCGGTGACGTCGTCGGCCGCCTGGAAAAGAAAGGCCTGATCACCCGAAGGAACGGCTCCGCCGACCGGCGCACCAAATCGTTGCACATCACCGCAGCGGGGCGCCGTCTGCTCGTTGATATCGCGCCGGCCGTCGAGGCGACACAACGCGTAATCCTGGCGCCGCTCAAGCCGGGAGAGCGAACCGCCTTTATGCGGATGCTTAAGCATCTCGTACATCTGAACAACGAGCACAGCCGTGCGCCGTTGCGGCCGAACGATCGTCGCGAACTCGGAGTTCGTGCGCCGAGATGACGAAGACCCCGGACAAGTCGCTAACCTTTGGCTCGCTGACAGGCTTCCCACAGGCTTTGCGCCGTGGCCGGCATTTCCAGATGCGCGCCGGCGCCGTTCGGGATGGCGTCGGCCACCGCGTTCATCACCGCGGCAATCGCCGCGGTGGTGCCGGCTTCGCCGACGCCCTTGACGCCGAGCGGATTCGTCGTCGCCGGCACGTTATGCATCGCTTCGCGCAACGGCGGCATGTCCTCGGCGCGCGGCATGGCGTAGTCCATGAACGAGCCGGTGACCAGCTGACCGGAGTCGCTATCATAGACCGTGCGCTCCATCAGCGCCTGGCCGATGCCGGAAGCCAACGAGCCGTGCAGCTGGCCTTCGACGATCATGGCGTCGAGCGGATTGCCGCAATCGTCGACCGCGGCATAGGCGACGATTTCCATGGCGCCGGTTGCCTGATCGATCTCGACCTCGGCGATGTGGACGCCGTTGGGAAAAGTCTGCGGCGTGTCGGTGACGGATTTGGTGTCGAGGTCCTCGGCGATCTCGCCGCGTTTTTTCATCACGGCGGCGTGCGCGGCGACTTCGAACAGCGACACGCGGCGGTCGGTGCCGACGACTTCGAAACTCCCCTCCTTGTAGGCGATATCGCCCTCGCCTGCCTCGAGCATGGCGGCGGCGATCGGCTTGCCCTTTTTAAGAATTTCGTCGATCGCTTTGACCACCGAATGGCTCACCGTCATGCCCGAGCGCGAGCCGACCGAGGCGTAACCCGGCAGCTCATTCGCTGAATCGCCATGGGCGTGCGGAATCTTCTCCGGCGGAATGCCGAGCCGTTCGCCGATCAGCCGCGAGAACACCGTGGCGTGGCCCTGGCCGGTGTTCTGCACGTTGAGCCGCAGCTGCAGCGTCTCATTGCCCGGAAATTCCAGCAAAGCGCTTTCGGTCGGCGAGCCGCCGGCGTGTTCAAGCATGCAGCAGATGCCGAGCCCGCGATATTTGCCGCGCTTTTGCGCCTCGCGGCGGCGCTGCTTGAAGTTTTGGTGATCGGCAAGCTCAAGCGCCTTGTCGAGGATCGGCTCGAAATCGCCGGAGTCGATGACGGTGCCGACCTGGGTCTTGTAGGGAAAGGCCGATTTTTTGACCAGGTTGCGCCGCCGCAGCTTTACCGGATCGATACCGGTGACGCGGGCCGCTTCGTCCACCACGCGCTCGAGCGCATAGATCGATTCCGGACGGCCGGCGCCGCGATAGGGTGCGGTGGGCAGCGTATTGGTGTAGGCGCATTTCACGCCGATGTCGATTTTGGGAATGTCGTACATGCCGGGCAGGCAGCGGGTGAAGCTCAGCGTCGGGATGGCGGCGCCGATAGCGCCGAGATAGGCGCCCATATTGCCGACGCTGCGGATGCGCAGCGCCAAAAATTTTCCCTTCTCATCGAGAGCCAGCTCCACTTCAGAATAAATGTCCCGCGCCTGATTGTCGGACAGGAACGCTTCCGAGCGGCCCGACATCCAATGCACCGGGCGGCCGAGCTTCTTCGCCGCCATCAGCAGCGCCATGTATTCCGGATAGGCCGAGGTCTTCAGCCCGAACGCACCGCCGACGTCCTCGGTGATGACGCGCAGTTTCTCTTTCGGCCAATTCATGATGCCGAGAATGTTGTCGCGCATGGTGCCCGCGCTCTGCGAGCAGGTGCGCAGCGTGAAGGCGTCGCGCGCGGCGTCGTAGCTTGCGGTGGCGCCGCGCGGCTCCATCGAGGCGACGCAGAGGCGCTGATTCATTTCGCTGATGCGCGCGACGTGTTTGGCCGAGGCGAAAATGCGCTCGACGTCTGCGGCATTGGCGGCGGGATCGGCGGCCGGCCCCGGCCAATCGACCGCGAGATTGTTGGGCGTCTCCGGCCAGATCTGCGGCGCGCCGTCTTTGAGCGCGGCGCGCGCGTCGGTCACCGGCGTGAGCGGTTCGTATTCGACATTGACGAATTCGCTGGCGTCCTGCGCGGTCAGCGCGCGCTCGGCGATGACCACGGCCACGGCTTCGCCGATATGCAGCACGCGGTCCTTGGCCAGCGCCGGCCGGTTGGTGACGATGAGCTTTGCGCCATCGCGGCCCGGCAACGGCGGGTGCCGCGAGATATTGCCGATGCCCTCCATGTCGGCCGCGGTCAAAACCGCGATGACGCCGGGCATGCCCGCGGCGCCCGACGTTTCGACGCTGACGACGCGGGCGAAGGCATGCGGCGAGCGCACGAAATAGGCGTAAGCCTGGTTCGGCAGCGGCGCGTCGGCGACATAGCGGCCGTGGCCGCGGACCAGAACGTCGTCCTCGACGCGGCCGTGGAAGGAATGCGCAGTAGCGTCGGTCTTGGCGTCCATGCTGGTTCCGGGGGATGTTTTGACTGGGCGTCGGGGCGTTCTTTATAGCCGAAGTGGCGTTCGAAAACCCACCCCTCTAGCGTCCTTGAACGACCCACCTGCATATCTTGCATGCGTCTTCGGGTTATGCGCAAAACACGCGGCGCCAGCCCGGGGAGAGACTATGACAGTGGCCCAGAAGATTCGCACCATCGATACCCACACCCACATCCTTGCCGACGCCACTATAAAACTCCTGCAGAAGGAGATCCCCAAGCTCGGGCTCAAGCTCACGCCGTATGACGACGAGAACTCGGTGATCGAGGTTGCCGGCGTGCCGTATCGGCCGTTTCCGCGCGGCGGCCATAATGTCGAGCGCCGTTTCGCCGACATGGACGCCGCCGAGGTCGATGTGCATCTGCTCTCGGTGTCGCCGCAGACCTGGCTCTATAACCAGGAGCCCGCCGTCACCGTCGCCGCCGCAACGATCCAGAATGACGAGATCGCGCGGCTGAGCAAGGAGCATCCGGACCGTTTCGCCGGCATCGCCACGCTGCCGATGCAGGCGCCCGACAAGGCGGCCGACGAGTTGCGCCGCACCATGACCAAACTCGGGCTGCATGGCGCCATGATTGCCTCGAACGTCAACGGCAAAAATCTCGACGATCCGAGTTTTGAGCAGGTCTGGGCGGCCGCCGCCGAGCTTGACGCCTTCATGGTGATCCATCCCGGCAATATCGCCGGCGCCGACCGGCTGCGCTCTTATTACCTCAACAACCTGATCGGCAATCCGCTCGACACCACCATCGCCGCGGCCTGCCTGATCTTCGGCGGCGTGATGGAGCGCTATCCCACGCTCGACTTCGTCATGGTGCATGCCGGCGGCTTCATTCCCTATCAGGGCGGCCGCTGGGTGCACGGCTGGGAAGTCCGGCCGGAGCCGAAACTGCACCTGAAACATTCGCCGCAGTGCTATCTCGACCGCTTGCGCTACGACACCATTACTCACGCCAAGGCGCCGCTGGAATTTCTGGTCGGCTCGGCCGGCGCCGACCGCGTCTTTCTCGGCAGCGACTATCCCTACGACATGGGCACCGGCGAATGCGTGCGGCAAGTCAAGGCGGCCAATATTGCCGCGGCCGACCGCGACAAGATTCTCGGCACGCACGCTGCGGCGATCCTGAGCAAGAAGCGCACACACGCAACGGCATAGCGGCAATGGACGACCAGACAAATATGTTGCTGATTGCCGCGAGCGCCACGCGCGCACTGATCGTGGATTGCTTCGACGCCGCCGGCCTGCCGCAGGCCGACGCCGCGCGTTGCGCCGAATTGATGACCGAAGCCGATCTCACCGGCGCCGACGGTCATGGCATTTTCCGGCTGCCGCAATATGTGCGCCGCCTCAACGCCGGCGGCTTCAACAAGCAGCCGAAGATCACAGTGACAAAGACCGCGCCGGCGACCGCCTTGGTCGATGGCGACAACGGCATGGGCCATCTGGTGATGTCGCGCGCCACCAACGAGGCGATCGCCATGGCCCGCGAAACGGGCGTGTCCTGGGTCGGCGTGCGCCGCTCCAACCATGCCGGGCCGGCCGGGCTCTATGCGGAAATGCCGGCAGCCCACGGTATGATCGGCTTCTATGCCGCGGTGGCCAATGCCAATCACATGGCGACCTGGGGCGGCGCCGATCTGCTGCTCGGCACCAATCCACTGGCCATCGGGGTGCCGTCCGGCGGCCAGCCGCTGGTGTTCGACATGGCGACCTCGATCGTCGCTTATGGCACGGTGAAGAAATACGCGCTGCGCGGACTGACCATGCCGGAGGGCTGGTTCGTCAAACCGCAGACCGGCGAGGCCATCACCGATCCGGGCAAATCCGGCGAAGGCATCTTGCTGCCAATGGGCGAATACAAAGGCTCCGGTTTGGCGCTGATGATCGGGCTCCTCGCCGGCGTGCTCAATGGCGCCGCCTTCGGCCGCGACGTCGTCGATTTCAATGCCGACGATGGGAGCGAGACCAATACCGGGCATTTCATGATCGCCGTCGATATCACGCGCTTCGTGCCGCTGCAGACCTTCACCGCGGAGGTCGACCGCCACGTGCGCGATTTGCGCGCCTCGAAACGCCTGCCCGGCGTCGACGAAATCCGCCTGCCCGGCGACCGCCGCGCCGAATGCCGCGCCGAGCGCCTGCGCGACGGCGTGCCGATCGCCGTGCCGCTGTTGGCACAGCTCGACAAGCTCGCCGCTGAGCTGAAGGTAAAGCCGCTGCGCCAGCGTTGAGCGCGACGCCCCGTCACAATATTCACGGCGTGCGGGAACTTGACTCGGGTGTGCCCACCGACCAGTGTTTGGGCGAAAGCCCACAGAAAGCGCAATGGAGGCGACGCATCATGGCTCTGACCAAAAGACAATTGATTTCCTCAGCCGCGGCGGCCGGCTCGGCGGCCGTGCTGGCGCCGATGCGACGCGCCCGCGCCGCCCTCGACAAGATTTCGGTCGCGGTGATCCCGATCGCCGATTGCGCGCCGATCTATTTGGGCAAGGCCAAGGGCTTCTTCGCCAAGCAGAATCTCGATGTCGAGCTGTCGACCCAGGGCGGCGGCGCCGCCATCATCCCGGGCGTGCTGTCCGGCCAGTTGCAATTCGGCTTTTCCAACGTGCCGTCGCTGTTGATCGCACAGAACAAAGGACTGAAATTCGTCGGCATCGCGCCCGGCGTTTCCTCGACCGGCGTCACCGGCAAGGATTTTTGCGCGGTTCTCGTTCCCGGCGACAGCCCGATCAAGACCGCCAAGGACCTCAGCGGCAAGACCGTCGCGGTCAATAACCTGAACAATATCGGCGGGGTTGCGGTGCGCGCCGGGGTGAAGGCCGCGGGCGGCGACCCTGACAGCGTAAAGTACATCGAGGTGCCGTTTCCCGACATGCCGTTGGCGCTGGCCGACCATCGCATCGAGGCCGGCTGGATGGTGGAACCATTCGTCACCATCGCCCAGTCACGCGGCGACAGGGTCGTGGATTGGCCGTTTGTCGCTATCGCGCCGAAAGCAGAGATCGCGGTCTATTTCGCCTCGGTGCAATACGCCAATGCGAACCCGGACATGGTCAAACGTTTCAAGGCTGCAATCAGCGAGTCGCTGGCTTATGCCGGCTCCCACGCCGACGAAGTTCGCCAGATCATTCCGACCTACACCCGTATCTCGCCCGAAGTCGCCGCCAAGATCATTCTGCCGATATGGCCGCCTAAATTTAACCTCGTCTCGGCCCAGGCGATGGCCGACGACATGCTCAAGAGCGGGCTGATCAACAAAAAGGCGGACATCGCGGCGCTATTGCCTTCGTAGGCTATGCAAACGGCACAAACGACCAAAGCGCGGGCCAAGCTTACGGCCCGCACTTTTATTTGGCTGCAGGGCTTGAGCGGCCTGATTGGCTTTGCCGCGCTGCTCGAGATCGTACCGCGGATCGGCATCGTCTCGCCGGATTACCTGCCGCCGTTCTCCGCGATCGTGGTCGCACTGTTCAAGGAGATGAAGACGGCGACCTTCTGGACGGCGCTGAGCGACACCTTGGAAGCCTGGGCGATCGGGCTCGTTATATCGGTCGTTGCCGGCGTAGCGATCGGCATTGCCATCGGCAGTTCGCGCCTGCTGCGTCGCTTGACCCATTCGACCATCGAGTTCCTGCGTCCGATTCCGTCGGTCGCGCTCATCCCGCTCGCCGTGCTGCTGTTCGGCTCGCAGATCCAGTCAACGCTGGTGCTGGTGGTTTACGCCTCGTTCTGGCCGGTGCTGATCCAGGTGCTGTACGGCGTGCAGGACGTCGATCCGGTGGCGCGGGAGACCGCGCGCTCCTACGGACTCGGAACCTGGGCGCAAATCCGCTACGTCACCTGGCCGACGACGCTGCCTTATCTGATGACCGGCATCCGGCTCGCTGCCGCGGTGGCGCTCATTCTCGCCATTACCAGCGAAGTCGCGATCGACACCCAGGGCCTCGGCAAGGAGATCAGCGATACCGAGTCCGGCGGCGCCGTCGCCATCATGTATGCCTATGTCATCGTCGCCGGAATTATCGGCGTCATCGTCAACCTGGGTGCCCGGGCGCTGGAGCGGCGGGTGCTGGCTTGGCATCCATCGGTGCGCCTGGATGCCGCCGAGGCCGGTGCATGAAAAATCTCCTGCCGCCGCTGCCACGACGTGTCGCAGTCGCACTCGCGCTTCCGGTGACGCTGATCGCAGCCTGGTGGATCACGAGCGCGGACAGCCAGAGCTTCTATTTCCCGCCGCTACAGACGATTCTGCAGACCTTTGGCAAACTATGGTTTTCGCCGCAGGGCCTGTCCGACGTGGGGCCGAGCCTATGGCGGCTCTCCGTCGGCTACCTGGCCGCCGCGTTCCTTGGCATTGCCATCGGCATTCCGGTCGGCGCCTCGCGCAACTTGCGCAACGTGCTCGAGCCGGTGCTGGAATTTTTGCGCGCCATTCCGCCCCCGGTATTGGTGCCGGTGCTGATCCTTTTCACCGGGCTCGGCAACGAGATGAAGGCGCTGGTGATCCTGTTCGGCTGCATCTGGCCGGTGCTGCTCAATACGGTCGCAGGCGTCCGGGCGCTCGACGAGGTGTTGGCGGAAACAGTCCGCAGTTATCGGATCGGCCGGCTCGCCCGGCTGTGGCATTTCGTGCTCCCGGGCGCCAGTCCGCAGATTTTCACCGGGCTGCGGCAATCGCTGTCGATTGGCATCATTCTCATGGTCATCAGCGAAATGTTCGCCGCCAGAGACGGCATCGGGTTCGTTCTGGTGCAATATCAGCGCACCTTCGCGATCCCGGAAATGTGGAGCGGCATCATTATGCTCGGGATCATCGGCATCGTGCTGTCGCTGATCTTCCGCGCGATTGAGGCCTGGCTGCTGGGCTGGTATCACGGCCTGCGGCAATCGCAGCGGGCCGGTTGATAATGCTTTGAGGGATACGATGGATCGAGCAGTCAAATCCATGCTCGAAGTGAAAGGGCTGCGCAAAGTCTACGAGGATGCGAGCCGCACCGTCGAGGCGATCCGCGACGTCAGCTTTTGCGTCCGCCAGGGCGAGCTCGTTTGCATCGTCGGCCCGTCGGGTGCCGGCAAGACCACGCTGCTCAAATGCATTGCCGGACTGTTGGCGCCGACGGCCGGCGGGGTCGAGGTGGAAGGAACGCCGGTGACCGGACCGCCGCCGTCCATGGCGGTGGTGTTTCAGGAATACGGCCGCAGCCTGTTTCCGTGGATGAGCGTGCACGACAACGTGGCGCTGCCGCTCAAGCAGAAAAAGATGGCCGCGGAGCGGCGCGAGGAATTGGTGCGCAATGCGCTTGCCGCGGTGGATTTGAAGGGCGTCGACACCGCCTATCCGTGGCAGCTCTCCGGCGGCATGCAGCAGCGCGTCGCCATCGCCCGCGCCGTCGCCTACGAGCCGCATGTGCTGTTGATGGACGAACCGTTCGCCGCCGTCGATGCGCAAACCCGCGCCGATCTCGAGGACCTGATCCGGGTGCTGTGGCATCGGCTGCGCGTCACCGTGCTGTTCGTCACCCATGATATCGACGAATTGGTCTATCTCGGCCAGCGCGTGCTGGTGATGTCGCATGCGCCGACGGTGATCATGGAAGACGTGACCATCGACCTGCCCGAGGAGCGCACGCAACTGGAAACGCGGTCGATGGCGAGGTTCGGCGAGCTGCGCAAGCACATTTATTCCAAAATCCAATTGGCCAAGCAGGGCTGGCGTCCGCCTTCTAAGTAGTGCCCCGCCGTTGCGCGGGGCGACTGCCGACCTCAAATATCATTCTCCGTAGCCGAAGCTCTCCTGCAGCGTTAGTTTTTGCCAAGGCCAAATTCATTGCCATGCTGACCCCCGGCACGTTTGCCCTCACGCTGTTGCTGTCGTTTTTGACCGCGCTCGGCCCGCTGTCGATGGACATGTATCTGCCGTCGCTGCCGGATATTGCCCGCACGCTGCATGCACCGATCCTTGACGTGCAATTGACCATTTCCAGTTATCTGTTCGGCTTCGCCGTCGGCCAGATTTTTTACGGGCCGATCTCCGACCACCTCGGCCGCAAGCCGGTCTTGCTGACGGCGCTGGTGCTGTACGGCGTCGCCAGCGTCGGCTGCGTCTTCGCGCAATCGGTCGACGCGTTGATCGCGCTGCGCTTCGTGCAGGCACTCGGCGGCGCCGGGGTGATCGTGCTGGCGCGGGCGGTGGTGCGCGATATCTATTCCGGTGCGCAAGCGAGCCGCGAATTGTCGATCATGGGATCGATCACGGCTTTCGCGCCGATCGTGGCGCCGACCATCGGCGGTGTGTTGCAGATCGCATTCGGCTGGCGCGCGACATTCGTGCTGCTGGTGATCTTTGCCGCAATTGCCGGCGCGGTAGCGACGCTGCTGTTGCCGGAGACTTTGAAAAAGCCGAGCGGCGCGTTTTCGTTTGGCAAGATGCTTGCGCTCTATCCATCCGTGCTGAGGCATCGCGGCTTTCTCGCCAATCTCGGCATTCTGACCACGACCTTCATGGGCCTGTTCGCGTGGGTATCGGGCGCGCCGATCGTCATGCAGAGCGCGATCTACGGGCTGAACCCGGTGATCTTCGGCATTACCTTCGCCATGGGCGCCGCCGGCTACATGCTGGGAACGTTCATTGCGGCGCGCATCGTGATGCGGCTGGGCATCGACCGCACCATGGGCATCGGTTGCGTCACGCTGGCGGCCGGCGGTCTCTCGATGGCGGCGGTAGTGGCATTTCACCTTGCCAATGTCATCTGGTTCGTCGGATCGATGATGATCTATCTCGCCGGCCTCGGCCTCGCTTTGCCGGCCGCGATGGCAGGCGCGCTGACGCCGTTTCACGATCGCGCCGGCACTGCTTCATCGCTGATGGGATTCGCCCAGCAGACCGGCGCCGCCATCGCCGCCGGCGTTATCGGTCTTTATCTCGGCCGATCCGCGTGGCCGGTCGCCGGCACGGTCGCGACCATGGGCTGTATCGCGCTTGCGATCTGGGCGTTCACGCGCAATGCGCGCGCCGCAGAGTGGTGAATTTAACAGCTGCCCCAAGGGCCGCTACTATCCAAATTTACCGCCGCATCAAGCGCGGCTCTGCGCCAAAGCAAAATCATAACACATCCGGGAACCTCGGCGTTCTCAGCTAGTTACGTAGATTGTCCTGTGCCGCAACAGAGAGGATTTGGTTCAACCAAGCATTGTCGTAGACGCTGCCGACGACTCCCGTTGGCGGCCATGATGAGGGGTCATCGGGGCGGATTTTCCAATTGCATTCAAGAGCTGACCAGACAGGGCATCTTCCCATGGACGCTACGACTCCATTGTTGCCGCGCGCTTCGACCGGAGTTGCCGGACTCGACGACATACTCGGCGGCGGATTAGCCCGCGACCGGCTGCACTTGCTGGAGGGCAGCCCCGGTACCGGCAAGACGACGATCGCGCTGCAATTCCTGCTCGCCGGCGCCGAAACGGGCGAAGCCGGAATTTATGTCAGCCTCGCCGAGACCGAACACGAACTGCGTGACGGCGCGCGGTCCCATGGCTGGACGATCGGGCCGAAGATCGAGATTTTCGAGCTGGTGCCGCCGGAGAGTGTGCTCGATCCCGATCAGCACCAAAGCCTGTTGTATTCGTCCGATCTCGAGCTCGGCGAGACCGTGCAGCGCATTTTCGACTGCATCGAGCGGATAAAGCCGAAGCGGATCGTCATCGACAGTCTCTCGGAAATCCGTCTGTTGGCGCAAAGCTCGTTGCGCTACCGGCGGCAAATTCTGGCGCTGAAGCATTATTTCGCTCAGCATAACTCCACGGTCATCATGCTCGACGATCTCACCACCGAGAGCACCGACCGCGCGGTTCACAGCATTGCGCATAGCGTCATCCACCTCGACCAGCTGGCGCCGATCTATGGCGGCGAACGGCGCCGGCTTCGCGTGGTGAAATGCCGCGGCCAGAGCTTTCGCGGCGGCTATCACGACTTCAACATCGAACCGGGCGGCGTCGCGGTGTTCCCCCGGCTGGTTGCCGCCGACCATCGCGCGGGATTTTCGGGAAAAATCCTGCACAGCGGGATTGCCCAGCTGGATCAGCTCCTTGGCGGCGGCACCTCGGGCGGATCGAGCACGCTGGTCATCGGCCCCGCGGGCACCGGCAAATCGCTGCTCTCGCTGCACTATCTGGCTGCCGCCATCGCGCGCGGCGAGCGCGGCGCCCTGTTCGTGTTCGACGAAGAGCTCGGTCTATTGTTTGCGCGGGCCAAGGGCCTCGGCATCGATCTCGATGCGATGCGCGATGCGAAAAAACTCGTCATCGAGCAGATGGACGCCGCCGAGCTTTCCCCCGGCGAATTTTCACATCACGTTCGCAGCTGCGTGGACGCCGAAGATGTCAGCGTCGTCGTCATCGATAGCCTCAACGGCTATCAGGCCGCGATGCCGGAAGAACAGTATCTGATCCTGCATCTTCATGAACTGCTGCAGTATCTCAACCGCCGCGGCGCGGCCACATTTCTCGCGGTGGCGCAGCACGGCATGATCGGCGACATGAAGCAGACGATCGATGTCACCTATCTGGCGGACACCGTCATCATGCTGCGCTATTTTGAGGCTTTGGGCCGCGTGCGGCGGGCGATCTCGGTGATCAAGAAGCGGACCGGATCGCATGAGGACACCATCCGCGAATTCCGCATCAGCGGCCGCGGCATCGAAGTCGGGCCCGCGCTCCAGGAATTTCAGGGCGTATTGCGCGGCGTTCCGACCTATGTCGGCGGTAACGAGCCATTGCTGCGGGAGAAAGCGTGAGGCAGTCCGTGAGCCCGCGCTCCGAACGCGTTTTGATCCTCGCGCCGCGTGGCCGCGACGCCATGGTGGCGAAGGAAATCTTGCGCGATGCGAAGCTGCATGCCGACATCTGTCTCGACATTCCGGAACTGCTTGGCGAAATCGCCCGCGGTGCCGACGTCGCGGTGCTGACGGAAGAGTCGACGCGCAGCGGCGACATCCGCCGGTTGACTGCCTGGGTCGCGGCGCAGCCGCCGTGGTCGGACTTTCCCTTCGTCCTGTTGACCGAGCATGGCGGCGGACTGGAGCGCAATCCGGCGGCGGCGCAGCTGGTCGACGCTCTCGGCAACGTCACCTTCCTGGAGCGCCCGTTTCATCCGACCACTTTGGTGAGCGTGGTGCAAACCGGGCTGCGCGGCCGCGAACGGCAATACGAGTGCCGCCGGCTGAACGAGGAGCTGGAATTGCGCGTTGCGGAGCGTACGACGGAATTGGCAACCGCAAATCGCCAGCTCATCGATCAGATAAGAGAACGCGAAAGCGTCGAATCCACCTTGCGGCAGATGCAGCGTCTGGAGGCGGTCGGCCAGCTGACGTCGGGCGTCGCCCACGATTTCAATAATCTCCTCACCGTGATTCTCGGCAATCTCGGCTTTGTCGAAAAAGGGCTGGACGCCGCCGGACTCGACGGCAAGCTGTCGCAGCGGCTCGGCTATATGCGCTCGGCGGCGGAACGCGGCGCCAAGTTGACCGACCAATTGCTATCGTTTTCGCGGCGACAGCGTCTGGAGCCGAAGCCGCTCGATCTCAACGAGACCGTGGTCGGCATGCGCGACCTGTTGCAAAGCACGATGGGCGGCACGACGCGCATCGAGACCAGACTGCAGCGCAGCCTGTGGTCGGCAATGGTCGATCCGACGCAGCTCGAGCTCGCGGTGCTCAATCTCGCCATCAATGCCCGCGACGCCATGCAGGTCGGCGGCAGCCTCACCGTGGCAACCGAGAATGTGTTGCTTGGCCCGCCGCTTTGTCCGGAAGAGCCGCCGACGGGCGAATATGTCTGCGTCGGCGTGTCCGATACCGGGGCCGGAATGAGCGAGGACGTTCGCGCCAAGGTGTTCGAGCCGTTTTTCACCACCAAGGAAATCGGCAAGGGCTCGGGCTTGGGACTGAGCCAGGTGCTCGGCTTCGCCAAGCAATCGGGCGGCGGCGTGCGCATCCAGTCGCGACTGGGCGAAGGAACCTCGGTGCATATTTATCTGCCGAAAGCCGAGGCAACAGCCGTCAAGGCGGTCCCGGAAGCGACCGCGAAGCCCAGCACGGAGACCTTCCGCGGTGCCGCGATTCTGCTGGTCGACGACGACAACGAAGTCCGCGAAGTCACCCGCGCCATGCTGCACGACCAGGGTCATCGCGTTTTGGAGGCCGGCAGTGGCGGCGCCGCGCTCGACATTCTCGAGCGCGAGCCCGGGGTCGAATTGTTGATCCTCGATTTCGCCATGCCGGGAATGAATGGCGCAGAGGTCGCCCGTCTCGCGCACGCGCAGTGGCCGCATTTGCCGGTGCTGTTCGTGACCGGATTTCGTCGACCGCGGCGGGCTCGCCGGTGTCAACGAAGACCACATTATCGCCAAGCCGTTCTCGCCCGATGAGCTTGCCGAAAAGGTTCGGCTTGCACTGGGCTACAATGGTTCGTCGAAAGTCGTCCGGCTGCGGCGGTGATTTTCGCGGCGATCAAATCAACTTCAGCCCCTTCAAGCTCGCATGCCCTTCCTTGCCGACGATGATGTGGTCATGCACGCCGATGCCGAGTGGCTGCGCCACCGCGATGATTTGTTGCGTCATCTGGATGTCGGCGCGCGACGGCGTCGGATCGCCGGAAGGGTGATTGTGCACCAGGATAATGGCGGTCGCCGAGAGTTCCAGCGCGCGCTTGACCACTTCGCGCGGGTAGACCGGCGTGTGATCCACGGTGCCGATCTGCTGTGTTTCGTCGGCGATAAGCTGATTGCGCTTGTCGAGGAACAGGACGCGGAACTGCTCGCGGTCGGCGAAGGCCTGCGCGGTGCGGCAATAATCGAGAACCGTCGACCAGGACGACAGCACGGGGCGCTTTTTCACCGCGCCGCGGAGAAGCCGGCTCGCCGCTGCCTGGATCACTTTGAGCTCGGTAACGCTGGCGTCGCCGAGCCCCTTCACCTCGGCAAGGCGCGCCTCCGGCGCGGCAATGACCTCGGCGAACGAGCCGAAAGTTTCCAGCAGCGTCTTGGCGAGCGGTTTGACGTCGCGCTGCGGCAGTGCCCGAAACAGGATCAGCTCAAGGAGCTCGTAGTCCGACAGCGCATCGGCGCCGGCCTCGCGGAAGCGGTCGCGCAGTCGGCCGCGATGGCCGTAATAATGCGGTGTGCCCTCCTCCAGGCCGCCTTCGCTGTCGCGCTTCTTTTCCAACATGGTCCAACTGCGAATTCGGACGCAGCGCCAATCCCGGAACCGAGGGGCAGGCCGGGTCGAGCGGCCACGCCCGACATATGCAGGATGCCCGGATTACGGGAATTTGCAATCGGATTCGCGCGAGCGCTCACGCCTTATAAGGCGGCTTGTCGAGGTGCTTCGGCGACAGCGTGAAAATCTCGACGCCGGCCTCGGTGACGCCGACCGAGTGCTCGAACTGCGCGGAGAGCGAGCGGTCGCGGGTGACCGCAGTCCAGCCGTCGGCCAGCACTTTGACGTGGGCGCGGCCGAGATTGATCATCGGCTCGACGGTGAAGAACATGCCAGGCTTGAGCACAATGCCTTCGCCAGGGCGCCCGATATGGACGATATTGGGCTCGTCATGAAACAGCCGGCCGAGACCGTGGCCGCAGAAGTCGCGCACCACGCTCATGTGTTGGGCTTCGACAAAGCTCTGGATGGCATGGCCAATGTCGCCGGTGGTGGCGCCGGGCTTGATGGCGGCGATGCCCCGCATCATGCCCTCATAGGTCACTTCGATCAGCCGCTCGGCGCGGCGCGGAATTTCCCCGACCGCGTACATGCGGCTCGAGTCGCCATGCCAATGATCGAGGATCAGGGTAACGTCGACATTGACGATATCGCCTTCGCGCAAGGGCTTGTCCGACGGGATGCCGTGGCAGACCACGTGATTGACCGAAGTGCAGGTGGCCTTGCGGTAGCCGCGATACATCAGCGTCGCCGGCATGGCGCCGTGATCCTTGCCGAACTCGAAAACCATCCGGTCGATGTAGTCGGTGGTTACGCCCGGCTTGATCTTGCCGACCAGCATGTCGAGGCATTCGGCGGCGAGCCGGCCGGCCTTGCGCATGCCGGCAAAGGCGCTCGGGCCGTGAAGCTTGATCTGTCCGGTCTTGCGCAGCGGCGTCAGGGCCGCGTCGACATAGGTCATGGTCTAGGGAAGCGAGGATGGTTTGGAGTTTCTGCCAGCAATGTAAGCATGCGCACCGGTAAGGCAAGCAAATCGGCGCATGATCCCGAATAGTGGGTAGCGGCGTTCGGACAAGGCCATGCGCAAACTGTACCTCAAGCCGCAATCTTGCCGCCCAATTCGTCCGCAATATGGACGCGGATAATATCGTCGAACGAGCCCTCGGCGCGAAAGCCTAGCGCCAGCGCGCGCGCCGGATCGAACCGGCTTGGCCAGCCGGCAACGATGCGGGCGACTAGCGGGTCCGGTTCGCGGCGGATGCGGGAGGCCGCTTTGTCGCCGGCGATCCGCCGCAGCGCCGCGATCTGTTCGGCCACGGTGCAGCAGACCCCCGGCATGGTGAGATTGACGCGGGGCCCGAGCTTGCCTGGATCAAGCCCCGCGGCGTGCACGAGAAAGCCTACGGCCGCTCGCGGGCTGGCGTGCCAATGCAGCACGCTATCGGCGACCGGCAGCACCGCCTCCTCGCCGTTGAGCGGCTCGCGGATGATCGAGGAGAAGAAGCCGGAGGCCGCTTTGTTCGGCCGGCCAGGCCGCACCACGATACTCGGCAGCCGGATGCCGACGCCGTCAAGAAAGCCACGGCGGGTGTAATCGGCGAGCAGAAGCTCGGTTGCTGCCTTCTGCGTGCCGTACGACGTCAGCGGGGTTAAGTGAAAGTCATCGCCAATCGCCGGCGGAAACGGCGCGCCAAATACTGCAATCGACGAGGTGAAAACCAGCCGCGGGCGATAGCCCAGCGCGCGAACGGCTTCGAACAGCGCGCGCGAGCCGTCGAGATTGACCCGCATGCCTTTTTCAAAATCGAGCTCGGCCTCGCCGGACACCACGCCGGCGAGATGGAAGATTACATCGGGCCGGCCGGCGACGGTGGCGCGCACGGTCGCCGGATCAGCGATATCGGCTGCGGCGGCCTCGGCTTTGCCGGAAAATTTTTCGGGTCGTTGCGGGGCGACGACGTCGATCAGCGTGAGCTTCTCGATCGGGCGGCCATTGAGCGCGCCATCAGCCACGAGGCGCGCGGTGAGCTTGCGCCCAATCATGCCGGCGGCGCCGGTGATAAGAACGTGCATGCGAACTTTCCGTCACCCTGAGGAGCGAGCGAAGCGAGCCTCGAAGGGCGACGGCCCGAACGCCTCGGCCGACATCCTTCGAGGGCCGCTAAGCGGCCGCCTCAGGATGACGGTTTATCTTACAGCGCCATCCCGCCATCGACGAGATGCGCCTGGCCGGTAATGTAACTTGCCTCGTCGCTGGCAAGGAAGAGGGCGAGTGCGGCGACTTCCTGCGCCGTGCCGAGCCGGCCCATCGGCTGGCGGCCGATGAAATCCTGCCGTACCGCATCGGTCGATTTGCCGGTTTCTTTCGACGCCGTCGCGATGCGCTCCTCGAGCGACGGCGATTTGATCGTGCCGGGACAGACGGCGTTGCAGCGGATGCCCTGCTTGATGAAGTCGGCGGCAACGGACTTGGTCAAGCCGATCACGGCAGCCTTGGTCGCGCCATAGGCGTAGCGGTTGGGTACGCCGCGGATCGACGACACCGCGGAGGAGATGTTGACGATCGAGCCCGATTTCTTTCCCAGCATGGCCGGCAAGAACGCCTTGATCGTGCGGTGCATCGATTTGACGTTGAGGTCGAAAGAGAAATCCCAGTCCTTGTCGGTGCAATCGAGGACCGAGCCGTTGGCGACGTAGCCGGCGCAATTGACCAGAATGTCGAGCGCGCCGAACTCCCGCGCCACCGACTTTTCCAGAGCGGCGATCTCGTCCGGCGCGCGTACGTCGAGCTTTTGCCGCAGCTTTGCTTTGAGGTCCGCGACCTTGTCTGCGGCAACGTCGGTGGCGATGACGATACCGCCTTCGGCGATCAGCGCCTCGGCGATGGCGCGGCCGATGCCCTGTCCGGCGGCGGTGACCAGCGCGACTTTATTTTGCACTCTGCCGCTCATGGTCTCGAACCCTTCTGCTCGTTCAATGCCGCGAGGCTAAGTTTCTGGCGGCCTTCGCGGTCGAAATTCGCCGTATCGAGCCAGCGCTCGAAGTTGCGCTTGCGCCCTGGCCACTCGCTGTCGAGCATGGAAAACCAGGAATTGTCGCGATTGCGGCCTTTGGCGATCATGTATTGGCGGAATGTTCCTTCGTAAACGAAGCCGTAGCGCAACGCCGCGCGCCGGGATGGCGCATTGAGCGCATCGCATTTCCATTCGTAGCGCCTGTAGCCCAAAGTCTCGAAAACGTAACGCGCCAAAAGGTATTGGGTTTCGGTACCGAGCGGCGTCCTCTGCAGCGTCGGCGAGTAGAGCACATGGCCGACCTCGATGACCCGATGCTGCGGCACGATTTGCAGCAGCGTCACATAGCCGACGGGACGGTCCGATGGATCGACGATGGCGTAAGCGTAGGGGTCTTCCGACGCCGCGAGCTTGTCGACGTAGGCGAAAAACTCATCCTCGGCGACGAACGGTCCATTGGCCGCGATATAGGTCCACACCTCGTCGTGGCCGGCGAACACTGCCCACAGATCGGCGGCGTGTTCGGGACCCAGTTTCTCAAGCCGGCCGTAGCGTCCCTTCAGAGTCACCGGGCCGGGCCGCGGCGCCGGCGTTGGATCGGCCACCGGAAGCCCGACCGGCTGGCCGGTTTCCGGGTGAGGTTCGGAGGCAGTCATGACGAAAACTTCTTGCGATCTTCGCTGAAGAACTTGTTCAGCTCGGGGTTGGAGATCAGCCCAGCGAAGCCGTCGAATTTGCCGTCCTTGGCAATCTCGGTCGCGGTGCGAATAAAGGCATGCATGGCGACACGGGCGAGCGAGCCGCCGACGCTGATCCGGCGCACGCCCATTGCCGCGAGGTCTTTCACCGTGAAGCCGAACGCGCCGCTGTTGAGAAAATTTATCGGCTTCGGCGCCACCGCCTTGACCACCGCTTCGATCTGTTCGCGCGTTTTGATGCCCGGCGCATAAAGGCAATCCGCCCCGGCCGCGGCATAGGCTTTGAGGCGGCGAAGCACGTCATCGAGATCGGGCACGCCGCGAATAAAACCCTCAGCGCGGCCGGTAAGCAGCACCTCGCTACCGGCGCGGTCGATCGCGGCCCGTGCGGTTTTAATTCTCGTCACCGCCGTATCGAGATCATAAAGCGGCATGCGACCGTCGTTGGGCGAATCCTCGATCGACAGTCCGGCGACACCGGTCGCGATGCAGCGCGTCACGTTCTCCGCCAGTCCGTCGAGATCGCCGGCAAGCCCGTCTTCGAAATCGGCATTGAGCGGGACGTCGGTCGCGTCCGCAATCTCGCGGAAATGTTCCAGCACTTGCTCCAGGCTCAAGGCGCCGTCGGCAAAACCCTGCGAATGGGCATAGCCCGAACTCGTGGTCGCCAGCGCCGGAAAACCGAGACCTTGCAGATAGCGCGCGCTGCCGGCGTTCCACGGATTGGGTATGACGAAGCAGCCCGCTTCGTGCAGCTTGCGAAAGGTCTTGCGCTTATCGGCGGTCGAAGGACGGTTTTCGGACATGGTGGCGCACCCAAGCTAATGATTATCGCGCGGTATGAATTTCTCCGCCACGCGCTGATATTTGACCGCGGGCTGCAGCACCATGCCCGCCGCGAGCTGCTCGACCATGCCGCGTTGGATTTCCTGCCATGGCGTCTGGCTCGGCGGATAATGATAGCCGCCGCTCTTTTGCAACGCTTCTCGCCGCGCCGCCAATTCCTCGTCGGAGATCAGCATATCGGCGGTGCCCTTGTTGAGATCGATGCGGACGCGGTCGCCGGTTTGCAGGAGCGCCAGCCCGCCGCCGATGGCGGCTTCCGGCGAGGCGTTGAGGATCGACGGCGAGCCGGACGTGCCGGACTGCCGGCCGTCGCCGACACAGGCTAGCGCCGTGACGCCTTTTTTGATCAGCGCGGCCGGCGGCTGCATGTTCACCACCTCGGCCGAGCCGGGATAGCCGATCGGGCCGACGCCGCGCATGAACAAGATCGTGTGTTCGTCGATGCCGAGCGCGGGATCGTCGATGCGCGCGTGATAGTCCTCGGGTCCATCGAACACCACGGCGCGGCCTTCGAAGGCATTCGGATCTTTCGGGTTGGACAGATAGCGTTGGCGGAATTCGTCCGCGATCACGCTCGTCTTCATGATGGCGGAATCGAACAGATTGCCGCGCAGCACTTTGAAGCCGGCTTTGGCCTTCATCGGCTTGTCGTAGGGCCAGATCACCTTGGCATCGGTGGCTTTCGCCCGCGCCACGTTTTCGCCAACGGTCTTGCCGTTGACGGTCAGCGCGTCGCCATGAAGGCGTTTGGCGGCGTGGAGTTCGTGCAGCACCGCCGGCAGGCCGCCGGCGCGATAATATTCCTCGCCGAGATATTCGCCGGCCGGCTGCATGTTGACGAGGAGCGGCACGTCGTAGCCGATTTTCTCCCAGTCCTCGATGTCGAGCCGCACGCCGACGTGCCGCGCTAGCGCAATGAGATGGATCGGCGCGTTGGTCGAGCCGCCGATCGCCGAACAGGCAACGATGGCGTTTTCGAAGGCGGCGCGCGTGAGGATGTCGGACGGCTTGAGATCTTCGCGGACGATTTCCACCGCGCGCAGGCCGGTCTCGTAGGCGATCTTCGCGCGCTCGCGATAGGGCGCCGGGATGGCGGCGCAGCCCGGCAGCGACATGCCGAGCGCCTCGGCCAAGGCGTTCATGGTCGACGCCGTGCCCATGGTGTTGCAATGGCCGATCGACGGCGCCGACGACGCCGCAATGTCGATGAACTCGTCGTAGTCGATCTTGCCGGCGGCCACGTCCTGGCGCGCCTGCCATAACACCGTGCCGGAGCCGGCGAGCTTGCCGTCGTGATAGCCGTCCAGCATCGGGCCGCCCGACAGCACGATCGCCGGAGTGTTGACGGTGGCGGCCGCCATCAGGCAAGCGGGCGTGGTCTTGTCGCAGCCGGTCGTCAGCACCACGCCGTCGATCGGATAGCCGAACAGCACTTCGACGAGACCGAGATAAGCGAGATTGCGATCGAGCGCCGCCGTCGGCCGCTTGCCGGTCTCCTGAATCGGATGCACCGGAAACTCAAAGGCAATGCCGCCCGCGGTCCGAATACCCTCGCGCACGCGATGCGCCAGCTCGAGGTGATGACGGTTGCACGGACTGAGGTCGGAGCCTGTTTGCGCGATGCCGATGATCGGCTTGCCGGATGTCAGCTCCTCGCGGCTCAGGCCGTAATTGAGATAGCGCTCGAGATAGAGCGCGGTCATGCCCGGATTGTCGGGATTGTCGAACCAGAGCTGAGACCGCAGACGGCGCTCCGTCCGACTCTGAGACTTGCCATTTTTTGTCATTAGTCGCTCCGCGACTCGTCCGGGCAGCCCCGGTCGGCAATGCGTCTTGCGCAATGCCGGGGGTCTTATTCGGTAGATATAGCGAGTTTACGTCGCCGCGAACGATCGTGGCCGCGGGTAGGGTGCGATCTCCCCATGTCACACGTAATTCATTGTCGCCAAAAGCAGTTTTATTCCACCCTTTCTGTCCTTACCGCAATGCAATAACCAGAATTGGGTAGACCGTGAAAATATTCCACTTAAAGCTCTGATCTTAAATAAAAAAGTTGTGACATCGGCGTGACGACTCCGCTCTTGTGCGCTGCAAAATGATGGGTAGTTAAGCGGCACGGGCGATCGTAATGGAGAATGCAAAGATGAATTCCCTCGCAACCAAACTGGCCTTTTCGGCCCTTGTCGTCGCGACGCTTGCGACGCCGGCCTTTGCCCAGCGTTTGTCTCGCCAGCCGCAGGACTATTACAACAGCCAGGTCGAGCATTACCCGAACGGCGCGGCTCGCACGGGAACGGCCGAGTCCTACCAGTCCGGCGCCATGTTCAACCAAGGCTACTAAGAACCCGACGTTATTTACGTTTGGGTGAGCCAGAAGCCCCGGACCTGGTCCGGGGCTTCTCCTTTCCCGGGCAGTCGCGCTGCCACACCGCTCCGAACCGGGTTTGCTTTTGGCGGCAGATTGGGTTGAATTGCCGCGAAAAATCCGGTTCGGGGAAACGCCATGCTGAAAACCATCGCTGCTTTCGATCGCATCGGCGAAGAGAACGCCTTCGCCGTGCTGGCGCGCGCCATGCAGCTTGCCGCCGCCGGCCGCGACATTATCAATCTCGGCATCGGTCAGCCCGATTTCCGCACGCCGGATTTCATCGTCGAGGCGGCGATCAAAGCATTGCGCGATGGTCACCATGGCTATACGCCAGCGGTCGGCATTCTGCCGTTGCGCGAAGCGGTCGCCGCCAATCTTCACAAGCGCTATGCAGTCAAGGTGTCGCCCGACGAGGTGATGATCCTGCCCGGCGGCAAGCCGACCATGTTCATGTCGATCATGATGTTCGGCGAACCGGGCGCCGATATCCTTTATCCCGACCCCGGCTTTCCGATCTATCGCTCGATGATCGAATTCACCGGCGCGCGGCCGATCCCGGTGCCGATCCGCGAAGAGAATAATTTCGCCTTCTCCGCCGAGGAGACGCTGAAGCTGATCACGCCGCAGACGCGGCTCCTGATCGTCAATTCGCCCGCGAATCCGACCGGCGGCGTGACGCCGAAGAGCGAGGTCGACAAGCTCGTCGCCGGACTCGAGCGTTTCCCCGACGTCGCCGTAATGTCGGACGAGATTTATGACCATATGGTCTATGACGGCGAGAGCCATGTTTGTTTGCTCGGCTATCCGTCGATCCGCGATCGTCTCATCCTGCTCAATGGCTGGTCGAAGACTTATGCCATGACCGGCTGGCGGCTCGGCTATGCGGTGTGGCCCGGAAAACTCTACGACCACGCGCGCAAGCTCGCGGTGAACCTGCACTCTTGCGTCAACGCCTCGGCGCAATATGCCGGGCTTGCGGCGCTGACCGGACCGCAGGACGAAGTGGCCGAGATGGTCGCCGAATTCGACCGCCGGCGCAAAATCGTGGTGGCCGGCCTGAACAAATTGCCCGGCATTTCCTGCGCCACGCCGAAGGGCGCGTTCTATGCCTTCCCCAATATCAAGCGCACCGGCTGGAAGGCGAAGGCGCTGGCCTCGTCGCTCCTCGAAGACGCCGGCGTCGCGCTGATCGGCGGGCCGGATTTCGGCATTCTCGGCGAAGGCTATATGCGCGTATCCTACGCCAATTCGACCGAGAATATCTTGAAGGCGCTCGACCGCATGGGTGAATTCCTGGCAAGCCGCAAGGCAGCGTGATTTTCCTCCCGTCATTCCGGATTGCCGCGAAGCGGCAAGCTTCGCTCGGTCCCGGAATGACTAGCCCTGCTGGGTCAGGCGAAAACCGATCAACACAATCGCCAAGCCGATAAACTGCGATACGCTCGGCACCTCGCCGAGCGTCAGATAGCCGATCAACAGCGTGAACGGCGGCACCAGCGCTGGAAACAACGCGGCACGGCCGACGCCAAGCAGAATGACGGCGCGGGTAAATAAATAGACCGCGCCGGCGCCGGCAAAGGCGCCCTGCACCACCGCCTGCATCAGGTTTTCCGACCATCCGGCGGCCAGAAAATTATCAAACTCGAACAACAGGAACGGCAGGCCGGCGAGCGACAGCACGCTGGTCACCGCGACCGCCGGCAGCGCCGAAATGCGCCACAGCCGCAGCAGCATGCCAAACACCGCAAAAAAGCTGCCGGCGGCGACGAACATCAGGTCGCCCAGCACGGCTTGCCCGCCCATTGTGCGCAGCGCCTCGGCGCCGATCACCGAAAGGCCGGCGAGCATCGCCAGCGCGCCGACGATGCGCCGCGGCGGCAGCGGCTCCTTGACGATGAGGCGCGCCAGAACGAGGCCGCCAAGCGCGGCGCAGGACGGCTGGATGATGGCGCCATGGCCGAGCGGCACGTAGACGTAGCCAAAATAGCTCCACAGCGCGAGCGGCAGGCCGCCAAAGAATGTAATGGCGATACCGCGCCGCCAGCCCATGCCGCCGAGATCGCCAAAACCATTGGCCGCGATGACGGGAATGAGCGCAAGACCCGGCCAGACGTAGCGATGCAGCGCCAGAACCAGCGGCGAGAGGCCCACCGTCACGCCTTGGCGGGCGGCGACAAAGCCGAGCGCCCAGAACAAGGCGGCGCCGGCGCCGCAGGTGACGCCCCACGCCGTTGCGTGCTTGACCGTGGGTGATGGCGGCGAATCCATCGCAAACCATAGTCCGCGGCGATTTACCGGGACAACACGCGATTCCGCGCGGCTGGCTTCGTCCACGGCGAAGCAGAGCCCCACAACCCCTTTCCACCCTCGGCGACGCTGCTATCTTCGCCGGCAAGTTTTGCAGCGAAGATGCGGGGTGAAGCGTGGCCGGCACCGAGGCGATCGCAGGCGAATACGACTACATCATCGTCGGCGCCGGCTCGGCGGGCTGCCTGCTCGCCAACCGGCTATCGGCCGACGCCGACAAACGCGTGCTCCTCCTCGAGGCCGGCGGCCGCGACAACTGGATCTGGTTTCATATCCCGGTCGGCTATCTGTTCGCGATCGGCAATCCGCGCTCGGATTGGATGTTCAAGACCGAGCCGGAGCCGGGACTGAACGGGCGCAGCTTGAACTATCCGCGCGGCAAGGTGATCGGCGGCTCCTCCGCCATCAATGCCATGATCTATATGCGCGGCCAGGCCGCCGACTACGACCATTGGCGCCAGCTCGGGCTTGCCGGCTGGGGCTGGGACGACGTGCTGCCGTATTTCAAACGGCACGAAAATCATTTCCTCGGCGAAAGCCACACGCACTCGGTCGGCGGCGAATGGCATATTTCAGCGCCGCGCGTGCGCTGGGATCTGCTCGACGCGTTCCGCGCCGCCGCCGAACAGGCCGGCATCAAATCCATCCCCGACTTCAATCGCGGCGACAATGAAGGCATCTGCGCCTTTCACGTCAATCAGAAGCGCGGCCGCCGCGTCTCGACTGCGCGCGCCTTTCTCAAGCCGGTGCTGCATCGCTCCAACCTGCGGCTGGAAACCGGCTGCCTCGCCGAAGGCATCATCTTTGACGGCAAGCGCGCAACCGGCGTGCGCTGGCGGCAGAATGGCGTCACCCGCAGCGCGCGTTGCCGCGGCGAGGTCATCCTCTCCGCCGGCTCGATCGGCTCGACGCAACTCCTGCTGTTGTCCGGCATCGGACCGGCGGCGCAATTGCGCGAGCACGGCATCGACGTCGTCGCCGACCGGCCCGGTGTCGGCACCAACCTGCAGGATCATTTGCAGCTCCGCCTG